>CAVUSB010000001.1:0-634250 GCA_963744045.1 uncultured Acidimicrobiaceae bacterium
GGAGCGCAAGAACATCGCGTACGGCGTGGCGCACATCAAGAGCTCGTTCAACAACACCATCGTCTCCATCGCCGACCCCGAGGGGAACATCCTCGCCTGGGCCTCGGCCGGGAACGTCGGCTTCAAGGGCTCTCGCAAGTCCACCCCTTCGCGGCCCAGCTGGCCGCCGAGGCCTGTGCCAAGAAGGCGATGGAGCACGGCGTGCGCAAGGTCGACGTCCTCGTGCGGGGGCCCGGCTCGGGCCGCGAGACCGCGATCCGGTCGCTGGCCGCGGTCGGCATCGAGGTCGTCGGCATCAAGGACGTCACCCCGATCCCCCACAACGGCTGCCGCCCCAAGAAGCGGCGCCGGGTCTAGGTCGAAGAGGAAGAGGAACCACACCCCATGGCTCGATACACCGGTCCCGTCTGCCGACTCTGTCGGCGCGAGCGGACCAAGCTGTTCTTGAAGGGCGAGCGCTGCTACTCGCTCAAGTGCCCGGTCTCCGAGGCGGTCACCGACCGCCACAGCCGCGCCTACCCGCCCGGCGAGCACGGCCGTGACCGCATGCGCCAGGGCTCCGAGTACCTGGCCCAGCTGCGCGAGAAGCAGAAGGCCCGGCGCATCTACGGGATTCTGGAGAAGCAGTTCCGCAACATGTACGAGGAGGCCAACCGTCAGGGCGGCATCACCGGAGAGAACCTGCTGCGCAACCTCGAGCTGCGTCTCGACAACGTCGTGTTCCGGGCCGGCTGGGGCGCGAGCCGCCGCCAGGCCCGCCAGTTCGTGCGCCACGGCCATGTGAGCGTGAACGGCAAGCGCGTCACCATCCCGAGCTACCGGGTGCGCACCGGCGAAACCGTCGTGCTGCGCGAGGCCACCCGTGGCAACTTCCTGGTGCGACGCAACATGGACACCCTGGAACGCCAGACCCCGGCCTGGCTCGAGACCGGCGACGCCGGCTTCTCGGTCGCAGTCCTCAACCCGCCACTCCGGGAGCACATCGACGAGCCCATTCAGGAGCAGTTGATCGTCGAGCTCTACTCGAAGTAGCCCCGTCCCCCTGCAACAGGAGTACCCACCATGCTGATCATCCAACGGCCGACCGTCGAGATCGTCGACGAAGAGCAGAACAACCGCCAGCGTTTCGCCATCGGCCCGCTCGACCCGGGCTTCGGCACCACGCTCGGCAACTCGCTGCGGCGCACCCTGCTCTCGTCCATCCCCGGCGGCGCCGTGACCCAGCTCCGCTTCGACGAGGCGCTGCACGAGTTCACCACGCTGCCCGGGGTCAAGGAGGACGTCACCGACATCATCCTGAACCTCAAGGACCTGCTGGTCCGCGTGCAGTCCGACGAGCCGGTGACCCTCCGCCTCGACGTGCGCGGGCCGGCGGATGCCACGGCGGCCGACCTGCAGCTGACGGCCGACGTGGAGATCCTGAACCCCGACCTCCACATCGCATCGGTGAACGCCAAGGGCCGCCTGGCCGTCGACGTCACGGTCGAGCGCGGCCGCGGCTACGCCTCGGCAGACAAGAACAAGAAGTCCTCGACCATCGGCGTCATCCCGATCGACTCGATCTTCTCGCCGGTCCACCGGGTCACCTTCGACATCGAGCCGGTCCGGGTGGAGCAGTCGACCAACTACGACCGCCTGGTGCTCGACATCGAGACGGACGGGACGATCTCGCCCCGCGAGGCGCTGGCCTCGGCCGGCGACACGCTGCGCAACCTGGTCTCGCTCGTCGCCGACCTCGAAGAGGCCCCGCAGGGCCTCGAGCTCGGCGATACGGGCACCACCACCAGCGGCTCGCCCGACCTCGACCTCCGCATTGAGGAGCTGGACCTCTCCGAGCGTCCCCGCAACTGCCTGAAGCGGGCACAGATCAACACGATCGGCGAGCTGGTCGAGCGCACCATGGAGGATCTCCTGGCCATCACCAACTTCGGCCAGAAGTCGGCCGACGAGGTCGTCCAGCGCCTGGACGAGCGCGGGCTGTCGCTGCGCACGAGGGACTAGGCACCATGCAGGCAACCCCCAAGCGCGGCCGCCGGTTCGGCGGCTCGTCCGCCCACCAGAAGGCGATGCTGGGCAACCTGGTCGCCTCGCTCATCGCCGCGGAGTCGATCGTGACCACCGAGGCGAAGGCCAAGGCCCTGCGCCCCGTCGCAGAGAAGTGCGTCACCGCCGCGCGCAAGGGCGGCCTCGCCAACCACCGCAACGTGGTCGCCCTCATCCGGGACAAGGACATGGCCCACAAGCTGTTCGAGGAGATCGGGCCCCGCTACACCGAGCGGCCGGGTGGCTACACCCGCATCCTCAAGCTGGGTCCGCGCCCTGGTGACAACGCGCCCATGGCGCGGATCGAGTTCGTCTAGGGGTGGAGGAACCCGCCGGCGCTGCCACGCAGCGCTGGAGGCTCCTGATCGCCTACAACGGTGCGGCCTTCCGGGGCTTTGCCGCCCAACCCGAGGTCCCCACCGTCGCCGGTGCGCTCGGCCACGCGCTGGGTCGCACGGCTCGCATGCCGCGAGGCACCGCTCATCACCTGCGCCGGCCGGACCGATGCCGGCGTGCACGCCCGGGGGCAGGTGGTCCACGTCGACCTGCCGGCCATCGCCTACGACGGCGTCAGGCTCGCCCGTGCCCTGAACCGCCAGCTGGCACCCGAGGTGGTGGTGCGGCGGGCCGAGGCCGTCGGGCCCGACTTCGACGCCCGGCGCTCGGCGACCGCCCGTAGCTATCGCTACCTGGTGTGGAACGCCCCGGCCCCGGACCCGCTGCTGGCCCCCGTGGCCTGGCACGTGCGCGACCCGCTCGACCTCGGCTCCATGCGGACCGCTTCCGACGTCTTCTTGGGCACCCACGACTTCCGCTCCTTCTGCCGGCGCCCGGTAGGGAGCGACGCCAGCCGGCCCCTGGTGCGCCGGGTCACCACCGCCCGCTGGCACGTCGACGAAGGGCCCGAGGCGAGCGACGCCGACGGCGGGACCGGGGAGACCCGGCTCCTCCGTTTCGAGATCACGGCCGGATCCTTCTGCCACCAGATGGTCCGCTCCCTGGTCGGGAGCCTGGTCGAGGTCGGCCGGGGTAGGGAGAATGCGGCCGGGCTCATGGAGCGGCTGCGGGCGGTGTCCCGCCACCGCATGCCCGACCCGGCCCCGGCGCTCGGCCTGTGCCTGGTCTCGGTCACCTATTGAGGCCCGGCCGCCTCCGCCCGCGCCGGCGTGCCGGGGCGGCGGCTTGCCCCCTCCTGCCAGGGGCCCTATCCTGGTACGTCGGCTCTCGGGACCCCCGGGACCGTTGAGCCCGCCCCGGGACGCAGGTCCGGAGGCAGTCTCGCCCACCACGCGGTAGCGAAAGATCGGTCTTGTGCGCACATTTTCACCGAAGGTCTCCGAGATTCAAAGGACGTGGTACGTCGTCGATGCTGACGGCCTCGTCCTGGGGCGCCTCGCCTCGTCGGTGGCCGCCATCCTGCGTGGCAAGCACCGGCCCTACTTCGCCCCCCACGTGGACACGGGCGACCACGTGATCGTGGTCAACGCGGACAAGGTGATCCTCACCTCGAACAAGGCCGACGACAAGCTGGCCTACCGCCACAGCGGCTATCCCGGCGGCCTGCGCTCGACCTCTTACGCGGAGCTGCTGGAGCAGAAGCCGGCGGAGCTCATCCGGCGCTCGGTGCGTGGCATGCTGCCCAAGAACACCCTGGGCCGCCAGATGCTCGGCAAGCTGCAGGTCTACGCCGGTCCCGATCACCCGCACTCGGCACAGAAGCCCGAGACACTCGAACTGCCCCAGGCCCGTCGCGCCGGCTGAGCCCGCGCACCAGGAAGGACACCACCCTCGCAATGCCAGCACCTCTGAGTCAGACCACCGGACGCCGCAAGCAGGCGGTGGCGCGCGTCCGCTTCCGCCCCGGCCAGGGCGCCATCACGGTCAACAAGCTCCCGATTGAGCGCTACTTCACCTCGGCCACGCACCGCATGCTCGTGACCGAGCCACTGCGCGTCACGAACCTGACGGAGGCCTACGACATCGACGCCACCATCGACGGGGGCGGCATCTCCGGGCAGGCCGGTGCCATGCGTCTGGGCATTGCGCGCAGCCTGATAGAGGTCGACCCCGAACTGCGGGGCGCGCTCAAGCGCTCGGGCCTTCTCACTCGCGACGCCCGCGAGAAGGAATCCAAGAAGTACGGCCTCAAGAAGGCCCGCAAGGCGCCGCAGTACTCCAAGCGGTAGACAATGGCGCCGACCCGCTTCGGCACCGATGGTGTGCGCGGGGTTGCAAACGAGGAGCTGACACCCGAGCTGGCTCTCGCCCTCGGGCGCGCCGCCGCCCGTGTGCTTCCCGCCCCGACGTTCGTCGTCGGCCGCGACACGCGCCGCTCGGGGCCTCTCCTGCAGGCCGCGTTCTCCGCCGGTCTCGCCGCGGAAGGCGCGGACGTCGTCGACCTCGGCGTGCTGCCGACACCCGGCGTCGCCGCCGTGGCGGAGTCGCGCCAGGCGCCCGGCGCGGTCATCTCGGCCTCGCACAACCCGTTCGCCGACAACGGGATCAAGCTCTTCAGCCCACTGGGAACGAAGCTGCCGGTCGAGGTCGAGGGTGAGATCGAGCGCGAGCTCGACGCCATCCTGGCCGACCCCGACCGTCCGCCGCGCCGCCCGACCGGGCACGGCGTGGGGCGAATCAGCACGGACCCCGGAGCGGTCGAGCTCTACCAGGCGCATCTGGTCGGCGACCCTGGAGGGGCGCAGGCTCGACGGGCTGCACATCGTCCTCGACTGCGCCAACGGCGCCGCCAGCGCGATCGCGCCGCGGGTGCTCGGGGCGCTCGGGGCGGAGGTCAGGGCGCTGCACGACGCGCCGGACGGGGCGAACATCAACGACAAGTGCGGCTCGACCGACCCCGGCGAGCTGGCGCGTGCGGTCGTCGCCCACCAGGCCGACTTCGGCCTGGCCTTCGACGGCGACGCCGACCGGGTCATCGCGGTGGACCAGAACGGGACCATCGTGGACGGGGACGTGCTGCTGGCGCTGTTCGCGTTCGACCTGGCCGAGCGGGGGCACCTGACCGGCAACACGGTGGCCGTCACCGTCATGACCAACCTCGGCTTCCGCCTGGCCATGGAGGCCCGCGGCATCGCCGTGCGCGAGACCGACGTGGGCGACCGCCACGTGCTGGCCGCGCTCGACGCCGACGGGCTGAGCCTGGGCGGCGAGCAGTCCGGGCACATCATCTTCCGGTCCCGATCGACCACCGGCGACGGCATCCTGACCGGGATCGCGCTGGCGCGACCTCGTGCAGCGCGCCGGGCGCTCCCTGGCCGACCTCTCGACCGGGCTGGTGGAGCGGGTGCCCCAGCGCCTCGTCAACGTGCCCATCCCGCAACCCGAGCGCCTGGCCGAGCAGCACCGAGGTGTGGGAGGCGGTGGTGAAGGCGGAGGCCGAGCTCGGCCACGACGGGCGGGTCCTGTTGCGCCCGAGCGGCACCGAGCCGCTGGTGCGGGTCATGGTCGAGGCGCGGGTGGAGGCGCAGGCCGACGCCATGGCAGCCCAGCTCGCCGGCGTGGTCGAGGCCGCCCTCGGGCAGATCGAGCCGCAGGCACCCAGGTAGCCTGGGGTCACTATGTGCGGCATCATCGGCGTGACGGGTGAGTCCGACGCCATCCCGCTGCTCCTGGGGGCCCTGCACCAGCTCGAGTACCGGGGGTACGACTCCGCCGGGGTCGCGGTGGTGGTCGAGGAGGCAGACGGTTCGGATTCGATCTGGCGAGCCCGGGCGGCCGGCGGCACGACCTCCGTCGCCAAGCTGGCCGAGCTGACGGCCGACGCGCCCGCTGGGCACGCCGCCGCCATCGGGCACACGCGCTGGGCCACCCACGGCGGCCCGACCGCCGAGAACGCGCATCCGCACATCGACTGCACCGGCCGGCTCGCCCTCATCCACAACGGCATCATCGAGAACCACGCCGAGCTGCGGGCCGAGCTCGAAGCCGCCGGGCACACGCTGGTCTCCGCCACCGACACCGAGGTGCTGGCGCATCTGATCGAACAGGGCATGGCCGGACGGGGCGACCCTCGTCGAGGCCACCCGCACGGTGCTGCCGCGGCTCCGGGGCTCGTTCTCCATCGCCGTCGTGTCCGCCGACGAGCCCGACACCATCGTTGCCGCCAGGCGTCAACACGCCCCTCGTGCTCGGGCTGCAGGACGGTGTGGCGTTCCTGGCCTCCGACATCCCGGCGCTCATCGGGCATACCCGCCAGGTCTTCGCCCTGGCGGACGACGAGCTGGCCGTCCTCACGCCGGGGGCGCTGACGGTGACCACGCGCGGACGGCGCCCCGGTCGAGCCCGAGCAGCTGACGATCACGTGGGATCTCGAGTCGGCCCAGAAGGGCGGCTTCGAGGACTACATGTCGAAGGAGATCAACGAGCAGCCCGAGGCGGTGGCGGACACGCTGCTCGACCGCCGCGGTCCCGGTGGCGAGCTGATCCTCGACGAGATGCGTCTCGAGCGCGGACGACCTACGCCACATCGACAAGGTGTTCATCGTCGCCTGCGGGTCCAGCTACCACGCCGCCCTGGTCGCCAAGTACGCCATTGAGCACTGGGCCAAGCTGCCGACCGAGGTCGACATCGCCAGCGAGTTCCGCTACCGCGATCCCGTGTTGAACGAGCGGACACTCTGTGTCGGGGTGTCCCAGTCCGGTGAGACGCTGGACACCTCCGAGGCTCTACGCGAGGCGAAGCGCCTCGGCGCCAAGGTGCTCGTCGTCTCCAACGTGGTCGACTCGTCCATGGCGCGCGCGGCCGACGGCGTCCTCTACACGCGGGCCGGCCCGGAAATCGGCGTCGCCTCGACCAAGTGTCACCTCGCCCAGATCGTGGCGCTCGAGGTGTTGGGGCTGTACCTCGCCCAGATCCTCGGCACGCTGCCGGCATCGGAGATCAACGGGATCCTCGACGCCATGGAGACCCTGCCCCGCCTGGTCGCCGTCGCGCTGGAGCGCGCCGGCGACGTCGACGACGTGGCGGCCAAGCTCACCGACGCCCGCGACTTCTTCTTCCTGGGGCGCCACGTCGGCTTCCCGATCGCCCTGGAGGGCGCGCTGAAGCTCAAGGAGCTCGCCTACCTGCGGGCCGAGGGGTACCCGGCGGGCGAGCTCAAGCACGGGCCGATCGCGTTGATCGAACCGGGGACCGTCGTCGTGGGGATCGCGACGCGCAACCCTTTGTGGGAGAAGATGCTGTCCAACGTCGCGGAGGTGCGCAGCCGGGGAGCCACCGTCGTCCTGCTGGCCGAAGACGGCGACGAGGAGACGGCCGGCGAGGCGGATCACGTGTTGTGGGTCCCGCCCACGGCCCCCCTGCTCTCTCCCGTGGTGGGCGTGGTGCCGCTGCAGCAGCTGGCCTACCGGCTGGCCCGCCTGCACGGGCACGACCCCGACCGTCCCCGGAACCTGGCCAAGACGGTGACCGTCGAGTGATCACCGGCGCTGCCGGTGCCATCGTCGGCGTGGGCGTCGACGCGGTCGACGTGGTGCGGTTCCGGCAGGTCCTCGACCGCCGTCCCCGTTTCGCAGCGCGGTGCTTCACGGAGTCCGAGCGCGCCGACGCCAACGGGATCCGCCGACATGGCCCAGAGCCTGGCGGCACGCTTCGCCGCCAAGGAGGCCGTGATGAAGGCGCTCGGCACGGGTATCGGGGGATTCGCGCTCACCGACGTGGAGGTGTGCCGGACGGCCGGGAAGGGCGCGACCCGCAACGCGCCCTACCTCAGGCTGCACGGGACGGCCGCCGAATTGGCCGGGGCCCAGGGCGCGGGCGCGTTCCACCTGTCGATGACCCACACCGACGGAGTGGCGATCGCCTTCGTCGTCGCGGAACAGGCCCCGTGCGCGCCGTCCTGACCCGGGACGAAATGCGGGCGGCCGACGCCGCCGCGCTCGGCCGACGTCTCGCACGACGTCCTGGTGGGCCGCGCCGGCACGGCGGTGGGGCACGCCGCGCTCCGGCTGCTCGGCGGTGCCTACGGCCGGCGCGTCGTCGTGGTGGCGGGCAAGGGCAGCAATGGTGCCGACGGCCGGATCGCCGCATCGTTCCTGGCGCGCCGTGGAGCCCGGGTACGGGTCGTCGAGGCCGCCGACGTGGGGGGCGGCGACGCGCTCCCTCCGTGCGACCTCGTCATCGACGGCGCCTACGGCACCGGGTTCCGTGGTTCGTACGACGCGCCCAGGGTTCCGATGCAGGCCGTCGTGCTGGCCATCGACATCCCCTCGGGCGTCGACGCCGACAGCGGGGAGGCGCCCGGCGACGCGGTGCAGGCCGATCGCACGGTGACCTTCGCCGCCCTCAAGCCGGGGCTGGTGCAAGGGGACGGTGCCGTGTGCAGCGGATCGGTCGAGGTGGCCGACATCGGAATCGGCTTCCCGACGACGCCGCAGGCGCTGCTGATAGAGGACGCCGATGTCGCGCTCGTGCCGGCCCGACCGCGTCTGGTCAACAAGTGGACGACCGCGGTCGGCGTGGCGGCCGGCTCACCTGGCATGGAGGGCGCCGCCATCTTGTGCACCCGGGGCGCCATGGCCGCCGGCGCCGGCATGATCCGGCTCGGCTCGCCGGGGAACCCGAGCGCGCCCTGGCCCACCGAGGCGGTCCGCATGCAGCTGCCCGCCGACGGCTGGGCGGGCGCCTTCCTGGAGGCCACCGGCAAGTGCAAGGCGGTCGTGATCGGCCCGGGGCTGAGCACGACCGAGGCGGCCAGCCGAGGAGATCAGGGCGGTCATCGCTGCCGTGCCGGTACCGCTGGTGATCGACGCCGACGCACTGAGTGCGCTCGGTGGCGTCGCCGGCGGCGCGGGCGCTCCTGGCGAAGCGCAGCGCCCCGAGCATCCTGACGCCGCACGACGGCGAGTACGCCCGCCTCAACGGCGCCGCGCCCGGGGCCGACCGTCTGGTGGCGGCGCGTGCGCTGGCCCGGGCCACCGGCGCCGTCGTCCTGCTGAAGGGACCGCTGACCGCAGTGGCCTCCCCGGGCGAAGCCGCCCCCGACGTCCTCCTGGCCGCCGCCGGCGGGCCGGCGCTGGCCACGGCCGGGAGCGGCGACGTGCTCTCGGGCATCATCGGCGCCTTCTTGGCCCGGGGCCTCCCGCCGCTCGAGGCGGCAGCCGTGGCCGCCCACGTCCACGGGCGCGCCGCCACGCTCGGGCCCGCGGAGGGCCTCGTCGCCGGCGAACTGCCCGCCCTCGTGGCAGCACTGCTGTCCGAGCTCGGGCCGGAATCGGAGACGGAGACGGAGGATGTCTGAGGGCGCCCCGGTGCGGCTCGTGGCCCCGGTCGCGTTGGACGAGGACGCGGCCGTCACGATGGCCCAGGGCCGCTCGCGCCCGGCGTGGGCCGAGATCGACCTGGCCGCGGTGGCGCACAACGCGTCCGTGCTGGCCCGCCTGGTTGCACCGGCCGAGCTCTGCGCGGTCGTCAAGGCACACGGATACGGGCACGGTGGGCCGGCGGTGGCGCGGGCCGCCCTGGCCGGCGGTGCCGGGCGCCTCGCCGTGGCGCTGGTCGACGAGGGCGTCGAACTGCGCGAGCACGGCGTCACCGCGCCGGTGCTCCTCCTGAGCGAGTGCGACCCCGCGGCGGCAGGCACCGCGCTGTCCTACGGGCTCACGCCGACGCTGTACTCCGCCGAAGGGATCGCTGCGTTCAGCGCGGCCGCCGCCGCCGCCGGCCGGCCGGTCGCCGTGCACGTCAAGGTCGACACCGGGATGCACCGGGTGGGCGTGGCGCCAGGGGACCTGCACGCCATCTCGGCCGCCGTGGTGGCGGATCCGCTGCTGCAGCTCGAGAGCATCTGGACGCACCTGCCCGTGGCCGACGGCGTCGACGCGGTGGACCGCGCCTACACCGAGGGGCAGCTGGACCTCTTCGACCGGCTCGTCGCCGAGCTGGCCGAGGCCGGCATCCGGGCCCCGTTGCTGCACGCCGCCAACACGGCGGGCGCCATCGCCTACCCGCGCTCGCGCTACGACATGGTGCGCTGCGGGCTGGGCCTCTACGGCTACCTCCCGGGCGCCGCAGTGGCGGCTGCCTTCGCCGAACAGGCCGGGGGCGAGCGACTGCACCCGGCGATGGCGCTCAAGGCGCGGGTGGTGGCGGTGCGCTGGCTCGACGCGGGGGAGCGCCCCTCCTACGGCAGGCTGCGTCCCCTGCCGACGGGCTCCCTGGTCGCCACCGTCCCGATCGGCTACGCCGACGGCGTGCCCCGGAGCCTCTTCGACGGCGGCTTCGAGGTCCTCATCGGTGGCGTGCGTCGACCGCTCGCCGGCATGGTGACGATGGACCAGATCATGGTCGATTGTGGCGACGCCCCGGTCCGGCCGGGCGACGAGGTGGTGTTGCTCGGGCGGCAGGGCGACGAGGCCATCACGGCGGACGATT
The DNA here is from genome assembly GCA_963744045.1 of uncultured Acidimicrobiaceae bacterium. Classification (GTDB taxonomy): domain Bacteria; phylum Actinomycetota; class Acidimicrobiia; order Acidimicrobiales; family RAAP-2; genus Bog-473. The sequence goes on from CAVUSB010000001.1 coordinate 10,433, forward strand.
GGGCCGCCCTGGTGGGGACGATCAGCTACGAGGTGGTGTGCGGCGTGGGGCCGCGCATGCCGCGCATCGTCGTCAACCGCCCTGATGTGCCGGGTGCCTAGGCAACGCCGACGCGCTGGAGCGGCTGCGTGTCACCGCGTCGACCTGCACGCTCTGCCCGTTGGCGAAGGGGCGTACCCAGGTCGTCTTCGGCGTCGGTTCCCCGACGGCCGACCTGCTCTTCGTGGGCGAGGGCCCGGGCCGCGAGGAGGATCTCGCCGGCGAGCCCTTCGTCGGCCGCTCGGGCAAGCTCCTCGACCGCCTCATGTGGGAGGAGGTGGGCCTGACCCGGGCCGAGTGCTACATCGCCAACGTGGTCAAGTGCCGGCCACCGCAGAACCGCGACCCGGCGCCCAAGGAGATCGAGGCCTGCCGCCCGTATCTCGCCGAGCAGATCGAGCTCATCGACCCCCGCGTCATCGTCACGTTGGGGAACTTCGCCACCAAGCTCCTGCTCGAGACGACCAAGGGCATCCGGGAGTTGCGCGGGCAGGTCTTCGAACGGGGTCGGGCCAACCTCGTGCCGACCTACCACCCGGCCTACGTGTTGCGGGCCGGCGGCGAGGCCATGGCCGAAATGAGGGCCGACATGGTGCGGGCGAAGCGCCTGATGGCGAGGACCCCGCGATGAGCTGGCCGGTCAGCGTGGACGAGCGAGTCGCCCGGGGCCACCAGGGAGCTGGCCGGGCGGGTGGCGGCGCTGTGCCGGCCCGGCGATGTCGTGCTGCTGGTGGGCGACCTCGGGGCCGGCAAGACGGTCTTCGCCCAGGGGTTCGCCGCCGCCCTCGGTGTGCCGGGACCGGTGACCAGCCCGACCTTCGCGCTGGTGCGCCAGTACCGCTGTGGCGACGACAGCCCTGTCGGTGTGCTCATCCATGCCGACGTCTACCGCACCGGCTCGCTCGACGAGGTGGCCGACCTGGCACTGGCCGAGCTGGTCGAGGAGGACGCGGTGGCGCTCGTCGAGTGGGGCGAACTGGCGGCGCCGGCCCTGGGCGACAGCGCGCTCGAGGTCACCCTGGTGGCCCCCGATCCGCTCGGGGCGCCCGAACAGCGCGTCCTGACCCTGGTGGGCCGGGGCCGCTGGGAGGATCGCTCGGACCTGGCCGTCGCGCTGCTCGAGGACGCGGAGCGGACGTGAGACTGTGATCGACGCTCCACGCGCCATGGTGGCGATCGAGACGGCGACCGAGACGGTCGGGGTCGCCGTGCGGACGGCGGCCGGCGTGCAGGCCGAGCTGACGCTGACCGGCCGGCGGCGCCACGTCGAGACGCTGACGCCTGCGTTGGAGCACCTGCTGGGGCAGCTCGATCTCGTCCCGGGCGAGCTGGGCGTGGTCGGGGTGGACGTCGGCCCGGGGCTCTTCACCGGGCTCCGTGTGGGCGTCGCCGCCGCCAAAGGGCTGGCGCAGGCACTCGGTATCGGGGTCGTCGGTGCGACCAGCCTCGACATCCTCACGGCGGGTGCCGTCGCGGCCGGGCTGCGGGGGCTCGTCCTGGCCTGCATCGACGCCCGAAGGGGCGAGGTCTTCGCGGCCGTGCACGAGGTCGACCTGTCCGGCGCGGTCCGGGGCGTGCGCCTGCCGGCCGGCCTGTTCGCGCCCCAGGACCTCGTCGCTGCCCTCGACGCGTTCGCCGGCGAGACCGTCCACGCCGTGGGCGACGGCGCCCTGCGCTATGCCGACGCCCTGCGGACCGATCCCGAGGCGCCGGGGCTGGCCTTCCCGCCTCCCTCGGCCCTGCTCGGTCTCATGCGGGCACGGATCGACGCGGGAGAACCGCCAGTCGAGCCCGCGGCGGTCGTTCCCCTCTACATGCGCGAGGCGGACGCGACCAGCAACTTCGCCCGAGCGGTACGGGCGTAACCGATGACGTTGCGCATCGAGAAGCTCAAGCGGAGGGACCTGCGCCAGCTGCTGCGCATTGAGAGCAAGGTCTTCCCGGAGCCGTGGTCGGTCGCTGTCTTCAACTCCGAGCTCGCGCTGCGCAAGGGGCGGCTCTACCGCGCCGTGTGGGACGGCGACGAGATGGCGGGCTACATCGGCTTCATGATGGTCGACGACGAGGCGCACATGACCACCATCGCCACGTCGCCCAGCTTCCAGCGTCAGGGCGTCGCCACCACGATGATCGTCGACGGCATCCGCACGCTGCGCGCCGGCGGGATCAAGCACATCTCGCTCGAGGTGGCGGCCAACAACGAGCCGGCCCAGGCTCTCTACCGGCGTTTCGGGTTCGCCCCGATCGCCGTGCGCAAGAACTACTACCCCGTCACGGGGCAGGACGCCCTCGTCATGTGGGTCCACGATGTCGACTCGGCGGAGTACGCGTTGCGCCTCGAGGACCTGGCCGCCACCGGGCAGACGGTCGAGGGGAGCCGCACGAGCTAGCCGTCCGTCGCCCCGGCGCGCACCCGTAGGGTGGGCTCGACCGGAGTCCCTCACCTCCACGTCGATCTGCGGGGGACACGAACGAGAGGAGCCACGACATGGCCATTGAAACGATCGCGCTCGGAACCCAGGGCCTCACGGTCTCGCGGCAGGGCCTCGGTTGCATGGGCATGTCCGATTTCTACGGGCCGCTCGACGACGCAGAGTCCACGGCCACCATTCACCGGGCGCTCGAGCTGGGGGTCACGTTCTTCGACACCTCGGACATGTACGGGCCCCACACCAACGAGGTGCTCGTGGGCAAGGCGCTGGCCGGGCACCGCGACGAGGCTGTCATCGCCACCAAGTTCGGCATCGTGCGTGACCCCGCCGACCCCGCCAAGCGGGCGGTCAACGGGCGCCCCGAGTACGTGCGCCAGGCCTGCGACGGCTCGCTGCTCCGGCTCGGCGTCGACCATATCGACCTCTACTACCAACACCGGGTGGACCCCGATACCCCGATTGAGGAGACGGTGGGTGCCATGGGCGAGCTCGTGCGGGAGGGCAAGGTCCGCTACCTCGGACTCTCCGAGGCGGCGCCCGGCACGATCCGGCGGGCTCATGCCGTGCACCCGATCTCGGCACTGCAGACCGAGTACTCGGTCTGGTCACGTGAACCCGAGGAGGAGATCCTGCCCACGCTGCGCGAGCTCGGCATCGGGTTCGTCCCCTACAGCCCGCTCGGCCGCGGCTTCCTCACCGGCGTCCTGCGCTCGCTCGACGACTTGGACGAGGGCGACTTCCGGCGCTACCAGCCGCGCTTCCAGGGCGACAACCTGGCCGACAACGTGGCCATCGTGGAGGTCATCGACCAGCTGGCCTCGGCCAAAGGCTGCACGCCGGGCAGATCGCGCTGGCCTTCGTGCACGCCGCGGGTCGCGACGTGGCGCCGATCCCCGGCACCAAGCGCCGCACGTACCTGGAGGAGAACGTCGCCGCCCTTGAGGTCGAACTGACCGAGGAGGACCTGGCCGTGCTCGACACCGTTGCACCCGCCAAGGGCGAGCGCTACGCCGACATGACGCCCGTGAACCGGTAGGTATTGCGAGGGCGCACGCGCTCGGCGCCCATCAGCGCCTTGCCGAGTACTCGCGTGACGCAGAGTAGCGGGCACCTTCGGCGGGTTTTTGTTGCCCGGCGGTCGGGCGCAGGCGCAGCCGAGGACAATTCGTCGTGTCGGCACACAGAAGTTCGGCCAATTGGCGACGCAAAGGGCTTATGGTGCCGCCAGAGATACATCGCTGTCCAAGGTTCGCCCGCGGGATTTTCTCGTGCGGAAACACGAACCGGTCTTCTTCATGGCGGTTGTGCGAGCGGCTCCTTGTGCCGGCCCGCACCCTTATGAGGGAGATTGTGCATGACGAGTATTTCGCTCCGCCGGCTCGCAGTGGGACTTGCTGCGTTCGTCACCGTTGCATCCGTGGTGGCGCTACCCGTATCGCAGGCATCTGCTGCGACGGCAACACACATGGTCTTCACCACCCAACCGGGGAATGGCACCGGCGGGGGAGCCCTTGCCCCCCAGCCGACGGTGACTCTCGAAGACGGATCGGGTCTGGTCGACACCACCGACAACACCGCCGTCACCTTGACCATCACCGGTGGCACCGGAACTCTCGGGGCCACCCTGTCCAACACGTGTACGGCCACGACCACCCTGGGCGTCGCTGCCTTCACCGGCTGCAACATCGACAGGGCGGGTACCGCCTACACCCTGACCGCGACGAACGCGCCGTCCGGTAACACGCTGCCACCCGTAGCCAGCACCACCTTCAACGTGACGGTCGGTGCTCCGGCACGGCTCGCCTTCTCCACGCAGCCCGGCGGCGGCTCGCCCGGTACCGCCTTGCACCCCCAGCCGACCGTGACCATCGAGGACGCCGGAGGCAACACGGTGACCGCCGACACGAACGCGATCACGTTGGCCGTCACCGCTGGGACCGGAACCGCCGGGGCAGCACTGACCGGGTGCACGGGAACGACCACGCTGGGCGTCGCTGCCTTCACCGGTTGTACGGTCAACACCGCAGGCACCGGGTACACGCTGACCGCGACGGACACGATTGACACGCTCACCCACGCGAGCGCCACTTTCGACAACAACCTCACCGTGTCGTGTGCTGCGACCGGCCTCGCCGCCGCGGCGAACAACGGCTCTGTCACACTGAGCTGGACCGCTCCCTCCTGCAACGGCGGGTCGGCTGTCACCGGTTACCAGATCTTCGAAGGCACGAGTATCGGTGCGGAGTCGACCACTCCGGTCAACGGCACGCTCGACCCGACTGTCGGCTACGTCGTGAACGGCTTGGCCAACGGCAACACCTACTACTTCACCGTGCAGGCGGTGAACGGCGTCGGACCTTCGACGCCCTCCAACGAGGCCTCGGCCAGCCCGGTCGGGCCGGCTGCGTCGACTGCGACGCCGACCGGTGGCTACTGGGAGGTCTCCTCGGACGGAGGCGTGTTCAGCTTCGGGAACGCCGTGTCGTTCGGCTCGGCCGCGAGCCTGCCCCTCAACCACCCCGTGGTGGGCCTGACGCCCACGCACGATCGCCAGGGCTACTGGTTGGTGGCCTCCGACGGTGGCATTTTCAACTACGGGGACGCCCACTTCTACGGCTCCACCGGTGGCCTCACCCTCAACAAGCCCATCGTGGGCATGGCGGCGACGGCTGACGGCGGCGGCTACTGGTTGGTGGCCTCCGACGGCGGCATCTTCGCCTACGGTGACGCCCACTTCTACGGGTCCACCGGTGGCACCACCCTCAACAAGCCCATCGTGGGCATGGCAATGACGCCGGACGGCGCTGGCTACTGGTTGGTGGCCTCCGACGGCGGCATCTTCGCCTACGGCGACGCCCAGTTCTTCGGCTCCACCGGCGCCATGGCCCTCAACAAGCCCATCGTGGGCATGGCGGCCGATCCCGCCGGCGGGGGCTACTGGCTGGTCGCCTCCGACGGCGGCGTCTTCAACTACGGCAGCGCCGCCTTCAAGGGCTCGACCGGGGGTCTTGCTCTCAACAAGCCCATCGTGGGCATGTCTGCTGCATCCGACGGCGGCGGCTATTGGCTGGTGGCCTCCGACGGGGGCATCTTCAACTACGGCAGCGCTGGCTTTTACGGTTCCACCGGCGGCATGGCCCTCAACAAGCCCGTCATCGGTATGGGCTAGTCCGCCGCAGCTTCGCCTGGTCGCGGCCCCGGGAGACAACCCCCCCCTTCCCATCTCCCGGGAGCCGCGACCTGGGCGGGCGGCCTTGGCGTCAGGGCGGCTGGAGGGACTGGCGTCAGCGGGCGAGCAGGCGGCGCGCCCGCCCGAGGGCCCGCCGCGGGGCGGCCTGGGTCCCGGCCAGGCGCCACCACGCCCGCTCGAGCGATGTCCCGGCCGTGGGATGGAGGGGCTTGCGGCAGACGTAGGCGAGCAGGTAGCTGTTCTCAATGTCGTCGAAGACGCCGCGCTTGGTGGCGAGCTCGGTGGGATCGAAGATGCCGCGGGCGACCGACTCGCCGCCGTAATTGATCCCCATGGCCCGTTCGATGACGAACCCGTTGCCGCGCAACATGGCCGCCATCTCCTTGTGCCGGTACTCGTACTTGTGGTCGGGATCGATGAAAGCGTCCTGCTGCAGCCGGGTGAGGTTCGCGTTGGGGGTGTCGAGCGCCAACACCCCGCCGGGCCTCAGCACACGGCGAGCCTCGGCCAGCACCTGTTCGGCCTCCGCCCGGGTGATGTGCTCAATGCTCTCCCCGCTGTAGACCATGTCGAAGGATGCCGACGGGTAGCTGCTGAGGTCGGTCATGGAGTGGTAGCGGTAGGAGACCTTCCCGCCGGCGACGTCGACCGTGGTCTGGGTCTGGCCGTCCTGATAGAGCTCGTGGCGGTCCTCGCTCGGCAGGTCGACGATCACGATCTCCTGGAACTTGTACGGGTAGCCCATCAGGACGAGCGCGCCGTAGGGGACGCCGAGCGCCACCCCACCGATGTCGAGGATGCGGCGTGCCCGCGGCAGGCTGCGGATGAAGACGCCCCGGCCGTAGTGCAACGACGGCCCGAACTCGGTCATGGGGGCGGAGTGACTCCATTCCGCCGAGTGGATCAGCCACTCCATGAGCTGGCGCGGGCTCTTGGTGCCGTTCTCGAGCTCGGCCACGAACGGGTCGTCGGGAGCGGGCTCCCGGCCGAAGAGGAGATGGAACAGCCCTCGATGCAGCTCGCGGGCGGGGAGATCTTCAATGAGGCCCGAGTCGGGAACCGAGTCGGGCCCTGTCTTGTTCGCCCGCTGCCAGCGCAAACGGCCGGACCTCGACTCGGCCTGCATCCCGCCGACTGTAACCGGCCCCGCTCCGACCACGACTTCTCCCGACCGCCGTGGCAAGAGGTCCGGAGGGCCGATCAGCTCAGATGGTTTTCGCCTGCCGCACCGCATCGTTGGTGGCGCAGAGCTCGGCCAGCGTGCTGCTGATGGCGCGCGAGCGGGTCGGTGGCGGCGATCTCGGCCTGGAGCGCCTGCGCCCGCTGCCGGTATGAGCCGTGGCCGAGGACCCTGCGAACGGCGCGGGCGACCATGGCCACCGACGGCCGCCCCGTGTGCAGGTTGACGCCGGTGCCCGACCACTGGACGCGCGCCGCCACTTCGGGCTTGTCCTCGCTGTCGCCCGCGACCACAAGAGGAACGCCGTTGGCCAGTGCCTGCTGCACGCCGCCGTAGCCCCCGTTGGTGACCATGACGTCGACGTGGGGGAGCAGGATGTCGTGGGGCACGAATCGCTCCAGGCGCACGTTGGCCGGCAGGCCCTGCCGCAGTGCTCCAGGGTCGGGACCGCCGGTGGTGGCGACGACGAGGACGTCGTCGCCGGCCAGGGCCCGGGTGGTCACCAACACGAGGCGGCCCAGGTCAGCGTTGTCCAGCGTGCCCTGGGTGACGTGGACCACCGGGCGGCCGCTTCCGAGGTCGGGCCACCACGACGGTTCCTCGAAGGCCTGCGCCGCCGGGGTCAGGATCGGTCCGACGAAGCGCACCGTGGGCGCGAGGTCCGAGCGCGGGTACTCGAATCCCGCCACCGTCTCCTGCAGGTAGGCATCGACCACCTTGGGCTGGAGGTCGACGAAATAGCCCGAGAATCCCGCCGGGGAGCCGGCCTCGGCCAGGCGACGGCGGGCGAAGCGCTGAATGTCCGCCAGCACGAAGTGCTCGGTGGCCCAGTTCATGGTGGCGTTGCGGAGCCGCTGCAGCGGTCCCCTCCCAGGCTGGAACGCCACTCCGAACGGCGCGGTGTCCCGGCTGTTGGACGGATAGGGCATGACGCCGATGCAGGCCAGCGCGGGGCGGCCCGCCCGCGGGCCCAGCGCCAGGGGGAGGGCGCCGAAGAACATGGAGTCGACCACGATGCAGTCGGCTGCGAAGTGCCCCAGGATGGCGCGCAGGTCCCGGTACTGCCCCGGGATCGGTCCGATGAAGATCCGGCGCAGGTCGTCCTTGACGCCCCGCACCCCGCGCTTGGACGACGACTCGCGCTCGGGGTTGGCGACCATCAGGTCGTGGGCGTCGTACGCCGCCGCGAACGGCACGAAGCGGGCGCCCGTCGCCTCGACCCTGTTCGCGGTAGTGCTCGGTCGTGAAGAACGCCACGTCGTGCCCCTCCCCGATCAGCCGGACTGCCAGCGCCAACAGTGGCGCGGTGTGGCCCTGGGCGGGCGTGGTGCACAGCACGAACCGCCGGGTCAGGGTCACCGGGTCACCGGGTCAGCGACCATCAGCGCGTCACGACGGCGGCGCCCCAGGGCGGGAGCGTGAGGGCGCCTTCCACGCTCGATCCCTCGAGCCCGTGTTCGGTGCTGAGCACCACCGTCCCCGCAACGCCCTCGAAGGTCGCCGGGTCGCCGGCCATGTTCAGGACGACGACGGCGTCCTCACCGCGGGCGTAGGCCCAGGTGCCCTCGGGGGAGGGCAGCGAGCGGTAGGAACCGACGGCCAGGTCCTCGCTGGCCCTGGCGGGCCGCGATGGCCCGCCGGCACAGCTCGAGCACCGAATCGTCGTCGCCCTCCTGATCCGCCACGTTGCACGCTGCGGGGTCGGCCATCGGCAACCAGGGCCGGACGCCGGCCGGGGTGAAGCCGCCGCCGGGCTCTCCGTTCCAGGGCATCGGGCGTGCGCTCGGCGTCGCGGCCCTTGTAGTACGGGCCAGAAGCGGGCACCCACCGCATCGAGCACGTCCTCGCGCTGCACCGGCCCGTCGACCAGGCCGATCTCGTCGCCCTGGTACAGGAAGGGCGTGCCGCGCAGGGTGAGCAGCAGGACCAGGGCAAGCTTGACCTTGGCCCGGTCGCCGTCGGCCCAGCGGGTGGCGAGGCGTGACACGTCGTGGTTGGAACCAGTCCAGATGGGCCACGCACCGTCGGGGAGAAGGGCCTCGGTCTGCTCGACCACCGAGCGCAGGGCGTCGGCTTCGAGCGGCGCATTGATGAACACGAAGTTGAAGCCGCCGTGCAGCTCGTCGTGCCCGTCCCCGTAGAACGCTGCGAGGGCGGGCAGCTTCTCCACGTTGGTCTCGCCGATGAGCAGGCGCTCGGGGTCGTACGTGTCGGCAATGCCGCGCCAGCGCCGCAGGATGTCGTGCGCCTCGGGACGGTCGGTGTTGTAGACGGCGCGCTGGCCCATGAACTGCTGGTCGAGCGGGTCGTCCTCGGTGGCCGGCGGGTTGTCGCGCAGCTCCTTGTCCTTGATCATCATGTTGCACACGTCGATCCGGAAGCCCGCCACACCCCGGTCCCACCAGAAGCGCACGATGTCGTCGAACTCGCGCCGCACCTCCTCGTTCCACCAGTTCAGGTCCGGCTGCGCCGCCTCGAAGTTGTGCAGGAAGTACTGGCCGCTGGCCTCGTCGAACTGCCAGGCCGGGCCCCCGAAGATGCTGGCCCAGTTGTTGGGCAGCCCACCGTCGGGCTTGGGATCGGCCCAGACGTAGTAGTCGCGGTAGGCCGAGTCGCGCCCGCCCAGGGCGTCGACGAACCAGGCATGCTGATCGCTGGTGTGGTTGGGCACCAAGTCCATCAATATGCGGATGCCCCGTTCGGCCGCCTCGCCCACCAGCGTGTCGAGGTCCTCGAGAGTCCCCAGTGTCGGGTCGATGTCGCGGTAGTCCGAGACGTCATAGCCCCAGTCGCGGTTGGGCGAGCAGGTCACCGGCGACAGCCACACGGCAGTGATGCCGAGGCGGGCCAGGTGGTCGAGCTTGGCCACAATGCCGGGCAGGTCGCCCACGCCGTCCCCGTCGGAGTCGGCGTAGGAGCGGGGGTAGACCTGGTAGAAGACGCCGCCGTGCCACCAGCGGTCGGGGTCACTCTTCGGACTGGCTGGCGCCATGGGGCATCCCCTTCGGCTCGTGGCGGTCGCCCGGGAGCGTATCGACACGGGCCTGCGGTGCCGCGCGCCCGCCCCGGGCTTCATGGCGTCCTCCCTTGCCCCCGCCTCGCCGCCTGTCGGTCCCGCCGCCGCACAATTCCCGGCCTCGGCACCCCCTCCACCGAGACCCCCTTGCCAGCGCCCCGGAAAGCCCGCTACTCTGGCACTCGCAACCCGAGAGTGCTAACGAGTGCCAAGGAGGCCCGTTTCAAATGAGTCTGCAACCCCTCGATGACCGGATCGTCGTCCGCCCCGGCGAGTCCGAGGAGACCACCGCCTCTGGCCTGGTCATTCCCGACACCGCCAAGGAGAAGCCCCAGCAGGGCGAAGTGCTGGCCGTGGGCCCCGGCCGCCGCTCGCGAGGACACCGGCGAGCTGATCCCGCTCGACGTCAAGGTCGGCGACACGGTCGTCTACTCCAAGTACGGGGGCACCGAGTACGTGCTCGACGGCGAGGACGTCCTCATCCTGTCTGCCCGCGACATCCTGGCCAAGATCGCCTGATCCGGCCACGCCAATGTGGCAGCCCGCCGCCCCGGTGCAATCCGGGCCGGCGCGGCGGCCACGCTGCAGTTATCCCTGAGATTCGAGAACTCGAGAGGAGTTCGACACAGTCATGCCCAAGATCCTGAAGTTTGACGAGTCCGCCCGCCGCGGGCTCGAGGCCGGCGTCAACAAGCTGGCCGACACCGTGAAGGTCACCCTGGGGCCCAAAGGCCGCAACGTGGTGATCGAGAAGAAGTTCGGCGCACCGACCATCACCAACGACGGCGTCTCCATCGCCCGCGAGGTCGAGCTGGACGACCCGTTCGAGAACATGGGCGCCCAGCTGGTCAAGGAAGTCGCCACCAAGACGAACGACGTGGCCGGCGACGGCACGACCACGGCCACCGTCCTGGCCCAGTCACTGATCACCGAGGGGCTGCGCAACGTGGCCGCCGGGGCCAGCCCGACCGGGCTCAAGCGGGGCATCGAGAAGGGCGTCAAGACCGCGGTCGAGAACATCGCCAAGCAGGCCAAGGACGTCGGCGGCAAGACGGAGATCGCCCAGGTGGCCTCCATCTCGGCTGCGGACTCCGCCATCGGCGACGTGCTGGCCGACGCCATCGACAAGGTCGGCAAGGACGGCACGGTGACGGTCGAGGAGTCCAACACCTTCGGCATCGAGCTCGAGCTCACCGAGGGTATGCAGTTCGACAAGGGCTTCCTCTCGCCGTACTTCGTGACCGATCCCGAGCGCCAGGAGGCCGTACTGGACGAGCCGGTCATCCTCTTCTACAACTCCAAGGTCAGCGCCGTGCACGACCTCGTGCCCGTGCTGGAGAAGGTCATGCAGACCGGCAAGCCGCTGCTGATCATCGCCGAGGACGTGGAGGGCGAGGCCCTGGCCACCCTGGTCGTCAACAAGATCCGTGGCACGTTCACCTCGGTCGCGGTGAAGGCCCCGGGCTTCGGCGAGCGCCGCAAGGAGATGCTGCAGGACATGGCCGTCCTCACGGGCGCCCAGGTCATCAGCGAGGAGATCGGCCTCAAGCTCGAGAGCGCCACCATCGACCTGCTGGGCAGCGCCCGGCGGGTCATCGTGACCAAGGACGACACCACCATCGTGGAGGGTGCCGGCTCGGCCGAGGACGTGAAGGGTCGCGTCGCCCAGATCAAGCGGGCCATTGACGACACCGACTCGGACTGGGACCGCGAGAAGCTCCAGGAGCGCCTGGCCAAGCTGGCCGGCGGCGTGGCCGTGGTCAAGGTCGGAGCCGCCACCGAGGTGGAGCTCAAGGAGAAGAAGCACCGCATTGAGGACGCGCTGTCCGCCACCCGCGCTGCGGTGGAGGAGGGCATCGTGGCCGGCGGTGGCACGGCTCTCATCCGGGCCCGGAAGTCGGTCCTGGAGCTCGCCGACTCGCTCAGCGGCGACGAGGCCACCGGCGCCCGCCTTGTGGCGCACTCGCTGGAGGCACCGCTCAAGTGGATCGCCTTCAACGCCGGCCTCGAGGGTGCCGTCCTGGTGAACCAGGTGGAGTCGGCCAAGGGCAACCACGGCCTCAACGCCGCCACCGGCGAGATCGAGGACCTGGTCAAGGCCGGCATCATCGACCCGGCCAAGGTCACCCGCTCTGCCCTGCAGAACGCGGCCTCCATCGCCGGCCTGCTCCTCACCACCGAGGCCCTCGTGGCGGACAAGCCCGAGAAGGTGGACGCCGCGGCTGCGGCGGCTGCCATGGCCGGCGGCGGCATGGGCGGCATGGGCGGCATGGGCGGGATGATGTAGTTCCGCTCCAACTTCAGCTTCAGCGTGCGGTGGCCGGGCTTCGTGCCCGGCCACCGGCGCGTCCGGGCGCCGGCGCGCCGGCCATCGTTCCCACCACCCCTGGCGGCGACACCCGTGTTCGACTCCGTCGAACGGCCCCTGCCGCGGTCTGCTCGGGACCACGGGCGAGGAACGGCTGTTGGTGACGATGGTGGTATCGCCGCGACGGCGGAATGAATTTTGCGCGATCCGAGGGCGGACCTCGGCGGCACCACCTGTTGTTCCCCCTCCCTTCTGAGTAGAACACCTCACAGCACCTCCTAAGAGAAGGGTAAGGAACGAATGCGCCTGAGGTTCCGCAGGAAGTCACGCATCACGCCTCTCACCGCGGCCCTCGGGGCCGTTGCGCTCGCGGCGTGCGCTGCGGTGGTGCCACTCGGAGGAAGCGCCACGGCTGCCGGTCCCACGAGCATCGGCGGGCTTCCTGCCGGCGCTCTCAAGCACGTCTGGCTGATCATTCTCGAGAACAAGTCCTACGACGAGACGTTCACCGGGCTCAACTACAACAGCTACCTCTGGCAGACCCTGCCCTCTGAGGGTGCTCTCCTGCAGAACTACTACGGGACCGGCCACACCAGCATGGACAACTACATCTCGCTGGTTTCGGGACAAGGTCCGGAATTCGACACGCAGAACGACTGCAGCTACGACGCCGGTCCGTTCAGCTCCAACGCGAACATCGTCACCTCGGGCTCCGTGGGCTCGGACTCGCCCAACTGGAACTACGGGCAGGCCACGTCGCTGCAGGGTGCGAACTTCTCGACCGGAAGCGCCTACAGCAACACCACGAGCGGAGGCGCGACCACCTGGGGGAGCGGCACCGCCACGCAGAACACCAACGGCTGCGTCTACCCGACCCAGGTGCCCACGCTGTTCGACCAGTTCAACGCCGCCGGCGTCAGCTGGAAGGGCTACGCCCAGGACTTGGGCGGTGCGCAGCCCATCGGCTCGCCGTCCTTCGTGAGCGACAGTGTGCCCGGGCGTGAGGATGGCCTCTGCGGCTACCCGGGAGCGTCGTCGAACAATCCGGCGTCGAATCCGACCTTGATGAGCGACACCAGCATCTTTCCGAAGGACGTCTCCAGCCTGACGGCGGCGTCGCTGGTGGCGGGCAGCGGAACGACGAACAACCCCCAGTACTCCGACGCCTACGTGGCCAAGCACTTCCCCTTCCCCTGGTTCGCCTCCCTTACCGGTGGTGGCGCCGGCAACCCAATGGGGACGCCGCTCACCGAGCCGCAGGCTTCCGCCGGAGGGGGCACCAACTGTGATGCCAACCACATCACCAACCTCGACGACCCGACCCACGGCCTCGTGGCCGACCTGAAGAACAACACGGTCCCGCAGTTCAGCTGGATCACACCGGACAACTGCAGCGACGCCCACGACACGACGTGCAAGGGCAACAACCTGTCGGGTGCCTTCTCGACGTATTCGAGCGGCCCCCACGCCGGTCAGGTCGACCTGAACGCACCGAACTACAACCCGGCCGGCGTGCCCGCCGACGACCCCGAGGCGACGACGCCGCGGAACTACACCGGCGGCCTCTACGCGGGGGACTTGTTCCTGGCGTACTACGTCCCGCTCATTGAGCAGTCTGCGGCCTACCAGGATGGCGGCCTGATCGACATCACGTTCGACGAGGGCGAGCCCAACTTCACCTACTCGGGCAACAGCTTCAACAACGTGCTGACCAACTCCAGTGCGGTGACCGGCTCGCCGGCCATGCCCGCCGGGCAGGGAACCTCCTCCCCGCAGTCCTCGGCCCCGGCCGACGCCCCGTCCTACGGCACTGCCGGATCGACGTTCCCCGGAGCCGACTCGATCTTCGGCGCCTGGAGCCTGTCCGGGGACTCGGCAGGAGAGAACATCGGCGGCACCAACGTCACCGACGAGCCGTACGGCCCGAACTCGCCGCTGCAGACCGACGGATCGGGTCATCAGCTCGACCCCGGCCCGGGCTTCAACCTTTCCGTCGACCGGCCACCGACCTGCACCCAGACGACGCCGACGCTGGTCCCGCCCGACTGCGTGCCCAACATCGTCCGCGGCGACGCGGGCACCAGCCCCGGACCGCGGACGGACGGTCGCCGTGTCGGGGAGCAGTGGCTCGAGTCTCGTCACGTACAACACCCCGAACTCGGGCAATCCGGCGCTGGTCGGTGACGACACCGGGCGCGAGGTCACGTCCATCACGCTCAACGGCACTGCCGTCGCCTACGGGTCCCCGACGTACACCACCGACTTCCCCAACGGCCTCTTCGTGGGCACCGTGTCGGACACCGGCGAGCTCTACCCGTCGAACAGCGGCGGCCCGACCGTGGCCGCTTCGTTCCAGGCGATTGACGACGCAGGCAATCCGGTGACCTTGCCGGGGACCGTGACCAGCGTGACGCTGAGCGGCGAGGGCGACCCATCCCAGTTGTCCACGCTTTCGACGCCGAGCGCTCCGGTCACTGCGGACCCGCTCTTCGACGGCACCGACGCAACGCCGGGTGGCGGTCGCACCGGCAGCGTCCTGATCAGCCCGTTCATCAAGCCCGGCACGGTCTCGACCACCAACTACAACCACTACAGCTGGCTGCGGACCATGGAAGACGCCTTCAGCGTGTCGAGCTGCGCGGGAACGGCGACCGACGCCACCATCTCGGCTCCGTCGGGCACCACCGTGTGCGGCGGACTCGACGGCCAAGGCCACATCGGGTACGCAGCGCAGACCGGCCTGGCGACATTCGGAACGGACGTCTTCACGGCACCATCCGGGGACGGATTCCTGCCACCCGGACCCACCAATCCCGGCGAAGGACTGCCCGAGGCGCCGCTGACCGTCTTGTTCGGGGTGCTCGGCCTCGTGTTCATGGGCGGCGCGTACCTGGTCGCCAGTCGTCGCAAGCACCGGCGAGCGATGCTCGGGTGACGAGCGCCGCCCCTCCGATCGCGCACGCATCGACCACGGGCCCGACCCCAAAGTCGGGTCCGTCGGTCGTGCGGCGGTTCGGGTTCTGGGCCGGCGTCGCACTGCTGGCCGCCGCAGTGGGCTGGGGTGTCCACGGGTGGCTGGGGTCGTCGGCGACCTTCCACCCATCGGCTCCGCAGTCGTGGCTCCCGAAGTCCATGGACAAGCCGACGGACCAGATCCTGACAGGGACTGTCGCCCACCCCGCTCTCTCGGTCGCCGGCGACGCCATTCGGGTCGACACCCCGACCTTCTCGGCGCTGGCCGTGGTCAATGGCCCGGTGGTGCCCGGCGAAGGTCTGCCCTTCCAGGCGCAGTTCGTCACCAGTACCTGGACCATTTCGCTCAGCCACGTGCGAGGAACCGTGCCGATCAACATCGCAGATTTCGACTCCATCGACCATCTGCAGACGGTGTACAAGCCCACGGTCGTCCCCGGGCAGCCGGCCCTGCCCGCTGCGCTGCACACGGGACAGAGACTGAGCTTCGAGATCCGCTCCGTCATGCCTGTCGGCGAGGGACTCCTCCGCTGGGCGCCGGACGGTGATCACATCGTGGCCAAGTGGGATTTCCAGGTCGAGAACGATTGAGGGTGGTCGAGCGAGTCCTGACGAGGTCTCGGTGGATAAGAGGCGCCGCCACCTTCTTCATGGTGTCGGTCGTCGGCGTTGTTGCCCTCAACGGCTTCCTCGAACCGGTTGCGAGCGCTCGTCCTTCCAGCCAGTTGCGCGCCCCCAAGACCAGTACGGCGCAAGATGCCCGCTACCTCACGGATCTGGCCGAGGTCGACTCCGACCTGGTGACGTACGTCGACAAGTACGGGAACAGCGCATTGCACGGCATGCTGGCCGACGGGTTGGCGTTCTGTGCGATCCTCCGCCGGGGCGGAGGGATCGACAACGCCCTGGTCAACGAAGCCGAGGGGGCACGTGCCGACGAGAAGCAGACGCACCTTCCCCTCAGCGTGCACACCTTCAACACCCTCGAATCATTGGCGCTCATCGACTTGTGCCCGGGCGAGCAGCGACGTGTTCCGGCATCCGTACGAGCCGAGTTGAGTCAGCTCGGTGGGTCACTGAGGTCCCGGTCGCCGATGCCGTGAAGAGACCTCCAGGCCGTGTGTGCCTCTCGACCTGCCCTTGCAGCAGGACCCGCGGGTCGCTCAAAGCATTCCGCAGGTGCCCAATGCAGCCGACGAGGCACTGTCGGGTCAGGCTCTCGGCGATTTTGCCCAGGCAATTTCGAATGCCCGAGCGGTTCCGCGCCGTTCAATGACGTCAGCCCGATTGCGGAGGCCAGCCAGCACACGAGCTCAGGGGAACTCGCACCCATGGCCATGCTCAGCGGGATCAGAGGGAAAGACGGCAGCCGAGCTGCGGTCGAGAGCCATCGTTGACCTTGCCCGGGGGAGCGGCAGCAAAAGGCCGCCTGTCAGACGCTGGCGTGGACGACGGCGCGGTAGTTGGCGGTCGGCGCCGAAGGAGCGGCCGGCGCGCCGCCGGTGAGCCGGCGACCGAGCTTGACCCTCAACGACACCGGTGGCGGCAGCGGGGCGGCCGGAGGGCCGACGAGGGTGCGCACCTCGGAGAAGCCGGCCGCCCGGCAGAGGTTGTGCAGCGCATCGATGGTCGGCACGTACCAGTTCCCGAAGTCGGTGCGCAGCGAGCTGCCGGCGTGGAACTGCATGAGGACCTCACCCTCGTGCCCCTGGAGGTGCACCGCCTCGGTCTCAATGACGGCCACCCCCTTGGTCACGGCGCGCACCCGCTCGAGGCAGGTCAGGGGCTCTTTCATGTGGTACAGCACGCCGAGGTAGAGCACGACGTCGAACTGGCCGAGCGCGGCGAGGTCCACGGTCTGGAAGTCCGCCACCAGGGGCTCGACCTGCGACCCCAGCGCCGCCTTGGCCAGCTCGAAGCCGCGCCGCCCCGGTAGGTCGGGCTGCCAGAAGTCCGTCTCGTCGCGGGTCTGGTCGGGGAGCACGCCGCGCTCGATGCACTCGGCCCAGTAGGCACCCCGGGCGGCGAAGTCGACGCCCCAGGCGTAGTGGTCGAGCGCGACGACCCGGGCGGCGCCGGCCCGCTCGGCCAGGAACGAGTACTTGCCGTCCCAGGCGCCGATGTCGAGGACGCTGCGGCCGGCGACGTCGGGGAGGATGCCCGTTCCCTCGTCCTGGGCGCTGTCACCCTTGGTGACGACGCCGTTGCCCAGGTCGATGGTGTGGTACCAGTGCAGCGCGTCGGCCTGGGCCTGCAGGTCCGCGGGTGAGGTCATCGGTGCGAGAGCGTAGCGAGGCACCGGGGAGCGGCCGACCCAGCGGCACGCGAGCAGGGCGCCGGTAGCGTGCGGGCATGCCCCGACCGGTGCCTCCCCAGGTGATCCCGCGCCCGCCCACCTGGCGGCCCGGAGCACCGGCACCGTGGGCGGGTACGCCGGCGGTGCAGCGGACCGGCATCGGCATCGAACGGGTGCTCCATGCCCTCGACGGCCTGGGCCAGCGTGGCGCCGTGCCCGAGGACGTCGGCGGGGACGCGCTGCTCGGTGGGGCCACCATCGTCAACGAGTCCGAGGTGCCGGCGCTCGGCCACGTCAACGCCGGCGTCCTGGCCGCCCTGTTCGAGGAGGACGGCGAGGCCCGCCTGATCCTGACGCGGCGTTCCTCGCGCCTGCGGACGCACAAGGGAGAGGTCAGCTTCCCCGGTGGGCGCCTCAACGAGGGGGAGGACCCGGCGGCGGCGGCCCGGCGCGAGGCCTACGAGGAGGTGGACCTCGACCCGGCCCTGGTGACGATGGTGGGCTGGCTGCACCCGGTGACGACGCTGGCCTCTCCTGCGCTCATCGTGCCGCTGGTCGCGGCCCTTCCCGGGCGGCCGCACCTGGTGGCCAGCCCGCGCGAGGTGGAGCGGGTCTTCGACGTGGCCCTCGCCGAGCTGGCCGACCCCGCCATCTACCACGAGGAGCGCTGGCAGGTGCCCGGGCGGATCATCCCGGGCAGCCCCGACAACTCGTTCGCCGTGCGGTTCTTCGAGGTCTCGGGCGAGCTGATCTGGGGCGCCACGGCGCGCATGATCTCCGAGCTCGTCACCATCGCGGTGACCGGGCGGAGCGAGCTCTAGTGCCCTGACCAGCAACGTTGAGGGAGCGCGTCCACCACTTTGATCGGCCGATGGAGCAGAGTGGTGCCATGGCAGGCCGCGGGAGCACCCCAGGACGGACCGCAGCTCCTCCCTCGATCGAGTGACGGCAGTCGGGTTTGACGCCGGCAACTGCCGGGAATCTCCCACTTGCCTTTCGACTCGGGCGCGAGGCCGTGTCGTTGCGCCAGTGACACGCGGGTATAGGGGTTGGTGCAACCTCAGCGGTTGGCCGTGACCTCAGCCAAGGTGGCAGCGGAAGGCCGAGGACCAGGAGTTTCGCAGATGGCCCGGATGAGCGACGTCAAGACTCGAACCCAATACCCGGACCCGACCGAGCACGGCGGGGGTCCCGACGGCCGCTCCGCCCGCCGGGACAGAAACCGGCTCGCCGTCATTGATGCTGCCGTCGAGCTCTTTTCCGAAGGCAACCTGCGGCCGACGTCAACCGAGGTTGCACTGCGGTGCGGCCTCTCCCCCAAGTCCGTCAGCCGGTACTTCGAGGACATCGACTCCCTCATCGCGGCGGCGGCCGCTCGTCAGATGGAGACTGTCTTCTCGGTGTTCGAGATCCACGCCATCGGCGAGGGTGCTCTCGAGCAGCGAATCGACGATTTCGTGCAGATGCGACTCAAGGCGCACGAGGTCATGGGAGGTACCTCACGGGCCGCCAACCTTCTGGCCCTGAAGCAACCCGCGGTGCGAAAGCATCTCGAGGAGGCACAACGCCTGGGCCGCAAGCAGATCGGCGTGCACTTCGCCACCGAGCTCGATGCGCTCCCGTCCGCCCGCCGGGAATCGAGGACTGCGGTCATCGACGACCTGTTGCAGTTCGAATCCCTCGACTATTTCCGCCAACAGCGGGGGTTCCCCTTCGGCGTGACGCATGCGATCCTCGTCGACGCACTGACGCAGCTTCTTCGGGACTAGCGGTCACCCGAGGCTCGCCCTCGACCCAGGCGGCCGGGGCCGAGCGACGCAACTGTTCCCGCGTTCGTCCGCTGACGGCTTGACGTCATTGAGTCGGGACGTCACTGAGCTCAAGGTGAAGGAGAGCTCCAGCGTCGACGCAGGTCACCCTGTGCGTTTCGGGTCGCGCCGTGGCTCGGTCTTGCCCCGAGCCTCGATCCGTCGCCTGAGGGTCCGGCCGAACGGGAGTGCAACCGGCGTCGAAAACTGTCTTGACTCCGGACAAAACATCATCTAAAACGTCCCCCAACAACCGTTTGTGTGATTGTCGTGATAGGCAACACGACGGTTGCCAGATGCCAAGCGGTGGCATTCGGGGCTAGGGGTAACGGGGGATTCGAACATGGGTAAGGGGTGGGGTAGCCGGTCTGTGCCCGAGCAGGGTCGCGACGTGGCACGCGTGGAGAGCGCAGCGGGGGTCACGGGGCAGCGCATGCGCCGTCTCGTCGGCAGCCTCATCCTCGTCGTCAGCGCGTTCACGGGGCTCGGCGCCATCGCGGTGGTCGCCGCCGCCCCCGCCTTCGCGGCAGGTGCCCCCACCGTTGCGGCGGGATTCGGCGCGTTCGGGAACAGTCCGGTCGTCAACCTGACCGGCTGCACCGGGACCACGTCCTCGGCCACCCTGACCTGCACCAACAACCCGATCACGGCCGGCGTCACGGTGGGGATGGGCGCGTACGGCGCCGACCTAGACACCACGACGCCGAACTCGGTGTCGTCCGTGACCTCGACCACCATCGTCCTGTCGGGCGATCCGTCGGCCACGGTGGCGGCGACGGACACGGAGACGTTCACCGGCACGCAGGCCATCGGGAACGCCAGCGACGCCACCCTCTCGACCACCGTGACCGACAGCCGGGAACTTCGCCGACTACGGCGTGGTGGCCGGCCTGGAGGTCTACGGTGCGGGCATCGCTCCACAGACGACGGTCGCGAGCGTGGGCAGCACCAGCCTCGTCCTGTCACAAGCACCGACTGCCGCATTGGGTGGCACGACCCTCTTCTTCAACGCCCCGGACGTCAACAACGTGCTCACCCAGGTCTCCGGCGGTGCAGCCAACGTGAACACCTCGTCGCTCACCGTCGTCAGCCAGCCCCCCGTGGCCGACGGTTACCTCACCACCAGCACCACCAGCACCACTGGCATCGTCAACATGTACCAGGCGCTCAACCCCGTCGACAGCACGTTCAGCGCCACCTTGGCCTACTGCGCCCCGGGGTTCACCTACCCGAGCGCGGGGAACTGCACCACGTTCATCGAGAATTACAAGTTGGCCGCCAGCCAGGACATGGGCGAGCAGATCGTCGAGATCATCGAGACCGAGAACATCTACGAAGGCGATTCCCAGGCCTACTACGAGCCCAGCACGGCCGCGCAGGGCTCGACGATCACGCTGACCGAGGCCCCGACCGGTGGCGCCGTTCCCACCACCAGCAGCGGCGCCACGGTGAACTACATCGACGGTGACACCTACATCATGCCGATCCCCTCGGGGCTCACCTATGTCCCCGGCTCGGTCGCGCTCCTCGGTGGCGACGCCGTCACTTCAGCGTCCGGGGCCACCACGGCCAAGTACTGCACGGCGGCCGGAACCGGGTGCACCGCCCAGATGACCGGCAACTACAAGACCACCTATCCCTACATCGAAGAGCAGCTCGGCTCCGCGTCCACGGACGAGGCCAAGGGCGGGCAGCTGCACACGCTGCCGGCCATCACCGCCCAGTTCGTCGCCAGCGGCGCAGCCGGCTCGGTGCAGAACCAGTACGACACCGAGTACCTGGTCGACACGAACGTGACCGACATCCTCAACATCAACGTGGCCTTCGACGGCTACCCGAACGTCGGGGAATACGCCCTACGGCACCGGGACCGGGCAATCCAAGAACGCGCCGGCCTACGTGGCTCCCAGCTCCGTGAGTGCGGTCGCGATCACCCCATCGGTGACGGCGACGTCGACCGCGAACGGGACCGATTCGGGAGCGGACAGCGGCGGTCAGACGGTGCAGATCACCGGCTCCGGGTTCACCAACGCCGGCGGCGAGCAGGTGAACTTCGGGGCCAACGCGGCCACCAGCTTCACCGTGAACTCCAACACGAGCATCACCGCCGTCGCCCCTGCCTCGACCAGCGGTGACGGCGCCGTCGACGTCACAGTCACCAACGGTGGGCAGACCTCTCCGGTCAATCGGCCCGCCGACCAGTTCACGTACGTCGCGACCAGGTGCGCCGGACTACCCCCTCAACGTGACGCCCGCGTCCGACAACGGGCAGGCCGAGGTGAGCTGGAGCCCAGGGTTCAACGAGGGCTCCCCGACCCAGTCGTACACGGTGACCGCGACCGACGTGTCCTCGCCATCGAACGACCCCAACAACGGTGGTCAAGGGCTCGAGACCTGCACCTACACGGTCACCGGCACAGACGGTCCCACCGACTCGTGCACGGTTCCCGGCCTGACCAACGGGGACCAGTACACCTTCCAGGTGACCGCGACCAACGCGGTCGCCACGAGCGTTCCCTCGCCCGCGACGAGCGCCATCTTCGTCGGCGCCCCGACGGCACCCACCAGCGTCTCCGCCACGGCGGCGCAGAACGCCCAGTCGACGGTGAGCTGGACCGACCCGGCCAACTCGGGCGCCGACCCGCTGCTGTCCGACACGGCGACCGCCACGGACGTCTCCAACCACTCGAGCCCGACGAACGGCTCGACCTGCATCTACTACGAGCCGGCGAGCCCGAACTACAACGCGGGCGCCACGGCAGATCAGTGCACCGTCTCGGGCCTGACCAACGGCGACACCTACACGTTCGCCGTCACCTCCACCAGCTCCGCCGGTACGGGTGCGGCCAGCTCCCCGTCGGCACCGATCGTCCCCTCGACGGTCCCCGGTGCCCCCACCATCGGTACGGCGACGTCGGGCGCCAACGCGGCAGTCGGTGGTCAGCTTCACCGCTCCGACCAGCAACGGTGGCGCAGCAATCTCGAGCTACACCGTGAGCGCGTCGCGACACCACCAATCCCACGAACCCTGTGATCACGGCATCGGGCGCAGCCAGCCCGATCACGGTGACCGGCCTGACCAACGGTGACTCCTACAGCTTCACGGTGGCCGCCACCAACGCCAGCGGAACCGGTCCCGCCTCGGGCGCCACCACGGCGACCCCCTCGACCGTTCCGGGAGCCCCGACCAACGTCACGGCCGTCGTCGGTGGATCGACGGGCAGCGGCACCGCCGCTGTGAGCTGGACGGCACCGGCCAGCAACGGCGGCGCCGGTATCTCCAAGTACACCGTCACGTCGTCGACCGGCTCGAAGACGTGCACGACCACGGCGACCCCGCCGGCGCTTCCGGCGACCACCTGCAACGTGACGGGCCTGACCAACGGGACCAACTACACCTTCACGGTCACTGCCACCAACGCCGGCGGCACCAGTGCGGCCTCCGTTGCCGGCCCCGTCGGAGGCGTGGTCCCCTCGACCACTCCGACCGCTCCGTCCGCCCCGACCGTCGTGGTGGCCGGGCTCAACGGCCAGGCGACGGTGACCTGGACCGCGCCGAACAACGGCGGTTCCGCCATCACCGGGTACACCCTGACCCCGACACCCGCCTGCTCGGGCTGCACCGGGCTGACGTCCACGGCCAGTCCCACCACGGTCAGCGGGCTGACCAACGGGACCAGCTACACCTTCACCCTGATCGCCACCAACGCCAACGGCAACAGCGCGGCGTCGTCGGCCTCGACTGCCGCGGTCGTCGGCATCCCCGCCACACCGAGCGCACCGTCCACGCTGTCCACGAGCACGGCTGGGCAGGACTCGGTTTCCTGGACGGCGCCCGCCTCGGCTTCGGGCCCGATCACCGGGTACACGCTCACGCCGTCCCCGGCCTGCTCGGCCTGCACCGGGCTGACCGTCTCGGGCAGCCCGCCCGCGACGTCCACCACGGTGGGCGGCCTGACTGCCGGGACCAGCTACACCTTCACGCTCAAGGCGACCAATGCATCCGGCACGTCCGCCGCCTCGTCGGCGTCGGCCGGCGTGGTGACCGGTTCGCCCGACCGCACCGACCAACGTGGTGGCCGTGGGCGGAAGCCCCGCCCCCAGCGGCGACCTCAACGTCACCTGGTCGGCCCCGGCCTCGAGTGGTGTCGGCACGATCGTCAGCTACACCGCCACCTCGTCCACCGGCTCGAAGACCTGCACCTCCACCTCGACCGCGCCGGCGACGCCGGCCCTGAGCTGCCAGTTGACCGGTCTGACCAACGGCACCTCGTACACCGTCACGGTGACGGCGACGAACAGCGCCGGAAGCTCCTACAAGAGCGTCGCTTCGGCGCGCCTCGCCGGCGGCGTTCCCGTCGACGACGTTCGGCGCGCCGACCATCGGCACGGCGACGTATGCCGGGAACCAGTCGGCGACGGTCAAGTGGACCGCGCCGAGCGCGCTGGCCGGCACCCAGCCGGCGCTGACCGGCTACGTCGTGACGCCGTACATCGGCACCACCGCGCAGACGGCCCAGACGTTCAACAGCACGGCCACGACCGAGACCGTGACCGGCCTCACTGCCGGACAGACCTACTCGTTCGCCGTGCAGGCGATCAACGCCAACGGCGCCGGGAACCGCGTCGGCGAAATCGAACACCGTGGCCGTCACCGGGTCGCCGGTGTTCACCTCGGCCGCCAGCACCACCTTCGCCGAGAACAGCGCCGGGACCTTCAGCGTGACGGCGACCGGGAACTCGGGCATCACGTTCGGCGAGACCGGCTCGCTGCCCTCGGGCGTCACCTTGGCGTCCAACGGCACCCTGGCCGGTACGCCCGCCCTCGGGACCGCCGGCAGCTACCCGATCACCATCACGGCGACGGACAGCAGCTCCAACACCTCGACACAGGCCTTCACCCTGACGGTGACGGCGACCGCGCCCACGTTCACCTCGGCGGCGACGACCACGTTCGCCGAGAACACGGCCGGCACCTTCGCCGTCACGGCGACGGGCGACACCCCGATCGGCTTCACCGAGACCGGGAGCCTGCCCTCGGGCGTGACCCTTGGCCGCCGACGGCACCCTGGCCGGTACGCCCGCCTTCGGGACCGCCGGCAGCTACCCGATCACCATCACGGCGACGGACACCAACTCGAACACCTCGACCCAGGCCTTCACCTTGACGGTGACGCCGACCGCTCCGGTGTTCACCTCAGGCGCCTCGACGAGCTTCGCCGAGAACGCCTCCGGCACGTTCGCGGTGACAGCGAACGGGGACGCCCCGATCAGCTTCACCGAGACCGGGGCCCTGCCTACGGGCGTGTCCCTGGGCAGTGACGGCACCCTGTCCGGCACGCCGGCCTCGGGCAGCACCGGGAGCTACCCGATCACCATCACGGCCACCGACGCCAACACCAACACGTCGACCCAGTCCTTCACCCTGACGGTGACGGCGACCGGGCCATCGATCACGTCGGCGGCGTCGACGACGTTCGCCGAGAACACGGCCGGCACCTTCGCCGTCACGGCGACCGGCGACACCCCGATCGGCTTCACCGAGACCGGGGCGCTGCCCTCGGGTGTGACCCTGGGTACCGACGGCACCCTGTCGGGAACGCCGGCCTTCGCGACCGCCGGGAGCTACCCGATCACCATCACGGCCACCGACGCCAACTCGAACACGACCACCCAGTCGTTCACGCTGGCAGTGACGGCATCGGCGCCGGTGTTCACCTCTGCCGCGTCGATCTCCTTCGCCGAGAGCAGCGCGGGCACCTTCGCCGTCACGGCGACGGGCGACGCTCCGATCACCTTCACCGAGACCGGGGACCTGCCCTCGGGCGTCACGCTGGCGTCGCAACGGCACCCTGGCCGGCACACCGGCCTCCGGCACCGCGGGGACCTATCCCGATCACCATCACGGCCACCGACATCAACTCGACCACGGCGACGCAGTCGTTCACGCTGACGGTGGCGGCATCGGTGCCGGTGTTCACCTCGGCCGCCTCCACGACGTTCTCCGAAAGCACGGCGGGCACCTTCGCCGTCACGGCGACGGGGGACACCCCGATCAGCTTCACCGAGTCCGGGGCCCTGCCCTCGGGCGTGACCCTGGGCACCGACGGCACGCTGGCCGGCACGCCGGCCTTCGGCACCGCGGGCAACTACCCGATCGTCATCACGGCGACGGATGCCAACTCGAACACCTCGACCCAGGCCTTCACGCTGACGGTGACCGGGACCGGGCCTTCGATCACCTCCGCATCGTCGACGACGTTCGCCGAGAACTCGGCCGGCACCTTCGCCGTCACGGCGACGGGCGACACCCCGATCGGCTTCAGCGAGGTCGGGACGCTGCCATCGGGCGTTTCCTTGGCGAACAACGGCACCCTGTCGGGCACGCCGGCCTTTGGCACCGCGGGCAGCTATGCGATCACCATCACGGCGACGGACGCCAACTCGAGCACCGCGAACCAGTCCTTCACCTTGACGGTGACGGCGACCGCTCCCGTGTTCACCTCAGGTACCTCGACGAGCTTCGCCGAGAACACTGCCGGCACGTTCGCGGTGACGGCCAACGGGGACACCCCGATCACCTTCGCCGAGACCGGGGCCCTGCCCTCGGGCGTCACCCTGGCGACCAACGGCACCCTGTCGGGCACGCCGTCTCTCGCCGCTGCCGGCAGCTACCCGATCACCATCACGGCGACCGACGCCAACACCAACAAGACGACCCAGTCCTTCACCTTGACGGTGTCGGCGACGGCGCCGGTGTTCACGTCGACGGCGTCCACGACGTTCGCCGAGAACACGGCCGGCACCTTCGCCGTCACGGCGACGGGTGACACCCCGATCAGCTTCACCGAGACCGGGGCCCTGCCGACCGGCGTCACTCTGGCCACCAACGGCACCCTGGCGGGCACGCCCGCTTCGGGCACCGCCGGCAGCTACCCGATCATCATCACGGCGACCGACGCCAACACGAACAAGACGACCCAGTCCTTCACCTTGACGGTGTCGGCGACGGCTCCGGTGTTCACCTCGACGGCGTCCACGACGTTCGCCGAGAACAGCGCCGGGACCTTCGCCATCACGGCGACGGGTGACGCCCCGATCAGCTTCACCGAGACCGGGGCCCTGCCGACCGGCGTCACTCTGGCCGACCAACGGCACCCTGGCGGGCACGCCCGCTTCGGGCACCGCCGGCAGCTACCCGATCGTCATCACGGCGACGGACGCCAACACGAACAAGACGACCCAGTCCTTCACCTTGACGGTGTCGGCGACGGCTCCGGTGTTCACCTCGACGGCGTCCACGACGTTCGCCGAGAACAGCGCCGGGACCTTCGCCATCACGGCGACGGGTGACGCCCCGATCAGCTTCAGCGAGACCGGGGCCCTGCCGACCGGCGTCACCTTGGCTTCCAGCGGCACGCTGTCGGGCACGCCCGCTTCGGGCACCGCCCGCAGCTACCCGATCACCGTCACGGCCACCGACGCCAACACGAACAAGACGACCCAGTCCTTCACCTTGACGGTGACGGCGACCGGTCCGGTGTTCACCTCGGGGGCATCGACGACCTTCACGGTGGGCGATGCGGGCACGTTCGCCGTCACGGCGACGGGCGACACCCCGATCAGCTTCAGCGAGGTCGGGACGCTGCCCTCGGGGGTCTCCTTGACGACGGGCGGCACCCTGTCGGGCACGCCGGCTGCGGGCACCGCCGGGAGCTACCCGATGACGGTCACCGCGACCGATGCCAACAGCAGCAAGGCCACCCAGTCGTTCACGCTCACGGTGGATCCGGCGCCGTCGACCTCGGTGCTCGTCCCCTCCAGCAATGCCGACCTCTCCGGGACCACCACGCTCGACGCCTCGGCGAGCTCGCCGCTCGGGATCGGCCAGGTCCAGTTCGTGATCACGGGCGGGTCGTACAACAAGACCGTGGTCGGGACAGCGACGCACACCGCCTACGGGTACATCCTGTCGTGGAACACCACGACCGTTCCGAGCGGGACCTACACCGTCCAGAGCCTGGCCACGGATGGGCAGGGAGGCACGGGTTACAGCGGTGCCGTCCTGGTCACGGTGGACAACACGCCACCGAACACCTCGGTGCTGGTCCCGGCGACCGGTGCGGATCTGCGCGGGACCAGCGCCACGCTTGACGCCAGCGCCGGCGCCTCGTTCGGAGTGCCAATCTCGAGCGTCCAGTTCGCGCTGACGGGCGGGACGTACAACAAGACCGCGATCGGCACGGCGACGCTCACCGCCTACGGGTACATCCTGTCGTGGAACACGACGACCGTGCCCGGAGGGACGTACACCCTCCAGAGCCTGGCCACCGACGGGGCGGGCAACACTGCCTACAGCACTCCCGTCACGATCACGGTGGACAACACACCACCGACCACTGCGGTCCTGGTCCCTGCCACCGGCGCCAACGTGAACGGGACGAGCGCCACGCTCGACGCCAGCGCCAGCGCCTCGTACGGGGTGGGGATCAGCAGCGTCCAGTTCGCCCTCACCGGTGGGTCGTACAACAAGACGGTGATCGGCTCGGCGACGCTCACCGCCTACGGGTGGATCCTCTCGTGGAACAGCAAGAGCGTTCCTGACGCCACGTACACCCTCCAGAGCCTGGCTACCGACGGGGCCGGAAACACCACGTACAGCGCCGGGATCACGATTAAGGTCAACAACTAGGGAGTTCCTGTCGCAGCGGCGTGCTCTCCCGGGGTCCGCTCGGCCCCGGGAGGGCAGTGCCGACTACGCGGTCGGTCGGCTTGTCCCCCTCCATGCGCCGGCGGTCCGAGCGGGCGATCCACTGAGGAGATGTCGTGCGAAGATCGATCGTGGTGCTCGTCGTGGCGCTGGCTGCAGCTGCAGCACTCTCGGCCTGCGGGACGTCCTCGCCTTCTTCGACTTCCACATCCACGTCCTCGCCGTCCTCGGCCGGTCACGTTGTCTCGACCCATAGCGTGAGCGGTGTCGATCAGCTCACCTCCATTTCCTGTCCGACGCCGACACTGTGCGAGGCGGTGGGCTCCAACGTGCTCAACGGCGAAGGGGTCGTCGTGACCGTCGCCAAGGGGTCGCCGGGCGTGCCGCACCTCGTGAACGGGACCAAGTCGCTCCTGTCGGTCTCGTGTCCCACCTCCACCACCTGCGACGCCGCGGGCGTCGGTGGTGGTCACGGTGTCGTCGTGCCGATCACGGGAGGAATCCCCGGCACCCCCCAGGTCGTGCAAGGCGTGGTGACACTGCAGTCGATCTCCTGTTCCTCTGCGTCGGCCTGCCAGGCGGGCGGGCGGGCCGCCGACAGTGGCGCGGTGTCCACGGGGACGGTCGTGCATCCGGTGTTCGCCACCACGTCCGTCAACGCCATCGCCTGTCCCGATGCCGACTGCACCGCTGTGGGCTCGACGTCCAACGGGAAGTACAACGACGTTCTCGTGCCGGTCACCGCGGGCATCCCTGGAAATTTCCGCGCCGTTCCTCCTGGCACCTCGACGTTCAGCGCCATCGCCTGCCCGACCGCGAGCAGCTGTGTCGTGGTCGGCCGCGGCGTCCGTGACGTCAAAGGTAAGAACGCGCCCGAGGCGGTCGTGCTCACCGTACAGAGTGGGAAGCCCGGGCGGCTGGTGGGGGTCAGCGACTCCTCCACACTGCTCCTCCAAGCCGTGGCCTGTGCACCCGGGAGCCGCGCCTGCGTGGCCGTCGGCACCAATGGGTCTGCGTCGGAGGCCGCCCCCGCACACGGTGTCTTTCTGAACGTCTCCGGAGGCGTTCCGGGGTCGCTGCGGTCCGTGGCCGCTCCGGTCGCGCTCGACGGGATCGCGTGCCCCACGACGAGCACGTGCGTGGCGGTGGGCGATGCAGGCACCAACGGCGCCGCCGCTGTCGTCGTGACCTTGTCGACGTCCTGATTCCCGGGCGCGGCGCCCGCCGAACTCAGGCGCTGAAGCGGACCGACAGCCTCCCCAGGGGCCCGAACGAGACGTCGAGCTCGTCGCCGGGAGCGACGGCGACCGGGGCCACCACCGACCCGGCGATGACGCGATCGCCGGCCCGCAGCTCGGCGCCGTGGGCCGCCAGGTAGGACCGCACGAACAGCAGGGTCGCCGCCGGGTCCTCCGTCAGCCCGCCTTCGGCCACGACGTCGCCCGCCTTGGTCACCGTGGCGTCCATGGCCCACGGGTCGGCCCCCGGGACCTCGTCCCCGAAGATCACGCCGCGGTGGCAGATGTTGTTGGCGAGGACGGGTTCGATGTCGTCGAAGGAGATGTCGAGGTCCACCAGCTCGAGCGCCGGTCCGAGCCCTCCCACCGCGCCGTCGTCCCCGACCCGGATCGCCACCTCGACCTCCACCGCCGGCACGCCCCATCCGGCCAGCGACACCGTGGCCCCGTCGCCTGACACCCCGGTGTCGGTCATGTAGCCCACGACGGGGTCGCTGAGCCCGAAGTGCTGTTGGATCGCCGCCGTGTTGAAGCCGATCTTCCACCCCACCGGTACCGCGCCGGCCGCCAGCGCGGCCTCCCGGTCGGCCAGCATGGCGCGCATGCCTCGAGAGACGGAGGCGGCGGTGTCCTGGTCAGCCA
Organism: uncultured Acidimicrobiaceae bacterium; assembly: GCA_963744045.1. GTDB lineage: Bacteria > Actinomycetota > Acidimicrobiia > Acidimicrobiales > RAAP-2 > Bog-473. The sequence continues at coordinate 40,265 of CAVUSB010000001.1, forward strand.
TCCGGCGAGTCTCGCACCGCCGGCCGCCATGGGGCGAGAGGTCGACTCTGTCCGAGACGGGGATGAGGCGCCTCGTCCGGCGGGCCGGTTCCGGCAGCGGTGACGGGCCTGGTGGGTGGCGGCGCGGCGGCCATCCCGCCTCGATTCGGGCCGCCGGGGAGCCTGAGGCGCGGCGACCAGGGAGTAGGATGAGGGTTCGTCGGCGTGTCGGCCCGGCGTTCGAAAGAGTCGCAAGCATGCCGGTGTGGTTCGTGAGCCGTACCGGCCCCACGAATGCCGGAGGGCGAGCACATTGGCTGAGATCGAGATCGGCATCTTCAAGTCGGGGCGTCAGGCCTACGGGTTCGACGACATCGCCATCGTCCCGAGCCGCCGGACGCGGGATCCCGAGGACGTCGACGTCTCCTGGGAGATCGACGCCTACCGCTTCGACCTGCCGCTGCTCGGGGCGGCCATGGACGGGGTCATCAGCCCGTACACCGCGATCGAGCTGGGCAAGCTCGGCGGCCTCGGCGTCCTCAACCTCGAGGGTCTGTGGACCCGGTACGAGGACCCCACCCCGCTCTTCGACGAGATCCGCGAGCTCGACGACGACAAGGCCACCGCCCGCATGCAGCAGATGTACCAGGAGCCGATCATCCCCGAGCTGGTCACGGCTCGCATCAAGCAGATGAAGGAGGCCGGCATCACGACCGCCGCCTCGGTGACGCCCCAGCGGACCCAGTCGCTGGCCAAGGCCATCCTCGCCGCCGAGCTCGACCTGCTGGTGATCCAGGGGACGGTGGTCTCGGCCGAGCACGTGTCGAAGACCTCCGAGCCGCTCAACCTCAAGCGCTTCATCCGCGAGTTCGACATCCCGGTGATCGTGGGCGGATGCGCCTCCTACCAGGCCGGCCTCCACCTCATGCGGACCGGCGCCGTGGGTGTCCTCGTCGGCGTGGGACCGGGCAACGCCTGCACCACCCGCGGCGTGCTCGGGCTCGGCGTCCCCCAGGCCACCGCCATCGCGGACGTGGCCGGGGCCCGCATGCGCCACCTCGACGAGACCGGTGTCTACGTCCACGTCATCGCCGACGGCGGCATGTCCAAGGGCGGCGACGTCGCCAAGGCCATCGCCTGCGGCGCCGACGCCGTCATGCTGGGCTCGCCGCTGTCCTCGGCCGTCGAGGCGCCCGCCCGCGGCTTCCACTGGGGCATGGCCACCTTCCACCCGACGCTGCCCCGCGGCGCCCGGGTGCGCACCTCGGTGCGGGGGAGCCTGCGCGAGATCCTCTACGGCCCCGCCCACGAGAACGACGGCCGCATGAACCTCTTCGGGGCCCTCAAGACGGCGATGGCCACGTGCGGCTACGAGACGGTCAAGGAGTTCCAGAAGGCCGAGGTCATGGTCGCCCCGTCGCTGCAGACCGAGGGGAAGTTCTTCCAGCGGTCCCAGGGCGTGGGGATGGGCCACTGAGGCCGATGAGCACGCGTCGGTGACGACCGACACCATCCTCGTCGTCGACTTCGGGGCGCAGTACGCCCGCCTGATCGCCCGCCGGGTGCGCGAGGCGCACGTCTATTCCGAGATCGTCTCGCCGACGATCTCGGTGGCCGAGATCAAGGCCCGGGCGCCCAAGGGCATCATCTTCAGCGGCGGTCCCAAGTCGGTCTACGAGTCGCCGGCGCCGTCCATCGACGCCGGCGTGTACGAGCTGGGGATCCCGATCCTCGGTCTCTGCTACGGCGCGCAGCTCATGGCGCAGCAGCTGGGCGGCACCGTGACGCGCACCGGCCAGGGCGAGTACGGGCGCACGGAGCTGACGCAGACGGGCGCCTCCCCGCTGTGCACGGACTGGCCGGCGACATCGAGCGTCTGGATGAGCCACGGCGACGCCATCACCGCCGTGCCCGACGGGTTCGTCGCCACGGCCACGAGCGCCGGCGCGCCGGTGGCCGCCATGCACGATCCCGAGCGCCGGCTCTTCGGGCTGCAGTTCCACCCCGAGGTCGTGCACACCGACCGGGGGAGCGAGGTCTTCGACCACTTCCTCATCGACGTGTGCGGCTGCCTGCCGGGCTGGACCCACGTCTCCATCATTGAGCAGCAGGTGGCGGCGGTGCAGGCCCAGGTCGGAGGTGACCGGGTGCTGTGCGCGCTGAGCGGTGGCGTGGACTCGGCCGTGGCGGCGGCGCTGGTGCACAAGGCGGTGGGCGACCAGCTCACCTGTGTCTTCGTCGACACGGGCCTCATGCGCGTCGGGCGAGGCCGACCAGGTCGAGGACACCTTCCGGCGCCAGTTCAAGATGGACCTCGTGCACGTGAAGGCGGCCGACCGCTACTTCGCCGCACTGGCGGGCGTGACGGACCCGGAGCGCAAGCGCAAGATCATCGGCGAGCTGTTCATCCGGATCTTCGAGGAGGTGGCACGCGACCTCGGGGCCGGAGGCGGCGGTGGTGCCGCTGCCGCGGCGCCGGGCGCGGCCGGGTCGACCGGTACCGGCGAGGGGCCGCGCTTCTTGGTGCAGGGCACGCTGTACCCCGACGTCATTGAGTCGGGGAGTGACACCGCGGCGAACATCAAGTCGCACCACAACGTGGGCGGCCTGCCCGAGGACCTGGCCTTCGATCTGGTCGAGCCCCTGCGCCTGCTGTTCAAGGACGAGGTGCGCGCCGTCGGCGAGGAGCTCGGCCTGCCGCACGAGATCGTGTGGCGCCAGCCCTTCCCCGGGCCGGGACTGGGCGTGCGCATCATCGGTGAGGTCACACCCGAGCGGGCCGAGATCCTGCGCAACGCCGACGCGGTGGTCGTCGAGGAGATCCGCCGGGCCGGCCTCTACCGGGAGCTGTGGCAGAGCTTCGCCGTCCTGCCGGCCGTGCGCACCGTCGGCGTCATGGGCGACGGGCGCACGTACGCCTACCCCGTCGTGATCCGGGCCGTCACGAGCGACGACGCCATGACGGCGGACTGGGCCCGCCTGCCCTACGACCTGGTCGAGCGGATCGCCTCGCGCATCATCAACGAAGTCGACGGCGTGAACCGGGTGGCACTCGACGTGACGTCGAAGCCGCCCGGGACCATTGAGTGGGAGTGACCGTGACGCCGGGGAGCGGCGAGCACGCACGCCTCTTCGACCTGACCGACGAGGAAGTCGGTGCGGACGCCGCGGCAGCCGACGGTGGCGGAGGCGGACGGCGAGCTCGTGGCGAAGGCCGACGACGGCCGCAGCCGCGCGCAGGCGCCGGGCCAGCGCCACCTCGACCGGTGCGTTCTCGGGCCGGCCGGCCGCGCTGGTCGACGACCTCACGCTGCCCCAGCGGGCCGCGGTGGAGCACCGGGGCGGCCCGCTCCTGATCATTGCCGGCGCCGGCTCGGGCAAGACGCGGGTGCTGACCCGTCGCATCGCCCACCTCCTGGCGACGGGAGACGCGCCGCCGTGGGGCATCCTCGCCATCACCTTCACCAACAAGGCGGCCGGCGAGATGCGCACGCGCGTCGCCGACCTGGTCGGCCCGCCCGCCGAGAAGATGTGGGTCTCGACCTTCCACTCGGCCTGCCTGCGCATTCTGCGCGCCAACGCCGACCGGCTCGGGTACCGCTCGGCCTTCACGGTCTACGACGACACCGACTCGCGCCGCCTCATTGAGATGATCACGGCCGAGCTCGGCTTCGACCAGAAGCGGCTGCCCTTCGCGCTCGGTGCAAGGGGTGATCAGCCAGGCCAAGTCCGAGCTGGTGGACTTCGAGACGTTCCGCGAGGACGCCCGCGGCGGGCCGGACCCCTTCCGCAAGCGCATCGCCGACGTGTACGCCCAGTACCAGGTCCGGCTGCTGGCGGCCAACGCACTCGACTTCGACGACCTGCTCATGGTGACGGCCAACCTCTTGCAGGCCTACGACGACGTGCGGGCCAACTACCAAGAGCGGTTCCGCCATATCCTCGTCGACGAGTTCCAGGACACGAACCACGCGCAGAACGAGATCGTCAAGCTGCTGGGCGAGGCGCACGGCAACGTCTGCGTCGTGGGGGACTCCGACCAGTCCGTGTACCGCTGGCGCGGCGCGGACATCCGCAACATCTTGGAATTCGAGCGCGCCTTCCCCAACGTGACGACGATCATGTTGGAGCAGAACTTCCGCTCGACCCAGACGATCCTCGACGCGGCCAACGCCGTCATCGCCAACAACGTCGGCCGTCAGCCCAAAGAGCTCTTCACCGTCGGCGACACGGGCGGCCCGGTGACGCGCTACCGGGCCGAGGACGAGCGCGACGAGGCGAACTGGGTGGCGAGCGAAGTCCTGCGCATGCACGCGTCGGACGGCCTGACGTGGGGCGACTTCGCCGTCTTCTACCGCACCAACGCGCAGAGCCTGCCGCTCGAGACATCCATGAAGTTCAGTGGCATCCCCTACAAGGTGGTGGGCGGCGCCAAGTTCTACGACCGCCGGGAGATCAAGGACATCCTCGCCTTCGTCCGTCTCCTGGCCAATCCGGACGACGAGGTGTCGGCGCGGCGCATCGTCAACGTCCCCAAGCGCGGCGTCGGCGACACCTCGGTGGCCCGCCTGGCTGCCTGGGCCCAGGTGGAGCACGTGCCCTTCAGCGAGGCCATCGACCGCGCCCAGGAGGCGGGGCTCTCGGGCAAGGCGTTGAAGGGGGCCGAGCAGCTCTCCAAGACGCTGGCCGAGCTGCGCCCGCTGGTCCAGACGGTCAACCCGGCCGACTTCGTGCAGCTCGTCGCCGAGCGCACGGGCTACCTGGCCGAGCTGGTGGCCGAGCACACCCACGAAGCGGACGGGCGGATCGAGAACCTGGCCGAGCTGGCCAGCCAGGCCTCCGACTTCGACGACGTCCTCGGCTTCCTCGAGACGGTGGCCCTGGTGGCCGACTCCGACGAGCTCGACAGTGACGGCACCCGCGTCTCGTTGATGACGTTGCACACCGCCAAGGGCCTCGAGTACCCGGCCGTCTTCGTGGTCGGGCTGGAGGAGGGGATCTTCCCGCACTTCCGCTCCCTGGCCGAGCCGAGCGAGCTGGAGGAGGAGCGCCGTCTCTTCTATGTGGGCATCACCCGGGCCCGCCAGCATCTCGCCATCTCCCACGCCTGGTCGCGCACGACCTGGGGCCGCACCCAGCCGGCCATGCCCAGCCGCTTCGTGACCGAGGTGCCGTCGCACCTGGTCGAGGACGTCGGCCTCGGCTCGCCCCGGCACGGCACGGGCTACGACTCGCTCTCGGGCGAGGAACACCTCCCGGGTGCCACCTTCGCCCCCGCCGTTCCCCTGGCGGCCGCCTCCCGCGCCGCCCGCTCGGGTGGGGGCGGCGGGACCGCCGCCCGGGGGAGCACCGGTGCCGAGGACCTCGGGCTGGTCGCCGGGGACGAGGTGGTGCACGACCATTGGGGCCGCGGCGTGGTCATCAGCGCCAAGGGGGAGGGGTCACGGGCCCAGGCCACGGTGCGCTTCGACTCGGTGGGAAAGAAGAACCTGTTGCTGACGGCCACGCCGCTGCGCCGGGCCTGAGCCGGCGACGATCCCGGCAGTTGCGCGGCGTCGGTGACCGACCGATGAACTTCAGTCGACCGATGACCGATTTGCAACAGAGCCGCAATCCCGGCGGGTAAAGATGATGAGGCCAAGCGATTCGGATCGGGTCCGGTTCACCCCCCAGACCCTCCCCCAGTGGCCGGAGTCGCTTCGCATACGGCGGTCGATCACGGGAGAGGCTCTCCGGCACACGGACGGAACCGGCCTCCCCGGATCGCCGCCGACGACTGCGCTCCCGCGCAGGATTCACGCCTTGCTGCGGCCCCGGGGGCGACGGCGCTCGCAATGGTTCTCCCACAAGAGCTGCACCACCTCTCGGGATTCCACCGGAGTGTTGATGCCGATGGGCGGGGCGGATTCGCCGTCCTGCCCGCAGTCTTCACAGACGACCATCCAACGACGGTCGGACCGCTGCACGATTTTGGGATGGTGGACTTTTCGCACCGCTCGACTCCTCGCCAACCGCCTCGCCGAGGGCGACCCTACTCACGAGCTTCCGCAAGATGCCAGGCCGTCGCAGAGATCCAGTTGGTGCGCGACGACTCCGTGAACTCCCCGCCGCGTCGACGCAGACCGCACGTGTCCGGTGACTTCTGCGCTTACGCCGTGGCGCGCCTGCGGCGCCTGGCGAGGAGGACACCCCCGAAGAGCAGGACCCCGCTCGCCGGCAGCATGAGCGCGACGGGAGCCTCGGGTGCGGGGTCGCCTGGCCCCGTCCACCAGTGGCAGCGGAACAGGGCAAGGTGTACCCAGTCCCTCCAGAACCAGGCCGACCGCCCCCCGAAGAGCACGCTGCCCAGGACCGTGTTGGTGCGCATGGACAGTGTCCCAAAGGGCTGCAGGATCGTCCCGACCCAGGTCTCGAGCGAGAACGAAGCCGAACGGACCCGGGGGAAGTTCCAAAGCACGTTGTCCGCCGCCACACCCCCGTGCAACGTCACGGTCTGTGTGGAGAGAGAAAGAGCGGCCGCACCGCTGACGTTGACGACGACCACGGCACCCGCCGGAGCATGGACCGAGATGGTCGATGCCGCACCGAGTTGCTGCTCGTTCAGGCTGAACACGTCGAGCCCGGCATACGAGGAGCTCAAATTGAGCACGGAGGTCCCGGTGGCGCGGTTCGTCACGCCCAGCGCAGCAAAGGTCGACGAGGCGGCAGCGAGGTCCGAATCGGCGGCGGGAAAGGAGATGGGCAGCGAGGCGACGTGTGTGAAGGTGCCGTCGCTCCCCGTCCCCGAGAACGACCCGACGTACTCGCCGTGGCCGTGAGCCAGGGTCGTCGGGCTCACCGCGTTCGTGCTGCCGCCGAGGTCCATGGTGACACCTCCGGGAGCGGTCACCGAAGCGGGCGAGGCGCCGACCATGGAGGTCGAGACCGTGGCGTCTCCCCCGTAGGCGGCAGCGCCGTCGACCGTCTCACCCATCACCGAGGAACTCCCCGCGGCGTACTCGCCGTAGAGGAACGGGGCCCCGAGCGGAATGCTGCCGGCCGTCGTCGTCGCCGAGGCGGGCACGCTCACGGCGAGGACGAAGAGGACCACGGCCATGAGGGCGGTGCCGCCTGGTCCCCAACGCCTCTTCATGGTCCGCTCCTTCGCGACCCAAGGCCGTCGCCGTGGTCCCGTAGCATCAACTTCGCCCCAAGTATGGCGGTTGCCGTCTCGCCGAACGTGACCGTTGCGGGACCGCGGCGTGAACTTTTGGTGTCCCGGACTGGGGCGGGACGGGCCGAGCGGGGGAAGAGTCACGGCACAGGAACTCCATGGGCGCCCGGCTCGGCGGCGGCAGGCGTGGGGGGCGGAGACCCTGGCCCCCGACCTCCAGGACCGGGGGCGGCCGGGCCCATCTCCACGCGAAGGGGCCGGGTCGGCGCCGGTCTGGCGCTGCCAGCAGGCCGTCCGTATCCTGGGTCCCGCATGAAACGTCCCTACAGGGTGGTCGTGGCCAAGCCGGGCCTCGACGGTCACGACCGGGGGGCCAAGGTCATCGCCCGGGCGCTGCGCGACAGCGGGTTCGAGGTCGTCTACACCGGGCTGCACCAGACGCCCGAGCAGGTCGTCCAGGCGGTGGTGCAGGAGGACGCCGACGCCATCGGTCTGTCCCTCCTCTCGGGGGCACACCTCACGCTGGTGCCCAGGGTGGTAAAGATGCTGGCTGACGCAGGTCGCGGCGACGTCCTGGTCATCGTCGGGGGGATCATCCCCGAGGCCGACATCCCGACGCTGAAGGAAGAGGGCGTCGCACAGGTCTTCACCCCCGGCGCCCCGCTCGACAGCATCGGGAGCTGGCTCGCCGAGGCCCTCGATGCCCGCGAGGAGGCCCTCGAGGGCTGACCCGCCCCTCGCGGGCACCCGATACCCGGCCTTTCCCACCCGATTGCCGCACGCACCACCCCACAGACAAGGAGACAGCACCCAAAGTGGACCTCTACGAGTACCAGGGCAAGCAGTACTTCGCCCGCTTCGGCATCCCCACCTCCCCCGGGGGCGTGGCCGACACGGTGGACGAGGCCGTCGAGCAGGCCGAGTCTGCGGGCTATCCCGTCGTGGTCAAGGCTCAGGTCAAGGTGGGCGGCCGCGGCAAGGCGGGCGGGGTGAAGCTGGCCGCCGACGCCGACGAGGTCCGCCTGCACGCGGGCAACATTCTCGGGCTCGACATCAAGGGCCACGTCGTCAAGCGGCTCTGGATTGAGCACGCCTCTGACATCGCCAAGGAGTACTACGCCAGCTTCACGCTGGACCGTCCGGCCAAGCTGCATCTGGGCATGCTGTCGGCCGAGGGCGGGGTCGAGATCGAGGAGGTCGCCGAGACGAACCCCGACGCCATCGCCAAGATCCACATCGACCCGGTGGCCGGTATCACCGAGGAGCAGGCACGCGACTGGGTGGACCGGGCCAACCTCGATCCCGAGGCGCGGGAGCAGGCGACGACACTGCTGGTGCGGCTCTACCACTGCTATGTCGAGGGCGACTGCGACCTGGCCGAGATCAACCCATTGATCCTCACGCCCGAGGGCAAGGTGCACGCGCTCGATGCCAAGGTGACGCTCGACGAGAACGCGACCTTCCGCCACCCCGAGTGGGAGGAATACGAGGACGACTCCGACATCGATCCCCGCGAGAAGATGGCCAAGGAGCGCGGGCTGAACTACATCGGCCTCGACGGCTCCGTGGGCATCATCGCCAACGGCGCGGGCCTGGCCATGAGCACCCTCGACGTGGTGACCCAGGCCGGCGGTGCCGCGGCCAACTTCCTCGACATCGGCGGCGGAGCAAACGCCGACGTGATGGCCGCCGCCCTCGAGGTGATCAATGCCGACCCCGCGGTGAAGTCCATCTTCGTCAACATCTTCGGCGGCATCACCCGCGTCGACGAGGTGGCCAAGGGCATCATTGAGGCCATGGGCCGGGTGCAGTTGAGCTCACCGGTCGTCATGCGCCTCGACGGCACCAACGCCGTCGAGGGCCGCGCCCTGCTGGCCGACCACTTGTCGGACACGCTCATCGCCGAGCCCACCATGCTCGAAGCCGCTCGCCGGGCCGTCAGCCTGGCGTCGGCGTAGGCACTCCGGACCCCGAGAGAGAACAGGAACCAACGTGAGCATCTTCGTCGACGAGACGACCAAGGTCGTGATTCAGGGCATCAGCCCGACGAGCCAGGGGCTCTATCACGGCCTGCGGAACAAGGCCTACGGCACCAAGGTCGTGGGTGGCACCAACCCCAAGCGCGGCGGTGAGGAGATCGAGGGCATTCCCGTCTTCGCCTCCGTGGCCGAAGCGGTGAAGGAGACCGGCGCGACGGCATCCTTCATTTCCGTGCCGCCGCGCGCGGCGGCCGATGCCATCATTGAGGCGGCAGAGGCCGGCATCGCCTTCATCGTCTGCATCACGGAAGGCATCCCGGCCCAGGACGAGGCCGTGGCCTACAACCGCTTGGTGCAGGACTTCCCCGGGACGCGCCTGTTGGGCCCCAACTGCCCCGGCATCATCAGTCCCGGGAAGTGCAACATCGGCATCACCTCGGGCGACATCGCGCTGGCGGGAGGGCCCGTCGGCATTGTGTCCCGCTCAGGCACCTTGACGTACCAGGCTCTGCACGAGCTCTCGCAACAGGGCATCGGGCAGACCACCTGTGTCGGCATCGGGGGCGACCCCGTGCCCGGCACAAACTTCATTGACTGCCTGGCCGCGTTCGAGGCCGACCCCGAGACCAAGGCCGTCATGATGATCGGCGAGATCGGCGGCTCCGAAGAGGAGCGTGCGGCCGACTTCATCGCGTCGAGCGTGACCAAGCCGGTGGCGGCTTATGTCGCCGGCGTGACCGCGCCCCCGGGCCGGAAGATGGGCCACGCCGGCGCCATCATCTCGGGCTCCCAGGGCACGGCACAGGCCAAGATGGACGCGCTCAGGGCGGCCGGCGTGCAGGTGGCGCAGAACCCGACCGAGTGCGGCGAGAAGATGGTCGCCATCGTCAGAGAGCTCGGCTGACCGGGCTGACCGCACGTCGCGAGGGGCCACGACACGTGTGCCCGCTTCGTGACCGGAAGATGACCTGCAGGCAAATCTTGACCGGGGGGCGAGCCGGGGCGTGTGGACCGTGCGACCTGGCACTTCGCTCCATTTGACGCAGCCGACATGGACGAGCACCTGCTCAGCCGCGAGGAGCTCCGTCACATTCGACGCCCAACGGTCACCAGCATGCCGTCGCATCGTTGACGACGTTCGGACGCGCCCACATACTCCTTGCAACCACTTCTCGTGCGCTCGCCCGGCGGTCACGGTGGCGAGTGGCGAGCCCGATCCGAGGAAGCCGACATGCGCAGGCAACGTGCTGATCAGAGCGCAACCGTCCCCAGACTCTCTGGCGCCCGTCTTCTGCTGGAACGCTCCGTGCTGGCGACCGGGTTGGCCGCGCTGCCCCTGAGCGCCGCGGTCGTCACCGCGCCGGCGGCCGATGCCGCCTTCACGGGCAACAACGGGCCCGTCGCCTTCGTGTCGACCAGGCTGAACGAGGGATCCTTCGGTGGCATCTTCGAGGTCAACAGCCAGGCGGCCGGGCTCGGGAATGCCACCGGTGACCAGTCGGCGACGACGGGGCTGACCAACGGTGACAACGGGGCGGGGACCGACGCGGAGCCCTACTTCTCGCCGGACGGCGGAACGGTCTTCTTCTCGAGCAACCGCGACACCAGTGGCAAATGGGTCATCTACGACATCTCGACGTCGGCGCCCGAACCCCCCGGGTCGCCCGCCGAGCTTTCACAGGTATCCGGGCAGGAAGCAAACGACGACTACGCGCCCTCGGTGGCACCGGACGGGCGCACCGTGGTCTTCAACCGCAATGACGTGAGCCTCGACACCCTCGATGCCGGCGCCCCCAACCCACCGAGCACCGTGTGCACCCTCTACACCCCGGCGGTCGGTCTGGCCGCCGTCAGCAACGGCCGCGCCAGCAGGGCACTCTTCAACCCGCAGGACCCGACCGAGCTCCTCTACGTCGGTGGGGACAACCACTTGCACCTGGTGACCGGACTCCCCGCGCCGTCGGCCACCGCGCCCACGAACCCCTGCGGCGCCGTCGCGGGCCAACACGGTGTCACGGATACGGACCTGTCGGCGGAGGCGACCGACTCGGTGACGGGCAACACCGACGCCACCGGTTCGTACCAGGACGAGAATCCCGACTGGAGCCCGAACGGGAGCAAGATCGTGTTCGACTCGACACGCGGCGGCACCAACCACACGCTGTGGCAGATGACCAGCGTCACGTCGGGGACGCCGACCGTGACGCCACTGTGGCCCGGCCAGGTCGGCTCAGGGCAGTCGCTCAAGTCGGCCACCGAGCCGGTCTACTCCCCAGACGGGACATTCGTGGCCTTCGTCGAGCCCGGTCAGGGCCAGAACACGTGGACCGGAGAAATCGTAGGGATGGGCCAAGGGCTCTCCGATGCCCAGGACGTGAGCCTGTCGACGGAGGGGAACGGCATCATCAACGACCAGCCGGATTGGGGTCCGGCCCAGCCCACTGCGGGAACCCCGGAAGTGTCGCGGGCCATCTTCCTGCCGGGCGTGGCGTTGCTGATCGGCGGCCTCGGGCTGGCGTACCAGCGTCGCCGTCAGGCCGCGTTCCTCCGGAGAGCCCGTGCCCGGGTGTCGGGGCAACGCTGCGACTGAGTCGGCCGTCGACATCCTGACCGGCGGCAAGCGGGCCGGGCCGCCATCTGGGCGGGCCGCCTCGGTCCTGCCGGACGGGCCGTCCGGCGAAAGCCGTCCCAGCCGCCCAGAAGCGCACCAGGTTCCGGCCACACGGCGGTGGGCATCGACCTCACGTCGGCGGGTGGGTCCCGTTAGCGTCGTGGCCCATGCCACCTCCGGACCTGAACAACGAGATCGACGACACCACCTCGCCCGAGGGCAAGGGGCGCCGTCGGCTGCCGTGGCAGCGCCAACCAGCGACCGGGACCGCAATGCGTCTGGTCGATCTCGACCCCCTCGAGCGCCGTCGCGCCATTCTGGTGTGCGGCGCCACCGTCGTCCTCTCGTGGGCCTTCATCTTCGGGGCCTATTTCTCGCTGCCGATCGGACGTGAATCGGAACTGCGGGCACTGATCCGGCTGGGAACGGATATCGCATTGATCAGTGCAGTGATGTTGTGGCAGCTCCGCCGCATCTCCCAGGCGCTCCTGCCCGAACTGCGCTCGATCGAGGGCCTCGGCGTCATCATCGCCGTCTTCCTGGTGGCCTTCTCGTCCACGTACCTGGCCATGTCGCACCAGGCGGCGGGGACCTTCACGAAGAGCCTCGACCATATCGGTGCGCTCTACTTCACCATCACCGTGTTCTCCACGGTCGGCTTCGGCGACATCACACCGGTGACCGACGGCGCACGTCTGGTGGTCTCGGCACAGATGCTGCTCGACCTGGTCCTCATCGGGGCGGTCGTGCGGATCATCTTCAATGCCGCGCGCAACCGCGTCGGCGCGTCCAACGCCACGCAGAGTTAGTGGTGAGACCCTCCCCTGGTACCACCCACGGTGGTGTGCTCTCGGCAGGTTTCTCGACGGCCTGATCGACCCGGGCCGGCGGGGTCAGGTGGGAAACGCGGTGGTCTTCGGGAGATTGAGCTCCTGGCGCAGCGCGTTGTCCATGGTCTCGGTCGTGGTCGCTTGCGCCTTCAGCTGAGCGATCCACGAGCTCAGGCCGGCGGGGCTCACGGCGTCGATGGACTTCAGATAGGCCGCAGTGATCACGAGCTGCGCCTGGTCGGCCTTGACGGCGGTCTGCAGGGCGGGAGGCCACGGGATGTACGAGAGTGCGAGAGAGTAGGTGTTGAGGGCAGTGGAATAGATGGCCGCCACTGGAACGACCTCAGCTGGTGTCAGCGCGCTGTTGCCCGTCAAGGCCTTGGTGGCGGTGATGTTCGCCTCGTTCAAACCTTGGGCGTCATGCTCGTACTCGGCCAGCTGGGCGCTGGAGATCGGTAACGGCGCCTGGTCCACCGAAGCAGCCGTGTGGGTCGGCTGCGTGACTGCCGTCGTCGGGGGCTCGCTCGGTCCTGACCCCTGATTGCTGTGCGAGAAGAGCCGGATGGCTCCGATGATGAGAAGGACGACGACGAGTGCAGCAACGCAAAGCAGCAGTACCTTGACCCGCGCGCGGCCCTTTGTGGCGACTGTTTCGGGAGGAGGTTCGACGTCGGGCTCGGGCACCTCGGGCGTTACGGGGGCCGGCTGCGACCCGAGGAGCGAAGCGAACTGCTGACCAGGCGTCGTCGTGGTGAGCGTCGGCGGGTCCGGGAGCGCTTCGGGCGACGAAGGAAGGACGGCGGGAAGCACGGGGTCAGGCTGCTGGGTGGGGGGAAGTGGCTCGACCGTCGTCGCCACGGGGGTCTCATGGGAACCGAGGGCAGCCGCCTGCGAAATTGCTGCGGCGGTGATGAGCGTCGGCGGCTCTTGTGGCGTTGCTCGGGGTGCGGGCACCGGCGAGGAAGCTGATGTCGTGGCCTGTTCAGCGGGCGATGGCGCGACTCTGGCATGGCGCGGCCGCGGATCGACCGGGGTCTGGGCGTCCGCAACTGGCGGAGGAGGCGGCGGCGGTGGTGGCGGCGGTGAGGAGGAGGCGGAGGCGGTGGTGGTGGGGGTGGTGCAGCTTCAGGAGCGTTGCGATCGCTGATCGGTGCAGAACTGATCTGAGCTGATGCCCGGGGCTCGACCGGCTCTTCGATCGAGGGTGGATCCGACTCCGAAGACGACCGCCAATCCCAAGTGCGGATGGTCTGCATGAGCGCCTCGAGACGCTCGTCGACCGACTGCGTGCGGTAGGCCCGCGCGATCTCGCTTCCAGCCGACGTCGGTTGCGAGTCGGCGACCGGATGATTCCCGTTCGTCGTCGTCCCGACGGCTCCTGACTGCTCGCTCACGGGCGGTCTCCTTCGGGTCTGGACGCGACGGCGTCGCCCACGACGTCACAGCGAACGAAAGGCCGGCCGAATTGGCTGCAGAGTGGCAGAGACACTGACGCCAATGTAGTGCCAGGAAAGTTGGCCAATCTCCGGATCACCTGAAGTTTGACCGGCGGTTACTTTCGTGTCATGCGGAGTTTGACATCCCGCAATACAGGGGTCTCGTAGTCGCCAAGAACTGATATTTCGGTGTGGCGGCGGCACGAGCCCGCTGTCGGAACGACCCCCCCGCTGAGTAGAGTGCCCTGCTGATGCAGCCGGTCCCGATGGATGAGGTCGAGGCTGAGTTGCGTCTCGGGGCCAGCACGTCGGGCTTTGCCGACCGCGTACCCCTCTTGTCGGCTCGGAACCTGGTCTCACGGGGGCAGCGGAACGTCCTCATCGGCCTGCTTGTCGCAGCCGTCATCGGCGCAGCGGTCAATCTCATTCTGACACTCACGGCGATCATCTCTGCTTTCACGTTGCTCTACGTGATTGCCGTCGTGTACCGCGCCTACCTCTTCACGCGGTCATCGAAGAGCAGTGCCCTCGAAATCGTGACAGACGAGGAAGCTCTCACAATTCCTGAGTCGGAGTTGCCGTTTTATTCGATTCTGCTTCCCGTGTACAACGAAGCCAGCGTGGTCATAAAGCTGGTCGAGAACCTCGCCCAGATGGACTATCCGGCATCGCTCCTCGAGGTGCTCATTTTGGTCGAGGAGGATGACGAGGAGACGCTGGACGCGCTGCGCGCATCTCACCCTCCCCAGCAGTTCAAACTGGTCGTGATCCCTCCAGCCGAACCTCGCACCAAGCCGAAGGCATTGAACTTCGGGCTTACCTTGGCCCAAGGCGAAATCGTGGCTATCTACGATGCCGAGGACACGCCAGACATCCTGCAGCTGCGTCGAGCGGCCATCGCTCTGGGGCGGTACGGGCCTGAGGTGGCGTGCGTGCAGGCAAAGCTGTCGTATCGCAACGCGACGCAGAATGTCATCACCAAGTGGTTCACCGTCGAGTACGCCATGTGGTTCTCATTCTTCCTCCCCGGTCTGGTGACGCTGGACGCGCCCATTCCGCTTGGAGGTACGTCGAACCATTTCCGACGCAGCGCCCTGCGTGACCTCGGAGGGTGGGATCCCTACAACGTCACCGAAGACTGTGACCTGGGAATCCGGATGTTCCGGGAGCACTATCAGATCAAGGTGCTCGAATCGACCACGCTCGAAGAGGCCAACAGCGATTTCGTGAACTGGGTCAAGCAACGGTCACGCTGGTACAAGGGCTACCTGCAGACGTTTCTCATCCACCTGCGGTCGCCACGAGAGCTCAAGAATGAAATTGGTTTCAAGGGCATCGGTCACTTATGGGCGTTCGTCGGAGGCACACCGATTCTGGCCACCGTGAACCCTGTCTTCTGGGTCATGACCCTTCTCTGGTTCATCGTTCACCCCGAGTCGTTCCTGGAGATCTTCCCGGCTCCCGTTTACTACGTGGGCCTCTTCCTCTGGGCGTTTGGGAACTTCCTGTTGTGGTACCTGACCGTGCTCACGGCACGGCACACCAGACCTACGGGCCTGGTGCTGGCCGCTGTGTTCGTGCCCATCTACTGGGTGATGATGTCCGTGGCCGCAGTGAAGGCGATGTGGCAGCTCGTCGTGACACCATCCTTTTGGGAAAAGACGGCCCACGGGCTCGATACGGACTCAGATTCCGAGACGGAGCCTGAAAGCCCCCAACCCCTGCGTCTCGTTTCGTAGCTGCCCCATCGCAGCACGTCGCAAGCCGCCGCCACCCAGTTCTTTCCCAAGGGCGAACACGGCGCGATCAGCAGGTAACTTCTTGGTGTCAGAACCCGGATTTCGCTTGTTGAGGTCGGTCTCCGTGGTGACAATGGCGTCTGGTGACCCAGACCCAGATCCCCCCAGACATGCTGCCTACCGGGCCTGGTGCACAGGCTCGGCCATCCGGACCCGAGCAGCCAGATGAAGTAGCTGAGATATCGGCGATGGTCCGCCCGCCCGCCGTTCGCACCACGGGAAATCCCGAGAGTGCCGTTCTGCCGCAGCCGACCCTCGACGTGTCCATCGTGGTGCCCTTCTACAATCCCGGCGATCGCCTCCGTACGACAGTCGAGCAACTGGTGCGTGTGCTCCATGCGTCGGGGATGTCGTTCGAGATCATCGCCGTCTCGGACGGGTCGAATGACGGCAGCCCGAACACCTTGGAAGAATTCCCCGAGACTGTCGTTCGACGCGTTTCCTACGCCAGCAACGTCGGAAAGGGGTACGCCGTGCGAACCGGCCTCGGAATGGGTCGAGGGCGCTACCTCGGCTTTATCGACGCCGACGGAGACATCTCGCCGGACTTCATGGCTGCCTTCGTCGACATCATGCGTGCCGAAGGCCCCGATATCGTCGTCGGAAGCAAGCGCCACCCGGACTCTTCGGTGCACAGTTCCTTCCTCCGCCAGCTCTACTCACTTGGGCATCAGAGCCTCAATCGCGTTCTCTTTCGCCTCAAAGTCAGGGATACACAGGTCGGGATCAAGTTGGTGGACCGCCAAGTCGTCGCTGACGTCCTCCCGCTGTTGCGCGAGAACCGCTTCGCTCTCGACCTCGAGTTCCTCGTCCTCGCGCAGCGCCTCGGATACGGTCACGTGGTGGAGGCTCCGGTGCGCATTGAGGAGCGCTCGGACAGCACCGTGTCGATGAGGTCCGCTTGGCGGTTGGTCAGGGACACGCTCGGGATCTACGTACGTCTGTCCGTTCGCCACGAGTACGACTTCGGCATTGCGTCCCGCACTGCCGCGGCGGTCCCTGCCGCGGCAAAAGGCCCGGTCGTCGTCGCCGGCCCGGTGGTCGCGTAGTTCCGATCCGGCCACGGTCCAAAGGGGCTCCAGGATCGCCTTCGGCCCGAGCAGACAAGGGCCAGCATCGCCAGGATGATGGGGAGATTTCCTGCCTTACTTCGGGATGAACGTAAGGCAAACCTTGTGCACGCCGACTTGTCCCCTTCGGTGCGCGGAGGTAGGAATTGACGGTGCGCACCGGGCGAGGCGATTGGTGTTTGCATCGATCACGCCCTCGAAGCTCTGATGCCCAGACGGTGGACGTCGCCGACCAGTACCCGGGCGATGAGGACTGACGAGGCATGGAATTCTCGGCGTCGCCAACAATCCTCAGAGAACGGCTGATCGAGCAGGGGGCCGAGGGTTCCGGGCACGTGCAGGAGAATCCGGGCGCTGTCGAGACACGCACGATCGGTGATGACGCCGCACCGAGCCCGTCACATTCGGAGAGTCTCGGATTCGGCCGACCACTCGTACTGGCTTCGGCTGCATCGTTCTCCGCGATCCGCCCGGATGCAGGTCCTCGCCCGCCCCGGCGCCTGCGTGGATTGCGGTGGTTGCGGTCCGAGGGCGGGGTCATTGCGCTGATCGCGTTCGCGATCTACCTGACAGTGGCGATCTTGCTGGACTTCAAGTACAGGATCTTGCCGCTTGATGCCGTGTCGCGGATGGCCAACGGCTACTACGTCCTCTGGTCGAGGGATCCCCACCTGGCTGCAATCGGCTTCGTGTGGAGTCCCCTCCAGTCCGCCGCCGATATCCCCCTGTTGTTGTTCAAGCCGCTCTTTCCCGTCCTGTCGACGCATGAGCTCGCCGGCAGCATCGTTGCCGTGCTCGCCGGCACCGGTGCCGTGTACCAGATCCACGCTGCCCTGAGCGAATGGGGAGTGAAGCGGGCGCCTCGCCTGGCATTGACGCTTGTCTTCGGGATCAACCCAATGGTCCTGTACTACGCCGGCAACGGAATGAGCGACATGCTCTACACGTTTCTCCTGATCCTGACCACCCGCTATTTTCTGCGGTGGATCCATGACGGTGGCTTGAGACCGCTGGTGTACGCGGGGTGCGCACTGGGCCTGGCGTACCTCAATCGCTATGAAGCACTCGGCGCGGCAGGCATGGCGACGGTCGTGGTACTGGGTGTGAGCTATTGGCGGGCTCAGGGGTCGACTCGGATCCGCATCAGGGCCGCTTCGGCGGACGCCACGATCTTCCTGGCGCCGCTCGTGGCGACGTTCGTGTCATGGGCAATCGCGAGTTATGTGATTACCGGGCAGGCGTTCCCCGGCGTGACATCGCAGTACGGAACCGGCAACCAAACATCTCAGTCGGTGCACATGACGTTCGCCGTCCGGGCCGCACACGGCCTCCACAACATCGAATACCTGGCCCCTCTCTTGCCGATAGTCGTCGTCCTTGCGATCTTCTTCGCTGCGAGACGTCGCGATCTCCGCATTTTGGCTCCGCTGGCCGTTCTGGGCGGCAGCGTCACCTTTGACGCGTTGGGCCTCCTCTCTGGGTTTCTCGAGCCCTGGTATCGCTATTTCCTCTTGAGCGTGCCGCTCGACGTCATGCTTGTCGGCTGCATATTGGCGCAGGGTCGCACCGGCTCCAGAGCCTCGACAGCAGCCGATTCGACGACAACCCCGCACCCGGCAAAGTGGGGACGAACGAAGGGATTCGCAGGGGGCGTGATCGGAGTCTTTGTGGTGGTGGCGCTCCTGGGGGTGTCCGTGCCGTTGAGCGGCAAGGGGATCTTCGCGAGCTCGGTCCAGAGCTCAGAATCAACCGAGCTGGGCGCACTGTTCCTTTCCCATCCGACGAAGACCGAGCAGCAATGGACGCACCACTACGCCCACATCCAATCGATCGATACCTATATCGGCAACATGCACACCGCGGATGGTTCGATCGTGGCCGACACCTATGGCAACTGCACGCCACAGATCGTGACATCGGTACCGAACTCAAAGGTCTTCGTCATCATCAATGATCGCGATTTCCAACGGGTCCTGGCCGATCCGCTGACGTTCGGGGCGCACTATCTGTTCGTCCCCCAACCGGTGGGCGTCGGAGTGGACGACGCGCTGAACGAGGAATATCCGACCCTCTATGCCAATGGCGCAGGCTTCGCCAAGCTTGTCCACCAGTTCAAGAACGATGGCATTTGCGCCACGTACCGCCTCTATCGGGTCACCGGGCACAATGGCTTGACCAACGAGCACTGACGGCTCCACGGACGTGAGGTCGGCCGTCCCAGTCCTCAGGTCGACGGCGGGCCGGCGGCCACGACCGAAGCGAGCGGGTCACCGGGGTAGGTATCGGTGGTGCACGGACTGCTCGGGGCGGGAAGCCAATCCCAGATCAGGACGCCGCTCGTGCCCGCCTTCATCTGAGCCAGAATCTTCGCCTGGATCTCAGCACTTCGAGCGGCAAGCGTCATGCAGCCCGGCGCCGTTCCTGCATCGAGTCCCATTTCGCCGGCAATGATCGGCTTGCCCAGGGCTGCGGCCTGGGCGATGCGTACGCCGATGCCGTTCCATTGGTCGCCACCCATCGGCGTGCCGGCGTAGTAGTCGTGATAGGAGAGCACATCAACACCCGGGCTCGCTGAGACGTACTCGTAGTCGCCACTCTCCGTGCCGCACTGGCCACCACCCAAGAGTCCGTTCTCCACGAGGTGATCGGGATCGAGCGCATGGATTTCGCCACCGACCACGTCGAAGAAGTGCCGGAGCGCGGCGGCGGCCACGGTTTCATCGGGACAAGTGGTGTGGCCCCAGCACGTATCGGGGTAGTAGTCGCCGCCACACGTCGACGCCTCGGCCTCCGAAATCGGCTCCCACATTCCGAGCGCGGGTGAATTCTTGTAGCGGTTGACCACGTCTTGCATGTACTCCCAGTACGACAGCGGCGTGTGGCCGCTTCCGTCACTGTTCGAGGGGCTGTTGAAGACGTCCATGAAGCCCCCCTCATACCACGACGGGTCCTGCCAATGGTTGCCGTCGCACACCCCACCCTGATCAGTGAGCGTCACGATGAGGCGCTGACCGTATGCAGCCGCGGCCGCAAATACCCTGTCGAGAGGTGACCAGTCGAGTTGACCGGTCTGGACATTGGTGGCGATGGCGTCCTGGAAGGCCCAGATGCGGACAAGGGAGTTCGGGGGCAGGGAGGAGAAGAGTTCGTTCAGCTGCGCGTCTGTCTCTTGACCACCACAGCCGGGGTTGACGCCGAACTCGGTGCCGATCTCATAGGCGTTGACCCCGACGAAGGTGTACGGCTGCTCGTTGAGCTCGAGATGCCCGCCGGACACACCGATCACGCCGGCCGGGGTTGGCGGAGCAGTCGAGGTGGTTGTCGACGGCGCCTGCGTGGTCGGTGGTTCTGTGGTCAGGGCGGTCGCCTTGTTCGGCGTCGTGGCGTGGGGAACCGTGGTGGCAGTCGTGGACGAGGTCGTCGTCGAGGACGTCGAAGAGCCGGTCCTGGGGGCGGTCGCCGTGACATGGGGACGGGCACTCGCCGATGCGGCATCGCCCTCGGCTCGACCGGTAGCGGGCGTTGACGACGCATGCGGGGTCAGGCCGCTGGCCGATGCCGCAACGACCCCTCCAGCCAGGAGCAACGGCACCAGGCTCAGCAAGGCACGACCTGGGACCGTTCGGAACCAGGTCCGTGCGCCGCCTCGCATGATCCTTCTTGTCGGCGGTACGGCTCACTGCGTTCAGTGACTGCGATCACATAGTGCCGCAGCAGCCAAAAATTGTTCTGCCGTTGTCCAAGGTCAAGGGTTTACCTTCACCCAGAGCGGTGAGGGAAGAGTGCCCTTTCGGTGGGGTTGTGTCGCACGCCGTGGACGGCGTGACCACCCCAAGTCCCATCTTCGATCTCGGAAAGCAGCGACTCGTCTGGCGATCCCTCAGCTCCCGCGTGACGTCCGTCGGTTGTTACGCGGAGGCCTCGGCCGGCTTAGGACAGCACCAATCGGAATGCCGGCGGACGCTGTCGGATCTGACAACTCGAATCAAGGCCCTGGGCGAGTCATCTCTTTGGTCCAGACAATTGCGCCCTTTGGTAAGGGCGCAATCTGGTTGCGATGCCAAGAACCGTCGAGGAGGGATGGTGATGGTCGACTTCATGCTTGGCAGCCGAGAGAAGTGTGCGCGTGTTGCCTAGGTCGGTACCAGTCTTCGTCGTGGCCCGAGCAACCCGGCAACCCTCCTCACGACCCGCTGTCGGTAGCGACTCTCGTCCCCGAAATCAGGTGCAACGTCAGCCACACTGAAGGCGAAGAAGGGGTCATTGGCATCGTAGGCAGGCCACAGATCGGCGCACTGGACGCCATCGAAAACTCCCCGGGACATCCGGTCGGCAACGACGACTGCTCGACCTACGGCTTGCTCGAGGGTCCGGCAATCGGCCGTCGATGCTTCGACCGCGGCCCAGTCGATTGCGTCATGCGCTGCCGCTGCGTTCTCGACCATCAAATGCTCGAGAAACTTGCGTACCAGATCAAAGGATCCGAGAGCGATGGAAGTTGGTGGGGGACCTGCATCCACGGAGAAGGGGCGCCCGTGGGCGAAAACTCCAGGGTCAGGCTCAATTGTCGACAGAGAATCCTGGCCCAGTCGTGCTGTCGTCGAGGTTGTCGTTCGTGAGTGCAAGGCGCTATTCACCGTTCTTCGGTGTTTGCAGAGCGAGACAGGCTGCAAACATTGTCCGCTTGCTCGTCAGCCGGTTCCAGGTCCGCTCGAGGAAGGATTGATCCGCGTTATTCCTCGCTCGCTCGACGGAGTCAACATGGAGTTCAAGGCGCCCAGCTCTTTGACGAGCTCGTTATTCACCGTGGTGAAGCCAGCAATTGCCGATTGCAGCTCCTGGGCAGTCTTTGTCGACAGAAAGGCGGCTTCTTGCGCCTGTCGGCGGATCTCGATCGCGTCCTGTGTCGCTTCAGTCAGGATCGCCTTCGCCTTCTCTTCTGCTGCACAGAGTATCTCGTGAACCTGCAGCTCGAGCCTCGACAAAGACTCTTCTGAAAACCGCTGCGCCGCGACAAAGAGACGGCCAATCTCCGACTCCGTCGTTTCGACATCGGCTGCGGTGCTGAGCTGAGAGTTCGCCGTCTCGAGACGACGTTGCAGATCTTCGATCGTCGCGGCGATCGATTGCAGCTCGGTATTCGTCCACTCGACACCCGCCCCCGGGTTTGCAGTTGCTTCCGCGGCGTGGTCGCCGTCTGACTGATTTAGAAGGTAGGAAGCATCCGACATGGTTGTGTCCGGGTCAGGTTCTTATTGGAGCGTCTGATTGAATGTCGCTGCACGTTCGGGATCTGCAGACACCGAATCGATTGGTTTGGTGCTCATTTCCCACAAGTCTTACCCGGTACCCTTCGGGACGGACAAGTCGAATTTCGAAGGTTTGCCTGGCGTTCATCCTTGCGTAACGCGGGATACACCCACTTCACCCTCCCGATCCGAGCCGGGTTGGGAAATCCGTCACGCAGTGCCATCCCCAACCCGACGCTGGGATCGGCTGAGTTCCAAGTAAAGTCAGCAACCCATTCCTCCCGACGACCCACCGAGTCCGGCGCCCCTCAAACCGTGGACAACACCACCAACTGGAAGCCCGATCCGTTCGGGGTTCATGAATTCCGATTCTTCTCGGCAGATGGGAAGCCGACGCTTCTCGTCATGGATGGCGGTAAGAGGTCCTACGACAGACCTCCGACAGATCAGATCGAAGATCGACCAAGCGTGGAAGATCCACCAAGCGTTGTAGATCCAGCAAGGGCGGATCGACTCAAGTCGGATCTGATCCCGCCACCGCAGTTCACTCTCGGGCAGACCCAACAAGTTGACCCCACCTCTCCGGCGGCGCCCTCGGCTTCGGACGAAACTGCAAGAACTCGCCACGACGGGTTTCTGATGGTCACGAACCAACTCGATTCGGATCTGACGGTGCCACGGCACTTCGAACCCGTGCAGACCCAACCGACGGTTCCAGCCGCCCCGCCGGGACCCGAGCCCTCGCCACCGCTGGAAGCCCCGGAGGACAGCAGGGAGCATGTGCCAACTCTCGTCCACGGTCCGACGAGTGTCGCCGTCGATGCCCCTGGTTCCGCGTCGGATCCGTATTCACCTTCAGATGAGTCCTCGCGTCATTTCCCGGGCAATGTGACCGGGCACGAGCAGGAACCCATGAGCCGGGCGATGAAGATCGCCTACTGCGTCGTGTGTGGAGTGCTGGCCCTGAGCGCACTCGGTGTGCTATTCGTCCACCTGCATCACTCGGATGGCACGGACCCCGTACGAGCGGCACCTCCAACAACAACGACAACCTCGCAGCCTGCGAAAAAGCCGAGCACCGTGGTTCTCCCATCGAGGCTTAGTCCCACCGCAGAGGTCGCAGCCGACGATTTGGTGACGAGCTGGTCGATGGACAATCGACTGGGCGCATTGGCTGTGGCCACACCGACAGCCGCTACGACGATGTTCAGCGCGACCTATACGAGTGGACTAGCCATCAGCCGGGGGTGCAGCACGTCATTCTCGCCGATTGTCTGCACGTTTGGGCCACCGGGAGGAGCGTCGCCGACCGACCCCATCTACGAGATCAGGGTTACCCAGGCTGCGGGTGGCTGGTACGTCAGTTCAGTGCGAATCGAGAATTGATTGACCGGGCGTGAAGAGCCTCCTCCGCGGAGGCGCTCCCGGGAGTCCCTTCATTCGGCCTCAAATGCCCAGTGGTCGTGGGTACTCGTTTCGGGATCAGCCCGTCGAATTCCCGAGACCTGCCAACCTTGCATCGAGCTCGTCGAAAAAGTTGTAGTCGCGCCGTAACGGCGATGCGGCGGTCTCATCGGGCGCTGCGCCCAGGAGCGCGGGCTGAACGACTGGCTCACTTGAATGATCATCCGACGCGTCGCCCCTGGTCGCCATCAGCCGGTCGGAGACAGGCGTGAAGCCCGGCTTGCTCGAAGATGGAATGTCGGCCCCAGCGACCTCCACGCCCGGATCGGAGGTGGGATCGCAGTCAACCGTATCTGCTCGCGTTGTTGCGCCCTCAAAATGAATGTCCGACGACGTAGGGACTCGAGAGCCGGCAGGAGGGGAACCAGAGTCGATGGTCGGTGGAGCAGCGGGAAACTGAATGTGCTCGACCTGTTCATCAATTGCAATCGAGTGACTTGACTCCTCGAGCACTGCGGTCCGGATCTTGCGCGAGAGCAAGTCTTGGCCCTCGGTGAGGATGCGCAACACATCGATCAGCTGGGGAATCAGGCCAACAGAGAACCCCGCGGTCGTATCGTCAGGTCGTGTCCCAATCTGAGTGACGGCGGCGGGCTGTTCCCTCGTGACGAGGTCGCTCAATGAGGTTGAGGTTTGGTAGGCGGAAGAGGAGTACATGGGAGGATCACTGAGTATCAGAGACGATTGGAATGAACCGCACGTGACGAGTGTGCAACAGAGCGGCAAATTCTGGGATGCGGTTCAGTGCTCGCGTCCAGAATCCTACCCTTCGACGAACGCGTCATTGCGCCATGGCGGCCTCGATGAGCTTGGGCACATCGGCCTGCGTAGGTCTGGCGTCTGAGGGGATTGAAGCGACGATCGTCTCGTTGCCCGCCCTCGCCCGTGTCCAGCCTCGCCCGCCGCGCGGGATGCTGGGTCGTCCGTCACGACCCGGTCGACCGTTGAGCCAGTCGTGTGGCGTCCGAGCGGTCCGGGGCATACCACTGCGGGCGAACGGCGATACCGGGTGGGCGATGTAGGTTCGCCGTCGCAGCTGGCCTATGCTCCCCGGGTGATCGGTAGCCGAGCGGCCAGCAGTCTGGCGCGGTCAGCAAGTCAAGCCTCAACCTGAGTCGGACACTTCGTGAAGGCCTGTCGGCAATGACCGAGCGCGGGAGCGAAGCGCCAATCGATGCTTGGGTGCTGTGCGCGGAATTCGTCGAGCAAATTGTCTCCGAAGCGCGCGCTGAAGCGGCGAATGGCTCGTCCGAAGATGTTCCCGAGGTGGACTGGGCCGCCATCTGGCGGACCGGCGACGGCGCTCCCTCCGACGAGGTAGCGATCGGCAGAATTGTCCGGGCGGCCTCTGTCGCGGCGCAGGCAATCTCCGGCCATCACCGCGCCGCGCCGACGCTCTCCGAAGTCCGCGCTCCTGGCGCCGGGGTGTTGGGTGCTTCTCTCGTTGCCAGCACCCCTGCCATGCGCCCCGACGCCGCCGTGGCGGCCGAGCCTCGCGTGGACCCGATCGAAGCGAGTGTCGTGCGCGCCGAATCACCGCCGACGACTCCGCCCGACCAAGTGGTGACCCCTGCGGACGTCACGGCCTCGCACGCGGAGCCTCTCACTGTGCCGACCGTCGCCGAAGCGCCGGCGACTCCACCTCACCAAGCGTCGGCCCCGGCCGATCCCACCGCGTCGGTCCAGGAGCCCTTCATCCTGCCGCTCGTCGAGCCGGGTTCCTCCGAAGCGATACCGACGCAGCGTCAGGAGCTGCCGACAGGCCAGCTTGGTGTCGTCGGGTCAGAAACACATGTGATCGTCCTTCCCGCTTTGGGTGACGAACCCGATCTCGCAACGGCGACGGCGTTCCCCAGCGCGGACTCTGCCGCGTACTCACCTTGGTATCACGTCTTTACCTGGACTGCGTGCGTGGGCGCCATCATCTTGCTTTTCCTCGTGTGGCAGCTTTGGGGTACATCCATCTCTCAGCACCACGCTCAGAGCCAACTCAAGTCTCAATTCGAAGCACTTCAGGCGAAGCATTCGCATGGCGCCAAGTCGAAGGCGCTGATCCCGGCAGCGACCAGGGTGTCCCTGCCTGTCGACGGGTCAGTGGTCGCGGAGATCCAGATTCCCGCGATCGGCGTGGACCAATACGTCGTCGAGGGGACCAGCGAATCCGATCTCTCCAAAGGGCCGGGGCATTACGTCGGAACCGCGATGCCGGGACAAGCAGGGAACGTCGCCATCGCCGGCCATCGCACGACGAACGGCGCGCCATTCAACGCTTTGGGTCATCTCGTGCCGGGAGACCGGATCATTCTGACCACCATCTACGGCCAGCAACTCACGTATGTGGTAGCGGGCACTCCACAGGCCGTCTCACCCAGCGACGTCGGAGTCCTCAACTACTTCGGGGACAACAGGGTCACACTCACTACTTGCAATCCGGAGTACTCCTCAACGCAACGTCTGGTGGTGGTGGGGAAGCTCAACCAGGCGCCCAGTCCTGGGGTGGCCGCCAAGAATCTCTCGTACCACTTGGTCAACCCTGCCACCGCGAGCTGGAACTGGTCATTGCTCCCCGCCGTGGGGGTCGAGGTGAGTCTGCTGGTTCTCCTTGCGCTCTCGTTCCGCAGGATTTGCAGTTGGTTCGCGGGAATCGGTAGGTGGATCGTCCTCGTTCCGTTGTGGGCGGCCGGCCTCTACCTCCTCTTCACGACGCTGACTAACTTCTTCCCAGCAGCCCTGTGAACGAAGTCGGAGGAACGAACTCCTCAGCCGGAGAGTTGCGAGATGATGGCGCCGAGCAGGGGGCTGTCGGCCGGCCCGGTGTTGAGGCTGCACGGGCCCAGGGAATCCGTGAGCCAGTCCCACACCAAGAACGCGCTGTCTCCAGCCGCGAACTGGGCTGACATCTTGGCCGCCATGGCACTTGCCCTCTGCTGCAAGCTCTCGCAGCCGCTCTGACCGATGCCTGCGATGATTCCGGCCTCACCAGTGATGATGGGTTTGTCGAGCGCTCTGGCTTGGGCAAAGCGCACGGCGAGCCCGTTCCACTGATCGCCGCCGAGCGGTGCCGCGTAGTAGTCGTGCACGCTCAGGACGTCGATCCCTGGAGATGCTCCCACGCTCTGGTAGTCGTGGGACTCGGTGCCGCATTCACCCCCTCCGAGGAAGCCCGCTTCGATGAGGTGGTTCGGGTCGAGTGAATGGATCTGGGCGCCAACCGTGGTGAAGAAGTACTGCAACGCCTGCGCGGCCGCGGTCTCGTCGGGGCACGTCTGGTTCCCCCAGCAATTGTTCGGCTGAGCAGCAGCTGGGCAGGTTGATGATTCGGCTTCACTCATCGGCTCCCACATCCCCAGGGCAGGCGAGTCGGCGTATCGGCTGACGAGCGCGTTCATGTAGTCCCAATACGAGAGCGGCGTGAGGTCGCTCCCGTCCGTACTCGGCTGCGAGTTGTACACGTCCCTGAAGCCGCCCAGGTACCAGGCTGGACCCTGCCAGTTACCCCCATCGCAGGTGGCCCCTTGGTCGCTGATGGTGGGGATCAGGTACACGTGATATTTGGCCGCTGCGTAGAAGACCTCGTCAAGAGGCTGCCAATCCAACTGGTGGGTGTGGATGTTGGTGGCGAAGGACCCCTGGAATGCCCAGAAGCGGACCAGAGAGTTGGGGCGGAGGGACGCGAAGAATGCGTCGATCTGAGCTTGGGTGGCCATGCTGCCGCACCCGGCGTTGGTGCCGAAGTCGGTGGCTAACTGGTAGGCGTTGAAACCGGTGAAAAGGGTGGGCAGCCCCCCGATCTCGAGGTGTTGGCCCTGCGCAGTTATCGGCAATTGACCGGTCGGGACGTAGGTGAAGCGGTCACCGCTGTTCGTGCTCGTCGTGCCGTCCGGCATGACGAGGCGAACGTCGACCGTGCCCGCCCCCACAGGCGCAATCGCCGTGAGAGAGGTCGACGAGTTGACCGTGAAGGCGGATGAAGCATTAGTGCCGAAGTAGACGGCGAGCGTCTCGGTGAGGCCAGAGCCCGTGATGCGGACGCTGGCGCCCCCGCCGGCGGTTCCACTCGATGGCGTAAGTGCTTGGACCGTCGACGAGGTGGTCGTGTTGCTGAGCAGGACGCCGGGACTCACGGAGGCGGTGCCCACCTTTGCTGAGGTTGATGCCGTCGTCCCAACACCGGAGGCGGGAGCCGCTTGAGCTGCCACCGGACCGGTGGCGGACGATCCGTAGTTGGCCGCGCCGCCGAACGGATGTACCGCTCCGTCTGCAGTGAGGACCCAGTAACCACTCGACGATGCCGCGGCCAAAGCGGTAGCAGGAGCTGCCGCGTCAGTGACCGAGCCGTCGTTGGTGGCGTCACCGATTCCGTAAATCGTGCCGTTCTGACTCACCAACCAATATCCGTTGTTGTCGGGCGTCGGTGTCATATTGACGATCGGGCTCTTGGGTGGATTCGACCCGAGCGACCCTTCGAAGGCTGCATCCCCGAAGGCGAAGACGCCGCCGTCGGAGGCCACCAGCCAGTATCCGCGCCCGTCCTGGGTCGGGGCCATGCCGACTATGGGCTCGTTGAGATGATGAGACCCCATCGATCCCGCAAAGGCTGCGTCTCCGAACGCGAAGATGCCGCCATCGGATGCCACGAGCCAGTAGCCGCGGCCATCATGAGTCGGCGCCATCCCGACGACGGGTTTGTTCAAGTGAAGCGAGCCGGTCGAGCCGAAGAATCGAGCGTTTCCGAACGTGAAGATGCCCCCGTCGCCCGCGTCGAGCCAGTAGCCACCACCACTAGGGGTAGCCGCCATGCCGACGACGGGTTGGTTGAGGCTGACGCCCGCGACGTCGCCGTCGGACGGAGCGTCACCGAAGGCCTCGACGTCTCCTTTGCTTGAGGTGAGCCAGTAGCCATCACCATCGGACGTGGCCGCTATTCCGATCCAACTGCTCGAACCGCTCGAGTTACTGGCTGTCGTCGTCGCTTGCGCAGGCGCCGATGCCATCAGGGTGGCCGCCCAGCCGGCGATGACAAGGGTTGTCAGGACGGTGACTGCGACCCGGGTCCGGACTCGAGGAGTTTCTTTCACCGTATGACCAATGCTGTACCGGTCAAACCGAAACACCGAACCCCCAAGCGACACGGGGACTTGGCGCGCCGGGTCGCCCGCTTGAACCCAACTTGTGCCGCACGAACCGCCAGATCCCCACCGTTTCCGTACACGCGGGACTTCATTGCTGTCGGAAGGTTTGGTCGTCGTGCTGAGGTGAGACGCGTCCAGGAGATTGGATTTGTGGCCGAATTGAGGGTCCCCTCGCGCACTCCTTGTGGACCCTGATTCACCAGGGCCAGCAGGTTCGTTCTGGGTTGCCACCACGGTCCCCATCTGCCGATTTCTCAAAGAACTCATTGTGATCCCATACCCACGGTCCGCCCGTTAATCGCGCTTCACGCGCTCGCGAAGTTGTGGCTTGTCAGCTCAGGCAATGCACGCGCACGGACTCCTTTCGTCGTATGCCCTCCCATCCGGGGACGAGGTCGTTCCCGGAGTACCGAGTCAGGCGTCTGAGGAAGACAGTCCAGCGGGCATGGCTCCCACGTGTGGACCGGGAGTCCGAAGGAACGAGCGGCTCACGCCCTCGCGGCGGACGCACGGACCGGTAATGGCATTCAGTGGGGTGCAGCGGGCGCCGTGTGTGTCTCTTCGTATTGCGCCAGCGCGTACCGCGCGATCGAACCGATCGGGTCCAGAGCGGCCGTACCCGTCACCAACACTTGGAGGTATCCCTTCCGGAGCACGACAGTCGTCACGGTGGCGTGTCCGGCTTGCGTGGCGAAGTAGTACGCCTCGTCTCCCAGACCTGAAATAGGACCCAGCTTCAGTCCTCGTCTCTCGAACGAGGTCCTGGAGTGGGCGAAGTCTGCGGCACTGACGCCGGTGTCGTAGCGGATGATGACGGCCGTGCTCGTCGTATGGATACCGGGGTATGCACATTCCGTCGTTGCGCCGCGCTTGAGGGTCACGGGATAGTTCACGCTCTGCTCAAGAGCTGTGGCAACCACCGACGGGACCACGAGCTTGCACAGTCCTGTATTGGTCGTGGTTTTCACGGATGCCTCAGGCTTCGGAGCGGGGGATGAGCACGCGCTAGCGAGCAGCACAACGGCGACGAGCGAGACGAGAGAAAGTCGCGAAAGAGGGTTCCGCACGGCGGCAGACTACACACGGACCTACTCGCTCCATCATCGGCCGGTGCAGCCAGCCACACACCGACGCCCGGTCGTGGGCCCCCTCGTTGGTCCCCGCCCAGCCCCGGCCGCGGGACCTGGGTGAACTGTCCGCCAAACGGGGCATCGCGCCCCTGGGTGACGTCGGCGTGGCGCGCGTGTGGGGTCAGGGTTATCCCAAGGTGAACTCTGTGTGTCACCAGGTGCTTTGCGTTGACGCGTGCTGGGTCCCGTGAGAGAAAGACCTCAGTCGTCAAACCACCGGAAGTCCGTTCCGGGTCCAAATCCCCCTAAAGGAGCATCCATATGTCCATTCGGCACGTCTTAAGGACTGTCGCCATCTCGAGCGCCGCAGCGTTGTGCGGTGGAGCGCTCGCACTCGGCGTCGGAGTCGGCGCGGCCAGCGCCGACATTTCAAACGGAACCACGACGCTGAGCGCGACGGGCCCGGTAACCGCGGGGACGCCCTACACGAGCGGTCAAACGATCGAGATCAAGGGTGTCGCCAACTCGACGCTGAGCAATGCCAACCTCGTGGCGAACTCGGTGCCGGGCCAGACGACGGGCAACCCCACCGGGTCCTTCTACTTCGAAGAGTGCACGGACGTGGGTGGCACCGTGGCCGGTCTCCCGACCACGTCGAGTGGTTGCGAGGCGGCGACCGACGACTTCACCTCGGTCCAGAAGACATCCGATGGCTCGTTCGACGACCCGTCGTACACGGTCTACGACCTCCCCGACTCGGGCACGCTCGGCAACGCGACCATGGTCGGGAAGTGTGACGTGGCACCGAACACGTGCGTCATCGGCATCTTCGCCGAGAACCCGGGGACGACCGGGTTCAGCTACCCCCACCTGTTCTCGGCGCCGTTCCAGGTCACGGTCGGCGACGGGCAGGACCTAGGGGATAGCCCCGGAGACGGTACGCCCGAGGTCCCGTTGGCCATCGGTCTTCCGCTGGCTGGGCTCGCCGTCGTCGGCGGATTCACCATCCGGAACCGGCGTCGGCACCGGCGGGAGCAAATGGCCGCCTAGGCCTGTCGACACCGGGCGCACACTCTCGAGCGAGCCCGGGTGCCGGTATCTACTACGGCACCCGGGTCGAGAGAGACGCCTGATCACAAGCTGAACACCCAGTCTCACAACTCACAACTCACAACTCACGACGAGAAAGAGAGCTCATCAACCATGAAACCTCGCAAGTTGCGGCGCGGATTTGCGCTCGCATCATCGCTGGGTGTGGCGGCCATGTCTGCCACACTCCTCCTGGGCGTGGGAATGGCGGGAACAGCCTCCGCCGCCACCATTCCCGCCTTCCCGGGCCAGCAGGGATCCCCGAACGCGAGCGCCCCGGTGTCCGCCTTCGCCACGTACCCCTGGTGGCTGCCCGAGAACACGACTTCGGGCGCTGACCCGATCAGCAACACTGACCTCTCCGAGGGATCGGACACCACGCTGTTCGTGATGCAGGCCATCAGCGACCTGTATGCACAGGCGGGCATCTCGCCCTTCTCGTGTTCGATCGCCGCGACAGCCAACTCGGTCTGTGTGCAGCCGACCGTCAGCACGCCTGAACCCCAACAACACGCAGTCCGACGAGACCGACAACTTCTCTGGTACCCAGGAACTGCAGGGCACCAATGACGTCGGTTCCGGCAACGGCCAGTCCGAGCTGTGCGGCAGCAACCCCTCTGCGCCGGCGGGGACGACGGTGGACTACTCCCGTTCGTCCAAGCCCGTATCGACATCGACCTGCCCCACGGGAGTCGAACTCGGTTTCGCCAAGGACGCCGTCGTGGGCGTGGACTTCCAGACCATCAACCCGGCGCTCTACGGCACCCCGAACGGGTATCTGAGCCAGACCGACCCGCAGTGCTCCTCCAGTGGCGCTGGGCTTCTACCCGAGCTACGCCGCGTCGAACGGAACGGTGAGCTGCACCAAGTTCCCCGCGGCTGGAATCGGCCCGGTGGCCGATGGCTGGCTGCCGACTCGACCCGCACCAACTGCGGTACGGGCGGCGGTCCGGCCTGCTCGGGAACGCCGTTCACGAACATCTCCAACACGGGCATCAACGGTGGCAACGGTGCGACCTCCGTCGCCTACCGGCTCTTCTGCCAGCACGGTCCGAGCGCGACGCCGGACACCAGCCAGATCACGGACTGGGGTCAGCTGACCAACCTCGGAGGTCAACGCGGTCGGTGACGGTACGCCCATCGGCGTCCCCATCCGCATCATCGGCATCAACAGCGGGTCGGGAACGGTTTCGACGTTCTACAACTTCGCCCAGTCCGGCATCGGCACCCCGGCAGCGGGTGAGCCGTCCACCGACTGCGCCGGCGGAGTCGGGAAGCGTTTCGAGCAATGACGTCAACGTCAACGCGGCGTCGGGGCCAGATCCCGAAGTCAACCAGGGCCCTCCAGGTACCAACTTTGTGCAGAACCCTGAGGTCTCGCTCGAGAACGACGCCAACCAGATCGGCGACTTCGCCAGCGCCAACTGGCCCAGCGACCCTGCCGACGAGGCCACGGACATCGCCACCTCGCTCTACTCCATGAGTTTCGGCGTGTTCGGCACCAACCCCAACGCCTCGACGGCCACCATCGAGACACGGGACGGTTCCGGCGGGTGACCCGAGCTCGTTCTCGGCGAAGACCCTGAGCGCCAACGGACTGGCGAACACCATTGCCCGAGAGCGGGCGAACTCGTACCCGATGTCCCGGACGCTGTTCAACATCTACCGGACCGACACGGTCAGGGCTTCGACGGCAGGGTTCCTCAACTGGCTCTGTGACTCGAACTCGTCGGTTCAGAAGGGTACGGACCACGTCGACGGAGGGAACTTCGACACTGACCTCACCAACACCATCAACGGGACGTACGGGTTCTCGAGAGTGACGCGACCTCACCCAAGAGGTCGCCACCACGACTCCGGCAGACAACGTGGCCGGCGGTGGCGTCGATGCGACGTGCGATGCGCACCTCTCCATTGCCGCCGGTGGGATCACGGCCGGCAGCACGACGGTCACCCTCTCGGCAGCACCTCCGTCCACGGTCGCCGTCGGTTGGCCGGTGCAGGTTGCGGCGGGATCGAATGTGTCGATTCCTTCGGGCGACACGATCGCCTCCATCAGCGGGACCACCATCACGCTGACCGCGGCACCAGTGACGAGCGGGACGCCGACAGGCCCGACTCCGACATCGCTGTACTTCCCGGGCAAGGCTCCGATCCTGCAGATCAACACCTCGGGGAGCTGAGTAGAAGCAATAACCCAACGCTTGGGCCGGGCCCTCCAGCCCAAGCGTGAGCAAGCACGAAGAAACACCTCGATCCGAGGGGTGTCCTGCGAGAGATCGCCGGGCACCCCTCGGTGTCGGTCAGCAGTGAAGTGGAACAACCTGGGTTGTACGTGCAGGAGCCAGTAGGAAGAAGAGGGGACGAAGTGCCAGGAAATACGAAAATCGAGAGCCAAGAGGCGATGACAGTCGATGTCCGGTCGGCGGGAGCCAGGGACATCCGTCCGTTCACCGTCACGCGTGTTGGCGGTGGGTCTCCAACTCCTCGGAGCGGTCCTCCTGGCGACGGCGGTGATCGTCGGGGTGTTCGTCTCTCACGCAGGAGCGACAGATCTGTCGAATGGCACGGTGGCGATAGAAACGTCAGGCGGCACGGTCGAGACGAGTCCACTTTCGATGCACCAGCTCGTGACGGTGAAGGTGGGACCGAACTCGACCTTGAGCCGCAGTTCGCTGGAAGCTGCGGGATTTCCGAGTGGAGCCGTGCCCATCAAAATCATTGAGTGCGCCGATCCGGGTGGACTCACCGCGAACCTGCCGCTCAGCGAAAAGCAGTGTGAACCGGAGACCATTGATCCCAACGGAACGGCGCTGGAGAACGGGAGCATGGTCGAACCCGGTTTCACCGTGTATGCCCTTCCCGACACGGCCGAGCTCGGTAACTCCAGCGGCACGGTCTGTGACATGCAGCACCAATGTGTGCTCGGGATCTTCTCGAATCAGCTCGACTTCACCAAGCCGCATCTTTTCTCGGCTCCGTTCTTTGTGAACCCGACCAGTACGGGTGGCGGCAGCGCGGGTGGTGGCTCCACCTCTGTTACCTCAGCGACGACGACCCCGAGCCAACCGGCCGCCACCTCGGGCGCGTCGGCTGCAGTTTCTGTCCCCCCGGCGGAACTGGCGAACACCGGAGGTCCGGGTCTGTGGCCGTGGCTCCTCGGCGTCGGCGCGATATTGCTCGTGGCCGGAACCGCTCTTCGTGGTTTCTGGCGCCCGGCGCCCAAGGGTCGACGTTGATCACACCACGGTTGGGGCGTCACGTGCGGACGTCGACGGTGCGGCACAGGGCGTTGGTCTTGGCGTGCTTGGCGACGCTGCTGGTTGCGTTCTCGGCGGTCTTCATCGCCGCTCGGCAGCGCTCCGGGAGGAGCGACGCTCGTGAGCTCTGACGGGGTCACCACCCTGGCCCCCATCGGGACGGTGACTCCCGGGCCCTACACCAGCGGTCAGGCGATCCAGATCACGGGCACCGCCAATGCGGCGCTGAGACAACGCCAACCTCGTGGCGAACTCGGTGCCGGGCCAGACGACGGGCAACCCCACCGGCGTCCTTCTACTTCGAAGAGTGCACCGACCCGGGCGGCCTGGCGGCCAACCTCCCCACGACGTCGAGTGGTTGCGAGGCGGCGACCGACGACTTCACCTCCGTGCAGAAGTCCTCCGACGGTTCCTTCGACGACCCGTCGTACATTGTCTACGCCCTGCCCGACCCGGGCACGCTGGGCAGTGCCACCATGGTCGGGACCTGTGACGTGGCGCCGAACACGTGCGTCATCGGCATCTTCGCCGAGAACCCCGGGACGACCGGCTTCAGCTACCCCCACCTCTTCTCGGCCCCGTTCAACATCGAGGTCGGAGACGGGCTCGACGACGGAGCCAATCCCGGTGACGGCACCGCTCCGACGGCTGCACCCACTTCGGCGACGAACTCGACCGTCGCAGCCAGCCCGACCACCGTGACGGCCGACGGGGTCAACACCTCCCAGGTCACCGTCTCGCTCGAGGACACCAACGGTCATCCGGTGACCTCTCCCAAATCCGTCACGCTGTCGCAGGGATCGGGCCACTCCACCATTGAGGTGAACGGCACCGCCGGGTCGACGGCGACGACGGACTCCGGTGGACAGGCGGTCTTCACCGTCGGCGACACCACGCTGAATCGGTCACCTATACGGCCACGGACACGACCGACAGCGATCTGGTCGTGAGCGCGACGGCGACGGTCAACTTCGCTCAACCCGTCGTTACCCCCACGAACTCGTCCATCGTCGCCGGCAGCAGTACGGTCGCCACCGGCGCCAACACCACAGTCACCGTCACGCTGAAGGACCAGGGGTCGGCGCCCCAGCCCGTCGCCGGAAAATTGATAACGCTCAATCAGGGCAGCGGCAGCTCGGCTATCGAACCCGCTTCGACGGGTTCGGACACCACCAATGCGCAGGGCCAGGCCACCTTCACCGTGTCGGACAGCACGGCGGAATCCGTGACCTACACGGCCACGGACACGACCGACAACGATCTCGCCCTCACCGGACTCGAGCGTCAGTGTCACCTTCGGGAACTCTCAGCGTCTCGGCCTCGCAGTCCACGGTGGTGACGACGACACCCACCGTGGCGACGACGACCAGCGGCGTGTCCGCAGACCGTCGGTACCGTCGACGTCACCCTGCTCGAGGGGTCCAGTCCTGTCTCGGGCAAGATGGTGACGCTGACCGGCTCGCCGTCCAGCACGGTGGTGATCACGCCGAGCTCGCAAACGACCGGATCCGACGGGGTGGCGAGCTTCACGGTGAGTGACCCGACCGCAGAGACGGTCACGTTCAGCGCAGTCGACACCTCGGACAGCAACCTGGCTCTGACCAAGACGACCCAGGTCAGCTTCCAGGTGCCAGCAGCATCGTCCTCCGCGTCAGCCATCACCGCGACCCCGTCCAGCGGTCCCGGCCGACGGGGTCACCGCGGCCGGCATCACGGTGACGATCGACGATCAGTTCGGAGACCCGCTCGCCAACAAGACCGTGACCGTCTCCGGAGTCGTCTCCGGTACGCCGAATCCGTCGGTGACGGCCAACATCGTTCCTTCGCAAGCCTCCAATTCGACCCAGATCACGACGACGAACGGGAGCGGCGAAATCACCTTCGACTCCAACGACACGACCGCGGAATCGATCACGTACACCGCGCTCGACACCACTGACAACGTGACCGTGAGCGCGACGGCGACCGTGGCCTTCTTGCCCACCGCCACCCAGGTCAGTCAGTCGTCCGTGCAGGCCAACCCCACCAGCGTGCCCGCCGACGGCAAGACGGCGTCGACGGTCACCGTGACGCTCGAAGACCACAACAAGAACCCGGTCCCCGGCATCATGATCGCGTTGACCGCGTTGAACGGTTCATCGGCGATCACTCCGAACTCGGGAGTTGCGACCGACTCGGCAGGCAAAGCCACCTTCGAGGTTACCGATACGACCTCGGAGGTTGTGAGGTACCGGGCCACCGACACCACCGACGGCCTGCCGCTCGTAGGCGAGGAAGTGCAGATCACCTTCGGGACACCCCCGCCGACCGTTCCGTCAATCCCCGACTCTGACATCGTCGCCAGCAGCACGACCGTGCCGGCTGATGGCAGCTCAAACGCCACGGTCCAAGTGGTCCTCAGCGACGCCAATGGGCTGCCCCTCAGCGGCAAGACGGTAGCGCTCGTCCCCATGTCGGTCTACGCCTCCGATTCCCCGACGACCGCGACCACCGATACGACCGGAACGGCGAGCTTCACGGTGACGGACAAGGTCGCCGAGTCGGTCACCTTCACGGCAACCGATCTCACGGACAACATGCCCTTGAACGGATTGAGCGTCACCATCTCGTTCACTCCGGTGACGCGAGGGAGCGCTACCTCCACGGCCGCCGCATTGAACAAACCCATCGTCGCCATGGCGTCGATCCCCGACGGGAACGGCTACTGGCTGGCGGCCTCCGACGGCGGAGTGTTCTCGGAGGGGAGCGACACCGGCTTCTACGGTTCGGCGGGTTCCCTCCAGCTGAACAAGCCGATCGTCGGCATGGCGGCCACCCCCGACGGCAAGGGGTACTGGCTGGTGGCCTCCGACGGCGGCATCTTCAACTACGGCGACGCCGGCTTCTACGGCTCGGCGGGTTCCCTCCAGCTGAACAAGCCGATCGTCGGCATGGCGGCCACCCCCGACGGCAAGGGGTACTGGCTGGTGGCCTCCGACGGTGGCATCTTCAACTACGGCGACGCCGGCTTCTACGGCTCGGCGGGCTCCCTCCAGCTGAACAAGCCGATCGTCGGCATGGCGGCCACCCCCGACGGCAAGGGGTACTGGCTGGTGGCCTCCGACGGTGGCATCTTCAACTACGGCGACGCCGGCTTCTACGGCTCGACGGGATCCCTCCAGCTGAACAAGCCGATCGTCGCCGCCGCGGCGGCCCCCGACGGCAAGGGGTACTGGCTGGTGGCCTCCGACGGTGGCATCTTCAACTACGGCGACACCGGCTTCTACGGCTCGACGGGTTCCCTCCAGCTGAACCAGCCGATCACCGCCGCCGCGGCCACCCCCGACGGCAAGGGGTACTGGCTGGCGGCCTCCGACGGTGGCATCTTCAACTACGGCGACGCCGGCTACTACGGATCATTGGCCGGGTGATGTGATGCGCGTGGCATTGCTCGACTGCACAACCCATTCGGTCGCCGTTCGGTTCGTAGCGTCCGTCCGGCCGGGTGCGAGGCACGATCCATCGTGACGCTGACCCTGGAGAGAGATGCCGTGGCCCACCCGGAGTCGGTCGACGAGACCCCGCTCGTGCTCACGCAAGGCTTGACCGGAGCGGACCGGGCCTTTCGTGCCCTCCTGGCCACGAGCGGGGCGATCGTGCTCGTCGTCCTCATCTCGATCCTGACCTTTCTGACCTATCACAGCTGGTGGGCACTCAAGAACTCACTCAGGCTCCACTTCTTCACCGGAACGGTCTGGTCGACCCCCCTTCACCCCGGGGTGCTCGGGATCCTGGTCGGCTCCGTGCTCATTGCGCTCATCGCCATCACGGTGGCCCTCCCGATCGCACTGTCGATCGCGCTGATGATCAACGAGTACGTCCCGCCCGGGCTCCGTGGATGGCTCACCGGCGCTGGTCGATCTGTTGGCAGTCGTGCCCAGCATCGTCTTCGGGTTCTGGGGACTGGAAGCGCTGAACACCTATGTGCGAGCACCCGTCACGTGGATCGCCGAGCACCTCGGCTTCATTCCGATCTTCCGCACCACGGAGCCGGGGAACTACTCCGATTCCGTCTTCATCTGCGGCCTGATCGTGGCCATCATGATCATCCCGGTCGTGGCCTCGGTCAGCCGGGAGGTCATGGCGCAAGCGCCCCGCGACGCCGTCGAGGCCGCCTACGGACTGGGCGGGACGCGCTGGGGGAGCATCACCGACGTGATCCTGCCCTTCTCACGCAACGGCGTCGTCGGCGGCACGCTCCTGGGCATCAGCCGCGCGTTGGGCGAGACGATGGCCGTGGTGCTCGTCCTTTCCAACAACAACCAGGTCACCAAAGCCATCCTTGGTCCCGGGAACGGGGATATCGCCAAGCAGATCGCCGACACCTTTCCGGTGTCCGACATCCATGGCCAAAGCGAATTGGCTCTTGCCGGGCTCACCCTGTTCGCCACCACGCTGGTCTTCAGTCTGGGGGGCAGGCTCGTCGCCCGCCGTTCGGTGGGGCAGAGCTGATGGTCGATCTCCTCGCGGACCGGGCGCCGCTCTCACCGCTCCGGCCCGACCGTCCGAACCGGAAGCGGCGCGTGTCGCGAGAAGGTGTCATCGATCTCTTCGGCGCGGCCGTCGCCGCATTGGCGGCGGTCTGGCTCGTCCTCAGCTTGGCCGGGGTCAAGTTCGGCTTCGGCTATGTCTTCTGCTGGGCCGTCGTGAGCTACGCGTTGTACGGCGTCCTCGTGTGGCGTCGTGACGGGATCCTTCTCATGAAGGAGCGTCTGGCCACGGTCTCCATCTGGACCGGCGGCGTGATCGCCCTGGTGGCGTTACTCGGGGTCGTGGCCTACGTCGCGGTCAAGGGTTTTCCAGAGGTGTACCACAGCTTTCCCCAGTTCCTGGTCAACGACACCACCGGTGGGAAATCGGGCGTCGCTTTCGGGGTCGGCCCTGCCATCGTCGGCACCCTGGAACAGGTCGGGATCGCCGCCATGATCTCAATCCCGATCGCCTTCCTCACTGCGACCTACCTGGTCGAATCGCGCAGCATGCTCTCGCGCCTCGTTCAGAACATCGTGGATGCCATGACCGGCACCCCGTCCATCATCGCCGGCCTCTTCATCTACATCCTGTGGGTCTTCCCCCACGGTGTGAACGGGAAGTCGGGGTTCGTTGCCGCCGTCACGCTCTCGGTCATGATGATTCCAGTGACCTGCCGGGCAGCCCTCGAGGTCATCAGGGTCGTGCCGGGCTCACTGCGAGAGGCCGCTCTGGCGATCGGAGCACCACAATGGCGAGTCGCCCTCCGCGTCGTGCTGCCCACCGCGCGCGCCGGCCTGATCACCGCGGCCATCCTCGGGGTCGCTCGAACGGCAGGTGAAACCGCGGAGGTCTTGTTCACGGCCGGTGGAGGACCCCACTACAACTGGAACCCCTTCCACGGCGATCAGGACGACCTGCCGCTGCGGATCTACGAGCAGGTGTTCCAGCCCAACGCCAAGGCGATCTCGGTCGGATGGGGCGCGGCCTTTGTCCTCATGTGCGTGGTGCTGGCTTTGTTCATCCTGGCCCGCCTGCTCGGAAGGAGCGGTTCCCGCCGGTCCTTTTCGTTCTGGCGTTTCTTGTCGTTGGGGCGTCGGAACCAACCGGTGAGCGAATGAAGGCATACCGGTCCGTCACCTGGTCCATCAGTTGTTTCGTGCGTGCGGTCAACTCCCAAAGGAGTCAATTCCCGATGAAGTCCGTCAAGACACTCATGCTTCGCCGTTCCATGCAGCGAGGACCCCGTCGGCGTTGGGGCGCATCGGCGCTGTTCGGTGTGACCTCGCTGCTGGTGCTCGTGACGATCGGAACTCCAGCGAGCGCGGATACGACGGGCACCACGTCTCCGACATCGTCAACGACCACCACGTCGTCGACCACTACCACGACGACGTGGCCATTGTCGTCGCCAACGCCACCCGTCCCTCCGGAAGGAGAGTTGGCCGTGACACCGGCGAGCATCGCCGGCAACGGCTCGTCCTTCGCCGCGCCGGCGGTCAACAACTGGGCCGACGACATCGGGCAAGCGCCGTACAGCCTCACCGTGAGCTACACGCCCAGTTCCTCGGGCCAGGGGCGTTATGAGTTCACCAACAAGACGGTCGACTATGCGGTCAGCGATACCGGATACGTCGATTCGAGCGTCGGCACGACGCCGCCGACGTTTCCCTTCGATTTCATCCCGATCACCGCCGCCGGCGTGGCCTTCATGTACAACATTCCCGGCCTCACCCAGACGCTCCAGCTCACCAGCTATACCGCGTGCCTCCTACTGACCGGACAGATCACGAACTGGGACGATCCCGCGTTGAAGCAGAACGGGGCCAACGCCAACGTCACGTTGCCGAATCTCCCGGTCTTGCCCATCACCGAGAGCGATCCGGCGGGGACCAACTTCGTGCTCGAGGAGTACTGCATCGCCGAGCAGCCGGCGGTGTGGGCCAAGTACGCCGCCAACATGGGGGCCAAGGGCTCGCCGCCCAGCGGCGTGCCGATCTCGGCGACAACTCCCGGGTCGAACTGGGAGGCTCCCGGGAACGGGTACGACGAGCAGTCGACATCGGCCGTGGCGTCGAACGTGGTGAACAACGCTGGCGCCATCGGAGGCGTGCAGGTCAACTACGCCAACGACTCGGGCTTCACGGGCTCGAACCCGGCCAAGGGCGTGGCCGCGGTCCAGAACGCCAGCGGCAAGTTCACTTTGCCGACACCGGTGGACGTTGCCTCGGCTCTCGCCTACGCGACACAGCAGTCCAACGGGACCCATCAGCTCAATTTCAACGGGCAAGGTCCCAACGTGTACAACCCGTCGACCTACAGCTATCTGCTGACCCAGACCACGGGATGGTCGCCCCAAAAAGGGGACACCATGAGCCAGTTCGTGAACTTCGTGCTGACCCTTGGTCAGCAGCTCGCTCCCAAGTACGGCTACGCCACGCTGGGCCTCTCGCTCGAGCGGTACGGCATCGACAAGGTGATCGCCGATGTTCCCGGGGCCGTCGACCCGACGGCGGCGGAGAGCTCGGCCTATTCGTGCGGCGATCTCACACCAACTGAGGTCCAGGCGGGCCAGACCACGCCGACCTGCGGTGTGACGAACGGGACGCCTCCGCCGCCACCACCAGGGGCTGCCAATGTGGCCACTACCAATGGCAACACCGCTGCGGGCAAGGCAGCGGCCGTTGCCACGAGTGCGAAGGGCGGCGCAGGTTCGAGCGGCGGTTCGGCGGCCGGCGGTGGGGCAGGGGGAGTGGATCCCTCGGTCTCGCTGGTGGGGACCTCAGCGATGGCGTCGACCGGGATCGACGCCTTGCCGGTCCTCGTGTTCGGGGTCCTCCTCCTCTCGGTCGGGTGGATCGGGCGCCGCCGCATGCAGCGTCAAGGGCGAAGTCGGAGAACCTCGTGATGGCGCGGCTCTCGACTCGGTGCTCCGCGGGGCTGCTCGCCGTTTGCCTGGCGATCCTGGCGGCCACGGTGGGCGCGCTCCCGGCGTCCGCGGCGGACACAACCGACGCCACGACGCTGCAGGGGCGAAGGGGGCTCCTTCCTCACTCCCGTGACCGACGTGTTGCTCAAAGCCGACACGGC
The DNA here is from genome assembly GCA_963744045.1 of uncultured Acidimicrobiaceae bacterium. Classification (GTDB taxonomy): domain Bacteria; phylum Actinomycetota; class Acidimicrobiia; order Acidimicrobiales; family RAAP-2; genus Bog-473. The sequence goes on from CAVUSB010000001.1 coordinate 81,985, forward strand.
TGGCATTGCGCCGCTGAATCCGTCGTACACCGACGCCAATCTCGACAACGCCATCACCGACTTCATCGGCAACGGGCCCGGCAGTTTCGACGCCGACTTCGTCGTTTCGGAGCGTCCGCTCACCTCCGGCGAAGCAGCCACTGCCAAGGCCAACGGCCGGACGTTCGCCTACGTGCCCTTTGCCGCCACCCCGGTCGCGGTGGCGACATTGGCCCCTTGCAACCCATCAGAGCTCATCACCTCCACCTCGACCGCGGCCCTGTGCCCGGACATTCCGCTGACGGTGCCGCTGGTGGGACTCTTGTTCACCTTCAACGAGACCACTGGCCTTTCGAATGGACTCACCGGTTGGTCCGATCCACGCCTGACCCAGCAGAACGGCCAGCCGATCCCCTATGGCGGTGGCATGTACCAGGCCTCGACGCTCGAGCCGTCGGCTGAGAACACGGCGCTGATGACGCTGCTGGACAGCAACCCGGACTCGAAGGCACTGTTCGACAACGCCTTGCACAATCCCCTGGCGGGACCCACCACATCGAGTGACACACCCTCGGAGACATGGCCCTTCCAAGGCACCCACGCCTTCATCGGTGGCGACGCCGGCCTCATCGAAAAGGAGTTGAACATCAACGCGGAGACGGACTCTCCCTCCGCGGCCAACCTGTGGAACATCGGCGACGTCTTCCCGCTCTCTTCGGTCTGGGCGGGGGCCCCACAGGGCACGCCATGGAATATTCCGACGGCCGCGCTCCAGAACGCTGCGATGAAGTACGTGGCGCCGAGCGCCGCCGCCGCGGGTGCGAGCGAAGCCGACGCCACCTTCGATCCGACGACGAACCTGGTGACATTCAACGCCAATCCCAACGACGCCGCGGCCTACAACAATTACATGATGGAGGAGAGCTACCTTGTGGTGCCCACGTCGGGGCTCTCGGCAAACAAGGCGTCGAAATTGGCACAGTACATCCGCTTCGTGACCGGGCCGGTGGCTGCATCGGACGAGGAGACCTTGGGAGCGGCGCCGCCGACGCCGTCGATGGTGGCCGCAGACCTGAAGGTGGCGACCCAGCTCGATGCGGAGGCTGCGACTTCCGCTGGCCTGTCCAGCGCCTCGGGCGGGAGTACCGGCAGCAGTTCGACGACATCCACGACGTCCTCGTCGTCGTCGACGACGACGACAACGACGGCGCCGACGACATCTGCGGGTGGAGCAGCGAGCACGACCGGCGGAACTGGGAATACCGGAAGCGGCACCGGGCTCGCCTCGACGGGTGCGCCTGACGTCGTTCCGGTGCTTGTGGCGGGGGTCGCACTCGTGGGATTGGGTGTCGTCGGGCGCAGACGATCACGCCGGTTGAGACGGCGCGAGGTGGAGTCGTGACGACGACCGAGCAGCCTGCTGTCATGGCACCGCCCGGCGCGGCTGCGCCCTCCCCGTCGGTGGCGTCGAGTCTGGTGGCCTCGAATGTGAGTGCGTGGTTCGGCTCCCACAAGGTGCTCGAGCGGATCTCCCTGCCCATGCCGGGCGGCAAGGTCACCGCGCTGATCGGTCCCTCGGGCTGTGGCAAGTCCACCTTCCTGCGAATCCTCAACCGGATGCACGAGCTGGTGCCGTCGGCATCCCTTTCCGGATCGATCACGTTGGACGGCGTGGACATCTACGGGCCGGCGCTGCGGGTCACCGAGACCCGCCTGAAGATCGGCATGGTGTTCCAACGCCCAAATCCCTTTCCGTCGATGACGATCGCGCAGAACGTGCTGGCCGGCCTGCGCCTCTCGGGGACCAGGGTGTCCAACCGGGACGCGCTGGTGAAGGACTGCCTCGAGCGGGCAGGACTGTGGCGGGAGGCCAGAAATCGCCTCAATCAAGCCGGCGCCGCGCTCTCGGGTGGACAGCAGCAGCGTCTGTGCATCGCCCGGGCCCTGGCCGTCCGCCCCAAGGTCCTCCTCATGGACGAGCCCTGTTCGGCCCTCGACCCGATCTCCACGGGTGTCATCGAGGAGACGATCAGGGAGCTCAGCCAGGAGCTCACCATCGTGATCGTCACCCACAACATGCAGCAGGCGCAGCGGGTCTCCGACCAGTGTGCCCTCTTCCTGCTCGACAGTGAAGGTGCCCCGGGCCACATTGTCGAGGCGGGTCCGACGGAACAGATGTTCTCGAATCCTCGTGACCCGAGGACGTCGGACTACGTGCACGGACGATTCGGATGACTGACGCGCTGGTCGTCCCGAAGCGGGCCACGTGGCTGGCCACCGTTCGCGAGTGGCAGGAGACGTGGCAGGCACGCTGGACGGATGCGTCCCAGACGACTCGGACATGGGTCCAACTGGGCGTCCTGTTCGGCGCGGTCCTGATCGCCTACAACTATTCGTTGAGCACCCTGTTCCAGACACTCAACCAGCAGACACCGCTGGCCTACATCAGCCTGGTTCCGGCCTTCGCCGTCGCCCTGGCCGCGGTGCACTCCCGCCCGCTCAAGCCCGAGCCGCCCATCTACGACCGACAGGTGGACTACACCATCGGGATCCCGCTGATCGTGGCCGCCATGGCCATCAACGAGTTGCTTCCGGGCCGCCTGTCCGCCCTGTTCTGGTTCTATCGAGTCGATCTTTTCTCGCTCCCCATCTTCGTCGCCGGTGCCGTGGCCATTCTCTTCGGGTGTCGCGTGCTCTGGCGTCAGAAGTTCGCGATCGCCTTCCTCTTCCTGGCCTGGCCCTACCCCTACCAGAAGTACCTGCTCGGTGTGCTCAACGCCTTCACCAATGTCACGTTGATCGCCATGGAGAAGATCGCGGTCTGGACGCACCTGGCCACTGCCACAGGCATCTCCACCAGCAATCCCCTCTTCACGATCGACCACCATGGCACGACCTTTGCCCTCAGCATCGTGTCGGCGTGCTCCGGGGTCAACAGCGTGGTCGGCTTCCTCCTGGTCGGCTCGGTGTTTGCCGTCATCGTCAAGGGCCCCCTTCTGCGCAAGGTCCTCTGGCTCGCCGGCGGCATGCTGCTCCTCTACGTCCTCAACCTCGCCCGCATCACCTTCATCTTCTTCGCGGGGAGGGAGTGGGGAGAGTCCATCGCCATCAATGTCTTCCACCCATTCGTCGGCCTGGTCCTGTTCTGCGTGGGCGTGATCGTCATGCTCTTGATGATCCGGCCCCTGGGGATGCGCATCGAGTTCGGCCCGGCCAACGCTGTGGATCTTCTCAATGGCACGGGGCCGGCCCCTTCGTCTGCATCTCCGGTCCCCGTCAAGGCGCGCAAGACGACCCTCGCTGTACCGAAGGTGTACATGGCCGCGGCGATTGTGGTGGTGGCGTCCCTCGTCATCGGAATCAGCAACGTGGGGCTCAGTAGCTACAACCTCGTGGCGGGAGTGGCCGGGCAAGCCAAGTTGACGGCATACATTCAGGGTCCGGTTGCACCTTCAGGTTGGCATGCGCAGTACGAGACCAGCTTCGGGTGGGCGAAGCCGCTTTTCGGTGACTCTTCCGTCTGGGATCGCTACATCCTGCACGCAGAAGGTGGTGGCACGCTCCACACCAGCGTGCCTGTCGTCGCTGACGTCATCAATACCCCCGATCTGTCCAGCTTCTCCGCCTTCGGCGTCCAGGCCTGCTACACGTTCCACGGGTATTCGCTGGCCGATGTCACACAGGTGGCGCTGGTCGGTGGGGTCACCGGACAGGCCATGTCCTACACGTCCCAGCAATATGGCAGCTGGTCGATCGTCTACTGGATCATCCCGGTGAAGATGGACGACGGATCGACCAGTTACGAGCGGACCGTTCTCTACGTCCAGAACTCGGGTCAGGGCGTGCTGGTGAAGGGGCTCACCGAGGGAAGTTCCCTGCGCAACCTCGGAGGCTCGCTGAACCCCTCGACCGAAGCAGACCGCGCCCTCATCAACAACCGGACCTTCCTCGTTGCCTTTGCTGACCAGGTTCTCTACGCCCAGGCTTCCCGCTCGGCGACTGCGAACGCCGGGTCGAACGGGATCGTGACCTGACCGGTGAGCACCCATGTTGCGAGGAGTCCGATGGGCCTCGAGCCGACCCGTCCGCCGCAGTCTCCGAGGAGAAGTCGATGACGGTCACGCCGCCCGAAGGCGGGGCGTCCGACGGCGTCCCTCAGGCGGGCGAGCTCAAAATCAAGGAACGAAGGTCTTGGAAGACGTGGCAGCTCTTGAGCGTCGCGTTGGTCGCGGCCATCCTCGGCATGTGGATCAACGGGGACACGGGCGGCGGGGGCTCGAGCGGTGCGGACAGCTCGAACCCCGACGGGGGCAAGCTTCCCGCAGAGGGCGCCGGGGCCCCGGCGGCGTCCGGCTCGGGAGGGACCACCACGACAGTCGCCGCGGGCGGCACCTCGGCCACCACGACCACTGCCGCCGGGGGCAGCTCGGTCACCACCACCACCACCGCAGCCGGCGGATCCACGACCACGACCGTCGCCGGAGGGTCCACCACTGCGACGACGGCGGCGGGCGCGGCCGCCGGCCCAGCACGTGTGCTCCTGCTCTCGCCGCAGCAAAAGGGGAACTGGACCAGCACCGCGTTCACGACGACGGCCGCTCCCTGGAACATCGGCTGGGCCTTCAACTGCGCCCCTGCTCCGGCTGGAGGTCCCTCGTTCCAGGTGTTCGTGACACAGGCCGGGTCGTCGGCCTCTCCGACCGGTACGGCCGCCGTCAGCGAGACGGGCGCGTCCGGACAGTCGGTGACGCCACAAACCAGCCTGGGGGCACAGGAGCTGGTGGTGCAGACGACCGCGTCGTGCTCCTGGATCGTCAAGGTGACGGGCTCGTAGCGGTAGCCCTCCCGAGCAGAACGGGTCACGCATTACACTGAGTCGGTGCGGCTCGCGGTGCTTGTCTCGGGTTCCGGGACGATCCTGCGGGCCATGTTCGATGCCGGACTCCCGGTGACCGTCGTCCTCTCCGACCGGCCCTGCGCCGCCCTCGGCCTGGCCGAGGAGTTCGGGGCAACGGCCGAGCTGGTCGACCGGAGCCCCTACGGCGGCTACGGGCCCGCCTTCGAACGCGACGCCTACACCACGACGGTGGCGGCGACCCTGGTGGCCCACCAGGTCGACCTGGTGGCCATGGCCGGTTTCGGCACGGTCATGACCGAAGCGGTGCACGCCGCGTTCCCCGGACGCATCTTGAACACACACCCCGCCCTGCTGCCGGCCTTCCCCGGCTGGCACGGCGTCCGCGACGCCCTGGCGGCCGGGGTGCCCGAGACCGGATGCACGGTGCACCTGGCCACCCTCGCCATGGACGCCGGCCCGATCCTGGCCCAGGAATCGGTCCCCGTACTGGCGGGCGACACCGAGGAGACCCTGCACGAGCGCATCAAAGTCGTGGAGCGGTCCCTCTACCCGACCACGGTGGCCTGGGCCTTGGGCGAGCTCGAGGCCGGCCGGAAGATCGAGCCCCGGGCCCGACTCGACGGGACCGACGCCGCGGTCACCGCCACCGCTTTCGCACACAACAGAGGAGCACGCACGGAGATGAGGACATGAAGGCCCTGCTGTCGGTCTATGACAAGGATGGCCTGGTCGGTCTGGCCCAGGGCCTGTCCGACCTGGGTTGGGAGCTCGTCGCCAGCGGGAACACGTCGGCCAAGCTGACCGAGGCTGGCATTGCTCACCTCGAGGTGGCGGAGGTGACCGGATCCCCCGAAATGCTCGGCGGCCGAGTCAAGACACTCCACCCCAAGATCCATGGCGGGATCCTCGCCGATCGCTCGAAGCCCGAGCATCTCGACGACCTGGCCGCCAACGGCATCGAAGCCATCGACCTCGTGGTGTCCAACCTCTACCCGTTCTCCTCCGACCCCTCCATCGAGCTGATCGACATCGGGGGCCCCGCCATGGTGCGCGCGGCGGCGAAGAACCACGAGCACGTGGGCATCGTCACCTCACCAGCCGACTACCCAGTCGTGCTCGAGGAACTCCGCAGCTCCGGCGTGCTGTCAGCGGCGACGCGGCGCCGGCTCGCACGGGCCGCGTTCGCCCACACCGCCGCGTATGACGCGGCCATCGTCGCCTGGCTCGACAGCGGCGGCCCGGCACCGGTGGCGGAGCTGGTGGGCGCCACTCCGACTGACCGGGAGGAGGCTGAGCTGTCCTCGGTGCTGCCGCCGACCCTGCATCTCACGCTCGAGCGCACCGAGGTGCTGCGCTACGGCGAGAACCCGCACCAGCGAGGCGCGCGCTACCGCAGCGCGGGCGCCGAGAGTTGGTGGGATGCCATGGAGCAACACGGCGGGAAGCCGCTGTCGTACCTCAACTTGTTCGACGGCGATGCCGCCTGGCGTCTGGTGCACGAGTTGGCGGGCGACGCCGGCGCGGGTCAGACGGCGGTGGCCATCATCAAGCACGCCAACCCGTGTGGCGCCGCCATCGCCGGCGACCTCGTCACCGCCTACGAGCGGGCGCTCGAATGCGACGTGCAGAGCGCGTTCGGGGGAGTGGTCGCCATCGGCGGCGACGTCACCGCCGAGGTGGCCGATGCCATCGCTGACGGACCGCAGGCCGACGTGATCATCGCATCGTCCTACTCGCCAGAAGCGCTGGAGAAGTTGACGAGCCGGCGCAAGGCCACCCGGCTGTTGTCCGGACCCGTGCCCGAACAGGCGCGACGGCAGCTGCGCAGCCTCGGGGCCAGCGTCCTCGTCCAGGACAGCGATGTGTTCGTCACCCCTCGCACGGAGTGGCGCAGCGTCACCACGCGCCAGCCCACCGAGGACGAATGGCGCGACCTCGTGCTGGCCTGGCGCGTCTGCGGCCGCACCACCTCGAACGCCATCGCCGTCGTCACGGCCGGCCAGGCCGTGGGCGTCGGCGCCGGCCAACAGTCCAGGGTGGTCGCCGCCGAGATCGCCGTGCAGAAGGCGGGCGAGCGGGCCAAGGGCGGCGCGGGCGCCAGCGATGCCTTCTTCCCCTTCCCCGACGGGCTGCTCGTGCTGGCCGATGCCGGCGTGACCGCGGTCGTCCAGCCGGGCGGATCGGTGAAGGACGACGAAGTGATCGCCGCGGCGGACGGGGCGGGGCTGGCGATGGTCATGACCGGCGAACGGCATTTCCGCCACTGATGAGCGCGATCCTGCTCGACGGTGAGGCGGTCGCCGCCCGGATCCGCGGCGAGGTGGCCGAGCGGGTCGAACGGCTGCGCCAGGAGGGTTTCGGCGTCGGTCTCGGCACCGTGCTCGTGGGCGACGACGCGCCCAGCGAGCGCTACGTCGCGTTGAAGCACGAGGACTGCGCCAGCGTCGGTATCTACTCTGTGGGTGAGCACCTGCCGGCCACGGCCAGCCAGGCGGAGGTCTTGGACGTCATCGCCGGCTTCAACGCCGATCCCAAGGTGAGCGCCTTCCTGGTGCAGCTCCCTCTGCCGGCCGGCCTCGACGAGGAGCAGGCCCTGCTGGCGGTCGATCCCGCCAAGGACGTCGACGGCCTGCACCCCGTGAACCTGGGTCGGCTGGTGCTGGGGACTCCCGGCCCGCTGCCGTGTACCCCGGCGGGAATCGTCGAGCTCCTCCACGCCTACGACGTCCCCGTCGAAGGGCGCCACGTCGCCATCATCGGGCGCGGGGTGACGATCGGCCGCCCACTGGCCAATCTCCTCTCTCTCAAGCGCCCCGGCTGCAACGCGGCGGTCTCGGTCGTCCACACGGGTGTCGACCCCGCCGACATGGTGGCCATCGTCCGCACGGCGGACATCGTGGTGGCCGCCGCCGGCCGGCCTCACCTGCTCACGCCGGACATGGTGAAGCCTGGCGCGGCCGTGGTTTCCGCCGGCACCAGCTTCGAGGGCAAGAAGTTGATCCCCGACGCCCATCCCGACGTGGCCGAGGTCGCGGGCTGGGTCACCCCTCGTCTCGGCGGGGTCGGTCCCATGACTCGTGCCATGCTGTTGCGCAACGCGCTGCGAGCGGCGGAGATCGCAGCCAAATGAGGATCCGGGTGCAGGCTGCAATCGGAGCCGGGACCACAGCCAGGGAGGGAGGCAGCCGATGAGTGAGCGCGAATACTCCGAGCGTCCGTGGGGCAATTACACCGTCCTCGATGACGAAGCCCCCGACCACAAGGTCAAGCGCCTTGTCGTGCACCCAGGCAAGCGGCTCAGCTATCAGCGCCACTCCCAGAGGGCCGAGCACTGGTTCATCGTCGCCGGCACTGCGACGGTGACGCTCGACGGCACGGTAATTCAGGTGCACGCCGGCGAGGCTATCGACATCCCCCTCGAGAGTGCGCACCGCATCGCCAACGACGGGGACACGGACGTGGTGCTGATCGAAGTGCAGCGCGGGTCGTACTTCGGTGAGGACGACATCGTCCGGCTCGATGACGACTACGGCCGCGTGGAGACCGGGAACGGAACAGGAGGAGCCGGAAAGGTCTCGTCCTCATGACGCGCATCGCGGAGCTCCTCGAGGCCGGTCCCACCTACTCCTTCGAGTTCTTCCCTCCCAAGAACGACAAGGAGCTGGCCACCCTCGCCCGCACGATCAGCGAGCTGCAGCCGCTGGAGCCCTCGTTCGTGTCGGTGACCTATCGCGGCGGCGCCGAGTCACGGCAGCGCACCGTGGACCTCGTGTCCAGCATGCTGCACACGACGAATCTCAACCCCATGGCCCACATCATCTGCGTGGCCCATACCCGACTTGAGTTGGCCGACATCCTCGTGTCATTGCGCAAGGCCGGCGTCGAGAACCTCATGGCCCTCGGGGGGGATCCGCCCGAGGACCCGGCGGCAGGCCCCGGCGAACTCGCCTACGCCGCGGAGCTCGTCGAGCTGGCCCGGGCCATCGGAGGCTTCTCCATCGGGGTCGCGGCGCACCCGGCCGGCCATCCGCGCTCGCCCGACAGGACGAGCGACCGTGACTTCCTCGCGGCCAAGCTCGCCCTGGCCGACTTCGGGGTCACGCAGTTCTTCTTCGAGGCCTCCGACTACGTAGAGCTCGTCGCCGACCTGCGCGAGCGGGGCATCGACACGCCCGTGCTGCCCGGCATCCTCCCCGTGACCTCGCTGTCCACCATGGGCCGTCTGGGGCCCATGGGAGCGGCGGCCCCGGACTGGATGCAGGATCGCCTGCGGGCCGCCGACGAGCGGGGTGGAGCCGACGCGGTGCGCAAGGAAGGAGTGGAGCTGGCCACCGAGCTCTGTTCCCGCCTCCTCGATTCCGGCGTGCCGGGACTGCACTTCTACACATTCAACACATCGAGCGCCACGCGTGAGATCTACGCCGCCCTCGGCCTGGGACCCAGCACCACCTGATCCGTCCGCGCCGAGCGGGTTGCTGCCTCTTCACATGTTCGGTGACGTCGACGTGACAGTTGACAGCCGCCCGTCGCGCGATCCGCATGCACGAGGGGATTCCGCGTAAGCATTACCTGCTGATCACACGCCGTTCAGTTCGCTTCGTTACGTTCCCGCCATGAGCGAGACCGAGCCGTTTTCGAAGTCTGATTTCTCCCGCCGGCGGTTCATCCAGACGGCGGGCGGCCTCGGCCTCCTCGTCGCCACCTACAGCTTGTGGAAGCCCTCGCTGGTACTGGCGGCCGGGCCCACGACAACGGGCTCGGGCACCACGCCCGAGCAGGTTCACCTGACGTGGCCGTTCGACGCAGCCAACAACCCCACCAACGCCGTGGTGGTGTCTTGGCTGCAGCCCCAGCCTTCGACGGGTGGCTTCGTGATCTTCGCCCCGGCCTCGAATCCGGGTGGCCTCACCGGAGCGGGTGCAACGACGGTCGACGCGACGGTCAACGCCCAGCAGGGCGGCAACCTCAACGCCAACAGCAACGGCCTCGCCAGCGGCTCAGGCCCGTTCCCCGCTGCAGGCTCCCCGTCGGGGACGTTCATGGGCTTTGCCTTCAGCTACCAGGACCGGACCGAAGGGTCGTACGTCTACGCCTACAGCGCCGTGCTGAGCGGCCTGACGCCCAACACGGCGTACGTCTACGCCATCGGCGATGGCAACGGGAACTATTTCCCGACTCTGGCGGCTCCCGCCACGTTCACGACGGCGCCCGCCGGCCGTACGGCGTTCACCTTCAGCAGCTACGGCGACCTGGGGACGCCCACCGCCATCACCAGCGGCGCCAACGCCTTCGGTGACGCCTACGCCCGAGGCACCGCAAACGACACGTACTCGACCTGGGCCGAGTCCTCGGCCAACGCTTACCAGGCGGTCAACGCCGTCGAGTACTTCGCGCCCCTCTTCCACCTCATCAACGGCGACCTCTCGTACGCCGACAAGAACGCCACCCAGGCCCCAGAGGTCTGGCGCGACTTCGGCATGAGCGTGCAGCGCTCGGCCATGAACCGCCCGTGGATGCCCTGCCTGGGAAACCACGAGGCGGAGGTGGCGAACGGCTACTCCTCGTACCTCTCGCGCTATGTGCTGCCCGAAAACGGGGCCGCATCGTTCCCTGGCAACTTCTACTACTTCCAGGTCGGCTCCGTGCTGATCATCTCGCTCGACGCCAACGACGTCGTCTATCAGGACAGCAATGCCTACGCGTCCACCACCATCACCGGATCGACGAAATGGGGTGTCGGCGCCAACTGCTTCGACCGCTACTACACCGGCACGCCCAGCGGGACCTATGCGAGCGATGCCAATTTGAAGGCCCCGGCGGGCAACGCCCAAACGGAGTGGTTGCAGAACGTGCTCGCCTCGGCCAGACCCGCCCAGGTTCCCGCGTCTCCACCGTCGCCGATCACCACCATCCCCGGCATCGACTCGACGTCCATCGACTGGATCGTGGTGCAGATGCACCAGTGCGTCATGTCGTCGTCGTTCGACAACGGCTGCGACAAGGGGATCCGGGAGATCTGGAGGCCGCTGTTCGACCAGTACCAGGTCGACCTGGTGGTGAACGGGCACGATCACGACTACGAACGCTCGCAACCGGTTCACGGGTACACCGCACTCCAGGGCCGCCAGGTCGCGAGCCAAACCACGGTGGTCGAGACGCTCCAGCCCGCCCCGGTCTCCGGCGCCGTCTCGACCACCACAGCGTCCTCGGGAACGGTGCCCCTCATCAATTCGAGTGAAGGCACGGTGTATCTGGTTCTCGGCGGCGGGGGGACCAACGCGATCGACAACGCCTACCAACCGACCGACGGCGCCCCGGCCAACACCGCGGGGGTGCACACCGTCACCATCCGCAAGACCGGCACGTCGGGAACGTCCATCAAGCCTCCTGCTGACGCCTACGAGCCGGTCGTATGGTCCGCTCTGACCGACCCCGCGCCGTCCGCCGGCGCCAATACCCCCTATGGGATCGCCCTCTTCGAGGTGAATCCGGGCGACACCCCAGGTGGGAACACCACGCTGACCGTGACCTACTACCACTGCCCCGAGAACAGTGGAGGCACCGCAGCCACCACCACGCCGCCGACGCCGGGCACCAATCCCGGCTACGTCGTCTTCGACCAGTTCGTCCTGACTCGGCTCCGGAGTGACGGACCCACGGCCGCCACACCGGAGTTCGCCTGGCCGGCCGCAGCGCTGGCGGGCGCGGCGGCCGTCGGCGCGGGCGTCGTGTATCGGAGCCAGCGGAGCCGGGCCTCGGCCGTTCGGGCCGACGCATAGGCCGGTTTCACCGGGCAGACCGGTCGGAAGCGGCCCGGTGAGGCCCGGCCGCCTGACCTAGTGGGTATGTAGTGGGTCTATGCTGCCCACAATGGCCTACGTGGTCGGCCGCTCCAACGGTCGCTTCGAGATCCGGGAGTCCGTGCACACCCCGAAGGGGCCCCGTGCCCGCACGCTGGCCAATTTCGAGCAGCTGACCGACAAGGTCCTCGACACGGCGCGCCTCCGGGCCACCCGGCCGTTCGACGTCGACGCCGTGCGGGCCTCAGCGCAGAGGGCCAGCAATGCTGTGGCGTCCCGGCGCCCTGGTCAGGGTCGCTTGGGCGGTATCGCCACACCGCATCGCCGCCTGATGCGACAGTTCGCCCAGTCCTCGCGCCGGATGGCCGCAGCGCTCGAGTCACACCCAAGGCAGGCCGGTTCGGCAGCCGACCCCGGCGACGCCCTCATCGACCTCTTGGACCTCGTCGCCCAGGTCTCGGCCTTCCGGGCTCCACGCCGCCCCGAACCGCTCCGATTCCCGCCCCTGGCCCGCCTGCGAGCGGCGCATTGACCACGACCGACCCCTATCCCAACCTGGTGGGCAGGATCATCTCGCTGCACGAGATGCTCGACTCCATCGGGCTGGCGCACCAGTTCGGAGGTGCCATCGCCCTGGCCTGGTATCGCAATCCCAGGGCGACCACCGACATCGACGTCAACCTGACCGTGCCGCCCGAGGCTGCCGCCCCGATCCTGAAGGCCTTGGCCCTGCTCGGGGTAACGGTCACTCCCGAAGACCGGGCGGCCATCGCAGTCGACGGGCAGGCGAGGCTGGACTGGGACGGCTCCTACCTCGACGTGTTCTTCGCCACCACGGATCTGCACTTCGAAATGGCCGAACGTGCCCGCGTGGTCCGCTTCGGCCCGGTGGACATGCCGATCCTCGCGCCCGAGGACCTCATTATCTGCAAGGCCGTCTTTGACCGCCCCAAGGATTGGCTCGATATAGAGGAGATGCTTCTCTGGGGTACCGAAGTCGACGCGGCGCGGGCGCTCGGATGGGTGGGTGACATCCTCGGTCCACAGTCCGGGCCGTACGCCCGCCTGAACGAGTTGCTGTCCGCCGGTGCGGCCGGCCCCCCGAATCAGACGCAGTGAGAATGGCGCAATTAAGGAGCCCCAATGGGCGAATTGGGACCGGCCCGTTTCGCCCCGTAGCATCCCGTTCATGGCAGATCTCATCCGCATGGGCGACGACGGCACACTCCACGTCCCCGACGAACCCATCATCCCCTTTATTGAGGGCGACGGCACGGGGGTCGACATCTGGCCCGCCGCCAAGCTCGTCCTCGACGCCGCCGCCGCCAAGCACGGGCACAAGGTCGCCTGGAAGGAAGTCCTGGCGGGCCAGAAGGCGTTCGACGAGACGGGCAACTGGCTGCCCGACGAGACGGTGGACACCTTCCGCTCCCATCTCATCGGGATCAAGGGCCCGCTCACGACGCCGGTGGGTGGCGGCATCCGCTCCCTCAACGTCGCCCTGCGCCAGATCCTCGACCTCTACGTGTGCTTGCGCCCCGTGCGCTGGTTCACCGGCGTGCCGTCGCCGGTCGTGCATCCCGAGCTGGTCGACATGGTCATCTTCAGGGAGAACACCGAGGACGTCTATGCGGGCTACGAGGTGCAGTCCGGCACACCCGAGGCCGAGAAGCTCGCCGAGTACCTGCGGACCGAGATGGGCTGGCCCATCAGGGAGCTCTCGGGTATCGGCATCAAGCCGATCTCGCCCATGGGGTCGAAGCGCCTCATACGAGCCGCCATTCAGTACGCCCTCGACCACAAGCGCGAGTCCGTCACGATGGTGCACAAGGGCAATATCCAGAAGTTCACGGAGGGTGCGTTCCGCGAGTGGGGCTACGACCTCGTGCGCGAGGAGTTCTCCGACGTGGCTGTCGGCTGGGACGACTGCGACGGGAAGCCGGGGGACAAGCTGCTCGTCAAGGACACCATCGCCGACATCACGCTGCAACAGGTACTGACCCGCCCGTCGGACTTCGACGTGATCGCCACCACGAACCTCAACGGCGACTACATCTCCGACGCCCTGGCGGCGCAGGTGGGTGGTATCGGCATCGCTCCCGGCGCCAACATCAACTACGTGAGCGGACACGGCATCTTCGAGGCAACGCACGGCACCGCGCCCAAGTACGCCGGGCAGGACAAGGTGAACCCGGGCTCGGTGCTGCTCTCAGGCGTGTTGATGTTCGAGCACATCGGCTGGAACAACGCGGCGGCGGACATCGTCCAGGCACTCGAGGCCACCATCGCCGACAAGGTCGTGACCTACGACTTCGCCCGCTTGATGGACGGCGCCACCGAGGTCAAGTGCTCCGAGTTCGCCTCGGCCATCGTCGACCGCCTCTAGCGAGACAGAAAGGACCACTTCCCCCATGGCCAAGCCTCCCGTCCACGTGACCGTCACCGGTGCCGGCGGCCAGATCGGCTACTCCATCCTGTTCCGCATCGCGTCGGGCCAGCTGCTCGGTGAGGACCAGCCGATCGTGCTGCGCCTCCTCGAGATAGAGCCCGCCATGCGCGTGCTCGAGGGGGTCGTGATGGAGATCGACGACTGCGCCTTCCCGCTGGTGCACGACATCGTCGCCACCTCCGACCTGAAGACGGCCTTCGACGGCACGTCGTGGGCGCTGCTGGTCGGCTCCATCCCGCGCAAGGCGGGCATGGAGCGCGGCGATCTCCTCAGCGTGAACGGCGGGATCTTCAAGCCGCAGGGCCGGGCCATCGCCGAGAACGCCGACTCCGACGTGCGCATCCTCGTCGTGGGAAACCCCTGCAACACGAACTGCCTGATTGCGCGCTCCAACGCCCCTGAGGTGCCGGCCGACCGCTGGTTCGCCATGACCCGCCTCGACGAGAACCGGGCCAAGGCCCAATTGGCCGCCAAGGCGCACGCTCCGGTGGCGGACGTGACCAACGTGGCCATCTGGGGCAACCACTCGGCCACGCAGTTCCCGGACTTCGCCAATGCCCGGATCGGCGGGAAGCCGGTGACAGAGGTGATCACCGACGACGAGTGGTTGCGGGGGGACTTCATCACGACCGTGCAGAAGCGGGGCGCCGCCATCATTGACGCCCGGGGCTCCTCCTCGGCGGCCTCGGCGGCCTCGGCGGCGATCGACACGGTGGTCAGCCTGCGCACCAAGACCGCCAAGGGCGACTGCTTCTCGGTCGCCATCGCCAGCGAGGGCCAGTACGGGGCGCCCGAGGGCCTTCAGTTCGGGTTCCCGGTCGAGGCCGACGGCAAGGGCGGATGGTCCGTCGTCGAGGGCTTCGCCCACGACGACTTCGCCGCCGAGCGGATCAAGGTCACCACCGAGGAACTGTTGGCCGAGCGCAACGACGTCAAGGAGCTGGGACTCCTCGGGTAACACCCCCGGTAGGATGCGACCTTGATCCTCCCTCGGCGGCTCCATCGACGTGGCTTCGGCGGCCGTCGTCACCGGCTGTTCGCGGCCGTGAAACCGCAGCGAAACACATGCCTGGCAGCCTGAGGGCTGTGGGAGACCTCTTCGACGGCTACGGCGCGTCTGCCCGGGGGCTGACCGAGGCCGCCTTCGACGAGATGGTCGGGCGCGACGGCACAGCCCGGGTGCCCTACGCCGCAGTGGCCTCGTCCCTGGCCCAGATGGGCCCTGAGGACGTCTCGGCCCGCGCTTCCCGACTGGCCCGTGCCTTCATGGATCAGGGCGTCACCTTCGACCTCGACGGCGAGGAGCGACCGTTCCCCCTCGACGTGGTGCCCCGGATCTTCACCGGCGCCGAGTGGTCCAAGGTGGCGGCAGGGCTGGTGCAACGGGTCCGGGCGCTCGAGCTCTTCCTCTCCGACGTCTACGGCGCCGCCCGCATCGTCAGCGACGGGCTCATCCCGCACGAGGTGATCACAAGCTCCCCGGGGTTCGTGCGAGCGGCGTACGGCTACTCGCCACCCAACGGCGTGCGCATCCATGTGGCGGGCATCGACGTGATTCGTGACGAGGACGGCGAGTTCCGCGTCCTGGAGGACAACCTGCGGAGCCCGTCCGGGGTGAGCTACGTGCTGGCGAACCGCGCCGCCATGGCGCGGGTGCTCCCCGAGCTGTTCTGGGGCCAGCCCATTCAGATGGTCACGGACTACCCGGCTCGCCTCATCAACGCGTTGCGCCGCGCCGCGCCGGCGTCGGTGCAGGACCCGACGGTGGTCGTGCTGACACCGGGTGTGCACAACTCGGCGTTCTACGAGCATGCGCTGCTGGCGCGCCTCATGGGCGTGCACCTCGTGGAAGGTCGGGACCTCGTGTGCCACGGCACCGACGTCTTCCTGCGCACCACAGAGGGCGAGGTCCCGGTACACGTGATCTACCGGCGCATCGACGACGAGTATCTCGACCCGCTGCAGTTCCGCCCCGAATCGCTGGTGGGCTGTCCGGGCATCGTCAACGCGGCGCGGGCCGGTCGCGTGACGATCGCCAACGGGCTCGGGAACGGCGTGGCCGACGACAAGCTCGTCTACACGTACGTGCCGGCCATGATCAGGTACTACCTGGGTGAGGATCCGATCCTGCAGAACGTCGAGACGATGCACCTCGTCGACAGCGCGGTCCGCAAGGACGCGCTCTTGCGCCGCAACGAGCTTGTCTTCAAGCGGGTGGACGGCTCGGGGGGCAAGGGCTTGGTGATCGGCCCGGCCGCGACCGGTGCCGAGCTCGACGAATTGGCGCTCGAGGTGGAGGCCGACCCGCGCCACTGGATCGCCCAGCGTGTGGTGGCCCTCTCGACCTCGCCCACCTGGGTGGACAACACCATGATGCGCCGCCACGTCGATCTGCGTCCGTTCGCGGTGAACGACGGCGAGGACATCTGGGTCCTGCCCGGTGGCCTCACCCGGGTCGCCCTCGGTGAGGGCGGCCTCGTGGTGAACTCGAGCCAGGGTGGCGGCTCCAAGGACACTTGGGTCGTCGGCGGGGGGATCTCCATGCCGGTGCTGCCGCCTCGCCAGGTCGCGCCGTTCCAGGCCGGGCCGCCGATGGACGTCGGCCCGGCCTCCGATGGCGAGCTCGGTGTCCAACACAACAACAACAACAACAACAGCAACAGCAACAGAGCCAGCCGTGCCCGTGACCCGCGCCCTTTTGAGCCGGGTTGCCGAGTCCATCTTCTGGGTCGGCCGCTACGTGGAACGGGCCGAGGGGACGGCACGTATCCTCGACGTCTCGGTGTACCAGGCCCTCGAGCAGAGCGACGTCGAGGGCTCGCTCGCCGCCCGCCGGCTCCTCGCCGTCATGGGGCTGCCCGACTCCGGAACCGAGACGCTGTGGCAGGCGACGGAACGCCTGGCCACGGACCCCGAGAGCCGGTCGTCGATTGCCGGGGCACTCGCCGCCGCCCGCGAGAACACCCGCGCCGTGCGGCATGTCGTGCCGGTGGAGTTCTGGGAGCACATCAACGCGACGTGGGCCGAGCTCCCGCTGCGCTGGGAGACGGGACGGCGGGCCGGCCCCGCGTTCTACCTCTCCTTCGTCAAGACCCAGTGCGCCGGCATGATGGGTCTGGCCGACACCATGATGAGCCGCGACCAGACCTGGCTCTTCTTCACCTTGGGGCGGTGCCTCGAGCGCACCGACGTGGTCGCCCGCCAGCTGGCCACGGTGGCCTTCGACGAGGTGTTCGACAGCGGCCTCGTCATGCTGCTGCGGTCCTGCGGCGGCTACGAGCCCTACCTGCGCCTGTCCCAGGGAGTCGTCGAGCCGGGCCGGGTGCTGGACTTCCTCCTGCGCGACCGCCTCTTCCCGCGCTCCGCTTTCGCCTCGCTCACCCTGGCGGAGGAGTGCCTCGACCAGATCAACGCCGGGCGCGAGGGGGCATGGGACGATGCCCGGGGCTTGGTGGGCCTGGCGCGCGCCGAGCTCGAGTACTCGGCCCCGGCGACGTTGTCCCGCGATCTGGAGACCCGGCTCGAGCGACTGCAGGCCTCCATCTCCTCGGTGAGCGACGCCGTGACGAGGCGGTACTTCGCCCAGGACCTCCCGATGCAGTGGCGGCAGGGGGGTGGAGGCGGGTGAGCCGAACGGACGGGTGGCGGCTGCGCGTCTCCCACGAGACACGCTTCGACTACGACGCCCCGGCGCGGGCCTCCTACAACGAGCTCCGCCTGACTCCCCGTACAGAGCTGCGTCAGACGGCGCTCGAGACGAGAGTGGTGACGTTGCCTGCCGCCCCCCAGTATTCGTACCTGGACTACTGGGGTACCCAGGTCGTGGCCTTCAACGTCGACCGCGGGCATGAGATGTTGTCGATCACGGGGAACTCGCTCGTGGACACCCAACATTCCGCCGACCCCGAGGACTGCACATGGGAGGATGTGGGCGACGCCTCCATGACGATGGCAGACCATTTGTCGCACAGCCTCTACACCGCGCCGGGGCCCGAACTCTCCGAGATCGCTCTGGGCCTGCGCACCGGACGCCCGCTCGAAACGGCGCGGCGCATCATGGCCACCACGCACGAGTCGCTGCGCTACGTGCGCGGCGTCACCTCGGTCCACACTTCGGCTGGCGAGGCCTACATCGACGGGGCAGGGGTCTGCCAGGACTTCGCGCATTTGGCCTTGGCCTTCACCAAGTCGGTCGGGCTGCCCTCGCGTCTACGTCTCGGGCTACTTCCACCCCGATCCGGACGCCTCCATCGGCGAAGAGATCACAGGGGAGAGCCACGCCTGGGTGGAGGTGTGGACGGGCCGCTGGTGGGCGTACGACCCGACGAACGCCTGCCCGGTGGGCGAGCGCCACGTGGCCGTCGGTCGCGGACGGGACTACGGCGACGTGCCACCGGTCAAAGGCATTTACGCCGGCAACGCCGAGAACACCATGCGGGTGGCGGTCCGCATGGCCAGGGTCCACTGAGCGTGGCGAATCCGGACTGACCCGGAAGAGGGGGGAGTGACCGCGTGCTGACGAGAATGCGCATCTGGCTGCCCGACGCGCCCGGCGTGCTGGGCGCCGTGGCAGCGGAGATCGGGGCCGTCGACGGCAACGTCATCGGACTCGAGGTGCTCGAGCGAGAGGCGGGGGTGGCGATCGACGAGCTCGTGGTGGAGCTGCCCGACCAGCCCGGGGCGATCGATGCCGCGTGCCGCGGCGTCCGCAACGTCCCCGGCGCCGGCGTGGAGGACGTCACCGAGATGATGACCGAGGCGAAGGACCGGGAGGACACGGTCCTGGCCGCCGCCGCCGGCATCCTCCAGGCGGCCACGGCCACGGCCGCCATCAACGCGCTGACCGGCCACCTCATCACGCTCTTCGACCTGACGTGGCTCGCGCTGGCGGACGACGAGCTCGCCGGCTTCGCCGAGGTCTACGGCGACGTCCCCTCCGTGCAGTGGGTCGCCGCCTTCGCGGAGGGATCGCGCAGCGGGGCCGACCCGGCGAACGACACGACGGGCTCGGGCGTGTTCATTGAGCCCGTTGCCGAGACCGGCTTCACCGTCTGCGGCGGCCGGCCGGCGTCCATCAGGCGCCGGGAGCGACACGAGATCGCACTGCTGGTCATGGTGGCGTCGCGGTTCATCGACGCGCTCGCCGGGCGGGTTGCCGCCGAGCCGGTGACTCGAGAGGACATGCCTGCGCCAGCCCGTCGACGAACTGACGGTGCGGGCGCCACCGCCTAGTCTCCGGGCATGCTGCGCGTCGGATTCGTCGGGTCCGGTCTGATCGCCTGGGCGCACGGCCTGAGCCTCAAGGCCATGATCGACGGCGGTGTCGTCGAGGCGGCGATCGTGGCGGTGCACGACCAGAGCGAACGCCGTGCCCGGGGTTTCGCCGACGTCCTCGGCGCCGACGAGGTCGAGGTCGTTGCCGATGCCGCGGCAGGTGGCGCGGCGCTGCGACGCCATCTGGGTCTGCACGCCGACGTCGGCGCACCGGGGCGCGGTGGACGAGGCCCTGGCCGCCGGACGCGCCGTCTTCTGCGAGAAGCCACTCGACGTCGATCTCCCACGCGCCGACGGAGTTGGTGGAGGCGGCCCGCGCCGCAGGCGTCGCCAGTCAGAGCGGTCTCGTCCTGCGCAGCGCCCCGGTCTTTCGGCGCTCTGCGTGACGTGGTGCAGGGCGGGACGCTGGGTGCACCGATGGCGGCGGTGTTCCGCGACGACCAGTATTTCCCCATTCAGGGGACGTACGGCTCCCAATGGCGGGCCGACGCCACGCAGGCCGGAGGCGGTTGCCTGATTGAGCACTCCATCCACGACGTCGACATCTTGCGCTACTGCTTCGGCGACGTGGCATCGGTGGCGGCCCGGACGGCCAATCACGCCGGCCACCCTGGCATTGAGGACATGGCCGCCGTCACGCTCTCCTTCGCCGCGGGCTTCGAGGCGCAGCTCACGAGCGTCTGGCACGACATTTTGAGCCGGGGCTCGACGCGCCGACTCGAGGTCTTCTGCCGCCAGGGCATGGTGTGGTTGGACGACGAGTTCCGGGGCCCGCTCCACGTGCAGACCAGTGACGGCACCGAGGTCCGGGCCTGCCCGTCGCCGCCGTGGGTGGACGCGCTCCCGCTGGCCGACGACGAGGTCGGCCTCGCCGTGCGCGCCTACGTAGAGGCCGACCGCACCTTTCTCGACGCGGTGGCCGCCGGGCGCCCTCCCGAGCCCGGGCTCGACGTCGCGCTCGAAGCCCACCGCCTGGTCGATGCCGCTTACCGCTCGGCCGCCGCCGGGGGAGCGCCGATCGGAGTGACTTCGACTCGAGGATGAAATCGGCGCCGGGCCCCTCATCCGGAAGTCGGAGTCGACGCGCTCGAATTCGCACTCTGAACAGGAAGAACAATCCGAAAGGCCTGCCGGGAGACGCTCCGACGTCCTGGCTACCATGCGCAGGAGCGACGTCGTGCAACACGTCGCCCTGCGTTCGCCCCGGACGCCCCAGACAAGGAGACCCGAGAGCGTGCGCTCGCTGTTCCGCCTCTTCACCCGCCAACCCCTGGCCGCGAAGGTGCCCGAGATCACGGTCATGTTCTGGGTGATCAAGATCCTCACGACGGCCGCCGGCGAGGCCGTGTCGGACTATCTCTCCACCGGGAACAAAGGGGTCGGCGCGCTCGTCGAGATCGGCGTCTTCGTCGCTGCGCTCATCGCGCAATTCAGCACCCGGCGCTACTTCGCGCCCGCCTACTGGTTCCTCGCGCTGGCCATCGCCATCGCGGGGACGGGCGTCTCGGACACCATGCACCTGACCTTCGGCATCCCCTACGCCGGGACGTCGCTCTTCTGGGCCGCGGCGTTGGCGGTCATCTTCTTTCTCTGGGACCGCAGCGAGCACACGCTGTCGATCCACTCCATCACGACCAGCCGCCGGGAGAAGTTCTACTGGGCCACCATCTTCGCCACGTTCGCGCTGGGCACTGCGGTCGGAGACTTCACCGCGACGACGCTCGGGCTGGGCTACCTGGCGTCGGCGGTCTTCTTCTGCGTCGTCATCCTCATCCCATGGGTCGGGTGGTCCCGCTTCCGGATGAACGAGATCTTCGCGTTCTGGTTCGCCTATGTCGTGACCCGGCCGATCGGTGCGTCCTTCGCCGACTATTTCAGCAAGCCCAAGAATGTCAGCGGTCTCGGCCTCGACGATCTCAAGACCGCCGGGGTCATCACACTGCTGGTCGTCGTCCTCGTGGCGTACACGGCTCTCACCCGTTTCGACATCCAGTCGCCCGAATCCCGTCCCGACCCCGACCCCGAGGTCGCCGGCGGCTCCTAACCCGAGGTGCGCGGTGGCGCCCACGCGCTCCATAAGGTGCGGTCCATGGATACTGCCTCGGTGCTGCTGGAGCTGTACGGCCGGATCCCGCCGTTGGCGGAGACGGCGGTGGCCGGTCTGAACGAAGAGGCGCTCTGCGCCGCACCCGAGCCGGGCGCGAACCCGATCGGATGGCTCGTGTGGCACCTGGCGCGGGTGCAGGACCACCACGTGGCCGACCTGCTCGGTACCGAGCAGGTCTGGGTCAGCGGCGACTGGGCCCGTCGCTGCGGGCTCGAGCCCGATCCCTCCAACATCGGCTACGGGCACAGCGCCGAGGAGGTCCGTGCCGTCCGGCCCGAGGGTCCCGCCGTGCTCCTCGACTACCTCGGTGCGGTGCAGGCCCGCACCACCGCAATGCTCGAAGGCATCGCACCCGACGACCTCGACCGCGTGGCCGATCGCCGCTGGGACCCCCCGGTCACCGTCGGCGTGCGTCTCGTCAGCATCGCCGACGACAGCTTGCAGCACGCGGGACAGGCGGCCTACGTGCGGGGGCTGCTCGGGGACTGAAGGTCAGGGCGTGACGAAGGCGAGGGCCCGGCGCCGCGCCTCTCAGCCCGCCGGCGGCGTGGGCCAGCGGACGTACTCCGAGTAGTGGTAGGCGGTCTCGTAGCCGAGCCTGGTGTAGATGGAGGCGCCCATCGGCGACGCCTGGAGCGAGCACGACGACGCTCCCTCCTCGAAGGCCAGGTTGGTCAAGGCCACCGTGACGAACGCGCCGAGGCCGGCGGAGCGCGCTGCGGGCACCGTCCCGACCCACTGCAGGCTGGCGACCCCGTCGCTCGCGTACACCATCGCCGTGGCGATGGGCTCGCCGTCGCGACGGGCCACCACGATGGAGGCGGCTGAGTCCTGGAGCACGGCGGGCACCTCGTCGAAGAGTTCGGTCAGGACCTCGGGTGGCATCCCGTATGTCGCGTACGCCTCTGCGTTCACGGCGATGAAATCGCGCAGGCCGGCCTCGTCGTCGATCACACGCATGGTGACGCCGTCGATGGCGGGCACATCGTCCAGCGGCGCGCGGCAGATCATCTCCGGCACGGGATCGCCGAAGACCTCCAGGGCGGCCTCCACGCATGCGAGACGCAGATCCTCGTCCTCGCCGCTGTCGCGCACCTTGACGGTGTAGCCGCGCGAGAGCCCCGCGAAGAACGAATCGGCCGCGGTCACGAGCGCCGCACCACTCAGCGAGTCGTCGGAGCGGAAGGCGCCGTTGGCCACAACCGGGATCCACGTCCCGCCGGCGCACAGCACTGCGCCGCCGGTTTCCAAGAGCGCGCCGCGGCTGCCCCACTGCGACATGGCGCGGTTGAACGCGATGAGCGTGCGATGACCGAGCTGGGCTTCGGACAGCGTTGGCGTTGTTCTCGGAGTCTCCGTCTTCCTCAGTACCCCTCTGTGAAGACTGCTCATAGGAGTCATGATGCCGCACCCGGGGGCCGCACCACCGGATATGACGGAAACCACTGTGGGTCAGCTGAGTTCGAAGACCGGGTGGTCGGCGGCCACGGCAGCCCACTCGGCATCGGTCGAGTCCGCCGTCACGCCGTCGAAGAACATGCCGGTTTCGAACTTCCAGCGGCGGAGGTAGGTGCGCAGGACCGGCACGCTGTCGGCCGGCGGGATCTCACTGGCCGTGCACAGCTGGCGCCGACGTCCCAGGATCAGCACCAGATGCCCTCCCGCGTGGCGCACGTTGCGCACCCACTGCGTCTGCCCCCGGGGCGAGACGAGAAACTGCGTTCCGTCGATGGTCAGCAGGTTCACCGGAACGTGGTGCAGAGCGCCGGTGGTCCGACCCCTGTGCTCCAGGACACGTGAGCCCCAGACGCTCACACCCAGGCGGGTCAGGCCCTTGACCACGGCGTTGAAGATGTGGCGGGTGAACCAGTCGGGCTCCTTGTAGTGGGCCGTCACCGGCGCCGGCGTGGCTGCGGCGGGCGTCGCGGTCGGGGTCGTGCTGGTGGTGCGCATGGGATTCTCCTCGCTGGTCGGGCTGTCCATGAACATCGATACTAAGTGTGAACAATGTTCTTGTCAAGTACTTGTGTTCTCATCCGAGAATGGTCAAACTTCTCCCATGCCCTCACCCGCACGCGTCCCTGGTTCCAGCGCCCCCTCGTCCACCCCGAATTCCGCGCCGCGCCGTGCCCGGGAGCGGGTCCGGGAGGAGATGACGGCGGAGATCCTCGCCGTCGCCGGGGCACACGTCGCCCGTGACGGAGCCGCCGCCCTCTCCCTGCGCTCCATTGCCCGCGATCTGGGGATGGCCCCCTCCGCGCTCTACCGCTACTTCGACGGCCGGGACGCGCTGCTGACCGCGCTCATCCTCACCGCCTACGAGGCGCTGGCGGCCGAGGCGGAGCGGGCCGCCGATCTGGCACAGGGTGGAGCGACCGGGGAGGAGGGCGGGCCGGCCCACGATGCCGAGCGCTTCCTGGCGGTCCCGCGTGCCCTGCGTCACTGGGCTCTCGAGCACCCGCATCAGTGGGGGTTGATCTTCGGCACCCCGGTCCCGGGCTACCAGGCGCCCGAAGCCACCGTCGAGCCCTACGCCCGGGTGGCCGCGGCCCTGGTGCGCCCGCTGGTGGCAGCGTCGGAAGCGGGACGCCTCCGCCACCACGAGGATCGACCGGTGTCGGACGGACTGCGTGCCGCTGTGCTGCCCGTGAGCGAGGGGCTCCTGCCCGGCGTGCCGGTCGAGAAGGTGGTGCTCGTCGTCGAGGCATGGACGACGCTCATCGGCGCCATCAGCCTCGAAGTCTTCGGGCACTGGCGCGACACGGTGTTGGAGCCCGAGCTGCTCTTCGAGGCCGCCGTGGGGAGGCTCGGGGACTCACTCGGCCTGCGCTGAGTGAGTCGCGCACGGGCGTCCGGGGTTCAGCGCAGCGCGTCCCGCAGCACCTGCGCCCGTGTGCGGAGCTCCTCGAGACGGTCCTCGGGGACCCATTCGGCCATCGTCCCCACGAAGTCGAAGAAGAGCGCAGCCAGCTCCGCCAGCTCCTTGCTGGGTTCCTCCAGTTTTATCTGCGAGAAGGGGAACGCGATGTTCAGCCGGTGCGAAGGCGCCGACACCGTGGGGGCCTCCCTCGGCGTCGGCGCGGCCACACCGTTCAGCGCACCCTGGGAAGTGTGCTTCTCAGATGACTTTGGCACCCCACCATCCTGGTCGCGTCACGACGCAGAGCGGGTGATGGTCCTGCAAATTGTGCAAATGGAGCGTGCCTGCCGGGCGTTCCGGCGAGCACGGGCCACTAGCCCAGGACGGGCAGTTTCACGTCGATCCCGGCGTTCGCCAAGAAGACGAGCTTGTGCTCGAGAGCGTTCTGCCAATCGACCATGTCCTTGTCGAACTGCGTGCGGTCGCCGTCCTCGCACGCGTGCTCGAGCTCGTCGAATGCCCCATCTTCGGCATCCAGCAGGGCCCGGTACTTCAAAAGGAAGTGGTCGTCGATCGGCTGATGCACGTTCGCCTCCTACCTGCGGCCCGACCTTCGCGAGCCGGTGCAGCCACGATACTTCCGTCGCGCCCGCCTCGCTCGGGCGGCCGCCCCGGGCAGACCCCGGCTCCGGCGGCCGGGCCGATCCGCCGCAGCTACCAGTGCCGGCGCAGGCGGTGGTAGCTGCGGGGCAGCACGAAGCGGAAGACCATGGCGGCGTCGATCAGGCCCGAGACGCTGATTTCCAGCGCCGGACCGCCCGCCCGGGCCAGGATCCGGTGCGACACCGTCTCGACGCTGCGGGTCGTGAGGCGCGGCGGCCGGCGCAGGCCGCGCTCGCAGCGCCCCCAACCCCAGCTCGGTGGCCATGAAGGCTGGGTAGACCACGTGGACGTGGACCCCCTTGGGCCCGAGCCGGAACGAGGTGGACTCGCTGAAGGCGGAGAGGGCCGCCTTGGAGGAGGGGTAGGCGCCCGGACCGGGGGAGGGCAGGCGGCCCCCGTCCGAGGAGACGTTGACGACGATGCCGCTCCCACGCTCGAGCATGGCCGGGAGGACGGCCAGGGTGGCGGCGACCGGCGCGAAGAAGTTCACGTCGAAGGTGTGGCGGAATTCCCCTTCGGTGATGTCGACCAGCCGCACCCCGGGATCCTGCGCCGCGTTGTTGACCAGGAGGTCGACCGGGCCATGGGCCGCGGCCACCTCGTCGAGCGCGTGCCGGAGGGCGGCGGTGTCGGCGACGTCACAGGTGATCGTGCCCGAGGCCGGCGCGAAGGTGCGCAGGTCGGTCGCCAGCTTCTCGAGCCGCTCGGTGTTGCGGGCCAGGCCGTAGACGGTGGCGCCGGCCCGGGCCAGGTCGACCGCGAGTTGCGCGCCCAGGCCCGACGAGGCTCCGGTGACGACGGCCACCAGGCCCTGGTAGCGCCCGCCGAAGTCGGGCGGCTGCGCCGGCGAGAAGCGGGTCCGGGGCACGGTGCGCGTCAGGGCGCCGGGGCCGGCGGATCCGTCAGCTCCTCCAGGTCGTTCCCCATCCGGTTCGCCGCCTCGGCCAGCACGTCCTGGCCGGCCACGAGCGCCGCCAGGTCGCCCCGCACGCGCACGCGGCCTGCCGCCAGCGCGTCCGCCGGGTCGAGCTCGCCACGGGCCATCGCCAGCGCCTCGGCGTAGCCGAGGACGATGGTGGCGGTGCCGCCGGTGGTCCGCGAGGGGTCGAGCCCGAGGCGGGCCCGGCCGCCGGCCACGGTGAGGACGAGATGCACGTCCCCACCCGCCGCCTGCACGTCGTCGGGCACGCCGGTGATCACCTGGAGCACGCTGAAAGAGCCGTCGGCCGCGGCGAGCGAGCCCGCACCGGCGGCCGCGACCGCGTCGGACAGGTCGAGCGCGCCGAGCGCGGCGTCGAAGGACTCCACCCACTCGGGCGTGAGGTAGCGGGGCATGGCGGAGAGTCTGGCCTCGTCGGAGGAGGCGTGCAGGAGGGGGCCCGGCAACGCCCTCGGGGGGCCCTGGCCGGCGGGGCTCCCGATCAGCCGGCGGAGGCCTCTTCGGCCGTCTTCTTGGAGCGCCCGGTGATCTTGCGCCCCAGCCAGGCCACCGGGTCGTAGCGGGCGTCGACCACGCGCTCCTTCATCGGGATGATGCCGTTGTCGGTGATCTTGATGTGCTCGGGGCACACCTCGGTGCAGCACTTCGTGATGTTGCACATGCCGAGGCCGCGGTCGTGCGCCAGCTCGCGGCGGTCGTTGACGTCGAGGGGGTGCATCTCGAGCTCGGCGAAGCGGATGAAGAAGCGGGGCCCGGCGTACTTGGGCTTGTTGTCCTCGTGGTCGCGGATGACATGGCAGACGTCCTGGCACATGAAGCACTCAATGCACTTGCGGAACTCCTGGCCGCGCTCGACGTCGATCTGCATCATGCGGTAGCCGCCCTCGGGCTCGGGGCCGGGCTTGAAGGCGGGGACCGTCTTGGCCACCTCGTAGTTGAAGGAGACGTCGGTGACGAGGTCGCGGATGATCGGGAATGTCTTCATCGGCGCCACCGTGACGGCCTCGCCCTCGGGCAGCGTGTCCATGCGCGTCATGCACATGAGGCGCGGCAGGCCGTTGATCTCGGCCGAGCACGACCCGCACTTGCCGGCCTTGCAATTCCAGCGGCACGCGAGGTCCGGCGCATCGGTGGCCTGAATGCGGTGGATCACGTCGAGCACCACTTCGCCCTCGACGGCGGGCATCACGTAGTCGGTGAATTCGCCTCCCTCGTCGTCCCCGCGCCAGATCCGCATGGTGACGGTGCCCGGCGCATCGTCGGCGGCCGCCTGCGCATCGTTGCCGGTCTGCGTGTCGGTCATGGCTACTTTGCCTCCTCGAACAGTGCGGCGAGCTCCGGCGGCATCACCGGCAGAGGCTCGGGCGCGATGCCAATCGGCGCCAGGTACCCGTGCTCCACGGTCTGGCGCTGCACGAAGTTGACCTTGCCCATCTCGGGATCGGGCCCCGGGTAGTCCTCCCGGGTGTGCCCGCCCCGGGACTCCTTGCGGTGGAGCGCACCCTGCGCCACCGCGATCGACGTGGTGATCATGGAGGGCAGGTCCGTGGCCAGGTTCCAGCCCGGGTTGTAGGCCCGACCCCCCTTCACCTGCACCTTGGCCGTGTGCTCCTTGAGCTCTTCCAGCTTGACGAGCGCCTCTTCGAGCTCGGGGCCGGTGCGGATGATGCCGACCAGCGCCTGCATCGTCTCCTGCAGCTCCTCGTGGACGTCGTAGGGGTTGTACCCGTCCTCGCGCCCGAAGGGTGCGAAGGCTTCGTCAATGACGGCGGTGACCTGTGCCGCGTCGACACCGGGCGTGCCGGTGCGGCCCTCCGCGAAGTCCGACGCACCGATGCCGGCGCGGCGACCGAAGACGATGAGGTCCGAGAGCGAGTTGCCGCCCAGGCGGTTGGCGCCGTGCATGCCGCCCGACACCTCGCCGATGGCGAACAGGCCGGGGACGGTGGCGGCCTGCGTCTCGGCGTCGACGCGCACGCCGCCCATCATGTAGTGGCAGGTGGGCCCGACTTCCATCGGCCCCGCCGTGATGTCGACGCCGGCCAGTTCCATGAACTGGTGGTACATCGACGGGAGCCGGCGCCGGATGTACTCGGGCGTGCGACGCGATGCGATGTCGAGGTAGACACCGCCGTGCGGGGTGCCGCGACCGGCCTTGACCTCGGAGTTGATGGCACGGGCCACCTCGTCGCGGGGCAGGAGGTCGGGCGTGCGGCGGTAGTTGATGTGGTCGTCGTACCAGGCGTCGGCTTCCTCTTCGGTCTCCGCCGTCTCGGCCCGGAACATCGGGGCCACGTAGTCGAACATGAAGCGCTTCCCCTCGGAGTTGCGCAACACGCCGCCGTCACCGCGCACGCCCTCGGTCACGAGGATGCCGCGCACCGAGAGCGGCCAGACCATGCCGGTCGGGTGGAACTGCACGCACTCCATGTCGATGACGTCGGCCCCGGCCCAGATGGCCATGGCGTGACCGTCACCGACCGACTCCCACGAGTTCGACGTGTACTTCCACGATTTGCCGATGGAGCCCGTGGCGAGCACGAAGGCCTTGGCCGTGAAGAGGACCATCTCGCCGGTCGGGCGCCGGTAGCCCACGGCGCCCGAAATCCTGCCCTCGGCGTCGGGCAAGAGGCGCAGGATCTTGGTCTCCATGAAGACGTCGGTGCCCATGGACACGACCTTCTGCTGCAGCGTGCGGATGAGCTCCAGGCCGGTGCGGTCGCCGACGTGGGCCAGACGGGCGTAGCGGTGGCCGCCGAAGTCGCGCTGGGTGATGCGTCCGTCCTTGGTGCGGTCGAACAGAGCGCCCCAGCGCTCCAGCTCGTAGACGCGGTCGGGGGCCTCCATGGCGTGGATCTGGGCCATGCGCCAGTTGTTCAGCATCTTGCCGCCGCGCATGGTGTCGCGGAAGTGGACCTGCCAGTTGTCCTCGGGCCACACGTGGCCCATGGCGGCGGCCATGCCGCCCTCGGCCATGACGGTGTGTGCCTTGCCGAGCAGCGACTTGCACACGAGCGCGACGCGCAGGCCGCGCTCCTTCGCCTCGATGGCGGCGCGCAGGCCGGAGCCGCCGGCGCCGATGATGATGACGTCGTAGTCGTACGTTTCGCAGTCAGGCGTGGGCATGCGGTTCCTCGCGGCCTAGAAGTGGAAGCCGGGGTCGTGGATGGTCCCGCTGGCCACCAGCCGTACGTAGAGGTCGCACAAGGCGACACCGAAGAGGCTGATCCAGGCGAAGCGCATGTGGTGCGCGTTGAGCGGTGTCACGAACTTCCACAGCTTGTAGCGGGTCTTGTGCTTGGCGAACGACTTCACCTGCCCGCCGCAGAAGTGCCGGCAGGCGTGGCACGACAGGGAGTACATCCAGAGGAAGACGGCGTTGGCGCACAAGACCAGGGTGCCGACGCTGATGCCGATGCCCAGCCCCGGCTGGCGGAAGGCGAGGATGGCGTCGTAAGTGAGGATGCAGTTGAAGATGAGGAGCAGCCAGAAGAAGTAGCGGTGGATGTTCTGCAGGATCAGCGGGAACCTCGTCTCGCCGCTGTAGTTGCCGTGGGCATCGGCTACGCCGCAAGCCGGTGGGGAGAGCCAGAAGGAGCGGTAATAGGCCTTCCGGTAGTAGTAGCAGGTGAGGCGGAAGCCGAGTGGGAAGATGAGGATCAACAGGGCCGGCGAGTAGTTCCAGAAGGGCAACGTGCCGAAGGCATGGCTGCCCGGCACGCAGCTGTTGGCGATGCACGGCGAGTAGAAGGGCGAGATCATGTCCCGGTGCAGGTCGGCGCCGGCGTAGTAGTCCTTCCCGACGAAGGCGGCCCACGTCGAGTAGATGACGAAGGACAACAGGACCCCCGCCGTGATCGCCGGCTCCACCCACCAGCCGTCCTTGCGCAGGGTCGGGACGTCTGGTCCGCCCCGGGGCGCCCCGATGACCACCGGCGTCGTGGTCGGGTTGTCGACCGTCGTCGTCACGCGCACCTCCTGAGTGCCTGCTCCACTTCACGCCGCAGTGACCGCGGCCTGCCGCGCCGCATGTCGGCGGCCTGACGCTGCGACCCTACGGTCCGCCTCATCACGACGTCAAAGACATAAAGAGTATGAAGATCAGAGCTATAAGCTCTCAACGGTGCAGCTCCATCAGTTGGCGTACGCCCTGGCCGTGGCCGAGGAAAAGAGCTTCACGCAGGCCGCCGCCCGCCTGCATCTGGCCCAGCCCTCCCTGTCGCGGCAGGTCCGCCTGCTCGAGGACGAGCTGGGCGTGCTCCTCTTCAACCGGGGGCCCGGCCAGGGGCCGGTCACCCTCACGCCCGACGGGGCCGCCCTCGTGCCGTTCATGCAGCGGGTCCTGGCCGACGTGGCGGCCACCGGTGCCGAGGCGCGCGCCCTGTCGGGGATGGCCCGGGGGCGTCTGGCCGTCGGGGCCACCCCGAGCCTCATCACCAGCGCGCTGGCCCCCGCCCTCGTGGCCTTCCACGCCAGCTACCCCGGCATCGACCTGTCGGTGGTGGAGGCCGGCTCGCACCAGCTGGTACCCCAGGTGGCGGCCGGCGAGGTCGACCTGGCCCTGGTCGTGCTGCCCGTGACCGATCCGCTGGTGGAGACCACGCCGCTCTTCGACGACCCTCTGGTCCTCGCCACCGCCCCCGGCCACCCCTTCGCGCGTCGGCGCCGGGTCCGGGTGCGTGATCTCGACGGGCTCGACCTGGTCATGTTCCGGGAGGGGTACGACCTGCGCTCGGTCACGTTGACGGCCTGCCAGGAGGCGGGGGTCGAGCCGCACCTCGTCAGCGAAGGGGCCGAGATGGCCGGCGTCCTGTCCTTCGTGGCGGCCGGGCTCGGCGCCGCGGTGGTGCCCGCCATTGCGCTGCCGGGCAACGGGTCCCTCGTGGGCATCCCCTTCGCGGCACCCACGTTGAGCCGCACGATCGCCCTGGCCCAGCGCGGTGACCGTGCCCTGGCCCGTCCCGCCCGCGCCCTGGCCGACCTGCTGTTGCTGCGGCACGTCCCGGCGCCGGTGCCCGCACCGGCATCCGCCGCCGCGGCGGACGCCGTTTCGTCCCTGGGGCCCGGGGTTTAGGCTTCGTCCATGAGCGGCTCTTCCCCCTTCGACCCTTCCGCGACACCGCGCCCCGGCGGCCTGGCGCCCCCCGCCGAACTCGCCGGATCGATCGCCGACCTGCGCGCCTCGGGCTGGGAGTCGGTGTCGGTGGCCGAGGAGATGCGGCGCAACACGGCCAGGCTGATTGCCGCCGGCGAGACCCTCGTGCCCGGCGTGCTCGGCTTCGAGGACACCGTGGTGCCCCAGCTCGAGAACGCCATCCTGGCCGGGCACGACATCATCCTCCTGGGCGAGCGGGGCCAGGCGAAGACGCGGGTGATCCGGTCCATGGTCGGGTTGCTCGATGAGTGGATGCCCATCATCGCCGGTTCCGAAATCAACGACGATCCCTACAACCCGGTCTCGCGTTACGCCCTCGACCGGGTGGACGAGCTCGGCGAGGCCACGCCGGTCGACTGGGTGCACCGCTCGCAGCGCTACGGGGAGAAGCTGGCGACCCCCGACACCTCCATCGCCGACTTGATCGGCGAGGTGGACCCCATCAAGATCGCCGAGGGCCGCTACCTCAGCGACGAGCTGGCCCTGCACTACGGCCTCATCCCGCGCGTCAACCGCGGCATCTTCGCCATCAACGAGCTGCCGGACCTCTCCGAGCGCATTCAGGTCGGGCTGCTCAACATCCTCGAAGAGCGCGACGTGCAGATCCGCGGGCACCGCATCCGCCTGCCGCTCGACATCACACTCGTCGCCACCGCCAACCCGGAGGACTACACGAACCGCGGCCGCATCATCACGCCCCTCAAGGACCGCTTCGGGGCGCAGATCCGCACGCACTACCCATTCGAGACCATGACCGAGGTCAAGATCATGGAGAGCGAGGCCGACCTGCCCACGGCGGGCGTGCCGGTGACGGTGCCGCGCTTCATGAAGGAGGTCGTGGCCGAAATCAGCCAGTTGGCCCGGCGCAGCAGCCACCTCAACCAGCGCAGCGGCGTCTCGGTCCGCCTCTCCATCGCCAACTACGAGACGCTCGTGGCGTCGGCCGTGCGGCGTGCCTTGCGCACCGGCGAGCCGGTGGCGGTGCCCCGCATCAGTGACCTCTCCGCCCTGGTGCCCTCGACTCAGGGGAAGATCGAGGTCGAGGCGATGGAGGAGGGTCACGAGGACGAGGTGGTGGCCCAGCTGGTGGCGGCCGCCACGCTGGCGGTGTTCCGCCGCCGGGTCACGCTGGAGGACCCGCAGGCGATCGTGGCCGCCTTCCACGAGCAGGTCGTGGTGCACGTGGGCGACGACCTCCCGTCGTCGGCCTACCTGGCCGTCCTGGCCGATGTCCCCGAGCTGGAGCCGCCGACGCGCAAGCTCGCGGGCCCCGAGGCGGCCGAAGCAGAGTCACCCGCCCTGATGGCCAGCGCCCTGGAGTTCCTCTTGGAGGGGCTGCACCTCACGAAGCGGTTGAACAAGGACGCGTCCGGGGCACGCGCCCTCTACCGCGGGCGCAAGTAAGCCCGCAGGAAGTAGGGCACGCACATGAGCGCCCGCTACGACTATTCGGAATGGGACGGCACCCAGGAGTTCGCCGACCTCGACCCCGACGACCTGCTGGCCGGGCTCACCGACGACCTGCTGGCCGGCGGTGACCTCGACGACGCGCTGCGGCGCCTCCTCAGAAGCGGCTTCCGCAACGCCGACGGCGAGCAGGTGCCAGGACTGCGCGACATGCTCGACCAACTCCGTCGCCGCCGTGCCGAAATGTTGGCGGAGGGCGACCCCGACGGTCGCATGGCGGAGCTCACCGCCCAGCTCGACGAGATAGAGCAGGACGAGCGGGCCGCCATCGACGACCTGGTCGAGGAGGCGCACGGCTCGGGTGACCAACGCCGCTCCGAGGTGACCGACGACGTGGCTACCGAGCGCCGCATGGCGCTCGATCTCCAGCCCGACGACCCCGCCGGCCGCATCAGCAGCCTGCAGCACTACGACTTCGTCTCCTCCGAGGCGCGCGAGCGCTTCGAGGAGCTCGTCGAGGAGCTCCGCCGTGAGATGGCCGACACGTTCTTCGAGGGAGCCTCCGACGCCCTGTCCAACATGGACGCCGAGCAGATGCAGCGCATGCGCGACGCCTACGACGCGCTGAACCAGATGCTCGAGCAGCGCGAGCGCGGCGACGAGCTCGACCCCAGCTTCGAGGAGTTCATGGCGCAGTACGGCGACATGTTCCCCGGCAACCCGCAGAACCTCGACGAGCTGTTGCAGCAGCTGGCGGAGCGCATGGCCGCCGCCCAGGCGGTGTGGAACTCCATGAGCCCCGAGCAGCAGGCGCAGCTGCGCAGCCTGATGGACTCGGTCCTCGAGGACATGGACCTGCGCTGGCAGGTGGAGCGCCTGGCGCAGAACCTCCAGCGCGCCGTGCCCGACGCCGGGTGGCAGAAGTCCTACGACTTCAACGGCGAAGGCCCCATGGGCATGAGCCAGGCCACCGACCTGGCCACCCAGCTGGGCCAGCTCGACCGCATGGAAGAGGTGATCCAGTCGGCCTCCACGCCCGCCGCGCTGGGCGAGATCGATCTGGACCAGGTGCGCCAGCACATGGGGGAGGACGCGGCCCGCGCCCTCGACCGGCTGGCCAACCTGACCAAGTCGCTGGCCGACGCCGGGCTCATTGAGCAGCACGGCGGGCGCATTGAGCTCGACGCCCCAGGGCGTGCGGCGCCTGGGGCAGAAGGCGCTGGCGGATCTCTTCGGCCAGATCAACAAGGACCGCATCGGCGACCACTCCGCCCTGCGCACCGGGACCGGCCACGACCGCGAGGAGACCACGAAGGCGTACGAGTACGGCGACCCGCTCAACCTGCACCTTTCCACGACCGTGCACAATGCGGTGCGCCGCGGCGGCTCGGGCGTGCCGGTGCGCCTGACGCCCGACGACTTCGAGGTCGTCGAGGTCGAGGCCCTCTCACGCAGCGCCACCGTGCTGGCCGTCGACCTCTCCATGTCGATGCCGATGCGCGACAACTTCGTGCCGGCGAAGCGCATGGCGATGGCGCTCCAGACACTCATTTCGTCGAAGTTCCCCCGCGACTACCTCGGCATCGTGGGCTTCTCGGAGATCGCCCACGAAATACGCCCCGACGAGGTGCCGACGGCAATGTGGGACTACGTCTACGGCACCAACCTGCAGCACGCCCTCGCCCTGGCCCGGCGCATGCTGGCGCACGAGCACGGGACGAAGCAGATCATCGTGGTGACCGACGGGGAGCCCACTGCGCACATCGACGACGCAGGCGAGGTCTGGTTCAACTACCCGCCGATCCCCGAGACGTTGCGGCGGACGATGGCCGAGGTGATCCGCTGCACGCGGGCCGGCATCGTGATCAACACCTTCGCCCTCGACCTCCAGCGCACCCACTACCCCTTCGTGGAGCAGATCGCCCGCGTCAACGGTGGCCGCACCTTCTACACGACGCCCGACGCGCTGGGCGGCTACGTGCTGGTCGACTTCCTCCAGCACCGCCGCGTCCTCCGTCCTGCCGGATAGCGCCCGGCGGGCCTGCCCGGCGCCCCTTTCGGCCGCAGGCCGAGCCGGCGTCCCGGCGCTCTCTGACCTCCAGCTCCTCGGCCTGCGCCCGAATCGGCCCCATTTGACCCCTCCGGTGGCGAAAAACCTCGGAGAAACCCGGGCGGTTCGCCACCGCATGCCGAAAATGGTCGTTCACCAGGGGATATACGCGGACCAGGCGCGACGATCGGAAGGCGCCTCTGCCAATTTCGTGCCTGGAAACGTCATTTTCCCCTTGCGCATGCAGGGTGCGTGGTGAAAGATGCCTACACCGTTGTAACTACATCAATGCCACCCGAGGCGAGAGAGGGGGCGAACCCAAAGTGCCAGTTGACATAGTCACCACGCTCTACGGTCGCCAAGAACGAAGCTGGCAGTTGCAGGCCAACTGCATGGGGGTCGATCCCGATCTGTTCTTCCCGGAGCGCGGCGCGTCCACCCGGGAAGCCAAGGAGGTCTGTCGCGGCTGCGTCGTGCGCGAAGACTGCCTCGAGTACGCGCTTGGCCAACGGCGAGAAGTTCGGCATCTGGGGCGGCATGAGCGAGCGGGAGCGCCGCCGGCTGCGCCGTGCCCGCGCCCTGGCCCGCCGGGACGTGGCCAGCGCCTCGTAGGGTACGCCTCACTCAGCGATCTGCGGGGAGCCGAGCCTCCACCGTCGCCTCCTCCGACAGGCCGAGTTCGGCTCGCCGGCCGGGGGGCACGATGGCCAGGACCGATTCGGGAATGAGCCCTACCAGCTCCCCGCCGTCGACCCTGCCTCCCGCCTCGCGCACCAGCGCCGCCACCGCGTCGTAGAGCCGGCCCGGCCCGTAGCGGCCAGGGTCGACCAGGTTGCACGAGACCTGGGCCCGAGTCCCGACGGCCAGGCCAAGCGCACGGACTCGTGGGCTGCGCACCAGGGGCGCCACCTGCCGGGCCACGTCGACCGAGGAGACCCAGACGTTGTAGGCCACCAGGACCCGTCGGGCTCCCACGGCGGTGGCGCCGCTGCGGAGGTCCGCGCTGGAGAGGACCCCGGTCGGGGCTCAGGCCGTCGGGCGCCGGCCCGAACGCCAGGCGGCGGATCTCGGGCAGCGAGCGGGCCCGGCCGCCGGGGAGGGGCCCGTAGAGGAAGCTCGGCACCCCCATGTCCTCACCCAGCCAGCGGGCGAACCGGTCGCGCTGGGCCAGCGCTGCCGTCAGGTCGTCCGGTGCCGGGTGCCCGGGCTCGTAGGGGACGAAAGGCACGACATCGAGCACGCCGAGGCGGGGGTGGGCGCCGGCGTGCCGGCGCAGGTCGAGATTGGCCAGAGTGGCCGTCGCCAGGGCCCGAGACGCTTCGGCCACGAGCTCAGCAGGGCCGGCCAGCGTGAAGACGGTGCGGTTGTGGTCGGGGTCACGGTGCTGGTCGAGCAAAGCAGGGCCGGCGGCGTCGGCCAACGTGCGCAGCACCGCCTCGTCCCGACCCTCGCTGACGTTGACCACGCACTCGAGGAGCACCCCTCCAGCGTGGCACGCCCGCAGGCCTCAGTCCGGTGCCGGCTCGCCGGCACTCCCCGAGGGCCCATGGCCCCGTACGCAGGGCCTACTTGGCGACGATGGCGTGTGAGAGGCGGCGGCGGCGCAGAATGCGCCGGCGCTCACGCTCCGATGCGCCTCCCCAGACTCCGTGGTCGATGTGGTGCTCGAGCGCGTACTCCAGGCAAGCCTCGGAGACGGGGCACTCGGCGCAGATGCGTTGGGCGACCAGCACGCCCATGCCGTCATTGGGGAAGAAGACATCGGGCGGAACTTCCTTGCACTTCCCCCCGGCCATCCAGTCGGTCGTCATTTTTGGCTCCCTTTTCACGGATAATCCTAAGGGAGCACCCTGTTCAGAGCCAGGTTATTCGGATAGGAAGTTCCTAAGAATCCAGGAGCTGATATTCGTTCTACCAGGGAGAATGTCGCTCCGCCCCCCGGGGCTACGCTGGCCCCGATCGCCGATGCAAGGAGCAGCCATGTCCCCGGACACCGAGGAAGAAGTCGTCGAAGAAGGTGAGCCGGTCGAGCCAATCGGGCACGTGCGCGTGGTCTACCTGGGACCTGTCGCCCCGCACTGGGAGGTGCAGTCGGACTATGGCGTGCCCGAGGTGATCGACCAATTCCGTGAGCGGGTCCTGGCCCGGCTCGTCCTGCTGCCCCCGCACGACCCCCAGTTCCGCCGGAACAGCGAGCGTGTCGTGCGTGACGCCGAGCGTGAGCAGCTCGCTCTCGAGTGGGTGCTCGACTGGGGCGAAGAAGCCGAAGGCTGACCCGGCCGGGGCGCACGTGCCCGGCCAGGCACCAGGCCCGATGCCGCCCGGCGAAATCGGACAACCTGCACCCAACTTGCTCCCCAGGAGCCACTCGGACAACACCCGTGCAGTGAAACCATTGCGTCGTTGTTGTTGGAGCGTTGCGGACAAAAAGTCCGCCGGGACGGGGAGGCAGTGGTGCAGGAGACGTACAGCATGGACGAGGCGGCGGTCCTCGGGGTCATTGCGGAGCGGGTCGGCAGGCTGAGCGACGACGAGGAGGCGCTGGTGCGCACCCTCACGCCGGCGGACCTGGCGGAGACCGCTCGGGCCGAGCACCTGAAGGACCTCGTCGACCTGCTGACGACGGTGCGCGACGACGAGGCCATGGCCGAGTACGTCTACGCCATCGCACCCACATGGGACGGCACCATCGAGACGCTCCTCCTCGGAGGCCGCGTCACCACCGCCTTCTCCCGTTTCGCGCTCGAAAGCCGTGGCGCCGAACTGTCGCGGCCGCCGCCACCGGCGGAGCGCGCCGGCGCGGCGCAGTCGCACGCGGCGCGTGCCTGCACCAGTCGGCTGACGCCAACGGTGGGCTGACGCGTCACTTGGCGAACGGCGGTCTCCGCAGCGGCGACGCCGGCGGAGGGCGACGGGACGCGTTCAGTCCAGCAGTCCGATCCGTGCGAGCCAGAGCCCGGGCGCATCCACCTCGGCGGGGGTGGGGAGGTCGAGCTCATCGGACCACAGCCGGGTCAGGGCGCTTTCGTCCGCCCGCTCGAGGACGCCGGTGATGAAGGCGCGCCCACGGTCGACCTCGTCCTGGCCCACGTTGAGGCCGAACAGGCCGGCGAAGGCCTGCTCGCCCTTTCCTTCTTCGATCCGGTAGCGGTACCAGGCCTCGCGCAGCGCGGAGGGCGACGACGTCAGGGACTCGGCGATGCTGGCCGTGATGTGGTCCACGTAGGCGCCGATGGCGGTCGTCTGCGCGGTCAGCGCGGCCGAGATGCTGTGCTGCTCGGGGCTGATGAGGTCCGAGAGCAGAGCCTCGGGATCCCCCAGTGCCTCCTCCAGCGACATCTGGTCGCCCAGGCCCTCGCCCAGGCGCTCGACGATGGAGCGCTGCGCCGCCGCCGCGTGCGCCGCTGCGTCGCCGAGCAATGTCATCAGCGAGCTGCGCACACCGGGCCGGGTCAAGACGGCATGCATGGTGAGCTCGCGCAGGCAGACCCAGAGCTGGACCTCTTGGAGGGGCAGGCTCCAGTCCTCGGCGAAACGGCCCACGTTGCCCGGCACGAGCAGCAGGGTGGACGACTCGGGCCACGGCAGCGGGAGGGCGTACTGCCCGAAGGCGCGACGGGCCAGGTGCCCCGCGGCGGAGCCGAACTGCATGCCGAGAAAGACGGGACCGAGCGTCATGGCGAACTGCCCGAGCAGTCCGCCCAGTCCGCCCGACGAGTCGGGGTCGAGCTCGCTCAGATCGAGTGACGACGGCACGGCGGCCGCGCCCTGTTGCTGTGCCTCGACCATGGATTTGAGAACGGGCCGGTAGGCGTCCAGGACGCGGAAGCTCCACTGCCCGGGACCGACGGCCTCGAAGGAGACGCCGCCGCCCGAGGCGGGGCTGATTCCCGTGGCATCTGCCACATGCATCTCGGCGACGCGGGCCAGCTCCTCGAACGCGATACGGACCAACGGGTCGGGGTTCTCGTCCTCCCCGCCGTCGGTGGCGACCCCGAAGGCCAGGGTGCGGGCGGCCTCGAACCAGCTGTCGCCGGCGCCGGGCCCCGAGCCGATGACCTTCATCAGGTCGCCGAGGAGGCCGCCCATCGGGTTGTCGGGATCGTTGGAACCGAACATGCTCACACTCGCATGCTAGGAGGACCTGCCGAGCGTGATGTCCACGACCTTGGTCCCCGCCGGCTGCTGGACCGACAAGGTGACGGGCGTCCCCGGGGGCAGGACGTAGAGCCGGGCCCGTAGCTCCGCCATGGTGCGCACGGGTGTGGAGTCGACGGCCACGATCAGCTGGCCCACCTGCAGAACGCCCGATGCGGGTCCGCCGGACTGCACCTCGGCCACCTCGGCGCCGCCGCCGTCGGGGGCGTCGGTGCCCTGCATCCCCAGCCAGCCGTGCACGACCCGATCCTGGGACCGGAGGTCGTCGGCGACGCCGACGACGAGGTCGCTGGGCAGGAAGGTGGGGGGTGAGGCGCCCGGGTCGGGGTTGTAGAGGATCCCG
Source organism: uncultured Acidimicrobiaceae bacterium (assembly GCA_963744045.1). Taxonomy (GTDB): domain Bacteria; phylum Actinomycetota; class Acidimicrobiia; order Acidimicrobiales; family RAAP-2; genus Bog-473. The sequence continues at coordinate 121,028 of CAVUSB010000001.1, forward strand.
AGTACCGCACCGTTTTCGTCCAGGAGCGGCTCGCCGCCCAGGAGCGCCGGCGCGGCGGGAGACGAGGTGATGGAGGGCATGGTCGAGGCGGGGCCGCTGGCGATGGCCGTCCCGACGTCGGTCACCGCTCCGGCGGTGCACCGGAGCGCGACCGCGTGGCCACCCGCCGGCACGAAGGAGAGGGCCAGGTCGGGGGTCCCGCTGTCGAGCCCGCTGTCGTCGGCGAAGTGGCGACCGGAAGATCCTGGGGCACGCTGACGAGGGCCACATCGGACGTCTTGTCCGTGGCCACCACCGACGCCGCCTGGAGCTTGCCGCCGGCGCCGATCATGTCGATGCGCTGCATGCCGCCCAGAGGATCGGCGGTGGTGGCGACGAGCCCGCCCTCGGCGACAGCGACGCCGACGAGCAGCACGGTGCCGTGGGTGGTGGTCGCCTGCGAGCTCCACGATGGAGTGTCCCGTCGCCACCGCCGCCGCCGGAAGCGCGTTCTGCACGCCGGCCAGCGTGGTCATCGGCCCGCCGGCCGCCGTGTCCTGTGTGGCCGATTCCGACGGGTGGTCCGATGCGGGCGAGAGCAGCACGACGACCCAGGCGACCGCCGCCACGACGGCGCCGACACCGACCAGGACCATGATGGCGTTTCGGTGACTGCGGCGCGGCTGGGGGTTGAGCAGGGAGGAGAGGTCCCGAGCGGGCCCCGAACCGGCCACCTCACTGGGGTGTCGCCAGAGCCGGTCGTCGGGATCGATCCAGCCGCGCAGGGGGGAATCGGGCTCGTCCTGGCCGCCTCCTCCGCCCTCACCAGGGCCCGGCGTGCCGTCTTCGGGCTCATCGGGCGTATCACTCACCTGGGCGACGTTACCGAGAAAGACCAGGAAAGTGCCGTCGGGCGACGGGCCGGCCGTACCATGAGGCCCCTATGTCACGCGACCTGGCCATCGATCTCGGCACGGCCAACACGCTGGTCTACGCCAAGGGGAAGGGCCTGGTGCTCAACGAGCCGACGGTGGTCGCGCTCGACTCGCGCAGCCGCGAGGTGCTCGCCATCGGAACCGACGCATGGCAGATGATCGGCCGGACGCCGGGGTACATCGTGGCCGAGCGGCCGCTCCGTGGCGGTGCCATCACCGACTTCGAGGTCACCGAACGGATGCTCAGCGTGCTCCTGCACCGGGTCGGGGTCGGCCGGCTCAACCGGCCCAAGGTCTTGATCTGCGTCCCCTCGGCCATCACCGCCGTCGAGCGACGCGCCGTCAAGGAGGCGGCGCGTCGGGCGGGCGCGTCGGGCAGCTTCCTCATCGAACAGCCGATGGCCGCCGCCATCGGTGCCGGGCTGCCCATCCACGAACCGGTGGGCAACATGGTCGTGGACGTCGGCGGAGGCACCGCGGAGATGGCCGTCATTTCGCTGGGAGGTGTCGTGGCCGTGCAGGCGCTGCGCTGCGGGGGCTTCGACTTCGACTCGGCCATTCAAAACTACGTACGCCACCGCTACGGCGTGGCCGTCGGGGAGCGCACGGCAGAGGCGGTGAAGCTCGCCATCGGCTCCGCCGCCCCGCACGAGGGGGAGCAGCACGCCGAGATCCGCGGCCGGGAAGTGGCAACCGGCCGGCCCATGACGGTCGTGCTGTCCCCGCTCGAGATCCGCGGCGCGTTGGAGGACAACGTGGCCTCCATCGTCGCGGCCGCCGCCGAGTGTCTCGGCGAGGCGCCGCCCGAATTGGCGCAGGACATCATGTTCCAAGGGGTGCACCTCACCGGCGGTGGAGCGCTCTTGCGGGGGATGACGCAGCGCCTGGCCGACGCCACCCACGTCCCGGTGCACCTGGTCGACACGCCGCTGGAGTGCGTTGTCCAGGGGGCGGGCGTCTGCCTCGAATCGTTCGACCGCCTGAAGCGTCTCTTCAGCGAGGACGACTAGCCGCCTCGTTGCGGGTGCCGCCGTGCCCGGCCGGTGCGGGGACCCGAGCCGGAACATCAGGGTGTGGGATCGTCGAGCAGCTCTCCGGCCGCCTGGCGCACCTGCCAGTCGCGGTCCCCGGTCGCCGCCCGGAGCGCCGGCGTCACCCGGGGATCGTCGAAGCCGGCCAGTGCGACCGTGGCCCGCCGCCGCACCGTCGGGACGTCGGTCAGCGCGCCGAGCACGGCGGGCAGTCCGGCGGGGTCGCCGATGGCGCCGAGCGCTGCCACTGCGGCCTCGCGACAGCGCGCGTCCTCGTGCCCTGCCGCCGCCGCCAGTTCCGGCACGGCCGCCAGCGTGTGCCGCTCGGCCAGGAACCACGCCGCGCCGACCACGACGAGCGGATCGGCATCATGCAACGCGCCGGCGATGGCGCGGGGAAGTGACGTTCGGAGTCCTCTGCCGCGGGCGCGCAACGCCACCTCGACGGCGCGCCGGCGCGCCGGCGGCGCGCCGGTGGCCAGAGCGGCTTCGACGTCGGCGGCCTGCAGCTCGTCCAGGCGGGCCAGCGCGCCGAGGGCCGCCACCTGCACGCCCGGATCGGGATCGGCGAGACCGCGGCGGGCGACGGCGACGCCCCCCCGGTGGCCGGCCATGGTGACGCGGCGGCGCCGGATTTCGGCGCGGCCGTCACGGCCCTGATCCGTGGCAACATCGTCGCTCACCTTCTGAGTATGTCCGAACCTGACGCGACCGCCGACGGGGATGCCGCGGCGAACCCCACCTCCAGCGACGCCGGCCCCGACGCGGGCGGCGCGCCCCTGTCGCCGACGATGTCCGTCCGGCGCCGCCGTCTCTGGCCGCGCCTGCTCGCCGGCTTCGCCGTCCTCGTCGTGGTGGCCGCGCTGGTCGCAGCCCGCACGTCGGTCAGTTACTACGCGCTCACGCCGGGAGATGCCACGCCCGTCGCGCCGTACATCGATGTCCCGGCCGCCGACGATCATGTGCTCACGGGCAAGATCCTGCTGACCGACGTCTACGTCACCCAGCTGAACGCACTGAACTACTTGCAATTCCGCTTCTTCGACTCGGACAGCCAGGTGCTCTCGGGGGCGGACCTGCTCGGCCCCACGACGAACGAGAACCAGTATCTCGACCAGGGGTACCTCGAAATGGCCCAGGCCCAGTCGTTCGCCACGGCGGCCGCGCTGTCCCACCTCGGCTACACGGTCACGTCGACGAACGCGGGCGCGCTCATCTTCGGGATCGCGGCGAACTCGCCGGCAGCTGCCTCGCTGCACGTGGCGCAGGTGATCACCGCAGTGAACGCCACGCCGGTCACGAGCGACTGCTCCCTGATCGGCGCGCTGCACGGGTTCATGCCCGGCCAGCGCGTCGCGCTCAAGGTCGAGGATTCCTCTATCAACAGCGTCGGGGATTTCGTGAAGGGGCCGATCGTGACCAAGTCGGTGACGCTCGGTAGACCTCCGAAGGGGCTGGTCGACACCGCTTGCGGCGTGCCGACCCGGCCGACTGCGTACCTCGGGATATCGCCGCAGACGCAGCAGGACTGGCACTTCCCCATAGAGGTCACCGTGCACACGAAGAACATCGGCGGCCCTTCCGCCGGCCTGGCCATGACGCTCGGCATCATCGACAAGCTCAGCAGCGGGCGCCTCACGGGCAACCGGATCGTCGCCGCGACGGGGACAATCGATCAGGACGGCGCCGTCGGCGACGTGGGGGGCGTGGCCGAGAAGACGATCGCAGTGGAGCGGGCGGGCGCGACGGTCTTCTTCGTCCCCACCGTCGAGCTCCGGGCGGCCGAGTCCAAGGCAACCCCCCAACTCCACGTGTACGCCGTGAACAATCTGGACCAGGTGCTGCGGATCCTCGAGCGCCTCGGGGGCAAGGTGCCCGGCAAACCTGTGCCGGTCCAGGCGGCGCCGTAGGCTCTGGGCATGGCAGAAGGACGCCCCCCCATCTCATCGTCCCGGATCGCCACCGGCGACATCGCGCAGCACTCCTTCGCCGTGGTCCGCCGGGGCTTCGACACCGACGAGGTCCGTTCCTACCTGCAATCGGTCGCCCGGAACCTCGAAGCGCTCGAAACGCGCGAAGAAGAGCTTCGGGTCGCCCTGGCCGAGGCCGAGGAGCGGGCCGCCCATCCGGTGGTCGACGAGGCCACCCTCACGACCTCTCTGGGCGAGCACAGCGCCCGGATCCTGCGCCACGCTCATGAGGAGGCGGCCCGGATTGTGGTCCAGGCCCAAGAAGGTGCCGCCACGCTGCTGCGCGAGACACAGAGCCAGGTGGACGAGTTGCAGGAGCGGACCGAGGCGTCAGCGGCCGAGCGGGTCGTCGAGGTGGAGCTGCTGGTGGCCAACGCCGAACAGGAGGCTCGGGTGGAGAGTGAGCGCATCGTTGCCGAGGCGATTGCGGCCGGTGAGGCGATCGTCATCCGCGCCAAGGACGAGGGACGTGCCCTCCTCGACCAGGTCCAAGAGGCGCGGCGCCGGGTGCTGGCCGACCTGGCCACTCGGCGGCGCGGCCTCGGGATCCAGATTGAGCAGCTCCGGGCGGCGCGCGACGAAATGGCCGCCTCGGTCCACGGTGTGCGCGACCGGGTCGACGGGATCCTGGCCCAACTGGACCGGACCGATGAGGAGGCGCGGGCCGCTGCACAGGGTGTGGCGGACCAGTTCCGCCTCGGTACCGCCGAGCTCCCGCACGACCAGGACGAGGCCGAAGAGGCCGCAGGGGAGGTGCCACCGACCGGGCCGACCCCGGTTGTGGGAGGTGCGTCCGGAGCCGATGCGGGGGAGGAGACGGCTGCTCCCTCTGTCGACGAGCTCTTTGCTCGTATCCGCGCCGGGACGGCCGCGACACAGCAGTCTGCTCCGACGGCCCCGGTGGAGCCCGGTGATGAGACGGCAGGCGGCGCCGACCACGCGGAAACGGTCAAGGCTGACGGGGGAGACGCGTCCGACCCGAGCGGCGTCGCCGCGGACACCGTCGACGTTGCCGCTGTCGTTTCCCCCGAGGAGTCGACAACGGCTGAAGCCGACGCTGGCACCAGGACCGGACGACTCCATCATCGCCCGACGCGACGAATTGCTGACACCGATTGCGGCGCGCCTGGGCCGGACGATCAAGCGGACACTCGGGGACGACCAGAATCGCCTGCTCGACCGGCTGCGCAACGCACCGGCGCTCGAGGTCGGCGAGCTCATGGGCTCTGAGGACGAACACCTGGCCGCCTTCGCGGCGGCGGCGCGCAGTCACCTCGACGAGGCGTTCGCCGCCGGGACGATCTTCGTCGGAGCCGGCGCGGCGACCATTCCGAGGGGCGATGCCGTGGAGCAGTCGTCTGCGGGGCTGGCGCGCGCGGTGGTGACCAATCTGCGGCGGCTGGTGGAGGAGGGGGCGGGCGACCCGGCCGATCGCATCGGTGCGGCCTTCCGCGAATGGAGGGGCGAACGCGTGGAACGGCTGGTCGGCGACCAGGCCACGCAGGCGTTCTCGGCAGGGGTGGCTGCAGCCAGCGCGGACGGCAAGGTGCGCTGGGTTGTCACGACCGCGAGCGGCTGCTCGGACTGCGAGGACAACGCGTTGGGCGGCGCGGTGAGCGGCTCCGAAGCGTTCCCCACCGGGCACGCCCACCCGCCGGCGCATTCGGGATGTCGCTGCCTCATCACACCGGCGACCGACTGACCAGGACTCCGGACTGCGCCAAGCGTCCCCGCCTGCCCATTTGGGGAGGTGCGCTGGACGTTAGGCTCCCCTCGTGCGCATCCCCAGCGATCTCACCGCTGACCCCGCGCCGCGCCGTCGCCACCGGGCCCGGTGGTGGCTGATCGGCTTCGTCGTCGTCGTCATCATCCTCCTGGTGTCTTTGCGCTCGCTGGCCGGGCTCTACACCGACAGCCTGTGGTTCTCGTCAGTGGACTACCACAATGTCTTCTCGACGCTCCTGGCGATCAAGCTCGGCCTCTTCGGCGTCTTCGGCGCGATCTTCTTCGCCGTCCTGTGGGTGAACCTGGTGGTGTGCGACCGCATCGCGGGGCACGACATCGTGCTGGCCCAGGAGGACGAACTGGTGCGCCGCTACCAGCAGTTCGTGCGGCCGTACGCGGGGCGCATCTATGTGGGCCTTGCCTTCGTGCTGGCACTGATCGGAGCGTCGGGGACGGTCGGCCAATGGAACAACTGGATCCTCTTCCTCCACGGCGGTTCGTTCCACGTCACCGACCCCCAGTTCCACAAGGACGTCGGCTTCTACGTCTTCAAGCTGCCCTTCCTGACCTTCATCGTGGACTGGACGCTGGCCATCCTGATCGTGACGCTGGCCGTCTCGGTGGTGTTCCACTACTTCAACGGCGGGATTCAACCCCAGCGCGGCCTGCCCCGCGTGCGACCGCCAGTCAAAGCGCACATCTCGGTGCTGCTGGCCCTGATCGCCCTGGACAAGGCGGTCGGATACGTCCTGCAGCGCTGGTCGTTGGTGAACTCCCAGGACGGCTACGTCAACGGAGCCGGGTACACCGACGTACACGCACGCCTGCCGGCGGAGACGCTGCTCATTTACGTCTCGATCTTCGCCGCCGTGATCCTGCTCTTCAACATCCGGCGCCAGGGCTGGACCCTTCCCGTGCTGGCCATCGGGATCTGGGCCTTCGTGGCGCTGGTGGTGGGGATCATCTATCCCGCGCTGCTGCAAGCGCTCAAGGTCACGCCGGCGCAGAGCTCGCTCGAGGCGCCCTACATCCAACGGAACATCACCGCCACCCGGGCGGCATACGGGCTGAACAACGTCCAGGTCCACAGCTTCCCGGCCGCCCCGTCCATCACCGCCAGCCAGACCGTTCTGGCCACGCCCACCATCGACAACATCCGGCAATGGGATCCGGACCCCTCCATTTCGTTGCAGACGTTCCAGCGCGAGCAGGCGATCAAGGGCTACTACGCCTTTCCGTCGCTCGGCGTGGACCGCTACTCGGTGAGCGGACAGGTGACGCCGGTGCTCATCGGGGTCCGCGACATCTCGTCGGCCAACTTGGCCTCGCCGTCCTGGGTCAACACACACCTGCAGTACACCCACGGCAACGGGGCCGCCGTGGCGCTGGCCAACCAGAACAACACGAGCAATCCCGTCTACGCCGTCTCCGGTGTGCCGCCGGCCTCTTCCAACGGGATCCCGGCCATCACGCAACCCAACGTCTATTTCGGGCTGGGCGAGACCGGCTACGTCGTGGCGAACTCAAAACAGCTCGAGGTCGACTACCAGAAGAACGGCACGAGCGTCGAGAGCCACTACAAGGGCACGGGCGGGGTGCAGCTGTCGTCGATCTTCACCCGGGCCGCGTTCGCGCTGCGACTGGGTGACTTCAACCTCCTCATTTCGAGCCAGATCACGGACAAGTCCCGCATCATGTTCGTACGCGATCCGGTCTCGATGGCCCAGAAGGCGGCGCCCTTCCTCGCCTTCGACCACGATCCCTACGCGGTGATCAACAGCAGCACAGGCCCGGATCACGGGCACATCGATTGGATCGTCGACGGTTACACGACCACGGCCAACTACCCGTACTCGCAGAACGCCGGCAGCCAGCAGGTCGCCATCGGCACCAACCTCCCGGGCAGCTACAACTACGTGCGCAATTCGGTGAAGGTGGTCATCGACGCCTACTCGGGAAAGATGACCTTCTACGACGCCGATCCGCAGGACCCGGTCCTGCAGGCGTATTCCGCCGCCTTCCCGAACATGTTCGTCCCGTTGTCGAAGATGCCGACGGCGCTCCGGGCTCACCTGCGCTACCCGGAGGACATCTTCTCCATTCAGTCGGCCATCTACGGCCGCTACCACCTGACGGACTCGCAGGCCTTCTACTCCGCCAGCAGCGCCTGGCAGCTCTCGCCCACCGCCGGCGCCGGCCCGCAGTCGCAGGCACTGCTCGCCGAGAACACGTACAACAACCAGGGCCAGCTGGTCTCCACCAACCCGGCTCGTATGGCCCCGCAGTACCAGGTGTACTCGCTGCCGGGCACCAGCCAGAGCAAACAGGTCTTCACGGTCTCGGACGGTTTCGTCCCGGCATCACAGTCGTCTCTGACGAGCTCGGGCCAGAACTTCAACCTGACGGCCTGGATGGTTGGGCTGTCGGACCCAGGGACGCTCGGCCACCTCGACCTGTACGAGACACCCCAAGGGACGACCGGTCCGGCCAACGCAGACGCCGAGATCTCGGCCGATTCGACGGTGTCGAAGGACATTTCGCTGCTGGACACGAAGGGCTCGCAGGTCCTGCTGGGGGAGACGCTCATGGTCCCCATCGCGAATTCCATGGTGTACGTCCGTCCGTTGTACGTGTCGCCGATCACCAACCCGCAACCACAGCTGGAGTACGTCATTGCGGTTCTGGGCAAAAACGTCCAGGTCGACACTTCCCTCCCCAACGTCCTCTCCGACCTGCTGGGGACGACAGTGCTCCCACCCGGGCAGGCCGGATCGTCGACCGGCACGGTGCCGTCCGCGGTGGCGGGAATCCTGCAACAGGCCCAGACCGACTACGCCAACGCGCAGGCGGCGCTCGAGGCCGGCAACCTGTCGCAGTTCCAGACCGACATCAATGCGATGCGAGCGGCCATCACCCAGGCGCAACAGGTGATCACCGCAACGACACCGAGCGTCACGCCGAGCACCACGACGACGACGGTGCCGCCCATTAAGCCAAAGACGTCGAAGACGGGCGCCACGACGACTACGACGTCCCACGCGTCCACGACGTCTTCTTCAGTGCCGTCGAGCACGGAGCCCAAGAACACCACGACCACCAGCGCCCCGTCCAGCACCACCTCGTCGACGCTGGTCTCGGCGGCACCCAAGACCTGAGAGCCGCGCCCGCCTCGCGGCGAGCCGGGACACGTCTCGGTCCGGTGCGCCGAATCCGGTTGCAGTCGCGGTCGCGGCGTCCCATGATGGGGTCGGAGAGGCGCGAGGAAAGGAAGTCTTCCTATGGGACTGCTCGACAAGGTGAAGGCGCAGGCGACGGCGGCCACGGAGATGGCCAAGGACGCGGCGGCCAAGGGCCAAGCCAAGATGAACGACGTCCAGGCCAAGAAGACGGCCGACGGCATGCTGCGAGACCTCGGCGCCGCCTTCTACGCCACCAAGACGGGGCGATCCACCCCGACCACCGAGACCGAGATTGAGCAACTGGTCACATCGCTGCAGGTGCACGAGTCCGAGCACGGCCAGATCACCCTGGCACCCGAATCCGCGGCGGCCGCCCCGACGGCGGCCCCTGCCGGCGACGGATCGGCCTCGCCTGCTCCGCCACCGCCCCCGAGGGCGGCCGACCCGTCCTCTCCTCCGCCACCTCCGCCGACGGCCCAGACGCTGTAACGGAGCGCCGTCCCCCCGGGCTGCGAGACGGGCGGGTTCGTGATCTGCACGGCGCCGTGGTGTCCGAGCCGTCCTCCATGTAGGATGTCCACTTCGCCGCGGGGTGGAGCAGTCTGGTAGCTCGTCGGGCTCATAACCCGAAGGTCGGAGGTTCAAATCCTCCCCCCGCCACTCAGAGGCGTTCGTGAAAGATCGCCGAATGCAGTTGCGAAAGTCCCGTTGCGAGGCACCCGGCGGGGCTCTTGCTGCCAAGGGTCCAGCGCGGGCGACCGTGGTCCGCCCGGTGGCGCTTCGCGCGGATCCCGGGAGCAGGGCCGAGCTGCGGCGCGGAGCTCCGGGGGTACTCGCTTGAGGAGGCCAGGCTGAGCAGGGCGACTTGGGGCGTCGTTATTGTCTGCGCGTGGTCGATGGTCCCATTTGCGCAGGGGGGGCTCGTAGAAGCCTCACCGGCGCTGCGGTCGTCGCCGTGCACCCAGGCAAAGGTCGTTGGGGATCAAGAGGAGATCAAGGTATGCCGGCAACGCTGAGGTTGACGCATAAAGCGTTTGGAGCCGAGGTGCGTCGTGATCCGTACGATGTCGTCGTTGACGGCGAGCCGGTCGGCTCGGTCGAAATGAACGACACGGTGGAGATCCCGGTCGAGCCAGGACGACATACCCTCCAGGTCCGCGATGGCCGAAAGTCGAGCAGCGCCGAGACCTTCGACGCCGCGGAGGGCGAGATCGCCGCCTTCCGATGCACGGGAAAGAGGTTTTTGCCGATCTTCCTGGCATCCTTCCTCGTTCCCAAGCTGGCGCTCAAACTCGTTCGCGAGAGGTCGGTGTCGCCGGCGTAGCACTCATTGGCGCCCAGCACCCCGGGTCCTCGAATTGCTGATTTGGGACGGGGGCACGAGCTCGGTCGACGACCAAGAGGCAGCCCGGTGCGGTCAGATGCTCGAGGAGCGACGAAGGTACGCGCGAAGGCGTACCCCATCCCCGGCATCCAACGCGGCCAACAACGAACCGAGGGCAGTCAAGGTCGCGTCCCCGAGTTCGGCGCGCAACTCGTCCTCGATCGCCCTGGCCGCTACTCGCTGGTGCGCCATGTAGTCCACCCCTAGGGATGTGAGCACGACCGACTTCTCCCTTTTGCTGGTGGACGAATCGGCGACCGTGACGTAACCACGGTTACTGAGCTCTGCCACGACCTTGCTCGCGCCCTGTCTGGTGATACCGAGCTCTCGTCCGATGGCTGAGATGGTCGATCCAGCTTCGTCGGCACACACTCGCAAGACTCGGCCGTCAGGGAACCTGCGGTCGCCGAACCCCGCGTCCGCCATCGCAGCGTCCAACCGAAGTTGGTAGCCGAGCCAGGCGCGGCGGAGCGCGGCCCCGATTCCCACGGCGGTCGACTCAACGCTCAATGTGCCGGCGTCGGGGAGGGGGACCACGAGGGAGATGTTAGCAAAATGTGAACTTAGTTGACAGTTAGCTTTGGGCGCCCGATACTGCGAACATGCGGCAGACGGGCACCTCGACTCCCCGGCTCGGGCTGAGCGCCGATCTGGGGGATCTCGAGAAGTCGCCCGCGTGAGACGGCACCGCGTTGGATGTGGTGTTGCTCTCGCCGCGGGAATGGCGGTGGCGGTGGGCGTATCGCTGGCCGGCGCGGCGACAGAGGCGACTGCTACCCCAGATCCTGGTGTGTCGTACGCAGTGGCGGCACAGCGCCAAGCGCTGACGACGAACGCCAAGTCCCCGGTGGCCCACGACACAGAGACCGAAGCGCTCGTGACGCAGGCAGGGCGCGTCTTCGCTGCAACGGGTCAATGGGAGTACCCCGGCCCGTCTGCGTTCGGACAGGTTTTGGTCAAGAAGACCAAGACCGCCTCGTGGTCGGTCTTCGAGCAGACGCAGTCCCTTCGCGTCCAGGCGCTGGATTCATTCTCGATCCCGAGAGATCAGGGTCTCGGTGCGGGCCATGCCCTCCTCGTGACTCAGGCAATCGTCGACGGGCGCTCGAGGATCCAGTGGTTGCTCGACGGCGCGAACTCCTTCTCCCTTCGCAATTCGTATGTACTTCCCGCGGGCGCAGACGTCCGCGCATTCGGGGCACACGAGGCAGGTGGGGTCTGGTCCGTCTATGCCGGAGTCCGCCCGACGGGGGTCATACAAGGTGTGTGGTCGCCCGCCCGCCACACCTTGGTCTTCAATTCCAACCCCGAGCTCACGGTGGCCCCGCCAGCCTCAGGGGGTGCGGTAACGCAGAAGGTGACGGGTTTCGCCGATTGTGGCGGTGGCCTCTACACCACCATCAGTACGACGCTGTATCGCCGCAACGACGGAGCCCTCCCTTCAGGTATCCCTCGCTGGGTCCCGGTCTACCGGGCGCCACCGGTAGGGCCGCACAACAGCGGGCTGCGGGGCGTCACATGCATCAGCCATGACGGATCAGCGTCGCTGCTCCTCTCGACGGAGGGCAACGGCAACGTGTACCGCTTCGACAAGCTGCCATCAGGCCAACTCGATACCACCGCGGTCGAGTCCGGGTTCGGTTTCCGGCGGGCTGGTGCAGGCGCTCGAGTTTCAGCCCGCCCCTGCGATTCGCCAGATGTTAGGGACGCAGGGAACGGTCATTCCCGCAACTGGACGAGGCTCGATTGCCTATGTGATCGCGGCCTACAACAACGGTGACTTCGAGTCCATGAGGATCGGAGGCGTCGACCGCCAAGTGTTCGGGTTGGAGTGGGGCTACCAGGGGGTCTGCCCGACGACGCAGAAGTGCGGACCGATCGCCTCGGGCGTGGTGCACTTCAACGCCAGCGCCTGCTTTGCCGTGCGGACCGATCAGAGTCAATCGCCGACCTACACCTTGCGCTGTCTGAGCGGGCCCAGCGTCACACCGTCAGCCACAGTCTCGAAGCCCATCCACTCCGGGCAGGCCTTCGTCTCCATCAGGACCATCGTGCCCTCACCGTTTCCCGGTGACCAGATCTACTACGGCGGCTACGACTGCAACTTCTACCCTGCGGACGGCACAGCGTGGGTGGCAACGTCCCTGCGCAACTCCCTCCGCCTTTCCGTTCCAGCGAAAGGAACACGATCATGAAGCGACACACCAGAATTCCGCGTCGGCGCCACGCCGCAGTCGTCATGGCCGCTGGAGGCGTGGCTGTTCTGGCCCTGGCTCTCAGCGCCTGTGGCAGCTCCCCCGCCCAGCCGGCAGCGTCTCCCGAACGGGTGAGCGGCGGGTCGACAGGTCACTACGAGGTGGCGGCCGGCATTCACAAGATCAAGCACATCATCGTCATCGAGCAGGAGAACCGCTCGTTCGACAGCTACTTCGGCACCTACCCCGGCGCCGACGGCATCCCCATGACAAATGGCGTGCCGACGGTGTGCCTGCCGGCCCCGACCGGGGAATGCCAAGCGCCCTACCACGACACGGCCGACGTCAATGGCGGAGGGCCGCACAACGAAGGCAGTGCGCACGTCGACGTCAACGGCGGGAAGATGGACGGCTTCATCACCCAGGCGGCCAAGGGCAAGAAGGGGTGTGGAGCGAACACGGTCGACAACCCCGCCTGTTCGAACTCGGCGACTCCTGACGTCATGGGATATCACACGGCGGCGGAGATCCCGAACTACTGGACCTACGCCAAGGACTTCACGCTCGACGACCACATGTTCGAACCGGTGGCGTCATGGTCGCTGCCCGATCACCTCTATCTGGTCTCTGGCTGGTCGGCCAAGTGCTCGAGCCCAGCTCCTTCGAGTTGCGTGAACGAGATCAAGGGGCCCTACACGCCGGCACAGATGCAGGAGTACGTGGATCAGGCGATCAACACGGGTACGGCCGATGTCACGAACGCCTGGACCGACATCACCTGGCTCCTGTACAACAAGCACGTCTCGTGGGCCTACTACGTCCAGACCGGCAACCAGCCCGACTGCGAGAACGACGCAGCCGTGGCATGCCCGCCGGTGGCGCAGAGCTATCTCACCCCGGGCATCTGGAACCCGCTCCCCATCTTCGAGGATGTGCAGAAGGACCACCAGATCCGCAACATCCAGCCGCTGAACAACTACTTCTCCGAGGCCAAGAAGGGGACCCTGCCGTCGGTCATGTGGGTCACGCCGTCGCAGGCCGACAGCGAGCATCCCCCGGCCAGCGTGCACCAGGGCCAGGCCTATGTCACCGCGGTCATCAACGCGGCCATGAAGAGTCCCGACTGGGACTCGACCGCCATCTTCTTGCAGTGGGACGACTGGGGCGGCTTCTACGACAACGTCGCGCCACCCCCCGTCGACCAGAACGGCTACGGCTTGCGGGTCCCGGCCATGGTGATCTCCCCCTATGCCAAGACGGGGTACATCGATCACCAGACCCTCTCGAGCGACGCTTACCTCAAGTTCATCGAGGACGATTTCTTAGGAGGTTCGAGGCTCAATCCCAAGACGGACAAGCGACCGGATCCCAGGCCCGACGTCCGCGAGGACGAGAAGATCCTGGGCAACATGGTCAACGACTTCGACTTCAACCAGACCCCGCGGGCTCCGGTCTTCCTGCCGACGAATCCCCCCACGGACTCGCCGAGTATTCCGGCCTACTTCAATGGGCTCGGTCCATGTGTCGGCTGTACGGCCACGCCACCGAGCACGTAGCGGGCCGATGACGTTCCACAGACCCAGACACGGTCAGGTGAAGATCATCTGGCCTCCAACGACCTTCTCGTAGAACTCACCGACCGTGATGATGTCTTGGATGGTCGATGCAGTCGTTCTTCTCCAAACCGAAGAGGTCAACCGACGCCTTGCGGGCGTCACATCCCGGCACCGGTCTCGGCGATCTTCGATGCTCCCGGCGGGCTATTCCGCAGCGGCGAGGATCGATTTCGAGAGAGGCCCCTGCTCTCCGGTGGCTGCAACTGAAGCGGCCAGCGCTGCTGCGCCAGCGAGGAACCATGCGGTGACGGAGAAGGCGTGATCAACCGACAGCCGGAGGGTCGACGTTCCACCGGCGAGGTCGAAGACCAGCGCTGAGAGGGCCAGTCCGAGGGCCGTGCCCATGCCCCGTGTCATGTTCAGCACTCCAGAGGCCAAGCCGGCCTGCTGGTCGGGGACGGAGCCCATGATCGACGCGTTGTTGGGTGGGGTGAAGCAGCCCAGCCCGACACCGATGAGTGCGAGCAGACCCAGGAAGCCTGGCGTCGTCGGGCGCAGGGCTCCGAGGGCGAAGAGCCCGATCGCCACCATCGACATCCCGCCGATGGTGAGGGGCCGCGCTCCGAGGCGATCAGCCGCTCGGCCCGCGAACGGGGCGACGATCCCGAGGGCGAGGGGCATCATCATGAGCTCGAGGCCGGCGCGCGCCGCACCAAGTCCGAGACCCCGCTCGAAGTAGAAGGGAACGAGGAGGAGCACGCCGAACATGACCAAGTAGGACAGCAGGCCGCTGGCGATGCCTGAACGAAACCGGGCTCGGCAGAACAAGGAGAGATCCAACATCGGGTCGTTGGTGCGCCGCTCCCAGATCACGAAAGAGGCCCCAAGGCACAGTCCCAGTACAACCAGCCCGATGATCAACGGCGACGTCCAGCCATAGGTGTTTCCGAACGAAATGGCCGACAGCACGGCGACGACGGCCGGGAAGAACAAGGCCAGGCCTTCGTAGTCGAAGGGTACCCGCTCGCTGAGTTTGAGGCTTCGGGGGATGAAGGCAAGACCGGTGAGCACCCCGAGCACACCGAAGGGCACATTGACCATGAAGAGGAGACGCCATCCGCCCACGGCGAGCAGGAGGCCCCCGACCGATGGTCCGAGAGCCAGCCCGATGGCCTGGGCCGCTCCTTGGATACCGATGGCCTTACCGAGCGAGAGGCGAGGAACCGCGATCACGATGATGGCGACACTGTTGGCCTGGAGCATGGCGGCACCGATCGCCTGGAGCACCCGGCAGGCGATGAGGATGCCCAGGCTCGGGGCGAGGCCACAGAGGGCTGAGCCGATCACGAACACGACGAACCCGTAGACGTAGAGGAGCTTGCGCCCCCACATGTCGGCGAGCCGGCCGACCGCGGTGACCGTGGCGACGAGGACCAAGAGGTAGCTCAGACCGACCCAGGTGACTGCCCCGACGCTGGCGTGAAAAGTCCGCTGCAGGGTGGGTAGGGCGACAGTGACGATGCTGGCGTCGAGCTGGCCCATGAAGGCCCCGATGCAGACGGCTGCGACGGCGAGCCAGTAGGCGTTCTCTTTCTTGCGGATCGACTCGGGCCGGCGTGGCTCGACGAGGAGCCGCTGCCAACCCGTCGGCTCCCTGTCCTCGGCGATGCCCATTTGTCGATCGTCCACGGTTGCTTTGATCGTGCACCGGGTCGGATCAGAAGTCGAATAGGGATTTCTTAAAGAATCTATAAGCTAGACAAATGGACAGTCGAAAGCTCGCCCACTTCCTGGCTGTCGCCGACCATGGCGGCTTCACGGCGGCGGCCAAGGCAGTCTTCGTGTCCCAACCGGCGTTGTCGCTCGCAGTCAAGGACCTCGAAGCCGAGGTCGGAGCCCAGCTGTTCACCCGAATCGGGCATCGGGTCTCTTTGACCGCAGCTGGGTCGGCCCTGCTTGGACCGGCTCGCCAGGTCCTTCGCGACCTCGAAACAGGGCAGGCCGCGGTGGCGGCAGTGACCGGGCTGTTGGCGGGCTCGCTGTCGTTGGCCAGCTTGCCGACTTTGGCCGCCGACCCGACGGCTCACATGGTCGGCGAATTTCGGCGGCACCACCCGGGTGTCCGCGTGGACCTCGCCGCGCCCGAGGACAGCGACGATCTCTTCGCACTGGTGGCGTCCGGCACGTGTGAGCTTGGTCTGACCGATGCCGTCGACGTCCCAGCGGCCCTCGACACCGTCGCCTTGGGGGCGCAGGAACTCGTGTTCATTCTTCCTCCGGGCTCGACATCAGCTGGAGGAGACTTGCTCGAGGCGGTCGAGCGCGGAGAGATCCCATTCGTTGTGGCGCCGGCGGGCACGTCGACGCGCCGAATGCTGGACCAACAGTTCGTTGCGCTGGGCCACCAACCGACGCTCGCAGTGATCTCGACGCAGCGCGAAGCGATCCTTCCCCTCGTGGTGGCAGGCGCCGGTGCCGCCCTGGTTCCCGAGGCCATGGCGCTCATCGCCGAGAAGCTCGGAGCGATCGTGACGCGACCGACGCCGCCAGCGGTCCGGGATCTGGTGCTCGTGCACCGACCGGGGACGCTCTCACCGGCCGCATCCCGCTTCGTCGAGCTGGCTGCAGAGTCCACTAAAGGAACGGCTGCTGGAACATCGACGCGCTGAGCGATGATTGGCTCCGCGGCATGAACGTGTGCATCAACAGCGACGAGTCGGATCAATGAAGACGACGTGGTAGCAGCCCGACTCAGAGAGGTGTTTCGGATTCAAGAGGGAAGCGTCATAACTCTCTCTTGGACTCCCAGCCTTCTGCGCACGACGCGTCGCGCCAATTCGAGAGCTGTTGGGTCAGAGCGCAGCACGAAACTGGTGTTGGCAGCGAGGATAATGCCGCCCAATTCGAATGTCAGCTGGTCCGGATCCTCGTCGGCAGCAAGCTCGTGCTGGTCAAGCGCAGTGACGACAAACTGTCGAATGAGCGCAGAGAACTTGAACTGGAAGGTGGCGATCCTCTCTTTGACCGGACCCGGGCGGGTTCCCATCTCCAGTGACGCCCCGGCAAAAAAGCAGCCTCCGGGGAAGGTATGGCGCTGCAAGTGATCGAAGAACGCGTCACAGACAGCAACCAGCTGGCCTAAGCCGGCAGGAGCGGCAAGCGCGGGCTCGATCACCTCGGCCTCGAACATCTGGTCGGCCTGATCAACGGTGGCCAGCTGAAGTTCCTGTTTGGAACCGAAGTGGGCGTAGATCCCGCTCTTGCTCATGCCGAGCGAAGTGGCGAGGTTGCCAATCGTCAGTCCTTCGAGCCCCACCACCGTGGCCATGGACACCGCCTCATGGAGGATCGCCTCCCTGGTCCGCTGACCGTCAGCCCGTTGTTTTCTCGGAACATCCACCTTGACAGATTAGCACGATCGGTCGTACTATTTAGAGAACGAACGATCGTGCTAAGTAAGGAGAGAATTCATGCGCAGCAAAGCAGTCGTCAGCCTCACGACCGGCCTCGAGGATTCCGAGAGGGTGACGGTGGCGTTGCTCGTGGCCGTCGCGGCGGCCGAGGAAGGACGCTCCGCCATGATGTTCCTCACCAAAGAGGCGGTCCGGCTCGCAACTGACGGGACTGCCACCGGGACCGCGTGCGAGGGTTGCCCAACACTTCCGACGCTGGTGGATCGCTACGTCACTGCTGGTGGACGCTTCCTCGTCTGCCCGATCTGCTTTGGGGCCAGGGGCCTTGACGAATCCGGGTTGATCGATGGGGCGGACCTGGGCGGAACCGTCCCGTTGTGGCAGTGGATCGGGGACGACCACGCGATCTCCTTCAGCTACTGATGGAGACGGACCTCTTCCACATACGCCACTGAGACGTGGTCTCCGTACGCCTCCTCCGAATATTTTAGTTGACGCTTACGCAAGAATTCACTTACGCTATGGTCCGTGGAGGCAGCCCTCAAGGCTCTGGCGGAGCCCCGTCGGCGCGAGATCCTGCGGCTCGTCTGGTCCGAGGAGTTGCCGGCCGCTGCGATTGCCGCATCCTTCACGGACGTGACTCGATCGGCGATCTCGCAGCATCTCGGAGTCCTGCGCGAAGCCGGGCTCGTCGTTGAACGACGCGAGGGCACCCGGCGCCTGTATCGATCGAACCACCACGAAATGGCCAAGCTCCGCGCCTTCCTCGATGACTACTGGACCAACGGTCTCGAGCGGCTCCGTGACGTTGCGGAAGCCGCTGAGACAGCGAAGGAGATCACTCATGGCTGAGCTCGTACGCGAGATCCTGATTCAGGCCAGTCCGGCGACCATCTTCGAGTTCCTCACCGTTGCGGAGAAACACGTCGAGTGGAACGGCACCAGCGCAGAGCTCGACGCTCGACCGGGCGGCGTCTATCGGGTCTTGGCGGGTGGTCTTCATCAGGCCGCTGGTGAGTATCTGGAAGTTGTGCCCAACGAGCGGGTGGTCTTCACCTTCGGGTGGGATCAACCGGACCACCCGATCCCGTCTGGGTCAAGCACGGGTCGAGATTCAACTGATTCCAGAGGGAGACAAGACCCGTCTGCGCCTTACCCATAGTGGGCTTCCTGCCGACGCGGTCTCGGATCACACCAAGGGTTGGGACCACTACCTCGGACGGCTCGCCACTGTTGCAGCAGGTGGAAGAGTCGACGCTGACCGCGCACCTGGCGGATAGGAGGGTCCGCGTGCAAGTGCTGTCGGGCCGAGTTGTTCAATGAGGAGTGATGTCACATGAAATCTGGTCAGACCTGGACTCATATCCATGCGGAGCGAGCCGCCATGGCGGACACGTGGACGGGGCTCTCGGTAGACCAGTGGGCATCGCCCTCGCTGTGCGACGGATGGTCCGTTCAGGACACGGCTGGGCACATACTCGCCGCAGCCGAACAAACCCCGTTCAACTTCTACAAGGAGATGGCGGCAGCTGGCTTTCGGTTCAATGTCTTTGCTGACCGTGCTGCGAAACGCCTTGGGACCCTCAGCCCACGAGAGCTCACCGACCGCCTCCGCGCACGGACCGCGACCACGAATCATCCACCGGCCCCCGTCATCGCCATGCTGGGCGAGATCGTCGTCCATGGCGAGGACATCCGCCGCCCCTTAGGCCTTCGCCATCAGTATGCCGAAGGAGCTCTCGTCGCCGTTGCGAACAACTACACGAAGACGAACCTCCTCATCGGATCCAAGCGCAGGATCGCCGGTCTTGGCCTTCGAGCCAGTGACTGTGACTGGGTTCATGGCCAGGGCCCAGAAGTGAGCGGGCCCCTGGCATCGTTGATCCTGGCGATGGCGGGTCGTAGGGGTGCACACGACGACCTGGTCGGCGACGGTCTCACCGTTCTGGCAAGCCGAGCCTGAGACCGATGGTTGGTGTCTCGTCGGCAGCCTCATTCGGTCCAACGAAGTCGCAGCCAGAGCGCGCTCCCGGGACCTGCATCATGGGCTCCGGCCACCGGGCTCCGAGCAGCTGCGCGAAGCACCGTTCGATTCCCGCGGTGAGCACGTGCGCGTCTGGGCACGTGTCCGGGTCGGCGAGAACGCCGATGGTGAACTGGCCGTTGTAGGAGAGCGCCGCCACGCCGAGGCTCAGGTTGCCTCCGAGCGGCACCATGGGGATGACGTCCAGCATGCGCGCCCCTAGCAGGTAGAGGGGAAAGTCGGGCCCCGGCACGTTTGTCACGACCAAGTTGACGAAGGGCTGATGGTGCACGAGGTGGCTGGCTGCAGAAACCGCCGCCGGCGGCAATGAGTTCAGCGAGGACAAGAGGAGGTTCGTGGCCCGCGCCTGGCCGTGATCCTTGTGGGACCGTTCCACGGCGGCAACCTTGCGAAGCCGATCCGCAGCGGGGGCGGCACCGATCGGGAGCCGCACCAACATGGCCGAGAGCTCGTTGCCGAGCCGGTGGTCGTCATGATGATCCGAGCCCACTGGGACGAGAACTTGCAACTGGCGATCCTCCATCACCTCGCCCCGGGCCGAGAGTAGATCGTGTACGCCGGCGGCCACCGCCGTCAGCAACAGGTCGTTCAGTGTCACGCCGAAGAGTTGCTGGGCTCGGCGGAGATCAGCCATCCGTTCACGGACGACGAGGGCCTGTCGATCGGACCCGATGGTTGCATTCAGCGACACACGCGGCGCCAAGGGTGTCGGGAACAGCAGATCGAGGAACGGTGCTGCATAACGGGAGAGCAGGCGACCGGCTCGGGAGGGGTGCCACGCCGCATGCCATGCGTCCCCCGCGAGCGTCGACACAACCCCGCCGATTTGGGCCAGTCCGCCGGCGGCCACGGTTGCCCTCCGGGGTGCCGGAGCGGGCGCCCACGCGTCGACGTTGTGGCGGTCACCCTGGAGACTTGCCTCGAGGTCGAGCAGGACGCTTGCGAGCTCGACACCGGCCAGGCCATCGGCCAGACAGTGATGGATCATCTCGAGCACTGCGACGCGGCCGTCCTCGAGTCCGTCGATGAGCCAGATCTCCCATAGCGGGCGATCGCGATCGAGCGGGGACGACATCAGCCGAGCGCAGAGTTCTAGCAGTTGCGCGTCGTCGCCGGGCTCGGGCACCGCCGCCTCACGCACGTGGTAGCAGATGTCGAAGTCGAGGTCATCCACCCACACCGGTGCAGACTCGCCGAGCAGCGGGAGTCGGACGACCTTTCGCAGCTTCGGTACCAAATGCAGCCGGCTCTGCACATGGGCCCGCACCGCGTCGAGCCGCAGGCGTCCGCGGGCGTCGTGCAGTGGACTGCCTTCGAAGATCCCGATGGAGCCCATATGCATAGGTGTGCGTGGGGACTCCATGTAAAGGAAGGATGCATCAAGCTCCGTCAGAAGGTCGATTGAGGCTGTCATGTCGAGCGTGGGAAGCCGGGCGGGCGGGCGGTGCAGACCTCGGAGAACCCGTCCTCAATGCAGCCGGCGAGCTTGGGACTGTCGAGAACAGCCGCAATGTCTGTTGTGATCGTCACACAGGCCCGTTCCGCCGTGGAGACGAGTGACACGCTGAGGGCGGCCCCCGAAGGCGGCGTGACGGCATAGATGCCTTCGACGGCAACCCCCGCCAGGAAGGTCTGCGCAGGTGGCCCCGGAACATTCGTGATGCAGACATCGTCACCCATGAGCATCGAACTCCAAAGGCCGCGAGCCAGCCCGTTCGGCAATGCACTCAACCCGGTGGCCAGTACGTCGCTCACGGCGAGACCCGGCGCGTGCTTCCACTGTTCAGCGATCCTTCTCACCTCTGCCACGCTGTCCGCAATATCGCTGTGGACGGGGATGACGAATCGGGCGGGCACGAAGTGGTTGCCAGCGCCGCTATCGGTGGTATCACGCACATTCACCGGCATGAGGACGCGGAAACCCCGAGACGTCACGCCGCGCTGTTCATGGAACAGGGCGAGGCCGCGCACGACCGAGGTGACGAACACGTCATTGAGCGTGCCTCCCCAGGCCTTGGCAGTGAGTTTGAGCGTCGTGAGGTCGAAGTCGAGGATTTCGACGTGTCGCCGGAAGCTGCGCCCCGTCATGATCGGCGACATTGGCCTCCTCGCCGGAGCCATGAGCCGACCAACCGAGCCACCCATGGCGGTCACCTGGCCGACTGAGCGGGCGGGGTGCGCCGCCATGCCGAGTGCATCGCCGACGAGCCGCACCGCACAGGCCAGACCGGGTAGTCGGCCAAGGGCAGAATGCCGTGGCCGGGGATCAGGACCCTCTGCTGCCGGCCGCGCCTCGACCCCCGCACGCGGCCTCTGACCGATGGCGTCGAACAGCCGCGCCAGCACGGCAAGGCCACCCACCCCGTCAATGAGGGCGTGATGGACTTTCATGACGAGGACGGAACGGTCAGCGTCCGATTCCTCGACGAGGACTGCTTCCCAGAGCGGCAGGGCAGCATCGAACCCGCTCGAGGCCATCGTCTGGGCCATGTCGAAGACGTCCCGCAGAATCCCCGGCTCGGGCAGGCGAATGCGGCGGAGATGCATGTCCAGGGCGAAGTTCTCGTCCTCCACGAACTGAGGCCTCCCTCGGCCAAGTCGCCGGCCCACGGCACGCGAACGCAGGCGGGGGACCGCCTCGGTCAGCTCTGTCACCCGCGCCCGAACCTCTGCCCAATCAGGCTTCCCGGCCAAGACCATCAGGGCCACGATGGTCGGTCGCATCACGGGATCGGCACTGATCGACCACAGCAGAGCGTCTGAGCCGCTCATGGTGTCGACAGCCCTCGACCTTTCCGCTGCGTCTGACATCGGGAACACCCCTCCCCTCCGCGACCATTCTGTGGTTGGTTGTCTCGGGTGAATAGAGACCAAGGTCCCCCGCACCAGGTGCTCAAGGTCACTTCTGGTCCCTGCAGTCCGTAGTGGCGAGCACCAAGAAGAAGGCCTTGCTTCCCGATCTCGGGGAGGACGTCCCGAGGAATCCGTTGGTCCTGCCGACGAATCCCCGCCACGGACTCGCCGAGCATTCCCGCCTCCTTCAACGGACGTGGGCCATGTGTCGGATGCACGGCGACGCCACCGAGCACGGAGGGGGCTTAGTGGGGCGCAGTGGTGAGCGGTGTGTGCGACGCCGTTTGCTGGAAGACCCTCACGAGCAAACCACCGCGGACGACGGACACTCCGCGACGGCAGGCCCGAACAGTGTTAGCCACCCTGCACGACGTGCAAGTCCTTCCCGGTCGGCACATCCAGGCTGACTCGCTCGAAGGTGATCGTCCCGCCCAAGCGCGGGGTGATGTAGGCGACCGTGGTCGCCACCAGTTGCAGTTCGAGCGTGGCGCCGGCCCTCGCCGTGTAGGCCACGCTTTCGAGTGGGATGGTCACCCTGTGGGACTTCCCGTCGAGTGTCACCGGAATGGGGGTGATCTGGTTGTTGAGGACGATCCCGGTGGCAGGGTCGACCAACTGGGCGAACACGCGGGTCGGGCGCGTGCCGGGCGCCGCGCTACCCGAGTAGGTCATGGAAAGGGTGGGGGGACCGACCAGTATGGCTGCCCGCGTGGTCGGAACCGAGATGTTCAGGGCGTTCTTCGCCGGGCCCGGCGTGACGGGCAGGGCCACCGAATCGACGATGTTGGCCGCCTTCGAATTGGCGGCGACCACCGGGGGGCCCGATCCGCCAGCGGCTTGCAAAGCCAGCGTGCCCGAACCGCTTGCCACGACTGGAGCTCCGCTGGGAAGTGGGTAGCCGGGGGCCGCATATGAAGTCCCGTCCTGGTCGACGAAAGCGAAACCCTCGAGCACGTGCGTGGAGGCGTCGTGCGCAACGTAGTGCTGCATCCACGCGAGCGAGAGCGGTCCGACCTCCAGCGCCGAGCCCGGGTCCGTCAGGCAGACACCATGACCGCCACAGAACCACGCCATCGAGACTGGGGTCCCCTGGCGATGGAGTGCCAGGTAGTTCTCGATTCCCTCGTCCAACGTGAACAGATCGTCGACCGTTCCCTGCAAGATCAAGGTCGGCACCTTCACCCGCGACAGGAACTGGGCGGGCCCGCGGCTGTCGAAGAAGGACACGGCCGCGGCGTCGATGGTGCCGGTGGTGTTCATCTCGTGGTCAGCGGCGGTGATTTCGGGGTCGAGTTTTGCGCTGGATGACACGCTCGCGAGGATGTTCCCCCACCCGGTCTTGGGGGTCTGGTTCTTGTCGAGGCTCGTCCCGAGCGAATGCCACGCAATGGTTGGGGCGATGGCGTCAATCCGGCAGTCCTGCTCGGCCGCTGCGAACTGCACGCCGCCTCCGTAAGATTCGCCGACCATGCCGACCCGGGGCACGCCAGGCCGGTCGAGCTGGACACCCCCCTGTTGCGCGACCCAATCGAGCATGGCCGACACGTCCCGTCCCTCGTCGTTCGGGCTGTCGACTTCGGCCTCTCCTCCCGAATGGCCAAAGCCGCGGGGATCCCATGTCAAGACGTTGAACCCGCCGTGCCAGAGCTGGCCGATGCTCAGCGCTCCTTGGATCCCGGACTGTGACGTGTCGGTATCGCCGGACGAGCCCCAGCCTGGACCCATGAGCACAGTCGGAAGGGAGCGCCCGCCAGGGCCCAGCGGATCGGGAAACCAGTGAATACGGATGATCGTGCCGTCGAAGGAGGTGAGGTCGTAGTCCGACGGGACGCCGGGCACGGGTGCGGCCTTGGTCGACTGCCAACCAGTTGGTGGTTGACAGGTCTCCGCAGCTGCTGCCGCCGAGACTGCTATCGCACGTATCGGAGCGGGCAGCGAAGATCCCGGCGCCAGGCCGATGCCGACTGCGAAGAGTGCAACGGCGACGGCGCCGCCGGCCAGTGCGCGCCAGCAGAAGAGACGACGTTGCGTTCCTACACTGATCGCTCCCGTCATTCCGGCTCCTTTTCTGTGGTACGTCGCGCACTGAACGGTTGAGGATCTGGCCGGACATCGAATTCGGCGATCACAGTCCACTCGCCGTTCGGACTCTCGGGTCAGACGACAAGCGACCCTACTGTGCCATCGTCGGTGGAAGGAAGCTCTTCAGACGACACGAGTTGGTACGCGATCAGTTCTGCTCGGCGCCGGCGAACAGTGAGGCCGTGGTTCGGCCCCAGCATGGCATCGATCTGCGGCGTCGCAAAGGGCTGCAGCAGTCCTGCGGCTCTTTCCGCCGAATCGAATCACTTCCTCGTAGTCACCGGCCGATGAGAGCTCCGCGGCCATTGAGGATGAACTCATCAACCATCCGCTTGATGTCTCCAGCCTCCAGCTGCGCATAGTCGCTCGCGCGATTGACCCGGTGCCAGACGGGATCCTCGGTCTCCCAACGCTCCGCCCGCAGCGGCTTCTTGTCGGTCTTGTTGGTTGCGGTGACCGGCAGGGAACGGACGACTCGGACGAATCGGGGGGCCCACTTGGTGCCGAGGTCCCGCTGGGCTCCCAAGAAGGTCCCGAAGGCTTCAGGGTCGAACGTACTGCCGGCCTCCAGCTCCACTGCGGCCATCACTTGGTCCCCGGTTCGACCGTCCGGTACCGGGTAGACCGCCACGCCCGTGACACCGGGAAATCGGGCCAAGATCCGCTCAATGGGTGCGGCCGCGAAATTTTCGCTATCCACCCGCAACCAGTCACCAGTGCGCCCGGCGAAGTAGAAGACGCCGACCTCGTCTCGGTAGGCAAGATCACCCGACCAGTACCAGCCATTGCGAGTTCGCTCGGCCTCAGCCGATGGATTGTTGTAGTAGCCCTCGAAGTTGGCGGCCGCCTGCCGACCGACAAGTTCACCGATACATTCTTCGGCATTGGCGAGCTTGCCGTCAGCGTCGAAGATCGCGCGGGGAAGCTCCTGGCCCGTGTCGGGATCAACGACCGCAACGTCGTCGCGTGAACTCGCCCGGCCCAGGGCTCCTGGACCGGCGCCGGACACCGGCTTGAGGATAATGGCGTTCTCGCTCGAGCCGTACCCCTCAATCAGCGGGACACCAAAGCGCTCAGTGAAGACCTCTTTGTCCCGAGCCGATGTTTCAGGACCCAGGACGAACTTCGAGCGCGTGATCGCGGTCGTCGTCGCTCGGAGGTGTGGCAACGATATGAGCGATCGCCCTTCCGACGCTGTTGAAGAACGTCGCTCCGGTCTCGCGTACATCTGGAAGGAAATGAGAAGCCGAAAACTTGCGGCGGAGCGCGAGCGTTGCGCCGCTGGCGAAGGCGGGGAACACCGCGGCCGAAAGAGCGTTGCCGTGGAACAGGGGCATCGCACAATAGAGAACGTCCTCGGAGCTGAAGGACACGCGGGCTGCCGATCGAGCGGCCCGTCCCTGGGACATGCAGACGGCTTTTGGACCGCCGGTCGAACCTGAGGTGAAGATCAAGAGGAACAGGTCATCCGGTTCGGGCTCGGGCATCTCGCTCGCCCCGATTTCGAGCCCGGGGTCGTCGAGCCGTCTTCTGTAGGGGTCGGCATCTGCCACGAAGAGCTTGTCGCGACGAAGACCAAGGTCGAGGTCGTCGACCAGCTGCAGCATTGCGGAATCGGTCACCAGGAGCTGGCAGTCCGTCGCGCGGATGTCAGCGGCGAGCTCGTCACCGCGGCGGGTTGGATTGGCTCCGACAATGACCGCCCCGGCGAGGGCAGCGCCACCGAGGAGGAACAAATACTCAGGCGTGTTTTCCATCAGAACGCCTACATGGAAGGGCCCGTCCTCTCGGAGGGCGAGCAGGAGTTCGGCGCGGCGTTGGGCCTCGCTCACAACCTGGCGCCAGGTCCAACGTTGGCCTTCAAAGAGGAGACCGGTGCTGTCATCCTCAGCACGAAGGCGAACCAGGCGGCTCGCCGTGGCCACGGGTGCATCCGTCATGAGAGTCGTGTGGCCAAGAGGTCGAGTATGGGATTCTGCTCGAGCGGGAGCAACACCGGCTTCCCAACCTCCTGACGCAGGAAGCTCAGCCGGGTCATGATGGCAGTGCTCCGCACCATGGCGAAGGTTTCGTACCATTCGAAGTCGACCATCGGCCGGCCGCTCAGTTCCTCGAACCGAGCCACCGTGCTCTTGCGGTCGGGGAATCCGTCCACCCGCTGGCCAACGAGGTGGCGCATCGTGAAGTCGAGGCTGGTCAGCCAAGCCAGGTCGTGCTCGGGGGCACCCACTGAGGCCATGTCCCAGTCCAGCACCGCCCGAATGCGACAGTCCTCACCGATGACGCAGTTTTCGAACCGGACGTCTCCCCAGAGGGGTGCCGCCGCCGGCTCCTCGACCGGCCGATGGCGTCTGCACCAAGCCAATGCCTCGACCAGGGCCGGCACAGGGTGGCCATCGCACGACCATGAGAGGTATTCCTGCCAATAGTCCAGCTCAGCCCCGTTGTCGCGGCGCGGCACATGCGGAATTCCGTCGGCGTGGGCTCCGTGGATGGCGACCAAGGTCCTCAGGAACTCGTCGTACACGAATTGTCTCTCGTGACCGGATAGCGACGCTATCCACGGATCGAGGTGGGGTAGCTGCCCGATCACGCGACCGTTCACTCTGGGCATGAGAATGAAGGGCGCGCCCACCCAGTCGGGATCTGTCTCGAGCATCGGGTCCGCGATGGGGACGCCGACTGCCTTTGCGGCCATTTGGGCCTCGAACTGTGCGACAAGGTCGTAGTCGGCAAACGATCCACGTCCCTTCGGCGCCATTCGCAGCACGAGCGATTCCTGGCACGGGCAGCCGTCTTGGTCCCAACGGGCGTCGACGAAGATCGTTTCGCTGCTGTAACCGGATGTGGGTCGGGTCAGTTCGGTGACGGTCACATGGCTGCATCCGGGACGGGCGGAGAGCCACCGGGCCAAGCCCTCGATCAACTCTGCATCGCCGGCGTCCACGGGCCCCGTCGGATCCGCCTGCTTCACGAGGCGGAAGATGCACCACTCGGCGCGAGCACCATGGGCATGGTGGCAGCGCCTCGCACGAGGGTCGACCGAACATATTCCGCGGGAGCGATCAGGTCGTAACCAGGGAAACGGGCCAGGAGCTCTTCGAAGAAGACCCGGGCCTCGAGCCGGGCCAGAGAAGCACCGAGGCAGAGATGTTCGCCGAAGCCAAAGGCGAGGTGTGTCGGAATCACCGGCCTGCACACGTCGAACTGCTCGGCCGTCGAGCCGAACACTGCTTCGTCGCGGTTGCCGGAGGCGTAGAGCATGATGACGAAGTCCCCTTCGGCGATCCGCTGGCCGGCAAGTTCAACTTCGGTGATGGCGGTACGACCGAAGGCCTGAATGGGAGTCACCCATCGAAGGAGTTCCTCGACTGCCTCCGGGAGCAACGCTGGGTTCTCAGCCAGGACTTGGCGCTGGTCCGGATGTCGGTGCAGAGTCTCCATACCACCCGAGATCAGGTTCCGGGTCGTCTCGTTTCCTGCCACGAGGAGGGTCATGCAGAAGCCCATGATCTCGAGCTGGTTCAAGGGGCGGCCGTCGAGCTCGCTCGTTTTCAAGACGCCCAACAGGCTGTCGCCGTCGGTTTCAGACGACTCAATGTGGCCAATGAGGAACTCGGCCATCGCTCCGAACTCGTCACCACCGCCAAGAGCGTCGTCCCGGTCGGGTGCGGCAATCACGGAATCTGACCAGCGCCGGAACAGCTCGTGATCAGCGTCGCCAACGCCGAAGAGTTCGGCGATCACGGCAATCGGGACCCGGGCGGCGAGGCTGTCCACTCCGTCGATCGGCTCGCTCGACGGGGCCGCGTCCAACGCCCCCGAGACAGTTCGCCGCACGGTCGACTCAAGGTGACCCACGGCCCTCGGCGTGAAATGGCGGTTCACGATCTTGCGGTACAGGGAGTGAACGGGCGGGTCCAGATGAAGGATGGAAAAGGTCTTGAGCTCCCCCAGGCCGTCTGAGCGCAGAGGATCGTTGATCAGCACACCGCGGCCCGAGACGAAGTGCTCCGTGTCTCGGCTCACCGATCGGATGTCCTCGTAACGCGTCAGTGCCCAACTGCCATCTTTGCAGCGGAAGGCCGAGCCGTGTGCCCGCAGGGATGCCAGCACGTCGAAGTAATCAGATCGGAGGTAGAAGCCGGGCTTCGTCAGATCAAGGTCTAGGTCGGCGACGTTGGCCATCGGTGGATCCTCGAGGAGAAGGGAGCCGGTCACGAGGGGGCCGGGTTGCGTGTGGCGGACCAAGTTTCGTACAGTGTTCAACTCTCGTCAAGTGAGGCGCCGCTCGGGGCCCTACAAGACCTCAGGAGTGGGCATGCGAGCTGCGGTGATGATCGAGCCGGGTCGACCTCTCGAGATGCGGGAACTGGTGCCACGGGAGCTCGCGACGACCGATGTGCACTTGCGTATCGACGCCTCGGGCGTGTGCCACTCGGACGAGACGATCCGCAGGCACGGCATGGGTGGACTCAGTCCGGTCATCATGGGTCACGAAGGAACGGGCACTGTCCTCGAGGTCGGTTCGGAGGTCCGCCACCTTGCTCCCGGGAACCGGGTCATCGGGGCCTTTCAGCCTGCGTGCGGATCATGTTGGCACTGCGTCAGGGGCCGGACGCAGCACTGCGAGCAGATCATGCATGTGGCTACCCAATGCCATTGGAAGGACCGGCTCTCGGGTGCACGCACCTGGTCAATGAGTGGACTGGGCACCTTCGCGGAAGAGGTCATCGTGGACCAGATGTCGGTGGTTGCGGTGGACACCGATCTCCCAGCCGACCAACTGGCCCTCATCGGCTGTGCCGTGATGACGGGGGTGGGAGCAGCGCTCAATACGGCACAGATCGAACCGGGAGCGGTCGTCGCCGTGTTGGGTTGTGGGGGAGTGGGACAGTTTGTCGTGCAAGGTGCCCGCATCGCCGGCGCCTCCCGAATCGTGGCGATCGACCCCGTGCCTGGGAAGCGCGAGGCCGCGCTGACGAACGGCGCCACTGACGTGATCGACCCAACGATTGCAGACTCAATCGACGAGGTGCGAGACATGACGGATGGCCGAGGAGCGGATTACACCTTCGAAGTCGCAATGTCCGGTCCTACGCTCCGCCAGGCCTACGACATGTGTAGAAACGCCGGTACGGTTGTGGCGGTCGGCATGCCCACTGCCGGCACCACGGTTGCGTTCGACGCCTATCAGCTGTTTTCGACCGAAAAGCGTCTTCTTGGCTGCTACTACGGCTCCGGTCAGGTCCGAAGGGACTTCCCGCGTCTTGTCGCGCTCGCAGAATCGGGTCGTCTCGACCTCGCTGGCGCGGTGTCGCGAAGAATCGCACTGGACGAGGTCAACGAGGCCTTCGACGCAATGGCTGAAGGGGATGTGATCCGCTCGGTCGTCGTGCCGGTCGAGTCGATGCATGGAGATTCACAGCATGGGGGTCCGACATGATGTCGGGCCAGATCGAGCCACAAGGAGCCCAGACTCGATCTTGGCGCTACGGCGAGTTGACCCGTGACGATGTCGTGGCGGCGGGGCTGCGTCTGACCCGACGGAGCGGGTTTGCCAAATTGAGTATGCGCAATTTGGCGGCAGAACTGGGGAGTCCCTCAATGAACGCCTACTACTACATTTCGGACAAGCAACAACTGCTCGATCTGGTAGGAGATGCCGTCCTGGGCGAGGTTGTCTTTCCGCCTGCGGGACTCTCCTGGGAACGGCGCCTGACGCTGCTTTTCGAGAGTGGTCGTGCGGTTCTCCTGCGCTATCCCGGCGTGGCCCAGCATCTGCTGCGACGAATGGAGGGGTTGCCCAATGAGACGCGGCTGTACCGCGCGATCACTGAGATCTTGGGTGCCGCCGGATTTGACCGTGAAGTCAGTGATCGCACGCAGCGAGTCTTTGCCTACTTGCTCTTCGGCGCGGTGACATCCGAGCTGGCCACCATCGCGGCGGCCGGGCAGCCGGACGCGATGACCTTCTCCGACGATGAGGAGGTCTTCAGATTCGGGCTCGGGCTGCTGGTCGATGGCTTGCGTCCGCTGCGGTCGAGCAACCGGCCACGCCTCTAACGAAGAGATTGGCCTTTGAAAGGAGTGCTACTCATATGACGGAGACCGGACAGCGAGCAGAGGATCCGTTTGCCGCCTTCGAGGTCGTCGCCGGCACCACGCGAGACCCGTACCCCGAGTTTGCCCGTCAGAGGGCCGAGGAGCCTGTCATGCGCGGGACGCTCATGGATCTCACGCATCTCCCAGCCGAGTTCGTGCCCGAGGAGCAGTGGTCGGTCTTCAGGTACGAAGATGTATCACGGGTATTCCGCGAGACGAAGTCCTTCAATTCGGCGGGTCACAACGACACAATCGGCCTGATCTTTGGCGAGACCATTCTGGGCATGGACGGTCCGGCCCACCGGGCTCATCGGAACCTGGTGGCCCACGCGTTCAGGGAGAAGTCGCTCCGGCGGTGGGAACCCGAGGTCATTGCACCTGTCTGTCACCAGCTGCTCGACGAGGTCGCTGACGACGGCACTGCAGATCTCGTGCAGGCTCTGACCTATGAGTTTCCGACCCGAGTCATCGCTTCGATACTGGGGCTGCCCGTGGAGGACCTGGAGATGTTCCGGGAGCTGTCCATCCGGCTGATCGGCATTGCCGGCGAGATGGAGGCTGGATTTGCCGCCTCAATGGATCTACGTGACTACTTCCAGGAACTGATCGACCGGCGTCGGTCGTCGCCCGCAGATGACGTTATTGGTGACCTGGTGACGGCAGAGGTCGAGGGTGAGAGGCTGGCTGACGAAGCGATCTGTTCCTTCTTGCGGCTCCTGCTCCCCGCCGGCATCGAGACCACTTTCCGATCCTCGGGCAATCTATTGTTCCTCTTGTTAACGCACCCCGAGCAGTTCGCCCAGGTTCGCGAGCACCGCGAGCTGGTATCAAAGGCGATTGAGGAGGGCTTGAGGTTCGAGACGCCGTTGACGACCGTGGCCCGGTTCGCAGCACGCGATGTCGAGCTTGGAGGACACGTGATCAGTCAAGGTGCCACTGTGTCTCCGGTCATCGGCTCGGCCAATCGGGACGAGTCCCGTTGGGAGAACGCCGAATCGTTCGACATCCACCGGACTCCACAGCCCCATATCGCATTCGCTGCCGGTCCGCACATGTGTCTGGGCATGCACTTGGCTCGCATCGAGACCGAGGTCATGCTGCGTGTGCTCATGGACCGTTTCGAAGACATTGAGCTGGACCCCGGCGACCGAGATCCACACATCAGAGGCATGGCCTTTCGCTCACCGACCAGCCTCCCGGTGACCTTTAGGCCAACCAGTTGACGGCTCTTCGCATGTCGGCTGCTACACGGTGACGCGCCCAATCCAGAACTACTCGCGGCTGTTCATCGGCGGAACGTGGGCGGATCCACTGTCCACTTTCACCATTGACGTCGTCGAGGCCCATTCAGAAGAGGTGATCGGAAGAGTGCCTGATGCCGGCGCAGCCGACATCGATGCCGCAGTGTCCGCAGCTCGAGACGCCTTCGACCAGTCGGACTGGTGTCGGGTCCCCGTCGCCGAGCGGATCGCAGCGGTGCAGCGGCTCCTCGACGAGTTCGGCCGCCGGGCCGAGGAGATGGCGCAGCTCATCAGCTCGGAGAACGGTGCCCCCATCAAGTTCTCCCGTCGAGGCCAGGTCGGAGCGCCTCTGGACATCATGGCGTCGATGTGCGATGTGGCTGCGGGCATCCCACTCGAGGAGAGTCGGTCCGGTCGCTACGTCGGATACCTGCTTCGACGGGAGCCAGTCGGCGTGGTGGGTGCCATCGTGGCCTGGAACGTCCCTCAGGTGTTGATCGCCGTAAAACTGACCCCTGCCCTGCTGGCCGGCTGCACCGTCGTGGTCAAGGCTGCCCCTGAAGCTTCGCTGGATGCGATGCTGCTGGCCGAGATACTCGAAGCCGCCGATCTGCCGCGCGGCACCGTGTCCGTCGTCACCGGCGGTGCCGGCGCGGGCCGGGCCTTGGTCGGGCACGCAGGGGTCGACAAGATCGCATTCACCGGATCGACAGCGGCCGGGCGCGAGATCGGGGCCCAGTGCGGCCGGGATCTCCGGCGATGCAGTCTCGAGTTGGGCGGCAAGTCGGCTGCCATCCTGTTGGATGACGCCGACCTGGCCCAGGTCGCCCAGGCTCTCCGGTTCACTTCCTTTGTGAACAATGGCCAGGCCTGCGCGGCCCAGACCCGCATTTTGGCGCCTCGCTCCCGCTATGTCGAAGCGGTCGACGTGGTCGCCGGACTCGCGGCGTCCCTGACGGTGGGTGACCCGCACGATCCCGACGTCAAGGTGGGCCCAGTGGTGAGCCGTCGACAGCGCGACCGGGTCAGGGACTACATCGACGTCGGCATCGCCGAAGGTGGCCGGCTGGTCACCGGGGGAGCGGCGGCGCCTGTCGGACTGCCGAAGGGCTGGTTCATCCAACCTACGGTTTTTGCCGACATCGACAATGGAATGCGCATCGCGCAAGAGGAGATCTTCGGACCGGTCCTCTGCGTCATCCCCTACGACGACGATGCCGACGCAGTCCGGTTGGCGAACCAATCACCCTACGGCCTGGCGGGTTCGGTGTTCACTTCGGATCCGGAGCGAGGACTGGAGGTGGCCCGATCGGTCCGCACCGGCTCGTTCGGGATAAACGGCTACGCACCCGATCCGCTTGCTCCTTTCGGAGGGTTCAAGGAGTCAGGGATCGGACGCGAATGGGGTCAGTACGGTCTCGACGAATACGTCGAGATCAAGGCGATCAATGGGATCAAACCGTGAATGCAGCACCTGGCCACCGCGGAGGTCGTTCAGGTGAAATCGGATCCGCCGTCGACGTTGATGTTCGCCCCGGTCATGTAGGTGTTTCGCGCTGAAGCGACGAATGCGATCACAGGCCCAATCTCCGCGGGATCTCCGGCCCGATTCAGATGGACCGGGTGTCCAAAGTCACGTGTGATGAAGCGCATGACGTCGTAGAGATCCTCTTCGTCGACTTCAGGTATAGGCCGCAAAGCGCTCTTCAACGATTCGGACACATATGTTCCCGGGCTCACGGTGTTGACCAAGATCCCATCCTCCGCCAAGGACATCGAGAGATTCTTGGTCAAGCTTGTGAGTGCGTTCTTGGCCGCCGTGTAGGCCACCAGCGTCGCTGATTGCCGTTTGGTGGACATGGCCGACACATTGACGATACGGGCCCACTCGGCCCGCCTGAGCAGCGGCAAGGCCGCTCGCACAGTGCGAACTGAACTCAGCGTGATTCCGTTCAGCACGTCAAGCCATTCCGCATCCGTGTACTCCTCGAACCCTTTGATTCCTCCTGGGAACGGCCCCGCCGCATTGACGAGGGCATTGCAGTGGCCCCAGCGCTCGCCCACGCTGGCAAAGGCCGATTCCACGGACTCTTGATTGAGAAGGTCGGTCTGGAGCCCGACGGCATCCGGAGAACCCAACGCGCGCAGATGCTCCACGGTCTCATCCAGTTCTCGTCGCGTTCTCGCCAAGACGGCAACGCGCGCCCCATCGCGGGCAAAGCAGTCCGCCGCGGCCCTGCCCATCCCCGTGGTGCCCCCCGCCACGACGACGACGGCATTCGACAGGCCCAGATCCATATTCCCTCCCAGATCGCAGCGTTGCTTGCGACGGGCAGTTTACATAGTTGAAAGGAATTGTAAAGGTCTGGGGGTTTACAGAACCGCAGAGATATGTAAACATCCGACCCGGTGACAGCCCAGTCGACGAGTGCGGACCTCATCCTTGCCGCCGCGAAGCGCGCCATTGACGCGAAGGGTCCCGGGAAGCTCACGCTGTCCGAGGTGGCGGCCGCCGCCGGGGTGTCCCGACCTACCCTGTACCGGTGGTTCCCGACCAAGGACGACCTCTTCAGCGCCCTCACCCAGTACGAGCGGGCACAGTTCGACGAGGGACTCCGAGACGTGATCAATGCTCACCGGGCGCCGGCCCGGCGCTTGGATGCGGCGCTTCGGTACCTGCTCGCATATCTGGACGAGTCGATGGGCACGGACCCGATCGGGGTCGATCCGGAGTTTGCCCTCCGCTCGCTCAATGAATCCCTGAATGACCAGGTGTCGACACTGGTCCGGTTACTCGGTCCAGCTCTCGACGTGGTGCCCGCCGTTCGCACCAAGGTGATGACCCGGGCACAGGCAGCCGAGATGTTCCTACGAGTGGCGTACTCCCACTATCTGGTTCCGCATGCCGACACCCAGGAGCTGCTTGTCTCAATGCGATTGTTCGCCGGGCTGCCCCGGCGTGCGCTGGCCCGTGCGGTCGGATGACGTTCGTGTGGGGAGCAGTGTGATGGTGAGCCTTACCCATCTGGAGCGCTTGGAGGCAGAGAGCATTCACATCATGCGGGAGACGGTGGCTGAGTCTGAACGGCCGGCCATGCTCTTCTCCATCGGCAAGGACAGCGCCGTGATGCTGCACCTGGCCAGGAAAGCGTTCCATCCATCGGTGCCACCGTTCCCGTTGCTCCACATCGACACCACCTGGAAGTTTCGGGCCATGTACGAGGCGCGCGAGAAGATGGCAGCGGACAGCGGCATGGAGCTCCTTGTCCACCAGAATCCCGAGTGCCTCCGACTCGGCATCAATCCCTTCGATCACGGTTCTGCCGTCCATACCGACATGTGGAAGACCCAGGGACTCAAGCAGGCTCTTGATCACTATGCCTTTGATGCCGCATTCGGAGGTGCCCGGAGAGACGAGGAGAAGTCGAGGGCAAAAGAGCGAATCTTCAGCATTCGGTCGGCCCAGCATCGTTGGGATCCCAAGCAACAACGACCGGAGTTGTGGCGAACCTACAACGTGCGCCGCAACCACGGAGAATCAATGAGGGTGTTCCCTTTGTCGAACTGGACTGAGCTCGACGTCTGGCAGTACATCTACCGTGAGCAGATTCCCATCGTCCCGTTGTACCTGGCCGGTGAACGCCCGGTCGTCGAGCGAAACGGCGTCCTCATCATGGTCGACGACGACCGTATGCCACTCGACGGCCAAGCGCCTGAGATGCGGAGCGTGCGATTCCGGACTCTCGGCTGCTACCCGCTCACCGGCGCCATCGAGAGCACTGCGGCGACATTGCCCGACGTGATTCAAGAGATGCTCCTCGCCACCACCTCCGAGCGGGAAGGTCGAGTGATCGACTTCGACGGCTCCGGCTCCATGGAGAAGAAGAAGCAGGAAGGGTATTTCTGATGGCCATGGCCAAGGAGATGCTTATCGCCTCCGACATCGATGCCTACCTGAAGATCCATGAGCACAAGCAATTGTTGCGGTTTATTACCTGCGGAAGTGTCGACGACGGCAAGAGCACGCTCATCGGACGGCTGCTCTACGAGTCCCATCTGGTATTCGACGACCATCTGGCCGCATTGGAAGCCGATTCGCGCCAAGTGGGGACCCAGGGTGGAGAGCTCGATTTCGCGCTGCTGGTCGATGGCCTGACTGCTGAACGGGAACAGGGGATCACCATCGACGTGGCGTACCGGTTCTTTGCGACCGAACAGAAGAAGTTCATCGTGGCAGACACACCAGGACACGAGCAATACACCCGCAATATGGTGACCGGTGCGTCGACCGCTGATGCGGCCGTCATCCTCGTCGACGCCCGGAAGGGTGTGCTGACCCAGACGCGCCGGCACAGCTTTATCGTGTCCCTGCTGGGCATCGAGCACGTCGTCGTTGCCGTGAACAAGCTCGACCTGATGGATTACTCCCAACAGGTTTTCGACGACATCGAGTCCGATTACCGCGCCTTCGCCGACGAAATCGGGTTGTCGAACATCACCTGCATCCCCATTTCGGCCCTGCGAGGAGTCAATGTCGTGGATCCCTCTCTCGAGACCCCCTGGTACGAGGGATCCACACTCTTAGCCCACTTAGAGGGAATCGACGTCGAAGACCGAACGGAGCGCACCCCGTTCCGGATGCCCGTCCAGTGGGTCAACCGACCGGACCTTGATTTTCGAGGCTTCTCAGGACTGATCGTGGGAGGCTCCATACGGACCGGCGAGACGGTGAGGGCCCTTCCTTCCGGGAGAACCAGCACCGTCGCGCGCCTCTCGACCTTTGACGGCGATCTCGAAGTGGCGGTCGCCGGTCAGTCGGTCACCGTGGTCTTGGGCGATGAAATCGACGTGAGCCGGGGTGACGTCCTCTGCTCGGACGACCAACCGGCCGAGATTGCCGACCAATTCGAAGCCCATGTGATCTGGATGGACGACCACGAGATGCTCCCAGGGAGGCCGTATCTCATCAAGTTGGGCACGTCGCAGGTCACGGCGACCTTCTCGCAGCCCAAGTTCAAGGTGAACGTCAACACCATGGAGCACCTCGCTGCGCGAACGCTGGCGCTCAACGAGGTAGGCGTGTGTACGGTCAGTACGGACCGGATGCTGCCATTTGACCCTTATGTGTCCAACCGGGACACAGGCGGCTTCGTCATCGTCGACCGTCTGACCAATGCCACCGCCGGTGTGGGGCTACTCCATTTCTCTCTTCGCCGGTCCCAGAACGTCCACTGGCAGGCTCTCGAAGTCGATAGGCGGGCACGCAGCGAGTTGATGGGTCACGGATCGGGCGTGGTGTGGTTCACCGGCATCTCCGGAGCCGGGAAGTCGACCATCGCCAACCGCACCGAACAGCTTCTACATGCGCACGGTGTGCACACCTATCTCTTGGATGGGGACAACATCCGGCACGGCCTCAATCACGACCTGGGCTTCACTGAGTTGGACCGAATTGAGAACATCAGACGCGTGGCTGAGGTCGCGCGGTTGATGGCGGACGCCGGATTGGTGGTGCTGGCCTCGTTCATCTCACCGTTCCGCGCCGACAGGCGGCGGGCGCGGGATCTGATCGGCGAGGGTCGCTTTTGCGAAGTGTATGTCGACACCTCCTTGGAGGATGCCGAGCGTCGGGATCGGAAAGGCCTCTATGCCAAGGCCCGGCGTGGCGAGCTCGTCAACTTCACGGGCATCGACGCACCGTACGAGGTGCCCGAGGCGGCCGAGTTGCGCATCGAAACCGCGACGTCCAACCCGGAGGAGGCCGCTCAGGCTCTGCTCGACCAGCTGCGGGCCATGGGCATGGTGCCGTGACCCGTCGTGGGGCCCGACGGGACTCGAAGGCTGCGCTCTCCCGCTTGCAGCCGGATGCCGGTGGGTCCGGCTTGGCAACGAGCGACGACAGTTCGACCCATCGGACCCATCCTCTCTCCACGACTGCCCATGAACCCGCATCCAACCGGCCCAGCACGTCAATCTGATCCCAAGGAAAGGATCCTCATGTTCACTTTTCAAACTTGGCGCGGTGCCGCATGAGCTCGTTCAAGAATCCCGCCTGGCTTCCGTTTTCCGTCAGCGAGGCGGCGACCGCAGGCGATGCAACCGAGAACGAACTCGATTCTGGCGAGGCATGGAACCACCTGCTGGAGACGTTGAAGCGGACGGGCGAAGTCGTGCTGTCCGACTCAGTCCCCAATGACGCGGTGGACAGGGCTTCGGGGTTCCGCCACCTTCTCGTGCTCCTGGGCGTCGGTATCGACGAGCTTCTGCGACGGGGCCTCGACCGCGTGCCGGCGATCAAGCCCTCCGGCATGGACGCGGCATATAAGTGGGGAATGGAGTGCCCTGACTGCATCTACGTCGGTTCAGCCCTCAAGGGCGGGAGCACCTACCGCCTGTGGGGTAATCGAGGCACGGCGCGGTACGTGGGGTTGCAAGTCATGGCGGGTATGGGGTCCACCGCCAACGCCCTCATCGACGAGTTCGAGTTAGATGCTGAAGGGAATTTCGACATCATCCTCTCGGCGGAGCCACAAGCGGGCAACTGGCTCCCACTCGATGAGGGCGCCACCATGCTCGTGGTCCGACACTTCTTCTACGACTGGGAGCACGAGGTTCCCGTCACCATGTCCATCGAGTCGCTTTCGGGGCCTGCGACTGGCGACGAACACCCGTCGGTCGAACCCAAGGCAGCAATTGCCCGTCAGGTCATTGCGCTGGGTGACTTCTTGGAGGAGAATCTCAACTTCTTTTTGGGGTTCTCCAATCCCGAGAAACCCAACACCTTCCTCCCTCCCCTGGACGGAACGGCGATGGGTGCGGCGGCGGAGAACCGTCCGGTCATCGGTTCGTGGAAGCTCGCGCCCGATGAGGCGCTGATTATCGAGGTCACCCCGCCGGAGGGCTTGTACTGGAGTTACTCGCTGGGCAACATCTGGTGGGAGACGATCGACTACGGCAACCACCAATCGAGTCTGAACGGGTTTCAGGCCGCCGTTGACGACGACGGGAAAGTGCGGGTGGTGGTGGCCCATCAAGATCCGGGCGTCGCCAACTGGCTCGACACCGCTGGGCACAGCGAAGGACCGATCATCTTGCGATGTGTCCTCACGGAATCTGCTCCGGTGCCGGAGACCCGATTGGTGTCCTTCGACAGGATTGCCGAAGAGCTGCCGCCAGGTTCCACACAGCTCTCACCGATCGAGCGCGAGGCGGCGATCGACATCCGCCGGAGAGCCGTGAGCCGGCGGTTCGCCCGATGACGCTGGACATCGACCGCATCGAGGATGACGCCCGGTCCCAGACTGGCCTCAATGACACCGGTGGCGATCACTACCGCGAGGGTCTCGAGCGTCTGGTCGCGGCGATGAATGAAGAGGGAGGCCTCACAGAGGTAGGCGAAGCCATGCAGCTGATGCGTCTGAGCACGCTCCTGGCGGCCCGATTGGGGGTTGAGGACACGTACCGACTGCATCCTGAAATCGACAACCAGGTGATCGAAGGACCGCTGTTCGTCATCGGGCTGCCCCGCACCGGCACCACCGCGCTCAGCCAATTGGTGGCTGCCGATCCCCAGTTCCGGTCGTTGCGGACGTGGGAGTCGGCGGCCCCGGTGCCCCCTCCGGAGACGGCGACCGAACACACGGACCCTCGAATCGCCGCGACCGAACAGGGCATCGCCATGATGGACGAGGCCTTTCCGCTCATGCAGACAATGCACCATACTGAGGCGACCACAGCGACCGAATGTCAGGACCTCATGGGCATGAGCTTCCGGACCGCCCACTTCGACGGGTTCGCTCGGGTTCCTTCATACATGGACTGGGTCGTCCATGCGGACATGCGGGAGACCTACCGCTATCACCGGAGAGTGCTCCGCCTGCTCCAGTGGCGCTGCCCGCCCCACCTCTGGCACCTCAAGACCCCGGTTCATATGTTGGCGCTCGATGCATTGGTGGAGGCCTATCCGAACGCACGGTTCCTTTGGAGCCACCGTGACCCGACCAAGGTCATCGGGTCGGTGTGCAGCCTTATCCACTACACCCGCAGCTGGAGCAGCGATCGTGACGACGCTGTCGAACTGGGCGCTGAGCAGCTGAACCGCTGGTGGATTGCCGTCGAGCGGGCGATGGAGTTTCGGCAGCGAATAGGCGACGATCGGTTCGCCGACGTCTCGTTCGGTGATCTGCAGACCAATCCGATGGAAACACTGGCGGGAGCTCTGGAAAGGGTCGGGTTTCCGTTCCGCGAGCACTCCCGCGCCACGGTGGAGGCCTGGGCCAATTCGCACGAACCTGGCGCGCACGGGAGCCACACCTACGAGCTGTCCGACTTCGGACTCACGCCCGCTCAGATCCGCGAGCGGTTTGCCCCGTACTACGAGGCCTTCGACATCGAACCTTGAACCGCCTCCATGACGAGGGCTCCGATGGTGGACGAAGTCCCCGGGAAGTGCCAGATCTACAAGTCCCGCTCTCAGCCTCACCCTGAGCGCGATCTGCCATCGGCGAGAGCAGGCCTTCGCACTGCTCGCGTGACACGTAGGAGTAAACGAACGAGAGCGTCAGGGCAACGCGATCTCGATCTCGGCGGAAATGACGACGGGAAGGTTGAGCGGCAGGGCGGCGGCGCCGATAGCGGTGCGGGCGTGGGCTCCAATGTCTGCCCCGTAAAGACGGAGAAGGAGCTCGGAAACTGGGTTGATGACTGCGGTGGTATGGGGACAACCGGGCTCGGCGTTGACGTGGCCGTTCACCGTGAGCCAGGCGGAGACCCTGTCGAGATCGCCGAGTGCGGCCCGAATGCTGGACAGGACGGCGAGGGCGGCGAGCTCCGCCGAGCGCTTGGCGTCGTCGAGACTCACTTCAGTCGGGACCTTGCCGAAGGGGCCGGCCGGCGACCCGTCGGCGTTGAGGGCGCCGTGGCCGGCGATGAAGGCCCGATCGCCTCGGACGCGGACCCAAGCGAAGGGGATCTCCACGCCGGCTGGGAGGCTCGCTGCCGCGGGCAGGGTGAGCCTCAGATCCTCAAGCCGACGCTCGATCTCCATGCGTCAAGTTTGCACGACGCCCATATCAGCCGATGGACTCCGCGTCGCCGTTTTCGACGAT
The DNA here is from genome assembly GCA_963744045.1 of uncultured Acidimicrobiaceae bacterium. Lineage (GTDB taxonomy): Bacteria > Actinomycetota > Acidimicrobiia > Acidimicrobiales > RAAP-2 > Bog-473. Next base: position 161,827 of record CAVUSB010000001.1, read on the forward strand.
GGGTGGGCCGTCATCCTTTTGGGCCCGCCCAGCTTTCTTGACAAATCGGATCGTCTAAGTCATGTTTTACGGCGGGAGACCCGCAGGCAATTGCGGCCAGCGACCCGAGCGACGAGGAGGAGTGAGACTGAGATGCCGGTGCGCGAGGACCAACGCTTTGCGCGTCTCGATCAGTTGTTTGGTTTGTTCGTTCGAGGCCACGACGATGCGTTCATGGCCGGTTGTACTGACGACCTGGTACTCAACGTGCGCGGCTCGGGGGGACTCGCCACGCTCGTCCCAAGTGCTCAGATTCCGCAGTGGCACCAGGCGAAGCGGAATCTCGCAGGCGGTGCATTCCAATCGTCGGTCTGTTTCATCTTCGTCACCGAGCACGAGGGAGTCGTGGTTCTCACCCACCTGATCGAGCGGAATGGTGTGACTTACCGATACGAAACAGTGAACCACTGCACGCTGCGCGACGACCTTCTGGCTGCGTGGTTCAGCCTCCCGATGAACGTCACCGACTACGCCCGGGCGTGGGATCTCGAACCGCTGAGCGAACGAGCGGCTCTGCGCTCCTCTTGACACGAGGTCCGGGCCACCACACGACCGGGTTTTGGGACCTCACTCTGTTGTCTGCCAACCGCCTGGCACTCGCTCCGCCAGTTGGCGGAACGCCTCGGGAACCCGCTCGTCACCCGAGAGGGCAACTGCGGCGTAGCCAATGGCGCTTCGGCCGAACTTTTCCCGGATTGCATCGACCGAGCGATCTACTCCCCATCGGGAAGCTTCAACGACAGCTTCGATGTGGCGTCCCGCATTTCGATGCGCGTCGGAAGGATGGAGTGGGAGTTCGAGTTGAAGGGCATGCTCCGGGCTCAGGGAAGAGACAGAAACGGCGAGGAGCGTGATGTGACGTTCTCGTTCGTTCTCAAGGATTGCCGAGTAGGCCAACTTTTCGGCCACTTCGGTCAGCGTCAAGGTGGTCGATATCGCAACTGACAATGTGACCGAGCGCGTCGCCGTTCGCATCTGAGGGAAGCGGACCCGCACGGTGATTCTTCGACCTGCCAGATTGGCTTTCCGCAAGCGGCCAGCAACTCGGTCGATCAGATAGGCGAGTGTCTCCCGGATGAGTTCTGGAGTGGCCTCGCGCCGCCCGAGGGCGGCCTGAGCGCCCATGGACTTCGCACCACCCCGCGTCTCGACTGCTCGTGAGTCGACGTTGACTGAGAGGGCGGCAAGTTTCGTCCCGGCGCCCTGACCCAGCAGTCCTCCCAGAATCGGACTGCCGACCTTGGCCAGTTGTCCGATGGTGTAGATCCCAGCGCTGTGGAGGCGACTTTCGGTCGTCGGTCCAACGCCCCAGAGCAGCCCGATCGGGAGGGGGTCGAGAAAGTCGCACTCATCCTCGGGTGCAACCGTTACGAGGCCGTCGGGTTTGGCTACCTGTGATGCGACCTTGGCCAGATGCTTCGTGCGGGCCACGCCAATCGACAGAGGCAACCCGATTTCGTGACGGACGCGTCGGCGGATGGCGGCCGCGACCTCGTTCGGCGGTCCGAAAAGACGGACGGCCCCCGCCACATCAAGGAAGGCCTCGTCGATCGAGATCCGCTCGACTCGAGGAGTGAAGTCAGAGAAGACGGACACCACGGCATCGCCGAACTGTTGGTAGCGCTCGAAGTGGCCACCGACGAAGAGGAGATCTCCACAAAGCTGGCGAGCCTGCCACCCGGGCATGCCACCACGGACGCCATAGCTCCTGGCTTCATACGATGCGGCCAAGACCACACTGCCGCCAACTGCGATGGGCCGGTTTCGTAGGGAGGGATCCAGTAGTTGCTCGACGGAGGCGTAGAAGGCATCAAGGTCTGCATGGAGGATGGTCGCCTCCCCACTCGGTGGCAGTTCCACATCGGCCAAGGTAGCCGAACATATGTTCGCTTTCCAGAGTGAGGAGCGCCCAACCTGAAACGGTGATCTCGGGATCAGTCCGCCATGCCTGCGACATCCTCGGCCCCTGGCCCTGACGGAACGGCGATTGTCGGGTGGCCTAGCCCTGAGCCGGACCGGACTGCAGGGCGGACTCGGTCAGCGAGGCCGGGAACCGTGAGGGCCGAGCGCCTGCCTTGCTCCGATCCGCGAGCTGACCTGGCCCAACGAATTGGGCGGTTGGTTGACGCCCTCGGGGTCGACCCCTGACCCTGGCTCGAAGCCGAATTGTGGCACTGCAAGCTCGGCATGCTGGTGGACGCAGTGGCCGGGTGACACTGGCGAGCGATTCTTTCGTGGTGGCTGGTGGAGCCACAATGTTCGAAGCGCGCCCGACCACAGTGACAAGCTCTTGGGGAGTCGACCGGTTGGGAGCGTGACGCGTGACGCCAGTGGAGTTCCAGGGAAGAATCGGCGACGACTGGCGTGACTCAGAGCCGTGGTGGCCGCCTCTTCCGGTTCCGCCAGAGGGTGCGCCCAACGTGGTCCTCGTCGTACTCGACGACGTCGGCTTCGCCCAGCTCGGTTGCTACGGATCGGACATCGAGACCCCTTTCATCGACGCCGTCGCGGCAGAGGGGCTGCGACTGACCAACTTCCACACGACTGCGCTGTGTTCGCCGACGCGAGCCTGCTTGTTGACCGGGCGAAACCATCATCGCAGCGGCATGGGTCGTGTGGCCGACCTGGCCAGCGGGTACCCCGGCTATTGGGGGAGGCCGCCCCGGGAGAACGGCTTCCTCTCGGAGATGCTGCGAAATACGGGCTACGCGACGTATGCCGTCGGGAAGTGGCACCTCACCCCCGAGGGCGAGACCAACATGGCGAACTCGCGGTCCACATGGCCTCTGGGCCGCGGCTTCGACCGCTGGTATGGCTTCCATGGTGGCGAGACCCACCAATTCGTGCCCGCGCTGTACCACGACAACCATGCCGTTCGCCCGCCTGAGGCAATCGAGGACGGATACCATCTCAGCGGGGATCTCGCCGACCGGGCCATTGAATACCTCGGTGATCTGCGTGCTGTCGATGACGAGCTGCCCTTCTTCCTGTACTTCGCGACGGGCGCCTGCCACTCGCCCCACCACGCGCCGGCCCAATGGATCGAGCACTACGAGGGCCGTTTCGCCAAGGGCTGGGACTCCTGGCGCGAAGAGACGTTCGCCCGCCAACTCGCCATGGGGATCGTGCCCGAGGGCACGGTGCTCACGCCGCGCCCGCCGTGGGTCCCCGCCTGGGAGACGCTCGACGAGCGTGAACGCAAGCTGGCTGAACGGTTCATGGAGTGCTTCGCTGCTTTCTTGTCCTATACCGATGAGCAGCTTGGTCGGGTGCTCGCTTTTCTCGAGGACCTGGGCGACGCGGACGACACGGTCGTGATCATCGTCTCGGACAATGGGGCCAGCTCAGAAGGTGGCAAGGACGGAACCATCAACGAGGGCCGTATGTCGAATTTTGAGGGCGCCACGCTGGGGGAGATGTACGACCGCATTGATGAGATCGGCGGGCCGCGCAGTCATAACAATTATCCCTGGGGTTGGACCATGGCAGGGAACACGCCGTTCAAGCGTTGGAAGCGTGAGGTCCATGAGGGGGGCGTCGCTGACCCTTGCATCATTCGCCTTCCGACCAGCCGACGCAGTGCCGAAAGCGCTGGCGTCCGGCGGCAGTACGCGCATGCGATCGACATCGTGCCGACCGTGTTGGAGCTCGTCGGCATTGCCCCGCCGCCGGAGATGGACGGCGTCGCCCAGTCGCACCTCGATGGCACGAGCTTCGCCTACTCACTCGGCGACGGTGGCGAGAAGCAGGCCGGGCGGCACCACACGCAGCACTTCGAGATGCTGGGCTCGCGTGCGATCTATCACGACGGATGGAAGGCAGTGACATACCACCCCGTCGGTCCGATCTACGACGACGGTCTGCGAGCGAATGCGCCGTGGCAAGACGACGTATGGGAGCTCTATCACGTGACCGAGGACGTCTCGGAGTCGCGTGACCTCGCCGCCGAGGTCCCCGGAAAGGTCGACGAGATTGGTCGCCCTGTGGTGGGAGGAAGCGCGGCGTAACGACGTGCTCCCGCTCGACAATCGTGTACTCGAGGTCATTGCACACAAGCACGACCACCGCCGACAGCAGGCGACCTACCGCTACTTCCAGGGCGGGGCTCCCGTGCCCGAGTGGGTAGCCGTCGACACGCGTAACCGCTCTCACGACATTGCAATCACCGTCGAGGTTCCCGACGGCGAAGCGTCAGAGGGCACCTTGCTCGCTCTCGGGTGTGCCCTCGGCGGGTGGTCGTTCCACGTGTTCGAGGGCGCCCTGCGCTACGTGCACAACTTGCATGGCCAGCGGCTGTACGAGGTGAGGGCCGGCGCTCCTCTGGGTCCGGGCCGTCACGAGGTGGTGTTTCGCTTCGAGAAGGACGAGGCGCTCGGGGGTCGGGCCTATCTTGTGCAGGACGGTGTGGTGGTTGGGACGGGCGAGCTGAAGCGGTTCACTCCCGTTGCCTTCAACGAAGTGATGATCGGACTCACGTGCGGCTACGAGTGGGGGCCGGCGGTGGGAGGTGACTATGAGGCGCCCTTCGCCTTCAACGGCACCATCGTCCGGGCCGAAGTGACGGCTACCGGCCCCGTCGTGCGCGACCCCGTGGCGGAGGTGGCGGCCATTCTCGCCTCACAGTAAGGCCGCGGCCAGTGGGCGCTGAACAGGCAGTCGCCCGCGGACCTCGGTCCAGATCGTCCTTGCATCTGGCCTGGTCAAGCCTTGACCAGACTTCCCGTCCAGTCGGGATTACTGGTCAGCTCGGGATGGGAACCCGTGAAGGCTCGTGCCGCCTGCCGGTTCCCCCGCAAGGTGAACTCCAGCCATGCGGTGGCGTAGGCGATCTCCTCACCCGGATTCCCGCCGATGGCGGCGTTCTCTATCGAAGTGTGGTCGACCTTGACTCCCCCTGAGTCCTTGATGATCCCCAGGGCAGCCCGCCCTTTGACCTGGTTGAAATAGGCCCGCTCGACCTTGGGACTAGCGATATAGCTGTCCTCCGAGCCGCGCGTGGTGACCAGGAAGGTGGGTTGATGGACTGACGCCATATTCTCTTCGCAGTCCGTGACAACCGGGCAGTCGGGGTTCTTGGCAGCCAGACTCGGTGCGGGGAGCCCGAAGGTGATCAGGGTAGAGATCAACGTCGGATCCATGATGGCGACCCTCGCTGCACCGGTGGCACCCTGGGAATGACCGACGGCGGCCGCCCGATGCACGTTGAGGTGGCCGTCGAACACACTGCCTGTCGTTGCGTTCATCTTCACGAGGTAGTGGGCGGCTGCGTCCATCTCCCGACCGCTTCCGGTGTTTTGGAGCGTGGTGGCGATGACAGTAAAGCCGTACGAGGCGAACTGGAGGAGCAGGCTCGAGTACTGGTCCGACGCGGCGCCCGTCCCGTTGCCCCAGGTGACGATGGGACTCTTGAATTTCAGGCTGCTGTAGTTGCTCGGGTAGTAGAGGTCGTACACCTGCGTCGATCCCTCCGTCACCGTTCCGGTCGTCGTGGCGTACGGCCCCGGAGCGCTGAATGCCGCCTCTATCGGCGGCATCGTCTCGGCTCCGGCCGAGCTCGGCATCCCCGCGACACACCAACCGGCTGCGATGCAGATGGCCATCGCCAGCAACCTCAACCGTCCAAATCTCGCCATCACTCTCGCTCTTTCACACGGCGGCTGACTACCGAGAGAGTAGACAGCTTGGACCCGCTCGTACGGTCGCCCCCACCGATGCGGCGGGCAAACGGGGCATTCGCAGCTGGCGTGAACTCCCAAACCCGTGTGACTGACCCGATAGCGGCCTGCGATCTCCCTGTCGGCCCCCTGTGCTCATGGGTGAAACCCGTCATTCGCCGGAGGCAGCTTCTTCGGGCACGTCTACGCTCCTTCGGGTGAAGAAGATCGGTTTTCTCTCATTCGGCCACTGGTCCGAAACCCCAGGCTCCCAGGCTCGCTCCGCCCGCGATTTTCTCCACCAGTCCATCGACCTCGCTGTCGCCGCCGAAGAGCTCGGGGTAGACGGTGCGTACTTCCGCGTCCACCACTTTGCCCGCCAAGCAGCCAGTCCGTTCCCGCTGCTCGCCGCCATCGGAGCGAAGACCTCGAGGATCGAGATAGGCACCGGGGTCATCGACATGCGCTACGAGAACCCGATGTACATGGCCGAGGACGCGGGTGCAGCCGATCTGATCTCTGACGGGCGGCTCCAGCTCGGCATCAGCCGCGGCTCTCCCGAACAGGTGATCGAGGGTTGGCGGTACTTCGGCTTTGCCCCTGAAGAGGGCGAGACCGACGCAGATATGGCCCGCCGGCATACCGAGGTGTTTCTCAAGGTGATCGAAGGCGAAGGCTTCGCCGAGCCGAGCCCGAGGCCGATGTTCCCGAACCCGCCAGGGCTCCTGCGGCTGGAGCCGCACTCCGTGGGCCTACGCGAGCGCGTCTGGTGGGGATCGGGCTCGACCGCGACGAGTGTGTGGGCTGCCACGCTCGGCATGAACCTCCAGAGCTCGACACTGAAGGACGACGAGACCGGTGAGCCCCTCCACGTTCAGCAGCGCAAGCAGATCGAGGCCTTCCGCGATGCTTGGGCAGAGGCCGGACACCGACGCCAGCCCCGGGTGTCAGTGAGCCGCAGCATCTTCGCGCTCACCACCGATGTCGATCGTGCCTACTTCGGGGGTGATCGCAATTCGAGAGATCAGATCGGCATGATCGACGAGAACACCCGGGCGATCTTCGGGCGCTCGTACGCCGCTGAGCCGGACGTCCTCGTGAAGGAGCTTGCCCAGGACGAGGCCATTCAGGCCGCTGACACCTTGCTGCTCACCATCCCGAGCCAGCTCGGCGTTGACTACAACGCGCACCTGCTCGGAGACCTTCTCGACTACGTGGCTCCGGAGCTCGGATGGCACTGACGGACCACGTAGGCGAAAAATAGGTGAATGACCGGGCACAACGCAACGTCTCCGAGCGTGAGTAGATCAGCGCACGCGGCTGCGGTCCCGGGTCTCACGCGCAGTGATCCGCACGGTCCCGGGATTGCCAGAGCACGGGGGACCGAAGGCTTTGACTACATCGATTCCTCGGGCACGCCGGTCACGGACCTCGCAACGCTCGAGCGTATCGGTGCACTCAGCGTCCCGCCGGCCTGGAAGGACGTCTGGATCTCGCCCGACCCCCTGGGCCACATCCAGGCCACTGGCGTCGACAGCCGGGGCCGGACCCAGTACCGCTACCACCCGGTGTGGCGAGAGCAGCGTGAGGTTCAGAAGTTCACGCACATGGTCGGATTTGCGCACGCGCTTCCGGACCTGCGAACGGCCACCGCGAAGGACTTGCGTCGCCCGCATCTCGATCGTGATCGGGTGGCCGCTGCCGCTGTGCGGCTCATCGACCTGGGCCTTTTCCGCATCGGCGGTGAAAAGTACGCCGAGTTAGATCATCACTATGGCGCCACCACCATACAAAAGCGAAATGTCACGCTCGCACGCGACAGCGTCACCTTCGACTACATCGCCAAGGAAGGCAAGCGACGAACAATCAGCATCAAGGATAACGCGGTCGTCCATGTCGTCCATGACCTGATGGAGAGCACCACCGGCAACGAGACGCTGTTCTGCCTAGAGTCCCGCGGCGAGTGGCGACCTCTGCGTTCCCACGAAGTGAGCACGTATATCGCGGTCCGGTCTGGCGGGCACTTCACCGCAAAGGAATTCCGCACCTGGAATGCAACCGTACTCATGGCGCTGGTTCTCGCTGACTCGGGTCCGGCGCCGACTGCCCGAGCCCGCAAACGCGCGGTCGTGGCCGGCGTCGGCGCTGTGGCCGAGTCGTTGGGAGACACTCCAACGGTGACTCGTCGTTCTTACATCGACCCACGTGTGATCAGCCGCTATGAGGCCGACGGACAGCTGTCGACGATCCCCCGATTGGCCCCCGTTCTCCCCGTCGCTCCTGAGGCCGAGGTCGCAGTCGCCGACTTGCTCTCGTGAGGTGGCCGGCGCAGGAACGACAGATGGATCTCCCCGAGTCGGCCTACTCGCCGATTCCGTAGAGAAAATCATCGAGTGTCTCCCACCCGTTGTCGGTAAGTCGCTCCCCACCGGGGTCCGCGGCCACGACGACGGCAACCCCATCGGGGTCGCGAGCCACCACTGCGATCCACTCGCTGTGATCGCGTCGACTCACGAGGAGTCTCCGAGACTCCAACTCGCTCGCTATCCGCTCAAGTTGATCGATCGACTCGGCCTCCAATATGAAGGCGCGCAGGCCGACGTGGCGAGCTCCTCCGATAGGGCTGCTCCCAAACGCCCGCAGCACAATGACTTGAGGATGGTCGCTTCCCGGAGCGCTCACCGCCGCCAATTGCTCCTCTTGGGACAGAACCCCGAAGCCGAGCACCTCACGATAGAAGTCGATCGATCGGTTGAGATCAGCCACGTTCATCACGACACCTTGAAAGTACATTCCGTGCTCCAAGTCCTCCGTCGGGCGGGGCACCCTGGGAAGCTCCCTGTTATACCCGAGCGGCCGCCCTCCATCGATTGTTGCCTCCGTTCTCGGGCTCATCGACAACGGAGAGCGACGCCGTGTGTCGATGCGGAGGTTGATCGGGGGGACGATGGGTTTCCTCCAATGGCCCGACCTGCCGGTCATCGGACAGAGGAGCCCCAGCTTTGGTCACAGTCGAGAGACCAGTTCGGCCACGATGTCTGCGGCCGGTTGGGACTGCCCGGCGAGAGCCACGCTCTGACCTGCCCACTGAGAAAGCGCCTCGATGTCACCGGTGGTCCCCACCATCGGCGGCGCCGGCTCGTAACGAACGATCGCTTCGCCCGAGGCAAAGTGCGCGATGACATCTCCAAATCCGGGTCGACGTTCCAGAGGCGGCCGGCCCGCCGCCTCCCACATCTCGGCCGTCGAGTTGCGCAGAGCGCGGTGGGGTGAATCCGGCCATCCAACGTCATAGAGGTCGGGGTACCACTGCGCATCGGTCTCGACCGCGTGGAGCAGGCGACTGCGGTACTCGTCGTGGATGGGCATCTCCTGAGCCAGGAGAAACCGTGTCCCCACCCATGCCGCCTGCGCGCCCAGGGCGAGCACGGCGGCCACGCCACGAGCGTCCCCGATCCCGCCGGCGGCGATCACTGGCACCGGTGACACCGCGTCCACCACGGCGGGCACCAGGGGGAGTGTCGCAATCTGACTCCCGACATGACCCCCAGCCTCCCAGCCTTGCGCCACGACGACATCGACGCCGCTGGCGACTGCCCGCCGCCCCTCTTCGGCGCTTCCGACGGTACACAGAACGATTCCGTTGGCGTCATGGACCTGTTCGACGTAGCCAGCGGGATCTCCCAAGAAGAACGACACGACCCGCAGTCCGGCTTCGAGGGCCGCATCGAGGCGATGGTGCTGATCGGAGGTGAGAACCAGGTTGCCGCAGAACGGACGATCGGTGAGTGCCGCTGTCTCGCGCACCACGTCGCCGGCGGGAGTGGACCACGTCAGCGTCACCATCCCGAGCCCGCCGGCATTCGAGACCGCCGCGGCCAGCTCGGGCACTGCGACCATGGCGGCCAGGACGATCGGTTGTTCAATCCCGAGCAGCTCGCAGACCGGTGTTCGCACCGCTACCTCCTCGCTTTCGCTCCGGCTCGTGGCGTTCGCACCCAGCCAACGTGTAACCGTCAGAGACCGATTCGCGTGCAGCTACGACTGATACGACGAGGGAGCCGACTTGGGGACCTGCTTGTTCCATCCGTGAAAGTTCGAGTAGTCGCCTGCTTCCCACGCTTCGCGCAGGCCCGGCTTGCTCAGGTCCCAGTCGGGACGGATCTCGCTCGACACTGTGCACAAGTCCGACCAGAGGTCGTAGAACGACGGGCGCCCCCAGAACCAGTAGCCGTTGTAGATGCGGTGCACCACCAGTCCCGGCTTGAGCACCACTGTGTGGGGGATCATCGGATCGTGCTCGGGGTCGGTGTATTCCTGAATGTCGAGGTCCTTTTGAACGATGCGACCAGGGTCGGAGAGGAAGGGCCATTGGGCACCGACTGCACCGCGGAACTCCTGTGACGCGTGATGGTCGTCGGTCGAGATCGTTGCGACCTGGGTGTAGGAGACAGCGATTTTCGGATAGTTCGCAGCGAGCTCCAAGTGCTGTTGGTGCTCCTTGGGGCAGTAGTTGCCCCGGGCCAGTGTGAGGACCAGCGGGTCGTCGCCCTGGATCTCACTCAGCTTGCGTACCGTGTTGGTGTGGTCCGGCAGCGAGTAATCGGGGAAGACGGCGCCAGGTTTGATATCAGAACGCACGGGACGATGGCCCTCCAATCCTCATGATGCCGCGGGAGAAGGCAACCAGAACGACCAGTCACCCTCCGGATCGGTGGTTTGGCCGACCTCAATGAGGTAACCGTCGGGATCGCGGATATAACAGCGAATCTCGTACTGGTGGTGCTTCGGCGGAGTCAGGAATTGCGCACCGCGGGCGCTCCATTCCGCGTACACGGCTGCAATGTCTTTCACCCGGATGTTGAGGAAGCTGCTGACCCGGTCCGGGTCCGTTGGCGTCTCCAGGGTCACGGACGGCTTGTCGTCGGTCGGGCCCCCGCCCACATTTATGATGATGAAGCTGTTGGCGAGTGCGACGTAGGTGACGTCTCCCGAGAAGACCACCTTGCCTCCCAGCACCTCGGTGTAGAAGCGCCGCGAACGCTCGACGTCATCCGACACGATGAAGTGGGCCAGTACGATTTCCCCTCCGGGCCCTGTGGGTTCAGCCAACTGCCACCTCCGGTGGTCGGGACTTGTGCCCCAGACGACGGGCTCAAGCCGATGTTGCGGTGATCGGGGACTCCCTCTCTTGCCGGCACAGCTCTGGGTACTACGTGTGGTCCTGATGACCCTGCCCTCAGTTAATCGCTTGCGGCAGAAGAATGGAAGAGCCTTCGAGAAAGTTGTCCCCCGACCGACGGCATCGCACCTTCGCCGATGGAACGCACAGAGCGTCCGGGCGTTGTTCTCCCACAGCCGAGTGACATCCCCCAGGAGGCGATCCGATATCGGGAGATCCCGTGACAGCCAATTCTGCTGCCTGGGCGCTCCGACTCTGACGTCGGTGCCAGGCAGTTTGACCAGTTGAGAGGCCTGATCGCTGCGTCCCTGGGACGCTCGGAGGCGAGAAGGAGGAATCGATCACGGGCGCAGCGTGTTGACCCGGGTGTGAAATCCGCTCCCGCGGCGATGCCCCCGCCTTGCTCGACGCGATCCGTTCATCGGAGCCGTCATGAGGCCTGAGGTGGTGGCGCTCGCCCTCACGGCGAGCGTGTTCACGGCGCTGGCCTCGGTCGCCCAGCGTCGTGCCGCGGCGCCGGCGCCCGGAGAGGACGGGCTCGGGCTTCACCTCGTCCACTACCTGCTTCATCGCCCCGTGTGGTTCCTGGGTATCGCCAGCATGATCCTCGGCTTTGCCTTTCAAGTGGCTGCTCTGCGGGTCGGGAGCCTGAGCCTTGTGCAGCCGATCATCGCAACTGAGCTGCTCATCGTCTTTGCCCTCATCGCCCTGCGCCATCGCCACCGGGTCCATGTTCGTGATTGGCTCGCGGCTCTCGGCATGGCGACAGCTCTGGGGACCTTTCTTGCCCTGGCAAGGCCGGTCGGTGGGCACGAGCATGCCTCGGGCTCCATGTGGGCGCTGGCGGGCATTTCCACCTTCGCGCTTGCCGCTGTCTTGGCTCTGGCGTCAGTGTCGCGTGCACCGAACGGCTCCAGCGCGAACCGGAAGGCGGCGCTGCTCGGCATCGCGGCCGCCACCGGGTTCGGTTTCGTGGCGGCGGTGATCAAAGAGCTCAGCACGCACTTTGCGCAAGGACCCGCTGCCGTCTTTGCGAACTGGTCCCCCTACGTCCTTTTGTGCGCGGGTGCAGCTTCCATGTTCCTGGCCTCCCACGCCTTCCAGGCGGGATCTCTCGCCGCGTCACAACCGGGACTGACAATCGTCGACCCCCTCGTCGCCAGCGTGCTCGGCGTCGTGCTCTTCGGGGAGAGGCTGGCCCTCGAGCCGATCGCCCTTGCCGGAGAGCTGGTGGCGTTGGCCCTCTTGGTGGGCAGCGTCGTTCTCCTCAGCCGCAGCCCACTCATCCGAGGTGAGGACGCTTCCCGGGCCCACGCGCCGTCACCCGACGACTGCTCGGAGGCGGTTGCGCGACGGCGTCTGCGCATTGGCGCCACCGCACGGGGCGGGTGCGCGCACCCCATCACTGTCTCTGGGTCTTCAGGGGGAAGGTCGCTGTCGCGTCCGGCGCTCGAGGCCAAGATCGGCCGCCGCTCGGGCCTCTCACGCATGTCCTGACTACGCGGGACGGGGCCTGAATCCATGGGGTGAACCGGCGCGAGCCACTCGACCCGGGGACCTTGGACGCAATCCGTCGAGCCCTCGTCGAGTACAAGGTGGTCTTCCTTCCCGGTCAGCACCTGACGACCGAAGAGCACCTTGCCTGCGCCTCTCAGTGCGGCGAAGTCACCGAGGCGCATCCGATCTCCCGCGGCGACATGGACACCCCGGGTTGATCCGACGTGTGACACTGAAGGCTGAGCGTCCCCACTCGACGCTCTCAGGAGCGACCCCGCCAGATCCTCGGGCGCTGGGCTGTCACCTGGGTTGATCAAGCGCGAACCCGAGGGAGTCTGCTGCCTCGCGGGTCGGTCGTGCGGCCCATCGGGTGGCGTAGTTGTCGAGGGTGGACAGCGACCGGGTCTCGACGTGGTCCAGGTAGAGACGACCCCGCAGGTGGTCCACTTCGTGTTGGACGATGCGCGCCGCCCACCCGGAGAACACTCGGTCGACGGGCTGGCCGTCTTGGTCCAGTGCTTCGACGCGCACTGCATGGTGACGAGCGACCACTCCGGTGAGACCGGGGACGCTGAGGCACCCTTCGTAAAAGCTGATCCAGTCGTCGTCCTCGATCGGCCACATGGTGGGGTTCACGAGTACGGTGAATGGAAGCTCAGTGCGCTCTCGGACGCCCCGCTCCTCGTCGCTCAGGTGCGCCCATTGTGCGGGTCCGTCCTGAAGCACCGCGAGCTGAAGGGAGACGCCGACCTGCGGCCCGGCGAGGCCGACGCCGGGCGCCAGCTCCATGGTTGTTCGCATTTGGGCGATGAGCTGGCGCAGTCGGGGCGTGTGCAGCGCTGAGGGTTCGACCGGCTCGGCAGCGCGGCGGAGGATGGGATCGCCGCATTGAACGATTGGAAGTGTGCCTTCCTCGCCGGTGAGGGCAATTGCCCCTGTCATGTCGCCAGACCCGCCATAGGATCAGAGCATTCCTGGTGCGTCGAGGCCCAGCCGTCGTCGCTCAATGATAAGGCAACGGTCCTCGACGTAGAGCAATCCGGCGTCCTCACTGATGGCGCGTGCCTCGTTTGAGGTGATGCCGAGTTGGAGCCAGACGGCTGTCGCGCCGACAGCGACCGCTTGGCGGGCGATGTCGGCTGCCTGGGGTGAGGGCCGGAATACGTCCACCAACCCGACTTGTTCGGGGATGTCCGCCAGACCGCGATACACCTGTTCGCCGAGGATCTGGGTGGCGTAGGGATTGACAGGAATAATCCGCCAGCCATGTCGCTGCATGTGGGCCGGAACGGAGTGGGCGGCCTTCGCCGGTGCCGCGCTTGCTCCGACGACCGTGATGGCGGCATAGGTGGTGAGGATCTGTTCGACGACGTCATCGGTGTCGGACACGTCCTCCTACCGTAGCGTTCGGCTCCGAGGCTCCGGCTGTACCATGCATGGCCTCCCGCAACGTGGGGTGTCATCCGATCTCGTCGTCACGTTGGCACCTGCAATGAATCGACGCCGAAAGCGCTCGTGCTCCGGCGCCATTCGGGAACATTGCGATTCGGGCGAACTTGTCTGCGATGTAGGTTCAACCGTATGCGTGTGTTGTTAGTTGCCCCACCCGGCGCCGGCAAGGGCACCCAGGCGACCAAGCTCGCAGACCATTACGGCATTGCCAACCTTTCGAGCGGAGAGCTGCTGCGTCGGGAGATCGCAGCAGATTCGGAGATAGGAAGAGAGGCCGTCGCGTACGTTCGGCGAGGCGATCTGGTACCGGACGATCTGATATTTCGAGTCCTCGCTGAACCAGCTCATCGAGGCCGCACAGAATGGCGGCTACGTGCTCGACGGTTTTCCTCGAAATCTCCGCCAGGCCCAAGCCGCGTATCGAGTCGCAAGAGAGAATCCGTCCATCGCGCTGCAGGCCGTCGTGCATCTAGATGTCCCTCTCGAGGAACTCACGAGGAGATTGCTCGCCCGAGGAGTCCAAGAGGGACGGATTGACGATGCAGAGAACGTCGTGACGCACAGGCTCGAGGTGTTCGCCGCCGCTACCGCGCCACTCTTGGGGTTCTATCGAGAGCGCGGATTGGTGCTCGATGTCAACGGCAATCAGGACGTCGATCGGGTGTTTCGGGCGATCGTGAAAGGCCTTGATCGTCAGCGTCGCAGTCACCATGACTGACGCGGCGCACAGAGTTGCTGGTCAACCTTGGGCTTCGATAGAGACCTGCTCCCAATCCCACCAGGTTGCGAGCCTCTGCTCGTAGTCCTCGATCGCCAGTTGAAGCGGCCCGTCGCCGAAGAAGACCCGAAGCGGCGGATGCTCGGCGTCAACGATCTTCAACACGGCCCGCGCCGAGGCAGTCGGGTCACCCTGTGTCTGCGTCCGCGCGGCCCGGGACGCAGATTCGTTCGAGCAGGACGGACGGGATCGCCTTCCGACTGACCGAGTGTGTTCCGGAATTCAGTTGCGGCGATGTCCCCGGAGACGGTCCGATGGCAAGCAACGCCCGGTAACCTCCGCTGGAACGACCCATGGAGGAGACAGATGGCCGACGACCCCATCCGACTCGACGAGACGACTCGGGGGGCGGTGGCCTCGGGTCGACTCGTGCATCTGGCCACGATCAACCCGGACGGCACCCCTCAGGTGACCTGTGTCTACGTCGGTTGGGACGGGGACGATATCGTCGCCGGCCATCTTGCCGATCACGTGAAACTACGCAACATCCGGCGCGATCCTCGGGTGACGCTCTCCGTCGAATCCGACGTGCCGTTCGAGGGATTCAGTCCCTACGTGGTGATAAAGGGGATTGCCCGTGTCGAGGAGGGCGGGGCGGTGCCGGTACTCCGGCGCATCACTCACGGCAATTTTCCCCCACCCGGAGACGATTGGCCGGCGGGGTTCGTGACTCGCATCTCGCCCCGCCACCTCTCGGGCACGGGCCCCTGGGGCCTCGCCGATTGAGCCCGTATCGCCGACGTTTCCGCAAGCCTGAGCTCAGGCAGTTCATCATCAGCAATGAAGGAGACCCAATGACCGACACCCGTCCCCGACTCGAACCCGGCCCTGACCACCCCATCACCATTCAGCTCAAGGCGGGCCACGTCAGCGTCCGCAGCGGGGCAGCGATCATCGCCGAGACCGATCGAGCTCTCGAGCTGCGCGAATCCAACTACCCGCCCGTGTTGTACATCCCCCTCGCCGACGTGGACCAGCACCTGCTGAGAGGCAGCGACGAGCACACCTATTGCCCTTACAAGGGTGAGGCCTCCTACTACGACGTCATCCCCGTTGAGGGTGATGCCTTGGCCGGCGCGGTCTGGTACTACCCCGACCCGTACGGTGCAGTTGAGGCCATACGTGACCACGTCGCTTTCTACGCCGACCGCGTCAGCGTGACGAGCGAATGAACGTCTCCCAGGCCCACGTTCGTGGACCGGGCGTTCCAGGGTAGGGAGACCCCAGCGCAGACGCTGGTGTGCGTTCAGCGGCTGACCAGGGGGCAACCGCGCAGCCGATGCGCGAGTCGGCCATGCGGTAGTACAGGCGACAAGCGCCATTGAAGAGCACCAGTGTCTGGGCGAAGCAGAGGTTGCCCACCTGGCCGCGGGCCGCCAGTCCGATGCGGGACGTCCCGCCACAGCGACCGACCGCGTCCTCGGCTCGGAGCAGGAGGTGCATCTTCCCGTCGCGTACGACGCCGCCGGGATTGAACACGTCCGAGGCCGCCCACCGGACCTCGTGCTCGCTCACCGGACAGGTGGACCTGGCGTCGGGTCGTGCCGCGACCACTGCACCTCCGCGGGCGGTGAAGGGGCCGAGCTGCCGGTCCTCGTTCAAGGCTGAGCCTCTTGTTGGAGGACACGGGCGCTCGGTCGCACAGTGCGATCGCGGTCGATGATCCCGAAGGAGACGTCGTAGCCGTGGAGCCATTCGTAGTTGTCGACTGCTGTCCAGTGGAAGACGCCCCGCACGTCTACGCCGCGGTCGATCGCCGCGTGTATCACGGTCAGGCCGCGTCGGAGATAGTCGGCCCGGACGTCGTCGTCGTCGGTGCCGATCCCGTATTCGGCCACCAGGAGGGGCACCCCCGGCAGCTCGTCGTGCAGCCGGTCCAGGACCAGGCCGACCCCCTCGGCCCAAATCCCGTAGCCGAGGGGGGACGTGGGTGCATCAGGCGGGTGGAGGGCCAGGTTGCCCCCCTGGACACCCATGGCGGCGTAGTAGGAGAAGCCGACGATGTCGACCGAGCCGACCAGGTCCGGCCGCTCGATCGGCTCGCGGTGGGGGACTGCAAGCACCCCGTCACGGAACAGGCCGATCCAGGGCTGCCAGTAATAGGCGTCGAGCGATCGGGCCAGGTCGACGGTGGTGGGATCGTCATCGTGGAGAACGATCGGTGACAGGCCGAAAATGGACGCCACGGCAACGCCGGTCTGCCTCAGCCGGACCGAGGCCTCGGCGAAGGCCAAGTGCATGGCCTCGTTGACGAAGGCGACCTCCGCCTGGTCGGTGTGGCCCGGCGGCCAGCCGCGTCCGCCATAGGCAGCCCGGGCGTAGTAGTTGGTCTCGTTGATCGGTTGCCAGCCGCCGACGAGGTCACCGAACGTCTCGGCCACGAAGTCGACGTGTCGCCGCCATACCTCTGTCCGATTCTCCTCGACCAGGAATCCCCCGGAGGCAAGGAACCACCGGGGCAGGGTGAAGTGATGGAGCGACACCCACGGCACAATGCCGGCGTCGTGCGCCGCGGTCAGCACGTCGCGGTAGTGGCGGATGGCCTCCTCGTCATGGTCGCCCTGTTCCGGCTCGAGACGGGCCCACTCGACGGACAAGCGGTGATGCGTGAGGCCGAGAGAGGCCAGCAGGCCGAAGTCCTCGGGGTACCGTGTCGCGAACCCGTTCCCGTCGCCGGACAACGGTGCGTGACCGGCCCGTTCCCAATCCCAC
This sequence comes from uncultured Acidimicrobiaceae bacterium, assembly GCA_963744045.1. GTDB lineage: Bacteria > Actinomycetota > Acidimicrobiia > Acidimicrobiales > RAAP-2 > Bog-473. Next base: position 179,141 of record CAVUSB010000001.1, read on the forward strand.
CAGTCCGATGCGGGAGCAGCACCCTCACACTGCGTCGACGAGGCGCCCGTGCCCCAGAGGAAGCCTTCAGGCCAACGCATGCTCACGAGAGTATGGCAAGAAGGGAGCTCGTCCACCGGAAGGGTCAGCCAACGGCAGATGCCGAGAGGCTCCGCCAGCGAGCACCGGACGGAGGTCCTTCGAGAAGGAACGAATCCCATAGGATTAATGCAATTTGACGAGGAGGCGCAATGGCGCATGCATTCAACGACCGCTGGGGAAGCCCGGTTTTCGCTGGGGGCCGGCAGTCCGTCGACCTCTTGGACGAAGCGGTCGAACAGCTGGTGTCACTCAGCGGCGACCCGATGGCCCTCGCCAACGAGGCGGCGGCGCGCGATCCGGAGCTCGTCCTCGCCCGAGTCTTGCGGGGATACCTCGCCCTGTACGCGGGTTCGGTATCGGGACGCCAGAGGGCGAGGGCCCTCGTGGGCGATCTCGATCCGTGGGGCCTTGAATCGGGCGAGCGTGAGTTGCTGCATGTGCTCGCCGTCCAGTCGTGGGCGGACGGCGAATGGGGCCGAGCGGTCAGCTTCCTCGAGCGGGCCCTGCTCCATGAGTCCCGCGACCTCCTGGCGCTCAAAGTCGCCCAAGACCTCTATTTCCTCATCGGGAGCCAGCAGGATCTGCGGGACGTCGTCGAGCGAGTCGCGGGGGCTTGGCCATCGGATCGTCCAGGCTACGGCTACGTGTGTGGCATGTACGCGTTCGGACTCGAAGAGAACGGCCAGTACGAGGCAGCCGAGGAGCAAGCGGGAAAGGCCCTCGAAGAGAACCCCCGCGACGTGTGGGCTGTGCACGCGCAGGCCCATATCTTCGAGATGCAGGGAGCGCAGCGTCTCGGCCTCGCGTTCTTGGGCAGCACCGTCGACGCCTGGTCCTCCAGCTACTTCGCCACCCACAACTGGTGGCATCGCGCGCTCTACCACCTTGAGCTTCAAGAAGTCGGCGAAGCAGTGGCCCTTTACGACGGCCCCGATCCGCGCCAGCCGGTCGAGCGAGTGGCTCGACGTGGACGACGCGGCGTCGTTGCTCTGGCGTCTGCACCTCTTCGGGGTCGACACCGACGATCGTGCCAGAGCGCTGCTCGAGGATGTCGAGGGGCAGATGGATGACCCCGTCTCCGTGTTCAATGACTGGCACGCCGTGATGATCGCAGGACTGGCTGGCGCTCCGGACCTCTGCGAGCGACTCATCGTGCTCAACCGGAACGCGAGCGACGGGACCAATCGCCGCGCCATCGAAGCAGCTGGTCTCCAACTCCTCGAAGGTTTCGCGGCCTTCGCCGGCGGTGACACCCGGCGCGCGCTGCACCGGCTCATCGACGTTGAGCCGATGTCACACGTCGTGGGCGGCAGCCATGCGCAGCGGGACGTGATCGACCTCACCCTCATCGCGGCGGCAGCGAGGTCAGGCGACGTCCCTTTGGCGGAGGCGTTGCTCACGGCGCGCGCGGCGCGCAAGCCCACGGCCAAGGCCTCCGGTCTCGAATTGATCAGGAGGAACAGCCACTGGTGACCAGGGTCCTCGCCTGCGCAGCGAATGCGACGATCACGAGGACGTGCCTCCGGCGAGGACCAGGCGGCGCGTGATCGGCCGGTGGCGCTGGAGGTCGCTATTGCGTGGCCAGGTCGACCCGTGACTCGGTGAGCGCGTCGCGAATCGGATCTCGGCCGGAGGTCTCCATGACCACGCGCCGGAGCACGGTCGGGGGAGCTCGGCCCGTCCGCCCAGGGCAGGGTGGATCGGCCCGGCCGGCTGAAAACCGACAGCAAATCCGGGGGTGCCGTAGGTGAGGGGGGTTGTCCTGGGGATCTGACCTCGGCCGACCGGCACGTCGCCGTAGTACAGCTCGAGGTCGCCTCCGGCACCGGTCCGCGTGAACACCGCGCGCACGGTGAGCGGGTCGGAGGGCAGGGGTACCTCGGCGGTGATGGTCGTGATCTGGCTGGCCACGTAGTTGTAAGTGAAGTGCAGGCGGCCATCGTCGACGAACAGCACGTACCCGCCGGCGTGGCTGCCGTGAGCGACGATCACGCCGGTCGGCAACCCGCCCGCAATCGGCGACGAGATCAGCGGCGATGACGAACGACCGGTTCTTGAGGTTCGGCGCCAGCGCTTCTGCCAGGGGGCCGGCCTGACCGAGGAATTCGTAACGGTCGCGGCGATAGCGAGGGTCGCCGAAGAGCCCGGGTTGGTTGTTGAGCGGGAGAACCTGGAACCGCTCCGCCTCACTCCACCACAGATCCTTGAGCTCGGCCAACTTCTCCGGATGCGCATCGGCCAGGTCGGTGACTTCGGAAAAATCCTCGGCCACGTGGTAGAGCTCCCAGACGTCTTCTTCGAACGGTCTCGTGGTGTCAGAGCCGTCGTAGGCAATGAAGGGCGGCGTGTGGAAGACCACCGCTTTCCAGCCGTCGTGATAGAGAGCACGTGAGCCGAGCATCTCGTAGTACTGCGTGACGTGCGCTTCCGGTGCCAGCGGATCGTGCAGAGTGGACGCGAAGCTGACACCCTCAATCGGTGATTGCGTGACGCCGGCGATGGAATCGGGGGGATCGACCCCGATGAGATCGAGCAGTGTCGGCAGGACGTCTATGGCATGCACGTATTGGTGGCGCGTGCCCCCCTCGATGCCGAGGCGCGCCGGCCAATGGAAAATGAGTGGATCAGCGACGCCACCTTCGTGGGTATCACGTTTGAACCGCTTCAGCGGCGTGTTGCCGGCCCAGGCCCATCCCCACGGGTAGTGGTTGTTGGCCTTGGGCGTGCCGAGGTCGTCAATCCGTTCGAGATTCTCCTCGACGCTCTCGGGAATGAAGTTGAAGAAGTACTGCTCGTTGAACGACCCCTTCGCACCGCCTTCTGCGGAGGCGCCGTTGTCACTCATCACGATGACGATGGTGTTGTCGGTCTCGTCGAGCTGCTCAATGAAGTCGAGGACGCGTGCGACCTGCGCATCGGTGTGCGTGAGGAAGCCGGCGTAGACCTCCATGAGCCGGGCGCCAAGCCGTCGCTCGTCCCCGCTCAACGTGTCCCAGGCCGGGACCCAGGAAGGGCGCTCGGAGAGTCGGGTGCCCGGTGGCAGGAGGCCCGATGCCAATTGCCGGGCGAAGACCTCTTCTCTCCAGCGGTCCCATCCCTTGTCGAAGGCGCCGCGGTAGCGCTCGATGTACTCGGCCGGCGCCTGGTGCGGAGCGTGGCAGGCGCCCGGGGCGAACCAAAGGAGGAAGGGCGTCGAGGGTGAAGCTCCCCGCAGGTCGGCCAGGTAGCGGATGGCGTGGTCCGCCAAGTCTTCGGTGAGGTGGTACCCCTCCTCGGGAGTGCGCGGCGGCTCGGTGGGGTGGTTGTCGTGCACCAATTCGGGGTGGTACTGGTCGGTCTCGCCCCCCATGAACCCGTAGTAGCGGTCGAAGCCCCGCCCGAGGGGCCACTTGTCCCGGGGGCTTCCCGATGCCATTTCCGTTGCCGGCGTGAGGTGCCACTTGCCGACGGCCAGGGTGGCGTAGCCCTGGCCACGCAGAATTTCCGAGAGGAATCCGTTCTCCTTCGGGATGGTGGCGTTGTAGCCCGGGAATCCGGCGGCGAGCTCGACGACGCGGGCCATGCCATTGGAGTGGTGGTTTCGTCCTGTGAGGAGACAGGCCCTGGTCGGCGAGCAGAGAGCGGTCGTGTGGAAGTTGGCGTAACGACGCCCCTGTGACGCCAGGCGGTCGAAGGTCGGTGTTGCGATGTCCGAGCCATAGGCCCCGAACTGCGCGTAGCCCACGTCGTCCAGGAGCACGATCACCACGTTCGGCGCTCCGGCGGGTGGGGTCTCCAGTGGCGGCCACCAGCTCTTCGAATCGGCATAGGTCCGACCGACATGTCCTTCGAATGGTTGCGTCATGTTCTGCTCACAGTAGGAGGCAACGAGAGTTCTTGACGAATTTCGTCGACCGAAGGCCCGCGGCCACGTCGGGGAGGGAATCGATCAGCCTGCTCGTGGGTTGGACAGGTCGGCGGGCGTGGGCGCGGTCCACAGGGATGAGCGGGAGAGGAAAGGTGTGCATGACCACGGCGTACGATTTCGCAGCCACCACCGCTGACGGGACCTTGGTCCCATTGGCCGACTACGAGGGCAAGTTCCTGCTCATCGTCAACGTCGCCAGCAAGTGCGGACTGACGCCGCAGTACGAGGGGTTGGAGTCGCTCTACCGGCGACGACAACGACCGCGGCCTGGAGATCCTGGGATTTCCCTGTAACCAGTTCAAGGAGCAGGAACCGGCCAGTGACGCCGAGATCCAGGCCTTTTGCAAGTCGACCTACGACGTCACCTTCCCCGTATTCGCCAAAATCGACGTCAACGGACCGGGTGCCGACCCTCTCTATCGAGTACCTCCGCGCAGAGGCGCCGGGAGACTTCGGGCCCCAGTACGGGGACTTCTACCAGGCGATTTCGAAAATCCGTCCCGAAGCGGAGGGCACCGACGAGGTCAAGTGGAATTTCACGAAGTTCCTCGTCGATCGCAAGGGAATCGTCGTCAAGCGTTACGAGCCGTCCGTGTCGCCTGCCGACATCGAGACGGACCTCGAGCAGTATCTCTCGTCCGCATGCTGACGTGCCGGCCGGCCGAGGTGCAGCGGTGACGCAGGCTCGACTCTCCATCCTCGACTTGGCGCCGATTGCGCGCGGTCAGACCCCTGGCGACAGCTTTGCGGGCAGTGTGGCGCTGGCCCAGCGCGCCGAAGAGCTCGGCTACGAGCGGGTCTGGTACGCCGAGCACCACAACATCGCAAGCATCGCCTCGTCCGCGACGAGCGTGCTCATCGCCTACGTCGGAGCACAGACCCGGACGATCAGGCTCGGGGCGGGTGGCATCATGTTGCCCAATCACGCGCCTCTGACCATTGCCGAGCAGTTCGGCACCCTGGCCGCGATGTACCCGGGACGGATCGACCTCGGCCTGGGCCGGGCCCCGGGTTCGGACCAGATCACGATGCGCGCGCTCCGCCGCGATCCGCGGTCCTCTGACGCCTTTCCCCAGGACGTGCTCGAGCTGCAGGGCTATCTCGGCGATCAGAGCCTTGTCCCCGGCGTGGAGGCCGTCCCCGGAAAGGGTTCCCACGTCCCCCTCTACATCCTCGGATCGTCGCTCTTCGGCGCCAAGCTGGCGGCGGCCCTCGGGTCTGCCCTACGCGTTCGCCTCGCATTTCGCCCCGGCCGACCTCCTGGCGGCCATCGCGGCCTATCGGGACGAATTCAAACCCTCCGAACAGCTGGACCGGCCGCACGTGATTGCGGGAGTGAACGTGATCGCCGCCGAGACGACCGCCGCGGCCCACGAGCAGCTCCTTGGCATCCGCCGGATCCGCGCCATCAGTCTCTTCGGCCGACGGCTCGGTGTGCCGCTCGAAGACCTGACTGACGAGCAGGCCGATCAGCTGCTGGAAGCCGGCGCAGCGGCCCAGGTGGATCACATGATGACCTACACCGCGGCCGGGACCCCTCAACAAGTGGGCGAGTACCTGGACGAGTTCCTGCAACTCACCGCCGCCGACGAGCTGATCACGGTCCACCAGGCCCCCACGATCGAAGGGCGGCTGCGGTCGGTCACGCTGGTGGCCGAAGCCGTGCAGAGCGTCACCGTGTGAGGCCACCGATCGCCGCTCTCGAGCGACGGATCCGGGCAGGGGGCCGACCTGGAGGACCATCCGATAGATTGATGATCAAATCCATCGGAGTTTCGGCATTCTAAGGAGGACCCACCGTGGCTGTGGCCCGATCCACCGAGTTGCGTGCACGGCGCCTGACGGGGCGCATCGGGGCCGAGATCTCCGGGGTGGACCTCGGCCGCCTCGACGACAGTGAGGTGGCGGCCATCCGCCAGGAGCTGCTCGCCCACCGGGTTGTCTTCTTCAGGGACCAGACGATCGGGGCGGCTGAACAGATCGACTTCGCGTCGCGGCTCGGCCCTCTGACCCTGGGCCATCCCACCCTGCCCCAGCTCACCGAGGAGCGCGAGGTCTTCGACCTCGACTCCATTGCGGGCGCCAGCGCGAACCACTGGCACACCGACGTCACGTTCGTCGAGCGTCCTCCGATCTTCTCGGTGCTGCGCGCGCTGATCATCCCCGAGGTCGGAGGCGACACGTTGTGGGCCAACACGGTGGCCGGTTACCTGGACCTTCCCGATGACCTCCGGCAGCTCGCTGATCGTCTGGTGGCCGTGCATTCCAACGGACACGACTACGGCCGCGTCGACGTGGCGCGCATGAGAGGCAAGCTTCGCCCCGAGCAGTTGGCGCACCTGCAGGCATTCGTCTCGGAGGTCTACGAGACCGAGCATCCCGTGGTGCGGGTACACCCCGAGACCGGAGAGCCTGCCCTCCTCCTGGGTGGCTTCGCCCAGCGGCTCGTCGGCCACAGCCTCAGCGAGTCCGTGGACATGATCCGGATCCTCCAGGCCTATGTCACGCGACCGGAGAACATCGTCCGATGGCATTGGCAGGAGGGAGACGTCGCCATTTGGGACAACCGGGCGACGCAGCACTACGCCATCGCCGACTACGCAGGCGAGCGCCGGCGGATGCAGCGGGTCACCACGGCCGGTGTCCCCGTGCTGGGTCTCGACGGTCGGGAGAGCCAAGCTCTCACGGGCGACGCCAGCCGCTATTACCTCGAAGCCTGAGTTCCTCGAGGGCTGCGCTCCGGGGCGTGCCCGGACGTTTCGGCCCACGGCTGATGCGCCGGCTCAGTCCCTCGACAGGGTTCCGGCGACCGGGTCGAGCGCATCCTGGGCCCTGAGCAAGAGGTCGGTACATTCGACGTTGAGTGGGCGACCGAGGTGGTACCCCTGGGCGAAGCGGCAGCCCAGAGCCCGGAGCCCGCGCTCCTGTACCGGGTTCTCCACACCTTCTCCGATCGTCTCGTAGCCGAGCGTGTGGGCCAGCTGCACCATGGCGGCACCCAAGCTGTGCGAGTCGTCGCCGGACCCGAGGGTCTGCACGAATGACTTGTCGATCTTCACGATGTCGACCTGGAGTCGATCGAGGTGGGCGAGCGAGGAGTACCCCGTCCCGAAGTCGTCGAGCGCGATGCGCACACCGAGGGATCGCAACTCCGCCAGATTGCGCACGGTGGTCTCGTTGTCGGCCAGTATTGCGCTCTCGGTGATTTCGAGAACCAAAGACCGGGGATCGAACTCACATTCGTCTATCTGCCGGGTGATCCGTTGGGCCAGGTCGGGGTCGATGAGGCGACCGGGTGACAGGTTGACGCTCATGACCAAGCCCGAGCCCCAGAGGCCCTCCGTGCGCCACTGGCGCGTCTGCATGCAGGCTGAGCGCAGGACGAAGGAGTCGATCTCCTCAATCAGCCCGAGTTCCTCGGCCAGCGATACGAACAGTCGCGGGTCGACCAGACCGCCGATCGGGATGCGCCCACCGCACGAGCGCCTCGAAGCCGATGATGCGGCGCGTGTCGAGGTCGTAAATCGGCTGGTAATGCGTCAGGAGCTCGCCGTCGTGGATGGCGGCGCGCAGATCGCGTTCCTGCTCAACGCGCGCCAGGACCGCGGCGTGCATCTCCTCCCGGTAGATCTCGAAGCGATCCTTGCCACTCTCCTTCGCCTTGTACATGGCGATGTCCGCGTTGCGCAGCAATTGCTCGCTGGTGATGCCCGGTTCGTCGAACGCGATGCCGATGCTGCCGGCCGAGGCGGAGGACCGGGACCCGTTCGGGACGGCGAGGCGCAGCGAGTCGAGGATCCGCTGGGCCAAGAGCGCGATGTCCTCGCGGGACCAGACGTCTTCGATCAGGATGGCAAACTCGTCTCCGCCGAGACGAGCCGCAGTGTCGAGAGGTCGGAGGCAGGTGGAGAGGTCGGTCGCCACCCGCTTCAGCAGCTGGTCTCCCACCCCGTGTCCCAGGCTGTCGTTCACCGTCTTGAAGTCGTCGAGGTCGATGAAGATCACGGCGAGGTGGGAACCGGTCTGGCCGATTCGGGCCAGGGCATGCTCGAGCCGGTCCTGGAACAACGCCTTGTTCGCCAGTCCGGTCAGGGAGTCGTGGAAGGCCCGGTATTCCAGCTCGTCTTCCAACCGGATGCGGTCGGTGACGTCGCGGAAGCTCCAGACCCGACCGACGATGGTGCCACCGACCGTCTGCGGCCTGGAGGACAGTTCGACGGCGCGCCCGTCCTTGAACTCGAGGGTGTCGAAGCTCTCTTGCTCCGGCTTGTCCTGGAGCTCCTTGTGTCGTGCCAGGAAGGCCTGCGGGTTGAGGAGCTGTTCGAGGACGAACGAGAGTTTGGTGGAGTCGTCGCCCACCGCGACGAAGTCGCCGCCGATTCGCCAGATCTCCGAGAACCGCCCGTTGAATCCGGTGATGGCCCCGTCGTTGTCGAGGACGAGGATCCCGTCGGCGGTCGAGTCGAGAGTGGCGGTGAGAAGGGAAAGGGCGTCACCCAGCTGGTGCTCAGCGGCGACCTGCGCCGAAGCGTCGTGGGCCGAGATCACGAACCCCTCCACCAGAGGGTCTTCGATGAGGTCGACGATGCTGAGCTCGAACGGGATCGAGGATTTCCCATCGTGGCGGAGCAGCCCGACCCTGACCGTCACCGGGTGGGCGGCTGTCGCACCCCGGGCCGCGTCGCGCAGTGCGGTCATGACCTGCCGGCGATCCGCCTCGGTCACGATGTCGGTGAGCGGACGCATCTCAATGAGCTCGGGATCGTGGCCCAAGAGTCGGGTGATCGCACCCGAGGCGGATTCGAGGAGTCCGGTGGCGGACACCAGCATGATCACCGAGCCGACGTTGTGCACAAGTGATCTGAAACGCGCCTCACGGCCGCTGGCCAGTTCGAAACGCCGGCGCTTGGTCACGTCGCGTAGACACAGGAGAACCAGGCTCTTGCCGGACAGTTCGAGTGGTGTGCCGACGACCTCGACGAGGCGCCACCCCGTGACGGAATCGACGCGGATCTCAATGGGGTCGCCGACGTCCTTGTCCTGAACGGAGGTCAGGGAACGGAGCACCAGTTCCTGGTCATCGGGGTGCACCAAGCTCAAGCCCGAGACGCCGACTCCGTCGGCGAGCGACCGTCCGAACAGGCGCTGCGCCGACGAGTTGCCCCAGGCGACGTTGCCGTCCTCGTCGACGATGACGACGCTGTCGGGCAGCTTCAACAGGGCACCGGCAAGGGAGGCCACGTCCTCCATCGAGGGCGCCCCCTCCGTGGCGGGGGCGCCGGCGGCGGGCGCGGCGACGCGTTGCTCTTCAGCGTCTGAGGCTCCCCGTGCGGGTGCGTGCTGATGCCCCCGCCTTTTCTCGCGCCAGGTCACGTCTCTACTGTCGGACAGATCCGCTCCGTCGTTGGTTGCTATCTGGTTGCACAGGCAAGAAGATGCCGGGTTGCACCGGGAAATGGCAGCAAGGGTTGCAGAACTCTTCGGGGCAGGGATGATCGCTCCGCCGCCCGTTGGCGGCCCGACTAGGTGAAGGCGTCGTCGGGAAGCGGGAGGGGTGTCGCCGGGAGGCCCGGCATCGGATTGTCCCACCACACCGTCTCCTCGACCCGGTGCGCGATGCGCCAGCCCTCGGGGGTGCGAACGAGGCGGTCGTGGTACGCACCGCCGACGACGAACAGCCACGGCTTGCCGTCGACCTCTGCTCCGTTGGGGTTGTAGAACGACGAGTGGGAGGTTGCATCGTCGGCGCCCGCCGTCAGGCGTACGGCACGATTGACGACGAGGTGTTGCGACCAGGTGAAGAGGGGGACGACGGCGGCCAGCCACTCGCCGACCTCGGCCAATGGTCCCCGGATGCCGCCGGCGGAGCGGTAGTCGAGGACGGCATCAGGAGCGAAGACCGTTTCGAGCTCGTCCCACCGGCGGGTGTCGATGACCGTCGCATACCGCACGAGAAGGTCGTCGATCTCCCGGCGGTCGGTCAGGAAGCCCACGTCGTCCGTCATGCGCCCGACGGTACCGCCGATCAGCCCCGTGCTCCTCGCCCGCGCCGTGTCGCCCCGCTCTCCTAGGGTCGGGCCATGGCACGAGACGTCGTCACGGGGTACTGCTGGCCACAATCGGTCGGCCAAGGCGACCAGGTGGGCCTCCACCTGTCGTCGTCGGCCGGGAGGCCGGTGCGGGTCGAGGTGGCGCGGGTCGGCGCGCGGCGCGAGGTCGTGTTCCGGGTCGACGCGGTCGATGCCGGCGAGCACGAGACGCCGCCCGATGCCGCCTCGAAGGGGTGCCGGTGGCCGGTGGCGCTCGCCCTGGACGTCGAGCCGAGCTGGCGCTCGGGCTACTACGAGGTCGTCATGGAGATCGACGTCGGCGAGAAGGTGCGACGCGACTACGCGTTCTTCGTCGTCCGTCCGTCCCCCGGGACGCGCATCGTGCTCGCGCTGGCGACCAATACATGGCACGCCTACAACGACTTCGGTGGACCAAACCTGTACACCGGCGGGACCCACGTCGCCATGCAGCGGCCGATGGCGGCCGGCTACCTGTACAAGCCACCGGGCAAAGGCCGTCGCGTCACCGGGACCGGCGCGCCCGATCCGCAGAATGCCGCGCACGTCGGCTACATCCAGATCAACCACCTCTCGGGCTATGCCGGGTCGGCCGGTTGGCCCGACTGGGAGTTGCCGTTCATGCAGTGGGCCGAACACGAGGGCTTCGACATTGGCGTGTGCACCAATGCCGATCTGGAGGAGCACCCCGAGGTGCTGCAGGGCGCGAGCCTGTACCTCTCCGTCGGGCACGACGAGTACTGGTCACGCGGCATGCGCGACACGGTGGAGGCGTTCGTCGCCGGCGGCGGCAATGCGGCCTTCTTCTCGGGCAACACGTCGTTGTGGCAGGTGCGGATCGAGGGGGACGAGCACGACGTCATGGTCGGCTACAAGGCCTTCTTCAAGAGCGATCCGCTGATGGGGACGGATCTCGAGCCGGAGGTGACGACGTTCTGGTCCGATGTCGTGGTCGGCCGGCCCGAGAACACCATGACGGGGGTCTCGTTCACCCGCGGGGGCTATCACCGTATCGGCCGCAATGTGACCGCCGGCCTCGGCGGCTACACCGTGCACCGGGCCGGCCACTGGATCTTCGACGGCACCGGGCTCGGGTACGGCGACGTGCTCGGCGCCGCGGCCACCGTCGTGGGCTACGAGTGCGACGGGTGCGTCTTCACCTACCGGGACGGGCTTCCCTACCCGACCGGCGAGGACGGCACGCCGCCGACCTTCGTCATCCTCGGCACCTGCCCCACGCAGCACTTCACGCGGGAGACGGCGCCCCGCCCGCCCCAAGCCGGGCGAGCCGAGCGAGTTGGAGTACATCGCGTCACGCATCTTCGGGACTCGTGATCCCGAGGGGATCGAACGCATCCGGCACGGCCATGCGGTGCTGGGCGCGTACACGAACGACGCGGGCGCCACCGTGATCACGTCGGGGTCGACCGACTGGGCCCACGGCCTGGCGGGGCGGGACCCCCAGATCGAGCAGATCACCCGGAACGTCCTGACCCAGTTGGGCTCGTCCTAACGACGACGCACGGCCGGGGGTCGGCGTGGGCAGCGGGGGCAGCGGCCCCGAAAGCGGAGGTCAGGGTCTCGCCCGCCTCGCCGGAAGGCGTCGCCGGCGGCGGTGGGAAGCACCCGCGCCAGCCCCCGGAGCGACGCCGTCCAGGGCGCCGGGGAATTGGAAACAAAGGGGGGGAACGCGACGTTGAAAAGGAGTAAGAAGAGCCACCTGAGGTGGCAAAGGAGTTGAGATGACCGATCGTTACCGCAAGGACCCAGAGGCCGTCGCCAAGCTGGCCCCGAGGCAGTACGCCGTGACCCAGGAGGCCGCCACCGAGCCGGCCTTCGACAACGAGTTCTGGGACAAGAAGGAGGCCGGCATTTACGTCGACATCGTGTCGGGTGAGCCGCTCTTCGCCTCCCTGAAGAAGTTCGACAGTGGATGCGGATGGCCGAGCTTCACCATTCCGCTCGACCCGGCCAACGTCGTCGAGCGCCAGGACATGACCCACGGCATGATCCGGACCGAGGTTCGCTCGGCCCACGGGGACAGCCATCTCGGCCATGTCTTCAACGATGGGCCCCCGGACGAGGGAGGCCTGCGCTATTGCATCAACTCGGCCGCGCTGCGCTTCGTGCCCTACGAGGATCTCGAGGCCGAGGGATACGGCTGAGTACGCGAAGCTCTTCGATGGAGGGGCGACCAAGAAGGAGGTGGCCTCGTGAGCGCCACAACTGAGAAGGCCATACTGGCCGGCGGATGCTTCTGGGGCATGCAGGACCTGATCCGCAAGCGCCCGGGTGTGCTCTCGACCCGGGTCGGGTACACGGGGGGTGACGTGCCCAATGCCACGTACCGCAACCACGGGACCCACGCCGAGGCGATCGAGATCACGTTCGATCCGAGCGTGACGTCCTACCGGGACATCCTCGAGTTCTTCTTCCAGATCCACGACCCCACGACGAAGAACCGTCAGGGCAACGACGTGGGGCTGAGCTACCGGTCGGCGATCTTCTACGTCGACGACGAGCAGAAGCGGGTGGCCGAGGACACCATCGCCGACGTGGAGGCCTCGGGCCTCTGGCCGGGCAAGGTGGTGACGGAGGTCGCCCCCGCCGGACCCTTCTGGGAGGCGGAGCCCGAGCACCAGGACTACCTGGAGCACTACCCGAACGGGTATACGTGCCACTTCCCCCGGCCGGGTTGGGTCCTGCCCCGTCGCAGCGACGCGCTCGCCGGGTAGGCCTGCGCCGTGGCCGACGAAGCGATCAACCCGGCGGTGGAGCCCAGCGGGACCGGTTGCGTCGAATGCCTCGCGACGGACGGGTGGTGGTTCCACCTGCGCCGGTGCGCGGCGTGCGGCCACATCGGCTGTTGCGACAGCTCGCCGAGTCAGCACGCCAGCAAGCACGCCCAAGGGGATGGCCACGCCATCGTCCGGAGCTTCGAGCCCGGTGAGGACTGGTTCTGGGATTACACGACCGAGCAGTACTACGACGGGCCCCGAGCTTGCGGCTCCCCAGAACCACCCGCTCGACCAGCCGACCCCGGGTCCGGCCGGCCGCGTGCCCGGCAGACTGGCAGCGGCACCTGCATTGACCGCCAGCGGCCGACCGGACCCGTCCAGCGGCACCACCCATATCCTGCAGAGAGGGTCAGCGGCTGCGTGAGAGCCGGTGGCCGACCATGATCGGAGGTTCTCGTGCCCGCTGTCACCGTCGAGTGATCTGAGCAAGTTGCCGGACGTTCCGGCACTCGACCGCGCGCAGTCGGCCGAGCGGGCGGTCAAGTCCGTCACGACGGCTCCGCGTGGGCTCGAGGGGGAGGGATTCCCCGTCCGCCGCGCCTTCGCCGGCGTGCACCTGCAGGATCTCGACCCGTTCGTGCACATGGACCAGATGGGGGAGGTCGACTACGCGCCGGGGGAGCCCAAGGGCACGCCCTGGCACCCGCACCGCGGCTTCGAGACCGTCACGTACATGATCGACGGCACGTTCCAGCACCAGGACTCGCACGGCGGCGGCGGCCTCATCAGGGACGGAGCCACGCAGTGGATGACCGCCGGGCGGGGCATTCTGCACATCGAGACGCCGCCCGAGCAGCTCGTCGTGAGCGGGGGCAAGTTCCACGGCATTCAGCTGTGGGTCAACCTGCCGGCCCGGGACAAAATGATCGCCCCCGCCTATCAGGGGCTCGAGGCGGACGACGTGACCCTGCTCGTCGTCCGGCGGACGGCGGCGCGCTGGTGCGGATCATCGCCGGCGACGTCGGCGAGCACCGCGGCCCGGGCTCGACCCACACGCCGATGGCGTTCATGCACGCCTCGGTGGCTCCCGGGTGCGCTGCTCGAGCTTCCGTGGAACCCCGGGTTCAACGCCCTCGTCTACCTCCTCGCCGGGTCCGGGCGCGTGGGCAGCGAGGGCCGACCTGTCGCGAGCGGGCAACTCGTCGCGTTCGGTACCAGGAGACTTCATTTCGCTGCGGGCCGACGACACGCAGGACTCCAACACGAGCCACCTCGAGGCGCTGATCCTCGGCGGCCAGCCGATCGGGGAGCACGTCGAGCACTACGGTCCGTTCGTGATGAACACCAAGGCAGAAATCGGGCAGGCCCTCGAGGACTTCGAGGCCGGCCGGTTGGGGACCATCCCGCCGAATGCGCTCATGCCGCACGTGTTCGACCCGGACCCGGTGCGCGCCGAGCAGACCGGGATCTGAGCGCCGGGACGCCTCGAGCCGCAGCGCGCCACGCTCGTGCTGGAGGCAACTGCGCCGACAGTGAAGGACCGGCCGCCTCCGACAGTCGGTGCGGCAATGTGCACCGGTGCCCCGAAGGCGGAGAGTCGCAGCGTGATGGTGATCGTCATGGGTCCCAGAGGTTACGCCGCGGCGGCGGGGTCCTTCTCGAGGAGGGAAGCCGGGAGCTTGCCGTTGAAGAACGACAAGAGGCGCACCTGGACCAGGCGCCCTCGTCCATCGACCCAGACGGTGGTCCGATCCCGGCGCAGCTGCGGCGGCCCGGCGGTTGGGCAGTCCGGCCGCGAGCTGACTCGTGACGACGTAGCGCGTCGCCGGCGCATCGTTGATCTGAGCCGGTCCGAGTGCAGTGACCCCGACAACGGTGAAGGGACGACTGAAGGGCGAAAGGACAGCACCGAAGACCGCCGGCCGAAGCGAGCCCGAGCTCGCCGAAATTGCGCGGGACCGGCTCTTTCGTCCAGGAGTCCTGGAAGCCGGGAAGACTGAGGTTCTGGTAGACGGCCTTCCCGATGGCGATCTCTCCGTCGGTCGTCGTCTGTGTGCGGGGGCGGAGCGGCCCATTCGAATCCGAGCTCCACTCGGTCTGGTGGCTCGTCGTCCTCACCCGGTAGCTTCGCGGTCGCGAAATCGACGGCGCCGGCGCCTTTCGCCCAGCTGCGCAGTGCAGAGTCGGGGCTGGTGACGATGATCGAGGAGCCCAGCTGTGCCGTCCCGGCCGCCCTCGTTGTCGCCACGACGCCTGCGATCCACTGTTGCGGCGACGGGCCCGGAGGACCGGGCGAGCCGGCCGCGCCCAGCGCCGCACCGAGAATGGCGCCGAGGCCGATCAGGCCGACGAGAGCCCAGGGGACGAGGCGCCGCACCGTCAGCGTCGCGCTCCGACGTCCTACGTCTGCGGCCGCAGGCCGTCTTCGATCATGACGAGCAGCCGGGCGCTCTGATCGGGCGTCAGGGTGGCGCTCATGCACATGGAGCCGAGCAGCTGCATCAGGTCGGGCGCGTCGACGTCCGAGCGGACCACGCCTGCGTGCTGGGCCCGGGTCAGCACAATGCTGAGGGCGCCCTCAATCCGCTCCCGCGAGGCCGAACGCAAGGCGGGGTCCTTCTCGAACGCCTCGTGCAGCTCGTTCATGAATCGCTTCTTGCCTGTCGCGTAGCGGACGAAGGCCTCCAGCCACGCCACGAACGCGGGCCACGGTTCCAGTTCGTCGCTCACCGTGCGCGCCACGGTCTCCAGCTCGTCGACGTCGTCGACGTAGACGGCCTCCACCACGTCGATGCGCTTCGGGAAGTGCCGGTACAGCGTGCCGATCCCGACGCCGGCCTCCCTGGCGATGGCCTCCATGGAGGCGCCGCCGCCCTCCTGGTCGAAGACCTTGCGGGCGGCCGTCGACGAGCAGCTCGTAGTTGCGCTTGGCGTCGGCCCGCATGGGCCGCGTCGCCCCGGGCTCGTCCGTCGCGCTCGATCGTCGTCGTCGCCGTCTTCGGTTGTGCCGTCATTCTCCTGCCTTCCCTCCCGGCCAAGAGCGTCTCTCCGATCAGTGCCACCGAGACGCTCACAAAAAGACAGTCTTGCAAAGCGGAGGCACCCTCCGTATACTAACCGGAGGAAGCTTCCGCTTACCCAGAATACCAGCGGAGAGATCGGAATCAAATGCCTTCTTCACTCACTGTGGCCTCACCTGTCGCGCCAGTCGGCGGTCCCGCCCCGGGCCCGCCCGGGCGCCTGAAGTCCCTGTTCAGCAGCCCCTTCGGTGTTCCTGTTCGTGATTCTGGCGGCCCAGCTCATGGTCGTCTTGGACACCACCATCGTCAACGTCGCCCTGCCCCACATTCAAGAGGGCCTCGGCCTCTCGGGGGGCGAGCTCTCGTGGGTCATCAACGGCTACCTGCTCACCTTCGGTGGGCTGCTCCTGCTCGGGGCCCGCTCCGGCGATCTCCTCGGCCGGCGCCGCACCTTCCTGCTCGGCATCGCCATCTTCACCGTGAGCTCGCTCTTCGGTGGGCTGGCGGTCGACGGCTGGATGCTCCTGTCGGCCCGTGCCCTGCAGGGCGTCGGCGCAGCCCTGGCCGCGCCGTCCTCACTGGCGCTCCTGACCACCATCTTCTCGGACGGTCCCCAGCGGGTCCGGGCCATCGGCCTCTTCACGACCGTGTCGGCGGCCGGGGGAGCGATCGGGCTCGTGGCGGGCGGCGCGCTCACCCAGCTCGTCTCGTGGCGCTGGGTGATGTTCGTGAACGTCCCGATCGGGATCGCCGTCCTGCTGGTCGGGCGCGATCGCCCTGCAGGAGACGCCTCGACGCAGCGGGCACTTCGACATCGCCGGCGCCGTCACGTCGACGCTCGGCATGGTGGGCATCGTGCTTCGGGCTCGTCGAGGCCGGCACCCACGGCTGGTCGAGCCCGGCTCACCATCGGCTCGCTCGCCGTCGGGGCCTTCCTGCTCGGCGTCTTCGTCCGCATTGAGACGCGGGCCGAGGAGCCGATCGTGCCGTTGCGGCTCTTCGCCAGCGGGACGCGCACGACGGCCAACGTCTCGCGTGGGCTGATGTACGCCGGCATGTACGGCATGTTCTTCTTCGTCGGCCAGTTCCTCCAGGACGTGGAGGGCTACTCGCCCCTGCGCACCGGCCTGTGCTTCCTGCCCGTGCCGGCGTCGGTCTTCCTGTCGTCACAGCTGGTGAGCAAGGTGCTCATCCGTCGGGTCCACCCCAAGGTGCTGATCATGAGCGGCATCAGCCTCACCGTGGTGGCCCTGCTCATGTCGACCCAGCTGCACGCCGGGGCGTCGTACCTGCAGATCTTCGTCAGCCTCGTCCTCCTGGGCGTGGGCTCGGGGACCGCGCTGGTGCCCCTCACGCAGGCGGGGCTCGCCGGCGTCGAGCCCGCTGATGCGGGGGCGGCGTCGGGTCTGGTCAACGTCACCCAGCAGGTGGGTGCGGCCCTCGGGCTGGCGGTGCTCGTCACCGTCCTGAGCGCGGCCGCCGGCCACGCCCAGCTGAAGGCCGGCACCGGAATCCCGCCGCACCTCGTCCACGGCCTCGATGTGACGTTCGGCATCGCCGCCATCTTCGGCGTCGCGGCACTGGTCATGGTGGCCCTCTTGGTCCACCTGCCCGGCGCCGAGACGGCCGAGACGAGCGACGCCGAGGAGGAGCGCGCCCGCGACGCCGCCAGCAGGGAGTTCGAGCTCGTCGACGGCGAGGGCTTCGAGTGGTCGGGCCCGGAGCTGGTGGCCTAGCATGTAGTAAGTCAAACTGATAAGGTCGAACTGAAGGTATGGCGGGCGACCCGGGCATCGAGCGAGCTGGTGGCGGACCTGAGCGCCAGCATCGGCCTGCTCGTGCGCCGCCTGCGCCAGAGGAAGGCCGCCGGCGAGCTCACCATGCCCGAGTCCACCTGCCTGTCCCGGCTCGACCGGGAGGGCCCGGCCACGAGCAGCGAACTGGCCAAGCAGGAGCAGATCAGCCCGCAGTCCATGGGCGCCACGCTGGCCGGCCTGGAGGAGCGGGGCTTGGTGGAGCGGCGCCGCGATCCCGGGGACGGCCGCAAGGTGGTCATGTCGCTGACGGCCCGCGGGCGCCAGGCGTTGCAACAGCGCCGGGCCACGGGGACCGACGCCATGGCCCGGGCCTTGGCGACCGGCTTCACCGCCGCCGAGCTCGAGCAGTTGCGCGCCGCCGCTCCCTTGTTCGAGCGGCTGGCGCAGCGCACCTGATGGCGGTCGAAGAGGACCCGTCGGCGAAGGTCGACGACCACTACCGCTGGGTCGCCCTGGCCAACACCACCGCGGCGGTGTTCATGTCCACGCTCGACGGCTCCATCGTCATCATCGCCCTGCCGGCCATCTTCCGGGGCATCCATCTCGATCCGTTGGCCCCGGGCAACATCGTCTATCTCCTGTGGATGATCATGGGCTACCGCCTGGTGCAGGCGGTCACGGTTGTGACCTTCGGGCGACTGGGCGACATGTTCGGGCGGGTCAAGATCTACAACGCCGGGTTCGTCGTGTTCACCCTCTCGTCCATCCTCCTCTCGGTGTGCCCGTTCATAGGCGTGCGCGGCGCGCAGTGGCTCATCGGGTGGCGGCTCGTGCAGGCGTTGGGCGGGTCGATGCTCACCGCCAACTCGGTGGCCATCTTGACCGATGCCTTCCCGAGCCGACAGCGGGGGTTCGCACTCGGCCTCAACCAGGTGGCCGCACTGGCCGGCATGTTCGTCGGCCTGGTCGCCGGCGGGCTGCTGGCGGCGGTCGACTGGCGCCTGGTCTTCTGGGTCAACGTCCCCGTCGGCGTCTTCGGGACGCTCTGGGCCTACTGGAGGCTCCGCGAAATCAGCGACCGGCAAGGTGGACGCATCGACTGGTGGGGCAACCTGACCTTCGCCGTCGGGCTCGGCGCCATCCTGGTCGGCGTCACCTACGGGATTCAGCCGTACGGCCACCACGCCATGGGCTGGACGAGCCCGATGGTCGACACGCTCCTCGTCGGCGGCGCTGCCCTGCTGGGCGCGTTCGTGGTGATCGAGACGAGGGTGGCCGATCCTCTCTTCCAGCTCAGCCTCTTCCGGATCCGCGCCTTCACCGCCGGCAACATCGCCGGGTTCGCGGTGTCCGTGGCCCGCGGCGGCCTGCAATTCGTGCTCATCATCTGGCTGCAGGGCATCTGGTTGCCCCTGCACGGGTACTCCTACAGCCAGACGCCGCTGTGGGCCGGGCATCTTCCTCCTCCCGCTGACGGCGGGCTTCCTGGTCTCGGGTCCGCTGGCCGGCACGCTTGTCGGACCGCTTCGGTTCCCGCGGCATGGCGACGGCGGGGACAGTGGTGTTCGGGGGCAGCTTCGTCGGGCTCTTGCTGCTGCCCGGTGGACTTCCCGTACTGGGCCTTCGCGCTGCTCATCACGGCCGGCGGCATCGGCAGCGGCATGTTCGCCGCACCCAACACGTCATCGATCATGAGCAGCGTGCCGGCCCGTTTGCGCGGCGCCGCCTCGGGCATGCGGGCGACGTTCCAGAACTCGGGGACGGCGCTCTCCATCGGGATCTTCTTCTCGCTCATGATCGCCGGGCTGTCCGGCACGCTCTCGACGACGTTGTCCAGCGGGCTGCACCAGCACGGCGTCTCGCAGAGCGTGGCCCACCACGTGGGCTCCCTGCCGCCGGTGGCCTCGTTGTTCGCCGCCCTGCTCGGCGTCAACCCGATTCAGCACCTGTTGGCCCCCAGCGGCGCACTGTCCACGCTCTCGACGTCCAGCCGGCACGTGCTCACCGGCCACACGTTCTTCCCGCAGCTGATCTCCGCGCCGTTCCACCATGGACTGGTCGTGGTGTTCGCCTTCGCCGCCGGCCTCTCGGTCATTGCCGGGCTTGGCCTCGCTGCTGCGAGGCCGGCGCGCCACCGATGCTCCGCCGCGCACCCCTCGCCCTGCCCGCAACCCCGACACCAGAAATGAGCCCGACCCGATGACCGACCAGATCCCACCACTCGAAGCGCCTGCACACCGCCCTGCTCGTCATGGACTATCAGGCGGGAATCGTGGCCCGGGTCCCGGAAGCCGACGAGCTCATGGAGCGGGCGCGCGCGGCCATCGACCTCGTCCGGGACTGGGGCGGGCAGGTCGGCTACGTCCGGGTGGCCTTCGAGGACGAGGACTTCGACTTCCCCGAGTCGAGCCGGATGGGGACGTCGGTGCAGGGTTCTGGTCGCGCCTTCCACGCCGACTCGCCGACCACGGCCATCGACGAGCGGGTCGCCCCGGCCGCCGGCGACGTCGTCGTGCGCAAGACACGGGTCGGGGCCTTCTCCACCACCGACCTGCACGACCAACTGCAGGACCTGGGGGTCGACACCATCGTGGTGGCCGGCATCAGCACCAGCGGGGTGGTGCTGTCCACGGTGATCGAGGCCCACGACCTCGACTACCGGGTCTTCGTGCTGGCCGACGGGTGTGCCGACACGGACGCCGAGGTGCACGCCTTCTTGCTCGAGAAGATCCTCCCGCGCCGGGCTGCGGTGATCACGCTGGCGGAGTTGCCGGCGCTCTTGTCCCAAGGCTGAGCCGAGCGGTCCGGCGGAGCAGCCGGCGAGGACGTCGCGCGCCCAGCTCCGCGGTGCTGCTCTCAGTACTCGGGCGACACCGCCACGTCGACCGCGACGTCGGGCTCCACCCGCTGCCCGGGGTGGACGTCGATCAGCAGCCCGGCGAGCACCGCAGCCAGCACGAGGATCCCGGCGGCCCACGCACTTGCCATGGCGTACCCGTGCACCGTGGCGTCGGCCACCACGGTGCTGCTCCGCACGTGGTGCGACGTGAGATAGGTCGCCGTGGCCGCTGCCGCGATGGTGTTCAGCAGGGCGGTGCCGATGGAAGCCCCGATCTGCTGGGAGGTGTTGGTCATGGCCGAGGTCACCCCGACGTCCTTCGGGTCGGCGTTCTGGGTGGCGGTGCTGATGCAGGGCACGATGGCCAGCCCCAGTCCGAAGCCCAGGAGCAGCTCGCTCGGCAGCACATTGGTCCAGTAGGAGGCGTCGGGTGTCAGCTGGGTGAACAGGGCGACGCCGAGCGCCGCCAGCAGGAGACCGGGAACGACGAGGAGCCGGGTCCGCACGTGCGGCATCAATCGGCTGGCGACCTGCGTGGCCGCCAGCGCGTTCATGGCCATCAGCGGCAGGAAGGCGATGCCCGTCTTGAGGGGGGAGTAGTGGTCGACGGTCTGGAGCAGGTAGGTGAGGAACAGGAAGGTCCCGAACATGCCGGTGACGGCCAGCAGAATGGTGGTGAACGAGCCGGCCCGGTTCCGGTTGCGGACGACGCGCAGCGGCAGGAGGGGATTGGGGCCCTTTGCTCTGCCACAGGACGAACGCGCCGAGGAGGATGCCGGCGAGGACCAGGGCCACGACGACGTCGGTGCCGCCCCACCCGCTGGTGCCGGCTTCGCCGAGCCCGTAGACGAGGGCCACCAGTCCGCCGCACCCGAGGACGACGCCGAGCACGTCCAGCCGGATGCCCGCGATGCCCGAACGCGTGGGGATCAACCTGAAGGCGCCGAGGAGGACCAGCCCCGCGATGGGCAGGTTCACGTAGAGGCACCAGCGCCAGTCGACGTACTGGGTCAGGAAGCCGCCGAGGATGAGCCCGAAGGCGGATCCGGCGATGGCGATGGTGGCGTAAATCCCGAAGGCACGCCCCCGCTCCTTCGGGTCGGAGAAGGTCGAGGTGAGGATCGACAGCACCGAAGGCGCCAGCAGCGCGCCGAAGAGGCCCTGCAGCCCGCGGGCGCCGATCAGCATGAGCGTGGTCTGCGGCGGCCCCCCCGACGGCCGACGCCAGGGCGAAGCCGGCCACGCCGATCATCAGCGTGCGCTTCGGCCCGAACATGTCGCTGATGCGGCCCCCCAGGAGGAGGAAGCCGCCGAACGCCAGCGTGTACGCGGTGACCACCCACTGCCGATCGGTGTTGGAGAACCCGAGAGCGTGCTGCGCCGAGGGCAGGGCGATGATCATGATCGTCGTGTCGAGCACCACCATGAGCTGCGCCCCGGCGATGATGACGAGGATCCACATGTGGGCCCGCGCCGTCGCCTTCTCCGCCGCTCCCGCGTCGGCCTGCTGCACTGCGGTCATCGGTTCGACCCGGCCGACTGGGCAGCCCCCGGTTCGTGCCTGGAAAGGATCCGGTCGACCTGGTTCTGGCTGAGCGGCCGCTGCGCCAACTGGGCGTCGGTCGGGCGCATGCCGGCGATCAAGAGGTCGAGATGCCGCTTCCACGCCTCGGGTGCGTTCGGGCCTGTCGTCTCGAGCACGCCCCGGATCGACCACAGCGCGAGTGAGATGTCGGTGCTCCGCAGGTCCTGGCGGACCCGGCCGTGCGCCTGGGCCTCGGAGAGCAGTCCGGCGATCAGCTCGCGCGCCGTCTGCACCAGGTGGTGATCGGTCATCCACAACTTGGGCAGGCAGCCGAGATGCTCGGCCTGGAAGGCGCTCGACTCTCGGAGGAAGTGCTCGAGGCCCGTCCCGTCGCCCCGCCCCGCCGCGTCACGGGCGAGGGCGATGGTCGTCTCGAGGACATCGGAGACCAACGCCTCGACGAGGGCCTCCTTGGAGGGGAAGTGGCGGTACAGCGTGCCCATGCCGACGCCGGCCGCGCCGGCGACATCGGCCACGCTGGCTTCGAGACCCTTCTCCTCGAAGACCTGACCGGCGGCAGCGAGCAGACCGCTCCCGGTTCTTCAGGGCGTCGCTGCGCATCGGCCGGATCACGGCCGTCGGCGGCGCCCCGCTCCGCGCGTCCGCCCGGCTCGTATCCGGAGATTTCACTCCGGTTACCCTAGTGGGCGAAGCGGAGCGGTCGATCCACTTCGCCCGGAGTCCCGGCTCCCCGATGGGGCACCATGGGTCCATGCGCGAGGTCCACGAAGATCCGGCCATGACCGAGACGACCGCATT
The DNA here is from genome assembly GCA_963744045.1 of uncultured Acidimicrobiaceae bacterium. Taxonomy (GTDB): domain Bacteria; phylum Actinomycetota; class Acidimicrobiia; order Acidimicrobiales; family RAAP-2; genus Bog-473. The sequence continues at coordinate 201,895 of CAVUSB010000001.1, forward strand.
CGTGCGGCGACTGCCCAAGGCCGAGCTGCACGTGCACATCGAAGGGACCCTCGAGCCGGAACTGGCGTTCGAATTGGCCGCCCGCAACAAGGTCGACTTGCCCTACGCCGACGTGGACGCACTCCGTCGCGCCTACAGCTTCGAAGACCTGCAGTCGTTCCTCGACGTCTACTACGCGAACTGCGCGGTGCTCCGGACGGAGCAGGACTTCTACGACCTCACGCACGCCTATCTGTCCCGGGCAGCCGGTCAGGGCGTGCGTCACGCCGAGATCTTCTTCGACCCGCAGACGCACACCCGGCGTGGTGTCGCGTTCGAGACGTGCTGCATGGGGATCAGCCGCGCCCTCTCTGACGGAGCGGCAGAGTTGGGAATCTCGTCGGGCCTGATCCTGTGCTTCCTGCGCGACCTCAGCGAGGACGCGGCGCTGCGGACGCTGGAGGACGCCCGGCCCTTCGCCGAGCACCTGTTGGCCGTCGGCCTCGACTCCGCCGAGGTGGGCAACCCTCCGCGCAAATTCGTCCGAGCCTTCCGACAGGCGCGGGAGATGGGCCTGCCCGGCGTGGTGCACGCCGGTGAGGAAGGCCCGCCCGAGTACATCTGGGAGGCGCTGGACCTCCTGGAGGCGCGGCGCATCGATCACGGCGTGCGGTGCCTGGAGGACGACCGTCTCGTGGCGCGGCTGGCGGCGGAGCAGATCCCGCTCACCGTGTGCCCGTTGTCCAACGTGAAGCTGCGGGTCTTTCCCACGCTGTCGCAGCACGACCTCCCGGCACTGGTGCAGCGCGGCCTCCTCGTGACGATCAATTCGGACGACCCCGCGTATTTCGGCGGGTACGTCGCCGACAATTTCGAGCGCGGTGGCCGAGGCGTTCGATCTCTCGCGCGACGCGATCGCCCAGCTGGCTCGCAACTCGTTCCGGGCTGCGTTCCTACCGGACCCGGTCAAGGCCAGATACCTCGACGAGGTCGACCGCTCCGTCTGACGCTCCGGTCCGGCGCGCCGGACCTGGCGCTCAGGCGAACCGTCGCGCCACGGCCTCGGCCCGGGCCCGGTAGCCGCCGCCGAACAGCACGGCGTGCACGAGGAGCGGGGCGAGCTGGAAGAGCGCGACCCGGTCCTCCCAGCCCGTGTGCAGCCGTTGGACCTCGCCGTAGGCATGGAGCAGCCGATCCGGCAGCGTGCCGAAGAGAGCGAGCATGGCGAGGTCCTCCTCGGCGTGCCCACCGTGGACCGACGGGTCGATGAGCCATGAACGGCCGTCGCTCCCGAAGAGGACGTTGCCCCACCAGAGGTCACCGTGCACGAGGACCGGGCCCCCCGGCGGGAGGAGTTCGTCCAATCGTGCGGCGACGAGACCGACGACCTGGTCGAGTGCGCAGCGGCAGACAGGTCGAGCAGGCGAGCCCCATAGAAGGCGGGGCCGTCGGCCCGGGCGGAGGGGTCGACGGGGCAGGCGCCCACCCACGCCGAGCCGCCACCCCAGTGCGGGAACGCGGTCCCGTGCAGCAGCGCCAGGCCCCGCCCCAGCGTCTCGACGTGCCCGGCCGTGCGGGGCACCTGGTCGACGGCGGCGGTGACGAGGAGATCGGTCTCCGCGAGCACCACCGCAGGGACCGGCGGCCCTCCGGCCGCCGCGCCGAGCTGGCGCAACCCCTCGGCTTCGTCGAGGCAGCCCGCCCCGAATTTGGCCACGAGCGGCCGCCCGTCCACCTCGACCAGGTAGGCGGTGCCTCCGAGCGGCTGCAGCGAATCGACCGGCCCGATGGTGTTCGCCAGGCGCCGGCGTACGCGTCGGAGTGACAGCGCCTCAGCCATGCACGCCATGATGGTCCGATGGCCAAGGTGAGAATTGCCGGGCTCGTGCTCACGCCGGGAGCGAGTGCCGGGCGTGCGCACTCCGGGCTTGTCGCGATCGACGAGGCGGTGAGCTCCACCGGCGTGGCGGTCGAGCGCGTCGAGTTCCCGGGGCAGGCCGTCGGCAAGCGCCGCACCGATCCGCCGGCGGTGTGCATCCGGACCGTGCGCGCCGCCACGGAGGCGCTGGCGGAGCGGCTCTCGGTCCCGACCGGCCGCATCGGTGTCGGCGGCCGTTCCTTCGGTGGGCGCATGTGCTCCATGGCAGTCGCTGAGGGCCTCGACGTGGCGGCCCTGGTCCTCGTCAGCTATCCGCTGCATCCGCCGGGTCGCCCGGAGCGTCTGCGCACGGAGCACTTTCCCGAGCTTCACCTGCCCTGTCTCTTCGTCTCCGGCCGGCGCGACGCCTTCGCCACGCCGGACGAGCTCGAGCGGGAGACGGCTGCGATTCCCGGGCCGGTCACCAGCGTCTTCGTCGACGGCGACCATTCGTTGCGCAGGAGCGAAGCGCAGGTCGCCGAGATCGTCGCCGCCTGGGTGGCCGGGATCTCCCTGCGGGGGTGATTCGCCTCTGTGCTGCGACCGTTCAGGCCACCGGGCCGGTGTGGAAGATCGGCCAGCCGATCTCGGTCCGCCACGCGGTCTCGTCGTCGGTATCGAGCCGGCCCACGAGGTAGCGCTCCCGAATGGGGCCGTCGACACCCAGGGCGCGGTCGGAGACGTAGGTCGCCAGGGCCCCATAGGCGCGGTCGATGTCGGTGTGAGATCCGGCGTGCACAATGGTCGCCAGCTCGACCGGGGGCAGGGACAGCGCTTCGACGCGGCCGATCGGCCTGATCTTCTCCGCCAGAGGGACGAAGACGGTGATGTCGCCCCGTTCTTCGGAGAAGAAGTCATTGGCGACCACGGCGCCCGGTGGGCCGTCGTCGTGACGCCCTGGGCGGCCAACGTCGCGGTGAGCTCCCCGAGCGCGCCCTGGAACCACGGGTCCCAGCGCGTCGAGGCTCACGGACTCGCTGATGGCGGCGGTCTGCAGTGCCGGCTCGCTCCGATGCTCCATGGGCGTGGCCGGCGACGGACCCTGCAGCATGTCGCGCAGGGACGCCACCGCCTCCTGCGTCTCGAGGAGATTCTGCTCCAGCAGGGCGAGGTGCGCCGCAATGAGCTCGTTCCGGGAGCCGAGGTCGGGCGCCTGCAGGACGGCGCCGATCTGCTCCAGCGGCATGTCGAGATCGCGGAACCGTCGGATGACCTGCGCCGTGGGGATCTGCTCGGTGTTGTAGCGGCGGTAGCTCGAGTCCGGGTCGATCTCGGCCGGGATCAGCAGTCCGAGGCGGTGGTAATGCCGGAGGGTCTTGACGCTGAGGTGGGTGGCCCGTGAGAAATCACCGATGGCCAGGGTCGACGGCATGACGCCAGTTTCCACTCTCCCCCAGGGGGAGAGTCAAGGACGGGACGACGTGTTGACTCTCTCTCGGGGGGAGGGCGCACGGTGGTGGTGTCACAAGACGCGAGAGGAGACCCTCAATGCAGACCACCGAGTTGCCCGGCGTCGTCGCCGAGCACATCGCCGCGGTGAATGCCTTCGACATCGGAGGCGTCGTCGCCACGTTCGCTCCCGATGCATACGTGAACGACGCCCGCCGGGAGATCAAGGGCGTCGACGCCATTCGTGCCTGGGTGGCCAAGGAGATGGTCGGCGACCACGTCACAATGGAGGTGCGCGAGGTCATCGATCACTATGGCGACACCATTGTGCGAGCCCGCTACGACGGCACGTATGACAAGACGAACCTGCCCGACGAGCTGGTGATGACCAACTACTTCAGCGTCCGCGACAACAAGATCGTGAGCCTCGCCGTCATCTTCAACCAGCCCTCGCCGTTTGCCGCGCCGGCCTGATCACGACCCGTGCGGGCGGCGGGGCCGGCCCGCAGGTGGAGAACGCCGCTACTCCGGTCGCTGCCCACCGATACCGGGACACTGCTGTGCAAGTGCGAGACCAGCTCCTCCCTGTCGGTCGCGGTCTTGGTGTGCGTGTGGTGGGGCCACCAGAAGTGGAAGGCCCGCAAGGCGGCCAAGGTCGGCACGATCCGCGTCGCCAGCACGTTGGAGGCCAGGAGGACGCCGAGGGCCACCGCCGCGCCGATCTCCTCGAGCAGCTGAATCCCGGTCAGGAGCAACGAAGCGAACGTCCCGGCCAGAATGACCCCGGCTGCCGTGACGGCCGGCGCTCCCTCGACGATGGAGATCCGGGCCGCCTCATGTGGCTCGACGCCCCGCTCGAATTCCTCGCGCAGCCGTGTTGCCATGAGGATGTTGTAGTCCGTGCCGACCGCGATGACGAAGATGTAGGCGATGATCGGGATGGAGAAGTCGAGCCCGTCGAAGCCGAGTCCGCGGATGAAGATGTAGGCCACCACACCGATGGTGGCGGCATAGGTGAGCAGGATGCCGATGAGGAGATAGGCGGCGCCCGCCAGGGCCCGCAGCAGAATCGCCAGCATCACGGCCACCGCGAGGAGTGCCAGCAGGAGGATATTGCGCGTGTCTTTCTGTAGCGCCGCCTTCACGTCGGCCAACGTGGCCGTCGGGCCTCCGGTCACCACGGTCGCCCCGGGGACGCCGTCGACGATCGCCGAGCGGATGGGGCCTGCCACGTCGGCGATCGCCGCATTCGAGTAGGGATCGTCGGTCAGGAGGAACTCGATCATGGCGGCGCTGCTTCCCGTCGCGTACTGCACGGGCAGGACCTGCGCCACGCCCTCGGTGTGGGCGAGCTTGGCCGCCAGCGCGTCGACCGCGGTCGGGTCGAGCGGCGTCGGCGAGGTGACGAAGACCTGGCTGGGCCCCAGGAAGCCGGCGGGGAACGCGGAGGAGATCGTGTTGTAGGCCTCCGTCGAGGGGTTGTTCTGTGGGAGCTCCGCGAGCTGGTTGTACGTCACCTTGAGGCCGAGGAGGCCGCTGGCGAGGACCACGAGCACGACGACGCTGGACAGCGAGCACGATGCCGGGCCGTTTGGCCACGGCCGCTCCCATCCGCTCCGAGCGCGTCCGGTGCTGCGGATCGTGGGGTTTCGGCGTCGAAGGCCAGAAGACGGTTGCGCCGAACAGGCTGAGGACGGCGGGTACCAGCGTCAGGGCGGCCAGCAGCATGAGCCCCACGCCGATGATCAGGCCCGGAGCCAGGGAACGCAGCTGGCCGATGGAAGCGACCAGCAGCGCGGCGAAGGCGAGCATGACGGTCACGGCCGCGGACGCAATGACCTCGCCGGCGCGGCAGAGGGCAACCATCAAGCTCTCGTGCGGGTCCTGCCCCTTCCCCAATTGCTCCCGGTAGCGGAACAGCATGAACACGATGTAATCCGTGCCGACGCCGAACATCACGACGATGAGCAGGGGCGCGAGTTCCGTACCGACCGAGAACCCGAACCACTGGGCGAAGAAGGCGGTCAGGGACTGGGCCATCTGGTGCACCAGACCGACGACGAGCAGGGGCAGGACGGCGATGAGCACGCTGCGGAAGACCAGTGCGAGCAGGATCAAGATCAGAAGGACGGTGGCGATCGAAATGATCTTCTCGGCCCGGTTGAACTCGCTGGCCTGATCGACCGAGATGGCGGCGTTCCCGGTGAGCTGGCCCCGCAGCCCCGACCCGGCCAGGAAGGTGTCGGTGTCGGATCGCAGCGTCCTCACCGCGGCATTGGGTCCGTCCTCACCCGGCTGTCCCGTCATGGCGACTTCGATGAGCTGGATCTTCTGGTTCTTCGACAAGAACAGGGGCGACGTGGTCACCGAGACCACGGAGTCGATGTGATCGCCGTCCAGGGACTTGGTGAGCGCCTCGATCTTCTGCAGGTCGGGCGCGGTGAGCGCCGAGTCGTCCCTGGCGTTGACCGCAATGATGCCGGAGGCCGAGGCCACCGACGGGAAGTCCTTCAGGGCGATCGTCTCGGCCTGCGTCGACTGGTACGAGGCCGGCAGGCCGTAGCCCGACGAGGTGAAGTTGTCGAGCGACGGCGCCAGCACCACGAGCAGGGCGCCGAGCACAATCCAGCCGGCGATGATGTACCAGCGCCAGGCCACCACGCGTTCGGCCAGCTTCCGAGTCACGGCACTCCTCCTCGCCCGTCTCCACCGGAGATGTGTCGAGCAGCGACCATCGTCGTCGCTCCGTCGCCGGAAGGCAACGACTCTCTCGGGCCGTCAGGTCAGCGGCGGCTCACCCAGGCGATCGCCTCGAGCAGATCGGTGGTCGCATCCGGCGCGGCGAGCATCATGTCGTGCCCGCAAGGAAGCTCATGGGTCTCCCAGCCCGCGGCGAGCGCCGCCGCCGCGAACCGTCCGAGGCTGGGCAGCGGGGGATCGGTGTGCGCCACGTAGACCTTGCGCAGCCGGTCGAGCGGCGCAGGGTCGAACTCGGTGGGCTCGATCTGGCAGCGGAACGGAAAGTCCGTCAGCCGCGGGCCCACCCACGCGCGCTGTGCCGCGTCCTCGATGCCCCATTGTTCCAGGAAGGCATCGGAAGCCGGGAGGAACCAACCGTCGCCCTCCTCGGCCACCTGGCGCCGATAGCGCTCGGCCACCTCCGGCGGCTCGACGTCGAGCAGGCTCTCGCCCGGAGCCGTGACGAAGGCGCCAAGGTACACAATGGACGCCAGTCGCTCTTCGGCGCGCGTCGGCCAGTGGGCCGGCGAGAACGCCGGCATAGCTGTGCAGCACCAGATGGACCTCGGAGAGGTCCTCGAACCACAGCAGTTCCTCGAGGTCGGCGACGTGCGTGTCCACGCCCACGTCCGGGGTCAGGCCGGACCGGCGATCACCCTGCCCGGTGAGGGTCGGCCGGTGGACGTCGTGGCCGCGTTGCGCCAGGCGTCGATGGACGTCGCGCCAACACCAGCCGCCGTGCATGGCGCCGTGAACGAGTACGAATGTGGCCACCTCGACTCCTCTCCAGGGTGTCGCGCGACCCGGACCCAAGATTCTGCCGCCATGGTGAAAGGAGAGCAGCGGACCCGGCCGTCGAGCGCCGCCGGCGAAGCGGAGCGTCAGACCAGGGCGACTGCCCTCGGTCAGAGCGGCGCGGAGCGCCCGGAAGCCCGCCGACGTCTGCTCCACGAACGCTTCGTCCCGGGCCGGATCACCGCGTTCGAGCCAGGTGAGCGTCGCCTCGACGAGCCATCCGAACAGGGCTTCGGAGTGCCAGGCGTCGAGCAGCTCGTCGCCGGTGTCGAGCTCGCTGAGCTGGCGCACGACCGACGCCGAGACGGACCGCAGCTCGGCGGCATAGGCGGCGAACTGCGGTTCACGTGCCGCATGGCGCCACAGCAACGTGAATGCCGCAGGATCCTCCCGCGCCACGGTCAGGAGCGTGCGGGGACCCAGACCGGCGTGCGTCGGCACCGCCAACTCCGCACGCAGCTCCACACCCAGGTGGTCGAAGACCTGTTGGAGGATCTCGCGGTAGAGCTCCTCCTTGGTCCCGAAGTGCCGGTAGACGATGAGCTTGGTGACGCCGCACGCCGCGCCGACGTCTTCCATGGAGGTGTCGGCGAATCCGGACGACGCAAAGGCCAGCGCGGCGCCGTGCAGGATGGCGGCCCGGCGCTCGGCTCGTGGAAGCAGCTTGCTCTCGGTCTGTATACGGGTCAGTATATACCCGGGAGTTACAGCGGGGCGACCCAGGAGGGAGCAGCCATGGGCACCATGCAGGTCGAGTTCACCGAGGAGGAACTCCTCGCCGACCGCACGGTCGCCGAGCCGCTGATCGCCGGCGGCGTCCGTTGCCACGGCGGGTTCGACCACGACGGCCGTTACGTCTCACCCCGGACGAAGTTCCGGCTGCCGGCGATCAGCGCGTGGGGCGAGCAGAACAGTGCGCTGTTCGCCAGCGACCTCATCGAGGTTCCGCTGGAGTGGTGGGAGCGCTCGTTCCCCAACGTCGAGCAGGCCCGCTTCCTGATTCGTGCCGGAGTGCCCGAGCCGCTGATGGCGACGTTGACCCGTATCGGCACGGTCGAGGGATTCGGTGCCAACATCCGCCTGCTGCAGCCCAAGAATCTGCAGCGTCATTTCGTCGAGGACATCAGCGGGACCGCGATCGATCACCTCGGCCGGGGACTCTTCGAGGCGCACGGTCGTGACGAGGCCGGCTGGGACGAGGAGGCGGGCCACAAGGACATGTGGTTCGCCGCCCGCGACATCGCATTCGAACGGCCGTGCCAGGAGCTCGACATCGAGGCGATGCTGGCCCGGATGGGATTCGGTTCGGGCCGTCCGGGGGCCGAGGCGGCCCGCGTGCTCCCCGACGACGTTCCCCATGAGCTCGAAATGATGGTCTCGCTGATGGTCCGAGTCCTCTTCATTGAGATCTCCGCGTTCCACACGTTCGCCTGGGCGGAGGAATGGATGTCCGACACCGAGTTGGTGGCAGGGGGCGGGGAGGCAGCCCGGCTCGTGGGCTACATCAGGGCCGACGAGACGCCACACGTCGGCTACCTGCGCACGGCGCTCACGGAGATGCGCGACCGCACCTGGCGCGGTGTTGGGGGGCGCCAGTACGCGGGCGCCGACATGATCGGGCGGATCTGGGATCCGCTGCTCGCCAACAGCCTTGGCCCGGTCCGTGCGGAGGGCCGGCGGGCCGCCCTGGCCGAGGTGGAGTTCTGGTGCGCGCAGCGCACGAACGGGTCCGACATTCTCGCCGAGTTCCAGTCGCTCGGCAGCCGCATGAAGTTCGGGGTCTTCTACGAGCACCAGCTCCCGCGCCCGTGGGAGGAGGACTCCGAGTACCGCATCCTGCAAGACGCCCTCGAACAGGTCGAGTTGGCCGATCGCCTCGGCTTCGACGTGGTGTGGGAGGTCGAGCATCACTTCTTGGAGGAGTACAGCCACTCCTCCGCACCCGAGGTGTTCCTCGGCGCGTGCAGCCAACGGACGAAGGACATCCGGCTCGGCCACGGGATCATTCAGACCGCGCCGGGCTACAACCACCCCGCCCGCACGGCCGAGCGGGTGGCCACGCTCGACCTGCTGTCGGGCGGACGGGTCGAGTTCGGTTCTGGGGAGTCCGGCTCGGAAGCGGAGCTGGGCGGTTTCCTGGTCGATCCGGCGACGAAGCGCGAGGCCTGGCTCGAAGGCCTGCAGGTCACGCTGCGCTGCATGACCGAAACGCCGTTCACCGGCGTCGACGGCCGCTTCGTGCAGATGCCACCACGCAACGTCGTCCCCAAGCCCATGCAAAAGCCCCACCCTCCCTTGTGGGTGGCGTGCTCGCGCCGCGACACCATCTTGTTGGCGGCCGAGAAGGGAATCGGGGCGCTGACCTTCGCCTTCATCGATCCCGAGGAAGCGGAGAAGTGGGTGGCGGACTATGAGCAGACTCTCGCCGAGCGCTGCGTCCCGGTCGGGCTGGCGGTGAACCCGAATATCGCCTGCGTGACCCAAATGATGTGCCATGCCGACGAGAAGGTGGCGCTCGACCGCGGCCTGGAAGGCGGGAACTTCTTCGGCTATTCGCTCGGCCACTACTACGTCTTCGGAGAGCACCGACCGGGCTCGACCGACGTGTGGACCGAATACCTCGAGCGGCGCGGCGATCAGGGTTATTCGCCCGAGGTCGAGACCGCGCTGCGCCAGGAGCGGCTGGGGGCCAAGCTGGCCGCCGGCGAGCGCACCGGCCTGCGAGGCGCCACGGGAACGCCTGAGCAGGTGCGTGAGTACCTGCTCCGGTTCGAGCAGGCGGGTGTCGACCAGGTCATCTTCGTGTTGCAAGCCGGCAAGAACCGCCACGAGCACATCTGCGAGTCGCTCGAGCTGTTCGGTCGTGAGGTGCTCCCGGCGTTCAAGGAGCGCGACGACGCGCACGTGCGGGCGAAGGCGGCGCGTGTCGGGCCGGCGATCGACGCCGCGCTCGAGAGGCGGGCGCGTGAGCCACGTCCGCCGGCTCTCCCGGCGGACTATTCGTTCCCGGCCATGCCCAGGCGGTGGGCCGACGAGACCGGGAGCGAAGAGATCCGGGAATGGCTGGAGCACTTTGCCGACGCCCGGGCCAAGGGGATCCGCGAAGAGGGGCTCGGGATCCTCGGCAACTGAAGTCCTGGACTGGGCGGCCACGGAACGGCCTGTCCTACTCTATGGCGTGACCACCACCCCACCTTCCGATTCGTCGCGTTGGCGGGTGCTGGTGACGGGGGCGACCGGGCGCGTCGGGTTCCCGGTGGCGCGGGCCCTCGCGGCCCACCACGACGTGTTCGGGTTGGCGCGCTGCCGGAGCGAGAGCGACCGTGCCCGCCTCGAAGGTGCTGGGGTGGTGCCGATCGTCGCTGACCTGGCGGACATGGACCTCGGCCAACTTCCTGGGCGAATCACCCACGTCTTCCATGCGGCGGCCCGCCTCGGTCGCGAGGCACAGGAACAGGACTGGCAGCAGGTCTTTGCGACGAACGCCCAGACGTCGGGCCGTCTCGTTGCGGCGTGCGCCGGCGCAGCCTTCGTGTACTGCTCGACAGGTTCGGCCTATGCGTACCAGGGCCGACGGCCGTTGCGCGAGGACGACCCGCCTGGGGTCCACCTCGGGGCGTACAGCCTCTCCAAGATCGCGGGGGAGGCAGTGGTGCGGTACGCCGCAGGGCAATCGGGCAGTCCCCTCACCATCATCCGCATCTTCTCGACGTACGGGCCGGAAGGGGGGACGCCTGTGAACCGGCTCCGCCGCATCCTTCGCGGCGAGGAGATCGTCCTGTATCCCGACGCGCCCAACAACTACAACCCGATCTACGAGGACGACTACGTCCGCCTGGCCGTCCGCGCCCTCGAGGTGGCCGCGCGGGATCCGGTTGTCGTCAACTTCGCCGGCAGCGAGACGGTCAGCGCCGAGGAATACTGCGCATACCTGGGGGAGCTCGTCGGTCGCCCTGCACGCATTCGCTACGACCCCGGCGCCCCATGGCCGATCTGGCCCGACGTGACCCGGATGCACCAGGTCCTCGGGCACACCCGGGTGTCCTGGCGTGAGGGGATGCGCCGGGTGGCCGCCACCATGGCCTGATCCACCGCTGTCCTGCCGCGTCGCCCCCGGGCCCGGTCCGATACCCTATAGGGGTATACGGTACGACGATCGGAGGGCCATGCGTCCGGGGTACATCGACAGCAAAGATGCATTGCAGAAGCGCCTGCGGCGAGTGGAGGGCCAGGTCAGAGGTTTGCAGCGCATGGTCGACGAGGACCGGTACTGCATCGACATCTTGGAGCAGGTGTCGGCGGCGACCAAGGCCCTCCAAGCGGTGGCCCTGGAGCTGCTCGACGACCACCTCGCGCATTGCGTGTCCGACGCCGTGCGTCAGGGAGGCGACGAAGCGACCGAGAAGCTCAACGAGGCGTCCGCCGCTATCGGGCGTCTGGTTCGCTCCTGATCCCGGTGCTCGGAGCGGCCACGCTCGTGGTGGACATCGGGCGCTCGCTGCGCGAGGGCTTCTTCATGTTCTGGGAGACCCTCTGGCCCCTGGTGCTGGGTTTCGGCCTGGCCGGAGCCGTGCAGGCCTTCTGCAGCCGTGACGCCATGCGGCAGAAGCTGGGCGATCACCGGGCTTCGGCCGTGCTGCGAGCTTCCGGGTACGGCATGGCGTCGTCGTCGTGCTCCTACGCGGCATCGGCCATGGCCAAATCCCTCTTCGTGAAAGGCGCGGACTACATCGCCGCCATGGTCTTCATGTTCGCGTCGACCAATCTGGTCATTGAGCTGGGGATCGTGCTCATTGTGCTGATGGGGTGGCAATTCGCCGTCAGTGAGTTCGTCGGGGGCGTCATCATGATCGTCCTCCTCGCCACGCTGGGGGCGCTGTGGTTGCGCGGGCGGCTCGTCGTCCAGTCCCGCGAGCGCTTGCTGGTCGCGGAGGACGAACACGAACACGAGCACGCTCTGGCAACGGACGGGCCGGCAGGGCAGCCCCCGCTCAAGACCCGACTGCAGTCGGTCGCCGGCTGGGCGGACAGCGCGACGTACACCATGTCCGACCTGACCATGCTGCGGCGAGAACTGCTGATCGGCTACACGGTCGCCGGTTTTCTCGCTGTGCTCGTTCCCACATCGGTCTGGCAAGCGGTGTTCATCAGCGGCCACGGGTTCTGGACCAGCGTCGAGAACGCCATCGTCGGCCCGTTCATCGCCATCATCAGCTTCGTTTGCTCCATCGGCAACGTGCCCTTGGCTGCAGCGCTGTGGGAGGGAGGCATCTCCTTCGGAGGCGTGATCGCCTTTATCTTCGCGGACCTCATTGCGTTCCCGCTCCTCTTGATCTACCGGCGGTACTACGGGACGCGGCTGATGCTCAGGATGCTCGTGGTCTTCTGGGCCCTGATGTCGACCGCGGGGTTGCTCACCGAGCTGCTCTTCCGCGCCGCCGGCCTGGTGCCGACCGTGCGCCCCACCACGGTGGCTCCGGCCCACTTCTCCTGGAATTACACGACTTACCTGAACCTCGTCTTCCTGGCGGTCTTCGGAGTCCTCTACTGGCTGTACCGCAATCGCGAGCGGCTCGGTGGGGGAGAGCGTTATGCGCGCGACCCCGTCTGCGGCATGCAGGTGGAGATCGCCCACGCGCCGGCGACACGTGACGATGCCGGCGTGCGCCACTACTTCTGCTCCGATCACTGCGCGGAGCAGTTCGATCCGGATCGCCATGACCCGGATCGCCATGACCCGGATCGCCATGACACAGCCCACGCGACACCGAAAGGCACGACGTCCAATGCAAGAAGAGCGCATCATTGAACAGCTGGAGAAGATGGTCGCCTCGGGAAGGATCACTCCGGAAGAGGCGGCCAGTCTCCGGGCTACCGCTGGGACGCCGGAATTCGACTCTGCGATGGGGCAGATCCGGGCCCGCCACGCGCAGGTCCACACAGACGCCGCGGTAGCCGCCGGGAAGCTGACCCGGGAGGAAGCGGACGCCACATTGGATCGGGTGCGCGGCGGCGAGCACACGGCCGGGCTCCGTGCCCGCATCAGGGGCACGGGCCGCGGGGGCGCCGGTTAGTCGATCTCGCCCTCCCCTTTGACTTCCGCGCCGATCTTCCCCATCTCCTTCTCGTGCTCGGAGACCCCCGGGTCGAGGGTGTTGCCCTCGGCCGCGGCCTCCTCCTCGGCCGTCGGCGGCCGGTCTGCCGTGTGGGCGGCGGCGGCCTCCCGCGCCTCTTCGGCCTTCGTCGACTCGTCCACGTCTTCGCTCATGGTCTCTCCTTTTGTCCTGAGAGGTGCATTGCCAAACCGCACCGTGTTTAATCATGCGGCAGACGTCGTGTGGCCGTCGAGACCGAGCGCGGGCGAGCGGATCCGGCGTCCGGACCCCAGGATCGCGTCGGAACGCCGGCGGATCAGCCGAATGGGCCGAAGGTCGCTACAGTCCGGTTGTGATGAGTGACTACGACGCCATTGTGATCGGGGCGGGTCACAATGGCCTGACCGCGGCGACGGTCATGGCCCGCGGCGGCCTGCGGGTCCTGTGCCTTGAGAAGAATCACTTCATCGGCGGGATGGCGTCGACCACGGAACTCATTCGGGGCTATCGGTTCGAGCTGGCCGGCTCCATTCAGTTCCCCGTCCCGAACCAGATCTTCGAGGACCTGGACCTCGGCGCCTGCCCCATTTACGAGCCGGAGGTCCAGTCCGCCAGCATCAGCGGGGACGGCCAGCCGCCGATCCTCCTGTACTCGGACCCGGAACGGCTCTTGGAGCACCTGGGCGAGACGATCGGGATCGAGGCGGTCCTCGGCATGGCCGAGGTGGCGGCATGGGCCGAGGCCCCCGCCCGCGCCATCGGCCGCTTCGACGTGCGCACGCCTCCGAAGTCGCTGGACGAAATGTGGGACTGCGCCGCCAACGAAACCGAGCGCGAGGCGATCCGCACCGCCATGTTCGGCAGCGTGATGGATGTCGTCGACCGCTACCTTCCCGACCGGTCGAAACACGGGCCGGTGCGCAGCATGCTGGCCTTCCTGGCGGTGAACTCCACCTTCCGGGGACCGTTCTCCCCCGGGAGCGCCATGTGCCTCGCCTTTGCGCTGGCATCGCCGGGCACAGCGACGATGTCGAAGGTGCGCGGTGGTCTGGGCACCATTGCTGACCACCTGGCCCGGATGTTCGAGCAGCACGGCGGCGAGCTCCGCCGCCACGCGAAGGTGACCCGGATCGTCGTCGAGGGCGGCGCGGTGACCGGTGTCGAGCTGGGCGAGGGCGAGGTGGCGACCGCACCCGTCGTGGTGTCGAACCTCGATCCGACGACGACGTTCACCCATCTCCTCGATGCCGACAGCCTGCCGGACAGCTTCGCCAGCCGCGTCGGCGCCATCGACCACCGTGCCGCCTACTTCCAGGCGCACTTCGCCCTGCGTGGACTGCCCGAGTACCGGGCCCCCTACGAGTGCGCTGAACGACACCACGCTGGGACGCAATGTGACGTTCTTCGGCACGGCCGAGCAGATGCAGCTGGACTTCGAGGGGTGCGTGCGCGGTGAGGTCCCCGCGTCCCCGAGCTTCAACCTGCAGATCCCCTCACTCGACGATCCGACGCTCGCCCCCGAGGGGATGCACGCCGCCAGCAGCTTCGCCTTCTATCTGCCGATTGCCGACCGTGAGACGCAGGGCCGGCTCCGCGACGAAATGGCCGAGCGGATCGTGGCGAAGATCGCCTCTGGCCGCTCCGAACTTCCCGGACCTCATTGAGCGCCAGCTCAACTACCCCGCCTACACCTACGAATTGATGTTCGGCTGTGCCGGCGGTGACTTCACCCACGGGCTGCTCCAGCCCGAGTTCATGGGGCCTTTCCGGCCGGGCCCGACGGGATGGCCGGATGCGCCCATCCCCGTCGAGGGTCTGTACCTCTGCGGAGCCGGATGCCACGGTGGCCCCGGTGTCACGTTCATCCCCGGCTACAACTGCGGCTACGCCGTGCTCGACGGAGCCAGCGACCGGTTGTAGCGCCGCTGGCGCTCCATGAAGGCGAGGAAGAACGCCATGGAGAAGGCCAGACTGGTGAAGAGGCTCATGACGAAGAAGATCCAGGCCCACTGCAGCCCGCGCCGCCTGCCCTCGGTGATGGTCCACAAGGGCAGCAGGACCAGGTTCACGATCGTGTAGTCCTGGGCGGCGGAGTCGGCGGCCCAGTTCGAGAAGAGCATCTTGGTGTAGTTGATGTAGCTGGCCCGGTGCCCGTAGAGGTGCACGTAGCGCACGTTGAAGTACCACCCGAGGAGCAACGAACACACGCCGACTGCGTAGTAGATCCCTTCCAGGAGCGAGACCGGTCCGGCACTCGACCCTCCGTGAAGAGGCGACGGTTGACGGCGAACGCGGCCACTGTGCTCGCGATGCCGAGAATCCCGTAGAACACCAGAGAAGTCGTCACTCTCGCCCCCGTTCCTGCCCCTGCGTGCGCGCACACCCTAACGAGGACCGCTGCGGCGACGTCGAGGATCGTCAGAGGAGCTCGAGGAGCCTCTCGGGCGGGCGCGCGCACGACGGCCCGGTCGGCGACGACGAAGATGGGTCGTTCCAGCAGAATGGGGTGGTCGGCAATGGCCTCGAGGAGGGCATCTCCGCCCGCATCGTCCAGCGCCAGTTCGGCATAGACGGGCTCGCCGGTGCGCATCATCAAGCGGGGGTCGTCGATGGCCAGGAGCTCCATGAGCCCCTTGAGGTCCGCCACGGTCGGCGGTTCGTCGAGGTAGAGAATCGTGTCCGCCTGGACGCCGTGCTCCCCCAGCAGCGAGAGCGCGGTACGGCACTTCGAGCACGACGGGTTGACGTAGATCTGTGGCGGCATCATGGGCACCCTACGGTGCATCGGTCAGCCCGCTCCAGAAGGCGGCGTGGCAGCCACCTGCGCCCAGCTGTACGTGAACGTCTGCACCGGAGCGCCGGCGACGGCGAGCGTCACCGCCATCGACGTGCCCCCGCCGTCCCCGCGGTGGGTGTCTCCGGACACGTCGACGGCCGCGCCCATCACCAGATGAGGACCCGAGCCGAAGTCGTCGAGGAGGCCCTTCCGGTGGCCCCAGCAGCCCGCGGCTCCCTGGCGCAGACAGTCCAGGTTGCCGCTGTCGAAGCCATCGTCATACATCCACCCGTAGACGGCGTCGAGCCCGTTCGACGACCCTCCGGCCCACTCTGCGTCGTCGAGGTCGTAGGCCTGTCCCGGGTCGGGGGGGTCGTTGGCGTCGTCCGCACCCTCTTGTGCATTTCGGTTGAGCGCGGCCGTGAGCCCGCCGAAGGCCGGGAGTCCACGGTCCACCCTCTCGAGGTTCACGGCGACGAAGAGCTGCTCGGGAATGCTCATCTGGGCGAAGTTCGCCGGCAGCACCATCGGCCGGATTCCTTCAAGCGCATGGGCATGGTTGACGGCATCCAACACGGAATCGAGGCAAGAAGGGGAGGTGTCGATCCCCGTTGCGACACAGACGCGCGTGTAGTCCGGCTCCGGCGACACGTTCTGGGTCGGGTCTTCGATCCCCGTATCGGACTCCGTGGCGGGGATCGCGCGCAAAGGCCGGAGCGTGCCGGCAGACAAGGCAGCGAGTGCCCGTTTCCAGGTGTACGCGTACGGCCCGGGGCGGGAGGTGGTGCCGAGCATCGCCGCAAACGAGGACCCCCCGGCGTCTTCACTGGTTGTGTCGCCGGTCGGGTCGAACGCGGCACCCATCACGAGATGCCGTGCTCCGAAGCGGTCGAGGACGATGTGCCGGTCGGCCCAACAGCCCGAAGTCCTGCGTTCCGAGCACCCCGGTACGCCGCTGTGCGGACCGTCGTTGTACAGCCACGCAAAGTCCGCATCGAGGCCGTTGTCGACGTCCCCGATCCATTCGGTGTTCACCGAACCGTAGGCCGGGCCGGGCCGGGCCGGGAGGCGGGCGGCGTCAGCCCCCTTCTGCGCGTCGGCGTCGAGTGCGGTCGAGAGCCCGGTGAACGGGGTGAGGCCACGGTCGACCCGCTCGCGATCGATGGCGATGAAGGCCTGCTCGGGAACGGTCAGCCCGGGGAAGTCGGCGGGCAGCTCCATGGGCCGCACGCCCTCCGCCGCCCTGGCGGCGTCGATGGCGTCCAGCGTGATGCGCAAACAGATGCTCGTGGTGTCGACGCCGACCGGCGCGCACCTGCTGGGATAGTCCGGGACAGGGGCGACCGAGTGTGCCGGATCGGCGAGGCCGCTGGTCGACGGCCCTCCGCTCGAGCAGCCGGCCAGGAGCAGGACCAGTGCCACACACGCCCCCGACAGGCGCGTCAGCCGTCGCGTCGCCGGACGCGCCAAATCGGGGGAACGCCGCATCAGACGACACAACGTAGTCACGCGGACCCGGTGTCCCTTCGGCAGGCCTTGGGCCCCGACTAGTCGTTGGACTCCGCCGTACTCCCGTACCGAGGGGGGCGCTTCTCCAAGAAGGCGGCCACCGCCTCCTGCATGTCGTTGGTCATGGAGGAGAGGACCTGCGTGCGGTTCTCGAGGTCGATGCCTGCCTGGAGCGAGCCGACCTCGAGTTGCGACCACATCACCTCCTTGGTCATCCGCACTCCCCACGGTGCATTTGCCGCGATCAGGGCCGCCGTCTCGAGCGCCGCGCCCAGCAGCTCGTCCTCCGGCACCACGCGGAGGACCAGGCCGATGCGGTCGGCCTCCTCGGCGTCAATGATGCGACCGGTCAGCATCAGTTCCCAGGCGCGTGAGGCGCCGATCAAGCGGGGCAGGAGCCAGCTGACCCCGATGTCGCAGCCCGACAGTCCAAGGCGGACGAAGGCCACGTTGAAACGCGCCGAGCGAGACGCGATGCGGATATCGCTCGCCAGGGCCAGGGCGAGGCCGCCCCCTGCCGCCGGACCGTTGACGGCGGCGATCACCGGCTGTGGCAGCGAACGCAACCGGGGGACGAGCGCCGCGATGTGGGTCTGGATGGCGAAGGTGGCTCCCACCCGGTCGAGCTCAGCGGAACTCGGCGCGTCCCCGTACCCTGCCAGGTCGAGCCCCGCGCAGAACCCCCGTCCGGCGCCAGTGAGAACGACCACCCGACAGGCGCGATCGATGGCGATGCTCGCCAGCGCCTCGTGGAGCTCGGCAACCAATGTCGCATTCATGGCGTTCAGGCGTTCAGGGCGGTCGAGGGTGATCCGGGTGACTCCGTCACGTGGCTGGTCGACCTGCAGTGTTTCCAAGGTGGATCCCTTTTCTCGGCTGGGCCATATCCTGCAACACATGCCACAGCAGCGCGGCCGCTCGGGTCGCCGGTGGGACGGGAGCTGAACGTGGGCCTGCACTATTCGAGCCTCGTCGACGCCCCCCTGGCCGATGTCTTCGCCTGGCACGAGCGGCCGGGGGCGCTGCCGCGCCTCCTGCCGCCGTGGCAGCCCATCAAGGTTGCACAGCAGGCGCAGTCGCTGGCCGACGGCCGAGCCGTCCTCCAGCTGCCGGGACACGTGCGCTGGGTTGCGCAACACTCGGACGAGGACCCGCCGAACCGATTCGTCGACGAGCTCGTGTCGCTCCCGCTGCACTGGCGTCACACGCACTCGTTCGAGGCGCTCGAGGGCGGAGGGACAAGGGTGATCGACGACGTCGAGACGCCCGTGCCCGGGTCGTTCCTCCGTCAGACCTTCCGCTACCGGCATCACCAGCTCGCCGGGGACCTCGCCGCGCACCGCAGCGCGCCGCAGCGTGGCCGACCGCTCCTGGCGATCGCGGTCACCGGCTCCTCCGGCCTGATCGGCTCCGCCCTGTGCGCCTATCTCTCGACGGGCGGGCACCGCGTCATACGTCTGGTGCGTCGGGCGCCTCGTGATCCGTCCGAACGGACCTGGAATCCGGTGCGGCCCGATCCGCGCGCGCTGGAGGGCATCGACGCTGTCGTGCATCTCGCAGGGGCGTCCATCGCCGGACGCTTTACCGACGCCCACAAGCGCCTGGTGCGCGACAGCCGGGTCGGCCCCACCTCCGAGCTCGCCAAGGTCATGGCCGCCATGCCGGATGGACCGCGGATCCTTGTGTGTGCGTCGGCCATCGGCTTCTACGGGAACGCACGCGGCGACGAGCTGGTGACGGAGGAGAGCGGGCGGGGCTCAGGTTTCCTGGCGGAAGTGGTCGAAGCCTGGGAGGCAGCGGCGCAGCCCGCCGCCGATGCGGGCGTGCGTGTGGTCCATGTACGAACGGGAATCGTCCAGTCGGCTCGCGGAGCGAGTCTCAAACTCCTCCGGCCGCTCTTCTCGGTCGGCCTTGGAGGACCGCTGGCTCCCGGATCGCAATGGGTGTCATGGATCGGCCTCGACGATCTGCTCGACGTCTTCGGGTGCGCGCTCGCCGATCACGAGGTGGTCGGCCCGCTGAACGCGGTCGCTCCCTTTCCCGTCACCAACGCCGAATACGCCTCCACACTTGCTCGGGTCATGCGACGGCCGGCGTTGCTCAAGGTCCCGGCGTTCGGTCCTGAGGTGCTCCTGGGCCCCGAGGGCGCCCGCGAAATAGTCCAGGCGAGTCAGCGCGTCGCCCCGGCCCGCCTCGAAGCCGCGGGACACGTCTTTCGCCATCCTTCGCTGGAGGTGTGCCTGCGCCACCAGCTGGGTCACATCGCCGTGGCGCCCAACGGGGAGGAATGCGAAAACGCCTGAGGCGGGGGCGACGTGGTGGCGTCCTGGCGCGTGAGTCGTGCAGGCGCCGACGTGTCCCCCTAGTGTCGCGGGGGTGATCACCGGTGTCCACGCGCTCGGTCCACGCGGACGATGCCGGCGCAGCACGGGCGTTTTTCCGGGACGTGCTCGGCTGGCCTCACGTCGACGCGCACGACGGGTGGCTCATCTTTGGCACCGGACCGTCGGAGCTCGGCGTCCATCCCGCCGATGGGGGACCCGACCATCATGAGATCTCGCTGGTGTGCGACGACATCGAGCAGACAGTCGCAGAGCTCACGGCGAAAGGGGCGACGTTCTCCGGTGACATCGAAAACCGCGGCTTCGGTCGCACGATCGCTCTCGAAGTTCCGGGCGCCGGCCAGATGCTGCTCTACCAACCTCGGCACCGGACCGCATTTGCACTTTGACCCGGCGGCTCGCCGCTGAGGGAGAATCAACCCCATGGACATTCACGGAAGCGCCCTTGTCACGGGGGCCAGCCGCGGCATCGGCCGCGCAGTCGCCCTCGAATTGGCTCACCGCGGCTTCGACACGGTGGCCACCATGCGGGACCCCGACGCGGGGGCCGGCCTGGCATGGCATCAGAGACGGCGGGGCGCCTCCAGGTCCGCCGGCTCGATGTCACCGACCCCTCGACGTTCGAGCTGCCCGGCGATCTCCGCGTGCTCGTGAACAATGCCGGGGTCGACACCGACTATTTGCCGGTGGAACACGCCAATATCGATGACTGGCGCCGGATGTTCGAGACCAACGTCTTCGGGGTGGTGGCGTTGACCTCGGCCGCCATCCCCACCCTGCGGCAGAACCAGCCGTCGGTGGTCTGCACCGTGACGTCGTCGTCCATCATCGCGTCGGTACCTTTCTTCTCGGCCTATCGCGCCTCCAAGGCCGCCGCCTCGGCGTTCGGTGACAGCCTGAGGGTCGAGGTGGCATCCTTCGGCATCCGGGTGGTGGAGATCCTTCCTGGGCCCATCGACACCGACATGTTCCGTTTGAGCACGGGAGAGCAGGGCGCTGCCCGTTTCCCTGACTACCGTGCCCTGGCCGGTGTCGCAGGATCGCTGCGTCGCGAACACGCCGATCCCCGGGTGGTCGACCCCGCTCGGGCGGCAGTGGCCATCGTCGACGCCATCCTCGATTCGTCCGGGCCGATGCGGTACGGCTGCGACCCCGTGTCACTCGAACTCCTCGATCTGTGGCGCCAATGTGACGACGAGACGGTCTTCAGCCTGACGGGGCAGTCTCTCCTCGACCAATCGGGTGATTCCGCCCGGTGAGGCGGTGACGATCAGAACCGGGGAAGATCGCGCAGCGCCTCGGCCAGCTCGCGTCGGTGCGAGAGCCCGAGCTTCTGGTAGGCGCGGTGCAGCCGGTTCTCCACCGTGCGCACCGAAAGATGCATCACCTCGGCGATCTGCTTGTCGGTGCTCCCCGTCGCCGCCTGCAGCGCCGTGTCGAGTTCGGCCGGGGTGAGCTGGGCCCGCGCCCCAACGGCGCGGACGAACGGCGTGACGGCACCTTCGCAGCGGGCGAGAAGCCTGCCGGCCTCCTGTTGCATCGCGGCAGCTTCTCGGTTGGAGCCGTCGCGCCGGAGATGGACGGCTGACTCGCCCAGGGCTTCGGCCGCGTAGAGGAGCGCTCCGATCTCCTCGAAACGGGCGGCCGCCGCGGCGAGCGCCCGGCTGTCCTTGTCGGCAGCGGCTGCCGTGTAGCAAAGGCGAGCAGCGCTGAGCTCGCCGTCCACCCTCGACGCCAGCGCTGTCATGTCGTCGAGCACCTGGCGAGCCCGGCCCATCCGCGCCATCCCGTGCAGAGCCCGGGTGGCCCCGAGCAGGTCTCCTGTCTCGTGACCCACTTCGACCGCCGTCTCGAGACACGAGCGCGCCGTGCCCATGTCGCCACTGGCCGCCCAGGCCCACGCTCGCGCGTGGAGCACCTCCACCTCGTACTGCATGTCGGTGGGAAGTCCCAAGGCGTCGAGAGCAGCCAGCGTCTGGGTGGCCTTGGGCGCCGCCCCGGCCAATGCCAGGGCGTTGGCGGCCAGCGCTTCGCACCAGCGGGCGCACACCGGCAAGGAGAGATCGAGGAAGACCGCAGCGGCGCTGGTCGCGTGCAGGAACGCAGCTTGCACCCGGCCCTGCTCCAGGCGCAGCGCAGCGAGAGACGCCGCGACGATCGCACTCTCCTGGGAACCCCCGTCCGCCGACAGCTCCTGTTGCGCCTCGGCCAGGAAACGCTCCGCCTCGCCGAGTCGGCCGAGTCCGATCAGGGCGAGGACATGGTTCCCGAACGGGCTCCACGGATCGGAGAGGACGGTCGAGCCTTGGCGGACGATGGCGCCGGAGGTCGGGACGAGGAAGGCCAGAGCCTGATGCATGCGACCCGTGCGAGTGAGGCACCCGCCGAGGAGGGTGTGCAGGCTGGTGCGCGGTGCACCGGTCGACTCCGGAATCGGTTCCACCGCCTCGGTCACGGCCCTCGGGCCCCGAGTGAATGCGTCGAGGCACCGGCGCCGGGCCAGGAGTTCGTCGCGCCAAGCGGGATGGAGCTCGGCGGTGAGCAGAGCGTCAATGGCGGTCATGTCGGCGGTGCCGTGCAGGAAGAATTCGTGATCGAAGCGGAGCAGCGAGATTTGGACGCGCTCGCCCGTGTCCGCGGCCAGGCTCACCAGGCCGTCGAGCTCCGACGCGGCCTGCTCGGGTCGACCGCTCATGTGGGTCGCATCGGCCGCCAGGAGTCGCGCGTCGAAGCCCTCTCCCTCGTCGATGGCTGCCCTGGCCATGCGCTCGGCGAGCGCATACTCGCGGCGCTCCCGGGCCGCCCTGGCTCCTGCCACGAGGAGATCCGAACCCCCGTCGCCTCCGGCGAGGCGGAGTGACGCGCGGAGCAGGGTGTCGTCCTGGCGCCTCCCGGCGGACACCTGTGCAAGCTCCTGGCTCAGAAGGCGCTGGCGTCGAGGGTTGATGCCTGAGCGCACGACGTCGCCGTAGACCGGATGAGCCAGGGACACCTGCAGGCGACGCCCGTCCATCCGGCTGATGGTCAGTCCGCTCTTCTCGAGCGACGCAATCGCCTCGGCGTCGGCCAGCTGGTCGAGCGCCGTCTGGGCCAGGGGCTCACCCAGGGCGGTCAGCTCCACCGCGTGACGCTCGGGATCGGACAGATGACCGAGGCGGGTGGTCACCAACTCCTCCAAGCGGGCGGTCGGCCGCAGAGCGCCGCGCAGTCGCCAGATTCCGCCCTCCTCGCGCAGGGATCCGTCTTGGAGCGCCCCGGTGACCAGTTCGTGCAGGAAGAGGGGATCGCCAAGTTGAGCGCTCCGCGATCTGTCGAAGCGACACGGTGTCGACCGGGCCACCGAGCACTGCGAGCAGAAGATCTTCGATCGCCTGCCCGTCGAGCGAACCCAGTTCGATCCGCGTCGCGCCGTAGTCCTTCCACAACAGGACCATGGGCTCACCGCCGGAAGGGCCGGCGGGGCCCGACGAAAGGACACAGGCGATCACGGTGGCCGCCCCGGTCTGTACGAGTTGATGAACGAGGGATGCCGAACCATCGTCGAGCAGATGCGCGTCGTCGACGAAAACGAGCAAGGGCCTTTGGCCGGCATCGTCGAGGAGTTCGTGCATGTAGCGGCGGAGCTGATCGGCGTGCGACTCGGGACCGACCAGGTCCGAGTCGCGGTGGAGGAGCGCGGCGAAGGCGCCGAAAGGATACGGCCGGGCCGACTCGGTGCCCGCGACGAGTGCCACCGACATTTTCAGGTCGCGCGCGTACTCGACGCCGAGCGTCGCCAGGACCGTCTTGCCCACCCCCGCCGGCCCGCTGATGACAGCGCCGCGCCGGCCGCTGATCGCTGCCTGCAGGTGCGAGATCTCACTCGAACGGCCGACCAGCGGCCACGGACCGGGGGCGGCGACAGCCGGCCCGGCCAGGGCGTTGCCGACATGTCTCGCCATCGGATCTGTCCCCTCGAGAATCGGAGACGCCAGTTTCGCCTACGACCCGCGCAATTGCCAGGAACGTCACTGCGGTGGCGCCCCGACGTGCGTGCGCTGCCCAACGCCCGCGCACCCTCAGCCAGGCGTGCACCGCCCCGGCGATGGGGCTGTGTCCTCCCTCCCTTCGCGGCGAGCGATCAGGTGGCCGGCGCGGCGAATCTGTACCCGATGCCCCTGATGGTGGTGATCCAGCGCGGATTCTCCGGGTCGACCTCAATCTTGAGGCGGACGCGACGGATGTGCTCGGTGACCGTGGACCGGCCCTGCCACCGTCCGTTGGACCCCCAGACGCGCTCGAGGAGATCCTCGCGTGAGAACACCCGACCCGGTGCGGAGGCGAGGAAGGCGAGCAGGTCGAATTCCTTCCGGGTCATGACCACTTCGACGTCGCCGACCGTCACCTTGCGGGTGCCCTGGTCGATGACGAGGTCGCCGTGGTCGAGCGTCGTCGTGGGCGTGGCCGAGCCGCGTCGCAGAACGGCCCGCATTCGTGCTTCGAGTTCGGCGAAGGAGTACGGCTTCGTGAGCACGTCGTCGGCACCGAGGTTCAGCAGGGCCACTCGATCGCGTTCGGTGGAGCGGCCGGAGCAGACGATGACCGGAACCGAGCTTCGGCGCCGGATGGAGGTCAGCACGTCCGCGGTGCCGCCACCGATGTCGAAGTCGAGGATGACCAGATCAGCCGGTTGGGCGAAGACCGCCTCCAGCGACTCGTCCACGCTGGCCGCCTCCCGGACCTCGTATCCCGAGCGCTTGAGGTAGTGCTGCAGTGCCCGCCTCGTATTGGTGTCGTCCTCCGCCACGAGGATCGTCCTCTCGGCCATGACTTGGCCCACGGGGGTGAAAACGGACGTCGGATTGGTATCGACCGTGCGGAGACTCTCGCTGTAGGGCGCTCCCTCCCCAGTGGCATCCAACGGAAACGTCATGCGGCACCGCCCCGTGCAGACGACACCCTGGCTCGGGCGCGAGCCCAGAGAGCGCTCGCCGGTGCCTTGACGTCGAGCGAGCGCTTGCGCCGTGCCGACCATGTCCCTTGCCCCTCTCGTCCGCCCCGCACCCCGTGCAGACCGGTTCGTCGTTCGCTCGGGCGCACCCAGGTGCACTTCACAACGGCTGGGCGCCGAGCTGTGTCCTCAGTGTCGGCAGATGACCGATCCGCCTCCATAGGACTTTTGGACCAAAAAATTGGGCGCCCGTAGTGCAAGCGCGATCTGGCGCCCTCCCGCGCACGCCGGACGCCTCCGCGCATGGACGTCCTTAGGCGTCGGGCAGAGTGAACCGGTAGCCGACACCGCGGACAGTGGTGATCCAACGGGGAGAGTCCGGGTCGGGCTCTATCTTCAGGCGCACGCGCCGCACGTGCTCGGTCACCGTGGAGCGGCCCTGCCATTCCTCGGTCGAGCCCCAGACCCGCTCCAGGAGATCCTCGCGGGAGAACACCTGGCCCGGTGACGC
Organism: uncultured Acidimicrobiaceae bacterium; assembly: GCA_963744045.1. Lineage (GTDB taxonomy): Bacteria > Actinomycetota > Acidimicrobiia > Acidimicrobiales > RAAP-2 > Bog-473. The sequence continues at coordinate 226,878 of CAVUSB010000001.1, forward strand.
AGCCAGGAAGGCGAGCAGGTCGAATTCCTTGCGCGTCATCGGGACGGACTTGTCGCGCACGGTCACGGTCCGTGTGTCGCGGTCGACCACGAGCTCTCCGAGATGCAGGCACGTCGCAGCCGGCTCGCCGTTGCCGCGGCGCAGGACGGCACGAACTCTTGCCTCGAGCTCTGCGAAGGAGAACGGCTTGACGACGAAGTCGTCGGCGCCCAGGTTGAGGGTGCGGATCCTGTCCTCCTCGGAGTCCCGTCCCGAGCAGACGATGACCGGCACGGCGCTGTGTCGACGGATCTTGGCCAGCACGTCCATGCCGTCGAAGCCGGGAAGTCCCAGGTCAAGGATGACAAGGCTGGCCGAATGCTGGAAGACCGCCCGCAGCGTAGAGGGCCCGTCTGCGGCTTCGGTGACCCGGTAGCCGCTGCGGTCGAAGTACTGGAGCAGCGCGCTCCGGCAGCTGTGATCGTCTTCGGCCACCAGGATGGTGCACTGTCCCTGCTCGGCCCCGCTGGGGGACGTCGAGGGGTCGGTGCCGGCCGGGGTGAGCGGTCTGAGGCCGCGGTGCTGCGTGGGGACGCGCGTCGCCACGCCGACCGGCGAGTTCACGCGCCGACCCTCTCCGTGCGAGATCCCGGAGTCCGTCGCTGCAGCGAGGGTGTGTTGCCCATGTCGAGATTGTCGGCTGTGCCTGCGCCGAACTTGAGGGAATCGCGATCGCGCGGCATGGCGGCGACCGTCACCGTGAGGCGCGCCGCGGGTGACGCCGTGGCACACGCGCCCCGGATACCCGAAAAATGTGCGGCGCGCCCGTCAGGTATTCGACCTGAAGCGCCGCGTCCTCCATGACGAAAGGCGTCGATACTGACAGGGGAAAAGACGGCGCTCGAGCCACTCGATATGACGGCGCAATTGGGCCGACATTGCAGCCCCGATGGAGGCCCTCGCAAGGGTTGCGTGGAGGTTGCGTGGGCTCTGCAACCGTTCGACAACGGTTACGCAACCGACCTGCAAGAGGGCGATCTATTAGAGTGGTGACTACTCCTGAATACGTGAAATCCGTATGGTCAACTGATGACTCCAGGAACAAGTTGCACCAGTCGGATGGTGCAAATGAAGAAGGGGGAAAACGTGGGATCGACCACAAGTCAGTTCTCCACGGCGCAGGAATCGGCGGAGGCGGGTATCGAGAGTCTCTGGTCAGAATTCAAGCGGACCGGGGAACAGTCACTTCGCAACCAGCTGATCATCTACTACTCGCCGTTCGTGAAGTACATCGCCGGGCGCGTCCTGGCCGGGCTGCCGCGGCACTTCGACGAGGAAGATCTCGTCAGCTACGGCATCATCGGGCTCATCGACGCCATCGAGCGGTTCGAGCTCGACCGCAATCTGCGATTCGAGACCTACGCCATTCCCCGCATCAAGGGCGCGATCATCGACGAGTTGCGATCGATCGACTGGGTTCCCCGGTCCGTGCGCACCAAGGCTCGGGCTGTCGAACAAGCGTTCACTCACTTGGAGGGCACGCTGCGGCGCACCCCCAACGAGGCAGAGGTCGCCGCCGAGCTGGAGATGTCCGTGGGCGACTTTCACAAGGCGCTGCGCAAGATCTCCACCGTCGGCATGATGGCGCTCGACGAGGTGCTGCGCGGCGGCGATCGCTCCGAGCGCTCGACGCTGGGCGAGACGCTGCCCGACGGATCATGGGGCCCGGTCGACACCTTCGAGGCCAAAGAGTCCAAGGAAGCGCTCGTGGCAGCCGTCGACGGGATGCCGGAGCGGGAGCGCACCGTCCTGATGATGTACTACTACGACGGCTTGACCTTGACGGAGATCGGCCAAGTGCTCGGCGTCACCGAGAGCAGGGTGTGCCAGATCCACACCAAGGCACTCCGTCAGCTCCGCTCGAAGTTGGCCGACCGGCCTGAGACCGTCCGGCTCGACCCAGCCACGCGCGGCACGGACGGACCAGACGCACCGCGCACGGGCAACCGCGAGCGCTCCGGACGCGCCCGGCTGCAGCTGCTCGCCAGCTGAAGCTGGCGCACGCTCCGGTCGGTCCGGCGGCCCGTGTGGTCGCCGGACGTGTGCCGCCGGAGGCGGATCGGCGCCCTGCCGCAGAAGACGGATACGGTAACGCTTCCGACCACGATCGAGCCCATGGGAGCGCCGCCATGCCGTTGCACAAGAGGGAAACGGTCCGGGACGGGTCTGCTCGACTCGGTCTACGCCGACCGGGACATGTTGCGCCGGTCTTCCCGCCCACGCACTGTCCCGAGCGAGGAGATGCGGCCGGCCGAGGCGTTCCGGGCCATCTCCGATGAGCTCCTCCTCGACGGCAACGCGCGCCAGAACCTGGCCACCTTCTGCCAGACATGGGAGGAGCCGCAGGTCCACAAGTTGATGGACCTCTGCATCGACAAGAACCTCATCGACAAGGACGAGTACCCCCAGACGGCCGAGATAGAGCGCCGCTGCGTATCCATCCTGGCCGACCTCTGGAACGCGCCCGCGACCGGGGAGCCGGTCGGCTGCTCGGCCATCGGCTCCTCCGAGGCCTGCATGCTGGGTGGGATGGCGGCCAAGTGGCGCTGGAGAGCCAAGCGCCGGGCCGCCGGGAAGCCGACCGACAATCCCAACATGGTGTGCGGGCCCGTCCAGGTGGTCTGGCACAAGTTCGCCAAGTACTGGGACATCGAGATGCGCGAGATCCCCATGTCCCCCGGTCGCTACTGCATGGACGTCGGAGCAGATGCTCGAGCAGGTGGACGAGAACACCATCATGGTGGTGCCGACCTTCGGCGTCACCTACACCGGTTCCTACGAGCCCGTGCTCGAGCTCTCCCAGGCACTCGACAAGCTGCAGGAGGACACCGGCCTCGACGTCGACATCCACGTGGACGGGGCCAGCGGCGCCTTCTTGGCCCCGTTCACTGCGCCCGGACATCCTGTGGGACTTCCGGGTCCCCCGGGTCAAGTCCATCAGCACCTCGGGACACAAGTTCGGGCTGGCGCCGCTCGGCGTGGGCTGGGTCCTGTGGCGGGACGCCGCCGAGCTGCCCGACGACCTCATCTTCCACGTGACCTACCTCGGCGGCGACATGCCGGTGTTCCAGATCAACTTCTCGCGTCCCGCCGGCCAGATCGTGGCGCAGTACTACAACTTCATCCGCCTGGGGACCGGACGGTTACCGCAACGTGCACACCGCCTGCTACAACACCGGCAGTTCCTGGCGGCGGAGATCGTCAAGCTCGGCCCGTTCGAACTGCTGTGCGATTCCAATCCCCTGACGGGGATCCCCTCGGTGGCCTGGCGCATCGAGGAGGGCGCGGACCCCGGGTACACGCTCTACGACGTCGCCGACCGACTGCGGACGCGGGGTTGGCAGGTGCCGGCCTACCCGTTGACCGGGTCCGTCTCGGACATCTCGGTCCAGCGCATCCTGGTGCGCCAGGGCGTGAGCCGGGACCTGGCGGGGATCCTGCTCGAAGACATGACGCAGGCCATCGCCCATTTCGACCGCCACCCGGTGACGGTGTCGATGACCAAGGAGGAATCAGGCGGCTTCAGCCATCTGTAGCGACGTCGGACCAGTCGACGTGCAGCGGGCGTCGGCGAATGAAGCGAGGGCTGCCGACCGCCGCCGGACGGTCGGTCGTCCATGGCGCCCGTGAGGCCAGGGTGATCCCGGCCAGTGCCCGCAGCGCGGGGTCGTAGGCGGATCGGATCCAGGCGAAGCGGCGCCACGCCTCCTCCTCGCGGCCCGGCCGGGACGACGAGGATCCCCGACAGGGCCGCGAGGGCGGTGTCGTACTCGTCCCGGCTGATGCTGATATCGGCGGGGCGGGCTCGCCGGCACGCGACCATGAGGTCGGGGAGCCGCGTCGGCGGGGGCAACGGGATGTAGACGGCGGTGGCAATCCGGACGATCAGCGGGAGGCCGTAGACGAGCACGGTCAGCGGGCCCTTCTCGGCGTCGGCGAAGACCTCGCCCGAAGTCCATATCGGAGGCGGCGACGACCAGTGCCGACGCATCGAGCACCGCCCCCACGGTGGCGACCCAGGACTGCTCGGCGTCGGATCCGGGGAAGTAGGTGAGGATCGGGAACGCGGTGTGCGTCTGCTCGAGGTCGAGCATCCAGTCGGCGGCGGTTCTGCCAGATCTCGGGGCTCTCGAGGCTGCCCATGCGGTGCAGGGTCTGCAGGAATTCCGGGGCGTCAGGCGGCGACCCGGCGATCGGGGCGGAGGCGGTTCGTGCCCTTCTCGCGACCGTTGTAGGCCGAGTAGATGGTGGGCAGGTAGCTGATGAGGAGGGCGACCAGGCCCAGCCCGATCGTCGCCTCTACGAAGGCCAATCCGATGCGGCCCGTTCCCGTGGGCTCGGAGAAGCCCAGCGTGGTGAGTGGACGAGACGCTGATCTCGAAGGCCCGCGACCAGGTGAGGTCGTGGCCGTGCCCCAATAGATGCAGGTGAAGGCCAGCCATCATGAGGATCATCCAGGCCAGTGGCAGGGTGACGAGGGCGACGGGCGCGTACAGGCCGGCGCAGCGACCTCGTCGCGGCGTCGTTGCGCCGGCGGTGCACCAACAGCCGGTAGACCAGGGCGAAGACGAACTGGGCAGGCGTGGATTGCCCTCCTGGGGCAGGACCACGGTCTTCGAGCGCCGAGCCCAGGACGGCGAAGCCCACCAGGGCGCCGACCACCAGCGACAGGACGTGGGTGAGGATCATGGTGTGGGGGCGCGGGAGTGCGGCGGATCAGGAGAGCGACTGCGCGGCCTCCTGCACCGCCTTGTCGAGATCCTTCTTGTCCACCTGCAGCTCCTTGGCCACCCTCTTCTGCGCCTTGAGGGCGGCCTTCTCTATGGCGTCCTCAATCGTCGTCTCGCCCACGACGACCAGCGCGGCCTCGCCGGCGTCGATAGCTTCGCCGAACTCCTTGACGTCGGTGCGGGACATCCCCTTCCACAGGTGCCCGCTGACCCCGCCGATGGCAGCGCCGACGATGGCCGTACCGATGATGGAAGGGGGAAACAGAATGCCGACCAGGGCGCCCGTGGCGGCGCCGCCCCAGGCGCCGTGCCGCGTGGTCGTCTCGTCCTTGTTGACGTGGACCTTTCCCGTGTCGTCCTTGGTGATGACAGCGGCGTCGTAGGTGCCCACCGCCCCGACCGCGTGGAGATCCTTGACGACGTCGTAGTCGGCACGGGCGTCGACCTCGCTGGCGTAGGTCCCGATGTAGATGAAGACGCCATCGGATTTCGACATGGCACCGCTCCTTCCGGATGCCCACAGGCGGGCGACGCACCGGTCTGTCCGGAACGCTCCCTTGAGGGTAGGCCGGTGGAGCACGCCCCGCGAGTCATGCGGCGGGCGTGCCCTCCCGTTCCTCTGGCATGATCCCTGCCCGTGCCCCTTCCCCCGGCCATCGAGATCGCCCGCCGGGCCAGGTTGCTCCCGATGGACGACATCGCCGCGCAGATGGGCATTGCGCCCGAGCTCCTCGAGCCCTACGGCGCCAATGTCGCCAAGGTCAGCCTCGACGCCGTGGAGGCACTGGCGGATCGGCCACGTGCCCGCTACGTCGTGGTGACCGCCGTCACACCCACGCCGCTCGGGGAGGGCAAGACCACGACGACGGTCGGACTCGGACAGGCCCTCGCCTGCATCGGGCGGCAGGCGACCATCGCCATCCGGCAGGCCTCCATGGGGCCGACCTTCGGGATCAAGGGTGGCGCGGCGGGCGGCGGCTACAGCCAGGTGGTTCCGTTCGAGAACCTGAACCTGCATCTGACGGGAGACCTGCACGCGGTGACGGCCGCCAACAACCTCCTCGCTGCCATGGTCGACAACCATCTGTACAACGGGAACGCGCTGGGTCTCGATCCGCACGGCGTGACGTGGAAGCGCGTGCTCGATGTCAACGACCGGTCGCTGCGCCACGTCGTGAGCGGGCTCGGGACGAAACAGGACGGCACGCCACGTGAGACCGGTTTCGACATCACCGCGGCGTCCGAGGTGATGGCCGTGCTCGCGCTCGCCACGTCGTTACGCGACCTGCGGCGGCGTATGGGGCGGATCGTCGTCGGTTACACGGCGGCCGGCGAGCCCGTCACCGCCGAGCAACTCAAGGCCGCGGGTGCCATGACGGTCATCATGCGTGACGCCATCAAGCCCAACCTCCTGCAAACGCTCGAGAACACCCCCGTCCTCGTGCACGCCGGCCCCTTCGGCAACATCGCCCACGGCAACTCGTCGGTGGTGGCCGACCTGATCGGGATTCATGCCGGTGAGTTCCTCATCACCGAAGCGGGGTTCGGGGCCGATATGGGCGCGGAGCGCTTCTTCAACATCAAGTGCCGGACGTCGGGCCTCGTGCCCGACGCCGCGGTGGTGGTGACGACGGTGAGGGCGATGAAGCTGCACTCGGGGAGGCACCGCGTCGTGGCGGGACGCCCGCTGCCGGAGGCCATGCTCGAGGAGAACCCCGAGGAGGTCCAGCTCGGCGCAGCCAACCTCCTGGCGCACATCGCGCGTCGTGCGCCGGCACGGGGTCACTCCTGTCGTGGCGATCAACGCCATGGCAGGCGACTTTCCTTCCGAGCACGCTGCCATTCGGGAGATCGCCGGCTCGGTGGGGGCGCGAGCAGCGGTGTGCACGCACTTCGAAAATGGTGGGAAGGGCGCGGTCGAGCTGGCTGAAGCGGTGGTCGAGGCCACCGCGGAGCCCGGCGAATTCCAGATGCTCTACGGCGACGAGGCGACGTTGCGCCAGAAGATCGAGGCGGTCGCCACCGAGATCTACGGGGCCGACGGGGTCGATTACCTGCCGGCGGCGGCCAGCCAGCTCGACCGGTACGAGCAGGCAGGCTTTGGCAGGCTCCCGGTCTGCATCGCCAAGACGCATCTCTCCATCTCCTCGGATCCCAAGCTCCGGGGTGCACCCCGGGGATGGCGGCTCCCCGTGCGCGAGGCCAGGGCCAATGTGGGTGCCGGATTCGTCTATCTGGTCAGCGGGGACATGCGGACCATGCCCGGGCTCTCGAGCAGTCCGGCCGCGGAACGGATCGACATAGACGACAACGGCAATGTGGTCGGTCTCTACTGAGCCATGGGCTGCCTCCTCGCACTCCTCGCAGCGATTTCGCCACGCTTCGTCATCTTCTTGCTCTGGGTCTTCTCGGACCGCCTGACGATCGCCTTCCATTCGGGCTGGGCCGGGATCATCGGCTTCATCGCCTTGCCGTACACGACTCTCTTCTACGCCCTCGTCTACTCGCCGGGAAAGGGCATCGACCCGTTCGGCTGGTTCATCGTCGCCCTCGGCGTGCTGCTCGACCTCTCGTCGCAAGCCTTCGGCCACCGGGCGCGCCGGCGCCGGGAGCGCCGGCGGGCGACGAGCTAGGAGAAGCGGAGGCGCAGGTCCGGCTCCGGCCCGAAGGACGGCGCGCTGGCGCCCGCGACCTCGAACTTGTGCCAGCCGGCCACGCCGATCATCGCGGCATTGTCGGTGGCCATGGCGTGGGGCGGAATCGAGCAGCCGCGCGCCGAACTCGTCGGCGAGTACCTGGGCCCTGGCGCGGAGGATGGGGCTGGCCGCCACGCCGCCCACGATGGCCACGGCCGGGTCGCCGAACTCCTCGAGGGCGCGGCGCAGCTTGGCGATGAGCACGTCCATGCAGGCGGCGACGAAGGACGCCGCTACCTCGGCCTCCGAGAAACCCGGGTCGGCACGCACGTGGTTGACGACAGCGGTCTTGAGCCCGGAGAAGGAGAAGGCGTAGCCCTCCCCCAGCATCGGCCGGGGGAAGCCGAGCACGTCCTCGCCGGCGGCGGCCAGCCGGTCCAGCACCGGTCCGCCCGGGTACCCGAGTCCCAAGAAGCGCGCCACCTTGTCGTAGGCCTCCCCGATGGAGTCGTCGACGGTCTCACCCAGGAGCTCGTAACGCCCCGGCTCTGTGCAGCGGGTCAGCATGCAATGGCCGCCCGACACGAGCAGTGCGATCTGGGGGAACGGTACCTCGGGGTCCGCCAGGTAGACGCTGGCCAAGTGGCCCTCCAAATGGTTGACGCCGACCACGGGGATGCCCCATCCCAGGGCCAGGGCCTTGGCGGTGGCGATGCCGACCAGCAGGGCTCCGACCAGACCCGGTCCGGACGTGACGGCCACGGCGGTCAGGTCCTCCCCGGACACGCCGGCCTCGTGCAGGGCGCGTGCGACGACGGGCGTCACGGTTTCGACGTGGGCCCGGCTGGCCAATTCCGGGACGACGCCGCCGAAGGCGGCGTGGAGATCGATCTGGCTGGCCACCACCGACGAGCGCACCGACAGCGCCTCGTCGACCACCGCCGCCGCCGTCTCGTCACACGAGGTCTCGATGGCCAGGAGGGTTCGGCTCACCGGGCCTCCCGCAGGGCGTCCCCGATGGCAGTCCGTGGAAGTGCCCCTTCGCGCTCGACGGACGCCTCGGGTCCGCTGACGTTGACCAACGTCGAGGGGACGTCGTGCAGCTCCCCGCCGTCGACCACCAGGGCGACAGAGGAGCCGAGACGCGCCGCCACGTCATGGGCCCGACGCGGCGTGGGTGCGCCGTGGAGGTTGGCACTGGTGACGACGAGCACGCCGGTCTGTTCGAGGAGTGCCCGCAGGAAGTCGTGATCGGGGATACGCACAGCCACCTCGGCCCGTCCGTCCAACCAGGCCGGACGGTCGAGCTGGGCCGCGAAGCCGAAGGCCAGCGTCAGAGGCCCGGGCCACCAGCGCCGGGCCAGCGCCTCGGCCCCGGGTGTGAAGGCCACACCCAGCGCGCGCACCTGCGCCACGGAGGCGGCCAGAACGGGAAGGTGCATGCCCTCGGGCCGGCCCTTCATGCGGTAGACGGACTGCACCGCGTTGGCGTCGGCCGGCCGCGCCGCCAAGCCGTAGACGGTGTCGGTCGGGACGACCGCGACGCCGCCGCCGCGCAGCCACTCCGCCGCAACGCGCGCACCCTCACTGTCGGCGCGCACGACCCTCGCCGACCCGGTCACTGTCAACGCCAGGCGGGCCGGTCAGAGCCGGAGGGGGCGGCCTGGCGGAGCCGATGAGCGTCGGGTCCGACCGCCAGTCCACGCCGGGCACGTCCACGTAGAGCTCGATCTCGTTGCCGTCGGGGTCGAGGATGTAGATGCTGTGGGTCACGGTGTGGTCGGCGGAGCCGACGACGGTGCCGCCGGCGGCGCGGACGGTGGCCAGCGCGGCGCGCAGGTCGTCGTCGGTCTCGCCGACGTTCAGCCCGAAGTGGTACATCCCCACTCGTCGTCCCGACGGGATGGGCTCGGCGTCGGGGCCGACCTCAATGAGGAGCAGCTCGTGATGCGTGCGACCCGAGGAGAAGCCGGCGGCGCCGACCGGGGTCTCCCCGGGGGCGGGCAGGACCTGTCGCCAGCCCAGGACGTCGCGGTAGAAGGCCACGGAGCGCCCGAGGTCGCGCACGTAGAGCACCAGATGGCCCAGTTCCCGAACGGTCACGAGCCCACGCTACCGGCCGCCTCGGCGTCGACCGACGTCGCCGCGCGGACCCAGTGCGCGGTAGGCGGCATGCCGGGCCCGAGGTGGATCGGGACGTCGAAGGGTTGGGACTCGAGCCCGGCGGCGTCCATCAGCTCGGTCAGGGCGTGCGGAATGGCCGCCGCCACGTCCCACAGGCGCGGGACCGCCCGGGCGTCCGAAGCCAACCCCCAGTACAGGACGCCCATGTTGCTCATGATCGTGATGTTGAGGCCCATGCCGTCCATCACGGGACCGAGGGGGAACATCCCGAGCATCCGGCTGCCGCCGAGGTAGAGGGGAACGTCAGGGCCCGGGACGTTCGAGATGACGAGGTTGGCCACGGGCCGGTGCCGATCGGCGAGCTTCATCCCCGTATAGAGGCGGGCGGCCGCCGCGAAGACGTTCGGTGTCGCGTGCTCGGCCCAGTTCTGCAATGTGGTCGCCCCGAGCGCCTGGTGCTCCTCCTTGGCCCCCCGGGTGCCTTCGTGGATGAACTGCAGGCGCTCCAGCGGATCCTCAATGTGGCAGGGCAGCTGCACGAACATGGCGGAGATCTTGTTGGAGCCCTTCAGCTCGGCGACGTCGGGGGTGACCGAGACCGGGACCACCGACACGAGGGGGATGTCCGGGAGCTCGTCGCCGGCCAGCAGGTACGTGCGCAGGGCGCCGGTGCACATGGCCAGGACCACATCGTTGACGGTCGTATCCATCTTGTTCTTCAGCGCCTTGGCGTCGGCCAGGCTGGCGGCGGCGAAGGCGACACGTCGCCGGGCGTGCACGGCGACATTGATGGAGGTACGCGGTGCGGTCAGCGGCAGGGCGGCCTTGCCCGTGAGGCCCTGGCGGATCCGCCGCACGTCGAAGATGTTCCGGGTGGTGCGCAGCACGGTCCGCCCGAGGTCGAAGGGCGCGACCAGACCGGCCACCATCGCTTGCGAGACCAACTCCAGACCGGAGGGAATGCGTGAGTCGAGCTGGCGAGCCGTCTGGGCCGGCGTCTCCACCGGGCTGGGCTCCAGGTCGAAGAGGACGCCGAGCAGCTCGGCTCCCGAGACACCGTCGATCGTGCTGTGGTGCATCTTGACCACCAAGGCGATCTTCCCGTCCTCCAACCCCTCGACGATCCACATCTCCCAGAGCGGGCGGTCGCGGTGCAGCTGGCGGCTGATGACGTCGGCGGCGAAGTCGCCCAGCTCACGCATGCCCCCGGGGGACGGCAGCGCGGCGCGTCGCAGGTGGTTGTCGATGTCGAACTCTGGGTCGTCGACCCAGATGGGGTGGCCGAGGCGCATCGGCACCTCCACCAGGCGGCGCTGGAAGACCGGCGTCAGCGGAATGCGGTCCTTGATCAGCTGGCGGATCCGCCGGAACGAATAGCCCTCGGGCACGGTCGAGGGGTCGAAGACGGCGGTCATGGCCACGTGCATGTGGAGGGTCGGAGTCTCCATGTAGAGGAAACTCGCATCGAGCCCGGTCAGCCGTTCGGGGGTCATCGACTCTCCTTGGTCATCGTGGCGGCGTGCATAACCTCGCGCCTTCCCCAGGCCGGGGCAAACGGGACGGCGACGCCTCCGACCACGGTGGAGCTGCGGGAACGGCCGGATCGGGGGAAGATGGTGGTGTGCCGTACGCCTTTTTGATCGTGACGCTCATCGGAGCCGTGGCCGTGGCGCTCGCCTACCGCCCGATTCGGCGTGAGCCCTTCACGGTTCTCAGCTTCATCTGTGGCTGGATCGCCGGCGAGCTGGCTTTCCAGAACATCGTTTGGCAGGTGGCGGCCGCCACACTCTTCATCTGGTTCGGGGCGCTGTCGAGCTGGGCCGGCTGGCTGGGACTGGCTGTGGCCGTCGTCGGCTGGGCCGGGCTGATCGGTCTCGGCGTCGCCGGCCGCCGGGCCGCCGGCGTCACCGCCGCCGCCCTGACCGAGGTGCGCAGCGCGGCGTTCCCCGTTCCGACCGAACCGACCGCGCCCACCTGGGGGCGGTGGTGGAGGGTGACCCGCGCCATCCCCTTCGGGTCGCGCGCCGTACGGGTGACCCGCAATATCGACTACTGGGGCGACGGCACTCCGCGCCACCGCCTCGACGTGTACCAGTCCCGCCTCGCCCCGCCCGGGAAGGCGCCGGTGATGGTCTACATCCACGGCGGAGCCTGGATGATCGGCGAGAAGCGCGAGCAGGGGAAGCCGATGATGTACGAGCTGGTCGCCCGGGGCTGGGTCTGCGTGGCGATCAACTACCGGCTCAGCCCAAAGGCCACCTGGCCGGATCACATCGTCGACGCCAAGCGGGCGGTGGCCTGGGTCAAGGAGCACATCGACGACTACGGCGGCGACCGCACCTTCGTGGCCGTCAGCGGTGGATCGGCCGGCGGGCACCTGTGCGCGCTGCTCGCCCTGAGTGCCGGCGACCCCGGCTTCCAGCCGGGCTTCGAGGGGGCGGACACGACGGTGCAGGCCTGCGTCCCCTTCTACGGTGTCATGGACCTGACCAGTTCGCCCGATGGAGCGGCCCTCTTCGGCCCCGGCCTGCGCAAAATGCTCGAGAAGACGGTCATGAAGACGACCGAATCGGAGCACCCCGAGATCTTCCGTGCGGCGTCGCCGACGTACCGGGTCCGGGCCGAGGCGCCGCCGTTCTTCGTGCTCCAGGGGGTCAACGACACGCTGGTTCCGGTGGAGACGGCGCGCGACCTTCGTGGAGCGCCTGCGGGCGGTGTCGCGCCAACCGGTGGCCTACGCGGAATTGCCCCTGGCCCAGCACGCATTCGACGTCTTGGCGTCCCTGCGCTGCCAGGCCACCACATCGGCCGTTGCAGACTTCCTCGTGGCCGCCCGGGCCGCCATCGGGCCGGCTGAAGGACCGATTGTGACGCCCCCCAGAATTTTATCTGACGTAGAGTCAGCTCCCGAATTGTGACCCCCTTCCACTCGCCCGGGAACTGAGGCGGGGGGAGGGCAGGAAATCGAGAAGGGGTGGCTGTGGGGAACGTGCAGACGTACGACTCGTCCGGGGGAGGATCGCGGCCGGCAGGCGGGCCGAGCTCTTCGGAGCGTGCTGGCCGGCTCGGTCATTGCTGGCTCGGTCGCCATCGGGGGAGGTGCCCTGCTCGGCGCCCCTGCCGGCGCGGCCTCGTCCGCGTCCGGGACGTGCACCCCGGCCCTGGCACCGACGGCGGCCCAGAACGCGTCGACCACCGGGATCACGTCCAACTCCGTCACGGTCGGCAACGTCTCCATCGTCACCGGTCCCGTCCCCGGCCTCTTCGAGGGTGCGCCGATCGGCGTCAAGGCCTACTTCAAGATGATCAACGCCCAGGGCGGCGTCGACGGCCGCAAGCTGGTCGTCGACTCCAAGGACGACGCCTTCAGCGGCCAACAGAACATGACCGAGACCCAGGAGGCGATCAACAACGATTTCGCACTTGTCGGGAGCTTCTCGCTCTTCGACGGCTATGGGTGCGCGGCGCTGGCGAGCGACACCGCCGTCCCGGACGTCTCGGTGACGCTGGACTCCGGCACGAACGCGTTGCCCAATGACTTCAGTGCCCAACCGCTGTCGGGCCAGGAGACTCTCGGGCCGGTCGCCTATTACAAGAAGCACTACCCCAAGGACACGACTGTCGGCGCAATCATCTCCGACGTCGCTTCGGCCAAGACCCAGATGGCCCAGCAATTCGCGGGATTGAAGAGCGAGGGCTACAAGATCGCCTACGTCGACGACGTCAACCCGCTGGCGTCGGACTTCACCACCGACGTCATCAACATGAGGAACAAAGGTGTCAATGCCGTCGACCTGACCGGGATCGACTGGCAGGACGCGGCCATTTTCGTCGAGAACGCCACCACCCAGAACTGGCACCCGGGCCTGATCTTCTCGGAAGGACCCGTCTACGCCGACCAGTTCATCTCCCACGCCGGCGGCCCGGCGGCGACCAACGGGATCCAGATTGGCCAGGTCTACGCCCTCTACCTCGGCCAGGACGCGAGCAAGGTGCCGGCGGTCAAACAGTTCGACAGCTATGTGAAAAAGGTGAACCCGTCGTGGTCCCCCGACCTCTACACGCTCTTCGGGTGGGCGTCTGCCGAAATGTTCGTCCAGGCGCTCAAGGCGGCCGGACCACACCCGACCCGCGGCGCCGTGATGGCGCAGCTGAAGAAGATCACGCACTTCAACGCCGACGGGCTCTTCGGTGGGTCGGATCCTGCGGCCAAGACGCTCACGCCGTGTTTCTTGATGGCCGGCATCAAGAACGGCAACTTCGTCCGCGAGCTCCCGACAGGCACCGGCTTCGACTGCAACGCAAAGTTGTACGACGCGTCCGGGGTCACGGGCTAAGGCCCGCGTCGCGGTTGGGGTCTTCAAGGGTGGGGAAGGAGTGAAGACGTGAGCACGTTCCTCTCCTTCACAGTCCTCGGCATCGTCTTCGGTGCGGTCTACGGGCTCTTGGCCATAGGTCTCGTCGTGACCTACAACACGACCGGCGTCTTCAACTTTGCCCAGGGCGCCGTGGGCATGGTGGCCGCCTTCTCGTACTGGGAGTTGTGGCAGAACGACCACTGGCCGTTTCTGCTCGCCATCGTGTTCATCGTGTTCGTGGAGGCGCCCCTTCTCGCTCTTGTCGTGGAGTTCGTGCTCTTCCGCCGCATCCACGGCGCCACGGTGGAGCGGTCGCTCATGGTGTCGCTCGGTCTCCTGGTGATCTTGCTCGGCGTGGCCACCATCTTCTGGAGCAGCCCCGACGTCATCCGCTCCGTGACGCCCTACTTCACGCAATCGAACGGGACGGTGCTGTCGGTCCGCCTGTTCGGGTCCAACGGGGTCACGATCCAGTACCAACAGATCATGATCGTGGTCGTGACGGCAGTGGTCGGTGTCGCGCTCGGCGTCTTTCTCCGCCGGGCCCGGCTCGGTGTGGCCATGCGGGCCGTGGTCGATGATCCCGAGCTGGTGGCGCTGGCAGGCGCCAAGCCGTACCGGATGTCACAAATGGGCTGGGTGCTGGGCTTCATGCTCGCCGCCCTCGCCGGTGTCCTCATCGCTCCGCTCGTCGGGCAGACCGGGTTGACGTCGACCCAGCTGACACTCCTGGCCCTCAACGGCTTCGCCGCCGCGGTGGTGGGCCGGTTGCGCAGCCTGCCGATGACCTTCGTCGGTGCACTCATCCTCGGCCTCATCACCTACTACGCCCAGGGGTACCTTCCCGGTCACATCAACGCCGGGCTGGCCGCGGTGCTGGTCGAGGTGATCCCGGTCGTGTTCCTCTTCGTCGTGCTGCTCGTGATCCCGGCGGCCCGCCTCGCGCCGGCCGGGCGCTTGTCCGTCCGATCCGCGCCCAAGGTGGTGACGGCCCGCCAATCGGCGATCGGCGCCGTCCTGCTCGTCGCCGTCATGGTGGTCCTTGCCGCCGTTGTCGGAACGACGGCCCTGGCGACACTCAGCCAAGGACTCGCGCTCGGCATTGTCGGCCTGTCGCTCGTCCTTCTCGTTGGTTACGCGGGCCAGGTCTCGCTGTGCCAGCTCACCTTCATGGGTATTGGCGCGTTCACCATGGGCAAGACGCTCGGGGGTGCTTCCTGGTGGGGAGTCCTCCTTGCGGTTGCCGTCTCCGGCGCCGTCGGGGCGTTGGTGGCACTCCCTACGCTGCGTTTGCGCGGCCTCTACCTCGCGCTGGCGACGTTCGCCTTCGGAGCCGTCATGTACTCCGCCTTCTTCGACAACTCGAGCGTCATTTCTGACGGATCGCGGATCAACGTCGGGCGGCCGGGCCTGCCCTTCATGAACACGGTGAGCAACCAGGCCGAGCTGATTGAGGTGGCGG
This sequence comes from uncultured Acidimicrobiaceae bacterium, assembly GCA_963744045.1. Classification (GTDB taxonomy): domain Bacteria; phylum Actinomycetota; class Acidimicrobiia; order Acidimicrobiales; family RAAP-2; genus Bog-473. The sequence goes on from CAVUSB010000001.1 coordinate 242,227, forward strand.
TGGTGGCCGCCCTCTGCGTCCTGCTCGTGGGCCTCGTGCGACGCAGCATCTTCGGCCGTCGCCTCGTGGCGATGAGCGACTCGCCGGCGGCATTCGCCACGGTCGGCCTCAGCTCGGTCCGAACCAAGGTGATCGTGTTCAGCCTTTCTGCCGCCATGGCCGGCCTCGGCGGCGTCTTCTACGCCGGGCAGCAGGGGGGGATCGGCGCGACGGATGTCCAGTACATCGGCAGTCTGACGTTGCTCCTGTTCGTGGCGATCTGGGGCATCCGCACAGTGAGCGGGGCTCTGCTGGGTGGTCTGACCGCCGCCGCCTTGCCCGTCCTGCAGACCCACCTTCCGACCTCGTTGGCCGATCTGACCGGACTGGCCGCCGGCATCGGCATCGTGCTGCTGGCCCGCAGTCCTGATGGCATCCTCGGCATGGCCTGGCTGGCGAACCGGGTCCACCTGCCGTTCGGATACGAGGAAAGCGAGAGTGGTCTGCTGACCGTCGAGCCTGAGGTGGCCAATGCCGCCTAGTGCTGCCAGTGCGGGGGGCGACGTCTCCGCCCTCGATGTCGATGGTGTGAGCGTCCACTTCGGCGGGGTGGCTGCACTGTCCGACGTCTCGCTCCGCGCGGAGGCGGGAATCGTCACCGGTCTGATCGGCCCGAACGGCGCCGGCAAGACGACGCTCTTCAACGTCATCACGGGCCTGCAACGACCGAATCGCGGCTCCGTCTTCCTGGACGGTACCGACGTCACCCGCAAGGGAACCCACCGCCGAGCCCGACTCGGCCTGGCCCGGACGTTCCAGCGGCTCGAGCTCTTCTCGACCTTGAGCGCCGTGGACAACGTTCGCGTCGGGCTCGAGGCCTCCGGCCGCGCCGCTCCGGCCGCGGCTGTCGGACTGCTCGAGCGTGTGGGTGTGGGGGAGGAGGCCAGCGCTCCGGTGTCGTCGCTCCCGACGGGGTCGGCTCGGCTGGTGGAGCTGGCGCGTGCGCTGTCGACCGGGCCGAAGGTCCTCCTGCTCGACGAGCCGTGTTCCGGCCTCGACGAGCGCGAGACCGCCGCCTTGGGCGAGCTCCTGACGTCGCTCGCGGCGGAGGGCCGCGCCATCGTCCTCGTCGAGCACGACACCGACCTTGTCCTGCGGATCTGCGGGACGGTCCACGTGCTCGACTTCGGCCAGGTGATCGCCTCGGGTCCCCCCGCAGAGATCCGACGGAACCCGGCCGTGCAGGAGGCCTACCTCGGCCATGCGGCGGAGGCCGATCCGACGGGGCCGGGCGCATGAACACGGAGCCCGGCGCGGGCGTCACGATCGAGGGTGTCCGCGCCGCTTACGGGCGCATCGAGGTGTTGCACGGCGTGGACCTGCACGTCCCCGGCGGCAGTGTGTTCGCCCTGCTCGGGCCCAACGGTGCCGGAAAGAGCACGCTGCTCAAAATCATGAACGGGCGTTTGCGCCCGACTGCGGGGTCGGTTGCCATCGACTGGGTGACCCCTTCGCAGTGGACGCCGGAGGTCCTGGCCCGGGCCGGTGTCGTCGCCATCCCCGAGGGCCGAGGCGTCTTCCCCAACCTCACGGTGCGCGACAACCTGCGCATGTGGACCTACCGGGGTGGACTCACGACCGCGGAGGTGCAGGAACGCGCCTACGAGCAATTCCCCCGGTTGAAGGAGCGCCGCAAACAACTGGCGGGAACGCTCTCGGGGGGCGAGCAGCAGATGCTGGCGATTTCGCGCGCACTGGCGGGAGAGACGAAGGTGCTGCTGCTCGACGAGATCTCCATGGGGCTCGCGCCCATCATCGTGGGCCACCTCTACGAGCTGGTGGCGAGCATTGCCGCCGGAGGGGTGACCGTCGTCGTCGTCGAGCAGTTCGCCGAGACCGCCCTGGGGGTGGCCGATCGCGCCGCCATCATGCTGCACGGCCGCGTGGCGCACCAGGGAACGCCCGCGGAGATGGCCGAGGCGGCCCAGTCCGCCTACCTCTGATCCGAGCGTTCAGTCTGCGTCGGCCAACGCGACGCGCACGGCCAGGTCGTCGCCCGCGGAGACCACGAGCTCGTCCACGCCGCCGGCGTCCACGATGTCGCCGCGGGCGGCCTCCACTGCGGCGAGCGTCTCGGTCGGTCCCGTCACCGTGAGCAGGCTCACCCGCGCCCGCATGGAGCGCTTGTTGGCCGTCTTCTCCCGCCGCACCGCACCGAGCACTTCGGCTGCCACGGCCAACACCGACCCGTCGGCCGCGGCATGGGGCCCGACGGCGGTGGACTCGGGCCACGGTGCCAGATGCACGGAGCCTTCTTGCCACCAGCTCCAGACCTCTTCGGTCACGAAGGGGAGGAACGGTGCGAAGAGGCGGTGGAGGGCCGAAAGCGCCACCGCCAGCGTCGCCCGGGCCGAATCGGTCCCCTCCGGTGCGGCTTCACCGTAGGCGCGGGTCTTGACCAGCTCGACGTAGTCGTCGCAGAAGGACCAGAAGAATGTCTCGGTGACCTCGAGAGCCCGCGCATAGTCGAAGACGTCGTGGGCGGCTGTCGCCGTGTCGATGAGCGCGGCGAGCTGCGCCAGCAGCGCGGCGTCCAGCGGCACGTGGACCGCGTCGATCCCCGGAATCGGCCCTTGGCCCAGCCGGCCCAGCGCGAACTTCGATGCATTGAGGACCTTGATCGCCAGGCGGCGGCCGATCTTCATGACGCCGATGTCGAGCGCGGTGTCCGTCCCGGGCCGGCCGTTGCAGGCCCAGTACCGCACGGCATCGGAGCCGAATTCCTCCAGCGTGGCCATGGGCGTGATCACATTGCCCTTCGACTTGGACATCTTCTTGCGGTCCTTGTCGAGGATCCATCCGTTGATGGTCGTGTGGCGCCACGGCAGGACGTCGTGTTCGAGGTGCGAGCGCAGCAGCGTGGAGAAGAGCCAGGTGCGGATGATCTCGGGCCCCTGCGGTCGAAGATCCATGGGGAACGTGGCCGCGAACAGCGCAGGGTCGTCCACCCAGCTGCAGGCGATCTGCGGTGTGACAGACGACGTGGCCCAGGTGTCCATGACGTCGGGGTCACCGATGAACCCGCCGGCGACGCCGCGCTGCTCGGCGGAGTAGCCCGCAGGTACGTCCGTTGTCGGGTCGACGGGCAGTCTCGCCTCGTCGGGGACGATGGGCGACGAGTGGTCGGCCTCCCCGTCGTGTCCGACCGGGTACCAGACCGGCACCGGCACGCCGAAGAAGCGCTGCCGGCTGACCAGCCAGTCGCCGTTCAGGCCCCTGACCCAGTCGTCGAATCGGACCTGCATGTAGGGCGGGTGCCAGTCGAGCTGGGTGCCCAGCTCGAGCAACGCGGACCGCAGGGGCTCGTCGCGGCCTCCGTTGCGGATGAACCACTGGCGGCTCGTGACGATTTCGAGCGGGCGGCTTCCCCGTTCGTAGAATTTCACCGGGTGCCTGATCGGCCGCGGGTCGCCGATCAGGTCACCCGACTCGGCCAGCAGCTCCACCATGGCCCGCTGCGCCTGTTTCACGCTGCGGCCGGCGATGGCGCGCCAGGCCTCGCTGTCGGGGACTCCCGTCGGAGGCGTCTCGGCGATCCGGCCCGAGCGCGTCACGATGCTCCGCGTCGGCAGGTCGAGCTCGCGCCACCACACGACGTCGGTCACATCGCCGAAGGTGCAGATCATGGCGATGCCCGAGCCCTTGTCCGGCTCGGCCAGATGGTGCGCCAGGACCGGGACCTCGACCCCGAAGAGCGGGGTGTGCACCGTCGAACCGAAGCGCGCCGAGTAGCGCTCGTCGTCGGGGTGGGCGACGAGCGCGACGCAGGCCGCCACCAGTTCGGGGCGAGTCGTCTCGATCTCTATGTCGTCGAAGCGCAGGCGGTGGTAGGCGCCTTCCAGCTCGCGGTCCTCCATCTCGGCCTGCGCCACCGCCGTCTGGAAGTCCACGTCCCAGAGCGTGGGTGCCTCGGAGGTGTAGGCCTCGCCCCGGGCCAGGTTGCGCAGGAACATGCGCTGGCTGGTCCGCCGGCTCCTGTCGTCGATGGTGGCGTAGGTGCGCCCCCAGTCGACCGACAGCCCGACCCGTCGCCACAGATCCTCGAAGACCCGCTCGTCCTCGGCGGTGAGCTGGTGGCAGAGCGCGATGAAGTTGGGCCGGCTGACGGGGACGTCCTCCTTTCCCGGTTCCTCCGGTGGGGTGAAGTCGGGGTCGTAGGGAAGCGATGGGTCGCAGGTGACCCCGAAGTAGGTCTGCACCCGCCGCTCGGTCGGGAGCCCGTTGTCGTCCCAGCCCATGGGGTAGAAGAGCTTCCACCCCCGCATGCGCCGGTAGCGGGCGATGGCGTCGGTCTGGACGTAGCCGAAGACGGAGCCCATGTGGAGGGAGCCGGACACGGTGGGAGGGGGCGTGTCGATGGAGAAGACCTCGTCCCGGGTGGCGGTGTCGTCGAAGCGGTAGATCCCCGCTTCCTCCCAGGCGGCGGCCCAGTGCTCCTCCAGATTGTCGAGCGTGGGCTTGTCGGGAACGCGGGGCGCTCGGGTCGATGGGATCGGCATGATCGGGTTACCGTACCCGGGTGCTGCGCCTCTACGACACCGCAACGGGGACCGTCCGCCCGTTGGAGCTCCGCACCGAGGGAGAGGTGTCGATGTACGTCTGTGGGCCGACGGTGTACGACCTGCCCCATATCGGCCACGGCCGGGCCAATCTGACCTTCGACATCCTCCGTCGGTACCTGAGCTTCACGGGGCTGCGGGTGCACCACGTGGCCAACGTCACCGACGTCGACGACAACATCATCAAGCGGGCGTCCGAGCTCGGCCGCACCGAGGCCGACGTGGCGGCCGAATTCGAGGACCGTTGGTGGGAGTCGATGGCCGCCCTGGGCGATCTGCGCCCCCACGACATCCCGCACGCCACGCAGTACATCGACGACATGGTGGCGCTGGTGAACGAGCTGGTGGACAGGGGCACGGCGTACGAGACGCCCGACGGCGTCTACCTCGAGGTCTCCAAGGTGGACGGGTACGGCCTCCTCGCGCAGCAATCGCTCGATTCACTGCAGGCGGGAGCACGGGTCGAGGCGAACGAGGACAAGCGGTCCCCTCTTGACTTCGCGCTCTGGAAAAAGGCCAAGGAGGGCGAGCCCAGCTGGGAGTCACCCTGGGGGCTTGGCCGGCCCGGGTGGCACACCGAGTGCGTGGTGATGTCGCTCGACCTGCTCGGCGAGGGCTTCGACCTGCACGGCGGCGGGCAGGATCTGAAGTTCCCCCACCATGAGAACGAACGGGCGCAGGCCGTCGCCGACGACAAGGTCTTCGCCCAGCACTGGATGCATCACGGCTGGGTCGAGGTGGAGGGCACGAAGATGTCGAAGTCGCTCGGCAACTTCTCGACGCTGCCCGATCTTCTCTCCCGCAGCGATGCCCGTGCCTACCGGCTGCTCGTCGTGCGTGCGCACTATCGCTCGCCCATTGAGGTGACGCCCGAGACCCTGGACGATGCCGAGAAGGCACTGGGCAGGCTGGACGGGCTGGCCCGCCGATTCGATGTGGCCGAGCTCCTGGCGCGGACGCCCGAGGGATATGTCGTCGAAGGCACCCCGCCCGCCGCGGACATCGACCCGGACGCGTCGGCGACGTTCAGGATGCACATGGACGACGACCTCGACACACCCGGCGCGTTGGCCGGCATCTTCGAGCTCGTGACGGCGGCGCACTCCGCGGCGGATGCCGGCGACGAGGAGGAGGGGGCGCGACTGGCCCGCACGGCCGCGGTGCTCGCCGCCGCGCTGGGCCTGTCGCTCCGAGCGGCGGATACCGACGTCGACGAGGAATCTGCCCGGCTGGTGTCGGCGCGTGACGAGGCGCGGCGCGCCAAGGACTTCGCCCGGGCCGATGCCCTGCGGGACGAGTTGGTTGCCCGCGGGTGGACCGTCGAGGACACCGCGAGCGGGACCGCCATCCGCCGCTGATCCGGCAGAAAGTCCCAGGCCAACAAGCAATTGACCGGGATGGATGGATTCGTCCCGGGTCGTAGGTTACTGTTCAGTAACCAAGGGGACCCTCAGGTTGGCCGCGCCCAGCGTGGCGGACGATTGCAGGAGCGGTTCCATCGAACGAAGGGGCTTCGGCCGCGGCCGGGGTCAAGCAAGGAGGGCAACCATGTCTGACTTCTCCCTCGAGCTCAACGAGGACCAGCTCCAGATCGTCAAGTGGGTGCACGAGTTCGCCGAGAACGTCGTCCGTCCTGCCGGCCCCGAGTGGGACGAGCGAGAGGAGACACCCTGGCCGATCATTGAGGAGGCCGCCAAGAACGGGCTCTATTCCTTCGACTTCATCGCACAGTGCTTCTCGGACCCGACCGGCCTCCTCATGTGTCTGGTCAACGAGGAGATGAGCTGGGGCGATGCCGGCATCGGGCTGGCCATCTTCGGCTCGACCCTGGCCGTGGCAGGGATCTTCGCCAACGGAACGCCCGACCAGATCGGCGAATGGATCCCGCAGTGCTTCGGCACGCCCGACGATGTCAAGCTGGCCGCCTTCGGGGTCTCCGAGCCCGATGCCGGCTCGGACGTGTCCTCCTTGAAGTCCCGTGCGGTCTACGACGAGGCGAAGGACGAGTGGGTCCTCAACGGCACGAAGACGTGGATCACCAATGGCGGCATTGCCAACACCCACGTGCTGGTGCTTTCCGTCGATCCGTCGCTCGGGAGCCGCGGCCAGGCCAGCTTCGTGGTGCCGGAGGGCACGCCGGGCATCTCGCAGGGTCAGAAGTTCAAGAAGATGGGCATCCGCGCCTCGCACACGGCCGAGGTCGTTCTCGACGACTGCCGGGTGCCGGGCCGCTGCCTCCTCGGTGGCAAGGAGAAGTTGGACGAGCGTCTGGCCCGGGCCAAGGAAGGGAAGAGGACGTCGACGCAGGCAGCCATGGCCACCTTCGAGGCATCGCGTCCCATTGTGGGCGCGCAGGCTGTCGGGATCGCCCGGGCTGCCTACGAGTACGCGCTCGACTACGCCAAGGAGCGCAAGCAGTTCGGTCGCGCCATCATCGAGAACCAGGCCATCGCCTTCAAGTTGGCCGATATGAAGATGCACACGGACGCCGCCCGGCTCCTCGTGCACCGCGCCGCCAACATGGCCAGCACCGGCAAGAAGTTCGAGAACGGCGAGGGCTCCATGTCAAAGCTCTACGCCGGTGAGAACGCCGTGTGGGTGACCGACCAGGCCATCCAGATCCTCGGCGGGTACGGCTACGTCCGGGAGAACCCTGTCGAGCAGTGGCACCGGGACTCGAAGATCTACACCATCTTCGAGGGCACGTCCGAGATCCAGCGGCTGGTCATCAGCCGGGCGATCTCGGGAGTCCACATCAACTGATCCGCCAGGGGAAAAGGATTCCGATCAGCGGGACCCGAGGAAGCGTTCCACGAGAGTCCGGAGCTGCGTCCGCAGGGTTTCATCGTCGCGACGTATGACCATGGGGTGCATGACGGCGCCGCTGATGGCCGCGGTCAACATGACCGTTGCGATTTCGGTGTCCGGTCCTGCATCCGGGCCCATGAGGAGCCGGTTGAGGCGTTGCACGACTTTCACCGGTCGCTGATCCCGAGCAAAGAGTCGACCGACGAGCGGGTCGGTGAGAATGGTGCTGTTCTCGCGGCGGCGCGCCACGGCCAGATCGATGATCATCGCGAGCGCCGTGTCTCGGGCGCGCTCTGCGTCCGCTTCGGATTCGGCCACGTCGAGAACCGTCTCCAGTCGGTCCAACTCTGCGCCGGCGACGGCTCGGACGATCTCATCCTTCGTCTTGTACTGGTGGTAAACGGCCGCCTTCGTGACGCCGATCGCATCGGCGATCATCTGGAGGGACGTCCCGCCGACTCCATTTTTGGAGAACTCCCGAAGCGCTGCCCCAATGATGCGGGTCTGCGCCGCCGATGGAGGTTTTTGCTGCCGACTGGCGGTTCTCGACGGAGCCATGTCCTCAAATCTATGCTCGCTCGCCGGGAGTAGCCGATCGGCTATGTTCTGCGCGGCGAGCTGATCGGGGGTGCGCTGTGCGCCGCCGGGCCGAGGAGGCGAGTGATGCGAGCGACCGAGAGCGACGGGGGTCTGGCCGGTGGAGCGTGCCGGTGAGAAGAACGACCGGCGAGCTGATCATCTTCTGGGCGCTGCCCGGGGTTGCGATCGTTTGGATCGCGGCGTTCTTCCTCTTCCCCGGTTTCTTGCCGCCCATGTCTCCGCAATGGTCGGCGCAGAGGGTGGCAACGTTCTACGTCAACCACACATCACGCGTCCGCTACAGCATGATCCTGTTCAACTGGTTTTGCGTCGCTCTCATCCCCGTTCTGATGCTGATCGTGGAGCGCATGCGCGGCATGGCACTCCGGACGCCGATTCTCCGGTACTGCGTGATCGGGGTCGCTGGCGCCGCCCCGATCGCCTATCTGACCGCCACGATCTTTTGGCTGCTGGCGGCGTTCCGACCTCATCGAGCTCCCGCGCTCACTCAGCTGTACAACGACATGGCGTGGATCACCTTCACATGTGCTGTGCCCTTCCTCGTTGCGCTCTGTCTGTTCCTGGCGGTGGCCATCTACCTCGACGAGCAGGCACGACCCGTGTTCGCACGGTGGGTCGGCCATTTCAACCTGCTGATCGCCGTCGCCCTGGTACCGGCAGGTTTTGCCGGACTGACGCTCTCCGGTCCCTTCGCCTGGAACGGCCTCCTGGCGTTCTGGGTCAAGAACGTCGCCATCGCCCTCTGGCTCGTGGTCATGGCCGTGGTGTTGGGACAGGCGATCGGGCGCGACCGCCTTGCGGAGCACGCTTCGGCGTGAAGCGACCGGCGCTCCTCGACGATCCGAAGCGGGAGTTGTGGCTGGCGTGGTACGCCACCATCGGCTTCTATTCCCTGTACACCGTCGTCTTCTTCATCGTCACGCGCACGCAGCCGCCGGGGAAGCCGTGGTACACCCCTGGTCAGGTGGTGGGATGGTTCGACAGCCGCCACGAGGGCCTGCTCATCGGCTTTGCGCTGATCTTCATTTTGGGCGGGCTGTCCGCCACATCGATCGCATTGATCACCTACTCCATCCGACGAATGTCGGTCAGCCGTGCCTTCGCCTACTCGTACCTTGTCCTCTACGCCGTGAGTGCAGTCCCCGGGTTCTTGTTCATCTGCATCGCTATGACGGTGGGTGCCTACCGGCCCGATCGCAACCCCGAGATCCTCCGGTGGATCTATGACCTCGGGTTCCTGTCCTTCTCCGGCACCATGGGCGTCTTCCTCGTCGGCTCGTTGATCTGGATGCTGGCGATCCTGCTCGACACGAACCGCGTCTTTCCGGTGTGGTTCGGCTATCTCAATCTCTGCAACGGGCTGACCGAGGTGGTGGTCGCACCCTCGTGGCTCTTCCACGCCGGCGTCTTCGCCTGGAACGGCGTGATCGCTTGGTGGATAAACGTGGCCGTCTTCGGTCTTTACACCGGAGCCTTCATCATGTTGTTGCGCAACATGATCCTGCGCGAGGACTTCGGGACAGGGCCGATGCCCGACCTCCCCCCCGTGGAGGGTCGAGGTCGCATGTTGGCGGAATTCTTGGCGCCGTGACGACGACCGAACGTGACAGGGCGCCGACGGAGGAGGGGACGCGGGAGCACGTTTCTGGCGGACGCGACATCTGGTTCTTCGTGTTGTTCGAATCCCTCGTCTTCACCTCGTATTTCTGCGTCTACCTCTTCAACCGGACGCAGCACGAGCAGGCATTCCTGCTCGGACAGTCCCACCTGCTGCTCTGGCTGGGCGTTCTCGACACGATCGTCCTGCTCTCCAGCTCGTGGGCTGTGGCCCGATGTGTCCACCACGCCAGGGCCGGGCGATTCTCGACTGCCCGGCGAGAGGCGTTCGTGACCGCCGGTTTCGGAATGGTGTTCCTCATCCTCAAGATTGTCGAGTGGGTCCGGTTGATCCACATGGGGGAGACGTTCACCAGTAGTCAGTTCTTCGGCTACTACTTCTTCCTCACTGCGATCCACTGCGTGCATCTGTTGGTCGGCTTCGTGGTGCTCGGTGTGCTCGTGTACCAGCTGTCGGGAGAAGAGCGGCGTTGCCAGATGACCGTGGAGACCTGCGCCGTCTATTGGCATTCGGTCGACTTCTTCTGGGTGTTGATCTTCGCCCTGCTCTACGTGGTGAGGTGATGGTGGACAACGCGATCGACAAGCGGCTCTTTGTGGTGTGGTTGGTCCTGGTTGCCATTTCACTGGCCTACCCGTGGATTGATCGCACGGCCACGTATGGAGGAATTCCCACTGCGAGCACGGTGGTGACCGTGAGCGCCATTTGCCTCGCGTTGGTCAAGGTCCGGATCATCATGCGCGAGTTCATGGAGGTACGTAACGCACCGCGGGTGCTTCGTCGCCTCACCGATTTCTGGGTCCTGCTCATGGCCGTCGCTTTGCTGGGGGTGTATTTCGCGGGCAAAGCGGTCGCCTGACGCCCGCCGTTCCGCGCCACGCCCACTCGGTTGCCCGACGCACCGGCTCGAGGCGGTCCGCGCGTCCAAATCTCTCAACGGAGTCGGGCACAACATTCTCTCAACCGTGTCCACCAGGGATTTCTCGTGGAGGTGGCTCGCGACACGGGCCGCCCCGCGCCTCCGATCCACCTAAAGAATCACCCCGTTGCAGACGACAACAGTACGGCGGATCTATCGGGGCGGCGGGCCTCTTGCGAGGTCGCTGGGGCCGCCTCGCGCAGCGTCGAAGGGATCGTGGGCATGGTCACGGAAGAGGAATGGCACGGAGAGATGGCGAAGGCCAAGCGCCTTCGCTTCATCAGTCCGCTGGCGGGACTCGTCGTGCTCGGTTTGCTCACCGTCCCGGCCGTGGCCATCGGTCGATCCTTCGGGTCCGGCGTCAGCGCCTACGCGGTGACGGCCGGTGTCCTCATGGCTCTCCTCCTCCCCCTGATCTACCTGTTGGTGATCATCAGCGACCGGCAGCAGCGCAAGACCGACGACAAGGTCCGTGCCCTGACCCACGAGCTCAGTGAGGCGATCGAGGTCGCCGATCGCGAGGGGGTCACCCGCGAGCTGCAGGGACAGCGCCAGCGCTTCGAGAGCCGTCTGGCCAACGCGCTCGACATGGCCGAGGGCGAGCCCGAGGTCATCGACGTCATTGAGCGCTCGTTCGCGGCCGTCGTGCCCGATGCGCCGGTCGAGCTCCTCTTGGCCGACAACAGCCACGCCCATCTGCTGCGTATGGCAGGCGTCGGGCCCGACGGTGAGCCGCCGGCCTGCAGCGTCGACTCTCCGGACCGTTGCCCCGCCGCCCGGCGGGCCCAGGTGCAGGTCTTCGCGGACAGCGACCATCTCGATGCGTGTCCCAAGCTGCGCAACCGTCCGCAGGGTCGTGTGTCGGCCCTGTGTGTGCCGGTGTCCATCATGGGGCGCACGGTGGGCGTGATCCACGCCACCGACAGGCCCGAAGCGGTGGTGGGGGACTCCCAGATTCATGACCTGACCACGCTGGCCAAGCTGGCCGGGGCACGGATCGGCTTGCTCCGGGTCATGGCCGAGACCCAGTTGCAGGCGTCGACCGACACGCTGACGGGTCTCCTCAACCGGCGCTCCTTCTCCGAGAAGGTGGCTGCCGTCCCGCACAATCTGCATCCGGTGGCCGTCGCCATGGCGGACCTCGACCACTTCAAGAACCTGAACGACACGTACGGCCACGAGACCGGCGACAGGGCGCTGCGGCTGTTCGCCCGCGTCCTGCGCGATTCGCTGCGGGCCCACGACCTGATCTCCCGCTACGGGGGCGAGGAATTCGCCATCGCCTTCCCCGACTGCTCCTCGGTCGATGCCATCCGCGCCCTCACGACAGTGGCGTCCCAGCTCGACGCCGCCATCACCGTCGGCGGCCTGCCCAAATTCACATCCAGCTTCGGCATCACGGAGATCGAGCCGGGAGAGGAGCTGGCCGCCGCGCTGCGCCGGGCCGACGACGCCCTCTTGGTGGCCAAACGCTCGGGACGCAATCAGATCGTCCTGCACGATCCCGGAACGAAGTCGAACGCGCCCCAGAGCAACGGATCCACGACCCACCAGGTCGAGGAGCTGGCCCGCGTCGAGCGCATCTGAAGCCGTCGGGCCGCGACGGCTCCGAGGATCTGCGGACGGGTCTCCGGAGCGGCGCACCAGGCCGGGCCCTAGTCTCGGCGTGCCGTGTCCGCCGCCCCCGCTCCTCCGCCACGCCTCCGACGTCACCCCGGAGTGGTTGACCGACGTCCTGAGGCGGGCCGGCGCACTGGCCGAGAGCGCAGCGGTGCGCGTCCTTCGACCTGGCTCCGATCGGCACGGGACAGATGGCGGACACGACGCGTTTCACGTTGACCCTCGACGAGCCCGGAGCCGGCCCGGCCCAGCGTCGTGGGCAAGTTCGCCTCGGCTGACGACCAGAGCCGCGGGACCGGCCTGGCGCTGCGGGCCTACGAAATAGAGGTCCGCTTCTACCGTGAGGTCGCCGCCGGCATCGGCGCCCGCGTGCCGGCGGTCTACCTGGCGGAGGTGGAGCCCGAGACGGGCTGGTTCACGCTCCTGATGGAGGACATCGCCGGTGCGGCCCAGGGCGACCAGATCGCGGCCTGCAGCCCCGACATCGCGGCGGCCGTTCTCGACGAAATGGCCGGCCTGCACGCACCCTGCTGGGAGGTGCCCGGACTGGAGGGCCTGGAGTGGCTGAACCGGGCCACTCCGGAGTCCGACGGCTTTCTCGTCGCCCTGCTGCCCTCGCTCCTCCCGGGCTTCCTGGAGCGCTACGCCGACACGCTCGCCCCGGAGCACCAGCAGGTGTGCCGCCTCTTCGTCGAGCACCTGCCGGCGTATCTGCGCCTGCGGTCCGGACCCTGCACCGTCAGCCACGGCGACTTCCGTCTCGACAACCTCCTGTTCCAGCCGGACGAGCCCGAGGCCCGTGGTCGTCGACTGGCAGACCGCGGCCTGGGCCGGCGCCTCCGTCGACGTGGCCTACTTCATCGGCGGCTGCCTCGGCACCGAAGACCGCCGCGTCCACGAGCAGGACCTGCTGGCGCACTACCACGACGCCCTGGTCCGGCGTGGCGTGCGCGGACTATCCGCTCGAGCGCCTGCGGGCCGACGCCCGGCGCGACACGTTCGCCGGCATCCTGATGGCCATCGTCGCGTCCATGGTCGTGCAGCGGACGGAACGGGGCGACCTCATGTTCCTCACCAGCGCCACCCGCCACGCGCAGCACGCGCTCGATGCGGACGCCCCTGCCCTGCTCCTCGCCGCCGAATGACCGAGCTCCTGGTGCTGTGCACCGGCAACGCGGCGCGGTCGGTCATGGCCGGCTTCATGCTCGACGCCCTGCGCGAGCGGGCGCCCCGGTGAGCCGCTGCACGTCGTGACGGCGGGGACGCACACCATCGACGGCCAGCCGATGGGCCTGCGCACCCGGACGGCGCTGACGCGCCTCCCCGAGCTCGAGGGGGCGGACTTCCGCCGGCACCGGAGCCGCCAGGTGCACGGCGTCGACCTCGTGCACGCCGAGCTGGTGTCGTGATGGAAGCCGACCACGTTCGCTTCGTGCGGCGCCAGTTCCCTGATGCCGCAGCGAAGACGGGCACCATCCGTTACCTGTGCCACCACCTGGCACCGTCGCCGCCGACGCTGGACGAGCGCGTGGCGGCGCTGCGTCTCGACGCGGTCGAGCTCGACGACGCCGGCGACGTCCTCGACCCGGCGGGGCACGAGGCGGACGTCTACGCCGCGTGCGTCGACGAGCTGTGGGGGTTGTGCCGGACGCTCGTCACCGTGCTGTGACGTTCGGCTCGCCCTGACTCAGTCGGCGTGGACCGAGCGCAGCCCCGCCCAGGCGAGGTCAGCCACACGGCCCGCCAACTTCTGCGCCTCCTCGTCGACCTCGGCCTCGGAATCGGGACGCTGGGCCATGAAGCGACGGCTCACGCCCTTCTGCCATGCCCACGATGCCGTAGGCGAGAAGGCGACGATGGTCGTCGTCCAGCCCGGCGTCAATGAGGGGGTCGATCGCTTCGGCGATGGCGTCCTCCACGGCGCGCAGGGCGCGGCCCAGCTCGAGGTCATCGGCGTGGTCCCGGCCGTAGAGCAGCCGGAACTCCGCCTCGCGGCTGACGACGAGGCGGAAGTAGGCCGCAAAGCCCAGCTCGACCTGCTGGCGCGGGCCCTCGGCCCGCATGACGGCGCGCCCGATGGCGACCAGCATCTCCTGGGCGATGGAGTCGACCAGTTCCAGGTAGAGCGCCCGCTTGGAGGAGAAGTGCTGGTAGAGCAGCGGCTTCGTCACGCCGGCCGCCTCGGCGATGTCGTCCATGGTCGTGGCGCGGTAGCCCCGCTGTGCGAAGAGCTCCAGGGCGACGGCGAAGAGCTGGCCGCGCCGTTGTTCCGCCGTGAGCCGTCCGGAGGAAGCCTGTATCGCGCCTGACATCGAGTCGAGGTTACCGAACGGTCAGAGACCGGGGACGCGCCGCAGCACCTCTGACAAGCGGCCCGGCAGGTCGGCCAGGTTGAAATGTGTCCGCCGCCACTCGCTGGTTGTGCGCGATGAGGCGCGCGTCCGGTTGGCGCAGCCAACGGGCCAGGGGCGCCGGGTCGGCGGCATCGAACCAGCGGAAGCCGAAGCCCGCCAATTCCTTCGCCACCGGGTACGGGCCGATGGCCAGCGGGCGCCGATAGGTGGCCGACTCCACCGACGGGTTGCCGAAGCCCTCCCAGAGCGAGGGGAGCGCGACGGCGTCGCAGGCGGCGTAGGCGTCGGCGATGGAGCAGCCGCCCGTGGTCGGGCCGAGGACGACGGGGCAGCGGGCGCGGGCGACCAGGCGCGCCAGTTCGGGCCCGTACCCGTCCTCGGCCGGCCCGAGGAGCCAGTAGGTGGCGCTCGAGTGCCTCGGCGAGGGCGATGGCTTCCCCGATGTTCTTGCGCGCCAGGGCGCGGGTCGGCTGCAGCAGCAGAGGCGTGCTCTTCGGCGACGCCGAGGGCGGTCCGCACGGCCGCGCGCTCGCCCGGAGGCGGATCGGGGTCGAAGGCGTTGTAGATCGTCGTGGCCGCGATCCCGCGGGCCGCCAGCTCGGCGCGGCTCAGCTCGTTGATGGTCACGTGCGCCCATGCGGCATCGTCGGGCGGCGGCGGGAGGTGGGCCAGGTGCGGGACGCTGCCACGGCAGGTCATGGTGATGCAGCAGCGTCGGACGTCCGGCGCAGGCCGCCGCCACCACGGCCGCCGCCGCCGGGTTCAGGGGGAGCGAGCAGAGGTTCTCGACGATGACCAGATCGGCGTCGCCGATGGCGCCGTCCACCTCGGCGCGGGTCGGGGGTGCCGGCGCATCCATGGCCAAGCCCGGGAGGAGGGCGTCCACGGGCCCCGCGCCGGCGACGCGTGCGTACCGTCCAGCCGAGGAGACCCAGCGCACCGGCCCATTTCGCCGCCTCGACGGCGACCCCGTCCTCACCGCCGAGCCGGAAGGAGATCATGCACGCCGTCGCCACGGACGAACTGTATGCGTGCCGAGAGAGCGCAGCGATCGGTCGACTAGCGTTGCTGCGATGGCAAAACGGGCACTGATTACGGGCGTGACGGGCCAGGACGGCTCGTACCTGGCCGAGCTTCTGCTTGAGCAGGGCTACACGGTGATCGGCATGGTGCGGCGGTCCAGCACGCTGAACTTCGAGCGCATCGCCCACATCCAGGACCGGATCGACCTCGTCGCGGGCGACCTACTCGACGAGGTGTCGCTCATCAACATCCTGCGCGACCACCGTCCGAACGAGGTGTACAACCTGGCGGCGCAGTCCTTCGTGCAGACCAGCTTCACCCAGCCGGTGCTGACGGGCGAGACGACCGCATTGGGCGTGACGCGGGTGCTCGACGCCATCCGCCTGGTCGATCCCGAGATCCGCTTCTACCAGGCCAGCTCGTCGGAGATGTTCGGCAAGGTCCAGGAGGTGCCGCAGCGCGAGTCCACGCCGCTCTACCCGCGCAGCCCCTACGGCGTGGCGAAGGTCTACGGGCACTGGCTCACGGTCAACTACCGCGAGAGCTACGGGCTGCACGCCTCGTCGGGCATCCTGTTCAACCACGAGTCCCCGCGGCGCGGCCTCGAATTCGTCACGCGCAAGGTGACGCACGGGGTGGCGCGCATCGCCAACAAGCTCGACGACAAGCTGGCGCTGGGGAACCTCGACGCCCAGCGGGACTGGGGCTACGCCGCCGACTACGTCCGGGCGATGTGGCTGATGGTGCAGCAGGACACGCCCGACGACTACGTCGTGTCGACTGGCGAGACGCACGCCGTGCGCGAGCTCTGCCGCCTCGCCTTCGAGGCCGCCGGGTTGGATTGGGAGCAGCACGTCGTCATCGACGACAAGTTCCTGCGCCCGGCCGAGGTCGACCTGCTGGTGGGCGATCCCAGCAAGGCGCACTCGGTGCTCGGGTGGCGTCCCGAGGTCGAGTTTCCCGAGCTTGGTCGCCATGATGGTCGAGGCCGACATGGACCTGGTCCGCAAGAGCCTCAGGTAACTGGGGGCCGCCGCGCTCCTCGCAATGCCCGTACCAGCCGCGATCTCAGCCGATCCGGCCGGTGTCCTCGTCGCCTTCGGTGCCGGGATTCTGTCGTTCGTCTCCCCCTGCGTGCTGCCCCTCGTGCCGGGCTACGTCTCCATGGTCTCGGGCCTCTCGGCCGCCGAGTTGGAATCCGGCGGGGACGGTGCAACGCCGTCGGCCGCCTTGCGCCCGGTCCTGCGGGGCATCGGGCTCTTCGTGGCCGGGTTCACGCGTGGTCTTCGTCGCGCTGGGTGCGGCCGCCTCGAGCATCGGCCGCCTGCTCGATGCGCACGAGATCACGCTCACCCACGTGAGCGGTGCCGTGATCATCCTCCTCGGCGCCATCATGCTGCTCGGCGCGTTGCCGTCGCGCGTCTGGGCCCACGCCGGCTCGGGCACCCTCAGCGTGGTGACCCGGGTGACCGGCGAGCATCGCTTCGACGTGCGGCCCTCCCGCCTCGGGCTGTGGGCCGCGCCGGTCATGGGCATGGCCTTCGCGTTCGCCTGGACGCCGTGCATCGGACCGGTCCTCGGCGTCGTGCTCAAATTGGCCGCCGACAACGGGACCCTGCCCGGTGGCGTCCTCCTCTTGTTCGCCTACTCGCTGGGCCTGGCCGTGCCCTTCGTGCTCGTCGGGCTCGCCTTCGGGCGGCTCACCGCCATGCTGGCCAAGGCCCGGCGCTGGTTGTGGGCCGTCGAGCTCGTGGCCGGCGTCGTCCTCGTCGCCTTCGGCGTGCTGCTCCTCACGGACAACATCAGCTGGGTGTCCTCACAGCTCTCCAACTTCCTCAACGACGTCGGCCTGAGCCGGCTCAGCACGAGTTGACGGTGGGCGGCGACGCGCCCGACCCGCCGCCGGCCGGGACCGAGCCTCGCGGCCGACGTGCTGTGCGATCGCATTGCCTCGCTCCGGGCTGATGGCGCCGGCGCCCGTCCTGGTCGCGCTCGACGGGCGTTCCGCCGTGGGCAAGTCAACCTTGGCGCAGCAGGTCGCGGCGCGGACCGCTGCGCTCGTCATCGACGGCGACGACTTCTACCGCGGCGGCGACGACGCGTTCTGGCAGGCGACGCAGTCCCGCGGAGAAGGTCGACCTCGTCATCGACTGGCGCCGCCAGCGCGCGCTTCTGACGAAGCTGCGACAGGGCGAGCCTGCGCAGTTGGCAGCCCTACGACTGGGAGGTCGACGACGGGCGGCTGGGAGCAGAGGTCAACGTCGGTCCCGCGTCCGTGGTCATCCTCGATGGTGCCTACAGCGCACGGCCGGAGCTGGCCGACCTGTTCGCGCTGCGGGCGCTCCTCGACGTGCCGCGCCAGCGTGCGGCGGGAACGTCTCCTCCGACGCGAGGGGGAGCGCTACCGCGCCGAGTGGGAGGCCCGCTGGAGTGTGGCGGAGGATCTCTATTTCGAGCGACTGATGCCGCCGGAGTCGTTCGACCTCGTGCTCGACGGCAGGTGACCGTCAGTCCCGCTCGGCCAGGACCGCCGCGAAGGTCCGGGCGAACGTGTGCACGTCGCCCGGCCAGCGCGCCGACACGTACGACCCGTCACGTACGACGAAGGCGGGCCGTTGGTCGCCCGGGGAGTCGCGGGCGCGTCCGCTGGTCTTGCGCCGCCAATCCGGCGAGCCCTTCTCGACGTCGGCGAAGTCGGCCGGATCGGCCAAGGCCCGCGTCACTTCCTGCTGTACCGACATGTACCCCAAGCGCTGCCCGCGCTCCTCGACGTAGGTCCGGTAGTAGTTGGAGTCCCAGAACCGCGTGAAGCGGGCGATGCCCCACGCCTTGCGTTCCAGAGCCCAGGTCAACGCGGTCGTCCGCCGGCCGTAGAGCACCGAGCGCTGCCGTGACCGGGTCCACGGCCCGCGCCGCCACCAGCACACCGTGGCAGATCGCCCCGACCGGCTTCCGGGCGCGGAAGGCGTCGATCGCCATCTGCTGCACCTCGGGGCTTTCGAGATACGGACGCATCCCTCGGGCCCGGTGCCCGCCGGGCAGCACGAGCGCGTCGTAGGCGCTGCGCCGGGCCGCGCCCCAGTGCAGCGGTGCGGCGAAGGCCGCGTCCTCGAGCAACGCGGCGTAGGCGGTGCGGGCGGCGGCATCGGCCCGCAGGACGCGGCCGACGGCGGTGAGGCGGCGCAGACCCGGGACGAAGCCCCAGGGGTCGAGGCCGCGGCCCGTGAGCATCAGGTCGTCGGCCCGGCCCGCTGCCCGGACGGCGTGGCGAAGACGACGTCGTGTCCGGCCGACGCCAGCACCTGCCAGGTGACCGCCGCCTCGGTCGGGTCGAAGTCAGCGGCCGGCAGCGGCATGAGGACGGTCACCATCAGCGCCAAAGACATTACCGACGAGCACCCTGCGCACCAGGGGCGTTGCCCCGCAGACCTGGCGCCATCGCCCAGCGGGCCCGATCGGGCTGAACGCCGGCTGAGAGGGCCGACCGCCCCGAGACCCCAAACCACGGCCGGCGCCCGGGAACCAATCCGCCGCCTGACCCCCCGCTTGGAACCTTGGCACCCACCCCCCCTACCATGGTGAGGCTCGCCATGGCCCCTGTCGTTCACTTTCGTGCCGCGGTCGCACTCGCCGGCCGCTTCCCAGCCCTTGCCGGGGTCGATCTGTCTCTCGACCAGGGTCAGGTGGTCGTGGTGGTCGGCGCCAACGGTGCCGGCAAGACCAGCCTGCTGCGTGCCTGCGCCGGGCTGCTCCCGGTGACCTCGGGCGAAGCCACGCGTCCTCGGCGTCGATCTGACCACGGACCACACCTCGGTGCGCCGCTACGTCGGGCTGCTGGGGCATGCCGCCCCGCTCTACGACGAGCTCAGCGCGGCGGAGAACGTCCAGTTCGCCGTGCGCGCCCTCGGACTGCCCGTGCAGGGTGCCGACGTGGCGCTCGAGCGTCTCGGCCTGACCGGCCGTCTGCGTACCACGCCGGCCGGCCGGCTGTCCGCCGGCCAGCGGCGCCGGGTCGCGCTTGCCGCGCTCGTGGCCCGCCGCCCCGCACTCTGGCTCCTGGACGAGCCGCACGCCGGGCTCGATGCCTCTTCGCGCACGCTGCTCGGCCAGCTGATCGGCGACGCCGTGGCGGACGGGGCGAGCGTGTTGTTGTCGTCGCACGAGCCGGAACTCTCCGTCCCGCTGGCCGACCGCGTCGTGTCCATGGGCGGCGGGCGAGTGAGCGGTGAGGAGGCGGGAGGCCGGCGTGTCACCCTCACGGCGGTACCGGACCGCGGGGCCGGCTGCGTCGGTGCGTCGCGCCCGGGGGCCAGCCATGTGGCATGACGCCGTGCTGGTGGCGGGCAAGGACCTGCGGATCGAGGCGCGCTCGCGTGTCGGCGCTGTGGCAGGTGGTCCCCTTCGCCTTCCTCGTCCTCGTCCTCCTCGCCTTCGCCATCGGTCCGGACCAGGCGTCGTTGCGCCACGCCGCACCCGGGATCTTCTGGGTGGCGCTGCTCTTCTCGACCGTGCTGGCGATTCAGCGCAGCGTCGCCGTCGAGTCGGGCGAGGGCACCCGTGACGGCTTGCGCCTCTCGGGCATCGACCCGGCCGGGATCTTCCTCGGCAAGGCGGCGGCGGTCGGGCTCCAGCTCCTGGCCCTCCAGGTCATTCTGTGGGCGGGCGTGACCTTCCTCTTCGACGTGCAGGTGCACGTCGTGTGGCTGGCGGTGGTGGCCAGCCTGCTGGCCACCGTCGGTCTGGCCTGTGCCGGTGTGCTCTACGGCGCGCTGTCGGCCGGCCTGCGCGTGCGCGACACACTGCTCCCGCTGCTGGTGCTGCCGGTGCTCGCCCCTGTTCTGCTCGCGGGTTCCAAGGCGTGGGAGGCCGCGCTTGAGCGGCAATGCCTCGTCGGGGACGCAATGGCTCAAAATCCTGGTCCCGTTCGCGTTGATCTACCTCGTCGTCGGCGTCGTCCTCTACGGGCCCCTTCAGGAGACGGCATGACCGAGCACGTGGGCGTGCCGCGCCGGCCGCGCTGGCTCGACGTCGTCGGTGTCCTCGGCATCGTGGCCGTGGGCTTCACGGTGTGGCTGGGCCTGTGGGTCACGCCGCCCGACGTCGTGCAGGGGAACCTGGCCCGTCTGCTCTACATCCACCCGGCGCTCGCCACGGTGGCGCTGTACTGGGCGGGCGGCGTCGCCGCCGGCGGGAGCCTGCTCTACCTGTGGCCGCGGACGCGCTCGTTCTTCTGGGACCGCCTCGCCGCGTCCGCCGTCGAGGTCGGGTGCGGTGTTCTCGGCGCTCACCCTGGTCACCGGATCGCTGTGGGGCCGGCCGGTCTGGGGCGTCTGGTGGACGTGGGACGCCCGCCTGACCTCGACCGCCCTCCTCTTGCTGCTCGAGATCGGTTACCTCGCCCTGCGGCGTGTCCCCGCCGACCTCGACGTCCGGGCCAAGCGCTGCGCGGTCGCCGCACTCCTCGTCGCCGTCGACGTGCCGATCGTCCACTTCTCAGTCGACTGGTGGAACACGCTGCACCAGGGCGGAACGGTCCTCGATCCGGGTTTCGACCTGCACGTGCACGGCATCATGCTGTGGACGATGGGCCTCTCCTTCGTGGCCTTCACGCTGGTCTTCGTGTGGCTTCTGGGCGTGCGGTACCAGGTCGAGGTGCTCCAAGACGCCGTGGGTGACCAGGAGCTCGAGGTCTCGCTGTCCGAACGCTGGAGCGAGGACGCCGAGCTCGTCGGCGTCGCGGGCGCGGCGGCGCCGCACGGAACCGGGAAGACGCCGTGAGGTACGTCGATGCCGGCTATGCCGCCGCGCTCGGCACCTTGGCGGTCTACGCCGTCAGCCTCGTCCTGCGCCGTCGGCGCTGGGAGCGGGCGCTGAAGGCTTCGGAGCCGGCCGCCGAGCCAGAGGGCGCGCCGGTCCGCGGCGAGCCGTCGTGACGGGCACGACCACCGAGCCGAACCCGCCGCCCAGCCCGCCGACGTCCGAGGTACACCGGGGCCCGGCCGTGCCGCCGCTGCGTCCCCGCCGCCGCATGAGTTGGCGCGTCCTCGCCGTGTTCGTTCTTCTGGCCGTTGCGCTCGTGTTCCTGCTCGTCGAGGGGCTGGGCAGCTCGCTGAACTACTTCGACACCGTCGACCAGGCCCTGGCCAACAAGCACTCGCTCGGCACCCAGACGTTCCGGCTGGAGGGCACCGTCGTCCCGGGCACCATTCACGCCACGGCGGCCGGTTCGAACTTCGCCATCTGTCAGGGTCCCCACGTGATCCACGTCGCCAACACGGGCAGCCCGCCTGCGCTCTTCGCGTCCCGGGTCCCTGTCGTCGTGGTGGGGCACTTCGCGTCGGACACGTCCGCCGCCTTCGTCTCGAACTCCATCCTGATCAAGCACTCGAGCACGTATACCGCCCAGTACCCGAACCGGGTGAAGGTGACGGCAACCGGCCCGGTCTGCTGATGCTGGACGCCAATCTGGGGACCATCGGTGTCTGGCTCGCCTTCCTGGCCTGCCTCGCCGGGATCGTCGTGAGCATCGTCGGGCTCGTCACCCGCCGGCCGCTCGTCGGGGACACCGGACCGCTCGGAGGCGCCGCGGCGCCGGCGCCGGCCGAGCGGACGGCAACCGACGCCAGGCTGCTGGCACCGGTGGTGCTCGTGGGCGCCCTCCTCGCCACGGGCGCCATGGAGCACGCGCTCGTCACCCACGACTTCACGCTCGTGTTCGTGGCCCAGAACAACAGCACCGTCACGCCGCTGCTGTACTCGGTCGACGGGGATGTGGTCGGCGCTGGCCGGGTCGATCCTGCTGTGGGGCCTCATCCTCGCGGTCGTGTCGTGCGTCTTCGTGTGGCGCTACCGGAAGCTGGCGGACGACGCGGTGATCCGCTACGCCACCCTCGTCCTCTTTGTCGTCGCGGCGTTCTTCTTCGGCCTCATGGCCGGGCCGGCCAATCCCTTCGTGACCGCACAGGGCGCCACGCAGGGGCTCGGGCCGAACTCGCTGCTCCAGGACAACCCGCTCGTGGCGATCCATCCACCGCTCCTCTACGTCGGCTTCGTGCGTCTTCACCGTGCCCTTCGCCTTCGCCATCGGCATGCTGGCCACCGGCCGGGTGGGCGACCGCTGGCAGATCGAGTGCCGCCGATGGACCTTGGTGGCCTTCACCTTCCTGTCCGTCGGCATCGTGCTCGGTGCCTGGTGGTCGTATCAGGTGCTCGGTTGGGGCGGCTTCTGGGGCTGGGACCCGGTCGAGAACGCCGCCCTGCTGCCCTGGCTGTGCGGGACCGCCTACCTCCACTCCACGCTCGTGCAGGAACGGCGCGGCCTGATGCGGGTCTGGAACCTCTCCCTGTCGATCGCGACGTTCGCGCTGACCATCCTCGGCACCTTCCTGACGCGATCCGGGGTCATCAATTCGGTCCATGCCTTCTCGGAGTCGGACATCGGGCCCCTGCTCATCGGGTTCTTCTTCGCGGTCGTCATCGTGGGCTTCGGGCTCATCGCCTGGCGCGGCGACCGTCTGCGCTCCCCGGGCGGCATCGACGCTCCCCTCGGACGCGAGGGGGCGTTCCTTCTCAACAACGTGCTCTTCGTCGGCTTCGCCTTCGTGGTGCTGCTCGGCACCCTGTATCCGCTCCTCTACCAGGCGGCGACCCAGCAGCAGGTCAACGTGGGCGCGCCGTTCTTCAACACCGTGGCCGATTCCGGTCGGCCTCACGCTGCTCTTCCTCATGGCCGTGGCGCCGGTGCTCAGCTGGCGCAAAATCAACGGGCCCGTGTTGTGGCAGCGCCTGGCGATCCCGGTGTGGATCGGCGTGGGCACCGTCGTGCTCTGCGTCGCCTTCGGCCTGCGCGGCTTCGGCACGCTGATCGGGTTCGGCCTCGGCGCCATGGCGGCGGCCACCGCGGCACGCGCCCTCGTCCTCTCCGTGCGGGCGGCCCACGCCCGCCATGTCGGGTTGTGGCGCGGCCTGGTGGGCCGGGCCAACGGCGGCATGATCGTGCACCTGGGCGTCGTGCTGCTCGCGGTCGGGATCATTGCGGCCACCTCGTACCGCCACCAGGCGGAGTTGGCCCTGCACAAGGGACAGGTGGTCACCTACGACGGTCACCGCTTCGAGTTCGAGGGACTGCGCACCGTGGCCTCCCCGTCGCGCACGTCGCAGGAGGCCCTCGTGAAGGTGGACGGCGCCGTGTTCGCGCCGGCGACGACCAGCTTCGGGAGCGCGCTGTCGGTGGTGGGGACGCCGGCGATCGATTCAGGCCTCTTCGGCGACGTCTATCTCACGTTCGACGCCGTCGGTGGGCTCGGCTCCGCGTCGGGGAACCAGGCCATCAACAACCTGCCGCAGGGGTCGGTGGCCATCGGCGTGGTCATCGAGCCGCTGGTGGCCTGGCTCTGGGCCGGCGGCCTGCTCGATCGGGGTCGGAGGCGTGCTCGCCCTGATCCCCGGGTCGCGGCGCCGACCGACCGATCCGGCGTCGGCGTCTTCGGACCTGGTCACAGGGGCGGCACCCACGCCGCCCCACGAGCGGGACGCCGCACCGGAGCCGGTCGGCGCACTCGTGGCGCGGGGCGCCGCGGGACCGGCTATGACCCGACGTCGTCGCCACGTCACCCGCTGGGTGGCGGGGGCCGTCCTCCTCGTCCTGGTCGTGGTCGGCATCGTCCTGGCCACCCGGACGCCCCAGGAGGCCACCGCCGTCCAGAGCGCGCTGCTCGGCCGGCAGGCGCCGGACTTCACCGGCACCGACCTCACGACGGGTGCTCCGGTCTCGCTCTCCTCGCTGCGGGGCCACTACGTCGTGGTCAACTTCTTCGCCAGTTGGTGCATCCCGTGCCAGCAAGAGGCTCCCGACCTCTCCCGCTTCCACTTCGAGCAGACGCATGCAACCGATGGAGCCGACATGGTCAGCGTGGTGTTCCACGACACGACGGCCACGGCACGCGCCTTCCTGGAGAAGAACGGTGATCTCTGGCCCGCCGTCAGCGACCCCGGGGGCGCCATTGCCGAGCGGTACGGGGTCACGGCTCCGCCCACCACGTTCTTCATCAGTCCCGCCGGCAAGGTCACCGCGGTGCTCGTGGGCCCGGCCACACAGAACAACCTCGATTCGTTCCTGAAGGCGGCCCGGACGGACCGGGCCGGCACCGTCCAGTGGCTGACCGTGTCCACGCGCCTGCCGCTGTGGGCCCGGGTGCTCCTCCCGCTCGTCGTCCTCGTCGTCGCGCTGGTGATCGGCAGCGGCGCGCTGGACTCGGCGCCGCCGACAGCGGGCCAACGGGCGGCCGCGCTCGAAGCGGATGTGCGCTGCCCGTCCTGCACGGACGTCTCGGTGGCCGAGTCGAACGCCACCACGGCCATCGCCGTGCGCCATCAGATCGAGAGCATGGTGGCCGCGGGGCAGTCCAACGCCGACATCGACCAGACCCTCGTGTCCGAGTACGGCCAGACGATCTTGCTCGTTCCGCCCGACGCCGGTGGTATCCCCGCTCATCTGGATCATTCCCATTGTGCTCGGCGCCGCCGCCCTGACGGGCGTGGGCGTCCTCTTCTGGCGTCGCAGCCGCGACTTCGACGCGCTGAAGGCGCGAAGAGGTCGAGCGTATGAGCATCGACGAGTCGCCCCGGACGGGGCCGGGACGAGCGGGGACCTCGTGACGAGCGCTGGTACCTGACCGACGAGCGGGAGTTCCTGCAGCGCTCTCTCGCCGATGCCGATCGCGAGCGGGAGGCGGGTGACCTCTCGAGCCGAGGACCACGCGCTCCTGGTGGCGCGCGACAGGTCGCGCCTGGCCGAGGTCGAGGGCGAGCTGGCCGCGCTCGACGCGGCGGCAGCTGCGACGTCTCCGACCGCCAGCCCGCGCCGAGCTCCGGCGGGGCGCAGCCGAGCCCAATCCGAGCGCCGGCCCATGGCGCTGTGGCGCAAGCTCGGCATTGTGGGCGTCGTGCCTGCTGATCGCCACCGGCGCGGTCATTCTGGTCGTGCACTCCGTCCAGGCCCGCCAGCCCGGGCAGGCCTCCTCGGGCAGCGTGACGCTGTCACAGGCGCAACTGATTGAGCAGCAACTGAATCAGGCCGACGACGCTCGACCAGCAGGGGAGCACCAAGGCGGCGCTCGAGCTCTACGACAAGGTCCTCACCGAGGACCCTTCGAACCCGGCCGCGCTGGCCTACGCCGGCTTCCTCCAGTGGAACGTGGGCACGACCGCCCACGTGGCGTCGCTCGTGCGGATCGGGCGGGCTGAGATCGAGACGGCGGTGAAGGATGCTCCGACCTATTTCCAGGCCCACCTCTTCTACGGGCTCGTCCTCGCGAACCAGGATCACAACGACACCGCCGCGGTGGCGCAGTTCAAGGACTTCCTGGCCGATGGGCCACCCGCCGCCGAGCTGTCCCAGGCCGCTCCTCTCGTGAGCGGTGCCTACAAGGCGGCCGGGGTCGCGCTCCCCTCCCAGTTCAGCACCGGCTCGACCACGACAACCACCGACGTCAGCTCCGTAGCGCACGCAGGTCGCCGACGACGCGTGGGAATTCCCGGGCGAACGCCCTGCAGTCCTCGTCCGTCGTCGTCCACCCGACGCTGAGCCGCAGGGAATGGCTGGAGTCGACGCCCATCGCCTCGAGCACGGGCGAGGGCTCGATGCTCTCGGACGAGCAGGCGGAGCCCGAATGGACGGCGATGCCGGCGCGGTCCAATCCGATGAGCACGGGCTCGGCCTCGACGCCGTGCACGCCGAGGCACACGAGCTGGGGGAGCCTGGCCTCCGCGCTGGGCCCGACCACTGTCACTCCCTCGACCACCAGCGCGGCGCCGACGAGAGTGGTGATCTGTTGGCGCGCCGCCGCCGCCTCCGTCGCCAGCGCGCCCGTCCTCTCCGCCGGCCAGCGCCGCCGCCGCCGCCCCGAAGGCGAGCAGGGCCGGGAGCGCCTCGAGCCCGGCCCGGCGCCCGCGTTCTTGTTCCCCTCCCACGAGGAGGGGTTCGAACCGGCTCCCACGCCGCACGATCAGCGCACCGGCACCGGGCACCCCACCGAGCTTGTGCGCGCTGATGCTGACCAGGTCGGCGTCGAGCGCAGCGAGGTCCGTCGGGACGTGCCCGCAGGCGGCGGCGGCGTCCACGTGGACGGTGATGCCGGCCTCCCGGCACAGTGCGACAACCTGGTGCACGGGCTGGAGCGTCCCGACCTCGTGGTTGCCCCACTGGCAGTGCACCAGCGCCGGGCGCGGGAGGGCTGGCGAGTGCAGGCGCTCCCGCAGCGCCTCGACCTGGAGCCGCCCCGCACCGTCGACGCCGATGTCCTCGGTGGGCGCCAGGCGCGACGAGGCGTCCCGGACCGCCGAGTGCTCCACCGCCGCGCAGAGCACGGGCATCCCCGGGGCCGCCCGCGTCGCACCCCAGACGGCGGCGTTGATGGACTCGGTCGCCCCCGAGGTGAAGACCACCTGGCGTCCGGCGACGCCGACGAGCTCGGCGACCTGGCCACGGGCCACCTCCAGCGCGTCGCGGACGGTGCGACCCTCTTCGTGCATCCGTCCGGGATCCCCTGTCGGCAGGGCCGCCCATTGCGTCAGTGCGGCGACGGCCTCGGGTCGCGGCGGGGTGGTGCTGGCGTGATCGAGATAGGCGCGCCCCACGCCGGATCAGGCAGAGGCGGTGCAGGCGTCGTCGCCCCGCGCCCGCGAGGAGAGGATCACCGGGAGGGCCTGTCGCGACGCGCGTGCCGCAAAGCCCGGCCAGCAACCCCTTGACCATGCCGCGGTCCACCGCGCACAGCACGGGGTTGGTGCTGCTGGCGTCGCCGAAGGGACATTGCTCGGCGATCACCGCGGTGGTCTCGCCCCGGTCCTCCGCGTGTGCCGCGAAGCCGTGAGCGGTGAGCGTCTCGGCCACCACGTGCATGGCGGCGCGGACGGTCCGTTGTCCTTCGCTCGGCGTCATGCGCGAGGCCAGGGAGCGCCCGTACTCCTCGCCGACGAGCGCCGCCATCTCCTCGGCCTCCTCAGGCCCGAGCCGGCGCATCGCCTCACCGAGCAGCCGCATCAGGAGGTCGTCGCGACGTTGCATCAGGCCCAGCTGCAACTCCTCCTCCACGCAGAAGTAGCGCTTGGAGGGGCGGCCCGCACCGGCGGCGTTGCGCCCCGTTTCGACCCGGAGGTAGCCGCCGTCGACCAGTCGCTGGAGGTGGTGGCGGGCCACGTTGGGGTGGAGCGAGAAGGTGGTGGCGACCTCGCCGGCGGTCACGCCAGGAACGGCACGCACGTGCAGGAAGATGTCACGGCGGGTCGGGTCGCCGAACGCAGCGGCCACGGCGGCGACGGCCGCGCTGAAGCGGCCGTCGTCGGCACCTCCCGGTCGCTCGGTCTCCACGGTGATCGGAGCGGTGCTCACCCTGGGTAGTCTACCGAGGGATCAGCGCCTTCAGCTGGGGCGACGCGACCGGTCTCCCTGAGTGCACAGGATCCGCAGAGTGCGCCGAGATCCCGATCCACCCGAGACGAGGGAGTGCATGGCAGTAGACCAGTCACAACTCGAGGCTGCAGTGAGCGCGGTCTGGGAGCCCGAGATCGGCCTGTCCCTGGGCGAGCTCGGTCTGGTGCGAACCGTGCGCCCGCGCCGCCGCCGCGTGCAGGTCGAGGTGGCTCTGCCCGTGGCCGCGTGGCCCGGGACCGAGGAGCTCGCCGAGGGGATCCACCGGGCGGCCGCCGCGGTGGCGGGTGTGGAGGAGATCGAGCTCGAATTCGTGGTGATGACCGACGAAGAGCGGGCCGGCCTGCGCCATCGCCTGCGGGTGGGCATGGCGGGTGGCGTCGAGCCCCAGACGGGGGAGGACGGCCACGGCCATGACCACGCCGGACACGGGCATGCGCCTGCCGCGCCGATGCCGGCATTCCTCGGACCCGAATCCAAGACGCGTGTCATTGGCGTGTCGTCGGGCAAGGGTGGCGTCGGCAAGTCGACGGTGACGGTCAACCTGGCCATCGCGCTGGCACAGGCCGGCCACCAGGTCGGGCTTGCTCGATGCCGACGTCTATGGCTTTTCGGTACCCAAAATGCTCGGGACCGATCACGATCCGATCATCATCGGCGACATGGTGATCCCGACCGCCGCCCACGGCGTCAAGTGCCTCTCCATGGGCTACTTCGTACCGGACGACCAGCCGGTGATCTGGCGCGGCCCGATGCTGCACAAGGCGATCCAGCAATTCCTCACCGATGCGTACTGGGGGGAGCCGGACTTCGTGCTCATCGACATGCCGCCCGGCACCGGTGACGTCGCGCTCACCCTGGCCGAGGTGATGCCGCGGGCCGAGATCATCGTCGTGACCACGCCGCAGGCCGCTGCGCAGCGAGTGGCCCAGCGTTCGGCCTTCGCCGCTCGGCGGCTCAAGCTCTCCGTGCGGGGCGTCGATCGAGAACATGAGCTGGTTCACCGGCGACGACGGGAAGCGCTACGAGCTCTTCGGCTGCGGGCGGGGGTGCGACCCTCGCCGCTGACCTCGGGATCCCTCTGCTCGGGCAGGTCCCACTCGTCAACGCCGTGCGCCAGGGCGGCGACGAGGGCCGTCCGGTCACCGCCGTCGATCCCGAGCAGCGAGACGGCGATCGCGTTCCGGGACATCGCCGAGAAGCTGGCCGCCCTCGGCCCCGCCCGGGTCTACCGGCGGGAGCTCAGCCTGCGCTGAGGCGTCGGGCGCGGGTGGGGGTCGAGCCCCCACTTGCGGTTCGCCAGATCGCGGGCGTGGTGGTGGAAGAGCACGACCTGATCACGGCCGGACCGCTTCGCCTCGTACATCGCGTTGTCGGCTTCACGCAGCAGCGCCAGAGGCGAGGTCGAATCGTCGGCGGTCATGACCACGCCCACGCTGGCGGTCACCACCAGCTGCCCGTGACCGATGTCGACCGGCTCGCTCAATCCGGTCCGGATGCGCTCGGCCATGTCGAGCGCATCCTCTTGGTGGTCGACCTCGGCGAAGGCCACGAACTCGTCGCCGCCGAAGCGCGCCACGAGGTCGACCCCACGTGTCATCGCCGTCAGCCGGTTGGCCATTTCGCTCAGGACCCGGTCGCCGGCCGAGTGGTCCGCCCGGTCGTTCACCAGCTTGAAGCGGTCGAGGTCGATGAACAGCACCGCCAGCGCGGCCCGGCGACGCCCCACGTGGCTCATGGCCTCCTCCAACCGCTCCATGAACATGGAACGGTTGGCCAGGCCGGTCAGCCCGTCGTGCGAGGCCTGGAAGGCGATCTGCTCGGCCATTTCGCAGCGCTCGATGGCCAGCCCGACCATGCCCGCCAGCTGATCGAGCTTGTGCAGTTCCTCGCTGCCGAAGTACGGCATGGACGGGCTGATCCTGACGGCGAGCGAGTGGGTGGCGCCGCTGCGGGTCTGCACGGTGATCCGTCGCGGTCCGTTGCGTGAGTTGTCCGCATCCCACGGATCGGGCCCGTCCTCCTCGGTCCAGACCGGATAGCGGGCCACGACGGTGCCGTCGCCGGCGAGGAGCGCCGCCCACGAGGCGCCCGACGAGGGCGCAGACGTGGGGGAGGAGGTGCTCGGCGACATCACGGGAGTCGCCGGCGGCGACGAGCTCACTCACCGCCCGCCGGAAGGCCGCGTCCTCGTGGCGGCTCAGGAACACGCGCAGGAAGGACGGCAGGACCAGCGCAACCAGGAAGAGGACGCCCATCACGACGGTCAGTGCCTGCGTGGCGAGATCGACGGCGGGACCTTGCAGCCCGAGTGCAACCACAACGACCTGAATCTCGAGCCCGACGACCGCGATGGCGAGGAGGTGCATGCGCGAGGCGGCGATCGGGGGCTCGCCGCGCCCGGCGAAGAACAGAGCGACACGACCACGTAGCCACAGAGAAAGCCGAAGGCGACGAGCAACGAGACCCGGTACGCCAGGAAATACGGCGGCGCGGCAAAGCCCGGCGTCGGCAGGTATTTCAGCGTGAACGTGAAGAGCACGATGGCGACCGTGACGACGATCGC
This sequence comes from uncultured Acidimicrobiaceae bacterium, assembly GCA_963744045.1. Classification (GTDB taxonomy): domain Bacteria; phylum Actinomycetota; class Acidimicrobiia; order Acidimicrobiales; family RAAP-2; genus Bog-473. Next base: position 272,763 of record CAVUSB010000001.1, read on the forward strand.
CATGGCCCGCACGGGAAGACCCGGCGTGCGGAACGTCGCCGCAAAGCGGAACAGGCAATAGGGCATCGACCAGGAGCAGGGCGATCGACGGACTTGGCCACGTACTGGTTCGCCACCAGGCCCGGATCGATCTTCAGGGCCAGCGAAACGCCCGCCGAGAATGGCAAACGACAGGGCGACCCACCCGGCGCCGAGGATCCGGTGCCGGACCCACTGGATCGTTGTCAGTGCAGCCAGGAGGACGAATTCGACCAGTGCGACATTGGACAGAACATGCGTCCAGTGCGTCACAGTCCGTGTCCTTCCTGCGGGGCGTCGCCCCTGTCGCCAAGTACTGCAACGGTTCCGTCACCGGGTACGCCAGACCCGGAACTCTGCGGGGATTCTACTCCTCGCCCTTCGTGTACGCGACTCAATTTCGCCACTCATTTTCGTTCGGGCGGACCCGCCTCTCGGAAAGCTCCGCCAGCTCTCGACGACCCGGGTCCCGACTCCGGACTCGCGCCCCGCACAACCACAGCGCGGCGGCTGCACGCCGTCCGCCCCCGCGCTGCGCCCACACAATATCCGTCGGTCGCGGAGCGGAAGCGGGACGCTGACAGCGGCTCGCCGACCCGCGAGCGGCAGGCTGACGGCGGCTCGCGACCGGCCCTTTGGCTCGCTACTGTGGGCTGCGACGAGGGGAGGTGGCATGGTGCAGGACTGGGCCCGGCCGGTGGTGCATTGGGAGATGGAGGCCATCGACCCCGAGCGACAGCGTGCCTTCTACGCGGAGCTCTTCAACTGGAACATCGGTGACGGCTTCATCATGGAGATCCCGGCCGGCATCGGCGGGCCCGAGCCCGGACCCGGCGGTCACATCCGTGGCAGTGACCGCTCCGGCGTGACCCTCTACATCCAAGTCGCCGACCTGCGGGCCTCCCTCGACAGATCGGTGTCCCTGGGCGCCACCATCGTCGCCGAGCCCTTCGACGTCCCCGATGGCCCGACGTTGGCCGGCATCACCGACCCCGAGGGCAATCCCGTGATGCTGGTACAGGCCTGAACGGTGTCGATCGTCGAGGTCACGACGTTCCGGCTGGCGCGAGGGAGTGACGGACTCGTCGTTCCTGGCGCTGGACCGCCGACTGCAGACCGAGCTGGTGCCGAATCAGCCCGGCTTCCTGCGGCGGACCACGGCCCGCCACGGTGACGACTGGCTCGTGGTGACCCTGTGGTCCACCGAGGACGCCGCGGGCGCGTTCCAGCGTGCCGTCGAGGCCCATCCGCTCCAGGTCGAGTTCGAGCATGCGGTGGAGGCCGGCAGCTTCCACCTCGCCCGCTACGCCACCCTCGACTGACGTGGAGCTCGCCGAGCTGAAGGTCACCCGCTACGCGGTGGACGCCCGCGTGGCCACCATCACCTTGCATCGTCCCGACCGGCTCAATGCCTGGACGGGCCGCATGCACGCGGAGTACCGGTCGTTGTTGCAGCGCGCCGCCACCGACCCCGGCGTCCGGGTCATCGTGATCACCGGGTCGGGCCGGGGCTTCTGTGCCGGCGCCGACGCCCGGGCGCTGGAGGGCCACGTCGAGCGCGGTGGCTACGACTCGGGCCTCGACGACGACGTGGCCATGCCGGGCTACGGCGTCCGGCCGGAATTCGATGCGGACTTCGCGTTCCAGTTCGGTATCCCCAAGCCGATCATCGCCGCCGTCAACGGCCCGGCCGCCGGGGTCGGCCTCGTGCTCGCCTGCTACTGCGACCTGCGCTTCGCTGCAAGGGGCGCCAAGCTGACGACGTCGCACGGCCGGCTCGGCCTGCCGGCGGAATACGGCCTGTCGTGGTTGTTGCCCCGGCTGCTCGGCGTCACCCGGGCCGCCGACCTGTTGCTGTCGAGCCGGGTCGTGCTGGCCGAGGAGGCGGAGCGGCTCGGGCTGGTCAACCGGGTGCTGGCGCCCGACGAGCTGCTGCCGTTCACCTACGCCTACGCCGGGCGGCTCGCCACGGAGATCGCCCCGTCGTCGCTGGCGGCGACCAAGCTGCAGCTCTACCGCGACCTGCACGGCGACGTCGCCTCGTCGGTACGCGACGCCAGCGCCCGCATGGCCGACATGATGGCAGGCGCCGACTTCGCCGAGGGAGTGGCCGCCCTGACGGAGAGGCGCCCACCGAGCCTTCCCCGACCCGTCGGCCTGAGCCGGGACGGCTCAGGCGTCCACGCCGGCGGGGAGCTTGGCCGGGATCCCAGCCGAGCAGCGCCACCGCCTGGCGAAAGGCGAACCGATCGGTCATGCCGGCCACGTAGGTGACGGCGGCCCGCACGGCATCCTCGCTGCCCGGCCACCACGTCGGCATCCGTGGGTGCCCGTGGCGTGGTCGGTGATCAGATGCGGACGGTCGGAGAAGTGCTCGACCAGCGCACGCAGCACGCTGATCACCGCGTCGCCCTGCCGGAGGGAGGCGTCCCGCAGATAGATGCGCTCGTAGTTCGAGGTCCGGAAGGCGGCCGAGGCCTCGGCCTCCTCCTCCTCCATGCCGACCTGGCCGGTGCGGTGTGAGGCGGACACAACGCCATTGATGAAGGCGCCCAACTGGGCGCTGCGGCGCTCTCGCCGCAGAGAGCCCGAACGGCCAGCGGCAGCTGATGTGGGGCCACGATGCCGGACAGGACCGCGTCCTCCCAGTCGTGGCAGACGTAGGCGATCCGGTCGGCCCAGCTCACCACCTCACCCTCGGGCGTGGACGGCGCCGGGCGCGACCAGCTGTGGTTGGCGATCCCGTCCAGGGTCTCGGCACACAGGTTGAGGGGAGCGAGCGAGACCGACGCCCCCCACGGCGCGTGGTCGAACCCGCCGCTCACGTAGGGGTCGAGCGCATCCTCGCTGGCATGCCCGCCCGGCCCGTGCCCGCAGTCGTGCCCCAGGGCGATGGCCTCGGTGAGCGCCACATTCAGGCGGCACGCCCGTGCGATGGCCGTGGCGACCTGGGCCACCTCGAGCGCGTGGGTGAGCCGCGTGCGCTGGTGATCCTGGGGGAAGACGAAGACCTGGGTCTTGCCGGCCAGCCGGCGGAACGATGTGGCGTGCAAAATGCGGTCGCGATCACGTTCGAAGCAGGTCCGCCAGGCATCGGGCTGTTCTGGTTCGGCCCGGTCACCGGCGTCCGAGGAGCGCGTCGCTCCGGGTGCCAGCAGCGAGTCCTCGAGCGCCTGGCGTTCCGACCTCCCCCGCGGTGCGCCCCGTTGGGCCGGAGCCGGCGGGAGCCGACCCCGGAGCAGGCCCGATGCGGGCGTGTGAGTCCGCGTGGGCGAGGCGCACGGGCCCGGCGTAGCCCGCCATGGTCGCTGCCCAACGGGCACTGCGCTCCGTCTTCCCGGATGTGGGCGGGACCGTGCATGTCCAGCAGTCTGCCGCGTCGCAGTAACGTCGAGGTGGCCGCGGAACCGTCCGACGGGTCGTAAGGAGAGTGAGACCAGGTGGACGTGCGCATCGGCATCACCCACAGCCCCAAGGAAATCGAAGTGGAGATGCCCGACGACGCTGACGGCGACAAGGTGGTCGCCGACATCGAGAAGCTGCTCAAGACGGGCGACGGGGTCCTCTGGCTGACCGACCGCAAGGGTCGCCGGGTCGGCGTTCCCGTCGTCAAGGTCGCCTACGTCGAGGTGGGCGCGCCGGCGAGCGATCGCCGCGTCGGGTTCGGCGCCCCCTGAACACTGGAGCGACGGCGGGACGGGTGAGCGGCTGGTGAGCACGGCCCCGGCGCCCGATCTGTTGGACCTGCGCCTCTTGTTCGTCACCGGCAAGGGCGGCGTGGGCAAGACCACGGTCGCCGCTGGAATGGCCCAGCTCGCCGCCGAGCACGGCAAGCGCGTCCTGGTGTGCGAGGTCGACGCCAAGGGGGACGTGACGTCGCTGTTCGAGGCGCCTCCCACCGACTTCACCCCGCGAGAGATCGCGCCCGGCGTCTGGTCGATGTCCATGGACACGGAGGCCTCTCTGCGTGAGTACCTCAAACTGCAATTGCGCATTCCGGTGGTCGGGCGGATCGGGCCCCTGGCCAAGGCGTTCGACTTCGTGGCCACGGCGGCTCCGGGGGTGCGGGAGATCCTCACGGTGGGCAAGTTCTGCTGGGAGGTGAAGGAGCGGCACTACGACCTGGTGGTGGTGGACGCCCCAGCCAGTGGCCACATCGTGGGCCAGCTGGCCGCGCCCCAGGCCATCAACGATCTGGTCAAGGTGGGGCTGATCCGCAATCAGACCGACTGGATGCTCGAGATCCTCTCCGATCCCCGCCAGACCGGGCTCATCGCGGTCTGCACGCCCGAGGAGATGCCGGTGAGCGAGACCCTCGAGCTGGAGAAGCGCGTGCGGGAGGAGACGACCGTGCGGATGTCTGCGGTCGTGGTCAACCGCGTGCTGCCCGAGCTCTTCGGCCAGCGCGAGGAGGAGATCTTCGAAGAGCTGCGCGCCCCCGAGACCGAGGATGTCCTCTCGGAGCGGGCGGGCGGGTCGGTGGCCCCCGTGCTCGAGGCGGCGCGGCTCGCCGTCACCATGCGGCGCACCCGGTCCGCCCACCTGCAGCGCCTGCAGGCCGGTCTTCCCGAGGGCATGCCGGTGCTCTTGCTCCCGTACCTGTTCGTCCGCAGCTTCGGGGTCCGGACCACACGCCAGGTAGCGCATGCGCTGGGCGAGGAGCTCGGGCTGTGACGGCGACCCCGGCCCCGCCGGCCAAGACCGTCGGGCAGCTGCTCGCCGCCAAGGACATCGTCATCGCCTGCGGTCCCGGTGGCGTGGGCAAGACCACGACGGCGGCCTCACTGGCCGCCACGGCGGTGGTCGAGCAGGGCGGCCGGGTGCTCGTCTTGACGGTCGACCCGGCGCGCCGGCTCGCCGACGCTTTGGGATTGAAGGGCATCGGGAACGACGAGGTCCGCATCCCCGACGAGGTGTTCACCGCGACGGCGGCCGCGGCCAAGGGGCGAGCTGTGGGCGGCCATGCTCGACACCAAGCAGAGCTGGGACGACCTCATCCGGCGGCACGCGCCCGACGCCGAGACACGGGAGCAGATCCTCGCGAACCCGCTGTACCAGAACATCTCGGGTCGCTTCGTGCAGTCGCACGACTACATCGCCATGGAACGGCTCTACGAGATCCACTCGGAGGGCAAGTACGACCTCATCGTGGTGGACACGCCGCCGACGCGCAACGCGCTCGACTTCCTCGACGCCCCGCAGCGTATGGCGGACTTCTTCTCCTCGCGCCTGTTGCGCTGGCTCATCGTGCCTTACCGGTCACGGCTGGTGAACATGGCGTCGCGGCCCTTCTACCAGGTGGCCGACCGCATCCTCGGTACGCAATTCCTCGCTGACATCTCCGAGTTCTTCATCCTGTTCCAGTCGATGTACGCCGGCTTCGTCGAGCGGGCCGACGCCGTGACGCGGCTGCTGTCGGACCGGCGCACGACCTTCATGGTCGTTTCGACGCTCGAGGCGACACCGGTACGGGAAGCGGAGTTCTTCTCGGCTCAGCTGACGGCGCGCAAACTGCACCTGGGCGCGGTGGTGCTGAACAAGGTGCTGCCCGAGTACCTGCGGGACGCCAAGACGGACAAGCTGGCGGAGTCCATCGCCGATCGCGCCGTCGAGCTGGGCGACGGCCTCACCGACGACCCCGTCGTGGCGGCCCGGGTGCTCGGTGAGGTGGCCGAGAGCTTCCTCAACTTCGGCATCGTGGCGCGGCGCGAAGCGGAGCAGCAGGCTGAGCTCAAGGGGGCGCCAGACGTGCTGGTCACCGTGCCGTTCTTCGACGCCGACATCTACGACATGGCCGGACTCCTCCGGCTGGGTGCGCTGGTCTGGGAGTAGCACGCATCAGTCGCAGAAGGCGGATGGTTGCTCTCGGGATTCAGGTAATCGTCAGAACCCCGTGGCGGCGATGATCGAGCCGTTGATGGGGCTTCCCGCCATCGATCCCTGGTCTGTGGCGTCGCCGTAGCAATAGACAGCACCGTTCGCCGCGGCCACCCAGTAGCCCCCGCCGTCAGCGTCCGAGAAGATGGCAGAGGCCTCGTTCAGGGCCCCGATCGATCCCACGGGACCACCTCGTGCCACCGCGTCCCCGTAGGCGTAGACGGCGCCATTCGCCAGAAGGACCCAGTAGCCACCGCCGTCCGCCGTGCGGACAGCGGACGTCACCGGAAAGCCCTGGTTCCCTGGACCCCCGTAGTACGCCGCGTCGCCGAAGGCGTAGACGTTGCCGGTCCGGGTGATCAGCCAGTACCCGTTGCCTGAGGCGTCCGGCACGACCGCAGCAGCAGCGCCCGCGCAGCCACCGACCCCCGGGCACGACCCCGCGAAGTGGGCATCGCCGAAGGCGAAGACGCCTCCGTCGGAGGCCACCATGAAATAGCCACCGCCGTCGGAGGACGGCACGATGCCGACGATCGGGGCGTTGAGGCTGTGCGGGAGGCCGGACCCCGCGGGTGCCAAGCCGGCACCGGGTATCGACCCGAAGTAGCCGGCGTCGCCGAAGGCGAAGATGCCGCCGTCGGACGCGACGAGCCAGTAGCCGGCGTTGTCGGCTGTCGGGCTGATGCCGACGACTGGTCGCTGCAAGGCGATGCCGCCGGTCGACCCGTGGAATTGGGCGGAACCGAAGGAGAAGATGCCGCCGTCGGAGCCGACCAGCCAGTAGCCGTGCGCGGACGTCGGAGGCGATGTCGTCGGCGATGTCGTCGTGGTCGTCGTTGTGGTCGGGGGCGGTGGCGTGGCCTGGGCCACTTCGACCGAACCGATGGTGGACCAGCCGTGCCGGCCCTGTCCGCGCGCCTCACCTCGCTGATCAGTGTTCACTCCCGTGCCCGAGGTCACGGACGTCGGTACGGCGCTCACTGCGGGGCTGGTGGAAGCAGGAAGCTGGGTCTGCGTCGGGCCGCCATTGTTCGCCAGGGCGCCGAGCTGCGGACTCTGGCCGACGATGTCGCCGGCGCCCGGCGCGCCGCAGCTGGAGTCGTCGATCAGGTTGTGGCCGACCGAGTGCAGCGAGCCGCCGCTGACGAAGCAGTTGTTCTGGGCTCCCCCCGACATGCCGCCGGCGACGATGCTCTCGCCGAGGTCCAGGGTGCTGCCACCTTGCACGTTGAGGTTGCCGCCTTGACCCGCGCTACCCGCCACGTTGCCGGCGATGGTGTCGAACTTCCATGTCGAGGTGAGGGCGGTGCCGCCGGCTGCGTTGGCGACGAAGGCGCCACCGCCGACTTGGGTCCCTGCCAGCTCGGCGTTCCCGCTTATCGTCGAGTTGGTCACCTGCCAGTTCCCGTCGGTTGCGTCGATGCCGGCGCCGGCACCCGACGCACCGTTGATCGTATTCCCGTTGATCGTCGAGTTATCGATGTGGATCGACAGGTTGGCGTCGAGGCCCGAACCCGACGTGTTGAAGACGTCGATGCCGCCCCCGCTGCCGTCGCCACTGCCGGCGACGACGGTGTTGCCAGAGATCGTCGTGTCACGGATCGAGAGGTAGGCCGACGAAGTGTCGTCGTTGACGACGTAGATGCCGCCCCCGCCACCGGCGCCGCCGGTGCTGGACACCGTGTTGCCGGTGATCGTGTCGCCCGTCAAGGAAGCTGATCCCCCGTGGTACAGACCGATGCCGCCGCCGAACGTGCCAGCCGTATTGCCCGACACCACCGAGTTGGTCAGCGTCAGCTGGCTGCCGCTGCTGCTGACACAGATGCCGCCACAGTCGCTACCTTGGTAAATCGGCGCGTTCCCGTTCGAGATGGTCACTCCCGAGATGTCGGCGCGGACACCCCCCATCGAACCTGACCCGAGCTCCATGACGCGTGTGGTGTCGACCGCGCGAATCTCGTCGACGGAGGGGTCATTCTGTCCGACGATGGTGACGAGACCCCCGGTGTCGGTGATGTCGAGCTCATTCCCACTGACCGAGTAGTAGGGGCCGGGGTTGTGCTGAACCGTCGTGGGATCGGGAAGGTTGATGGTGACCGTATTCAGATTGGTTGCTTCCGCCAGGGCCGCCCGCAGGGTGCAGTCGCTTTCGGAGCTCGGGTCGCAGTTGCTTGCAGGAAGGGGTGACGCCGGGTCGCTGGCGTCGTTGACCAGGATGGTCGGCGCGGCTCCCGCGGGGGCGGAGGACACCACGGCCACGCCGATGGTTCCCGCGCCGATGGTGGCACCGAGGATGAAAAGGCCTCCGAAGAAGCGCGCCAACTTCTTGCCCACGTGGATCGTCCTTTGCCTAGGAAAACCGCCGCCTCATTGCGTGGTGCCAAGAAGATACAGGTCCAGATGTGTCTGGTCAGAAAACAGACGTTTGATCCATCCGCTCGGTTACAGCAGCGGAAGCGGCCATATCCAACGGACGTTCGCTTTGGCTCGGCGAGGACGGAAAGTCCGGAGTCGGTCATGGGGAAGGTCGCCACGAACCCGGCCGGGCTCAGCGGTTCGGAGCCCCCGTTCGCGTTGGCGGCCGGCCGAGGGGAAGGACCTAGATTGGGCGGACCGAGCCTCAGGCTGCGTGGCACCGGGGAAAGAGAACATGGCCCAACTGATCAATCCCGAGGTCCAGGCATACGCCGACGCGCACACGACCGCACCCCCGGGGCATCTCGAGTCGGTCGACGCCTCCACCAGGGACGGCTTTGCCGCCTGGGGGATGATGGTCGGGCGCCAGGAGGGCCGTTTCCTCGAATTGCTCGTTTTCGCCACCCAGGCGACCAGCGTCCTCGAGATCGGCACCTTCACCGGCTACTCGTCCATCGCCATGGCGGCGGGCCTGGGCAGGGACGGCTCCATCATTTCGCTCGAGGTCGACCCCCACCACGCCCAGGTGGCGCGGGGCAACATCGCCGAGGCGGGACTCGAGAGCCACATCAGCGTGATCGAGGGGCCCGCGTTGCGCTCCCTGGAGCAGCTGCAAGGCCCCTTCGACCTGGTCTTCATTGACGCCGACAAGGTCACCTACGACGCCTACTACGAGGCGGTGCTGCCCAAGCTTGCCCCGCACGGCCTGATCGTCGTCGACAACACGTTGCAGGGCGGCGGGGTCCTGCCCTCGGAGAACGATCCCCACGAGGGGGCGCGGGCCCTGCGCGCCTTCAACGACAAGGTGGTCAACGACCCCCGGGTGGTCTGCGTGCTCACGACCATCCGTGACGGCGTGACGCTGATCCGCCGGGCCACCTGACCGGTCAGACCGGGAATCGAACGCCGTGCTCGACTACCACCTCCACCTCTGGCCCCACTCGGAGCACGAGACGCCGCTACGGCCCGAGCAGCTGGCCGAGTACTGCGCCCGGGCCCAGGCCGCCGGCGTGACCGAACTGGCCGTGACCGAGCACCTCTTCCGCTTCCGCCAGGCCGATGCGCTGCTCGGGGGCTTCTGGAACGACGAGCGGGTCTCGCCGGCGTTGGCTGAGAACATGGCGGGGTACTACGCGTTCCACGCCACGGCGGACCTGGACGCGTACGTGGCCTGCGCCCAGGAGGCCAAGGAGGCCGGGCTCCCGATCGTCATCGGCCTGGAGGTCGACTACTACGAGGGCCGGATGGATGACGTCGCCGGCCTGCTGGCCGGCTACCCCTTCGACGTGCTGCTCGGCTCCGTGCACTGGGTGGACGGGTGGCGCTTCGACGACATCGACGACCCGGCCTCTATGGCCGAGTGGTCCGTGCGCCAGGTCGATGGCTGCTGGGAGGCCTACACCGAGGCGCTGGAGGAGCTGGCCGCCTCGGGTGCCTGCGACGTGCTGGCGCACCCGGACCTCATTAAGGTGGCGGGCTACGTCCCCGACGGCGCCGGCCGAGTGGTGGGATCGCATCGCGGAGGCCGCGGCGGCCTCGGGCATGGCGGCGGAGGTCAGCTCGGCCGGCTGGCGCAAACCCGTGGGCGAGCAGTATCCGGCGCAGGGCCTGCTCGAGCGTTTCGTCGCTCGCGGCGTGCCGCTGACCACGGCGTCGGATGCGCACCGGCTCGAGCACGTGGCCGATCGGGCCGACGACCTGCGGGCCGTGCTCGGTGCGGTGGGTGCCTCCGACCTGCAGGGGTACAGGGGCCGCGCCGCGTACACGGTGCCGGTGGCGGGCCACGTCGAGGAGGTGGGCTGATGCCGACGCCAGCCGAACTGGCCCTCAGCCACACCGACCTCAAGCCCGAAGAGCTCGAGCACCTGCAGCGGCTGCTCGGAAGCTGGAGCGTCCTGGCTGACCTCTCGTTCTCCGACCTGCTCCTGCTGGTGCCGGTGCACGCCGCCGGAATCAACGGTACGGCGAACCTGGGAGCCGATGCGGTCGCCGAGGCGGACCCGTCGCAGGAGGACCCCGAGCTGGTGGTGCTCGGCCAGATGCGGCCCAACAACCGGCCCACCCTGGTCGACCAGGACCTGGTGGGTCAGACGGTGAACGAGTCGCAGTGGACCCTCGTGGCCCAGTGTCTGCATTCGGGCGAGATCGTGCGGGGCAGCATCCACCACCCCATTCTCGGCGAGCAGGTCCCGGTGGAGAACATCCCCGTGCGCTTCGAGGGCCACATCATCGGGGCCTTGCTGCGCGTCTCGCTGGCGCCGCTCAAGGGGCCGACGAGCATGTACGAGCGGACCTACCTCGACGTCTTCGAGCGCCTGGCGGACATGGTGGCCCAATCGGCGTTCCCGTTCCCCGACGAGGACGTCGGCACGGAGGAGTCGCCCAGGGTGGGCGACGGCGTCGTGGTCGTCGACGCCGACGGCCGGGTGGAGTTCGCGTCGCCCAACGCCATGAACGCGTTCCACCGCATGGGCATCTACACCCAGCCCGAGGGGCGCCGCTTCGGGGACCTCGACGTCGAGGAATCAGCCGTGGAATGGGCACTGGCCACGGGCCGGCCCGTCGTGGAGGAGGTCGAGCGTCGCCCGGACGTCATCGTCCTGGTCCACTGCATCCCGCTGCTCTCCCACGGCGTGGTCACCGGGGCGATGATCCTCCTGCGCGACGTCACGGACGTGCGTCGCCTCGACCGCCTGCTGCTGTCCAAGGACGCCGCCATCCGCGAGGTGCACCACCGGGTCAAGAACAACCTGCAGACGATTTCGTCGCTGCTCAGCCTCCAGGCACGCCGGGTGGGTGACCGGGCGGCCCGGGTGGCGCTGCACGAGGCGGAGCGCCGCGTGCGCTCCATCGCACTGGTGCACGAGATCCTGTCGCGGGACCCGAGCGACCAGGTCCCCTTCGCCGAAATCGTCAGCTCGCTGGTGCAGATGGCCGAGGACTCGGTGGTCTCGTCACAGCCGATCGTCATTTCGGTCCACGGGGATCTCGGCGAGGTGGCGGCCGACGTCGCGACGCCGCTGGCCGTGACGGTGGCCGAGCTCCTGCAGAACGCGGTCGAACACGCCTTCGATCCCGAGAACGCCGGGGTGCAGGACGGGGCGGTCGGTCTGGAGGGAGCCGGGGGAGGGGCGGGCGACGCGCCGGTCGGGCATGTCGAACTCACAATGTCGAGCGACGAGTCGGAACTCCGCGTCGAGGTGCGCGACGACGGGCTGGGCCTGCCAGAAGGGTTCGACATCGAGAAGACCTCGAGCCTCGGGCTGTCGATCGTGCGCGACCTCGTCGTCAGTCAGTTGGAGGGGACGATCTCCATGCAGCCGGTGCCGGTGGCCGATGGGGGCGGGACCCGCGTCGCCATTTCGGTGCCGGTGCGAGCGCCCCGGTGAGCGCTGCTGCGCCCCGGCGTCCGCCGGCGCGAAGTCGCCGGGCCGCGCTGCAGATTCAGATGGCGACGCGCTGCGAACGGCGGGCGGCCAACCAGGCCTTGCGCAACTTGCGGCGCTCTTCCTCGGACGTGCCGCCCCAGACGCCCGACTCCTGGTTGGTGGCCAGCGCGAAGTCGAGGCAGGGCTCGAGCGCGTCGCAGGCGTGGCAGACACGCTTGGCCGCATCGATCTGGTCGACGGCCGGGCCTGTCGTGCCAACAGGGAAGAAAAGGTCCGGTTCTGTATTGCGGCAGGCGGCTGAGCGCCGCCAGTCGTCCGCGTCCCAATCGACAGTCCGGTTCCACATGAGAGCCATCGGAATGTGCCTCCACCTGCATTGTGATCCTTTTCACATGATCGGACCCAGAAGGTGTCCGTCAGTGAAAAGCGGGTTAACGGAGAAGAGGGTAACGGTCTGCCGGGAGCCAGGCAAGGAGTTTTTGGTGAAAATTCGGCCGCCGTCACGGTGGAATCGTGACGGGAAGATGGCCTGGGCCCGATGACCGCCGTCTTTGCTCATAGGGGTTGCACGGAGGGCTTCACCGAGAACACCATCGAGGCCTTCGCCGAGGCACGGCGGTTGGGCGCTGACGGTGTCGAGCTCGACGTGCGCCTCACGGCCGACGGGGCGCTGGCCATCCACCACGACGCCGCGATTCCGGGGATCGGCACGATCGACCAGCTCGAGGTAGCCGATCTGCCGGCCCACGTCCCACTGCTGGCCGACGTCTTGGCGGTCTGCGAGGGCATGGTCGTCAACGTCGAGATCAAGAACGCGCCCTCAGGACCCGGGGTGGGACCCCGGTGAGGCGGTCGCTGCGCTGACGGCAGCGGCGATAGAGGAGGCTGGCTGGACGGCGCGTGTCATCGTGTCGTCCTTTCAGACGGCAACGCTGCGCGCGGTGCAGGCCGCCGACGGCCGCCTGGCCCTCGGGGCATTGTGGGGTTTCGCCGCCGAGGTCGAGCCGGCACTTGCTGCGGCGGTCGAGGCTGGGTTCGCCGCCGTCCACCCCTTCGTGGCGTCGGCGGACCAGGAGCTCGTCGAGCGGGCACACGCAATGGGACTTGCGGTCAACGTCTGGACGGTCAACGCTCCCGACGACCTGCGCGCCATGGTGGCCGCCGGCGTGGACGCCGTGATCACCGACCGGCTCGGCGAGGCGCTGGTCGCCGCAGGCGGCGGGCCGGCCTGAGCGACCGGTGGGCGTACCCCTCTGAGCGGGGTCGCTCCGGAAAGAGGCTTGTCACCGGCCCGAATGGCGGGGAACGGCCCGGTTCCACAAAGATGGTCGGCCATGAACGTCGTCGTATGCGTCAAACAGATACCTGATCCGGCAGCGCCCCAGTCGCTGAATCCGGGCACCAACACCCTCGACCGGTCCGGCAAGCTGATCATGGACGATTCGGACAACTACGGGGTCGAGATGGCCCTCCAACTGGCCTCGGGCGAGGGCGACGAGGTCACCCTCGTCTCCATGGCTCCGGGCGGCGAGACCTCGGGCCTGCGCACCGGGCTGGCCATGGGTGCGGCCAAGGCCATCCTGATCAGCGACGACGCGCTGGCCGGCAGCGACGCCCTGGGCACGGCCCGGGTGTTGGCGGCAGCCATCGCGAAGGCCAACCCCGACCTGGTCGTGATGGCCACGGAGTCGAGCGACGGCTACACGGGCACGCTGCCCGTGCAGGTGGCCGAGCTCATGGGGCTGCCGTCGGTCACCTTCGCCAAGGCGATCGCGGTCGACGGCGACTCGGTCAAGGTGGAGCGACAGACCGAGGCGGGCTACGACGAGGTCGTGTGCCCCCTGCCGGCCCTGGTCACGGTGACCGCCGGCGTGGTCGAGCCGCGCTACCCCTCCTTCAAGGGGATCATGGCCGCGAAGTCCAAGCCGGTGGACAACTTGACGGTGGCCGACCTCGGCATCGACGCCTCGCTGGTCGGCGCCGCCGGAGCCGGGCAGGAGATCACCGACGTCTCCGATGCCGAGGCGCGTGGAGCGGGAGAGATCGTGGTGGACGAGGGCGACGGCGCCGAGCGCGTCGTGGCCTTCCTCGAGAAGCTGAAGGTGGTCTGAGATGGCGATCGACAAGGTGTGGGTGCTGGCCGAAGTGGGTGACAGTGGGCCGACGCCGGTCACGCTCGAGCTGCTGACCGAGGCCCGTGCGGTCGCCTCGAGCGTCGAGGCCGTGGCCTGGGGCGCCGACGCGGCGTCGCTGGCCGGTCCTCTCGGCGAATACGGTGCCACGACGCTCTACGACGTGGGCGACTTGGGGGGCACGCTGCCCGGCGTGCCGGTCGCCGCCGCGCTGGCTGCGCTCATCGAAGGCGGCAACGCGCCCGACGCCCTCCTCGTCCCCGCCACCTACGACGGGCGTGACGTGGCGGGCCGGCTGTCGGCCAAGCTCGGCCGCCCGGTGCTGACCAACGTGACCGGGCTGGTCGAGTCCGACGGCGGGCTCTCCAGCCAGCACCCCGTCTTCGGTGGCACGCAGATCGTCACGGCGCACTTCACCGGGCGCGGGTCCGGCCATCTTCGTGGTCCGGGCCAAGTCGTTCGCGGCGGAGCCGTCCGGCGGTGCCGCCGCGGCTGTCGTGCCCGCCCCGGCCCCCGACGTCGCCGCCACCAACACGGCCAAGATCGTGGAGCGCCACGTCGAAGAGCGCAGCGGTCCCAAGCTCGATGAGGCGGCGGTCGTCGTCTCGGGCGGCCGCGGCCTCGGCGACGCCGCCAACTACGAACTCGATTGAGGAGCTCGCCAAGCTCCTCCACGGCGCGGCCGGAGCCAGCCGCGCCATCGTCGACGCCGGCTGGGTCCCCTACTCGCACCAGGTCGGCCAGACGGGCAAGACGGTGAAGCCCACCGTCTACGTCGCGTGCGGGATCTCGGGCGCCACCCAGCACCTGGTCGGGATGAAGGGCTCCAAGAACATCGTCGCCATCAACAAGGACCAGGGAGGCGCCGATCTTCTCGGTGGCCGACCTCGGGATCGTGGGCGACGTGCACAAGGTGCTGCCGGCGCTCATCGAGGCGCTCAAGGCCAAGGGCTGAGCCCGCCGCACCCGGGGTCCGGGACCCCGGGTTGTCATCCGGGACGGGCGAGGCACGGCGGTCCCGGCCACCTGCTCAACGGCTGACGAGGTTGTGCCGGCGAAGAAGGGGTCCTCGCGCCCTGTCTGTGCACGTTCGGTGCGGGCGACCGGCAGTACATTCGGCGCAAACCGCTGATCGCACCTGATGCTCTTTCCCACCATCGACTTCGCCGTCTTCTTCGCCATCGCCTTCACGGTGAATTGGCTCCTCAACCCCTACGCGGGCTGGTGGAAGCTGTCCATGCTCGGCTTGAGCTACGTGTTCTACGGCTGGGTGGGCTGGAGTTACTGCCTTCTCCTCCTGCTCACGACATCGGTGACCTACGTCGGTGGCGCCTGGGTCAACGCCTCGAGAACCGAGCGCGGGCGACGCATCGCCATGGGGGTCTCGGTCGGGGCGCTGCTGGCGATCCTGGGCTGGTTCAAGTACTACGGCTTCGTCTCGGTGAACCTCGACAACCTGACCCACGCCTTCGACCTGGGCCGGGCCGTGCCTCTGCTGCAGGTCGGGCTGCCGATCGCCATCTCCTTCTTCACCTTCATGGCGATCAGCTACGTGGTCGACATCTACCGCCGCGAGCTCGAGCCGGCCAGGCCGCTCGACGTCGCGGTGTACATCTCGTTCTTTCCCCACCTGCTGGCCGGACCGATCGTGCGAGGAAACGAGCTCCTGCCCCAGATCCGCCGGCGCCGCGACCCCAACTCGATCGACTACTCGCGCGCCTTCTGGCTCATCCTCGCCGGGCTGTTCAAGAAGGTGGTGATCTCCACCTACGTCTCGAGTGCGATCGTGACGCCCGTCTTCACATCGCCGACGCAGCACTCGGCGCCGGAGGCGATCTTCGCCGCCTGGGGCTATGCGGTCCAGATCTACTGCGATTTCAGTGGCTACACCGACATCGCCATCGGCCTCGCCATGCTGCTCGGCTTTCGGTTCCCGCAGAACTTCGATGCGCCCTACACGGCACGCAACCTGCAGGACTTCTGGCGGCGCTGGCACATGACACTGTCGCGCTGGCTGCGCGACTACCTCTACATACCCCTGGGCGGGAGCGCCAACGGTCAGGCCCAGACCATCCGCAACATCATGATCACCATGGTGCTGGGCGGTCTCTGGCACGGGGCGGCGTGGACGTTCGTCGTCTGGGGGGCCTTGCAGGGCGTCGGGCAGAGCGTCGGGCATCTGCGCCGCAAGAGCCGGGAGCGGCGCGGGCTCCCGGGCGTGGTCGAGGGGCCGGTACGGAACTGGGTCCAGCGTTTCGTGACCTTTCAGTACGTGTGCCTCGGCTGGGTCTTCTTCAATGCCACCGGCCTGTCCCAGGCCTTTGCCGTTATCGGCCGCCTGTTCAGCGGCTGGGGCGAGGCCTCGCCTCTGATCACGCCGCTCCTGATCGTGACCATCGTGGGCACTCTCGCATCCCAGTTCGTGCCCCCGTTGCGCGTCGACCGCCTGCAGGCCGCGTTCTCCCGCCAGAAGGTCGGCGTGCAGGTCGGCCTGCTCGGCTTCGCCCTCCTCGGGATCACCACCTTCGGACCGATCGGCGTCGCTCCGTTCATCTACTACCGCTTCTGATGAGCGACCGCCCGACACCCCCGCACCACGTCGACTGGGAACCGCAGCCGGAATTCGAGTCGCGTGCCCCTGCCGAGCTGCCTCCCGCCCCCGATGGCCGGGAGCGGGCACCCTGGCGACACGTCTTGAAACTCGGCGCCGCCGCCTTCGCCCTCTGGTTCCTGCTCTACGCGCCCACCCTGCAGCACAACGCCCAGGTGTCGCCGGTCGGGACACGGCGCACGGTGAGCCTCGACGTGACCGGCCCCGTAGCCGCCGTCAGTCGCGCGCTGCAGCTCTCGCACATCGTCTCCCTCACGGGCCGGGGCAGCGGACTGGGCGGGCCGAGTGGCGGCCTCACGGTGTCCGGACCGCGCCCGGGCGGCCAGCCGACGGCAGGGTCGCAGCCGAAGTCCGGATCGAACCCCGCCAAGGGGGGCACCTCGCCCACGACGCCGACGACGGTCCCGCCCAATCCGAAGGAGCCCACCGCGGCCAACCCGTTGCGCGTCCTGATCGTGGGCGATTCGATCGGCATCGACCTGGGCGACGCGCTGCAGCCCGACCTGGCCCAGACGGGCGTGGTGACCGCCGCGCTCGACGGCCGGGTGAGCACCGGGTTGACGAGGCCCGACTACTTCGACTGGCCCGCCGAACTGGCCGCCGATCTCAAGTCACAGAATCCGCAGGTGGTGGTGATCATGATCGGTGCCAACGACGCCCAGGACTTCCTCGGGCCCCCTGACGTGCCCTACACCTCGCCGCAGTGGAACACCCTCTACGCACAGCGGGTGGCGCAGTTCATGCAAATCGCTCAGAGCGGCGGCGCCACAGTCGTCTGGGTCGGCATGCCGCCGATGCAGAATCCGGGCCTGAATGCACAGATGTCCGACGTGAACGCCGTGGTCCAACAGCAGGTGGTGAAGACACATCCACCCGTGACCTATCTGAGCACTGCCCGGTCGCTGGGGACGGCGCAGGGGGGGTACACGGCGTTCGTCACCAACGGAGCGGGCCAGGTGGTCAACGTGCGCACGCCCGACGGGACGCACCTGACCCCCGGCGGGGGCCAGGTGGTAGCCCAGCAGGTGATCGCCGAGCTCCAGACGCTGGGTTACAAAATTCCCTAGACCTGGCGCGCCGCCCCGAAGGGCCTCACACCAGCGGCCAGGGATAGGGGGGCCATCCCCCGTCGTCGACGAGTTCGGGCAAGGCCCGCAGGCTGAGCAGCCAGGCCACCCTGTCCATGGTGGCGGCCAGCTCGGACGGCTCGAGCAGCTCGGCGAGCCCTGCCGGCGGACCCTCGCGGGCCAGGCGGGACAGGTCCTCCTCCACGCCGGCCCCGAGCGGTTCCCCGCCGAAGTCCCAGATCACCGTGCGCAACTTGTCGTCGCGGTTGAAGCAGAGCCCGTTGTCGATGGCCCACAGGCGGTCCTCGGCCAGGAGGACGTGGCCGCTCTTGCGGTCGGCGTTGTTGGCCACGACGTCGAACGCGGCGAGCCGCATGAGCACGGGGTGCCACTTGGGCTCGTCGCGCAGCGTGAAGTAGTGCGACGTGCCGTCCTCGTGGACGAAGCGCTGCACGGACCCCTGGCCGAAGGGCCCCTCGGGCCGCTCGACCGTCTCGGGCACCAGCCCCCAGCCGAGCGCCTCGGAGAGCACGTAGGCCGCCACCTCACGCCGGAAGAGCCCGCCGGGGAAATCCCACAGGGGCCGCTCGCCCTTGAAGGGCTTGTAGACGGCGAGCAACTCCGCTCCCTGCAGGCGGCAGGTGACCAGCAACGTCGCGTTCGAACTCCCGGCGATGCGCCCGTGGACCTCCATGTCACCCTCCACGAGGACTCGCTCGACCTCGGCGTCGGGCACCGCCGCTAGGTCACCGGGGGCCGGTGCCCGTTGGTGCGCGGGCAGTCGTGTCCGGCCGGGTCAAGCGGGAGCGAGCACAACGGGCAGGGCGGGCGGCCCGCCTCCACCAGGCGGGTGGCGTGAATGGCGAAGGCCGCAGCCTGCTCGCGGGTGAGGGCGACGCGCAGCACGTGCCCACTGTCGATGTCGTCCTCGTCCTCGTCCTCGTCCTCGTCCTCGACGCCCACCTCCTCGAGGACCACGATGACACGGTCGAGCTCTTCGTCGTAGGAGACGCCGATGGTCCCGACGACCCATTCGAAGTCCTCGGTGCCGTAAAACGCCAGGTCGTCCGGCAGGTGGCCGGGCCGCCCCAGCTCCTTCACGATCCGCCCGAGGTAGCCGGCGAGGACCGCAACCTGCTGTTTTTCCACCTTGACCGTGGTCTCGGACAGGCCCTGGCGGCAATAGAACAGGAAGAGCCGCTGCCCCACCTCGCCGACGACGCCGACCGTGCAGTGGTCCGGCGCGTCGAAGTCGTTCTCGTCGCTCATCGCGGTCGCTCCGTCACGACAGCGCCAGCTCGTTCAGCGAGCCCGTCGAGTTCGTGCACAGCACCACGGGGCCACCGGCGGTGAAGAGGATGGCCGAGATGGAACAGGGCGAAATGACCAGCCGCTGCAACAGGTCGAGCGGCATGCCTGCCGCCGCCGCCACGATCGCCTTGATCGGGTCCGCATGGGACACGGCGACGATCGTCTCGCCGGGGTGCTGGGTCACGAGGTCGAGAACGGTATCCATGGAGCGCACCGACATTTCGGCAAAGGACTCACCACCCGGAAACCTGAAGCCGCTGGGCCAGCGTTGCACCGTTGGCCACTCCGGTCTGCGGTACAGCCGCGCCAGGGGCTTCTCGGTCCAGTCGCCGACGTCGACCTCGACGAGACCCGGCGCGGTCCGCACGCGCAGTCCGAGGGCCCGGGCGATGGGGGCGGCCGTCTCGCGTGTGCGCTCCAGCGGCGATGCGTACACCGCGGTCGGAGCCTTGGCGAGCGCGGCGATGCGCCCGGCCGCAGCACCGGCCTGCTCGTGCCCCTTGTCAGCGAGATGCAGGCCGGCGGCCTGGCCGGGGAGCATCTTGCCGGTGGTGGGGGTGACGCCGTGGCGGACCAGCAGGACGACGGTGGCGGGAGGAGCCTTGCGGCCGCGTCGCGTCGGAGGGCGTGCGGGGGCGGAACGAGCGGTTGGGGACACGAGGGCCCATCGTAGGCTCTGCGCCGTGACGTCCAACCGTGGGCAGGGGGACTCGCTGCCCGCGGTGCAACAGGAGGTGGCGGACTGCCGTCGCTGCCCGAGGCTGGTGCAATGGCGCGAAGAAGTGGCCCGCGCGGGACGGGCCTCCTATGCGGGCCAGGTGTACTGGGGCCGCGGCGTCCCGGCCTTCGGCGACCCGCACGCAACGCTCGTCCTGGTCGGCCTGGCCCCCGCCGCGCACGGCGCCAACCGCACCGGCCGCATGTTCACGGGGGACCGTTCCGGCGACTGGCTCTTCGCCGCGCTCTACCGGGCGGGTTTCGCCTCGCAACCCACCAGCACGGCTCGTGACGACGGCCTCGAGCTGACCGGCGCCTACATCACCGCCACCGTGCACTGCGCGCCACCGGCCAACAAGCCGACCCCGGCCGAACGCGACGCCTGCGCGCCGTACCTCACCCGCGAGCTCGCGCTCCTAGGCGAGGCGGTGGTGGTGGTGGCCCTGGGGCAGGTCGCCTGGCAGGCCGTCAGCGCCCACTACGGGCTCCGGCCGCGCCCGGCCTTCGGCCATTTGGCGGAGAGCCCGCTCCCCGACGGGCGGACGTTGCTCGGCTCCTACCACCCGAGCCAGCAGAACACGTTCACCGGCAAGCTCACCGTGCCGATGTTCGACGCCGTGTTCACGCGGGCTCGCCTGCTCATCGACGGCGCGGTTCAGGACGCGAGGTCGTAGAGCAGGCGAAAGAAGCGGATGCGCGCCGGGTCCGGGATCACCCCGTAGCTCTCGTAGAAGAGCGGCTCGAGCTCCGCTCCGAAATTCCAGCCCACGCTCCATGCGCCGACCGCCACGTCCCACCAGCGATCGGCGACGCCCAGCTCGCCGAGGTCGACATAGCCCGTCACCCGGCCCCCCTCGAGGAGCACATTGGGCGGGCAGAAGTCGCCGTGGCAGACGACCAGGTCCTCGTCGTCGGGGGCCGTGGCCTCCAATTGCGCCAGCGCGGCCGCCGGGGTCAGGTGGGCGTGTTGTTCGTGGAACCCGGTGCCGCGGACGTCGCCGCTGCGGACGCGGTCCTCGACGTGTGCCAAGGCGCGGCCCAGGTCGAAGCGGAAGGGGCACCACTCCTCGCCCACGGCGTCATGGAACGAGCGCAGCCCGCGGCCGAGGGCTCGCACAAGCCCGGGCAGGTCATTCCGCCAGTCGGGGTGGGTGGCGTCGCGCCCGGGCAACCCTTCGGTGACCAGGATGGTCGAGCCTCCCCAGCTCCTCCAGTGTGACCACCTCGGGCGCGGGCAGGTAGGGCGCGGCCCAGACCATTCGTTCGGACTCGCCTCGTAGCGTCGGGTACCGAGCGGAGCCGGCCGAGGCGACCTTGGCGAAGCGCACGACTCCGTCCGGGCTGGTGAGGCGCCACGTGGTGAGGCCGGGGACGAGCTGGTAGGCCAGCGTCGCCGACCAGCCGGGAGCAACCCGCTCGAGCTCGGGCGGCGGCGCCGGCGATTCCTGTGGCGCCGTAGGTTCGGGCGGGGACCGCACGCACCCGAGGGTAGGACGTCGGGGGACCTCCGGCGGCAACGGCTACCGTCTCGGCGACACCGAGGGAGGATGGAGTGCGCGAGCCGAACGACGTGACACCGTGCGACGCCGGGGAGATCACGCGCTGGGACGACACGGCGGACGTGATCGTCGTCGGATTCGGCGCGGCCGGTTCGGCGGCGGCGTTCAGCGCGGCGGCCGCGGGTGCCCAGGTGCTGGTGACCGAACGGACGGGTGGCCCCGGAGGTGCGGCGGCGTTGGCCGAGGGCATCGTCTACCTCGGCGGAGGGACGCCGATCCAGTCGGCGTGTGGGTTCGAGGACTCCCTCGACAACATGTACCGCTACATGATGGCGGCCTGCGGTCCGGATCCCGACGAGACCAAGATCGCCCGGTACTGCGAGGAGAGCCTGGGCCACTTCGACTGGTTGGTGGCCCGGGGCGTCCCCTTCGATCCCACGTTCTGCGCCGACACCTCCATGGCGCCTGAAGGCACCGAGGGTCTCGTCTACTCGGGCGGCGAAGACGCGTATCCGTTCAACGAAATCGCACGGCCCGCTCCACGCGGCCACCTGGCCAAGACGAAGCGCTCGACCGGATGGCTCCTCATGGAGCACCTGGCGGCGGCCGCCACCGGCGCCGGCGCGGTGGTCTCGACCGACACCCGGGTCGACCGCCTGGTCTGTGAGGACGGCAGGGTCGTCGGCGTGCAGGCGCAGCGTTTCGGTGAGACGGTGACCTTGCGGGCCCGGCGCGGCGTCGTGCTCACCGCGGGTGGCTTCATCTTCAACGACGACATGCTGCGCCAGCACTGTCCGCCGCTGGCGCGGGGGACCTTCAAGGTCGGCACCGAGGGCGACGACGGGCGGGGCATCCGCATGGCGCAGGCCCTCGGCGCTTCTGTCCGCAACATGTACGCGGGCGAGGTCTCACTGCCCATCACCCCGCCCCGGACCCTGATCCACGGCATCCTCGTCAACGGCCGCGGGCAGCGCTTCATCAACGAGGACACTTACATGGGACGGGTCGGACAATCCGCCCTCTACGAGCAGGACGGCGAGGTCTACCTGATCGTGGACGAAGCCTCCTACGAGGTGAATTGGATGGGACTCGCCGCCACCTGGGTCTGCGAGACCGCGGCGCAGCTGGAGTCCGAGATCGGCCTGCCGCCCGGGTCGCTCCAGAGCACCGTCGACCTGTACAACCGTCATGCGGCGAGAAGGGAGGACCCCCTCTTTCACAAGGACCCCTCCTGGGTGCGGCCGCTGGTGCCGCCTATCGGCGCGGTGGACCTGCGCATCGGGCCGGCGCCCGTACGCGCCCTTCACCCTGGGCGGCCTGGAGACGACGGCGGCCGGCGAGGTCCGCGACCTCACCGGGTCGCCGATCGGCGGGTTGTTCGCCGCCGGGCGCACCACGTCCGGGGTCTGCTCGTTCGGCTACGCCAGCGGTCTTTCCATCGGGGACAGCACCCTGTTCGGCCGCTTCGCCGGCGCGAGTGCCGCGGCAGCCCCGCCTTCGGCCTGAAGCGGCGTGCACCCGGGGGCGCAATCGGACTCAGTCGTTGACAACTGAGTGCCCCAGCACGTTCTCCAACTCCGTCAGCGCCTGGTCGGGGTCGCTGACTTTGATGGTGTGCATGCCGAGGAGGCGGGCGGGCTTGAGGTTGACGCCGAGGTCGTCGAGAAACACCGACTCCGTCGGGTCCACGCCGAGTGTGGAACAGGCCATTTCGTAGAAGCGTGGATCGGGTTTGCGCACACCGAGCACGCGGGACTCGAGCACCGCGTCGAAGAGTGCATACACCTCGGCCACCGCTTCGGAGACGACGCGGTCGGGCGACGCGGAAATTGTTGGTGAGGCAGGCGACCTTGTACGTCTTGCGGCACGCGTCGATGGCGGCGACCATCTTTGGGCGGATGTCGCCCGACAGCTTTTCGAGCACGAGCCGGCCGTCGAGCTCGTGTCCGAGGGCGCGGGCCTCGGCCGCCCAGGCCGCCGTGAATGCGTCAAGCCCTATTTCGTTCCGCTCCAAGCGCGCCCAGGCGTTGTCATCGGGGTTGGTGGCATTGACGGCGCGGATGAAGCCTGGAGGGAGACCCCGCTCCACCTCCAGGTGTGCGAAGGCCTCGAAGGGGCTCGTCGTAACGACGCCACCGAAATCGAACATCACCGCTCGTATCGCCATGCGCTCCCCTGAGGTCGGACCCATTATGGGGCCGCACCACCACATGGACCGTCCGAATTTGGGTATGGCACGATGAGAAGGAGAGGAGGGGACGATGGATCTCGACTTGCTCGATCTGTACGGGCGGGCCAGCGACTGGACCTCGACCAAGGTGGAAGGGGCGGCCTCCCAGCTCAATGGTCCGACGACCTGCGACGGGTGGGACGTGCGGACGCTGCTGAACCACATGCTCCAGACCCAGCGGTACTTCGTGGGTGCGGCGCGCGGCGAAGACGTTGCGCCACCTGGTGGCACCCCACCTGATGTCCTCAGCGACCGGCCCCCGGTCGATTTCGATCGGGCTCGTGCGGAGACGCTCGAGACCTTCGGCGAGCCCGGCGTCATCGACAAGACGGGTCCCGCTCTCGCCATCGCCTTCAGCGATCAGCTCCTCCACGGGTGGGATCTCGCCCGGTCCACCGGCCAGGAGGCGACCATGCCCGAGGGGCTGCCCGATGCGGCCTACTCCCTGATCCACGGGCGGTTCACCGAGGAGCAGCGGAAGGGCATCTTCAAGCCGGAGATCCCGGTCGGGCCCGACGCATCCGCGCAGGAGAGGCTTCTCGCCTACACGGGGCGCGATCCGTTCCAGGCGGCCTAGCTACAGCTAGTTCGGCGTCTGGCGTCGTCCGGCCGAGCCCGGCGTCCGCCGGCCTACTGGCGCAGTGCGGCGTACTCGATGATGCGGGTCATGACGGCGTCGTCAGCCTTGTCCACCGTGCCGCAGTCGAACGGCGGCTGCGGGTCGTACTCAATCATGAGCTGCGCCGCTTGCGCCGCGGTGCGGTCGGCCAGCAGCTCCACCAGCCTCAGTGCCATGTCGATGCCACTCGAGACGCCGGCCGACGTGATGATCCTCTCGTCGAGGTGCTCGACCACCCGTGTCGGTGTGGGCACGGCTCCGTGGGCGGCGAGCTCGGGGTAGCAGGACCAGTGCGTGGTGGCCGTCAGCCCCCGCAGCAGCCCGGCCGCGCCGAGGACGACCGAACCGGTGCAGACCGACGTGGTGAACCGGGTCCCGGCATGGGCCTGGCGCACCCAGTCGAGGACGCACGCGCATCGTGTTCCAAGAGCCGCGTGCCCACGCCGCCTGGGAAGACCACCACGTCGGGCGAGGCCAGTTCCTCGAAGGTGGCGTCGACGGTGAGCCCGATCATGCCGTTGTCGCTGCGCACCTCGCCGCGGTCGTGGCCGACGAAGACGATGTCGAACGTCGGGATCCGCTGCAGGACCTCGTAGGGGCCCACGGCATCGAGCGCGGTGTACTTGGGGAAGAGCGGGATGGCGATCTGCAGGCGGTCGGTCACGCGGACGTCCTTTCTCGGGGTGCGGCACGGAAGCGCCGCCGGTAGGCATCGGGTGGCACGCCGAGGTGCTTCTGGAAGACGCGGCGCAGTGACTCGGCGCTGCCGAGCCCGCAGCGGGCCGCCACCAGGTCGAGCGTGTCGGTCGTCTCCTCGAGCTCACGGCGGGCGGCTTCGAGCCGGATCCGTTCGACGAAGCGGCTCGGGGTCTCGCCCACCTCGGCGGTGAAGACACGCGTGAAGTGCCGGACGCTCATGGCCGCGGCGGCCGCGAGGGTGGGCAGCCGGTGGTCACCACCCGGGGCGGCCTCGACGAGGGACTGCACGGCCCGGATGGTCGAGCGCTCGGCGCGGGGGACCCACACCGGCGATGCGAACTGGGTTTGCCCGCCCGGCCGATGCAGGAACATCACGAGCCAGCGGGCCACGGTCTGGGCGACGTCGACCCCGAGGTCCTCCTGGACCAGCGCCAGCGAGAGATCGATGCCGGCCGTCACCCCGGCGCTCGACCAGTACTTGCCGTCGCGGATGTAGATCGGGTCGGCGTCGACGGTGACGGCGGGGTAGGCCTCGGCCAGCTGCCGGGCGCGGGCCCAGTGGGTGGTGACGCGCCGCCCGTCGAACAGCCCGGCCGCCGCGCCGAGGAAGGCGCCCGAGCAGACGGTGGCCACGCGCCGGCAGCGCGGTGCCGTCTGGCGAATGAACCGGAGCACGGACTCGTCGCGCGCCGCCGCCTCGGCGCCGGGCCCCCGGAGAGCACCAGGGTGTCGATCCGCTCCGTCGGCGTCGGGAGGGACACCGTGCCGAGGACGAGCCCGCTCTCGGCCCGGACGGCGGCACCGCTTGGGGAGGCCAGGGTCACGCGGTAGGAGCCGGCCCGCCCGAGGGCGGCGACCGCCCGGCCGGCACCGGAGAAGACCTCGTGCGGGCCCACGGCATCGAGCGGTTGCAGGCCCTCGAAGGCGACGATCACGATGTGGCGTTCCGGCACGGGTCCCACTCTGCGGGTCGCCCGGGTTGGCGTCAATGACGGGGTTCCCACATATTCGGCCATCGAACGCCCGCCTCGTCCCCGCGACCCGGTCCAGGCTCACTTCAGTCCTGCCCCTTCACCTGCACTTTCGGGAGGGGCTCCCCGAACTTCGGCCCGCCACCCCCGGGGCTTTGGACCCACCATGTGGCCTAGTGGGTCCAGGCACGAAGAACACGCACCCGACCTGGGTATTTACTGAAGCGGGGTTCCCGACTCAGGCCGGCGCCCGGGTCCGGCGCGTGCCGCGTGCGCGCACCCACGCCAGCAGATCGCCACCGTCGCCCCGCCGCACCGAGCCGGTGAAGATGTCCTCCCGGCCGGTCGAGACCTCTCGTGCGACCTCTGCGTAGAGCTCGTCCCCGAGGGCGGCGGGTTGCAGGTACTCGACCAGGACCGACGAGATGATCCCGGAGTTCTCGGCGTCGTTCGCCGCCGCGGCGACGGCAGCACCGGCCACCGCGTAGAAGACGGCGCCGTGGACGGTGCCGTGCGGGTTGGCGTGGCGCTCGTCGGTGGTGAGGCTGGCCACCGTGTGGCCGCCGTCGCGGCGCTGACGTCGATGCCGAGCAGGGCGGCGAATGCGTCGTCCCGAAGGCCGTTCATGTCGGCATCTCAGGCGGTGGAGGCGGGCGCCGGGAGGCGGCCCGGCATGGGCACAGCCGTGGCGGGCCACCGCTTGCGGCTGACCCGGCTGAGCTTGTTGAGGAGGGTGACGGCGCCGGGGTCGTCCTCAATGGGCCGGGTCTCGATCACCCCGGCCGCCTCCATGTCGTCGAAGAGCTGCTCACCCTGCTCGGTCCGCAGCAGGGTGAGGGTCCAGTCGCCGAAGGCTCCGATGCCGCCGGTGGAGATGTCGGCGTGCTCCGCCGCGAAGTCCGGGCAGCTCTTGCAGCCCTCCCGCGTCCAGGCGTGGGCCTCCTTCAACGGGACCTCGTGGTAGCTGCCGTCCCGCATCCAGACCTGGAAGACGCCCTTGATGTTCATTTTGACGATGTCGGCCCGGGCCAGCCCATACTTCTCCTCGAAGAGCTCACTGAAGATGGCGTCGTCGAAGGTCTTGGAGCAGAGCAGCCCGACGGTGAGCACGAAGCGCCGCGCCACCTTGCCGGCCTTGCGGGCCTGCATGACCGGGGGGGCGGAGGCCTGGCAGCCCATGCCCACCAGGGCGATCCGTTCGGCTCCGCCCTCGATCGCCTCCGCGTAGGCCAAGGGATTGGCCGAGTAGGTGTACCGCGAGCCGGCCGTGGCCAGTACGTCCTCCTTGGACCGGGCCACCTGGGGCACCGCCTTCCAGGTCGAGCCGTCGCCTTCCAACCCCGACACCAGGGCCGCATCGATCACGTCGTGCTCGAAGGCCCAGATCAAGAGTGCGGAGACCAGGCCGCCGTCCTGGCCGGTGCCCTGCACCGTGGGATCGGTGGCCCGGGCCAGGACGGTGCGGCGCGAGATGCCGGCCACCTCCTCGTCGGTCCGGGGCCGCCCGAACCGGTGTGTCTCGAT
Organism: uncultured Acidimicrobiaceae bacterium; assembly: GCA_963744045.1. Lineage (GTDB taxonomy): Bacteria > Actinomycetota > Acidimicrobiia > Acidimicrobiales > RAAP-2 > Bog-473. The sequence continues at coordinate 299,842 of CAVUSB010000001.1, forward strand.
TTCGGGCTCCCAGGTGCGGAAGCGCGGACAGGCCCGCGTGCACAACGTGCAGCCCTTCAGGCCGTGGGTGCAGTTGTCGGGCCCGCCGTCGGCATCGACGTGGAAGGGCCTGTAGACCCCGTCCTGGTCGTTGTAGCCGAGGACGTCGTAGGGGCAGACGACGACGCAGGCGGAGCACCCGGTGCACAGTCCGGACGTCACGACCTCGGTGAACAGCTCGGCCCATTGCGGCTTCTCGGGAGGCATTGGTCCACCATATTCGGGCTGGGCGGCAGCAGTCGGATACCGTGCGCCGGTGCCCGAGATCCTCGAAGTCGAGCTCTACCGGGCCAGTGCCGAAGCAGCGCTGCATCGGCCGATCACCCGGGCCTGGATGGTCGACTCCCGCTACGGTCGCGGCGGGACGACGCCGGCGCGGCTCCGGGCGGCGCTCGTCGGCCGCTCGTTCAGCGCGGCCCGGCGCATCGGCAAGCTGCTGCTCCTCGACACCGAGGGGGGACCGACCCTGGGCCTGCGCTTTGGCATGACGGGCGGCCTGGTGGTCGACGGCAACGAGGCGCTGGACCGGTTGCGCTACGGACCCGGCGTGTTCAACGAGAAGTGGGTGCGGGCCCGCTTCACCTTCGACGACGGGGGCGAGCTCCTGATGCACGACCCGCGCCGATTCGGCTCGCTCGAGCTGGCGCCCGACGAGGGCCGGCTGGGACCCGACGCGCTCACGGTGTCGTTGGCGGACCTGCGGGCCGCCCTGGCCATCGCGCCGGGGCGGTCTGGAGTGGCGGCGCCCCTCAAGGCTCGCTTCATGGACCAGGAACGGCTGGCCGGCGTGGGCAACCTGCTCGCCGACGAGATCCTCTATCGGGCCGGGCTGGCACCGGACCGGCGGACGCCGCTCACCGATGCCGAGCTCCGCGAGCTCCACAAGCAGCTCCGCTCCACGCTGCGCCAGCTGGGCCGGCGAGGTGGCTCGCACATGGGCGACCTCATGGAGGAGCGCGTCGCGGGGGCACGCTGCCCGCGTGACGGGGCGGAGCTGCGCCGGGAGACCGTGGGTGGTCGGACGACCTACTGGTGCCCCCTGCACCAGCACTGATCGGTCCGCTGTTCAGCTGAGTCGCCGGCGCACCCACCACACGCAGAGGCCGGCCAGCGCGGCGGACATGGCGACGAACAGCAGGGTCTCGTAGGTCTGGAAGGCCCAGAACCGATTCGCCGGTTGGTAGACGACGACCTCATGGAAGTGTTCAGAAATGGTGTCGACGCACTGCTGGAATGCGTGCTGGCCGCCGGGTGGCGGCGCCACCTGCCCGAGCCCACCGCTCACCGCGGCCGGTGTTCCGCTCATGCCGGGCAGGCCGGAGCATGCATGCTGGAGATACGAAGTCGAAGGGGCCTGACCGGCGCTGTTGACGATGTTGTTCGACACGACCAGCGCATTGGGAAGGTCCGGTGGGTTGACGCTGACCGACGGCACGCCCGAGGACATGTTGATGCCCCAGCCCGCTGTCCGGACCGAGTCGCACCGCTTCGCTCAGCGGGCTCATGAAGTGCGGTCTGATCCACTCCGCGACGACGACCCGCGCCACGATGAAGCCCACCAGCGTGACGGCCATGGCGGGAAGCGTGCGGCGGAAGAGCAGCCCCATGGTGGCGCCGAGCGCGAAGGCGAACAACGCGTAGCCCGCCGGGACGAAGCCGTGCATGCCGAAGGAGGCCGGGCTGAACCGGTTCGCGGTCACCTTGTCGATGGGGCTGAACCACCACGTGACCATGAGGCTGAGCAGCCGGCCGACGACCGCGCTGGCCAGGCCGACGAGCCCGAGTTTGACCAGGAGCCAGCGCACCGACTGACGCTCTGCGTCCAGGCCAGGCGGAATGTCCCCGTCTCGAGCTCGCGGGCGACGAGCGGCGCCCCCCAGAACATGCCGATGAGCACGGGGACGATGAGCACGAGTGCAGCGGCCAGCACCTGCAGCTTGCCGAGTCGGTGCTGGACCGGGTTGATGCAGCCGCGCGGGCGCCGCACCGCTGGCCCGGCACTGCGCCACTGCAGCTGTCGTAGACGGGACGAGATGGGGCCCGGTGACGAGGAGGAAGACGCCGAGGACGACAGCCCGGCTCCGCCGATGAACGCCTGCGTCCGGAACTGGCGCCACGAGAAGGCGATCACGAGAGCACCTCCAGCTTCTGGCGCGCCCGGCGCGACGGGCTGGCGTGGCCCATGTAGGCCAGCACGATGTCCTCGAGGCTGAGCTCCTCCACCGTCCAGGCGGGGTCGAGCACCGGGCTGTCGCACCGCACGAGCAGGGTGCTCTGGCGATCGGTGTGGCTCTCCTCAATGACCTCCTGCCCGCGAGGGGAGCGATACCGGGTCACGGCGCGGCCCGATCAGCCGACGGTGTGACGCCAACAGGTCGTCGACCTCACCGGCCAGCTGGAGCCGCGAGCCGACGAGCACGATCAGGTAGTCGCAGACCCGCTCCAGGTCGGCGACGAGATGCGAGGACAGCACCACGCTCACGTCCCCTTCGGCCACGAACTCCATGAGCTTCTGCAGGAACTCGCGGCGGGCCAGCGGGTCGAGGCTGGCCACCGGCTCGTCGAGGATGAGCAGCTCGGGGCGCTTGGCCACCGCCAAGCGTCAGGGCGAGCTGCGCCCGCTGGCCGCCCGAGAGCGAGCCGGCCGCTCTGGTCGAGATCGAGATCGAGCTCCGCGATGCGTTGCCGGGCCAGTGTGTCGTTCCAGCCGGGGTTCATCTGCGCGGCCGAAGCGGAGGTGGTCCTCGATGGTGAGGCGGGCATAGGTCGGCGTGTCCTGGGCGACGAAGCCCACGCGCGCCAGCTGGGCGGGGTCGGCCGCCGGTGGCCGACCGAGCACGGCAATGGTGCCGGCGCTCGGTGCGAGCAGGCCGACGGCCAGGTGCAGGAGCGTGGACTTGCCTGCGCCGTTGGGGCCGACGAGACCCGACCACATGGCCCGAGGGGATCTGGAGGTCGCAGTCCTTGAGTGCCCAGCGCCTGCCGTAGCGCTTGCCCAGGCCCTGGGCGTCGAGGACCCAGCTCACGCTATGTCCTCCTCGGCCGTGGAACGAAAGGAGTCGCGGAACAGCGCCTCGATGCTCTCGTCGTCGAGCCCGGCCCGGCGCGCCTTGACGATCCAGCGCTGCAGGGTCTGACGCAGCGGGCCCTGGGCGGCGATCGACTCGGCGCCGAGGCTCCCGGTCACGAAGGTTCCGACGCCGGGACGGGCGCTGGCCAATCCCTCGTGCTCGAGCTCCCGGTAGGCCTTAAGACGGTGTTGGGGTTGATGGCCAGCTGCCCCACGACCTCCTTGACCGTCGGCAGCTGGTCGCCCTCCCGCAGCATTCCGACGCGCAAGGCCTGGCGAACCTGCTGGACGATCTGGAGATAGGGGGAGACGCCGGAGCGGCCGTCCAGGTGGAACTCGATCACCTGACCTCACTTACTTTATCTAGGTAACTAGATAACTATGTTCCTCAGATCAGGCCGCGTCAAGTGGCCGCCAGGAGCGGTCCTCGCTCAGTGCGTCAGCGGCGGGAGGCCCTTGGCGATCAGGTCGACGCCGAAGACGAGGAACAGCACGGCCATCACCGCTGCGTTGTGCGCGGTGAGCCAGGTCTTCGCCGAGTCGAGGGAGGCCTTCGCCTTCGCCCCGCCGACCAGCGAGTAGACGACCGGACCGGCGATGGTGAGGCTGGCGATCACCACGAACACTGCGATGGCCACGACGGCGTCCGTGGTCGTGAGCCCGGTGACCTGGGCCAGCCCGGCGGCGGCGCCGGCGGTCAGAATCAGGTTCTTGGGGTTCACCGCGGCGAGGGCGATGCCGAGTCCGAGGGCCTTGACCGGCGAGACGGTTTCCACCGTCGCCAGCCACTTGGGCATCGCGGGTTCGACCCCGGGCGCCGGGCGCTTCCGCCAGTTGCGACGCGCCAGCGCGAGCAGGCCGACACCCAGCGCGATTGTGCCCCACGAGACCGAGTCCGACGCGGTACTGCTCGTCTGCGCCACGTTGCCGTCGTGGGAGGCGACGTAGACGATCGTGCTGACCGCGGCGAGCGCCACCACCCAGCCGACGAGGAAGGCCGGTCCGTTCACCCGGGCCCGCTGCGAGAAGAGCATCAAGATCACGGCGATGATCGGTACGGGGCTGATGGCCACTCCGATGGCGAATGTCAGGACCGCGCTAATTCCCTGCCCCATGTCGACTCCTTCCTTGCGGCGTCACGTCAATCGTCACGCCAGACGCGGTGTACGGGATTGGTGTCGCCATGGCCCGAGGTTCGGGTCAGGAGGCACGAATCCAGCAGGAACTCGAAGAGAAGGTCTTCTTCCCCTGGCGTGGGCACCGCGAACTGCATTCGCTCCGCCACGAAGACGGCACTGAGTTCGGACCGTAGCCGAGCGTCGTCCACCGGGCGCGCCTTCCCGGTGCACGAGAATGCGTCCTCGTTGTCCTCACAGGGGAACGAGTGGAGTGCGTAGCGGCCGTCCCGCCGGAGGTCGCGCTGCTTGGGTGAGGGGATGATGAAGGCGAAGAGCCCGGTCCCGTGCAGCAGCGGGCACATCGGATGCACCCGCGGCGCACCGTCGGGCCGGGTCGTGGCCAGAAAGCCGAGCCCGACCCCCACCCGGTAGAGCAGCGCGCGACCCGCCGCCGCCACGTCGGGCCGCAGCGCGCCGAATTCCTGCCATGTCTTCATTGGAGGACGTCAGTCCTCTGCGATCTCCTCGAGCACCTTGGCGGCGTGGCCGTCCGCCCGCACGTGGTACCAGGCCCGCTGGATTTTGCCGTTCGAGCCGACCAGGAACGTCGAGCGGATCGTCCCGACCGTCTTCTTGCCGTACATCGTCTTCTCGCCCCATGCCCCGTACTTCTCCATCACCTTCTTGTCGGCGTCGGTGAGGAGGGGGAACTTGAGCTTGTACTTGGTGCGGAACTTCACGTGCTTCTCGGCCTTGTCCGGCGAGATCCCGAGCACGGCCACCCCGGCTTTTTCGAAGGTCTTGAGGTTGTCGTTGAATTGGCAGGCCTCTTTGGTGCAGCCCGGCGTGTCGTCGGCGGGGTAGAAGTACACGATCACGCGCTGGCCCTTGAAGTCCGAGAGCTTGACCGGTTTGCCGTCCTGGTCAGGCAGGGTGAATGCGGGGGCAGTTGCGCCCGTCTCGAGTTTGGCCATGTCGGCCCTCCTTGGATGGTCGTGCAGGACGGGTTCACTTTGGCACAGGGTCGCGCCTCCGACCGTCCTGGGCTGGTACAATGGGTTCGCGACCACTGGCGGGGGCCGGTGAGTCGGGGCTGACTTTCACTCCTCTGAATGGCGCACAGCCCCGCCGGACACAGAGAGAGCGGGTCAATGACCGTTGATGCCCCAGCCGGCGCGCACGCCGGCGCCGCCCCGAGGGACAGCGATGTCTCCGGCGACGACACCTACGAGACCGCCCGGACCTTCGAGTCCCTCGGCGTCTCACCCGAGCTGAACAAGGCGCTGGCCGATGAAGGCATCGTCAGCGCCTTTCCGATTCAAGCGCTGACCGTCGCCGATGCCCTGGCCGGACGCGACGTCTGCGGCAAGGCCAAGACCGGTTCGGGCAAGACCCTGGCCTTCGGCGTGCCGCTTCTGCAGCGGGCCAAGGCGACGCGGGATGCGCACGGACCCGCGCCGGCCACCCGTCCCGCCAAACCGCTCGCGCTCGTGCTGCTGCCGACGCGCGAGCTCGCCGTGCAGGTGCACGAGGTCCTGGCTCCGCTGGCGAAGAAGCTGGGCCTCCACGCCGTCGCCGTCTACGGCGGTGCCGACATCGACCGCCAGGTGACCAAGCTCCGCAAGGGCGTCGACCTGATCATCGCCACGCCGGGCCGCCTCATCGACCTCGGCGACCGGGGCGAGCTCGCCGTCGACGAGCTCGAGACGCTGGTGCTCGACGAGGCCGACCGCATGGCCGACATGGGGTTCATGCCCCAGGTCGAGTGGGTGCTCCGCCGCCTCGACCAGCCCCACCAGACCCTGCTGTTCTCCGCCACGCTCGACGGTGCGGTGGACCGGCTGGTGAAGCGCTACCTGACCGACCCCGTCTTCCACGAGGTGGCCTCGAACACGCAGACCGTCACCCTCATGGAGCACCGGTTCCTCCAGGTGCACCAGATGGACAAGGTCAAGGTGGCGGCGGCCATCTGCCGGAGCCAGGAGAAGTCACTGCTCTTCGTGCGCACCAAGCGGGGCGCCGACCGCCTCGTCGAGAACCTGGTCAAGGAAGGCATCAAGGCCCAGGCCATCCACGGCGACCTGCGGCAAGCCAACCGTGAGCGCGCGCTGGCCGACTTCTCCAACGGCAAGCTGTCCGTCCTCGTCGCCACCGACGTGGCGGCCCGCGGCCTGCACATCGAAGGGGTCGACGGGGTCATCCACTACGACCCGCCCGAGGATCACAAGGCCTACCTGCACCGGTCGGGCCGCACGGCCCGGGCCGGCAAGGCCGGCGTCGTGGTCAGCCTGTCGCTGTGGAACCAGCTGGTCGAGATGGAGGTCATTCAGCGCCGGCTCGGCCTGCGCATCCCCATCGTCGAAATGTTCTCCAACGACCCGCGCTTGGCGGACCTGGCCGCCTGGACGCCCCTGCCAGAGGAGAGCGTCCTCTGAGCGAGGACGGACCGGTACCGGTCTGGTCGCCCGGGGACGGGGTCAGCCGGGTTCTCATCGTCACCGCTCATCCCGACGACGTCGACTTCGGGGCGGCCGGGACGGTCGCCGCGTTCACCGCGGCCGGTCTCGAGGTCACCTACTGCATCGCCACGTCCGGCGAGGCCGGTGGCTCGGACCGCACGATGACGCGCGCCGACATGGCGGCCCTGCGCCAGGACGAGCAGCGCGCCGCCGCGGCGGTCGTGGGCGTCAGCGACGTGCGCTTCCTCGGGCACCCCGACGGCATGGTCGTGGCGAATCGCGAGCTGCGACGTGACATCAGCCGCGTCATCCGCCAGGTGCGGCCTGAACGGGTGCTGGCCCAGTCGCCCGAGCGGAACCTTGAGTTCGTGTTCGCCAGCCATCCGGACCATCTGGCGACCGGGGAGGCTGCCTTGGACGCGGTGTACCCCGACGCACGCAATCCCTTTGCGCACGCCGAGCTCCTGAACGACGAGGGCCTCGAGCCATGGAGCGTCCCGGAGCTGTGGATCATGGGTCCCGGTGCGGCGCACGCCGGCGTGGCGGTCGACACCACGGACACCCTGGAGCGCAAGGTGGCCGCGCTGCTGAGCCACAAGAGCCAGCTGCCGGATCCCGATGCCGTGGCCCAGCGGGTCCAGGACTGGGCGCGTGGCAACGCGGAGGCGGCCGGGCTCGCCGAAGGCCGCGCCGCCGAGCTCTTCCGGGTCATCCGCATCCCCTGAGCCGACGTGGGCACGGGCGACCCCTGGCTGCTGGTGCAGCACGTGAGCTTCGAGGGCCCGGGTGCGATCGCCGGCGCCATCGCCCACACGGGCGTCGAGCTGACGATCGTGCGGACGGATCGCGGTGACGCCATCCCGCCGCCTGCCGCGGTGGCCGACATGGCGGGGCTCGTCGTCATGGGTGGGCCGATGAGCGTGCACGACGATTCCGACTGGCTGGCCGACGAGCGCGCCCTCCTGTGCGACGCGGTGGAGGCCGGCCGGCCCGTCCTCGGCGTGTGCCTCGGTGCCCAGCAGCTGGCTGCCGCCCTCGGCGCTCCGGTGACCGAGGGAACGGCGCCCGAGTACGGCATCGGCGAGGTCCACCTGACGACGGCGGCCCTCGACGATCCGGTGTTCGGCCCGGCCCCCTCGCCGCTGCCCTGCGTGCACTGGCACGGTGACACCTTCGGGCTGCCCGAAGGCGCGGTGCGCCTCGCCGGCAACGCCGCCTACGAGAACCAGGCCTTCCGGTTCGGTGACCGCGCCTACGGCCTGCAGTTCCACGTGGAGGTGACCGCCAGCCTGGTGGCCCACTGGGGGCCGCACCTCCCGCCCGGTGTCTTCGTGCGGGAGTCCGACGTCGCGCACGTCAGCCGCGCCGGCGAAGGCATCGTGCGCCGTTTCGTGGACCTGGCCGGCGACGCGCCGATCGGCTGAATCTGGCCGGCTGCTAACCCGCCATCTGGCGCAGCACGTACTGCAGAATGCCGCCGTGGCGGTAGTACTCGGCCTCCATCGGCGTGTCGATGCGCACGATGACCCGGAACTCGGTGACCGCGTCGTCGTCGGAGGTGGCCGTCACCGTCAGCTCCTTCGGGAGCTCGCCCTTGTTCACCACGTCGAGCCCGCTGATGGAGAAGCGCTCGTGGCCGGTCAGTCCCAATCCCGCAGCCGAGTCACCCTTGTAGAACTGCAGCGGAACGACGCCCATGCCGATGAGGTTGGAGCGGTGGATGCGCTCGAAGCTCTGCGCCACAACGGCGCGCACACCGAGCAGTGCCGTGCCCTTCGCCGCCCAGTCGCGGCTGCTCCCGGTCCCGTACTCACGGCCCGCCAGCACCACGAGTGGGATCCCTTCCGTCGCGTACTGCATGGCCGCGTCGAAGATGGACGTCTCGGTGCCGTCGGGCAGGTGCAGGGTCACCCCGCCCTCGGTGCCGGGCGCCAGGAGATTGCGCAGCCGCACGTTGGCGAACGTGCCGCGCATCATCACCTCGTGGTTTCCCCGGCGTGCCCCGTAGGAGTTGAAGTCCTCACGCGCCACCCCGTGATCGGTGAGGTAGCGGCCGGCCGGCGTGGCCGGTCCGATGGAGCCGGCGGGGGAGATGTGGTCGGTGGTGACGCTGTCACCCACCATCGCCAGCACGCGCGCGTCGGCGATGTCGGTCACCGGCGCCGGGGTCATCGTCATGCCCTCGAAGAAGGGCGGGTTCTGCACGTAGGTGGAGTCGTCCTGCCATGCGTAGGTCTCGCCGGCTGCCGTGGACACCTGGTGCCAGTACTCGTCGCCGTCGAAGACGGCGCTGTAGCGGGTGCGGAACATGTCAGAGGTGAGGGACGCCCGGATGGTCTCGCTCACCTCTTCCATGGAGGGCCACAGGTCGGAGAGCAGGACCGGGCTGCCGTCGGCGTCGTTGCCGATGGGTGTGGTGGTGAGGTCGATGTCGATCGTCCCCGCCAGCGCGTAGGCCACCACGAGCGGCGGTGACGCGAGGTAGTTCAACCGCACATCGGGGTGGATGCGTCCTTCGAAGTTGCGGTTGCCCGAGAGCACCGAGGCGACCGAGAGGTCAGCTTCCTTGACGGCATCGGTGACGCCTTCGAGCAGCGGGCCCGAGTTGCCGATGCAGGTGGTGCAGCCGTAGCCGACGAGATAGAAGCCGAGCTGCTGCAGCGGCTCGGTCAGGCCGGCCCGTTCGAGGTAGTCGGTCACGACGCGCGAGCCGGGCGCCAGCGAGGTCTTGACCCAGGGCTTCGAGCGCAGGCCCCGCTCGACGGCCTTCTTGGCCACCAGCCCGGCGGCGACCATGACCTGCGGGTTCGATGTGTTGGTGCAGCTGGTGATGGCCGCAATGACCACGTCGCCGTCCGACATCTGGTGGTGCGGTGCCGCCGCGGGCTCGGTGCCCGCGGTGCGCGGGGTCGCGGTCGAGCGCGACGCGGTAGGCGTCGCCGGCGACCGAGAGTGCGACCCGGTCCTGGGGCCGTGCCGGGCCGGCCAGCGAGGGCTCCACGGTGCCCAGGTCGAGGCTGACGTGCTCGGAGTAGACGGGCTCGGGGGCATCAGGGTCGTGCCACAGCCCCTGGGCCTTGGCATAGCTCTCGACCAGCGCGAGATGCTCGTCGTCGCGCCCCGTGAAGCGCAGGTAGTCGATCGTCACCTCGTCGATCGGGAACATGGTGCACGTGGCGCCGTACTCGGGGCTCATGTTGCCGATGGTCGCCCGCGTCTCCAGCGGGAGGGCGGCGACACCGGGCCCGTAGCACTCGACGAACGCACCCACAACGCCGTGATCGCGCAGCAGCTCGGTGACGGTCAGCACGACATCGGTCGCCGTGATGCCGGGCTTGGTCTCCCCCGAAATCCGCAGCCCCACCACCGGTGGCAGCAGCATGGACAGCGGCTGCCCGAGCATGGCCGCCTCGGCCTCAATGCCGCCGACGCCCCAACCGAGCACGCCCAGCCCGTTGACCATGACGGTGTGCGAGTCCGTGCCGACCAACGTGTCGCAGAAGGCGCGCCCGTCCTCGGTCGCGAACACCAGGCGCGACAGGTACTCGAGGTTGACCTGGTGACAGATCCCCATGCCGGGCGGCACGGCCCGGAAGTCGCGGAAGGCACCCTGGGCCCAGCGGATGAGCTGGTAGCGCTCCATGTTGCGCCCGTACTCAATGGAGACGTTGGTGTCGTAGGCCGAGGCGTCGCCCGAGCGCTCGGCGATGACGGAGTGGTCGATGACGAGCTCGACCGGGACCAGCGGGTTGACCTGGGAGGCGTTGCCACCCAGCCCCGCGAGCGCGTCGCGCATGGCGGCGAGGTCGACCACCGCCGGCACGCCGGTGAAGTCCTGCATGAGCACCCGCTCGGGGGTGAAGGCGATCTCGTGGGCGGCGTCGCCGGCCCCCTGGCCGTGACCCTCGGGGTTGGCACCCCAGTTGGCCACGGCCACGATGTCGTCGGCCGAGACGTGCGGCCCGTCCTCGTGACGGAGGAGGTTTTCCAGGAGGACCTTGATGGAGTAGGGCAGGCGCGCAATGTCGTAGCGTTCGCTGAGCGCCGGCGCCGTGATGTCGAAGATCTCGTAGGTGCGGTCGCCGACCGTGAGGTCCGCCCTGGCATTGAAGGTGTCGGGGTGCTCTGCGTACGTCGAGTCGGTGCTCATGGACCCATTCTGCCGTGAGCCCGCTCCGACCGCCCAAACGGGTCACGACGTCGGCTGGGCCGCCCCGCTCGGGGTGCCAGCGGGCCGCACCCCGCGCCCACACCGGGGTTGAGCGCTGACTTCGTAACGACTTCGTAACCGCTCCGGCTTTCGGGCACCGGACACAGCGTGCAGAATCGTGGTCGTGCGCAGACGCGGAGGCACCTTGGGTGTCGGGCGGTCCGGCCGGCGACACCTTCGCCTGGCCGCGGTGATCCCGTCGCTGGTGACGATGGCAATGGCGACCGTCCTCGTTCCCGGAGCGCTGGTTGCCGGCCTGGCGGTCACGACCGCCGGAAGCGCCGCGCCCGCCGGCGCCGCCGAGACGGCACACACCTACAACGACGCGGGGATGATCGGCTTCGGTGCCGTCGACCAGAGCGCACCCGCGCTGCCGCAGCCGTTGAACTCGCCCGTCTTCTCCGGCGTGGCCACCGCCGACGGGGGCGGCTACCTCCTGGCCAGTGCAGACGGCGGCGTGTTCGCATTCGGGGACGCCAACTTCGAGGGATCCGCCGGCAGCCTGCCCCTGCAGGGCCCCATCGTGGCGATGGCCACGACGCCGGACGCCAAGGGCTACTGGCTGGGCGCGCTCGACGGCGGAGTGTTCGCCTACGGCGACGCCGCCTTCTACGGCTCCATGGGCGGCACCCACCTCAACGAGCCGATCGTCGGCATGACGGCCACGCCCGACGGCAAGGGCTACTGGCTCGTCGCCGCCGACGGCGGCATCTTCTCCTACGGCGACGCCGGCTTCTACGGGAGCACCGGCGGCATCAGGCTCAACGAGCCGATCGTGGGCATGGCAGCGACGCACGACGGCAAGGGGTACTGGCTCGTCGCCGCCGACGGTGGGATCTTCAACTACGGCGACGCCGGCTTCTCCGGGTCGGCGGGCGGCTCCAACCTGCCGGACGCGGCGGTCGGCATGGTGGCCTCGCCCGACGGTGGGGGCTACCTCATCGCCACCGAGAACGGCGTCGTGCTGCCCTACGGCGACGCCCAGGCCTTCGGCGGGCTCTCGCTGGACCCGACGGCGACGCAGATCTCCGCCATCATCGGGAACAACCAGGGGACCGGGTACTGGCTGCTCGACCCGCAGGCGTGGCAGTACAGCTTCTCCACCGCCACCGCCGAACCGATGTTCCCCGGTTCCTCGACCATCGCCGCCGCGGTGGCCTCCCAGATCGAGCCCGACCCCGACACCCAGGGCCTGTACTGCAACCCGTACGGGCCCTGCGAGGAGTGGTGCGCCCTGTTCGCCACCTGGGCCTGGGAGCAGGCCGGCATCCCGATCCCGCGTTACGCCTTCACCGGCGACATCTGGGACTGGGCCGCCACCTACGGCGTCGACCTGCCGCCGACGGCGACGCCCGCCGTGGGCGACGCCATCCTGTACGGGACGGGTCCGCGGACCACCTCCACCTCCCGCCACGTCGGGATCGTGACCGAGGTCTGGCCCGACGGCTCCATCATGTCGGTCGGGGGCGACTCGGGGCCAGGTCGCGACGGCTACCTCTCGGTCGCGCTGGACGGGCCGTTCCTGCCCGCCGACTCCGCCTGGTACAACGGCATGCCGATCTACGGCTTCTCCCAGCCGTAGCGCTTCTGCCTCCCATGGTGCGGGGGGCGTTCGCGTAGGCTGCCGCACCGGAGGTCCACCCGTGCCCGTTTACGAATTCCGTTGTTCGACCTGTCATGCCGTCTTCGACGAGCGCAGGCCCATGGCCGATGCCGACGCGCCGGCGAGCTGTCCCCACGGACACGTCGGGGCCCGGCGGCTGCTCCCCGTCTTCGCCACCCCCGGCCTGGCCGCCGAGCCCGCCGGTGGCGTGTGCGGGGCACCGGTGGCGGGTGGCTGCGGCAGCGGCTGCGCGTGCTGCTGAGCGCGCCGGCATGAGCCTCTCTTCCTGGGACGACTTTCCCGTCCACCAAGCAGCCGAGTTCATCGCCCACCCCGCGACGAGCGACCGCAACTTCTACGACCGCTACTACTTCAACATGCACCCGAGCTCGGGTGACTGGTTCGCCATCTTCGGCTACGGCCAGTACCCGAACCTGGGCGTGGTCGACGCGTTCATCGACGTGCGCCACGGCGGCACGCAGCACGTCGTGCGCGCGTCGGCGCCCCTGGCCGACCGCGGCGACATTTCCGTCGGGCCCTTCCGCATTGAGGTTCTCGAGCCGCTGCGTCGGCTCCGGGTGATCGTCGAGCCCACCGAGCACAGCGTCGCCATGGATGTGACCTGGGAGGGCCACATCCCCGCCATCGAGGAGCCGCGGCAGTACATGCGCAGCAAGGGCAAGGTCGTCTTCGACACCCAGCGCCTGGCCCAGACCGGAGTCTGGTCGGGCACCCTCTCGGTCGGCGGGGTCGACCTCGCGGTGGCCCCCGATCACTGCTGGGGGACCCGTGACCGCTCGTGGGGCGTGCGACCCGTGGGCGAGCCCGAGAGCGACGGCATCCGCCAGGGCGAGCTGGTGCTGGGCGGCATGTGGAACTACTTCCCGATGCAGTTCGACGACCACGCCATCATGTACATCTGCCACGAGCGCGACGACGGCGAGCGGCCGCTGGTGCAGAGCGAGCGCGTCTGGGTCGACCCCGACCGGCCCGTCGAGGACCTGGGCCGGTCCGAGCACGAGCACCATCTCGATACCGGGGACACGCGTCATCGACCGCTCGGTCGTGCGCTTCCCCGACGCCGGCCTCGAAATCACCTGCACGCCGCTGTTGGCGAATTTCGTCTCCATCGGCACCGGCTACGGCATCGATGCCGACTGGCGCCATGGCATGTACCACGGCCCCGATCCGGTGACCCAGGGCCTCGTCCTCGCCGTGGACGAGGTGCAGGGGCTGGCCCAGTACGGCATCGTCGACCACGTGGCCGAAGTTCTCCTACGACGGCCACGTCGGTTACGGGCTGCTCGAGCACGGCTTCTTCGGCCCCTACCGCCGCTACGGCTTGCTCGACGGCGGCATGGGGGCACCGGCGGACTGAGGGGCGGCGCCCGGGTTCGACCGCCGCCCGGTTTGGCGGCGCGCCGGGCATGCGAGAATGGGGGATGCCCGACGCCGCCAGCGTCCTCCTCCAGCGGCTGCAGGCCGCCTTCGACACCGTTGCGCCCGGTGCCGACCCGGTGTTGCGGCCCTCCGACCGCGCCGACTTCCAGGCGAACGGGGCCCTCCCCCTGGCCAAGGTGGTCGGCCGCCCGCCGCGCCAGGTGGCCGAAGAGGTTGTGGCGGCGGCCTCCCTCGACGACATCTGCGCCGAGGTCGAGGTCAGCGGTCCCGGCTTCATCAACCTGACCCTGTCGGACGCATTCGTCGCCGCCCGGACGGCGGAGCTGTCCGCCGACCCGCGGCTGGGCGTCGAGGTGGTGGCGCGCCCCGAGACGGTGGTCATCGACTACTCGTCGCCCAACGTGGCCAAGGAGATGCACGTCGGCCACCTCCGCAGCACGCTGATCGGGGACGCCCTCGCCCGCGTGCTGGCGTTCCTCGGTCACGACGTGCGGCGCGAGAACCACATCGGCGACTGGGGCACGCCGTTCGGCATGCTCATCGAGTACCTGCTCGACGTGGACGGGGCGGTCGAAGGCCGAGTCCTTCAGCGTGCGTGATCTCAACGAGTTCTACGCCGCCGCCCGCCGGCAGTTCGACAGCGACCCCGCCTTCGCGGAGCGCTGCCGCAACCGCGTCGTGCTCCTCCAGGCCGGCGACGACGAGACGCTTGCACCTGTGGCGCATCTTCGTCGACGAGTCGATGCGCCACGCCGGCGAGGTCTACGAACTGCTCGGCGTCCTCCTCACCCCCGACGACGTCGTCGGCGAGAGTTTCTACAACCCGCTGCTGCCCGTCGTGGTCGTCCGAGCTCGACGAGTTGGGTCTGCTGGTGGAGAACGACGGAGCGCTGTGCGTCTTCCCCGAGGGATTCGAGAACCGCCAGGGTGAGCCCCTGCCTCTCATCGTGCGCAAGTCCGACGGCGGATACGGCTACCCGGCGACCGACCTGGCCGCCGTGCGCGACCGGACCGGCCGGATCGGCGCCACCCGTCTGCTCTACGTCGTGGCGGCCGAGCAGACCCTCCACTTTCGCATGGTCTTCGCCGTCGGCCCGGTTGGCCGGCTATCTCTCCTCGGGAGTGGAGGCGGTGCACGTCTCGTTCGGCTTCGTCCTCGGCGCCGACGGCAAGAAGATGGCCAGCCGTGCCGGTGAGTCCGAGCGGCTCATCGACCTGCTGCAGGAGGGGATCGACCGGGCCGCGGCGGTCATGAAGGAGCGCGCCAGCGACCTGTCGTCGGAGCGTCAGGCCGTCGTGGCCAACGCCCTCGGTATCGGCGCGGTCAAGTACGCCGACCTCTCCACCGAACGCGCCCGGGACTACGTCTTCGACTGGGACCGGATGCTGGCCTTCGAGGGCGACACCGGTCCGTACCTCCAGTACGCGCATGCCCGCATCCGGTCCATCTTCCGGCGCGCCGGCGTGGCGCCGCCGGAACCGGGTGCGGTGCCGTTGATCGGCGAGCCCCCCGAGCGCGCCCTGGCGCTGCACCTGCTGGGCTTCGCGGCGGCCGTGGAGGCGACGGCGGAGAGCTACAGCCCCTCCAAGCTCTGCACCTACCTCTTCGAGCTGGCCACCTCGTTCACCACGTTCTACGAGGCCTGCCGGGTGCTGGTGGACGACGAGGCGGTGCGGGACTCCAGGCTGGGGTTGTGCGATCTCACGCGCACGGGTGCTGGAGCTCGGGCTCTCCCTGCTGGGCATCGAGGCACCCGAGCAGATGTGACCGCGGCCGGCCCGGCCCCTATCCTCTCCCGGGCACGTCACGTGCGGGACCGTGCGGCGGGCCCGGCGATGGAGAACCCACAAGGAGTCGCAGCGAAATGGATCTGAACGGCACGTCGGCGATCGTCACCGGAGGGGCGTCCGGCCTCGGGCTGGCCACTTCACGCCTGCTGGCCGAGCGGGGCGTGCGCGTCGTGGTGGCCGACGTCCAAGAGGACAAGGGTGTGCCGCTGGCCAAGGAGATCGGTGGCCTGTTCGTGCAGACGGACGTGACCGATCCCGAGCAGGTCATCACCGCCGTGGATGCGGCCGTCGAGATGGCGCCGCTCAAGTCGCTGGTGAACTGCGCGGGGATCGGCTGGGCCACCCGCACCATCGGGCGGGACGGGGATTACTCGTCGGCGCACGACCTCGGCCTGTACCGCCGCGTGATCGAGATCAACCTCATCGGGACCTTCAATTGCGTCCGGCTGGCGGCGACCAAAATGAGCCTCAACGAGCCCGACGCGGACGGCGCCCGCGGGGCCATCGTGAACACCTCGTCGGTGGCGGCCGAGGACGGGCAGATCGGCCAGGCCGCCTACTCGTCGTCCAAGGGCGGCGTCGTCGGCATGACGCTGCCGGTGGCGCGTGACCTTGCCGTCGTCGGCATCCGGGTCAACACCATCCTGCCGGGCCTGATCGACACGCCGATCTACGGCGAGGGTGAGGGGTCCGAGTCGTTCAAGGGCAAGCTCGCCCAGGACGTGTTGTTCCCGCACCGCTTGGGCTACTCGACGGAGTTCGCGTCCCTGGCGCTCGAGCTGTTGTCCAATTCCTACATCAACGCCGAGTCGATCCGCATCGACGCCGGCATCCGGATGCAGCCGAAGTAGCTCGCGCCACGCTGCGCTCGAGTGGGGAGGAACGGCCATGATCGACCCGGAGCTGGCGGCTATCGTCGACCTGCTCCCCAAGATGGACCTGGCGGACCCGGTGGCGGCGCGCCAGGCGTTCGAAGCGATGCTCGCCGGCATCACGTTCGACATCCCGGGGATCGAGGCGCTCGACATCGATGACCGAATGGTGCCCGGCCACGGGGACGACCCCGACGTGTCGGTGCGTGTCTATCGGCCGAAGGGGCTCGCGGCGGGGACGCGGGCGCCGGGCATCGTGATGATCCACGGGGGCGGCTTCGTGATCGGCAGCGTCGAGGTCGAGCATGCCGGCGCGGCCCAGATGGCGATCGACACCGGCGCCGTCGTGGTGTCGGTCGACTACCGCCTGGCGCCCGAGCATCCCTACCCGGCCGCCCTGCACGACTGCTACGCCGCGCTCGACGCATCTGCACGACGAGGCCGACGCGCTCGGCGTCGACCCCGATCGGGTCGCGCTGGCCGGGACGAGCGCCGGGGGTGGGCTGGCGGCGGCCACCGCCCTGCTGGCCCGCGACCGGGGCGGGCCGCCGGTGTGCTTCCAGCTGCTGCACATCCCCGAGCTCGACGACCGGCTGCAGACCGGTTCGATGCAGGCCTTCGTGGACTCGCCCATGTGGAACAGGCCGCTGGCCGTGCAGAGCTGGAAGGCGTATCTCGGTCCGCTCTACGGGACCGCCGACGTGCCGGCCTACGCGGCGCCCGCACGCGCGGCCGACCTCTCGGGGTTGCCGCCGGCCTACATCTCGACCGCCGAGCACGACCCGCTGCGCGACGAGGGGATCACCTATGCCCAGCGCCTGTTGCAGGCGGGGGTCTCGGTCGAGCTGCACCAGTTCCCCGGCACCTTCCACGGGTCGATGGTGGTGACGGCGGCGGCCGTCTCGCGACGCGCCCACCGCGAATCGAGCTTGGTGTTGCGCCAGGCACTCGGCGTCGAGGGCGACTGAGGCGACGTGGCCGGAGCCACAATGACCGTCCGAAGCGGGGCGGCGTGCCTCTACGCTGGCCGCGGTCTCGCGCACCGGGCGTGGGCACCGGACAAGAGAACTGGACAAGAGAAAGGAATCCCCCATGGCCGACGTCCTCTCCGAGAAGGCCCGGGCCTTGATCACCCGGCCCGTGCTGGCCTCGCTGGCCACGCTGAACCCAGACGGGTCGCCCCAGATCACACCGCTGTGGGTCGACCTCGACGGCGACGACGTCGTGTTCAACACGGCGCAGGGCCGCAAGAAGGCGCGCAACCTCGAGCGCGACAGCCGGGTCGCCGTCACCGTCATCGACCCCGACGACCAGTACAACGTGGTCGCCTTTCAGGGCACCGTGAGCGACGTCACGACAGAGGGTGCCGACGCGCACATCGACGCCTTGGCCAAGAAGTACCTGGGGGTGGACACCTACCCCATGCGCCGGGAGGGCGAGGTCCGCATCCGCGTCACGGTGCGCACGGACCGCATCGCCATGCAGGGCTGACGCCGAGTCGGCGTCGCTTCAACTGGCCCCGCTGAGCACCAGCAGGCCGACCGCGGCCGCCATGGCGATCGGCACGCTGGCCAGGCCCAGCAGACTGGCCCGCCCCACGTCGGGTCGCCCGCCCGCCGCTTTGGCGGCCCGCAACCACAGGATCCAGGCCAGCGAGCCGGTCACGAACAGGTTCGGACCCACGTTGAGGCCGATGAGGAGTGCGAAGGGGTGAGGGGGCCGACGCGCCGCCAGGAGCGAGGCGGCGGGAAGGTTGTTCACGAGCACGCTGGTCAGCGCGGCGACCGCTGCGGTCCCCCAGGCGTCGAGATGGGAGAGCAAGGTGGCGGGTCCCGACCAGGACCGTCCCAGCGTGCCCAGCGCCACGGCGAGGCCGAAGAGCCCCGCCAGGACGGGGATGCCGAGGATCTCGACGGCGTCCCGGGCCGAAATGCCTCTGCGTTCGACCACCCCGGGAGCGGAGCAGGACCGCCGCCACCCCGACCACGGCCACCGGGAGGGCCGGCGCGCGCAACGCCAGGACGAGCACCGTGACGGCCACGATCGCCACGAGGCCAACGCCGAGCACCGGTCGCTCCGGCGCCTCCACGGCTCCGATGGTGGCGCGGAGCGAACGGTGGTGCACGGCGCCGATAACGACCGCGGTGACGACGGCGGCTGCCAGAGCGGGCAGCGCCATGTGGCCCAGGAAGGCGCGCCCGGAGAGGTGCAGGTGGCCGAGAACGATGAGGTTGGTCAGATTGGAGCCGGGCAGGAGCAGTGATCCGGCATTGGAGAGGAGCAGGCAGGCGTAGAGGAGTGCCGCCTCCTCGCGTCCGCCGCGGCTACGGGCGGCATAGACGAGGACAGGGGTGAGGAACGTCACCGATGTGTCGAGATTCAGCAGCGTGGTCACGGCGACCACGAGCACGGCGCTCCCGGCGTAGAGCAACACCCCGTTGGGGGACAGACGAGCGAGGAGATGGCCACCCGCGGCGAAGAGGCGGTCCCTGTCGGCGACGAGACCAACGAGGAGGAGTCCGGCGACGAGGACGAACGGCGGCCAGTCCTGGGCGGCCGCCGCCCGGGCCTCGTGCGGGGCCAGCAGTGCCGCAGCGAGAAGGAGCCCGCACCCGCCGGCGGCCGGGCCCCAGTGCCGGGCGACGGAGAAGTTCACCGGGTCATCCTGCACCCCGATGCGTTGCACCGTGGGTCTGTGCCCGATGTGCGGGCAACAGAAACGGCGGGTACGTCACTGACTTCATCGTGAGAACGTACGGGGCAGCACGGTACCCGGGTGGCGTCGTGGCGCCGGCGACCGTCGCTCAGGCGGGAGCGGCCTTCACCTCGGTCGTCTCGTCGGCGCTCGACAGCGCCTTCCACAGCGCCCAGTAGCTCTTGTAGGTGATGGCGTCGGTGATGTAGCCGGCTCGCTCCAACTCGGCATGGAAGGCAGGCAGGTTGCGCCACGGCACGCCCATGTCGACATGGTGCGCCAGATGCCAGCCTGTGTTGTAGGGAACGATCCAGAAGCGTGCCAGCCATGACTGGCGCACATTGTGCGTCGTGGCCCGGCGGTCCTCGCTGCGCTCCATGCCTCCGTGCTCGGCGATGGAGCGCAGGCGGTTGATGACTCGCCACTCCGTCATCCAGGGCAGGAACCACAGGAGCGGGTAGATCCACCAGCGCCCGGTGGCCGCCCACATGACCGCCCACAGAAGGAGTTGGACAGCAAAGATGGAAAGGCCGATAGGGCGGAACGGCTTGGTGCGCGTGTTCTTCACCAACGGCACGAAGTTCTTCCATCCGCTGATCCCCACGGCGTCCCGGAACAGCCGGCGCCGCAGGGCCCGGCGCGTGCAGGGGTACGGCGAGTAGAACGCGATGTCCGGTTCGTCCGGACCGAACTCGTCCTTGTGGTGGGCGAAGTGCACCCGGCGGTAGAGCTGCACCGGCGTGAAGACGGGGTAGGCCACGACCCACTTGCCGATCCAGTCGTTCCAGCGCTTGTTGGTGAAGAGCAGCTTGTGCGCCGCCTCGTGCATGAGGATGGCGAAGCGGGCGTACAGCGGCCCCATGAGGATGAAGGCGATGAGGAAGCTCCACCACGTGTCGAACCACACCGCACCGGCGATGACCAACGCGACCCAGAACCAGACTGTCGCCACCGAGATGGCGTTGCGGACGTTGTCGATCCGACGCAGATCCGCCCGCAGCGCGGGGATGGCCATGCCGTTCGTCAGCAGCCGCTCGCTCGGCAGGACGTTCGGCCGATCGGCGGCTTCGGGCACGATGGTGCTCGCCATGGGGTATATGTTACGAGAATCAGTCAAGTGACGCAACCACGTAATACCACGCCTCGCGCCGGGACGACCGGGCCGGCTCCGCCGCTGACGGCCCGCTCCGTTCTGGCCAGCGCGCTGCTCGGGATGGAGCCCCCCGAACTGCCCGTTTCCCAGCTCGTGCGCCTGACCGGCCTCTTCGGCATCAGCGAGAACCGGGCGCGGGTTGCGCTGAGTCGCATGGTCGCCGGGGGCGAGGCCACCTCGGACGGGAACGGCCGGTACCGGCTCGCCGGGCATCTCGCCGCGCGCCAGTCGCGGCAGTCGGCCAGCCGCGTCGGGACGACCGCGCCCTACGACGGAGAGTGGTGGCTGGCCGTGGTGACGACCACGGGCAGCTCGGCCGAGGTGCGCAGCGCCCGTCGCCGGTCCCTGGCTTATCGCCGGCTGGCTGAACTGCGCGAGGGCGTGTGGATGCGTCCGGCCAACCTGGCGGTGCAGCTGCCTGATCCTCTGGACGGCGACATCGAGCTCATGAGGGCGCAGCCGGGGGACCCGTTGGCGTTGGCGCACCGCCTCTGGGATCTGGCCGGCGTGGTCGGCGCGCGCCCAGGGTCTGTTGCACGAGCTGCAGGCGTTGGCCCCGGACCGGCCCGATGCCCTCGCCCCGGGCTTCGAGCTCTCGGCAGCCGTCCTGCGGCACCTGCAGGCCGATCCGTTGTTGCCCCCGCAACTCCTGCCCAGCAACTGGCCCGGAGCGCGTCTCCGTACCACCTACGACCAGTGGGACGCCCGCTACCGGAGGACGTTGCGCGACTGGAGCCGGGCCCGCTGAGCGACAGGAGCCCGGGTCGGTCCTCGCCGCCCCGGGCTCCCCGACGGGGTCCCCCCAATGGCTCAGTGCAGCAGGTCAAGCGTGTTGGCGTCTCCGTTGTCGTCGACGAAGAGGATGCCGCGGCCGCCCGGCGCGACGGCCAAGCCGAAGAGGTCGCCCCCGGAGTCGAAGGGGTCGATGGTGCGCGTGACGACCTGCGCTCCGAACGGTGTCATCTCGACGGCGTTCCCGTCGTTCCCGTTGACGGCGATCAGGTCACCGCCGGGTGCCACCGCCAGACCGAGCGGTGCGTTGAGACTGCCTCCCTGACTGACCGTGAAGCCCCCGCTCGACGGGGAAGAAGCGGGTGGTGGCGAAGGGGATGGCCGCAATCCGGCTCTGGACCGTGTCGGCGACGTAGAGGGTGCCGTTTGGTTCGAGCGCCACGCCGGTCGGGCCGAGGACGAGTGCGCTGGAGTTCAGCTCTTCGGGAAACCCGGTCGCAATCGTCGTCGTGCCGAGCAGCAGTGGCGGCCGTCCGCCTGGCTCGAAGACGCTCAGGCGGAGCACCGTGCCCTGGTTCACCTGGGTGCCGGCTGCGGCCACGGTTCCGTTGAGCACGTTGGTCACGAACAGCTCGGCAAACGACCCGAAAAGTTGCACAGAGGTCATGTCCCATGGTCCGTTGATGCCGTGGCCGGCCCACGTCTCGACCGGCACGCCGGCGTTGTTGATGACGATGAGGCACCCTGCCTGGGGGGTGCCGCTTCCTTCCTCGGTGACCGGCAGGCTGCCGACGACGACGTAACCGTCGTTGAGCACGGCGAGCGCAGTCGTGACCCCCCCCGACAGCCACAGTCAGGATTAGCTGCGACAGCTCCCTTCCCCAATGGTTTCCCTCTTTTTCCTCTTCACGTGTCGCCGCGTACGAGAGAGCCGGTGCTGAACGGGACGGTGGCGACGCCGTAGGGGTTGACGTCACCGTTGGCGGGCACCGTGGACGCGACGTCGGTCACGGTGGGGAAGTGGGAGAGGTACGGGACGGGCGCGGCAGCGGCCGGGCCGGGGTCGGCGAGCCCAACGGGTGTCATCCCGACGGCCAGGGCGGCAGCGAGCATTCCGAGGCTCCCGAGCCCGTGACCCCCCCGCCGCCTTCTTCCTGACGTGAGGATGGAGTGGGTGCGACTGCGCTGTTCGAGCATGGCGTGTTGCCTCCTTCGTCTCCCGGCGCCACAGCACATTGCGACGCACCACCCCCTCGTCAGCGTTACGGCTGAGAGGCGCCTGAGGATTGTGGAATCGCTAACGTCCTGGTCGTGGACATCGAGATCGCCTTTACGGGGGTACCGGTCAGCGATCTCTCCTCCGGCCGGGACTTCTTCGAGCGGATCTTCGGTCGAGCCGCCGACGTCGAAGTCGCCGTGGACGAGGTGATGTGGCGGGTCGCCGAGACGGCCTGGCTCTATGTCGTGGTCGACAGCGCCCGCCTGGGAACGGCCTGGTCGCACTCTCCGTCGCCGACCTCGATGCCGCGTTGGCCGAGCTGTCCGGTCGCGGCATCACGCCTGCGCGACGGAGGCTGTCGGGGTGGACGCAAGGCGACCGTGCTCGACCCCGACGGGAACTCGGTCGCCATTCTTCAGGTGCCCGCATAGGCCCCGCGTCGACCTTCGCCGGTCGACGCCCGTGACCGGCTCACAGGCTCGAGGTGGACGCCCGACGAGGAGAGCGGTTTCTTCCTTCATGGAGACGCTCGGCGACCAACTCCTCGGCCGCAGCCACCGGCGTGATACCCCGCGCCTCGGCCCGCCCGAGCACGGTGGTCGTCGTCTCGCCGATGCGACCGACTGCCCGCATCGCACGTTCGCGGTCATAGCCGTTCGGTTCTTGTGCGATGTTGATGATGCCGCCGGCGTTGGCCAGGAAGTCGGGGATATACAGCGTGCCCCCCGCCGCGAGTGTCTCGGCCACTTCGGGCGTGGCCAGCTGATTGTTCGCCCCGCCCACAATGATCTCGAAGTGGAGATGTGCCGCGACTTCCTGCGTCAGCAACCCACCTAACCCACAGGGACAGAGGATGTCAGCGGGTGTCCCGAGTGCATCGGGGGGATCCACCATGCGAGCGGCGCCGGCTCGTACGGCCTCCTCCGCCTTGTCGTGGTCGAGGTCCGAGGCAATGACAACGGCGTGTCGTTGGACCAGAAGCCGGATCACGTGCCCGCCCACCTTGCCCGCGCCGAGCACCAGCACCGTCTTTCCCTCGAGGCCGGTTCCCCATCGACGCGCCGCCGCAGCCTCCATCGCAACCACCACGCCCAGAGCAGTTGCGGGACTGGGATCGCCGGACCCGCCGCGGGATGTCGACGTGCCCGCCACGAATGGTGTCGTCTCCCGAATGAGATCCATGTCATCCTGCGTCGTCCCGACATCCTCTGCCGTGATGTAACGACCGTCCAGGTCGTTGACGGCAGCCGCGAAGTCACGAACGAGGGAAGCCGTCTTCACGACGCTCGGGTCCCCGATGATGACCGCCTTCCCGCCCCCGTGGGCCAGTCCGGCGAGTGCCGCCTTTGCCGTCATGGCTTGCGAGAGGCGGAGGACGTCATGGAGCGCGAGCATCTCGTCTCGGTACGCATAGAACCGCGCCCCGCCGAGAGACGGGCCAAGGAGAGTGGAATGGATGGCGATGATGGCGCGCAGACCGGTCTGCGCCCTGCGCGTGAACACGATGTCCTCATGCTCTGACCCTGGGAACTCGTCGCGCATCTCATCCGGATCCGTCGTATTTCGGCCGCTCACGATCGGATTGTACGACGACCGGCTTTGACTGGACGAACGCGTTGTCTCTCCAAGACCCGCCGTCAGAGAATGCGGCCACGCACGCTCACGAGCGTGGCGCGAGCACCGTGAAGGCGATCGTCGAGACGGCAGCCAGCTTGTTGTCGCGGCCAACGTCGGTGACTTCCACTTGCAGGACGAAGTTGGATCGTCCCCGCCGCACGATCTGGGCGTCGGCCCGGGCGGGACCGACGACCACCGGGGACAGGAAATGGATGTTGAGGTCGGACGTCGCCGTGCTGAATCCGTTCTCGTGGTCACAGGACTGGTAGGCGAGACGACCGGCGCAGACGTCGATGAGCACGGCAATCAATCCGCCCTGCAGCGCCCCACGAACATTGGAGAACTGGGGCAAGACGTCCATTTCGATCATCAAGTGACCTTCGGGCGACGGCACGTCGCGGGTCCCGAGTTGTTGGAACAGGTGTGCGCCCCGCTCGAGCACCTCGCTGTGCAGCTTGCTCATGTCGCCGTTGGGGGGTTGCGCCATTGCGCAATAGGTATAGCAACTCCGAAGAGACCGCTCGTCAGCCCGTCCTCAGAGCACGGCGGGTTCGCACCGGGGTGGGAGGGCCGGCCGCCGTCGGCAGCGACAACGTTCGACGGCCCGGGTCCCGGTGGGCCTCTGTGTCCTACGCCGCGTGCGACTGGCTGATCCAGGTCTCGTACATTTCGGCGTAATGGCCACCCAACGCGACGAGCTCGGCGTGTGAGCCCACCTCGAGCAGGCGGCCGTCGCCGACGACCACAATGCGGTCGGCCCGCATGGCCGTGGACAGCCGGTGGGCGATCAGGACGGCCGTGCGTCCCTCGAGCAGCACGTCGAGTGCCGCCTCCACCATGGTCTCGGACTTGAGATCGAGGTTCGAGGTCGCCTCGTCGAGGACGAGGACCCGCGGCTCGGCCATGAAGGCCCGCCCGAGCGCGATGAGCTGGCGCTCGCCCGAGGAGAGCGATTGCCCCCGTTCGTGGACCGGCGTGTCGAGGCCGTAGGGGAGTCGGTGCACGAGCTCGCCCAGGCCGACCTGGTGTACCGCGTTCCAGACCTCATCGTCGGGCGCGCCGGGCCGGGCGAAGGCAATGTTGTCCCGGATGGTCCCGGCGAACAGGAAGGGCTCCTGCGGGACGACACCGAGCTGCCTGCGCAACGAGGACAGCGTCACCTTCTTCAGGTCGAAGCCGTCGATGAGCACTCGGCCCGCCGTGGGGTCGTAGAAGCGCGTGACCAGCTTGGCCATGGTGGACTTGCCCGCACCGGTGGCGCCGACGAAGGCGACCGTCTCTCCAGGTTCGATCGTGAGGTCGACGTCGTGCAAGACCGGCACCGCGGGGTCGTAGCCGAAAGAAACGTGGTCGAAGTGGATCTGACCCCTGATCTTCGGCAATTCCACCGCGTCGGACGCCTCCAGCACCGAGGGCTCGGTCTCGAGGAGGCCCTGCAGCTTGAAGACCGAGGCCCGGCCCTGCTGGAAGGTGTTGTACTGCTGCACCAACAACTGAATCGGGGAGAAGAACCGGTTCACGTACAGGAAGAAAGCAGTCAACTGGCCCAGATTGATCTCCTGTGGATGGTGCAGGTACATGGAGCCGCCGATGCCCAGAATGAGCAGCTGGCCGAAGACGCTGATGACCTGTGACCCCGGTCCGTAGATCCCGTTGATGCGCCCCGTGTAGTTGTTGGCGTCTCGATACGACCCGACGATGTCGCGGTGCGTCTCGACGTTGTAGCGCTGACGGTTGTGGGCGGTGACGATGCGCACGCCCTGCAGGCTCTCCGAGAGGTCGGCCAGCACGAGCGCGATGCCGTCGCGCACCTTGTCGTACCCGCGCTCTGAGGCCCGCTTGAACCAGATCGACATGATGACGAGGGGAGGCAGTACGCAGAAGACGGTGATGGCGGCCAGCTTCGCGTTCGTGGCGAAGAGGAAGACGGTGATGACTGCCATGGTCAGGCCCTGAATGGCGAACTGGGCCAGCCCGTCCTGCAGCAGCTGCTGGAGGTTCTCGATGTCACTCGTCATGCGGCTCATGACGACGCCGGCCTTCTCCTCGGTGAAAAAGTCGAGCGAGAGCCGCTGCAGGTGGCGGAACACCTTGATGCGCAGGTCGTTCATGACCCACGAAGCGAGGCGTCCGGTCACCCGGGCCTGGCCCCACTGGGCGCCGCCCGAGACGACGATCGAGACCAGGTAGAGCACAGCCATGAGGACGACGACGCCGTAGTCGTAGTGGGGCGGCGTCAGGCCGTGGTTGATGGCGTAGGAGACGAGGCTCGGGCCGAGCTGGGTGAAGATGGCGATCAGCCCGACCAGGAGGGCGGCCAGCGCGCACATGCCGGGGTACTCCATCAGCAGCGAGGTGAGCGTCAGCTTCTTCGACTCGTGCTGCGACGGCAGCTGGGTGAAGACGGCGTCGGGCTCGCCGCGGTCGGGCTCCTCGGCCAGGAGCAGGTCGACACCGGCCTGCAGCTCGTGGGGGATGCCGCCGAAGGGGAGGCCGGCTTGCGCGGCGCCCGGGGGACCGCCGCCACCGATGGGCGGACCGACTCCTGCTCCGCCGAACATCAGACCTCGCCCCTCTCGGGCTCGAGGATCTCGTCGTCGGTCTGGAGGAGCCCGTCCTCCGGCCCGCGAGCAACACCCACCGGCTCCAGCACGTCGGTGTCCAGACCGAGGTCCTCGGTGCCGGCTGCCCCTTCCTCGGCCTGCTCCTCCTCGCTGGCAGCCTGGGCCAGCACCTCGGAGTAGAGCGGGGTCGACGCCAGCAATTCGGCGTGAGTCCCGTCGGCCACGATGCGCCCCCCGTCGAGCAGCACCACCCGGTCGGCCAGGCTGATGGTCGAGAGGCGGTGGGCGATGATGAGCGTGGTCCGCCCCTCCATGAGGACGCGGAGCGAGGAGTGGATGCGCTGCTCCACCTTCACGTCGATGGCGCTGGTGGCGTCGTCGAGGATCAGGATGGGCGGGTTGACCAAAAGGGCGCGGGCGATGGCGATGCGCTGCCGCTGACCGCCCGAGAGTGTGTAGCCGCGCTCGCCGACCACGGTGTCGTACCCGTCGGCCAGGCGGTTGATGAAGCCGGTGGCGCCGGCCGCCTCGGCCGCGGCCACGACCTCTTCGAGTGAGGCGTCCGGTCGTCCGTAGGCGATGTTGTCCCGGATCGACACGGAGAAGAGGAAGGGCTCGTCGAGCACGACGCCGATGTTGGCGCGCAGGCTGGTGAGCGTGAGGTCGCGCACGTCGTGCCCGTCGACCCGCACGGTGCCTCCCGTGGCGTCGTAGAAGCGGGCCAGCACGCGGGCCACGGTGGACTTGCCGCTGCCCGTCCGGCCGACCAGGGCGATGGTCTCGCCCGGGTGCAGGTGCAGATTCAGGTTGCGCAGGATCTCCCGCGGTCCATCGTCGCTCGTCTTGGAGAGCAGGCTGTCGTCGGCGTAGGCGAAGCTGACATCGTCGAACTCGACGTCACCCTGGCAATCGACGAGGTCGATGGCCTCGGGTCGGTCGACGATGGTGGGCTTCTCGTCGATGATCTCGTAAATCCGGTCGGCCGAGGCCGAGGCACGCTGACCCATCATGATCAGCATCCCGAGCATCATGAACGGGGCCTGCATCATGACCAGGTAGAGGTTGAACGAGACGATGGAGGCGACCGGCAGGTGGTCGTGGATGACGAACCATCCGCCCACCAGCAGGACGAGGACCAGCCCGACCTGGGAGAGGTTCTGTACGAGCGGGGCATAGCGGGCGCGCAGGTCGGCGTCCTTGATATAGCCCCACTGGACCCGGTCGGCCGCCTTGGCCAGCTGGCCCAGTTGCTGCTGCTCGGCGGCGAAGCTGCGCACGACGCGTACGCCGTTGACGTTCTCGTCCACGACGGTCGCCACCTCGGCGAGCCGGGACTGGATGAGCCATGACACAGGGAAGAGGGACTTCCGCATTTTGATGCCGACGAGGTAGATGAATGGCATGGACGCCATGGCGACGAAGGCCAGCGGGACGCTGATGGAGAGCATGAAGGCGAAGGCGACCAGCGCGATGGAGCACTGCACCAGGATCATCGGGGCGAACGTCAGGTACATCTGCACGGAGCGGATGTCCGAGTTGGCCCGTGAGATCAGCTGCCCGGACTGGACCCGGTCGTAGAAGGGGAAGGACATCCGGGTGAAGTGCTCGTAGAGGATGTTGCGCAGGTCGAATTCGATCGCGTAGGCGACCTTGAAGAGGTTGTTGCGCGAGATGTAGCCGAAGAGACCCGTGAAAAACGCCAGTACGGCGATCAACTCCACGTAGTTGTGCAACGGCTGCGTCTTGTTGATCAGCGCATTGGTGATGCCCTCCTGGAGGATTTTGGGGATCCACACCTGAATGATCAGGCCGAGGAACGAGAAGATGAGCGCACTGAACCACTCCACCTTGTGCGCCATGACGATGGGCGTCGCCCGCTTGATCCACGACTTGGAGCGGTCCGGGTCGACGGTGGCCTTGGGCTTGGTGTAGCGGCTCGTCGCCCCCATCGGGACGTAGGCCGCCAGCGGCAGCCGGGCCGCATCGTCCAGGGCGTCTGCTTCCCGGGCGCCGACGGGGGCGGATGTCCCCTCGAGCCTGTCCTCGGTCTTGCTCATCGGTGCGTCCGTGGTGCAGTCGGCGCCGTCGCCACCTGCGTCTCGCCGCCGCCCGGACGGGGCCCCTGGCGCGACTCGACCATCGCCCGGGCCCACAGCTCGAGCGAGCGCAGGGCCATGGCCTCCTCCTTGTCGGGCAGATGGCCGGCAATGGCGATCAGGTACTCGTCGACGGCAACGTCGGCCCGGGCCAGGGTGCTGACTCCCTCCGGCGTCAGGCGCAACTCCACCCGGCGCCGATCTGTGTCCTCCTGGCGCCGGTCGACGAAGCCACGGGCGACGAGTCCGTCGATGAGCGCCGTGATGGAGGGCCGGCGCACGGCCAGCCGGTCAGCCAGGCCCGAGGCGGCTGCCGATCCCTCGGCCAGAATGCCCAGGACCCGGTACTGAGGGAGGGTCAGCTCGACCTGGCCCAATGCGACCTCCACCCGCTTGGACAGCCAGGCGGCGACCCGGCCGTACGTTCCCAGGACAGGGGGTGCGGCAGTTGCCTTCGACCCGGCGCGGGCGTCGGCTTTTCCGCGGGATGCCGCGTCAGCGGAGAGGCGGGAGGTCACAGACACTTCGAACATCATACAGTTAGATGCTCTAACTACGTGCGGTCAGGGCCCCTCCGGGCTCGCGTCAGGACTCACGGGCGCTCCACTCGGGGTCGAGTTGGCGCAGGAACAGGTCGCAGCGCATCTCTTCGTCGACCTCGCCGATCGCCCCCGCCGCCAGCTGCAGCATGTGGAGTGAACGGAGAAAACCTCGGTTGGGCTCGTCGCGCCAGCGCACGTAACCCGAGCCGCGCCAGCCGGCGGCCCGCAGCGCATCGAGACCGCGGTGATAGCCCACCCGGGCGAAGGCATAGCGATCGACGGGGTCGTCCGCCAGCTCGGCCAGGTCTGCCCACGCCTGCAGGCAATGCGGATCCCGTGCCGCCACTGCTGCCACCGCCTCGCGGCGTTGCGGCGCCTGGAGCGTCCGAGCCACACTGAGAGCGGCGGCCAACTCGGGATCGAGCGGGTCGAGGACGGTCTCGGGGCTCCCGGAGGTGAAGTGGACTGCATGCTCGGGGGTCACCGGGCCATGTTACGAGCGCGGATCGAGGCCTCGAACGGAGACCAGCGCCGCCGGGAGGCAGCCACGGCGGAATGTCGTCGGCCAGAGAGCCAGCAGTACTCTTCGCGCCGTGTTGACGCCCGACCCCAGGCCCACGTCGTTCCAGAATCATCCCGGGCTCCGCGACCGTGAGCCCGAGGCCCGCGAGCTGGCCGACGTTCTGCGCCGCCTGATCCGGCTGTCGGTCAGCGCCGCTCCCCCTGCCGCCGAGACCGCTCGGTTGACTGCCGGCCTGGTGGCACTCGCCGACGAGCTCGAGACACACCTGCCGGTAGACCCGTTGCCCCGGTTCATCCCGCCCGACGAGGACGGTCCGCCGATGGACGTGCCGCTGGGTGGTTCCATGCCCTATGACGTGGTGGTCGGGCCGTTCAACCCCGTGGCGTTGCCGCTGGTCCTCGACTTCGACCCTCCAAAGGCGCTCGGTCGTGGGGTCTTCGACGTCACCTATGAAGGAGCACCCGGCTGCGTGCACGGAGCGGTGCTGGCGGCCGCCTTCGACATCGTCCTCACCGCGGCCAATGCGATCGTGGGGTCGGTCGGACCGACCGTCTCGTTGGCCTTGCGGTACGTGCGTCCGACGCTCACCGGCGAGGAAGCCGTGTTCGAGGGCTGGGTGACCGAGGTCACCGAACGCCGCATCTTCAGCAAGGGGCGCATCGTGCAGGGAGGGGTCGTCACGGTCGAGGCCGAGGGCGAGTTTGCCATCTTCAACCAGGATCGGGTGAACCGGCTGGCCTCGAGCCGCCGCCGGCCCGCTGGCTCGGGGACCGGTTCCGCCTCCTCCCCAATCACGGGGGAGTAGCCGCGCCTCATGGCCCGCCAGTCGCTGGAGCCGACCCGTGATCCGGCGGATTACTCGTTCACGCACCGGCTGCGCACACGTTTCGCCGAGACCGATGCGATGGGGATCGTCCACCACGCGGCCTACCTGCCGTATTTCGAGGAGGCCCGAGTCGAGTACCTCCGAGCCATCGGGCACCCGTACGACACCGTGCGCAGCGGAGAAGCGGGCGAGGCGCGGGAGTTTCCTGTGCTCGAGGTCTCGGTGCAGTACCGGCGGCCGCTGTACTTCGACGACGAAGTGGACGTGTCGTTGCGCATCGGAGCCGTGCGGGGCGCCACCTTTCAGATCGCGTACCTCTTGGCGGTGGGCGCCGATTTGCGGGCGACCGCTGTGACGGTGCACGGATGTGTCGACGGAACGGGGCGCCCGGCCCGCTTGCCGGCCTGGGTGGCGCAGACGGTCGCTGGCCGCGCCGGGTAGCGCGACGACGGCGGCCGTGGTCCCGTCGGCGCACCGGGGCAGCCGCACGACGAGGTGAGCTCGCGGCCGGCGGCCCCTCGGCGTGGGGGGTGATGACCACGGACGAACGCCGGCAGACGCAATCAGTACGGGATTGAGGCAACGCTGCGTACGACTCGGGCAACATGATGAGCCTGGTGCAGCCGTCTGCCTTCGACTACTCCCGCAGCGCGAACGAGCAGGTCGCGATGCTCAGGCAGGATGGCCGGGCGTGAGCGGCGGTGCGCCCCTGAACGTGAGCAACCCGGGGTGCGCGCCGGCGATCGAGCGCACCCCCCGCATGAGAAATGCCTCGTGATCGCCGACGGAGAAATGACCGAGGATCTGGCCCTCCATGCTGACCGCGGCGTCCACCAACAAGGGCGCCCCGGTGGAGCCGAGCCGCCAGTCGACCGAGGCGAACTTGTCGACCAGGTCACCGGTCTCTTCGCCGAAGAGGCGGGCCAGGTCGACCTGATCCTCGCCGAGCAGGTGGACGCCCATCCCCGCGGCGCGCTCGGCGACACCAAAGGTGTGGTTCACCTTCGAGATGCAGACGAGGAAGTTCGGAGGATTGATGCTGCATTGGGTCACGAACCCGGCGAGGCAGCCGCTCATGTCGGCGTCGGGTGCCCTGACCGTGATCACGAAGTACGGGTAGTCGACCAGGTCGAAGAAAGGAGCCAGATCATCGGAGTCGTTCACGGGAGGAGCGCTTGATCTGCTGTACCGAAACCCACCGACGGTCCTCCAAACCTCACCGAGTCCACGGGCACGTCCGGGGGTGCCAGGTCGAGGAAGCGCTTCTTGTCCTCCCGTGGCGGCATCCCACCGGGGATTCCCCTACCCGCCCTGTGGGTAGGCAAAACTCGTGCACATGACGCGTCAGGCCGGTACGGCGGGGTCCCGACTGCTCGAGGGAAGCTCACCTTGCTGACCCAGGGGGCGGAAGGCTCCCCCGGAAGCGAGGGCGCGCCGCCCGGATTCACTATCAAGCAGGGAGGGCTCGGTTCGGCCGCCCAGGCCCTTGCGCTCGCCACCTTGTGCGGGGTCCTCTTTCTCACCTTCCTGGACAACACCATCGTCAGTGTCGGCCTGGCCGACGTCCAGAGCGACCTGCACGCGGGGGTCACGTCGCTGCAATGGGTGGTCAACGGATATGCGCTGACGTTCGCCAGCTTCATGCTGGTGGCCGGAATGCTCGGAGACATCTTCGGGCGCAAGCGCGTCATGCTCGTGGGGGTCGCCATCTTCTGTGCCGGCTCGGTCGTCGGCGCGACGGCGGGCAACGTCGATTGGCTGATCGCCGGCCGCGTCATCATGGGGATCGGTGCCGCCGCCAGCGAGCCCGGGACCTTGTCCATCATCCGGCACGTCTACCCCGATCGGGAGACACGTGCCGATGCCTTGGGCATCTGGGCAGCGGTATCGGGCCTCGCCCTGGCACTGGGCCCCGTTATCGGGGGCTTCCTCGTTGGCTTCTCGAGTTGGCGTGCGATCTTCTGGTTCAACCTGGGGTTTGGCGTCGTGGCGTTCGTCTTGGCGGCCGTGGCTGTCCCCGAAACGTCGGACCGTCAAGGGCGCCGTATCGACGTGTTGGGGTTCATATTCGGCGCGGCGTTCCTTGCCTGTATCTCGTTCGCCGTGATCCAGGGAGAGACGTCGGGTTACACGGCTCCGTGGATCTTGGCGCTCTTTGTCGCGTGCGGTGTCTCCGGCATTGCGTTCGTCATCACGGAGAAGAGGGTCAAGAGCCCCATGCTCGACCTGTCGATGTTCCGACTGCCGCCTTTTGCCGGTTCCAACTTCGTCGCGTTCGTTGCGTACTTCGGTACCTTCTCGATCTTCTTCTTCACCGCGCTGTACCTCCAAGTCGTTGCCAACGCGTCGGCCTATCAGACGGCGGTGGATTTCCTCCCGATGGCGGCGGGACTCATCATCGCCTCCGCCCTCACTGGGCCGCTCGTGGCGCGGGTCGGCCCGCGCTGGCCGATGGTCTTCGGATGCCTGCTGGCCGGTGCGGGCATCCTCGTGGCCAATGCCGTGCTCTCCCCGACGGTCGACTTCGGAACGTTGGGCTGGGTCCTGCCCTTGGCGGGCGTCGGCATCGGCATGTTGCTGGTACCCGTGACGTCGGTCCCGCTCACCGTGGTGCCTCCGGAGCGCTCGGGTATGGCGGCCTCGGCGACCAACACGAGTAGGGAGATGGGCGCGGTGTTCGGCGTGGCCATCTTGGGGTCCATCGTCAACGCCAAGCTCACGGGCGACCTTGCGGCCAGGCTGAAGGCCATCGGGATCCCGCCGAACTTTCAGAGCCTGGTGGAGCACGCGATCCAGACCGGTGGCGCCTCGCAGGGCGGAGCCGCCAGCAGCGCTGAGCACAGCAAGAACGCGGCTGTCTCGAAAATCGCCACGAAGGTCGTCAATGCTGCCTACAACGCGTTCGGGTCCGGACTCCATGAGGCACTGCTCCTGTCCGGCTGCCTCATCCTCGCCGGCGCCGTGGTGGCGGCACTCACCATCCATCGCCGACCGGGCGAGACATTCGAGCTTTAGTCCGATCGGCCGTGCACGCCCGACCGCGGCCCTGCGCCGGCTGCTCGTCGACGCCAACGAGGCGCCGGTTGCGCCAGCGGGCATGCTGGAGGCCGACTGGAGGTTCTCGTGAAGTTCGACACCATGCTGGCAGGGCTCGAAGATGCTCCCGCCCACGCCCGCCGACTCGAGCAGCTCGGAGTAGATGGCGCATTCACCTTCGAGGGTCCTCACGATGTGTTCACCCCGCTGATCCTGGCTGCGGGTGCGACGAAGAGTCTTCAGCTCGCAACCAACGTCGCCATCGCGTTCCCGCGCAATCCGGTGCAGCTCGCTCACCAGGCCTACGACCTTCAGTTGCTTTCCGGCGGGCGGTTCACACTGGGTCTCGGTTCGCAGATTCGGGCACAGGTGGAGAAGCGGTACGGCGCCTCATTCGATCGCCCCGTCGCACGTATGCGGGAGGTGGTCGGCGCCTTGCGCGCCATCTTCGCCACCTGGGAGACCGGGGAACCGCTGGACTTCCGGGGTGAATTCTGGTCGCACACTCTCATGCCCCCCCTCTTCAACCCCGGGCCGAACCCCCACGGCCCCCCACCCATCGCTCTCGGCGGGCTCGGACCGCAAATGCTGCGGCTGGCGGCCGAACTGGGTGACGCGGTGTTCGTGATGCCCTTCAACACCGCGACGCACTTCGCCGGGCGCAGTCTCCCGGCCATTGAGGAAGGACTCGAACGGGGCGGCCGCAGTCGTTCGTCGCTCACGGTGACCGGCGAGGTCATTGTCTGTTGCGGGAGGGGCGAGGAGGAGATGGAAGCGGCCCGGGTCGCTGGCCGGTGGCTCGTTGCCTTCTACGCATCGACACCGGCATACCGCCCGGTCCTCGAGTCCGAGGGCTGGGAATCGCTGCAACCAGAGCTCAACGCGCTCTCCAAGTCGGGACGATGGGAAGAGATGCCGGGCCTGATCGATGACGGCATGCTCGCCGCACTCACTGCGATGGGCTCACCCAAAGATGTGGTCTCCGACATTGCTGATCGATTCGGAGATCGCGTCGATCGGGTGGGCTTCTACACCCCGTACCTCATCAGCGAAGAGACTCTCGGGGAACTGGCTGATGAGATGGTGGCGGTCGCGCAGCATCTGGCCTGAGTCGCCGGACCCCGGACGGCCCCTAGTCGCCGGGCACGACCCGACCGGCCAGGAGATCGAGGACCTCCCCGATCGCCCGTTCACGGGCGGTGGGCTCGGGGATAGGGAGGTGCGATTGGATCTCGTAGCGATTCCGCCTGCCGTCCTTCGTCTTGATGAGGTAGCCGGCGAGGGTGAGGTCGGTCACGATCCCGTGAGCTCGGCGCTCGGTGATGCCCAGGCTGGCCGCAATGTCGCGTATGCGTACGTCGGGGTTGTGGGCGATGCACAGCAATGCCCGTCCGTGGTTGGTCAGGAAATTCCAGGTAGCCACAATAAATGAAAAATTTCTGCGGAAAAAGATTACAAGTATTGAGATTCAGGACGAGTACTACTCATATTAACAAGCGGCTGCCTCTGGACGGCTGGTGAGGATGTGTGCTGTGCAGAAGTCTGGCTACCGAGGTATCGCGAGGAAGTTCCGAGCCGCTGTTCGGTTCGGAGCGAATCGCTCTGATGCAATGACGGGGGAAGCTTCGCACCGGACCGTGGCCAGAGGCAGGAGCGGCCGCCGCTGGTCGACGGCACTCGTGACCGTGGTCGTCACCGCCGTTGGATCCATTTCATTCCTGGCGCTCGGTGCCGTCACCGCGGTACCTGCCTCGGCAGCATCCGGGGCTCCCGCCGTGAGCCAGTGCAACCCGCCGGACTTTCCGACCGGTATCGGGTACCAGGTCACGTGCAACGTCACTGTGGACAACTACACCAGCTCGTCCGGCGCGACGATCTCGACGGTGACCACCAGCGCATGCTTGGCCGCGGCCGGGGTCGTCTATCCCTCGTGCCCGCTGAACCTGGGTCCCGTCATAAAGACCACCAGCTCGACGCAGCTCGTCACATCGGTGAACCAGTGCAACGGGATCGTCAACGGTGCCGGCAGCAATGTGTACTGCAACGTCACCGTCACCAACCACGTCCCGCCGGGAACGCCCGAATCG
Source organism: uncultured Acidimicrobiaceae bacterium (assembly GCA_963744045.1). GTDB lineage: Bacteria > Actinomycetota > Acidimicrobiia > Acidimicrobiales > RAAP-2 > Bog-473. The sequence goes on from CAVUSB010000001.1 coordinate 335,495, forward strand.
GGCGTCTCCGTGAATCAGTGCATCGGATCGGCGGGTGGTGGTGGCAGCACTCAAGCGTGCACCCCGCTCGGCAGCACCACCAACGCGACGGTCACACAATGCAACGGTTCCTCGAACGGCGGTGGCACCTATGCCGGAGAGCCGGCCGTGGGTTGCACAGTGACGGGCGCCGATTCGGCCCTGCCGGTGACCATCAACCAGTGCAATGGCACCTCGAACGGTGGCGGAAGCGCCGCGACCTGCATGGCCACGGTGGCTGACGTGTTCACTTCGGCATCGACCGCCACGACGCCGGGCGCAAGCGGCACCGGTGGGACCGGTGGGACCGGTGGGACCGGCGCCGCAGGCGCGGCGGCAGGTGGACTCGCCGGCGGGAGCGGGGGAGCGGTCGGAGCGGGTGGTTCGACCGGCACGGCGAGCGGAGCCGGCGGTGCGACCGGCACTGTCAGGTCGGTCATTCCGACGGGAGCCCCGCAAACCGGGTTCGGTGGCGCCTCTCTCTCGACGAGCCCAGACCTCGTGTACGTGGGTGGCGTCGCGTTGTCGGCCGCGGGGCTGACAATGGTCCTGGCCCTTCGTCGCCGGCGCGCATTGGCAGATTCGTCACGCCAGAGCCACCCCTCGTAGTCCCTGGGCGAGGCATGGGGCGAGCCCTTCGTTGGGGCAACAGGCACGTCGCGAGATCGTTGCTGGTACTGACCGTACTGCTCATTCTCGCGGGTTCAGCGTGCTTGATTGCCGGACTCCAACAACACCGTCATCCCCTGGCCGGCCCGGTCCCGCAACGGCCTGTGTCAACCGCTCGGGCCCCGACGTCGCATGCGCAGGCCGTGACGACACCGACCGTCGCCGCGCCCGCCGCCGTCGCACGCAGCGTGCCGATTGCAGTTCGGATCCCGGCCATCGGCCTCGCCGTATGGGTCACCCAACTGGGCCTGAACGCCAACGGCACCGTCGAGGTGCCGACGAATGTGCAGGCGCCAGGATGGTTCGCGCCAGGACCGTCCCCAGGGCAGCTTGGTTCGGCCGTCATGTTGGGGCACGTGGACTCCTATCAGGGACCCGGAGTGTTCTTCCAACTACGGACTCTGCAGCCCGGCGATCAGATCACTGTGAACCTGGCCGATGGCGTCGTCGCCACCTTCAAGGTGACATCTGTGGCGACGTACCAGAAGACACAGTTCCCTGACCAGCAGGTGTACGGCTCCAACGGTTCGAGCGAACTCCAGTTGGTCACCTGCGGAGGCACATTCGACCCCCAAACCGGCCATTACCTCTCGAACATCGTCGTCTACTCGTCCTTCGTCAGCGCCACCTAGACCAAGGGCATTGGCCCAGGCGGCGTCTCGCTCGTGAGCAGAGCCCGCGAGCATGCTGGGTGTTCGGTCGCACGCCGGCGGAGCTCAGCTTCCGTCGTGGATGTGTGCAGCGACTTCAGCAGCCAACGCCGCCGAGCACTGCCAGGTTCCCGCCGCGTCGTCCTCGAACCCCATGTACTGCTCGACCAGGCAGGACGCCACAGCGTCGGTGGGGGACCACGAAGTCCCACCCTCTGCGCTCGCCACCTCGTTCATCAGGGTCGGCACAGCATCGTTCTGCGTTTCAGCGTTCGCGAGCTCGTGGGCCACCAGAGCGAGGTTGGGCGAACCGGCGAAAATGGTGAACTCCTGCCCTCCAGTCCCGTATGTGCATCCGGTGCCTGCGCCCGACATGGCGGCGCAGTGTGTCGCCGTATCGCCCATGCTCCAGCTCCAGTTGGATCCAGGGTCGATCCCCGACGCCTCCACCTGAGCCACCAAGGTTGCGATGGCTGGGTCTGCGGGGGGCGTGACGGCGGCAGGAGTGGGAGCCGGCACTGCCGCCTGCGTCGTCGGAGTGGTGGTCGGGGTGGGGGCGACCACCGCCTGCGTCGTTGGCGTGGTGGTGGGAGCGACGGGAGTGACCGAATCCGCCGCGACGACCGGTGGCGAGACCTTCTTGGCTGTCGGAGCATTGGCGGCTGACGTCGCGGCGGGGTGGGGCGCTGACGTGGCCGCCTCGGACCGGGCGCCGCCAGAAGTGCTCATGGCCATGGCCCCGGAGGCCAGGGCTATCGCCACCACCCCGACAACTGCCCCGCGACTGCGCTTCGTCCGCATCGACCTGATGCCCCTGGCCGCTCGGTTCCGCAGCGATGTGCGGCCCGCGTCCGAAAATGCTGCCGAATGGGGTTCGTTCGTACGGGTTTCAACCATGTGTTGAAGACTAGACCTTCAACACATGGTTGTCAACACATGGTTGTCAACACATGGTTGAATCCTTCTCCCAGTCCGGGTACGCTGGTCCGATGCCGACTGACAGTACGGACCTAGAGGTATTGGTGGCCACGCTGCTCGAGAGCGGCCGAGAGCAGGCCGTCATCGGGGTAGCGGACGAGCCCGACGGCGCCTTGACGACGTTGCGCTTCGCAAACATCCTGCGAGGCTCCGCTGACCGCCTGTGTCACGAGGCGGCCGAGGTGGCGCGAGAGCACGGAGCCAGCTGGCGCCAGATCGGCGAGTCAGTCGGGGGCATTACCCCGCAGGGTGCCGAGCACCGGTTCAGTCGGGCGGCCAAAGAGCGGAGATCCAAGGCGTCAAGGGTCGTGTGGGCGGGAAAGGAACGCAGGGTGCCCGCTGCCGAGTAGCCGCGGCCTCCGGCTCTAGCGAAGCCAATCGTCGGGATCGGCGTCCCCGCGCTTGTATTGCTCCACCAGGAGGGCCTGCACCTCGCGCACCCTCTTCTCGACCAGCTCGCGGCGCTCGGAAACCATAGATACCTGGACCTCGACTTCGCGGAGTGTTTCCCGTACCGCTTCGGGCGAGCGAGGGTCGAGACGGGCCAGTTCGGCGTGCGCCGGCATCAGGCCGTCGGCCGCGCCCGCGACCGCTTGTCGCGCTGATTCCGTCGTGGCGGGCGCGTCGGGAGACAACGACCATCCCCCGCCGATTGAGGCTGCTTCGAGCACACCCGGCATGTTGTCGACAACTTCTTGCAGGTCATCTGCCGTTGCCGCCGCCATGGCCTCCAGCACTCCGATGTCGACCGAGAGAACGTGACGGGCGTACGACAGCAGGACGGCGACATGCACGAGATCGTCTCTGCCGCCTCGGAGTCGGGGCGCAGGCGTCGACGAGTCGAGCTCCGCCGTGTTGTCCAATAATTGATCGACGTCCGTCAGCGTCAGCAGCATCGACACGACAACGCTCGTCCGCCCCTGTTCCTACGCCTGTTGCTCACGCCAATTGCTCGCCCCTCACCCACGCCCCTCAATTCCGTTGCTCTTTGGGACGTTGTACCCGCTATGCGCCACGTGCAACCGATGGCGGACGGGTTCAACGCTACCCCCATTGCCCGCCGGTCGGGGGTCAAAAGGCCGGTCGCCACCATCGTGATTCCCGCCTGGAACGCCTGGGAGCACACCGAACGCTGCCTCTTGTCGCTCCGTCCGACCCTGGGAGCGGAGGACCGGGTCGTGGTGGTGGACAACGGCTCGACTGATGGCACCAGAGAATCCTTGGGCACCTATGGATGGCTCGAGGTCGTCGCCAATGACGAGAACCAGGGATTCGCCCGAGGATGCAACCAGGGGGCGGCCCGGGCTCGGGGAGGCGTCGTCGTCTTCCTGAACAGCGACACCGTCGTTCCCTCCGGCTGGCTGGACGAACTCCTCGCACCGTTCGAAATGGAGGACGTCGGCGCCGTAGGACCGCGCTCGGACAACGTCTCGGGGAGGCAGCAGGCCATGGCCGTCCCCGACCCTCAGGAGGACCCTCGTGCCTTCCTCGAATTCGCCGAATCGTGGCGGACGAGCCACCTGGGGCAGACATCAGAGGCACGACGGCTCATCGGATTCTGTCTCGCCGTGCGAACCTCTTCGTTCCAGGCTCTCGGAGGCTTCGACGAGCGGTTCGAGATCGGCGGATTCGAGGATGACGACCTGTGCCGCCGGTTGCACAAGAGCAAGCTTCGGCTCCTCATTGCGCACGGATCGTTCGTCCACCACCGGGGTCATGCCTCGTTCGACGCCAATGACATCGACTGGCGGGTGACCCAGGTCGAGAACCGCGTTCGATTCGAGGCAAAGTGGGGTGCCGACGCGCTACGGAAGCCTGTCCTGTTGACGGCATGCCTCATCGTGAAGAACGAGGAGCAGATGCTGGGGGCCTGCTTGGAATCGGTCCGCGACGCCGTCGACGAGATCGTGGTCTACGACACCGGCTCAATCGACCGCACGGTGCAGATCGCGCGCGACGCGGGCGCCACGGTCATAGAGGGGAAATGGGAGGACTCCTTTGCGGTGGCCCGGAATGCCGCACTGCAGCACGCCACCGGGGAGTGGGTGCTGTCCATCGACGCCGACGAGCGACTGCAAACCCATCCTGACCTCCTGCGAGGCCAGCTCACCGTGCCTCAATCGGATGTCGAGGCCTATCTCGTGGCGATCGAGAACCTGCACGGGCCTGGCAATCCGCGCTCCGTCCACACTGCGATCCGGATGTTCCGGCGGCGTTCGATGACGTGGCGCCATCGGCTGCACGAGCAGGTTGTAGCCGCCGACGATCCCGCCCGCCCTTTGCGCACTGCCTACCTGTCGGGCGCGCGGTTGATCCATCACGGCTACGTCGCCGAGGTCTTCGACAACCGAAACAAGGCCGACCGCAACCTCGAGCTTGCCCTTGCTGGACTCGACGACGGAGAGGTGGATCGTTCCTATGCCTTGATGAACCTCGGCAGGGCGCTCGAATCCGCTGGGCAGAGCGAGGCAGCCGTGGGACGTCTCTCCGAGGCCGCCGACTCTGCCGCCGACACGATCACACGGCGCTTGGCAGTGACCAACCTGGTGTACATCCTCGGGCGGATGGGGCGCTTCGAGGAGGCGCTTGCCCGGCTGCAGGAACTCCGGCGACTGTCACGAAGCCAGGTTGCGGCCGACCTCGCCGAGGGAAGAACGCGACTTGCCATGGGGGAGACCGAAGAAGGGCTGGCGATCCTGGCCCGGATCCCGAGCCGAGGACGAGACGACGACGGCATGGAGTACGGGCCGCACGTGGTGGCGGCCATCCGGGGCGAGGCCCTGGCATCGCTCGGCCGCTTTGGCGAGGCTGCGGACGTCGTGCTCCATGCCATCAGATCCGCCGGCGTGCTCGAGGCCGACGTCGGGGAACTGGTGCACTGGCTGCTGCAAGCCGAACGCTCCCCGGCGGAGATCACGGCAGCCCTGTGCGCCGAGGACCTCGTCCCGATGCTCGGTCGGGTCCTCCGTCAGCCACCACTCCTGGCAGATGTTCTGTTGGACGGGGCCTGGGCCAGATTCCCCGACCGCCTCGAACCCCTTGCTGCGGCGGCCAGTGTTGCGCCCCGGCTCCCCCTGGCTCGTGCGCTGGTCTGGTCCGCCCGACTGCGCCAGCGCGGCCTCGCCACGTCCTGCCCGCTGCTGGCCATAGGTCTCGATGCCGGGATCGATCCCGTGGTCCGGGTACGTGCCGCGGCTGCGCTCTATGGATCGTTTCACGATGAGAGCGCCCTCGACATCGCCCGGGCAGCGCTCGACGAGCTCAATCCGACCGCCAGGCTCGCGTCTGAAGAGGAGATCCGCCGGCTCGCTCCGACTCTGATCGAGGCGCTGGCGGGCGCGACACAGCCGACGGCGGAGGTTGCGGCGACGGGGGCCAGCAAGGCCACGAGGTGTCCGGCTGCAGCTCCCTCCCCGCCGGCCAAAGGGAGCTCGACCTCTCCGCAGCCGACCCGCAAGAATATGGCTGCGGTGCTGCGTGCCGCGCCGACAACAGAGCGAGGGGGCCTGAACATCGTCGGCCCCTTCGAGGGCACAAGCGTCGAGGCCGACGTCGCCCGCCGTCTGGCGGGCGCGCTCGGTGCGGGAGACGTCCCGATATCGACGACCTCCTACCACCGGGACGACAGAGACCGAGGGTCGGCGTGGTCACATCGCGGACCATCGGACTTCCCCTTCGATGTGAACCTGCTCGTGTTGCATCCGGATCAAATGACCGACTTTGTCCTCGACTGTGGTCCGGGCTTGTTCCACGATCGCTACACAATCGGGCTCTGGGTGTGGGATCTGCAGGCACCGTCGTCGTCCATGGCCGACGCCGCTCGCATGGTGCACGAGGTGTGGACCCCTACCTCGAGGGGTCGGGAGAGCGCCGCCGCGGTGTTCGGGGGGCCTGTCCATTGCATCCCAATCCCGGTCGGGGGGGAGCCCACCGGGCAGCACCGCGCTGCACTCGGGCTCCCGGACGGCTTCGTCTTCGCATGCAGCGTCGACTTCGACAATGGGTTCGCCCGGCAGAACCCGCTGGGAGCCCTGAAGGCGTACCTCGAAGCCTTCTCGCCACAGGACGGCCATCACCTTGTCATCGACGCCCGCCACGCCGACAGGTACCCCCGGGAGCACGCTCTGCTCGTCGGCCTGGCCGACGGGCGACCCGATGTGACGATACGACGCCACCTGTCCACCACTGAGCGAGACCGCCTTTTGGCGTGCGCCGACTGCTACCTCTCGCTCCACCGGGCCGACGGCGGTCTCGGGTCCGTGACCAAAGCGATGTCGTGGGGAACGTTCACGGTGGTCACTGCGACTCCGGAGTGCCTGGAGTTCCAGACCGACCGGGACAGTGGTCTGGTCCCGTCCGAAACCGTGGCGGTTTCGGCCGACGAGTACCGCTACCCGTCGGGCGCATCGTGGGCCGAGCCGGATCTGGCGCACGCCAGTTCCCTCTTGCGATCAGTGGTGAGTGATCCAGACGTCACCGCCGCCAAGATTCGGCGCGCCCGCCGGGTGGCCGTTCGCCGCTTCGCTCCATCAGCGGCCATCGCTGCCGTGCACGCCCGGTTGGACGACATCGACACTCATCTCCACGCCGGACGGCGCAGCCACCGGGTCGCTACCGCCAGAGTGCGCGATCACGCAGGAAGGCGACGCTGACCAACGCGCAGCGCTTGCCTCACCGAAGCGATGGGTCGGGCAAGAGCTCTTCGATGTCCGACGGCCGGTCGACCCCGAGTTCGATGCGGAGATTGTGCAGGCCCTGCTGCACCAGCTGGGTGACTCGTGGCCGACCCACCCCGAGGATGTCCGCGATCTCGCTCTTGGCCAGTCCTTCCAAGAAATACAGCACCAACGCCATTCGCTGGCGCTCGGTCAGGCGCTGCAGCGCAGCCTTGACCGAATCGTTCATCGCTGCCAGCTCGGCTCCCTCGGTCGGCGAGCGATCCGAGGTGGCAGAAGCGAGGATCCTGCCTTCCGAAGCCGCATTCCCTTCGGTCAATGGAGACAGGTGCGTCAGTGCAGTGGCCTCGTCGCGCAGGCTGATGGCCTCGGCGACGTCGACGCCCAGTTCGGCAGCGATTTCCCGGATGGTCGGCGTCCGTTTGAGCGTGGACTCCAGGTCGTCACGCGTGGCGTGGAACACCTGGACCCTGGCGCGGAGACGCTTGGGCAGGAAGTCCTCGTGCCGGAGCTCGTCGATGATGGCGCCCTGGATCCGCCTTGTCGCGTACGTGGCGAATTGGAAGCCGGCCGAAGCGTCCCAGCGCTCAATGGCGTCGATCAAACCGAAGGTCCCGAAGGAACAGAGCTCCTCGACCCCGTCCGCCGAACGGGAGCGGCGGGCGAAGCGCTTGGCCACAATGGTGACCAGCGGGGCATAAAAGAGAACCAGGTGGTTCCGGTGCTCTCGAGAGCGGTCCTGCCAGTACTGGGCCCACAGAGCGTCTGCGGCGCTTCGAAGGTCGCTCGGGCCGCCGTCTGATTCTTGGCTACCCACGAGAACCTCGCGGACTAACGACATGGAATTGCTCTTCCCCCCTACCCCGCCCGATGCGGCGGGCGTGACACTGATCGTTATCGACAGCGTGGCGTGCGCGTATAGCCAAATAATGCAAAACCCGTTGCCGTGCCGGCAGGCGGAAGCCCAACCCTGATCGACTCGGCGCCTCGTTTCCCGTTGCTGGTAGGGAGCGCACTGTCGACCGGGAATGGGTTCTGCGATCCGCGGGCCGTGGGCATCTGAACTCGCCGCCCCGCCGGGACGTTAAAGGAAACGGAGCAAGGACGCTCCCCCTCCCCGAACCGGGAGGGCAATAGTCATCAGGAGGACAAAACAATGTCGGGCATTCTCATCAACGACAACTCAACGGCAGTCGAGGCTTACAACAACCTCGATGCCACCAGCGACATGCTGTCTTCGGCGGTCAACAAGCTCTCTTCGGGTTTGCAGATCCAGACCGCTGCTGACGACCCGGCCGGGTACCTGGTCGGTCAGTACCTGCAGGAAGAGTCCAACGGGTACGGGCAATCGATCAGCAACGCCCAGGACGCCGTGTCGGTGCTCCAGACAGCGCAAGGCGCCCTCAACCAGGAGGCGTCGGTGCTCCAGACCATGAACACCCTGGCCACGGAAGCGGCCAATGGTGGTGTGCAGGACTCCAGCACCAGTGCTGCGGCCCAGTCCGAGTTTGCGTCGCTGCAGGCCGAGCTGGATCAGATCGCCACCAGCACGACTTACGGCACCACGCCGCTGCTCGGTGGCACCTACGCAGGAGAGACCTTCCAGGTCGGTCCCTACGACAGCGCCAACGACCAGGTGGTCGTCACCATCGCTGCTGCGACGTCGACGGCGCTCGCCGTCAACACGACGGCCGTCAGCATCGGTACGGTGGCCGCTGCCGAGGCAGCCATGACCGCGGTGCAGAGCGCCATCTCCACGGTGGCCAGTCAGGCCGCTGGTGTCGGTGCCACGCAGAACCAGATTCAGGCTCTCGCCTCCAACCTGACCACTGCACAGCAGAACATCGAGTCGGCGCACGCCAACCTGGTGGACGTCAACGTGGCGAAGGAGACGGCAGCCTTCACATCGGACCAGATCCTCGAGCAGTCGGGCGTGGCGATCCTCGCCCAGGCCGAGCAACTGCCGAGCTTGGCCCTGAAGCTGCTGCAGTAGCCACCAGCCGAGGGGTATCCGAAGAAGGAGACACGGGAGGGGAACCCCTGGGCGGCAGCCGCCGTCCGGGGGTTCCACCCGTGACGCCGAGACAAGACTCGACAGTACGAGGGGAGCGGGGACAGACAGATGGTCAATGGGCCCGTCAGTTTCTCAGGCCTGGTTTCCGGGCTGAACACACAATCGATCATCAATGCGGAGATGGCGGTCTACGAGCAGCCGCTCACCAACCTGCAGACCGAGCAATCGACCATCAACACCAAGATCACCGACTATCAGGCAATCAACACCCAGCTGCTGTCGCTCCAGCAGGCAGCCGACGCCTTGGCCTATCCGGCGGCATTCAACGAGGCCTTCGCCGCCGCGTCCTCGAATTCGTCCATTGCCACCGCGAGCGTGAGCTCGGGCACCCAGACGGGTTCGCTCACGTTCGCGGTCGATCAGCTCGCGGTGGGATCGACACAGATCTCAGCGGGAACGGTGGCATCGCCCAACGACATCGTCGCGTCCGGCACGGTCCTCGTCGGTTCCGGCGGCGCTGCACTGGGCATCACGTCCATGGACGCAGGTGCCGGCCTGGCCACCGGCAGCCACACGATCGCGGTCACCCAGTCGTCTTCTGGCGCGACCGTGTCGGGCAGCACCACGGTCGCCGCCAGTACAATCATCGGCGCGTCGAACGATCAGCTCGACGTGGAGATTGACGGCGCCGCGCAGAGCTTCACGCTCGCCGCCGGAACCTACACACCCACGCAACTGGCCCAAGCGGTGGAGCAGGCCTCCGGGGGCAGCCTCACGGCGTCCGTCTCCTCGTCCGGCGAGCTCTCCGTCGCCACGGCGCAGCAGGGTTCTGCGGCGTCCCTGCAGATCACCGGTGGATCGGCTCTCTCCGCCCTGGGGCTGTCGGCGGGCTCGACCGTGGCCGGTACGGACGGGGTTGTGACCGTGGACGGGACCCCGACCACGGTGTCCGACATCGCCGGTTCAGGGACCACCTCGGTGGTCCTCAACTCGGGTACGGGTGGAACGGTGACCCTCGGGATCACCGGTGGACTCGACGCGGGCTCAATGACGGCGGCCAACGTCTCTGTCGGAGGCGGCTCTCTGACGTCGGTGGTCTCGGCCATCAACAATGCCGGTGTCGGTGTCACAGCCAACGCACTCCAGGTCGGGACCAACAGTTACGCCCTCGAGCTCACGTCCAACGGTACGGGAACGGGTTCGTCCACCACCATGGACGCCCAGGCGTTCGCCGGCTCCGGGCTCGGGACCCTCCTCACGACGACCGCGGCCCAGAACGCCGTGGTGTCCGTGGGCGGCACGGGGGGATATCAGGTGACCTCGCAGTCCAACGACCTTTCGGGCCTCCTGCCCGGCATCAGCATCAACCTTGTCTCGGTGAGCGCAGCACCGGTGACGATCACCGTGTCTCCAGACGGCTCGAGTGTGGCCGACGACGTCCAAGCCCTGGTGAGCGCCGCCAACCAGTTGCTCTCGACCATTTCGACGGACACGGCTTACAACACGCAGACCAAGACAGCCGGCCCCCTCAACGGAGATCCCTCGCTCAACGGCTTGGCGCAGCAGGTGCTCGCCGCTGTCGGCGAGGCCGTAGGGAATTCGGCCGCCGGCTCGGACGGGACGGCGGGGGAGTCCGCGGGCTTGGCCATCACGAGCCAAGGGACGGTGACGTTCAACCAGGCGGCGTTCGAGGCGGCCTACGCAAAGAACCCGTCTGCCGTCCAGGCGATGTTCACTGAGGGCGGGACCTTCGCCCCAGCACTGCCGGGCTACGCCGGCCAGGTCTCCGTGGCGGGGGCCAACGACAACACGTCCCCGGGGAGTTACGCGGTATCGGTCAGCCAGTCGGCGCAACAGGCCGTGGACACCGGCTCCTCGACCTGGTCCTCGCTCAATTCTGCACTGCCCCAGGCGGAGACCTACACGGTCACCGGAGGGTCAGCCAGCGCCACGTACGCCGCCTCGGCGGGGGAGACCATCGCCGATGTCGTGAACGGCATGAACGCGGCCCTCGCCGCCGCCGGCATCGACGCCGCGGCGGCGATCGTCGGTTCCGCCGGTGCCTACCAGCTCCAACTCGCATCGGCGGCGTACGGTTCCGCCGCCTCGTTCCAGGTCGCTGCCTCGGGATCCGACCAGCTGGGACTGACATCCGGCGGCTCGACCTACACCGGAACCGATGTCGCCGGAACCATCAACGGTCTGGCGGCGGTGGGCTCGGGTCAGTTCCTCAGCTCGTTCAACACTGGAGATCCCTCGAACGGACTCGTCCTGCAGGTCTCGACGCCGGGCATCACTTCGGCCACCGCGCTGGGCACCGTGGCGTACGCGCCGGGCTTCGGCCAGGGGCTCGCCCACATCGCCACCGGCGCCCTCCTGGCACCGAACGGCATCATCCCGGTCACGATCGCCGGCCTCCAGGGAACCCTTGCCCAGGTGGGCAGCGAGATCTCCATGCAGCAGCAGCTGGTCGCGACCCAACAGGCCGCCCTCACGGCGGAGTTCACCAATATGGAGACGACGCTGTCGCACCTGCAGTCCGAGAGCTCGTTCCTCAACGAGGCCTTCGGCGGCTCGTCATCGTCGAGCTCTTCGGCCTCCTCGCTTGCCTCGAACTCCAGCAGCACGAGCTCGACCAGCGGGGGTTGAACGCATGCCTCCCCCGACCAACCTGGCCGCCAAGTACCGGAGCCAGGCCATTCAGACGGCCCCCGGCCCGCAGCTCCTCGTGATGCTCTACGACCGCCTGGCTGCCGACGTCGATATCGCCGGCGTCTCCTTGGATGCTCAGGACTACGCCGCCACCAACGAGCGGTTACAGCACGCCCAGCGCATCGTCCGGATGCTCAAGCACAGCCTCGAGCCGGACGGGTTCGCCGGGGGACGCGATCTGCTCGCTCTCTACGACTTCTTGCTCTCGCACCTGGTCGACGCCAACCTGCGGAAGGACGCCGAAATGGTCCGAGAGTGCGGAAGGATCATCGCCCCCCTCCGAGAAGCCTGGCAACGGGCCGTGACCAATCCCGAAAGAGCCGATGGCCCCCGACCAGTGGGCTGAGTACCTGGAGGCGGCATGTGACCACCTCCGCCGCACGCGGCTTGCCGTGGAGGCGGGCCACCCCGGGCCGCCGGGACCGCCTCGGCCTTCGGGGTCCCCGCCGGACGAGCTGCTGGGCCGCGTCCAGCTCCTCGCGGCCGGCTACGACCAGTTGGCGCTCGAGGTGGCGACCCGTCTCTCCGTCATGCAGAGGTACCGGCGGACGCAGGTGCCCCAGGCGCCCCCGGCATCGCATTTCGTTGATCAGCGCGTGTGACACCAATGGCGCTCGCCCCGCAACTCTCGAGAGGGCAGGGTCGTAATAGATCCTGAGCATGGACTGCTCGGCTTCTGGCCAGGATGGCCGACGCTCCGATCGGAGCCGAGGAGATCACCATGTCAGACGCCACCCAGTCGATCGGCATCCTTCAGTTCGCGCTCGACAGCATCGTCGAGCAGCAGCAGACCATCGCCAACAACATCGCCAACGTCGACACCCCGGGTTACCAGGCCGATCAGGTCACCTTCCAGTCCTCGCTGGCCAATGCCGTGGCGAACGGCGGCGAGGCGACCGCCCAGCCCGTCCCCGAGGGCCTCAGTTCGGGCACCAATGGCAACAACGTCTCACTCCCCACCGAAATGACCCTCATGCAGGAGAACGACCTGCAGAACCAGACGGTCGTCAACGCGCTCGACGACCAGTTCGCCCTTCTCTCGGACGCCATCACCGGATAGGAGCTGCCATGTGGGAAGCAATTGACATCGCCGGGTCGGGAGCATCAGTGGATCAGACCTGGATCGACACCATCGGAGGCAACGTCGCCAACATGAATGACGGCGTCACGCCCGGTCAGCCTGTGTATCAAGCCCAGTACGTCGATGCGGCGGCACAAGCCGAACCAGGAGACCCTCAGTCCACCGGGGACGGGTACGGCGTGCGCGTCCAGTCCGTCGTCCAGGGACCGACTCAAGGACAGCTCGAGTACGACCCGACCGACCCGGTGGCGAACGCACAGGGTGACGTCGAGTTCCCGGTGGTCAACCTCGGCAGCGAAATGACGGACCTCGTCCAATCCCAGACCTCCTACCAGGCCAACTCCGCCGTCATGTCGCATGCGACCAGTGCATACCAGTCCATCCTGAGCATCAAGGCCTGACGTGATCCCCGCCATCCCGTCCATCAGCTCGGCGATCGCCGCCGGCACGTCGCAAGCAGCTTCTGCAGCTTCTGGAGCGGCGTCGGGCAGCGCGGCCTCCGCGACAGGAACGGCGACCGCCGCCTCCGGACCGTCGTCCACGTCCTTCTCCAATGTCCTCGGTAACGCCATCGACTCGCTCGACTCGTCGCAGCAAGCCGCCACCAATCTCTCGCTGCAGGCGGCCTCGGGCAACGCCAGCATCGCTGACGTCACGGTGGCCTCCACCGATGCCGATCTCGAGACGCAGTTGGTGACAGCGGTTCGCGACAAGGCGGTGACCGCCTTCAACTCCATCATGGACATGACGGCCTGACCATGGCGCTCGTCCCGATTTCCCGCGATTCCCTCTCTTCGGCCCGCGGACGCGCCCTGTCCATCCTGGCCGGCTTCACGACGGGCCAGAAGGTGATGACCGTTCTGGCTGTGGTGGGAGCCATCGTCGCCGCCGTGGTCTTCATGGGCGCCGAGTCCAAGCCGACCTACCAGCCCCTGTTCACGAATCTGCAGTCGTCGGACGCCGGCGCCATCACCCAGCAGCTGGCGAGCCAGAAGGTTCCGTACCAGCTGGCGGACGGAGGGTCGACCATTCTCGTTCCCGCGGCCGACGTCGACCAGGAACGGGTTGCCCTGGCCCAGCAGGGTCTACCCCAGGCCGGCAATGTGGGGTTCTCCAATCTCGAGAAGAGCGGCATCACCACTTCCGAATTCGTCCAGCAGGTGGAGTACCAGCAGGCGCTCGAAGGCCAGCTCGAACAGACCATTTCTTCCATCCAGGGGGTGCAGTCGGCGCAGGTGAATCTCGTAGTGCCCCAGCAGAGCGAATTTGCCGTGGGGACGCAGCAGGCCACGACCGCGTCCATCCTCGTCAACCTGGCGCCTGGCACCGTGCTCTCCTCGGGTCAGGTCAGTGCGGTCGTCCACCTGGCGGCGTCGTCGGTCCCAGGGTTGAGTTCGTCCAACGTCACCGTGGTCGACAACCACGGTGACGTCCTCACTGCGCCCGGCGATGCCGGTGGGACGTCTGGCGCGTCCAACACGCAGCAGACCAATGCATACGACACCCAGCTCGCGGCCTCTCTGACAGCCCTCCTCGCCCGCGTCGTCGGCGAGGGCAACGCCGCGGTGCAGGTCAACGCTCTGCTCAACTTCAACCAGAGCCAGACCACCACCAACGGGCTCCAGCTGAATGCGCAGGGTCAGCCGGTGACGGCCCCGACCGGGCAGAACACATCGAACAGCACGTACAGCGGGACCGGCACGCCTCCGTCGGGTGTCCTTGGTTCGGGCCAGGCTCCGACCACGACCGGAGGGAACGGCACCTACTCGACGACCAGTTCCCAAATCACCAACGCGGTAGGGCAGGTCACGCAGACGGTGAAGCAGGCGCCTGGACAGGTCGAGCGGACATCGGTGGCCGTGCTCCTCAATTCCTCCAAGAAGGTCAACCAGGCCCAGGTGCGGTCGCTGGTGACCGCCGCCGCGGGGTTGAACACGGCCAACGGTGACCAACTGGTCGTCACGTCGATGCGCTTCGCGTCTTCCGGAAACTCCCAGGGCGCCGCGGCCGGCGCCGCCTCTGCGTCGGCACACCGCCAGCTGCTTCGAGCACGCCGGCGAGATCGGCGGCCTCCTGCTCCTGATCGGAGCGATGGTGGCCGTCACCCTGGTGGCCGCCAAGCGCCGCCGGCCGCTGTACCAAGAGATCTCCCTGGGCGAACTCGGTCCGATGGCATCGATGATCCCGGTAGAAGAGGAACGGAACCCGACCGGAGAGATGCCCGCCATACCGCGGCGCCGGTCTTGCAGCTCGGGTCCGACGCCGTCCTGGCGCAGGTGAACCAGTTCGTCGAGCAGCGGCCGGCAGAGGCCGCCCATCTCCTCAAGAGTTGGGCGGACGAGCGCGAAGAAGTCGACGGCGGAAGGGCGCTTCCGGTATGACCACTACCGCATCGAGCACCCCTGGAACGGATCGGGACGCTGACCAGCCGATCCCCGTCACCGCCGCGGCTCCGGCGGGGGACCGTGCCGCTCCCTCCGTTCGTCTGACGAACCGCCAGAAGGTGGCGGTCGTGCTGGCGCAGCTGGGCCCCAAGAAGGCGACGCCCATCCTGAAGGAAATGTCGGATCCCGATGCCATCGTCTTCACCACCGAGCTCGCCAACCTGCCCGCGCTCGACACCGACACCGTGGTCGGGATCCTTGCCGAGCTTGTCGACCGGATCCACGAATCGACCCTGGTCAGCCAGGGGGGAATCACGCTGGCGCGCCAGTTCCTCCAGGAGCGGTTGGGACAGGCCCGCGCCGACGAGGTGCTCGAAGAGCTCGAGAACAAGAACACCAGTGGCCCGCTGGCGGTGCTGGCCCACGCGGATCCTCGCCAGGTGGTCGGTATTCTCGCCGAGCAACAACCACAGACGGTCGCCGTGCTGCTCGCGCACATGCGACCCGAGGACGCGGCGCGCATCATGGCGGAGCTTCCCGGTGAGTTCCGGATCAAGGTGGCGCGACGGATCGCGCAACTCGAGCGCGTCGATCCGGCGGCGGTGCGCCAGACGACGGCGCTCATTGAGGCCAAACTGCGCAGCCTCCACACCGTCGGGGCACTGACGGTGGCCGGGGGCGCATCGGCCATCGCGGAGATCTTGAACCATTCCGACCGCCAGACAGAGCGCCAGATACTGGGGGAGCTCGAAGACGAGGACAGTGAGCTCGTCGAGCAGATCAGGGCAAGCCTGTTCACGTTCGACGACGTGATAGCACTCGACGCGCGCTCGTTGCAGCAGATCCTGCGGCGCGTACCCACGTCGACGCTGGCCACCGCGCTCAAGGGAGCTCAGCTGGACACCGAGGCCATGGCCCACATTCGAGGCAACCTCACCGAACGGGGCGCACAGACGCTCGACGAAGAGCTCGATGTGCTGGGAGCCGTCCGCACTTCACAAGTCGACGCGGCCCAGGCCGAGATCGTGCGCACTGCCCGCGAGCTCGATGCCGAGGGAGTCATCGTCATTGCCCGTAACGACGAGGTCGTCCAGTGACGACGCCAAGAGGCTCCGCTTCCGGTGTGGCCATGCCGGCACGGTCGCGGATCCTCGAGGGGCAGGGTCTCTCGGTTCGGCGCCGGCCGCTCGACCCGGGAAGGCCGATCGACTATGCCGCCTTGTCGACGTGCGCCCTGGTCGAGGGCGTGTCGGTCGACCGCGGCTACGAGGCTGGTTACGCCGATGGGCAACGAGATGCCGAGGTGGCCGCCAGGGAAGACGAGCGGGCCAGCGTCGCTCGGGTGGACAACGCCGTCAGCGCCCTGCGTCGCTCGGTGGACGCCGCGCGCGCGGCCTACGAGGAGCGGTCCGCCCAGCTCGAGAGCGCGGTGCCCCGATTCGCCTTCGAGCTGTTGGAGGCCTTGTTCGGTCGGGAGTCGGTGCTCGCCGTCGATCCCGGTCGCGATGCAGTCGCCCGGGCGCTCGCCCTGGACGAAAGCTCCCTTCCAGCGGTCGTGCGGCTCTCTCCGGACGACGCCGACACCGTCGGGGAAATCGCCGGGCTCGCGCCCTCTCGTCCGCTGACGGTGGTCGCCGATCCGGCGGTCGAACCGGGAGGCGCCATGGTGGAGATCGGGTCCACCACCATCGACAGTCAGCTGTCGCGGGCGCTCGAAAGAGTGCGCGCTGTCATTGTCGGCCAGCCCGAAGGCGATTCACGATGACCACCGTGCTCGACACCCTGTGCGGACCGGCCCGTGCCGCCGCCCGGCCGCAGGCCTACGGACGGGTGGACCAGGTCGTGGGCATGTCCATCGAAATCAGTGGAGTACCGGCCGCAGTCGGCGACGGTCTCTTGCTCCTCTCCGACGATGGGCCCCTGCAGGCCGAGGTGGTTGCCCTGCGTGACGGCAAGTCGGTCTGCGTGGCGCTCGGGGAGACCACCGGGCTGCGTGCCGGAACGCCGGCGACACCTGTCGGCCGGCCGCTCTCGATCCTTGTGGGCGACGGCCTCCTCGGGCGGGTACTGGACGGCTTGGGCCGTCCGATGGACGGCGGACCGCCTCTCCGGGGGTTCGAGGTCAGCGTCGATGGGCGACCACCGCACCCGTTGCGGAGGGGGCTGGTCGACGAGCAGCTCCCCCTTGGGGTGCGAGTGCTCGACGGCCTGATCCCGTGCGGGAAGGGCCAGCGGTTGGGCATCTTCGCCGGCTCGGGAGTCGGCAAGTCGTCGCTCCTGTCGATGATCGCGCGCGGCACACAGGCAAAGGTCTCGGTGGTGGCGCTGATCGGGGAGCGTGGCCGTGAAGTGGCCGAGTTCATTGAGCGGGACCTGGGCCCTGAAGGCATGGCCCGTTCGGTCGTCGTGGTCGCCACCTCGGACGCGCCGGCCATGGTCCGGATCAGAGCGGCGTTCACCGCCACCCGGATCGCCGAGTGGTTCCGCGACCGGGGTGACGACGTGGTGCTGATGATGGACTCCGTCACCCGGTTTGCCATGGCGCAGCGCGAGGTGGGGCTGGCGGCGGGAGAACCACCGGCAACGCGGGGTTATCCCCCGAGCGTCTTCGGACTGCTGCCGCGGCTCCTCGAACGTGGCGGTCGGGGTGAGCGGGGATCGATCACCGGTCTCTACACCGTCTTGGTCGAGGGGGACGACATCAACGAGCCCATCGCCGACACCACGCGATCGATCCTGGACGGACACATCCGGCTCTCGCGGTCGCTCGCGGAGGGCAACCACTATCCGGCTGTCGACGTGCTCGAGTCCATTTCGCGTGTGGCTCCTGCGATTGCTCCGACGGCGGTGCTGCGGGCGGGCGCGCAGGTGCGCGAGCTACTGGCAGCGTGGCGTGACGCGCGTGACCTCATTGAGATCGATGCCTACGTTCCCGGCACGAATCCGCTGGTTGACCGCGCGGTGGAACTCCGGCCGTCCATCGATGCGTTCCTTCGTCAGCCGGTTGGCGACATCAGCTCGCTGCCGTCCACGACGGCGGCGCTGCTCGACCTCGTCCCGGGAGAGAGTGGCGACTCGTGAAGGCCTACCGCTTCCGTCTCGACTCGGTGCTCCGGGTTCGCCAGTTGCAGGAGCGGGTTGCGGCCCAGCAATTGGCCGTGGCAGTGCGGGACCTGCACTGCGCACGCGCGCAACTGGCGCGCGCCCGCCGAGCGCTCGCCGGTCTCGATGCCCCCGCGGGCCGGCTCACGGTCGGGGCGGTGCAGTGGACCCACGCGCAGTCCGACCGGATGTCCGAGACGGTGCGCCAGAATGCCGACGAGGAGGAGAAGGCCGGAGAGGCGGCACGCCAGGCCACGCAGGTCTGGGGGAGCGCCCGGCAGCGCACGGCAATGCTCGAGCGGCTGGACGAGCGCCATTTGCAGCTGTGGCGGACTGAATTCGAGCGAAGTGAAGCGCTCGCGCTCGACGACCTCTCCACCGGGCGCCAGACCGGGGACGGTCACAGGCGATGACCATCAGCCCGGTCTCGTTGGCCGACATAGAGCAGACCATGGCCGAACTGCAGCAGTCACCCGGCGTGCCACAGGCCGGTACAGCGTCTGCGCCTGCGATTGACGGCGAAAGCGGCTCGGCGGACGACTTTGCCGCGAGCCTGGCCCAGGCGACCGGGGTGGGGACGACCAGCGACCTGTTCGCCGATGCCGTCGCCGCCGATGCCGATCCGCCGGCCGACGACCTTTCTTCCGCGCTCGGCTCGCCGCTGACCTCCTCGGTCCCGTCTTCCGATCCGCTCGAAGCCGTGACGTCTGGCGTCGGGAGCTCGGGCAGCGAGCCCGACCTCCTCGCTCTGCTCGTGGCTGCGCTCGGCGACCTGACGGCGTCCCCCGATGGCGCCTCCGGAGTGGGGCAGAGCGCTGCCGCTACGGGGACCGCTGGGGTGCCCACCGCGACGGGCGGTGTGACCGGCTCGGACGTGGTGGCCGAGGCCGAGAAATTCGAGGGAACGCCCTATGTGTGGGGCGGCACGAGCCCCTCGGGCTTCGACTGCTCCGGCCTCGTCCAGTACGTCTACGGGCAGCTGGGGGTTTCCTTGCCCAGGACCAGCGAGGAGCAGGCCGATGTCGGGACACCGGTCGCCAGCCTGTCCGCGGCCCAACCCGGCGACCTGCTCTTCTTCGCGGGTTCGGACGGCACGGCGAGCTCGCCTGGGCACGTGGGGATCTACGTTGGCAACGGCCAGATGATCGACGCGCCCCACACGGGCACGGCGGTGCAGGTCCAAGCGGTGCCGGCCGACCAGGTCGTCGCCATCCGTCACGTGCTGCCGGGCGCGAGCGCACTCGACACCCCCGCGCCGACCAGCCCAACCGCCGGCGCGCCGACCCAGATGGGGAATGTGGCCGTCCCGGCGGCCTACGCCGGGACGATCCAGCAGGCCGCGGCGGCCAACGGGATTCCCGCCTCCTTGCTCGCGGCCCTCCTGTACCACGAGAGCAGGTTCGAACCGGGCGCAGTCAGCTCCGCCGGGGCCGAGGGCATCGCCCAGTTCATGCCGGCAACGGCCGCGGGCATGGGCGTCGACCCGACCAATCCGACCCAGTCGATCGAAGGGGCGGCTCAGCTGCTCGGCAGCTACACGCGCCAATTCGGCTCCTATTCGGACGCGCTGGCCGCGTACGACGCAGGATCATCGGCGGTCGAGCGCTACGGCGGCATCCCGCCGTATGCCGAAACCCAGGCGTATGTGCCCGCAGTCCTCTCTCTCGCAGGGCTCTCCGGGCAGTCCGGCACGGTGGTCACGTGAGTGCCGCCGCCACAGCGTTCGTCTGCTCGGCCGAAGGCGCGGGGGACATGCCGTCGTCGGCCCCGGTCGCGGGCGGAGACTCGTCCCAGGACGCTGCACAGCCTTTCGCCGAAGTGTTGTCGGCCTCGTCTCCTGATCATGCCGGTTCGTCCGACTCGGCTCCGCCGCCCGCGCGCTCACAGAGTCCTTCGAATGCACACGAGGAGAGCGACACCGCAACGACGACCGCCCCGGAGACGCCCGCGACGCGCACCGCGGGCTCCCCTCGAGAGAGAGCGCAACGGCGGGCCGCACCTTCCGAACGAGGTGACGGCCACGTTCGGCGAGCTGCCGGGTCGCCCCGCTCTCGCCCCATGGGACAGCGGACCGGACCGGCATTTCGGGCTCCACCCCGGAGCAGGCCGTGGGCACCGCCAACGACGCGGATCAGAATCCGGGTGCCACTGGCACGCTCGCCAAAGCCGCGACACCCGCTGTGCCGGAGCGGGCGCTGCCGTCGACCTCGGCGGTCGCGTCCACTTCCGACGGGCCCGCAGTACCGGCAGCCCCCACCGAAGCTCTCGCCGGTGACGACGTGCTGTCAACGCTCGTCCCTCATCAGGATGGTTCAGGTCCATCGAAGGATGTGGCGGTGCCGCTTCCCGACGCTCCCGGTGCCGGGTCGCCCAGCGATGACGTCACCCGCAACGCTCCTCCCGGCGACGTGACGGGAGAAGGAAGCGGCGCGGCGCGAGGTGTGACGCAACGCGGGTCCTCGTTCGAATCAGCCTTGCGCGCTGGACCGGTACACGTCCTGGCGAACGGAACGACGCCCGCTGCGGCGGCATCGGCCCTCTCCACAGCGACCACGGACACATCTGGCACCCCTGCTGTCTCGGCAGAAGAGGATCTCGAACCGGCCGAGTTTCCCGATACAGGGGGAGGGACCACGGACGTCGACATCAGCGACCTGGCCGCCTCCATCTCGCGCCCATTGGCCGGAGGGAGCGGGGACTACAGCGTGCAGGTCAGTCTGCACCCTCCCGAACTCGGTGAAGTGCGGGCGCTCCTTTCCCTCCAAGGTGACGTGTTGCACGTCACCTTGACCCCGGAACATTCCAGTGGATTCGACGCACTCTCCGACGCCCTTCCGTCACTGCACGAACAGCTGGCCGGAGGAGGCGTCGAGGTCCACGTCACTCTGGGCCAATCGGGCGATCCCGGAGGCCGAGACGGTCGGGCAGCCGCCGAGGCCGGATGGTCCGGAAGTGCGCGCCCCGACGACGCGACGCCCGACATCTCCTTGGCGGCCGTCCCAGTGAGCACCGCTGGCTCCGGCCGCATCCATCTCGTCCTGTGAACGCAATGCCACACGCAAGGGAGTAGCCATGACCAGTCCGATCTCACCGGTAACCGATCCGAGCCAGGGGAGCACCTCGAGCACGAGCAGTCTCGGCACCGCCGGCCTGCTCGACCCGTCGACGTTCCTCAGCCTGCTCGTCGACGAGCTCAAGTACCAGAACCCGCTCGACCCGACCTCGTCCTCCGACTTCATGAGTCAGATCGCGCAACTTTCACAGGTGGAGCAGCTCTCGTCGGTGTCGTCGGCCTCACAAATGGACGAGGCGGCCGGGCTGATCGGCAAGACCGTGACCGCCAACGGCGCCTCCGGGAACACGATCTCCGGACTCGTCACCGGTGTGACCAATGGCAGCATCGGGGCCGCTGCTCAACGTGGGCAACGCCACGATCTCCCTCTCGGACGTGGAGCAGATCGGCGAAGGCGACTCCTCGAGCTGACATGGCTTCACACCGCGTCCGACCCAAGGCTCCGGCCCGACTCCATCGACCACGACCACCGCTATCCCGACTGACCACCACGAAAAGGAGCAACCTATGAGCGTCCGATCACTTGGTGCCGCAGCATCCGGCATCGACACCATGCAGACCGATCTCGACACGATCGGCAATGACATAGCCAACTCGGAAACGGACGGATTCAAATCGGGGACCGCCGAGTTCCAGGACCTGCTCACCGAGCAGCTCCAGCCCGCCGGTGCTGCGTCCGGCTCCTCACTGGCCAGCACCAACCCGTCAGCGGTGGGTGCCGGCGCCGAGGTGTCGGCGATCGCCACGGACTTCTCGGAGGGCCCCGTCACCCAGACGGGAGTCAGCTCGGACGTGGCCATCGAGGGCAACGGCTTCCTCGTGGTCAGTCAGAACGGCCAGACCTTCTACACCCGGGACGGCGACCTGCAGATCGACGCCAACGGGAACCTCGCCACCCAGGGCGGTGGTCTGGTACTCGGCTGGGCGGCGGGCCAACCGACCACGTCACCCCCGGGGCCGCTCAGCATCATTGTGGGATCCGCCGAAGCGCCGGCAGAGACGCAGAACGTCGACCTCGGCGGCAACCTTCCCGCCGGCTCGGCCACGCCCGTGAACGTCACGACGACGATGTACGACGCGCTGGGCACCGCCGTTCCGGTGGACCTGACTTTCACCCCGACCGGCGCCGCCAATACCTGGAGCCTGCAGGGGACCGTCCCCGGCGCAGCCACCACCCTGTGGACCGCGCCCCAGACCGTGGTCTTCGGCGCGAATGGCCAACTGTCGTCGATCAACGGCGCAGCCGTGGGCACGGGCACGACCTCGCTGGCCATCGACACCCCGCCCAGCAACTACACCTGGACGGGCGCGGCGCCCAAAATCGACTTCCCGGCCGCGGGCTCTGAGAACGCCGTCACCCAGTTCGCCTCGGACCAGACCATCGCCGTCACCTCCCAGGACGGGTACGCCGCGGGCACGCTCGACTCTTATTCGATCGGAGCCAATGGAGCGATCACGGGCACGTACTCCAACGGTGAGAGCCAGACACTCGGGACCATCGCGCTGGCGCAGTTCGCCAACCCGCAGGGGTTGGACGACCTGGGGAACGGCGAGTACACCCCGACGGCGGCTTCGGGCAGCGCCCAGCTGGGTGAGCCCGGGACGAATGGGCTCGGTTCCCTCCAAGGAGGTGCCGTGGAGGGGTCGAACGTCGACCTGGCCACCGAGCTGACCGACCTCATTGAGGCGCAGACGGCGTATCAGGCGAACACCAAGGTCGTGGACTCCACCTCGACCGCCCTCCAGTCGCTCGTCCAGATGTCGTGATGCCGAGGTAGCCCCCGCAACTCTGCGCCGCGACGGGCCGTAACTCAAGGTAGGAAGCACGGTCTGGGAAGGGGGAGAGTTGATCGCCTTGTCGAAGCTCGACGGGACCACCATGTACCTCAACGAGGATCACGTGGAGCGCGTGGAACAAGGCGCCAATTCTGCCGTCTACCTGACCAACGGGACCTACCTGATCGTCCGCGATCAGGTCGACACCATCAACGACAGCATCAGGTCCGAGAAGGCGGCGCTCCTTTCGGCCGCGCTTGGTGCTCCGGATGTGATGACGGTGCTGAGCTCCGTGCCCGATGATTCCCCCCGCCTGCAAAGCCAGCCATGACTCCGATTGGGATCATCGTTGCGCTGGTGGCAGTCGTCGCCTCCATGACACTCGACCACGGCCAGGTGACGGACCTCATCAAGATCCCCGCCATCATCCTCGTGCTGGGGGGCAGCCTGGGGGCCACCATCGCGGGCTTCGACAAGCGCCGGCTGCGCGCGGTGCCCAAGGCCACCAAGCTCGTGATGGTTCCGGGTAGCCCACCCGACATGAAGGGCACCATCGACACATTGCTCACGATGGCCAGAGAGGTGCGGCAGAACCCGCTCGCGCTCGAGCAGCTCGAGACAGATGACGCCTTCCTCAAGATGGGGATCCAGGTGATTACCTCCACGTCGGACCCCGAACGGGTGCACGAGCTGCTTGGCGCGGAAGTGGTCGGGCTCCGGACTCGCCACACCACCTCTATCAAGTTCTTCTCGGACATGGCCGGCTATTCGCCGACCTTCGGGATTCTCGGGACGGTGATCGGCCTCATCGGCGTGCTGGGCCAGCTCTCGGAGCCGGGCAAGCTCGGACCGGCGATCGCCTCGGCCTTCGCGGCGACACTCTGGGGCGTCCTTCTGGCCAATGCGGTCTGGTTGCCGATCTCGAACAGGCTCCGACGGCTTTCCGACGAGGAGATCACCTATCGCGAGATGGTCATCGAGGGGTTGCTGACCATGCAGCTGAACGTGTCGAGCATGGACCTGAAAGATCGCCTCTACGCCTTTCTCCCGCCGTCGGAGCGGTCCGAAGAGGCCGTGGCGCCCGTGACGCCGCTGATCGGAGCGGAGGCCGCGGCATGAGCCAGCACCCGAGCACATTGGTGGGATCAGTTCCGCGGCGGACGAGCCGCGTGGGAAGGGAGGCTGCCTCCGAACAGCACGACATGAGTCAAGAGCGGTGGCTCCTGACCTACGCCGACATGATCACGCTGCTCCTGGTCCTCTTCATCGTCCTGTTCGCCCTCTCGAAGATCAATCAAGCCAAATACCGTCAGTTCCAGCAATCGGTGAGCCACGTAAAGCTCGTCGGCACCTCGGTGGCGCACGGATCGACCCCGGTGCCCAGCCGAGGACCGGCCCCGTTGTCGGCGTCCTCGGACCATCTCCGCCAGATCGAACAGGTCCTCTCCCATGCGCTGGCGCTGAAGGGCCTGCTGGGCGATGTCACGCTCACCATCGACGCGTCCGGATTGGTCGAGGGCCTGGTGGCCGACTCGACGTTCTTCTTGACCGACTCGGCAGATCTGTCCCCGCTCGGCGACGAAATCGTCGACACGTCCGGCCGTGTCCTCGACGCATATCCGAACAACGTCGACGTGGCCGGCTACACCGACGACCAGGCGATCACCGGCGGGCCCTACGCCGACAACTGGGCACTTTCGGCGGCTCGGTCCTCAACGGTAGTCGAGCGCCTCACCACCATTGATGGTGTCGATCCGGCACGCGTGGTGGCCATCGGGTACGGGCAATACCACCCGGTCGTGCCCAACACCTCGCCGACGGCTCAGGCCGAGAATCGGCGGGTCAACATCGTGGTGAGCCGACAGTCGGCCCCCGGATCGAGTGCAGCGCAATGAGCACGACTCAGACCGAAGCGCGCCTCCATGACTTCAGACGGACCGAGACGCTCGAACGCGTGCATCTCCATGCGATGAGCGTGATGCTCGACAGCTTTGCTCGCCACGCCAGTGCGCGGCTCTCGACGGTGCTCCGGCAGCCGAGCGTCCTGGCGCTGCAGTCGCTGGACCAGTTGACCTGGGGCGAAATCTCCACCAGCCTCGGAAACGGCTTGCACTTCCTCACGTTCTCGCTGCCGCCGTTGGCTGGCCAGGGCGTCCTGGCAATCCCGACCGCCGAGGCGCTCGCAGTAGTTGATCTCCGCCTCGCCGGCACGGGGGAGGAGGAGTACGCCGAGGGAGTCCTGACCGAAATCGAACAGGAACTGCTGGCACCGGTGGCCGAGGGCGTCCTCGACGAGCTGGCGAAGACGCTGGCGCGGCTCCAACCGACTTCGCCGGCTCTCGAGGCCCAGGAGGCGAACATCCAGTTCGTCTCCGTGGCATCGCCGAGCGAAACGTGCCTGGCCGCCCATCTGGCGTTCAGCCTCGGCAACCGTCCGGATTGTGAGATCGTGCTGTGCCTGCCGTTCATGATGCTGCGTCAGCTGGCCGAACTGATGCGGAGCCGGCCGGGTCACCTGGGGGAGGGCGTCGCCGCCTCCCAGGCCATCGATGTCCGGCACCGTTTGCATGATGTCCCCGTCGATCTGGTTCTTCAATTCCCGACCTTCGATTCGACGCCCGATGCCCTCATGAGCTTGGCCGTGGGAGACGAACTGCATCTCGGGCTGCCGACCGACCGACCGCTCGAGGTGCGTGTCGACGGAATACTCGTGGCGCGGGCCACCATCGGCCGCTCGGGCCTGCGCAAGGCCTGTGCCATCACAGAGGAGGTATTTCCATGACCCTCGCAGACACCAGCACGCCGGAAGGCGATCCGGTCGTCAACGCCCGACAGTCAGAGTACGAGGCGGTCCAGTCCCCCGATGGCGTCGCGCCCACGTTGCCAACCGGCATCGACGACCAGATCGACATCGGTCGGAGGATGGCCGTGCGCGAGGCCCAGTTTCGCAGCGTGACCGTCGAGGTTTCCGTCTGGATCGGCAAGACCAGGCGGACCTTTGGAGACCTGGCCAAGTTGAGGCCCGGTGACGTCATTGAGCTGGATCGGGCCGTCGGTGCGCCGGTGGACATCGTGCTCAACCGTGAAGTGGTGATCGCACGCGGCGAGGTGGTGGACGTCGGCGACGAGTACGGCGTCCGCATCACTGAGATCGTCTCGGACGAGGACGGCTAGGCCCGGCGATGCTGATTCTCGAGTTTGGACGGATGATCCTGGCGCTGGGGCTGGTCCTCGGGCTGTTGTGGTTGTTCTCGAAGTTCGGCCGCGGTCGTCAGGCCAAGGGCCGCGGGCGATGGACGCAGGGCGGCGTTGACGCGGGCAGGATCGAAGTGATGGATCGGCGCTCCCTCGGGCGCCACAGTTCGATTGCGGTGGTCCGGGCGGCAGGGAGGATCGTGGTCGTCGGTCAGACCCCCCAGCAGATCAGTGTGCTGCTCGACGCCGATCCGAACTCCGATGCTCTCGGCGGAGAGGTCGCAGGCGGCGAGACATCGGCGATCGGCGACCCCTCGAACTCCGATGGGGAGATGTTGCTGCCAGGGCTGGCAGCAACGACCGGGGTGGACACCCCCAAGGCATGGGATGCCTTTCTCGAACGCCTACGGGAGATGACAGTTCGTCACTGAGCTGGACGCCGGGCATCTGGCCCGGACATTTCCTTGAGCTTCTGAGGTCCTCATGACCCTTTCGTTGCTCGCCGCTTCGTCGAACGTCAATGTGAACGTGAGCGGCCTGAAGAGCCCGTCGTCAGCAGTTCTCATCATCATCGTGATCACGGTGCTGGCCATCGCGCCGGCGATCCTCGTTTTGACCACCGGGTTCACGCGGGTCTTCATCGTGCTCTCGTTGACGCGCAACGCCCTCGGGACTCAGACGGTCCCCCCCAACCAGGTCATCGCCGGGTTGGCGTTGATCCTTTCCCTGTTCATCATGGGGCCCGTGATCACACAGATCAACCACGTCGCCATTCAGCCCTACGACAAGGGCACGATCACCGCCTCCCAGGCGATCGACCGGGGCGAGGTCCCGCTGAAGCACTGGATGCTTGCGCAGACAAGGGACAACGACCTCGAACTCTTTACCTCGACGGCCAAGGAGAACGCAAAGAAGCCTCAGTCGCTGCCGTTGACCACCATCATTCCGGCTTTCGTGCTGTCGGAGATCGAGACAGCCTTTCTCATGGGATTCATGATCTTCATCCCCTTCATGGTCATCGACCTCGTGGTGTCGGCGATCATGATGTCGATGGGCATGTACATGCTGCCGCCCACGCTGATCTCCCTTCCCTTCAAGATTTTGTTGTTCGTTCTCGTCGACGGGTGGACCCTGGTCGTCAGCTCCCTTCTCCAGTCCTTCCACTCATGAGGTGTGCCGAAGGCCTGACGCGCCGCGGGGGCGACTCTTGGACGGAGGAGGGGTCGTGAACGACACAACAGTGCTGCACATGGCGTCTCAGGCTCTCGTCCTGATTGCCGAGCTTGCCGGACCGGTTCTCGTGGTGAGCCTGGTCGTGGGACTGGTGGTGTCGCTCTTCCAGGCGGTGACCTCAATTCAAGAGTTCACTCTCACCTTTCTGCCCAAGGTCGTCGCCATCGGCCTGGTCCTCTTGTTCTGCGGCCACTGGATGCTGAACGACGCGGTCACCTACACCGAGCAGCTGTACAGATCCATCCCCACCATGGTCAATGCGCCGGGATGACCCTCCCGTTCTCGCCCGCCTACGCCGTCGCCTTCGTCCTGGCGCTTGTCCGTGCCTCAGCCTGGGTCGTGATCTGCCCGCCGTTTGCCAACAGGTCGATCCCAGCCATGGCGAAGATCGGCATCTCGCTCGGCATTGCCGTCGAGGCCGCCGTCACGCTGCAGCACGAGACCCTCCCGTCGAGCGACAGCCAGATCCTGGCTCAGGTCCTGGTACAGGCCTCCATCGGCTTCGTGCTCGGATTCATCGTCTCGCTCTTCGTCACGGCAGTCGTGGCTGCCGGCAGCCTCATCGATCTCTTTTCCGGCCTCAACCTCCCGCAGGCCCTCGACCCACTTTCCATGCAGCAGACACCGATCATCGGCCAGTTCTACAACCTGGTGGCGACGGCCCTCCTATTCACTACGGGTTCTGTCCTGGTCATCGTGGACGGCTTCCTCCGTTCCTTCAAGGCGGTGGGGACGACCCTTCCGCACATCACCATGGGCACCGTGGCCAACGTGATCACCGGTGACGTCACGACGTTCTTCGCGGCCGCGGTGGAGATCGCCGCTCCCGTCATTGTGGTCCTGTTCGCGACGCAGATCCTGCTGGCGCTGTTGGCCAAATCGGCTCCGCAGATCAACGTGTTCGTGTTCGGGATGCCGCTGCAGATCCTGGTCGCGCTGTTGGCAGTGGGCTTGGCGCTCATCGCACTCCCCGGCGACGTGACCAACCTGGTGGGCCGGGCCATGACCCAGGTCTTCGGAGGCTGAGGATGGCCGACAAGTCGCAGCGCACAGAACAGCCCACCCCCAAGCATCGCAAGGAGGTCCGCGAGAAGGGCAAGGTGGCCCGGTCGCCCGAACTCGGCTCGTGGGCCAGCCTGCTGGCCGTCGCCGTGCTGCTTCCGCGGTTGGGCGCTCTGGCCGCCAACCGGGTCGACGCGTTCCTCCGGGTCGTTCTCAACGCGGTCGCGCACCCGAGCACGACTGCAGCCATGGGAGTGCTGGCCGACGGACTCGAGACGGCAGCCTTGGCGGCACTCCCGATCGTGCTCGTGTGCACCGGGATCGGCGTCGTCTCCTCCTTCGCGCAGGTTGGTCTCCGCTTCACTCCGAAAGCTCTCACTCCGCAATTTTCGCGGATCAGTCCAAAGACTGGCTTCAAGAAGGTCTTTTCCACCCAGGGCGTGTGGTCGCTCGGCAAGACCGTGCTGAAGCTCTGCATCCTGGCGGGCATGGGCTACGTGCTCCTTCACCAGCTGATGGACTCCGTGCTCGGCGGGGCAACGCTGCCGCTCCCGACGACGCTCGGGATCGCCGGCGCCGCCACCTCGGCGGTCCTCCGGAACATCGGTGTGGTGGCCCTCGTGGTCGCCGCGGCGGACTACGCCTTTCAGCGGCGGTCCTATCAGCAGGGCCTACGTATGACCAAGCAAGAGGTCAAGGACGAGAACCGTCGCAACGATGGTTCCCCCGAGGTCCGCCGTGCGCTACGGAGCAAGGCGCGCCAGCTCTCTCGTATGCGGATGATGGCGGCTGTGGCCACGGCCGACGTGGTGGTGACGAACCCGACCCATTTCGCAGTCGCCATTGCCTACGACCGGAACAAGGACAGGGCGCCGCGGGTGGTGGCCAAGGGCGCCGATGTCATCGCTGCCCGGATCAGGAGCCGGGCGGCGGAACACCGGGTGCCGATCGTGGAGAACCCGGTGCTGGCCAGGACGCTGCACGCATCGTGCCAGGTGGACGACGTCGTTCCGGCCGCTCTCTACACGGCCGTCGCTCGGTTGCTGGCCTTCGTCTATTCGCTCTCGCCGACCGCAAAAATGCTCGGGGAGGTGCATCGGATGGCCCCGTCGCCGCTGGGCGCCACCGCCTGAGTGCTGCCTGAGTCGCTGCGCTCGGGCGCCTTCCCCCTGAACTTTGCCGCAGGGTGTGACGTAGTACCGGAGCAGTGCCAGGCCAGGACGGCCGGGATGTGTCCAGGGACGGAATGTGACGCGGAGCCGGCAAGGGGTGGCACACGTGAAGACCGTCCATCGGGATCAGGCCGGGAACGTGCATGGCTGACGCGATCGCGCTCGGATCAGGGGCCGGACAGGACCAGCGCTGGCGACGCATGGTCACCATGGCCATACCCCTCTCGGTGGTCGCGGTCGTCGTCGTCCTGGTTGTCCCGCTGCCCACATTTGTCGTCGATCTCCTCATCACCGCCAACATCACCGGGTCGATCCTGATCCTCCTCACGGCCATGCAGGTGAAACGCCCGCTCGACTTCTCGGTGTTCCCGACGCTCGTCCTGGTGGCCACCATGTTCCGGCTGGCCCTCAATGTCGCCGCCACGCGGCTCATCCTCCTGCACGGGTACGCAGGGGTGGTGATCGAGAGTTTCGGCCACTTCGTCATCGGCGGCTCCATTCTCGTGGGGCTCGTGGTCTTCTTCATCCTCATCGTCATTCAGTTCGTCGTGATCACCTCGGGAGCGGGCAGGGTGGCCGAGGTCGCTGCTCGCTTCACCCTCGACGGCATGCCGGGCAAGCAGATGGCGATCGACGCCGACCTGCACGCAGGTGCGATCGACGAGGTCGAGGCCAAGCGCCGGCGCCAAGAAGTGGCCGACGAGGCAGATTTCTACGGAGCGATGGACGGCGCCTCGAAATTCGTCCGCGGCGACGCCATCGCCGCCATTGTCATCACCGCCATCAACCTGATCGGCGGTCTCGCCATCGGGGTGGCCCAACACCACCTCTCGCTGTCCAACGCCATCTCCACGTACAGCCTGTTGTCGGTCGGCGACGGGTTGGTCTCACAGATCCCTGCCCTGTTGTTGTCACTATCGACTGCCATCATCGTGACCCGTGCCGCCACCGAGCACGATCTCGGTCACGACGTCCTGACCCAACTGTCCCGGTACCGGCGGATCGTGCGGACGACCGGATTGGTCATGGCGGGTCTGGCCATCATTCCGGGGCTTCCGAAGTTGCCGTTCCTCCTCGTGGGCGGAAGCGTCTTCTTCTTCGGAACTCGCCTGCCCAAGGACCCAGGCGCGGCAAAGGCCGAACCAGAACAGGCGCCCGCCGTTGCTGCGGCAGACACCCCCGAGTCGATTGCGGCGGGCATCGCCGTGGAACAGCTGGTCCTGGAGCTCGGGCTCGAGCTGATCGACCTCGTCCAGACCGAGCGTGGTGGCGACCTGCTGGACCGGGTCAAGGCGCTGCGCCGAAACGTGGCAGCGGAGCTCGGCATCGTCATGCCCCAGGTCCACACGCGTGACAACCTCGATCTGCCGCCATCCGTCTATGCCATCCGTGTGCAAGGGATCGAGGTGGCACGCGGCGAGGCGCCGAGAGGAAAACTCCTCGCAGTGGGCCAGAACCTCGAGGAACTGGCCGGGCTCGAGACGCGCGACCCGGCGTTCGGCGGGCGGGCAAAGTGGATCCCCGCCGAGCTGAGTCATCAAGCGGTGGTCGCGGGCGTGACGGTGGTGGACCGCTCCGCGGTCGTGACCACCCACCTCGCCGAGGTCGTCCGCGAGCATGCCGGGACGATCCTTTCCCGCCAGGACACCAAGCTGCTGCTGGACGCCCTGAAGGGCTCCAACCCGGTCGTACTGGAGGAGATGGCGGCCGCCGGTGTCACGCTCGGTGACGTCCAGGGTGTGCTCAGGGGCCTGCTGGACGAAGGTGTTCCGGTCCGCGATCTGGTGCGCATCGTCGAATCCACCACCGAGCAGGCGCGCACAGCGCAAAAGGATGGCGACAGCCTCCTGGAGTCCGCCCGGATCGCATTGGGCTCCACCATTGGGTCCCTGTTCGCGGTCAACGGCACCATCCCGATCATCACCATGGCGCCGTCACTCGAGCAGGGCCTGATCGCATCCATACGCACCGGCGACCGCGGTCGGACGCTCGGCATCGAGGCGCCCGTCGCCGAATCACTGGTGCGCCAAGTGGCCAAGTTGAGCCAGGAGGCCGAGTCCCGGGGGATCACACCGGTCCTTCTGTGCGCGACCCGCCTGCGTCTGGCCCTTCGGCGCCTGCTCAAGCCGAGCCTCCCCCGTCTGGCCATCGTCGGTGCGGGGGAGATCGGAGCCGCGATGGCCCTCGACACGGTCGGGAGCGTGTCCGATGAAGCCGTGGTCGCGCCATGAGCCGATGGATGCCGACGTGAGCGGGACCACTCAGTTCGAAGGGCGCACAGCCGAAGAGGCGGTCGCCCGCGCCCGGGCGGCGCTCGGGGACTCGAGCGCCCTCCGTTGCTGGAAGACGAGACGGGGTGGGGTGGGCGGCTTCTTCGCCAAGGAGGTGTTCGTCGCCGGGCTCACGCCTCCGCCGGGGTCCGAGACAATGCGGGGAAAGGCGTCGCGGGCAAAGCCCGGCCCGACAGGAGGCGATGCCGCCCACGCACTGGCCCCCGATGCGCCGCAGCAGGATGGCGTCCTCCCGGCGTCAGCATCGGGTCCCAACGGTCAGGACGGGCAGGACACGCCTGGGCCCGACGACCACCTCTCCCGGTTGGTCGAAGCCACTTCCGATCAGGTCTCCCTCGGGTCACTGGCGATTCCAGCCGAGGCCTTTGACGCGGTCTTGGCCGAAGCCCAGGCAGCGTTGACGCGCGAGCGAGAGGGAAACGGCATCGCTCTTGCGGGCGCCCCTGCGAATCCGGGACCGCAGGGCGTCACCTCCGGGGGGCCCGGTGTGCCCGAGCACGAGCTCGAACCTCCCGACGACGGACAAGCCGAAGGTGCGCCCAAGGGACGCGAAAAGGCGATCACCTCGAGGAGACCGGCGTCTCGCGCCGGCGGAGAGCGACCGCCATCGGCACGACCGGCGAAGAAGGCGACCCGACCCAAAGCCAAGGCCGGCCGGACGTCCCCTGTCCCGCGGTCCGGCACTGCGGCGGAGCGCGGACAGCGCGGTCGAGCGGCTCGCATCCCCGACCTGAGGCCAGGGCTTCGAAGCCTGGGCGTCCCTGATCCTTATGTGCCGCGAGGACAGCGACCCTCGTTGGACCAGCTGGCCAGTGCCATGGGAACCCTGCCCGTAGCGCCCGCGTTGCCGACCCGCAGCGGCGCAGTCGTGGCGGTCATGGGGCCCGATCGCGACCTTGACCGTACCGTCGACCTCGTGACGGCGGAGCTCTCGCTCGACCAACGCGATGTCCTGCGATTCGCCGGGAGTCCCCCGGCAGAGCCCCCCTCGGGGCTGCGGACGTCACGGCCGCCGAGGTTCTGCGTCTTGGCCGTCAGACCGCCCGCCGGCGCGCGTGCGGTCGCACGACACTGTTGGCGTTGCAGGCCGAGCCGGGAGTGCCGCTCGGGCGAGCGTTGCGTGGGCTCCTCGACCAGGCGACTCCCGATTACCTCCTGGCCGCGGTTGGAGCTGACTGCAAGCGGGTGGATGTCGAGCACCTGATCGGCGAGCTTCGGGGGGTGGATGCCCTGGCGCTGTGGGATCTTTGGAGAACCCGCACTCCCGCCGAGCTTCTCGGCGTGCTCCCGATCGCCTTCGTCGATGGTGAGGCGAGCTCGTCCTTGGGCTGGACCCTCAGCCTCGCCAGTCGGGCGATCGACCGAGGCGGCCGATGACGCGGCGAGACCTCCAATGGTTCGCTGGAGAGGTCCTGCGCTTCCGACCTCTCGCCACCGTTGTGCTGGCGGTTGTCCTGGTGGTGCCCTCCCTCTGGGAGTTGGCGACCGGCAACCTGTCCGCCGTCACCCTGCTGGCCCGCCTGGCGCTCGCCTTGCCTGTCTGTGCCGTGCTCGTGTGGGCACTGACCGGGATTGTTCTCAGATACGCCCGGATGCACGCACAGCGCCCGGCAGAGGCTGAACGATTCGGCGACGCGTCCACTGAATTGGACCGCTGACCCCGCAACTCGGTGCGCTCTCGGGTCGTTGTTCAAGCGATGAGCACCGAAGACCTCCTCGCACAGTTGATCGAGACCCTGGACGACGAGCTCGAGCAGTTGGCGTTGCTGCGGTTCCGGCTCGTCGTGCTTGGCTCCCTGGTTGCGGCCGACCAGGCGGTCTGGCTGCCGATGTCGGTCCGCGAACTCCAGGCGGCGACCGACCAGCTCCGGTTGATCGATCTGCGCCGGGCGGCAGCGACCTCCGGCATCACCGAGGCCTTCTTTCTCGACCCGGAGGCGCATCTGCCCCAGATCGCGGCCCAGGTGGACGACGGCTGGGGGGAGATGCTCCACGACCGGCGCCGTCTCCTCCTCGAGCAGGTGGCCAACATCCGAAGCGTCGCCGACCTGACGATCTCGGCCTTGGGCCGCCGTTCGACTCTCCTCAAGGAGGCCCTGAGCTTCGTTTCGAGTGGCGGCGGTTCCACCTACGGGCGCCAAAGACCTGCTCGAGCCCAGATCGTGCAGGGGGCTCTGTGAGCGACTTCGGACTTTCCATCGCGGCGAGCGGCCTCAATGCCGACACCGCCGAGCTCGATACGGCCTCGAACAATCTGTCGAACATCAACACACCCGGCTACGCGCAGGAAATCGTCAACCTCTCGCCCGAGGCGGCGGCTGGGCCGCTCGAAGCCGGTCGCGGGGTCACCGTTGCCTCCGTCTCTGAGCTCACCGACGCCGTCTACGAATCGGCCAACGTCTCGGCCGAGGGAGTGCAAGGCGCCGCCAACGAGACGAACCAGGTGATGACCTCCATCGAGGCGGTCTTCCCAGAGCCGAGCAGTGACGGGCTATCGGCCCAGCTGTCGACGTTCTGG
The DNA here is from genome assembly GCA_963744045.1 of uncultured Acidimicrobiaceae bacterium. Taxonomy (GTDB): domain Bacteria; phylum Actinomycetota; class Acidimicrobiia; order Acidimicrobiales; family RAAP-2; genus Bog-473. The sequence continues at coordinate 370,039 of CAVUSB010000001.1, forward strand.
GGCGACCTCTCCACGCTTGCCGCCAACCCCAACCAGGCCGGTGCCCAGCAGACAGTCGCGGCCGATGCCAAAGGCCTCGCCCAGGCGCTCAACACCACCTCGACGCAGCTCTCCGATCTGTCGGCTTCGCTGCAGTCGAGGGTCGGCACCGGCTCGGCAGACTCCGGGACCCTCGCCCAGGCCAACGCACTCTTGCATCAGGTGGCCCAGCTGAATCAGGGGATCGTCGCCGGCGACTCAGCTGGGCAGAACGTCAACGCGCTGAGCGACCAGCGACGATCGGCGGTCGACCAACTGGCCGGTCTCCTCGGCATCAGCACCTCCACGGCGCCCAATGGTGCGTTGACCGTGAATTCGGGTGGCGTGCAGTTGGTTTCGGGCAACGTGGCCCAGACCCTGACGTCGACCGGCTCAGCCGCCACGGGCAACCTCGGTGTCGCCACGTCGTCTGGCGTCCCCCTCCAGCCCGGTGGTTCGATCGGCGCCGACCTGACGGCGGTGAACACGACCCTGCCGGGATATCAGTCGCAACTTTCCGCCGTCGCCAACGCTCTCGCCGGGAACCTCAACGCGCTCCAGGCCAATGGTATGGATGCGAACGGCGATCCCGGGGCGGCCATCGCCGGGGGCTACACCGGGACGGTGCTGCCGAACATCTTCGTCGACCAGGGTTCGACCTCCTCGTACACGCCGAGTGCCGTGTCGGCTGCCACCATCGCCCTCTCGTCCGCCTATGTCGCCGACCCTTCGCTGATCGCCACGGCCGCCGCGCCGGGGCCGGGCAACTCCAACGTCATCGGCACGGCAACGCTCGACAGCACCAATGCGCAGCTGATGGCCGCGGTGGCGAGCTCGGCGACCGGACCCGACGCGCTCTATCAATCGCTCATCGGCACCCTCGGCACAGAGGCGTCGAACGCATCGGGCACCTCGACTGCCGCATCGAATCTGGCCACCACGGCGTCCAGCAACCTGGCTTCGATCTCCGGAGTGAACCAGAACCAGCAGGAGGTCGACATTCTCAGCGCGCAGAACGCTTTTCAGGCGGCCTCCCAGGCAATTAACGCCCTCAACCAGTCCTTCCAGTCGCTCCTGCAGGCGGTGTGACGTGGGAGTTGCCGATATCACGTTGTCGCAGGCGATCACCCAGCAGCTCAATCAGCAAGAGCTGAGCATCGCCAATCTCGAAGAGCAAGTCTCTTCGGGCCGCTCGCTCAACAAGCCGTCCGACAATCCGGCCGCTGTCACGCAGGTACTGCAGCTCTCCTCGCAGGCCGGCCGGCTGTCGAACTGGCAGACGAACGCCCAGACGGCCAGCTCCTGGTTGGGTATGGGAAATGACGCATTGAACAGTGTGCTCGACGACATGCAGAGTGCCAGGACCCTCATTCTGCAAACCCTGAACCAGGGGACCCAGAACGGGACCACCTATCAGGCCGCGGCCCAACAGCTGCAGGGGATCAACGCCGACCTGCTCTCCACTGCCAACACCCAGTACGAGGGGCGGCCCATCTTCGCCGGCACATCGGCATCGAGCCAGGCCTACGACGCCTCCGGCAACTATCTGGGGAACACTGACACACCCAACGTCGTCATCGGCTCGGGCCCCGGATCAGGTCAGACGGCCGCACTCTCCGTGCCCGGACCATCGGTCTTCGGTACCGGTGCAGCCAGCGTGTTCAACACGCTCAGCACTGTCGTCGGCCAGCTGGGCTCCGGCACTCCGACGGCCACACAGTTGAACGCCGCCCTGACCGCTCTCGACGCCAATATCAGCACCGCGGAGCAGGCGAGCGCGGTGCTCGGGAACGGTTCCGATCAGGTGACTGCGGTCTCTGCGTCGCTCACGACTCAGCTCACGACGGTGCAGAACACACAGGCTGGGCTGGAGGACGTGAATGTGGCAACTGTCACCACGCAGCTCGACTCTGAGATGACCAACTACCAGGCCGCCATGTGGGCGGCATCGCAGGCCATCCCCGAGACACTGGTGCATTTCCTATGACACAGAGAAACGCCACCTCAACGGGTGGAGCTCGATCTTGAGGATCGGAGCCGCCCATCAACTGGAGCGCCGTTCGACCTGCAGTCGTCGGCCTTCCCCATCGCTAAGGAGAAAGCAGTTGCAGACGACGGTCACTCTTCCGGTCACCCTGTCGTGCATGGAGATCACGTTCCGCCGCGAGATGCTCGGGTGGATCGGGGCGACTCATTTTCTACTCGACCCCATGGAGGGCGACGTTCCAGGCATGTTCGCCGAGCTGCGGTGCTTGGACGAGGACGTGCGCCTGCGCAGCGGGGCGGCCGTCCCCAGCCCCCGGTTCCTCATGCTGACGCCCTGGTACGTGTGGCCGAGTTACCAGGTGGCGCTGGACGACGAATTCGCCGATGCCCTGGATATCAGGGTAGAGGAGGACGCGACCCTGCTCACGATCGTCACTCAGCGTGTGCCCCTCGAACGATCAACCGTCAATCTTTTCTCCCCGATCGTGGTCAACCGCCACAACGGTTTGGCCGATCAATTCGTACCGGCTGCGAGTGAGATCGAAGTGGGTTGGCGGGTGCGCACTCCGCTGCTCCCCCAACGGCTCGCCGACGAGGCGGGAGGAGGAGGGATCGCGTGCTGACATTGACCCGGGAGGTCGGGGAGAAGATCGTCATCGGCGACGACGTCGTGGTGACTGTCATCTCAGTATCGGAGAACGGCCGCGTGCGACTTGGGATCGAAGCACCTCGCCAGATCCGCATCGATCGCGCCGAGGTACTCGAGCGGATCCGTCGGGAGAACCTCGAAGCTGGGGAACCGTCGGACCGGCGTGCCTTTGCCGCTTATGCGGCTCGCCAGGCGAACGAGAGGTCCCGTTCGAAGAAAGAGGTTGTCGTCGGACGCTGACCAGGCGGCGGCGGCAGCCCCAGGCACCTTGTGGTCGGGAAGGAGGTTCGCTGTGACGTATAACCGTCGAGTCAAGCGACTCCGTGCCGGCTGGGACGGAGTTTGCCGCATTGAGGGTGAGCCCGGCGAACGGCGGTGCCGAATCGACGATATCTCGATGCTCGGTCTTGGGGTCACGTTCACCCACTCGTCGCCATCGGAACTCGCCGGCCGTCGGATCTCCGTTGATGTTCCTGCAATGGCCCAACTCGAGGGCCAGATCACGCATGCCGAGGTAATTCTCGGAGGCGCGGTTCGGGTTGGAGTCGTGTTCAACGACAACGCCGGAACGGCGCTGGATGCTGCGACGTCACAGGGCACGATGAGCGACAGCAGCGGGCCTTAGCTTCGGCGCCCCGAATGCGATTGGCGATCTGTCTGCGGGAGGACTCAGTGCGTCGCCCGGTTTGCGGGACGGGTCGTCGCCTGGCGGTCGGGCTGAACGCGTTCCGGGTTGAGTCGTCTACCGCACGGTATAGGGACCTGTCGTGACGTCGTGGTAACCCTTCGCACCTATCGTCCTTGCGAGCGGGCTCCTGGGGTCTTCGTCTGCCTTGAGGTGGTCGAGTACGCAACGAAAGTCGTAGCGGGGGTTCCAGCCCAGTTCGGAGCGAGCCCGGGTGTTGTCGTAGACGCGGTCGAGCTGCGGGAACATGCTCCATCCCCGCCTGGCGTACTCAGCGGCCTGGTCGGGAAAGATTCGGCGAACGACGGCGCGGGCATCTTTGGCCAATTCGGCCGTATCGTCCGGGACGAACGGGGAAGTTGCGCTGATGATGTACTTGGAAAAGCTGAGAGCAGGGGCTCGGTCTTCCGCGAGCAGATGAGCACTGACGACGTCCTCGATGTCGACGCGCCGGTAGAGGTACTCGTTGGCTTTGATGTTCTCGTCGACGAAGGTGGATGTGAGTTCGGAGTCGTCATCTGCCTCGGAGAAGAATCGAGATGTGCGCAGGATCACAATGGGTAAGCCCTGGTCTCGCGCAACGAGCTCGCACACGTCCTCGGCCGCCGTCTTCGTGACGCCATAGATGTTCTTCGGAATGGGAGCAACGTCCTCGGAGATCCAGGCGGCGGGTGACCCCGGGAAGGGGACGAGCGCTCGTCCGAAGGCACTCGTCGTACTCGTGAAGACGAAACGGTCAACGCCCGCAGTCAACGCTTCTTCCAAGAGGACGGTGGTCCCAATCACGTTCGTTTGGAGAAAAGCCCCGCGGTCGTGAGTATCGAGGTGGGGCTTGTGGAGCGTCGCGGTGTGCAGGACGGACCCCACGCCCCGTATGCAGTCCTTCACGAGGGCGTGATCGGCGACCGACCCGACGTGAGTCGTAAAGGGTGACTCGAGGACATCGAGACCCAGCACCTCCCTCCCTCGGGCGCGCAGCGTTCGAACCAGAGCCTCTCCCAGATGCCCTGAGCTGCCCGTGACGAGGACCTTTCCCTCTGCCATGACCCGAGGTTAGGTCGCCGCACTCCGCCGGGGGCCTCGCACTGTTGTCCCGCCTATTCCCTCCATCGGGACCGACACCCGCCGCGCAGGCGCATCCTGCCGACGCGGATGCAAGTCAGACTCCGGCATCGCCGATCCGGAGGGGTCAGCGCGAGGTATCTTCGGTCGAAATTTCCGTTCGGAGGCATCACCATGGCCAAGCTCATCTACATTGCGAACACATCGCTCGACGGTTATTGCGAGGATCGGGACGGCGGCATCGATTTTGGCGCGCCTGACGAGGAGTACTTCGGGTTCATCAACGAGATTGAGCGCCCGGTCGGTGCCTACCTCTACGGCCGCCGCATGTACGAAGCAATGATCTACTGGGAGACCGCACCCCTCTCTGAGCAGCCGTCCTGGGTGGCGGATTTCACCAACATCTGGCGACGTGCCGACAAGTTCGTCTTCTCCAAGACACTGGTATCGGTAGCAAGCGCGAGGACCACGCTCGAGAGGGAGTTCAACGTCGAGTCGGTTCGGCAGATGAAGGCTGAGACGACCCACGACCTCACGGTGGGCGGAGCTGACCTTGCCGCCCAAGCGTTTGGGGCGGGCTTGGTGGACGAGTGCCACTTGTTCCTCTGGCCTCTCGTGCTGGGAAGCGGAAAACCCGCGCTACCCGGGCAGGGGCGCCTCGACCTTCAACTCCTCAATGAGCGACGCTCCCGCAGCGGAGTTATCCACCTTCACTACCGACTCGCTCCGTGAGGAACTTCCCCTGAACCCGGCAACTCCTGATCCGCACCTGACCGAGGCGATCCTCGGTCAGGCCTTCGTTACGGCCGACGGCGGAGGGATGGTGCCGGGACCAGTGGTCAGGCACCCAGCCTTGCGCGCGGGGTTCGGGGCCGCGGGCAATCTGGGTGGCTTCAGGAATGCGGGCTTGCGCCGCAGGTCCACCATGTCGAACAAGCTGTTGGCGTTCGCATCACGCCGGGTCAGCGCCGGTAGGTTCCACTTCTCCTCGACGGTCTTGAGGATCGACGTGTGATCGTAGATCGTGTGGGAGACGTAGTTCTTCTTGGAATACGGGCTGACGACGGCGCACGGGACTCTGAATCCATACTGGTCGAACGCCCCGGGAGGATCGCCGGCGACCAATGCGGGCGGCACGTCATCGGGGGCTACCGCAGCGGGTGGCGGTACGTGGTCGTAGTAGCCGCCGTGCTCGTCGTAGGTCCAGATCAGCATCGTCTTGGGCCAATTGGGACTGGACATCACCGCGTTGACGACTTTGCCCACGAACTGATCGCCGAACTGAACGTCCTGAGGGTTCTCCTCGGATTGTTTGTCATAGTCGGGCTCGACCAGGCTGAAGGAGGGGAGGGTGCCGGCTGCGGCGTCGACGAAGAACTGGTCGACGGGGACCACGCCGCTGCGGAGCGCCGGAACGGTGAGGAGGGGGAGGAAGACGCCGAGGGTCGGCCGATCCGAGTAGTAGTCCTTCCAGCTGATGCCGTGCTTGTTGAACTGCTCGAAGATCACCCCATTTGGCGGCAACTCCAATGGGAACGAGTCGTCGATGAGGCCGAGGGAAGTCCCAGCGATGAGGTAGCGGCGATTCGGGTCGGTTTGCGCCATGGCCGAACAGAAATAGCGGTCTGCGATCGGAAAGACGCTTGCCATTCCGCAGCTAAAGGGAAGATCTTGCTTGGTGAAGTAGCCCATAGCCTCTGCAGAGGTGCTGGTAACGAATCCCTGACAGCTTCCTCCGTCGTACGCTTCGTGGGCTACTTTCCAATCATTTCCGACACCATCGGTTTGACACTCCGTCGGCATGTGGAAGGCGTGGACGTAGTTGCCCTGTCCATCAGGGTTCTTGGCTGTGGGTTCGCCGTCAGATCCGAGTGTGAACCCGTCGCCCCTGCCGATGCGCCCAAGAATGTTGTCGAACGAGTGGTTCTCCATCATCACCACCACGAAGTGGTCGATCTCTGGCACCTGATCGGTGCCGGGAGCGCGTTGAGGATAAGGCAGTGAGCCGGCTTCACGGACGCTCCTGCGCTTGAGAACGGTTGTGGCACCCGCACTGACCGTGGGCGACGATTGGCCGTACGATGCGAGCAGCAATGACGCACCGGTCAATCCACCGCCGATGAATTGCCGTCGATTCAATTGCACCTGACTCCTCGTCTTTCGGTGAGTCGACCCGCGACGGTACGACCTTAGACGTGCCGAACACGCTGGGGGAAGCAGCTCCGAGCCTGCAGTGTCCTCGATCTCGTATGCCCTGACCAGCAGTTGACGGCCGGGGACCGGCTCGTCTTTCGCGTGCCGAGCGGTGTCCCATCGTGCGCCGACTGGCAAGCGAAGCGCCCTTCGCAGGCTACTGATTGATCACGTCATCGGCGGGTCGCGGACTCCACCATTGCACGCTCATACGCGTGGAGGTATTCGTCCACCATTCGGCTGCTGTCGAACCGCCGGACAGCGTCACTCCTCACTGCCTCTCGGTCGAGCTGACCAACTCGCCGTACTGCATCGGAGGCTGCTTTCACATCGGGCACGACGAACCCGGTGGTCCCTTCACGGATGATCTCCGACATGGAGCCTCGGTCGAAGGCGACGACGGGAGTGCCGCAGGCCGTCGCTTCAACCACCGAGAACCCGAATGGTTCGTCAAAGTCGATCAAATGGAGCAGAGCCATCGCCCCGCCGAGAAAGGTCGAGCGATCTTCGGCAGGGACCGGTCCGATGAATTGCACGCGGTCACCGTCAAGACGCGGCACGATCTCCCGCTTGAAGTACAGCTCATCCTGAATGATGCCGGCGATCCGCAGAGGTATTCCCGTCTCGTTGGCGGTGTCGATGGCGGCGACCAGGCCCTTGTCACGGTGGATGCGTCCGAAAAACGCTAAGTAAGACCCGGCATTCGGGCTGAAGGTGAAGCGTTCCGTCTCTATGCCGTGGTGGATCGTCGCCAGATACGTGAGCGAGGGGTGCCTGTCGGCCTCACTGATCGCCACGTAGAACGTGCTCTCGTTGTACTTTTCGTACACAGGAACTATTTGGGGCGAGGAGAAGCCATGAATGGTCGTGATGACCGGCGTCGAGATCAACCCCGAATAGGTGAGGGGCAGAAAGTCGAAGCTGTTGTGAATGATGTCGAACTCGGCCGCCCGCTCGAAGACCTCTGAGATGTGGAGACACTCGGCCACCTTCGGATCAACACCTCGGTCTTCGGACCATCCTCTGGGAACCACACTGCTCAAGACGGCAGACGTCTCCGAATCACCGGTGGCGAAGAGCGTCACGTCGTGTCCCCTGGCGACGAGCCCCTCGGTCAGGAGCGAGGCGAAGAGCTCCCACGGTCCGTAGTGGCGTGGTGGGACGCGCCACGAAATGGGCGCCAGTACCGCTATGCGCACTGCGCTTTCAACGCCCCAGACCGTGAGTCTTGTTCTCTCGCTCGGCTCGCTTCCCCTTCTTGACCTCTCTCTTTTCCTTCAGCGACTTGCCGGGTTTCTTTGTTGAGGGCTTCTGCGGGGATCGGTCGGGCACAGTTTTCCGTTCGTTGGAAGTGGTCGTTAATCAATTGGAAGTGGACACGAGGGTGGCGAGGAGTTCATCGAGCTCGACGGTCGCCACGCCGATCGCGGAGTCGCCGATTCCGTACGGGACGGCCAGGGTGCCCGAATGGAGGAGGGCACCGCAGGAGTAGACGACATTTGGTACATAGCCGTTCTGCTCAACGGAAGCCGGGCTGAGCAGAGGCTCACAGAGCCGTCCGATGACCTGGGTCGGGTCCTCGATGTCGAGCAATATCGCACCGATGCTGTAGGTGCGCATAGGGCCGACGCCGTGCGTGAGCACCAACCAGCCTGATTCGGTCTCAATCGGCGAGCCGCAGTTACCGAGTTGAATGACCTCCCAGGACCTCGTAGGCGTCTGGCATGCGAGCTGTTCTTCCCAGCGATGGGGATTCGTGGTGTAAGAGATGGTGTTGGACTCTCGATCGCTACGCGACAGGGCGGCAAACCGGCCACCGATCTGGCGGGGAAAGAGAGCGAGGCCCTTATTGGCAGCCGCCGCTCCGACCATCGGCGACGAGGTGAATCCCAGGAAGTCTTGTGTTTCGAGGAGCTGCTGTCCGATATCGGTTCCGTTGTAGGCCGTATAGGAGGCGAAATAGGTCGTGCTGCCATCGTCGCGGACGAACCGGACGAAGCGAGCGTCCTCCATTCCCTTGGACTCCGCGCTCATGGCCGGAAAGAGAACCCGTTCGTTCAGCGGCGCATTCTCCTCGAATTGGATCCGGTAGCTCCGTTCGGCGATCTTCCGCATGAGGCCGATGGTCCTCTTTGTCTGCTTGCGAGTGGCGGCATGATCCTCAAGGAGTCGAAGCCGCCTTTCCAGCTCCGCTTCCGTGAATGACGGCCCGAGTTGACCCAAGACGTAGTCAGCGTCATCTCCCCCACCACGGACTCGACGGAGTTCTCCCCTGAACGCCTCAGCGTCGAGGAGTGACTTGTCGTGAAGTCCCGTGGACGCGAACGCCGGGGGAAGATCAAAGGTGATGTCGCCTGAACCGGCCAGTATCCCTGTCCGGAACCCGATGGAAGAGTTATGGCCCTCGCCGATTGCTCGTACGCTCATCACGAAGCGAACGCTGCCTGGCCTGGTTGCCGCCTGATCTGGGTGCAACACCATGCTCGGATTGCAGAGGGCGGCACCCTCAATGGCGTACTCGCTGGTGAAGGTCGCGCCGAGCAGCAAGCGGCGGGTCGGAGACAGCCGCAAGTCTGGGTCCAGGCGATCGGAGAGTTGATCGGCGTGCCGCAGGAACGTCTCGGTCAACCTGTGATGTCGACCATCGAAACGCGCGTGCACGTCGTCATAGCGGCGCTGGACTTCCTCGTCCGAGAGGGCAAGGAATCGGCGCAGGACCGCGGCCGAGCGCGACTCGTGTTGGTCAAACCCTTCGTGTCCCGGCATGAACAGGCGGGTCACGACGCGTGACCTGTCCGCCTCAAGGTGAGCCGGGCTGCGGCGGACGAAGCTCGGTCCTTGCCCGATCACTGCAAGACGCTCAGAGAGGACCGCGCGTGCTGCAGCGTCGAGAGGAGAGCGAGCGTCGACTCGGTACCCTGGTTCAGGTTGGCGCCGGTCTCTTCCAAACCGTCAAACGCGCCACCCGTGTCCGGGTCCCACATGGCGACCCCGCTGTCGTTGTCGCCGAGAAACCAACTGGAAGCAGCCGCGATACCTTCCTCCCATCGACCGTCGCGATCCACTGCAGCGGCGCGGGCGCACGCGTCAGCCAGAGCGGCCACCTCAATCGGCTGTTGGTCGTAGGCAGGGCCTTCGTCATGGGGGCCATTGCCCCCCGCTGGGGTGACCGAAAGGTGGCCACGTCGGGTCTCGCGAGCGAGCAGCCACTCCAAGAGCTCCAAGCCGTGGGCCAAGAGGATCGGACGCCCGAGCACGGAGCCAGCCGCGATCATTGCTTCGGGCAGCGTCGCGTTCGCGTAGGTCAGACGCTCCTCGGGCCAGATCCATGGGCCACGTCGGCGGGGCTCGGTCATTGCGTCTGCAGCATCAGACAGCAGGGCACGGGCGGTCAGGTTGCCCGGATCGACGCGCAGCACTTCAGCCGCTCCGAGCGCAGCGAACGCCATTGATTTGGGCCACGGGGAGCGCTGTGTCATCGCCCGCTCGAGTCCACGCGCAGCCAGATGTCGAATCAGGCGGTCGTTGCTCCGCGAGACCGCCGTTCCGAGACCCCAGATCGTCCTACCCCAAGAGTCGTCGACGGCCGGCAGATCTTCCCATGCACCGAATCTGTCCATCCGATTACGGCACCTGCCCTGCGAGTCCAACGCGTCCTGAAGGAATCGCAAACAGAGCATCGCCAGGCTGCGCATCGCTGGGACGTGGTCAGGTTCCCTGGACGCAACAATGAGGCACGCGGGCCATGTCGTCACTGCAGTAGCCATGGTCGACTCTGGGTTGCGCAAGGAGTGCGTGCTCGAAGGTGCCGCGCTCGTCGGTCATAGCGATCAGGTGACCGAAATCCGGCGCGGGAGTCTCACGCGAAGACCTCATACTAATGCGAGTCGCTCTTCGAAGAGGTGATCGGTCAGTCTCAGGTACTCGCCCGCGATCACCGACCACCCGAGGTTCGGTGCCAGCCGGGAAGCTTCCGCGGCCATGCTGGCGGCCAGCTCCGGCATGGTGAGGACCCTGCGTAGGGCAAGCGCCATCGCATCGGGGTCGTCGTGATCGACCACGATGCCGGCGCCGCTTGAGAGCAATTCAACGGCGTGCGGAAAGGCCGTCGCCACCACCGGTCGTCCGGCCGCGATCGCATCGACGAGGACGCCGGACGTCACCTGGTCCTTCGAGTCGTAGGGGAGGACGACCACCTTGCTCGACTGGATCAAAGCCGTGAGTGACGGCACGTCCCGGTAGTCGTCGTCGAATGTGACGGATGAGGAGATCCCGCTCCTCCTGGCCTGTTCTATCCGATCTCGCCGGTACGACTCTCCGTGCGAGGCGAGGACCTTGGGATGCGTCTGGCCCGCCACCAGATAGCGGGGTCGCATCGGGAGATCGTGCAGTGTTCGCATCGCATCGATAGCCCGTTCGATTCCCTTGCCCGGCCCGATGAGACCCCACGTCAACATGACGGGCCGGCTGACTCGCTCGGGTACAACGCGAGAGGTGGGAATGGCCGCTCCGTGGGCGATGGTGGCCAACTTGTCGGAGTCAACTTCGAAGCCGTTGCACAGACGTTGCCGTGCCGCCTCAGTCATGACGACGATGTGATCAGCCACGGCGGCGACTTCGTTGAGAACGGACCGCTGATGTGGCGTCGGTTCAGCCAGGATCGTGTGCGCGATGACGATAGATGGGACGTCGAGGCCGCCAAGGATCTCAAGTACCTCATCTCCGTCGGTGCCTCCGTAGAGCCCATATTCGTGCTGCACGACCGCGACATCGAACTGGTTCAACATCTCCGAAGTAGTGGCGACAGAGCGAGGGGATCCGTTCACCAATTCGCCCACGACGCGATCGTCTCGAGGGGCCTGTCCGGCGGTGTCGACCACACGCACGACGCCCACCTCGGTGCCGTGTGCGCCCATTCCCGACGCCAGTGCAGCGGTGAACGTCGCGAGACCGCATGCAGTCGGGGGGTAGGAGCTGAGGATGCCAAAAGAGCGCGCAGCGCTGCGGGGGCCTTCGGAAGGCAGATTGACGACAGACAGGGATGCTCCTCAAGGAGGCTCGGTCGAGGCGTCGAACCTGCACGGGGTGACGTCGGCCAGCACGGCCGTCCTGCCCAAGCGAAGCGACTCTCCCAAGGGGACGAGAACTACAGTCTACCGCGATCCCCCACACTTCATCCCGCGTCCCGGGGCGAGATGTGGCGATCTAGGGACCTCCGGCGGATGAGCGAGCCCCGGTCTTCAGGGCGACTCCAGTTGTCGACCGAAAGCCCGATGCAGAAGCGGAGCTGGCGAAAAGAGCGCCCTCGGCGGGACTCGGAGTGGGGGCCCGGCTCCTGAGGCCGTCCGCTTCGTCCAGGGCGTCCAGCGTGATCTGCCCGGTGTCTGTGATCTGGGATCGCATTTCAGAGTGCCGGTCGGTGTCCCAGTCGTCGGCCTGATGAGTTGACGACGGAGATATGGATGTTCCACGAGTGAGCACCCACCCGTCCACATCCTGGGACACCCATGTCGGGGGGTCTCGACAGTCATGTCGTTGACCATCGCTCTTGTCTCGAGGCTGAATTTGGGCAACGTGGTCGGAACTCATCCCCGACTGATGTGTACGAGCGTTAGGATCTGCACGCATCTGGCGTAAACCGAAGTGCAAGTTGAGCGGGGGACTTCGCTGATGGCTTCATCGAGACCCAGGGTCTTGTTGTTGTGGCACAGCCTCGCGGGGTACATGGCCGCGGGGATACGTGCCCTGGCAGATCGCTCTGATGTGACAGTGGTGGCCCGCCCGCCGGACCCACTCGCCCCGTACGACTATTCCGCCTTGGACTTGAACGGCGCCGAGTTGCGGGTGGCGGAATGGCCCCGTCCCTTCACACTTGTCGACGAGTTGATGGAGCGAACTCGGCCGGACATCGTGTGCTGCATTGACCGGAATAGGGAAGTGTTACGTGCCCTGCATCGCGCTCGCCGGCGCTACGGGACGACCACGGTGATGGTCGCCGACTACAACTGGTTCGGAACGTGGCGCCAACGCATGCTGCAGGCGCTGTTCACGGTGGTGCGCCCCTACGCGTTTGACGCCGCCTTCGTGCCCGGAGCGCGGAGCACCGAGTACGCCCGACGGCTCGGCTTCTCGTCGAGGTCCGTCTTCACCGGGTTGTACACCATCGACCAGACCCGCTTCGCCTCGGTCGCGGCCGGCAGTGCCGATCGTTTGGAGAATCCGAGCTTCCTGTTCTGCGGTCGCCTCGTTCCCGAGAAGGCCCCGGACGTCCTGGCCGATGCCTATCGGATCTACCGCAAGAGCGTTGCCCAACCTTGGCCTCTGCAGGTCGTTGGGCATGGCCCCTTCGACGGCGGTCTCACCGGAATGCCTGGTGTGCGCATGAGCGACTTCGTCCAACCGGAGGTCCTTGCCGGTATGTATGCAGATGCCGGTGCTCTCATCCTGCCGAGTCGCTTCGACTGCTGGGGGGTGGTGGCGCTCGAGGCATGTTCGGCTGGCCTGCCCGTCGTGATCTCCGACGGGTGTGGCGTCGCAGACGAGCTGGCGACCCCGGCCAACGGGTTCACGGTGCCCGTCGAAGACCCGGACAGCCTGGCGGCAGCACTCGCCGGGCTCTCCGAGGCAACCCTCGAACAGCGCCAGGAGTGGGGGCGCCGCAGCAGCGAGATTGCCAGCACGTACAGTCCGGAGCACTGGGCGGAAACGCTGCTCTCCATTCGGCGCTGACAGCGCCTATCGGTGCGACGCGTTGTGTGTTGGTTCCAAAGGGACCGGCCCATCCATCTTCATTGAGTCCGCAAGAGCTGCCCTACCGACCGTCTGCGCGCCGAGGTCACCGCCGGAATGACTGCCAGGGCGTTGGCGACGAGGAGCACGCCTACCGCGAGGGCCACGATCGTGAGCCCGGGGACAGCGGAGACGGGCACGGCACCGAGGTTGGTGGCAAAGGCATTCCAGACCACCCGGCCGACCACGATGCCGAGTGGGATTCCGATGACGATGCCCACCAGGGCAACCGTCGTGGCCTGCCAGAGCACGGTTGCGCCGACCTGCATGTTGACGAAACCGAGCGCCTTGAGCAGTCCCATTTCTCGGCGACGCCGGACGACGCTGACCACGAGCAGATGGAGGAGCGTTGCCACACCGAAGAGTGCCAGCACGCACCCCAGGATGAGCGGGAAATTCACCGCCTCCCCGAAGTTGACCAGCGAGGTAGGGATGGTCGGCCGGTTCGCGCTGCCCTGAGCGACGTAACGGGCAATGTCGGCCTGGCCCTTCGGACCCGAAGTTGCCCTCGCCAAGACGATGGAGTTTTGACTGGCAGCGAAAGCCCCGCGGCAGGCACTCTCTGTCGGTCCGGGTGGACACACGGCGTTCAGATAGCCGGCCAACGTGAAGGCCGAGCCGGTGCCGAGCCCGCCTCCGGCGTCGCTGGGAAACGACGCCGTCCCCACGACGCGAAATGGCACGCGACGAGATCCGCCGCTGGGCACTTGTACGGTCACACTCAGAACCGACCCCACGTGGGCGCCGACCTGGTGCAGGGTCGTGACTCCGAGCATCATGTCGTGGTTCGTGCTGGGAAGTCGACCGTCGACTGTGGACAGGAGCATTGGTCCACGCACTGCCTTCCCCGCAAGGGCAAGGACATCGTTCCCGTGAATGGACACCTCTCCCGTGTCGGCCAGCATGATGGCGGTGATGGAGTGGTCGTGCTCCAGGCTGGACACCCAAGACGTGGGGTTGCCCGGCCCCCCGTTCGAGCTTGAGAATCCCAATTGATAGTCGCTGCCGTACAGCGCGGGAGTGCTCGTCAGGTGCGTCAAGCTGGAAGCGAAGACGACCGTGGCGCACAGAGCCGTGACGGCTAAAGCGGATCCGAACAGTGCGGTGCCCACCGGAATTGAGGCAGCACCGCGCCCGCGCTCCAAGGCGTGACGGACTCCGATCACTGCGCTCGGCGGCGCGCCGGTGGCTGCCATATTGGCCACGATGGAGGAACGGTGGGTGTCGAAAGCGCCGTTTCCTCCGACGCGCACGCGCGAGGCGCGGACCGCCGGCCAGATCCCCAGGAGCAGGACGACCACCACCGTTGCGAGCCCTCCGAGTAGGAGAACCAGCGGATCGAAGGTCAGGCCGGTCGAAGGCTCCGCCAGGCGCGCCTCGCCGACGGGGGTCAATGGCGACAACGCAAAGGCAACGATGACGGCAGCGGCCGCGCCGACGAGGGCGACCATCAGATTCCGTGCCGCGCCGAGCATCACCAAGTGGCGCCTCGGCAAGCCTAAGGCCACCAAGGTCGGGTATTCCTCGCTCTCGACGACGCTCTGCCGACCGAGTGCCTGGCCGACGACGGCGAGCCCGACCAGCGCGGCCAGGACGGCGAGGACCCACCAACCCACGGCCTGGGGGTGGATCGATGCAGCCACCGCCGCAGCGGCGGTGGCCTGATTTGAGACATAGTCGAGGTGAAGAGGGCCGGTAGCCGCAGCGAACCGGGGGAGGCTGGCAGTCGCGTGACGAAGCCGAACGAGGTAGACGTACGCATGCGGAACCTTCTCGTTGATGGTGCTTGCAAATGCCGGCGTGGTGAAGAGGTCGTATTCGGGTGTCGACCCGGACGGGAACTCCATTTCGGCCGCAGCGATCCCCACGACGTGCAGCGCAACCGTCGGCCCGGACGGGGACACGTTGGCGCCGCTGACCAGTTCGGGCAACTGCGACGATGCAAAGAGCGGCGCGTGAATGACCGAACCGATGTGCACCCCGTAGTCCTGTTGGAGTGTGAATGAGGCCAGCACGTCGTAGGGTGACGACGCGCCCGGCATTCGGCCGCCGACCAATTTCACAACCCGCTTCAGTGCATTGGGTGACAGCTCATTGATGTAGAAGTTCGACGGGGTGATGGCATGGCTGGTGCAGGCACATGACGGTTGTCCGCTCGCGGGGGTGGCGATCGCCGTGACTGAGGAAACTCCGGGCAGCCTGCTCAGTCCCGGGACGGGTTCTTGGTTGTAGATATAGACGTCGTACCCGCGAGATGCGACAAAGCTCGGGAAGGCGTCCGCCGTCCGCCGCCCGGCGGCTGCGGCGGCCAGAACCAACCCGGCCACGACGGCGATCAGAAGGACCATGATCAGCCATGAGCGCCATCGACGGCGAAGCTCAGCTACGAACACCAGCCTGACTGCGCCCAAGATGACCTCCCGGCCCCAGTGTGATTCGCGGACCTGCTCCCGTCCACGGTGGTCAGCCCCTCTTGGGGGTAGTGGTAGCACCAATCTGGAACCAGACAGTCGGGCTGGTCCTGCGAAGATGATGGGCTGAGCCAGCAGAAAATGCGTTCCGCCAGGACTCGGACCTGGGCCGCCGGCTCCGGAAGTCTGTCCGCACTTCCGGTCGCTCTCGGACGTGCGAGCCCGTCGCTACCCGAAGCAGGCCTGTCGTCCAGGCGATTTGCCAGCGTCTCGTCGGTCGCATCATTCGATTACCAATGCGGACCGCCGCGGTGAGCACCTCCGGAACGGTCAGCTGCCGATCGCCAGGTCTTTGCAACGTGCAATTGGGGACCTTTGTCCCTGGCCGGTACGCGCGTCCGGAGCTGAACTAGGAACGTGACCCTGCCGACACGGCTCGACGAGTCGATGCTCGGTCAGCGGATCCGACACAGAGGGCTGGCCCTGGCGACCGTGTGCCTTGCGGCGCTCATCATCAACGTCGACAACACCATCCTCAACGTCGCGCTTCCCACTCTCGTCCGGGACCTGCGGGCCAGCTCTAGCCAGCTGCAGTGGATTGTCGACTCGTACGCCATTGTGTTCGCCGGCTTGCTGCTCGTCGGAGGAACGCTGGCCGACCGGTTCGGTCGTAAGCGGTTCTTCCTCGTCGGACTCACTGTGTTTGCTCTGGGGTCGATCGGCGCGGCCTTTTCGGGCTCGGTGTCGACGCTCATTGCGTTTCGGGCCCTCATGGGAGCGGGCGCGGCGCTGACGATCCCGACGTCGTTGGCGATCATCAACGACATCTTCCGTGATCCGGGCGAGCGCGCTCGGGCCATTGGAGCCTGGGCCGGCACAATCGGGCTCGGGATTGCGATCGGTCCCATCGCCGGTGGCCTCCTGTTGTCGAGGTTCTGGTGGGGGTCGATCTTCTTCGTCAACGTCCCGATCGCATGCGTCGGCGTCGCCGGAGCGGCGCTGGTGGTTCCCGACTCGAAGAACCCAGAGGTGCAGCGCCCCGATCCTTTCGGTGCCGGATTGTCGATCGCCGGCCTCGGGCTCCTGCTGTGGGCGATCATCGAGGGTCCGTCCCGGGGATGGACCTCGGGGACGGTCTCGGGGGCGGGAGTGGCCGGCCTCATCGTCCTGGGTGGTTTCGCGTTCTGGGAGTCCCGCAGCACCCATCCGATGCTCAAGCTCGAGTTCTTCCGCGAGCGCCGCTTTTCGGTCGCCCTCGCCGCAGAGTGCCTGGCGGTATTCGGGCTCATGGGGGCGTTGTTCCTCTCGACCCAGTTCCTCCAGTTCGACCTCGGGTATTCACCTCTTCAGGCCGGCCTCCGAATCCTCCCGATCGCCGCCATGCTGGTCGTCGGCGCCGCGGTGTCTCCGGTTGCCGCTCGCCTGGTGGGAATCAAGCTCATCGTGGCGGCCGGCCTCGTATCGATCTCGGCCGGCCTCTGGGAGGTCTCCGCATCATCTCGATTCGACACCACGTACGGCGACGTCGTCCTCGGTTTGTTGCTGATCGGCTTCGGTGCCGGACTCATGCTGCCGACCGCCACCAATTCTGTCATCGGATCGGTCCCGCAGGGAGACGCCGGCATGGGCTCCGCCAGCAATACCGTGGCGCTCCAGGTCGGAGGCGCATTAGGCGTCGCGGTCATCGGCAGCGTGATGCTGACCCGGTACCAGGCCCATCTGACGGCGGTTTTGGTCGACCGCCACGTTCCAGCATCCGTGACCCAAGACATCCTCGGGTCCTTGGGTGCTGCTCTGGCCGTGGCGGCACGCGTCGGAGGTTCGACGGGCCTCGAACTGGCCCGCGCCGCGCGCACCGCCTTCATGAACGGCAACGAGGTGGCGCTCGCCGTGGGCGCCGTCGTGTCCCTGGCTGCCGCCTTGCTCGTCTTGGTGGCACTGCCCTCGCACGTGGCTCCTCCGCCGCCCGCCGACGAACAGGATCCGTGAGCGGGGCCGCTCGGCGGATCGAGGAACCACGTTGAGACGGTTGCTTTAGTGTATACGCCGAGTGTATGCTCTCAGATATGAGCGTCCCTCTTACCCTCCTCGGCCTGCTCGATCGTGAGCCCAGCCACGGCTACGACTTGAAGCGCGATTACGACAGCTACTTCGGGCGCGGCAAGCCGCTCCCGTTCGGCCAGGTCTACGCCACGCTCGGTCGCTTGGCGCGCGACGGAAAGGTCCTCCCAGGTGAGGTGGAGCCCGGGTCCGGGCCCGAACGCAAGCGCTACGCGATCACCGAAATGGGCAGGCACGAGGTCGAATCGTGGCTGAGCCGACCGATCGAGCCCGAGCCGCATCTCCAGACTGAACTCTTCGCCAAGGTCGTGCTCTCCCTCATGCTCGGGCGCTCCGCCGAGCTCTACCTCGACACCCAGCGCGGTGCCCACCTCCAGCGCATGAGAGAGCTGACCGAACTGAAGCGAAACGGTGCCGTCGTCGACGCTCTTCTCGCCGACCACGGCCTCTTTCACCTCGAAGCCGACCTTCGGTGGATCGACCTGACTGCCGCTCGGCTCAGCGTGTTGGCGGACGAGGTGCGGTCGTGAGCACCGATCGGCGTCCCCCTCCAGGAGCGGGGGACCGCCCCCTCGTTGAGGCCAAAGGGGCCGTGCTTTCCTTCGGCGAGACGCCGGCGCTGCGCGGCGCCGACCTCACTGTCGCCCGAGGCGAAGTCCTCGCTGTCATGGGCCCGAGCGGCTCGGGCAAGACGACCTTGCTCCATTGCCTCGCAGGCATCCTCACCCCGGACTCCGGCCAGATCTGGTTCGCCGGGACACGCATCGACGCCCTTCGAGAACAAGAGCGCAGCGCGCTCCGCCGCGATCGCTTCGGCTTCGTCTTCCAGTTCGGCCAACTCGTGCCCGAACTGAGCGCCGAGGAAAACGTCGCGCTTCCGTTGCTCTTGGGCGGGATGCGCCGCGCCCAGGCCCTCAGTGAGGCGCGTTCCTGGTTCGAACGCCTCGGGCTGCGCGGGATGGAGCGCCACCGTTCAGGAGAGATGTCAGGGGGGCAGGCCCAGCGCGTGGCATTGGCCCGTGGCCTCGTCGCGCAGCCCGAGGTCCTCTTCGCCGACGAACCGACAGGGTCGCTTGACTCGCTCACAGGTGAGCTCGTGATGGAGCTTCTGACGGACGCGGCGCGTCAGCAGGGCACGACCGTCGTCCTGGTCACCCATGAACCGCGGGTGGCCGCCTACGCGGATCGCGAGGTCGTCGTCCGGGACGGGATCGTCGCCTCGCTCGATCGCGCCATTCGATGATTCGCCTCGGAGTGCGCCTCACTCTCGGCGGTGGGCGCGAAGCGGCGTTGCGCGCTCTTGTCACCGCCGCCGCGGTTGCCCTCGGGGTCGGCTTGCTCCTGATGGCGCTGGCCGGCGTCAACGGGCTTCATAGCCAAACCCAGCGCGGCGCCTGGCTGGACACCTCGCCGACGACTCCACGGGCGACGAGCACCCCGGCGGCGGATCCGTTGTGGTGGCTGCTCAGCGTCGACCAGTTCGGCGACCAGGCCATCGACCGGGTCGACGTCGCCGCCACGGGACCAACCTCGCCTGTCCCGCCGGGTCTCGCGCATCTGCCGGGGCCTGGTCAGTATGACGTTTCGCCGGCGCTCGAGCGTCTGTTGGCGTCGACCCCGACAGATCAGCTGGCCGAGCGGTTTGCCGGACACCGAACCGGAAGCATCGGCACAGCCGGCCTCCCGTCCCCCAATTCGCTGATCATCGTCATCGGCCATGCGGCGCACCAACTCTCGCTTGTCCCGGGGGCAGTCGAAGTCCGAGGCATCCAGCAGACACCGTCCAGTTGTGATGCCTGTAAGAGCGGCGCCGGTAGCGAAATCGGCCTGCAGTGGATCCTGGTGATTGGGGCGATCGCCTTGTTGCTGCCCGTGCTCATCTTGATATCGACCGCCAGTCGGCTGTCCGCCGCCAGGCGAGAGGAGCGCTTCGCCGCCATGCGGCTCGTGGGTGCCACGCCGCGGCAGATCTCGGTGATCTCGGCCGTGGAGGCGACGTTGGCGGCCTGCGCGGGAGTGTCGCTCGGTTTCGTCCTGTTCTTCCTCCTCCGGCCGCTGCTCTACCGTGTCCCCTTCACGGGCGCCCCGTTGGCCGCAGGGGACCTCGCGCTTCGCCCGATCGACCTCGCGATCGTCGTGATCGGCGTCCCGATCGCCGCCATCGTGTCCGCGCGTCTGGCGCTGCAGCGTGTTCAGATCTCACCGCTCGGTGTGAGTCGACGAACGACGTCCGCCTCGCCACGGGTCTTCCGGGTCATCCCGCTTCTCGCCGGCATCGCCTTGCTCGCCTACTTTGACGCCGCCGGCAAGCCGCACAGCAACAGCGGTCAACAGCTCGAGTTCCTCCTGGGCTTCGGGCTTCTCGTTGTCGGGCTGGTGCTGGCCGGGCCGTGGTTCACCACTGCGGGCGCTCGGCTCATGGCCGATCGCGCCAGCCGCCCCGCCTCGCTCATCGCCGGCCGCCGCCTCCTTGACAACCCCAAGGCGGCCTTCCGATTCGTCAGTGGGCTCGTCATCGCTCTCTTCATCACGAGTGCGGCTATCGGAGCATTGAGCTCAATCGCTGCTGCGAGCAGCGCAGGGCGAGGAAGCGTCGGGAGTGACACGCTTGCCGTCCCGTTCTGCGGCTTCGCGACGAATTGTCCTGCCTCCGCGCAAGTTCCTTCGGTAACGAGCCACACGCTTGCTGCGCTCCGCGCCACGCGCCGGAGTCAGCGGTGTGACCGTGGTCCACGAGAGCCCCCAAGCCCCGCTGAGGAACTCGTTCGGGCGGTCCCAAGGTCCACTCGTGGATTCGTTCGGAGTCGTCTCGTGCGATCAACTGGCGGAGACACCCGCCATCGGGAAGTGCATTCCAGGAGCGACGGCGGCGAGTGTCGGCTATTTTCTCTCGAACGTCCTCGGACACAACGCTCACGCTTCCACGACGGTGTGGCCGAGCGTGCACCTCTCTGCCGCCCAGATCACGACGCTCCCGGTCGACGCAGTGGTCGTCGCCACCGACGGGTCATCGGGCTCGATCGAACGGGCGCGGACGTCAGTCGAACGAGCCTTTCCCTTCGAAGGGACTCCCGTGGCAGTCGTGGCGCTCAATCCCTCGACCGCACGGCTCCTGGCGGCCATTCAGGACATGACTGCTGTGATCATCGTTGCCAGCCTGATCATCGCCGCTTGCAGTCTCGCGGTGAATGTGATGGCCGGGTTGGGTGAGCGTAAGCGTCCATTCAGTCTGCTCCGTCTCGCCGGTCTCCCGCTCGGCATCCTGCGTCGTGTGATTGCCTTGGAAAGCGCACTGCCACTGTTCGTCGTTGCCGGGGTTTCGCTCGTCGTTGGTCTTGTCGCCGCTGCCCTCTACCTCAGCTCTCAGGTCGGCATACCGTTTCAAGTCCCAGGGGCTACCTACTGGGCAGCAGTGTTCGGCGGTCTCGCGGTTGCACTTGCGATAGTCACCTCGACGTTTCCACTGCTCAGCCGGATGACGGGACCCGAAGCCGCACGGAACGCGTGAACGAGGTGAGCGCAGTCCGAGAACGTCGGAGACCTCCAAAAGCCCCGGTCAGCCACGCGCACTCTCGTCGTCTCCGCGGTCCTCGTAGGGCGAACGACCGCGTAGAAGACCGCTCGTTTCGATGTTTCGACCTTGCGACGGCGCTGGAGGTTCGGCGCCGCTCGTGCTGGAAACCACTCGAACTGGGAGAGGGAGAGCGCCCCCGGCAGGACTCGAACCTGCGCCACCGGCTCCGGAGGCCGGTGCTCTATCCGCTGAGCTACGGGGGCGGGTGTGACGGAGCAGGGGACGATCGTACTCGCCAGGCAGCGGGCGCCCTCTCCGCCCTCACCGGGCAGGCGAATGCTGCCGTATCCTGCATCTCCATGCCGGTCGACCACGACGTCGCGACAGCGCCGCTGGAGCGGCAACTCCTCCCGCGTTCGGGGACGGTCGACGACAGGGGCCACCTCCACGTCGGCGGCATCGACCTGCTGGAGCTGGCGGAGCGATTCGGCACGCCGCTCTTCGTGTACGACGAGGACCATTTGCGCCACGCCTGCCGTGACGCGGTCGCGGCGTGGGGCGACGGCGTCGCCTACGCCACCAAGGCCTTTCTGTGCCGCGCCATGGCCCGTCTGGCTCACGAGGAGGGCATGCACCTCGATGTCGCATCCGGCGGCGAGCTGCACGTCGCACTCTCCGCCGGCGTCCCGCCAGACCGCCTCGTCCTTCACGGCAGCAACAAGTCTGTCGACGAGCTGGCGACGGCCCTGCAACACGGCGTCGGCCGGATCGTCGTCGACTCGTTCGACGAAATCGCTCGCCTCGGCGCCCTGCTGGACTCCGTCACCGGCTCGACTCGGACAGACCGAAGGTCCTGGTGCGGGTCACCCCCGGTGTCGAGGCACACACGCACGAGTTCGTGCGAACCGGGCAGGAGGACTCGAAGTTCGGCTTCTCCGTCTCCTCGGGGGCCGCCGCAGACGCCGTTGCCGCGCTCGAGCTCATGCCGGCCGTCGAATTGGTGGGCGTCCATGCACACATCGGCAGCCAGGTCTTCGACGCGTCTTCCTTCGAGCAGGCTGCCGAGGTGATCGGCGCGTTCTTCGCCCCGCTCGATCTGCCCGAACTCGTCGTCGGGGGCGGGCTCGGCGTCCCGTACGTGAACGGTGAGTCGGCACCGACGCAGGCCGCCTGGGCCGAGGTGACGCGGAGCGCCTGCACCAGGCGCCGGTGTGGACGCGGCCACGCGGATCTCGGCCGAGCCCGGGCGTTCCATCGTGGCCACGGCCGGCATGACGCTCTACACCGTCGGGACGGTGAAACACCTCCCGGGCATCCGGACCTACGTCAGCGTCGATGGCGGCATGAGCGACAATCCTCGGCCGGTCCTCTACGGGAGCGGGTACGAGGCCTTTCTGCCGCGAGCAGTCGGGGCGCCTCGACGGCGGCCCGTGCGCGTGGTGGGCAAGCACTGCGAGAGCGGCGACCTCGTGGTGCCCGAGGCCTACGTTCCCGACGACCTCGAGGTGGGCGACGTCCTGGCCACGCCGGTCACGGGTGCCTACGGGTACGCCATGGCCTCCAATTACAACAAGGTGCCACGCCCGGCTGTCCTCTTCGTGACCGGCGGCACCGCACGGGTCGTGGTCCGCCGGGAGACCTTCGACGACCTGACCAGTCTCGACGCTTGAGGGTCGAGCAGGAGGTCGTCTCGTCCGCATACGGGAGCGACGGAAGGTGGAGTCCGTCGTCGGCGGCACGGGCAGTCGTCGTACCCGTGTGCCGCTTCGCAGCGCGAGGCGGTCGCCGTACGCGTGCGTTCCGTGCCCGCCAGCTCCACGGCGATCAGACCGGCGCCAGCTGCCTCCGGACAGAGTGAGCCTCGGGCGGATCGTTCAAGGAGCAGCCCTCGGCCGGTGTCGGGCAGCACCACTGCTGGCCGGTCGGATGACCCGCCACGGCGGCGCATGGGCAGTCAGCGCGCGCACCTTGTACCGTTTGGAGGTGACCGCCGACGAGGCCAGCGCCTTCCCCCGCGCCCACCAGGCTCCGACCGTGCGTGTCGGGCTGCTCGGTTGCGGCCACGTCGGGGGAGCGCTGGCCGAAATACTGCTCACCCGTTCCGAGGACGTCGCCGCCCGTACCGGGATCCGCCTGGAGCTCGTCGGGATCGCCGTGGCCCACCCGGAGCGGTCCCGGCCCGTGGCCATCCCGGCCGGTCTCATCGGCGCGGACGCCGCGGCGCTGGTGGCCCGCGACGACGTCGATGTGGTCGTCGAGGTCATCGGGGGGCTCCATCCCGCCCACGAACTGATTGAGGCGGCCCTGCGCAACGGCAAGCCGGTGGTGACCGCCAACAAGGCGCTGCTGGCCGTCGCCGGTGCCGAGCTCGCCGAGGTCGCCGCATCGGCCGGCGTCGACCTTCTTTACGAAGCGGCCGTGGCGGGAGCCATTCCTGTCATCCGGCCCTTGCGGGAGTCATTGGCCGGGGAGCAGATCGTGCGCGTCATGGGGATCGTCAACGGGACGACGAACTACATCCTCACCCGAATGGAGGAAGAGGGGGCCAGCTACGACGACGTCCTCCGCGAGGCCCAGGAGCTCGGAATGGCCGAGCGCGACCCGACGGCCGACGTCGAAGGCCACGATGCCGCGGCCAAGGCCGCCATCCTCGCGGCGCTCGCCTTCGGCAGCGATGTCGTCGACGCCGACGTCTACCGGGAGGGCATCAGCGCGATCAGCGCGGCCGACGTCGCCTATGCCAGCCGGCTGGGCTATTCCGTCAAGCTCCTGGCCATCGCCGAGCTGATCGACGGCGGCCCTGAGATCTCCGTGCGGGTGCACCCGACCATGGTCCCGAAGACGCATCCCCTGGCCTCCGTGCGTGGCGCGTTCAACGCGGTCTTCGTGGAGGGAGCGGTGAGCGGCGAGCTCATGCTCTACGGGCGCGGCGCCGGCGGCGGCCCGACCGCGAGCGCCATGCTCGGCGACCTCGTCGACGCCTCGCGCAACCTCCTGGCCGGTGCGCCGGCGCCGGCGCCAAAGCGCGCGAGCACGACGGTCTTGTCGCAGAACGACATGCACTCGGCCTTCTACCTGAGCATGGACGTGGCCGACCGCTCCGGCGTGCTGGCGGCGGTGGCCAAGATCTTCGGCGACCACGACGTCTCCATCCGGGCCATGGAGCAGGTCGGGCTGGCCGCCGAGGCCAGGCTGATCTTCCTCACCCACGTCGCCCGGGAGGGGGATCTGCTCGCCACCATCGACGAGCTGCGCCGCCACCAGGCCGTGGACCGGGTGAGCGGGGTGCTCCGGGTCATCGACGGGCGGGCCGACGACGGGGAGGGGGGCCTGTCGTGACGGCCGGTTGGCGTGGCGTCATGGAGGAATACCGCGATCTCCTTCCCATCACCGAGAAGACCCCGGTCGTCACCCTGCTCGAGGGCGGCACCCCGCTGCTCCCGGCACCCCGGTTGTCCGAGCGCGTCGGCGCCGCGGTGTGGCTCAAGGTCGAAGGAGCGAACCCGACCGGCAGCTTCAAGGACCGCGGCATGACGATGGCGATCTCCATGGCGGTGGACGAGGGGGCCAAGGCCGTCGTGTGCGCGTCCACCGGCAACACCTCTGCGTCGGCGGCGGCCTACGCGTCGCGGGCCGGGTTGGCCTGCGTGGTGCTGATCCCCGACGGCCACATCGCGCTGGGCAAGCTGGCGCAGGCGCTGATGCACGGCGCACGCGTGCTGCAGGTGCGCGGGAACTTCGATCAGCTCCTGACCATCGTGCGCGACCTGCCCAACCACGCGCCGATCACGGTCGTGAACTCGGTGAACCCGCACCGGATCGAGGGGCAGATGACCGGCGCCTTCGAGATCGTCGACGTCCTGGGCGACGCGCCCGACGTCCACTGCATCCCCGTGGGCAACGCCGGGAATATCTCGGCCTACTGGCGGGGTTATCTCAAGTACAAGGACGCGGGCCGTTCCACCAAGTTGCCGCGCATGCTCGGGTTCCAGGCGGCCGGTGCCGCGCCCATCGTCCTCGGCCACCCGGTCGAGAATCCCGAGACGATCGCCACCGCGATCCGCATCGGGAACCCGGCCAGTTGGTACTCGGCCACCGCCGCCGCGTCCGAGTCCGGCGGATCCATCACGGCGGTCACCGACGAGGAGATCATGGACGCGTACACCTTTCTCGCCCAGCAGGAGTCCGTCTTCTGCGAGGCCGCGTCCTCGGCGTCGGTGGCCGGGCTGATCAAGCACGGCGTCCCCGAGGGCTCAACCGTGGTGTGTGTGTTGACCGGGCACGGGCTCAAGGATCCCGACCTCGCCATCAAGGCGATCTCCGTCCCCTCGGTGATCGACCTCAAGCTGGAGTCGGTCCTGGCCGAGATATCCCTCTAGGGCGGTGATGCCGGGCCTGGCCCGGACCCACTGACCTGCTGGAAAGTGGGGGGTGTTGGCATGACCCGCCGCCTCCCGCTAGAGTGAAGTACATCCCCACTGCGCTTCGTAGCGCTCTCCGCGGGTACAAGCGGTCCCGGGAGAGCATCACGCAGAGGTGATCCGGGGGAGGGCATGCACACGCGAAGCCCTTCTCCTCCCTGAAATTCCCTCGCCACGCGCGGAAGCACTCCGGGCCGGCGACAACCCTCTTGGAAGAGGAGCCGATGACTGCGGAACAGCAGCTCGAACGATCAGTTCTCGAAGGCAAGGAGCGCGACGAGCTCAGTGCCATCGCCCAGGCCATGTCGCTCAAGACGACGACCCGGACGAAAAAGGCCGACATCATCGATCAGATACTCGATGCCACCGGCGTGACCTCCGGGCCGCCGCCAGGCGCATCGAGCAACGGCGATGACGGGCACCAACGGCACCAAGCCCGCCCGGCGTTCCCGGGCGTCGGCCGCTGCCAGGGGTGCCGCCGATGCGGCATCCTTCGTCTCCGGTGACGGTGATGCCGATGGCTCTGCTACGGCCGATGCAGGCGATGCGCCTGCCGCCGAGGCCGCCCCGGCGAGCGCCACCACCGCCGAGGCGGCGAGCAACGGCGACTCCGGCCCGGCCGTCTTCGTGGAGCCGCCCGAGCTGTCCGACGGCGCCGATGCCTCGCCCCGGCAGAACGGGCAGCACCAGAGCCACGACAACCAGAACAACGGGGGCGGCAACCAGCAGGGCAACCGCAACCAGAACCGGAACCAGGGCAACCAGAACCGGAACCAGGGCAACCAGAACAACCAGGGCAACCAGTCCGACGGCGACGTCGGCAACCGCCGCAGCCGCCGCCGCCGTGGTCGTGATCGTCCGGGGCAGGGCGGCGAGCTCCAGGGTGGCGGCCAGGAGCAGCCCTACTCGGGCGAGCTGGTCGAGGTCAGCGGCATGCTCGACCTGCGCGACGAGGGCTACGGCTTCCTGCGCTGCGACGGCTACCTGCCTTCGTCCAAGGACGTCTACGTCTCCATCAGCCAGGCGCGGAAGTTCGCGCTCCGTCGCGGCGACTACGTCGAAGGTGCGTGCCGGCCGGCGTCGAACAACGAGAAGTACCCGGCGTTGCTGCGCATCGACAAGGTGTCGATGATGGATCCCGACGAGGCGCGCAACCGGCCCCGCTTCGAGGACCTGACCCCGCTCTTCCCGGACTCGCGACTGAATCTCGAGATGTCGGACGCGGGCGACAAGGACAACCTCACGGCTCGGATCGTGGACCTCATCTCGCCGATCGGCAAGGGACAGCGCGGCATGATCGTGTCGCCGCCCAAGGCGGGCAAGACGACGGTGATGAAGCAGATCGCCCACTCCATTGAGGCCAACAACCCCGACGTGCACCTCATGGTCCTGCTCGTGGACGAGCGGCCCGAAGAGGTCACCGACATGCGCCGCTCGGTGAAGGGCGAAGTGATCGCCTCGACGTTCGACCGTCCTTCGGACGAGCACACGCAGGTGGCCGAACTGGCGATCGAGCGGGCCAAGCGGCTCGTCGAAATGGGCAAGGACGTCGTCATCATCCTCGACGGCATCACCCGCCTGGCCCGGGCCTACAACCTCGCCGCTCCCGCCACCGGCCGCATCATGTCGGGTGGTGTCGACTCCGGAGCGCTCTACCCGCCCAAGAAGTTCTTCGGCGCGGCGCGCAACGTGGAGGAGGGCGGTTCGTTGACGATCCTGGCCTCCGCCCTCGTGGAGACAGGCTCCAAAATGGACGAGGTCATCTTCGAGGAGTTCAAGGGCACCGGCAACATGGAGCTGCGGCTCGACCGGCGGCTCTCGGAGCGCCGGCTGTACCCGGCCATCGACGTCAACGCCAGCTCCACCCGGCACGAGGAGCTCCTCTTCGAGCGGGGCCAGCTGCAGCAGGTCTGGAAGCTCCGCCGGGTGCTCAATGCCCTGGCCAGTGACGGCAAGGACGCGGCGGGCCTGGAGCTGCTCATGGACAAGATCCGCACGACGGCGAGCAACGACGAGTTCCTCGCCGAGATCGCCAAGGGACCTGGCACCTGACCTGACCTGAGGGCGGCTTGCGCGCCCCTACACTGGACCGACTCTTACCCCACACTGGAGACACCATGAAGACCGACATCCACCCTGACTACGTCGACGCCACGGTCAAGTGCTCGTGCGGGAACACGTTCGTCACCCACTCCACCAAGGCCGATCTCCACGTCGAGCTGTGCAACGAGTGCCACCCCTTCTTCACCGGCAAGCAGAAGCTGGTCGACTCCGGTGGCCGGGTGGAGCGCTTCCAGCGTCGCTACGGAGAGCGCAAGGGCAAGGCCAAGGCCAAGCCCGCTCCGGCCGCGCAGGACTGATCCGGCCGGGACCGGCCTGACCCGCCGCGTCCCCGCCCTCACGAGGAGCCCCGGAACCGCATGTTCGACGACCGGATGGCCGCGCTCGAAACGGAGTACCAGGCCGTCGAGGCGGAGCTGGCCGACCCGGCCACCCTCTCGGACCAGGACCGCCTGCGCGACCTGTCGCGGCGCCACAAGGAGCTCGGTGAGATCGTCCGGGCCTGGCACGAACTGACCGCCGCCCGCGAGGACGTCACGACGGGGCGCGAAATGCTGACCGAGACGTCCGGCGACGAGCGCGAGCTCATGCGCCAGGAGGTCGACGAGTCGGAGACGCTGGTGGCGACGCTCGAGGAACGGATTCAGACGCTCCTGCTGCCCAAGGACCCCAACGAGGGTCGCAACGTCATCATGGAGATCCGCGGCGCGGTGGGCGGTGACGAGGCGAACCTGTTCGCCCGCGTGCTCTACGACATGTACCTGCGCTACGCCGCCGCGAAGAAGTGGAAGGTCGAGATCCTCTCGGAGGACGCGTCCGACAAGGACGGCATCAACGAGGCGGTCTTCCTCGTGAAGGGTCCGGACGCCTACATCCGCCTGGAGCACGAGGCGGGGACGCACCGGGTCCAGCGCGTGCCCGTCACCGAGGCCAAGGGGAGGATCCACACCTCCACCGCCACGGTGACCGTGCTGCCCGAGGCGGCGGAGGTCGAGATCGACATCGACCCCAACGACCTCAAGATCGACGTCTACCGCTCCACCGGCCCCGGCGGGCAGTCGGTCAACACGACCGACTCCGCCGTCCGCATCACGCACCTCCCCACCGGGACCGTCGTGGCCATGCAGGACGAGAAGAGCCAGATTCAGAACAGGGCCAAGGCGATGGTGGTGCTGCGTGCCCGCCTCCTCAAGGCGGAGCAGGACCGCCAGGCCGCCGCCATGTCGGCGCAGCGGCGCGGTCAGGTGGGGGCAGGGAACCGCACCGACAAAATCCGCACGTACAACTTCAAGGAGAACCGGGTCACCGATCACCGGATCAACCTGACGCTCTACAAGCTCGATCAGGTGCTGGCGGGCGATCTCGACGAGCTGACCGACGCGCTGATGGCCGACAAGCGGGGACGCCAGCTCGAAGGCGAGGAGGACAGCGGCAGTGACGGCCCGCACGGAAGCGGTCGGATCGCCCGGCGCGTCGGCGCGGGGTCGTCCGACGAGGTCGCCCTCCCGGAGCCCGATGGCATCGCCACCGGTGCGCTGCTGGACGAGCTGACCGTGGTGGTCGGTGGGGCGCGTCACGAGGCCCGCTTCATCGTCGACGAGGCCCTCGACGTCGGACCGGGGGCCGCGCGGCCCGGTTTCGTCCCGGCCGGGGCGGCTGCGGCGGCGCGGGCTCTGGCCGCCCGCCGGGCGACGGGGGAGCCGCTGCAGTACGTGTTCGGGCACTGGCCCTTCCGCAACCTGGATCTCCGTGTCGATCCCCGCGTCCTGATCCCACGGCCCGAGACCGAGCAGGTGGTCGAGGTGGCACTCGGCGAAGCCCGGCGCCTGCTCGGGCTCCGGTCCGGGGTCGGCCTGGTGGCGGTCGACGCCGGCACGGGGAGCGGCGCCATTGCGCTGGCCTTGGCGACAGAGCTCGGTGCCGGCGCCGTCGAACGGATCTGGGCCACCGACACCAGCGCGGACGCGCTCGCGGTGGCGGCCGTCAATCTGGAGGCGGCGCGCTGCCGCCCGGACGCATCGCCTGCCGCAGGTCGAACTGGTGGAGGGATGCTGGCTCGAACCTCTGCCCGAAGGGTGGCGCGGCCGCGTCGACCTGGTGGTGTCGAACCCGCCCTACGTGGCGGCCGATGAGCTGGTCCGGGTTGGACCCCGTGGTGAGGGCGGAGCCCCGGCGGGCGCTGGTCGCTCCGCCCGGCCGGGACGGAGCGGCCGGACTGGCCGACGTGGAAGCCGTGCTCGAGCAGGCCCGCCTGTGGCTCGGGCGGCCCGGAGCGGTCGTCGTGGAGCTGGCACCGCAGCAGAGCGGTGCAGCACGGGATCGGGCACGGCAACTCGGGTACGACGAGGTGCGGATCGAACCGGACCTGGCGGGCCGCGACCGTGCGCTGGTGGCACGGCTCGGTGGCGCAGCAATAGGGAGATGGACGTCGCCGAGACCTCGGACAACGAGGCCCATCCCCCGCTCGTCGGGGCGAGGTCGCGGGCCGTGGTGGAGGCGCTGGCCGCCGGGCGCCATCGTGGGCGTGCCCGGCGTGGGCGGCTATTGCCTGGCCGTGCGGACGGGGTCCTCGGAGGGCGAGGCGCGCCTGGTCGAACTGGCCGCCGATCCCGACGGGCCGCACTACGCGGTCGGACGGATCGAGGACGTTCGCACGCTCACGTCGGGGTGGACCGACGAGATGCAGACGTTGCTGGAGCGCTGCTGGCCCGGGCCTGTCGAGGTGTTCGTGCCGAGGGCGGGCCGGCGGCGCATCCGGATCCGAGGCCGAGGGGAACGGGTCCTCGACGCCCGGCGGGCACGAGAACGGCGCACCCCGAGCGCGGCGCGTGGGCGGTCGTGGTGGGCATGCCCGACGGGCAGGGCGCTGCGGCAGCTGTGCCGCGAGCAGGGTCCATGGCGGACGGTGCCCCTCCGCTTCACCGAAGCAGAGGAAGTGGCCCAGGCGTTTCGAGCCGAGGACGTGGCGGTGGTGGTCGACGGCGGCTCTCGCCAGGGCCTCCCTCCCACGGTTGTCGATGCCACGGCGAAGCCCATACGTTTCATGCGCGAGGGCTTGCTGCCCGCCTCCTTCATTCAGGGGACGATGATGATGAGCGCGCGGCGCAAGCTCTTCTCCCGGAAGAAGCGGTAGACGCGCGGGTGAGCCTGTGCTCATGAACCCGCCGTCGACCCGTGTGACCGGCGGCAGCGTGCTCACCGAGCGCCGTTCCTCCCAGTGGCTGCGCCGTCCCAGCGCCGCGAAGTAGGACGGCCGCTCTGTCAGCGCATGGGTGGCCAGCCACAGACGCTTGAGGTGACGCTTGTAGCCGTGCGCGACGTCGTCCTCGTAGGCGGTGCGGCCGTGGAGCACGTGGTAGTTGTTGATCAGCTGCATCTCGCCCGGTTGCAGGTCCATGTAGACGTTGAAATCGGCGTCGTTGGCCAGCGCGGACGCGGCGGCAATGGCCTCCCGTGCCGTCGCGCTGAGCCGGGGCGCGTCGGGATGGCGTTGCGAGGCGAGGATGTACTGGGGGATGAAGCGGACGAAGAGGCGTCCGGCGTGCTCGGTGAACGCCGGGACCGAGTAGAAGGCCCGCGCGCCGCTGGCCTGCTCGCCCCGGGTGTCGTAGGGCAGCGGCTCGTACAGCGCTGCCGCCAGGTCCGGCCGCTCGCGTACCAGGTGGTTGTGGATCGCCACGGCGTTGGCCACGCAGGAGAGACCACCGGAACGGGCCGTGCGCAGGCAGAGCAGGCCGACCAGGTCGGAGCCGTCCGTGTGGTAGTCGAGCGCAACGCCGCCGAGCTCGTTGCCGCGCACGGTCGGATCGTCGATCGTCTTGCCCTGGTCGGTGACGTCGCCGAGGACGTGGCCGTGCTTGTTCTGGGCCCACGGCTCGCCGAGGTGCAGGCCGATGCCCCAGTAGAGGAGCGTGAGGTCGTCGTCGCTGTAGCGGGCCGTGTCGAGCGCGGTGATCCGGGCGAAGCCCCGTCCGTTCAGGAGAGTGTCCACGACCTCGCCGAGCTTGGACGCGAGACGGTCGAGGGGGAAGTCGTCGCGCTCGATCGCCAACGGATCGGGACTCTTGTCCTTGGCCACGGCGAGCGCAGCATCGAGCTCGGCGTGGTCGGCGGCACTCAAGCGCAGCGTCCAGGTCTCCGGGTCGGCGATGTCGCGCGGCTCGCCACTCTGCCGCTGGTTCCAACTCGTGCAATGCGCTGACCGACATGTCGGTTCCTCTCGGTTTCAGGTGCCTGGTCCCCGGCCGTGCTGAGGCGGCGGCGTGGGGGTTGCGTGCCGCCCCGCGCACCAGGCGCCCCGGGAGGGCACCGGTGGGCTCACCGTCGCGGTACGTGACCGCTCCCGCGACCATGGTGGTGCGGTAGCCGCGGGCGCCCTGGAGGAGGCGCTTGCCCCCGGCGGGCAGGTCGTAGGCCATCACGGGCAGCACGACACGCCAGCCCCTCGAAGTCGACGACATTCATGTCCGCCCGCATGCCTGGGGCGAGGACACCCCGGTCGAGGAGGCCAACGGCGCGCGCGGTGACGCTGGTCAATTGCTCCACGACCTGGCCGACCTCCATGCGGCCGTGGTCGCGGTCGCGGGCCCAGTGCGAGAGCGCGTAGGTCGGGAAGCTGGCATCGGAAATGAGGCCGACGTGCGCCCCGCCGTCGCCGAGGCCGAACACGGTGTGGGGGTGGGCGAGCATCTCGCCGCAGGCATCGAGGTTCCCCTCGGCGTAGTTGGAGAACGGCATGTAGAGGAAGCCGCGTCCGTCGTCCTCGGACAACAGGTCCAGCAACAACGCGGCCGGATCGACGCCTCGCGACGCGGCCAGCCGCAGCACGCTCGTCTCGGGCGGGGGCTCGTAGTCGGGGACGTCGCCCAGCGGGTAGAGGCGCCCGTAGTCCATCGCGCGGCGCCGGCGGCGGCGGCCGCCCGTGCCGGCGTCGTCCACCGCCGCCATGTCGGCGAGGAGCCGGGCCCGGAACCCCGGGTCCCGCAGTGCGCGCGCCTGCTCGCTGACGGGGAGTGCGGACGTGCCCTCGTACACCGGCAAGGTGAGCAGCGGGTGGAAGGAGGACTGCAGTCCGACGAGCAGCCCGACGGGGCGCGGCGCGACCTGGGCCCGGATGGGCAGGCCCGTCGGCGACCGCGGCATCGATCCGGGCCAGCAGGTCGCGCCATGCCTCGGGATGGCGATGGCTCTGCGCCAGCGAGAGGGAGAGGGGGACACCGGTGCGCGCCACCATGGTGCGCACCAGGTCGAACTCGCGGTCGGCGTCGGGCCAGAAGTCGGAGATCAACTCCATGACGCCATGGCCGGCGTCGGCCACGCCGAGAGCGATGGCCTCGAGCTCGTCGGTGCTGGCACGGAGCGATGGCGTCGGGTCCCCGCTCGCCGTGCGGTGGTTCAAGGTACGCGACGTCGAAAAGCCGATGGCCCCGTCGCGCAGGGCCTCGGTGGCCAGGCGGCGCATGGCCGCGATGTCCTCGGGTGTCGCCTCCTCGAGCTGCGCCGCCCGTTCGCCCATGACGTAGAGGCGCAGCGCGCCGTGGGGGAGCTGCGCGCACAGGTCGATGTCGTGCGGGCGCTGCTCGACGGCAGTGAGGTAGTCGCCGAAGCTCTCCCAGGACCAATCGATCCCCTCGTCGAGCACGGCGCCGGGAATGTCCTCGACCCCTTCCATCAAGGAGATGAGGCGGTGATGCGCGTCGGGTCGCACCGGCGCGAAGCCGACGCCGCAGTTGCCCATGACCGCCGTGGTCACCCCGTGCCAGCTCGACGGCGTCATGCGCTCGTCCCACGTGGCCTGCCCGTCGTAGTGCGTGTGGATGTCCACGAACCCGGGGGTCACCAGCAGGCCCTTGGCGTCGATCTCCTCCGCGCCCCGGCCGGGAACCGTTCCCACTGCGGCAACGGTCCCGCCGTCCACCGCCACGTCGGCGAGGCGCGGCTCGCCGCCCCGCCCGTCGGCCACCAGCCCGCCCCGGACCACGAGATCGTGCACTCCCTGTGCCATGCCCTGCCCCTCACCCTCCCCGGCGAGCCAGGGAGCCAGTCAGTGGCTCAGACTGTATGCCTGGACAGGACGAACCGCCCCAGGGGCGTCGTACTACCCGGTCAACGTGAGCGTGCCGTCGGCGGCCAGGTCGCCAGGGCGGCCGATGCCCTCCTCGGCGCAGAGCAGGGCCAGTGCCTCGGCATCGGACACGTTGCCCCAGGCACGGCTGCCGTCGGCGGTACGACACGCCAGGATGCCGCGTTCCGGCGCGCCGTCGCGGTCGAAGGTGACGGTGTAGGTCTCGATCCGCACGGCGCCGCTGGCGTCGGGATCGACCTCGCAGCGTGGCAGCGCGTCGACTGCGGGCTGCACGTTCTGCCATGCGAAGGACCCGTCGTCGCCCGGGACCGGCGGGCGTGACGCATAAACCCCGAGGGAGTGTTTGGTGGCGTACCATCCCAGACCGCTGACCAGCGCCGCACTGCCCGGCGTGCTCCGCAGCGCGCCGACGGCGCGTGCGATGCCGTGTGAGGTGTAGTTGTTCCCCGGCCCTCCGCCGAAAGTGAGCCCCCCGGTCAGGGTCAACGGGCGATCGGGATCGTCGACGGCGAGACCGAGCTCGTGCGCCGCCATCTGCACGACGACGGGGAAGCAGGAGTAGAGGTCGACGAAGGCGATGTCGTCGATGCCCAGCCGGGCCTGCTCGAGTGCGGCGGCACCGGCGAGGCGGATGGCGGGGGAGCGGTGCAGCTCGGGGCGCTCGGAGATGAACCAGTGATCGTGGGCGTCGGCGCCGGCGAGGGGGAAGACCCAACGCTCCTCGGGCACCCCGGCGGCGCGGGCGGCCGACACGGAGCACACCATGAATGCCGCCCCCTGGTCGACCTGCATGTTGGCCGTGCAGAGCTTGGGGTACGGGAACGACACCATCCGGTTGCCGGGTCCCGGCGTGACGATCTCGTCGGATGTCCGGGCGGTGCGGATCCACGCATTTGGATTGCCGGCCGCGACCGCGCTGAAGCGCGACCACAGGGCGCCGATGCGGGCACGGTGCTCGTGCAGCGTCCAGCCATTGGCCGCACGCAGCGCGTTCTCGAACAGCGGGTAGGCGTGGACCGGGAGGATGACGCCGCGCCGCATCTCGAGCTCGGTGGCCCCGGGCTTCTCGACACCGAAGAGGGCGGCGGGTGGCGTGCCCTCGGGCTGGCTGGTCCACTCCAGCCAGGGCCGGGCGGGGTCGCGGCGGGCCAGGGCGCGGGCGTACATGGCCTCGGCGCCCGTGACCAGCACCACGTCGTGCTCACCCCTGCTGATGCCGAGACAGGCGTCGTGCAGCAGGGCCTGGGGATTGTTCCCGCCGATGGACGAGACCATGAGCTCGGCGGGCTCGTCGCCCTCGGCCACACCGAGGCGCCGCGCCACCAGGAGGGCGGGGTTGGGCACCTGCCAGCCCAGCGGTGCCACCACCCTGATGCTGTCGGCGTTCCCGATGAGCGCGTGGCCGGCCGGGGCCGCCCCGCCCGCCGGGACGCCGTCGCAGTCCTCCGCCGCCGCCCGCAGCGCCGCCGTCATGAGCGTCAGCGGCTCGGGCCTGGCCGCGGGGTCGAGTCCGGCGTCGGCCGGCGTGGCAACCTGGCCCACGCCGACCAGCACGGGCGTTCGGGGGTCGAGCGTCATGGACCGTGGAGCGTACTGTCCACGCCCCGGGTGCTCTCCGGTGCGCCGTTAGACTCGGTCCCCATGCGCGGCGCCGTCGGCTCGGATCACGCCAGGCCCGGTCTCTCGGTGAACGGGAGGTCGGGAGCCGTCCCCCGCAGCCCATCCGAAGGGACCCCATGAGCAGTTACGAGACCGCGCTGGCCGCCGATCCCGAGGTGGCGCACCTCATCGGGGAGGAGCTCAACCGGCAGCAGACGACCCTGCAGCTGATCGCCTCGGAGAATTTCACGTCGCCGGCCGTGCTCGCCGCGTCGGGCTCGGTACTGACGAACAAGTACTCGGAGGGCTATCCGGGCCGCCGCTACTACGGCGGCAACCGGGTCATCGACGAGGTGGAGGACCTGGCTCGTGACCGGGCCACCGCGCTGTTCGGGGCCGACCACGCCAACGTGCAGCCGCATGCCGGGGCCAACGCCAACCTGGCGGTCTATAACGCGCTGCTCGAACCGGGAGCGACCATCCTCGCCATGCGGCTCGATCACGGGGGCCACCTGACCCACGGGTCGCCCGCCTCCATCGTGTCGAAGTTCTGGCGCTTCGTGTTCTACGGCGTCACACCGCAGTCGTCGGACGAGTCGAGCCCCGGCGAGGTCATCGACTTCGACCAGGTCGCCCACCTGGCCAAGACCGAGAAGCCGGCGCTCATTGTGGCGGGCTCCACGGCCTACGCGCGGGTCATCGACCCCCGGCCCTTCCGCGAAATCGCCGACTCGGTGGGCGCGCGCTTCATGTTCGATGCCGCCCACCCGGCCGGCCTGATCGCCGGGGGCGCCCACCCCAGCCCCGTGGGCGTGGCCGACGTGGTCACGCTCACCACGCACAAGACGTTGCGCGGCCCGCGTGGCGGGGCCATCCTCTGCGGGGAGGACCTGGCCAAGAAGATCGACAGCGCGGTGTTCCCCGGCCTGCAGGGCGGTCCGCTCGAGCACGTGATCGCGGCCAAGGCGGTGGCCTTCGCCGAGGCGGCGCAGCCGCAGTTCCGCCGGTACGCCGCACAGGTCGTGGCCAACGCGGCAGCCCTGGCCGAGGCGCTGGCCGGGCACGGGTTCCGGCTCGTCTCGGGCGGCACGGACAACCACATGCTGCTGGTCGACCTGCAGCCGTTCGACCAGGAGCTGACCGGGAAGGAGGCCCAGGAGGTCCTGGACCGGGCCGGCATCACCTGCAACCGGAACACCATTCCCGACGACCCCCGCTCCGCGTTCGTGACGTCGGGTCTCCGCCTCGGATCTGCCGCCGAGACGACGGCGGGCATGGGGCCGGGCGAAATGGGGCTGGTGGCGGACCTCATCGTGCGCACGCTCAAGGCCCGGACCGACGAGGGGGAGATCGAAGCGGTGCGCTCGGAGGTCGCCGAACTGTGCGCCGCCTTCCCGCCGTATCCCGATCTGTTGGCCTAAGGCGTGCCCGACATCGGCTGGTACGGCCTGGTCCTGGTGATTGCGGCGGGCGCCACGGC
Organism: uncultured Acidimicrobiaceae bacterium; assembly: GCA_963744045.1. GTDB lineage: Bacteria > Actinomycetota > Acidimicrobiia > Acidimicrobiales > RAAP-2 > Bog-473. The sequence goes on from CAVUSB010000001.1 coordinate 407,053, forward strand.
CGCACTGACGGTCCCGGCGAAGCGCATCGCCCTGCGGGTGGGCTACGTCGCCCACCCCGGCGAGCGCACGGTGCACACGAAGGCGATCCCCTACGGCGGGGGTGCCTCCATGTTCCTGGGCTTCATGGTTGCGGTGCTGGGCGCGGCGGCGGTGCCACAACTGCGCCCTATCTTCCAGGACTCGCCTGAAATGACGGGCGTGGTGCTGGCCGCCGGCGCCATGTTCGCCGTCGGGCTGATCGATGACGTGCGCGACATGTCGGCTCCGGCGAAGATGGCCGGACAGGTCCTCGCGGCCAGCATCCTCTACTTCAGCGGCGTGACGATGTACGAGCTCAAGATCCCCCTGGCCGGGTTCTTCGTTCTCACGCCCGGCATCGTCCCGCTCATCACCGCGGCCTGGGTGATCGCCCTGACCAACGCCGTCAACCTGATCGACGGCCTGGACGGACTGGCCGCCGGCGTGGTGGCGATCGGCGGCGGCGCCCTGGCGATCTACGGCATCCGCCTGCAGGGGCTCGGCCTCCTTCCGAGCGACAACATCGGGCCACTGGTTGCCGTGGCCGCCTGTGGCATCTGCCTCGGTTTCTTGCCCTTCAACTTCAACCCGGCGCGCATCTTCATGGGTGATGCCGGCGCGCATTTCCTCGGCCTGCTCATGGCGGCCTCGACGATGGTGATCGGCGGGCGCGTGCCGACCGCCGTACCCATCAGCGGCGTCACCTACTTCTTCTTCGCCCCCCTCTTCATCCCGCTCCTCATCCTCGGGGTCCCGCTGGTCGACATGGCGTTCGCCTTCGTCCGGCGCACGGCCCGGGGGACGGGCTTCGACACCCCGGACAAGGAGCACATCCACCACCGGCTGCTCCGTCTCGGCCACGGCCCCCGGCGCAGCGTGATCATCCTGTGGGCCTGGACGGCGGTCTTGTCCAGCTTCCTCCTCTTCCCCCTGTTCGTGCACCAGGTCAACGCCTTCATCCCGATCGGCGCCGCCGCCCTCGGGGTGGGCCTCTACACCTTCTTCCACCCCGGTCTGCGCCGGGGGAACGGGGAGGAAGAGGAAGATGAGCCGCAGCTGGGAATTCCGCCCCACCCTGGGGAGGAGGAGCGGGTCAGCGAGGTGGTCCGGTTCCCGTCTTGACCGTTTGGACGGCATCTGGGCGCAGATGCGATGATGAGACCTGTGTACCCCGTCCACCTCGCCTCGTCCGCTCCTGCCGCCCCGGCAGCGACGCGGACGACGGACTCCGGCGCGCCACGCACCGCATAAGGGTTCAGCAGTCGGATGCGTGGTCAAGTGAGCGTCGACGAGCGCGCCTGTACGGGTGAGCGCGCCGGACGAATCCTCCCGGCCAGAGGAACCCAAGCCGCTCCCGGGCGCCATGGCCTTCCTCAGCATGGGACTGTCCGCAGCGGTCTGTGTGGGGCTCGGGCTCGGGCTCGGGCTCTTGGTGGACGGCGCGCTGCACACCGCGCCGGTGTTCCTGCTGGTCGGCTTGGCGCTCGGACTCGCCGTCGCCGCGCTCGAGCGTCATCAAGCAGATCCGCGCCTACCTGTAGAGGTGCGCCCATGAACATGCTTGACGGGCTCTCGAGTCTCGGGGGCAACGCACTGGCCAAGGTCTTGCGCCGCACCATCGTGTCCGCCGTGCTGGTGGGCGCGGCGGCGATCGTGATCGCGCTGCTGCTCTCGGCACCGTGGGCGGCGCTCGGCCTCGCCATCGGCCTCGCCATCGCCGTGCTCAACCTCCGCTTCCTCGACGCCGGGGTGGCCAAGCTCAACACGGAAGGCGAGACCAGCAACAAGGTGCTGCGGCGTGCCATCGGCACCAAGAGCGTGACGCGCCTGGGCGTCATCACCGTCATCTGCATCGGTCTCCTGCTCTTGAACGGCGCGCTCGGAATCGGGGCAGTGGCCGGCCTCGTCATCTTCCAGCTGCTCTTCGTCGTCAACGTGGGGCGGGTCATCATTTCGCAGGGGATCCAATGAGGCACAGCTTCATCCTCGCCAGTGGCAACATCACGATCGGCGACCACCACAGCGTCTGGCACGTTGCGGGACTGACGATCTACGGCGACGTGGTGTGGACCACGCTGCTGGCGGCGGCGATCGTCATGGCGTTCGGGCTCGTCATGCGATCCAAGGTCACCTCCGGGGTGCCCGGCAAGCTGCAGCTGCTCTGGGAGCTCCTCGTCGAGCAGGTGTCCGACCTCGCCGCATCCGCCATCGGCCCCGAGGGCCTGCCGTTCGTCGGCATGGGGGTGACCATCGGGCTCTTCATCCTGGTGTGCAACTGGCTCGCCTTCGTGCCCAGCGGCGATCCGGGATTCCTCGCCCCGCCGACGGGCGACGTCAACCTGCCCCTGGCTCTGGCCCTGATCGTGTTCTTCACGGTGCACTACAACTCGGTCAAGGCCCGGGGCGTGGGCGGCTACTTGAAGCACTACGCCCAGCCTTACGCGGCGCTGACCCCGATCAACATCATTGAGGAGATCACCAAGCCGATCACGCTGACCTTCCGGCTCTTCGGCAACATCTTCTCGGGCGTCCTGATGATTTCGGTCATCGTGACCCTCATTCCCCCCTACCTCTCGTGGATAGGCCTTGCCATCTGGAAGCCCTTCGACGAGCTGTTCATCGGGGCCATCCAGGCCTTCATTTTCGCCCTTCTGACCATCATGTACCTCGGTATGGGCATGAGCAGGGATCAGCACTGAGGATCCGGGCGACCACGGACATTCCGAACACACACGATCTCGACAAAGGAGAGGAAACATGGCAGCAAACGACATTGAAGGTGCGGTGCGTGTCGCCGGCGCCCTGGTTGGCGGCGGCCTCGCACTGGGTGGAGGCGCCGTCGGTGCAGCCATCGGCGACGGTCTGGCCGGATCGCAGACCATCGCAGCCATTGCGCGACAGCCGGAGATCGAGGCCAAGGCCCGTCAGTACTTCTTCTTGACGGTCGGCCTGGTGGAGGCGATGTACTTCATCAACCTGCTGTTCATGGTGGTGTTCGTCTACGTCTTCGCCGCCAAGAGCATCGCCGGCTAGCCGCGACCTCACCCACCGTCTACCTCACGGAGACATTCCGGAAATTGAGAACACCATGACCACCATCGCAGGCATCTTCCTCTTGCCCAATGGGACGTTCTTCATCGAGCTGATCGTCTCGCTGATACTGCTCTTCCTGATCTACAAGTTCGTGCTGCCGCCCATCAACAAGGCGTTGACGGAGCGCCAGGAGAAGATCAGGGAGTCGCTCGAAGCCGCCGACAAGGCGCGCGCCGACGCAGAAGCCGCTGACGACGAGCGCCGGAACGTGCTCGAAGAGGCGCGTCATCAGGCGCGCGAAATCGTTGCCACGGCCAATCGCACGGCCGAGCAGGTGCGCACGGACGCGCAGGCTCGGGGGCAAGGGGAGTACGAGCGCATCGTCGGCAACGCCGACGTCGAAATCGCCCTGGCCCGCCAGCGTGCGGTCGAGGAGGCGGCCTCGCGTATGGGTGAGATCGTCATGGAGGTGGTGGAGCGGGTCATCGGGCGTGAGGTGGATGCCGAGGCCCACCGCGACCTCATTGACGAAGCCGTGGCCGCGCTGCGGGCCGACACGGCCGGTGGTGCCGCCGCTGCGGGGACCGGGGCCCGGCAGTGAACCCAGCGCTTCAGGGCTACACGGCTGCCGTGGCCGAGGCGGCGGGCCCGGCCGCGCTCGGTGGCCTGGCGGCCGACCTTGAAGCGATTGAGCAACTCGTGCTCGCCAACGCCCAGCTCCGCGCCGCGCTGACCGACACCGCCGTGCCCGGTCCGGCCCGCCGGGCCGTCGTGCTCGACCTGCTGGACGGGAAGGTCGTGCCGGCGGCGCGCCGCCTTGCGGCCTTTGCCAGCATGGTGGTGGCCGCGCCCGAGGTCGTCGCGGCGCTCGCCTGGGTCAGCACCCGGGTCCGCCACCTCGACGAGGGGCAGGACGACGAGCCGGGCTTGAGTCTTCTGCAGTCCCGCCAGCGCGTCGGGGGATACGCCACCGCGGTGTACGAGGACATGACCACCGCAGAGCTGGAGTCGCTCGAGGACGACCTGTTCCGGTTCGCCCGGATCGTGGCCGCGACGCCGGCCCTGCGCTCCGCCCTGTCCGACCGTGAACTGGACGTGGCGGCACGCCAGGGTCTCGTCACGCAACTGCTCGAGGGCAAGGTGCCGACCGCCAGCCTTGCGCTGGCGCGCTTCGCGGTGACGGGGGGCCGGGCCCGGGACATCGTGGGGACCCTGGACTTCCTGGTGGAGCTGACGGCGCGGGCCCGGGGCTGGCGGATCGCCCGGGTTCGGGCGGCGGCGCCGATCGAGGACGCTCAGCGGACGGCGTTGGCCGACTCGCTCGGTACCCTGGCCGGTGGGCCCGTGGAGTTGCAGGTGCAGGTGGACGAGTCGCTCCTGAGCGGCGCGCTGATCCGCATCGGCGACCTGCAGGTCGACGCCACCGCACGGGGAAGGATCGACGCCCTGCGCGAGTACTTCACTCCGACCGGCTGGGAGCCGGCCGGATTCGGCCGAGGGCACAGTTCGCAGGACCAGACAGAGGGAGCAGAGTGATGGCAGAGCTCACGATTGACGCCAGTGAGATCACCAAGGCGCTGGAGCGCCACGTCGAGGACTACACCCCGGCCGTGGGCACCGAGCAGATCGGGCGCATCGTCGAGGTCGGTGACGGCATCGCCCGGGTCTCCGGGCTGCCCAGCGCCGCGGTCAACGAGTTGCTCGAGTTCGAGGACGGGACCCTGGGTCTCGCGCTGAACCTCGACGAGGACACCATCGGTGCCGTCGTCCTGGGTGAGGTCGACCACCTCGAGGAGGAGCAGACGGTCAAGGCCACCGGGCGGATCCAGACCGTCCCGGTCGGCGACGCGCTGCTCGGCCGCGTGGTCAACGCCCTGGGCGAGCCGCTCGACGGCAAGGGCCCGGTCAACACCACCGAGACGCGCCGTATGGAGGTGCAGGCCCCCGGGATCGTCGGCCGCCAGCCGGTGAGCGAGCCCATGCAGACGGGCATCAAGGCCATTGACGCCATGACGCCGATCGGCCGCGGCCAGCGCGAGCTGATCATCGGCGACCGCAAGACCGGCAAGACCACGGTCGCGGTCGACACCATCCTCAACCAGGCCGGCCAGGGCGTGAAGTGCATTTACGTGGCCATCGGGCAGAAGAACTCCTCCGTGGCGCAGACGGTGGCCACGCTGGAGGACCACCAGGCGCTCGAGTACACCGTCGTGGTGGTCGCCTCGGCCGGGGACCCCGCCCCGTACAAGTACCTGGCGCCCTACGCCGGCTGCGCCATGGGCCAGCACTGGATGGAAAACGGCGAGCACACGCTCATCATTTACGACGACCTCTCCAAGCAGGCGGAGGCCTACCGGTCCGTCTCGCTGCTGCTCCGGCGCCCACCGGGTCGCGAGGCCTACCCCGGTGACGTCTTCTACCTCCACTCGCGCCTGCTCGAGCGGGCCGCCAAGCTCTCCGATGCGCTCGGCGGCGGCTCGCTGACGGCGCTGCCGATCATTGAGACCAAGGCCGGCGACATTTCGGCCTACATCCCGACCAACGTCATCTCCATCACCGACGGACAGGTCTTCTTGGAGACAGACCTGTTCAACTCCGGGATCCGGCCGGCCATCAACGTCGGCAACTCGGTGAGCCGGGTGGGGAGTGCCGCCCAGGTCAAGGCGATGAAGCAGGTGTCGGGCACGCTCAAGCTCGACCTGGCGCAGTTCCGCGAGCTCGAGTCGTTCGCCACCTTCGGCTCCGAGCTCGACCGCGTGTCCCAGGCCCAGCTCGACCGCGGCTACCGGCTGACGGAGCTGCTCAAGCAGCCCCAGAACGCACCCGTGCCGGTGGAGGAGCAGGTCGTCGTCATTTACGCCGGGACCAAGGGGTGGACGGACGCGGTCCCGGTGAGCGAGGTGCAGCGGTTCGCCACGGAGGTCATCGAGTACTTCAAGGCGAACCACCCGGCCGTGCTCGAGACGATCCGCACCACGGGCGCCATGCCCGACGGCGACGAGCTCGACAAGGGTCTGACCTCGTTCCTCGAGGGGTTCGATACCGGGAAAGTCGACTGACGCATGGCCGGAGGCCAAGAGCGCATTCTGCGGCGCCGTATCCGCAGCGTGCAGTCCACGAGGAAGATCACGAAGGCGATGGAGCTCATCGCCGCGTCGCGGATCGTGCGCGCCCAGAACCGGATCGCCGCGAACCGACCCTTCCGCGAGGGCATGGAACGCGTGCTGCGCCTGGCGGCGGCGGCCGACCCGATCGCCGCCAAGAAGCTGCTCGGCACGCCCGAATCACCCCAGCACGTCGGGATCCTGTTGATCGCCGGCGATCGCGGCCTGGCCGGGTCGTACAACTCGGGCGTCTTGCGGCTGACCGAGCGCACGGTGGCCGACTACCGGGCCGCCGGCGCGGAGGTGACGGTGTGGTCCGTGGGCAAGAAGGCCCCGTCGTTCCTCCGCTATCGCGGCATTGAGGTGGCGGAGTCCTTCACCGGCGTGGCGGACCGCCCCGAGTTCGGCGATGCCGCGCCGCATCGCCGCCATCGTGGCAGCACCCTTCGTCTCCGGCGACATCGACCTGGTGCAGATGATCTCGACCCGCTTCATTTCTGCCGGGACCCAGCGCGTCGAGCGCATGCAGATGCTGCCCTTGCCCCTGCCCGAGGAGGCGGGGGTGGTCTACGAGGAGGACGGGGCGCCCGAGGGCTACACCGAGTTCGAGCCGGAGCCCGCGAAGCTTCTGGAGAAGCTCGCGCCGCGGGCCCTCGAGGCCGAGATCTTCGCTGCGCTGCTCGAGGGTGCCGCAGCCTTCTTCACCGCGCAGCAGCGCGCCATGGCCGCCGCCACGGAGAACGCGGACGAGCTCGTCCGCACCCTGACCCGCGTCATGAACCGCGCCCGTCAGGACGCCATCACCACCGAGATCATGGAGATCGTCGGCGGGGCCGAGGCGCTCCGCCAATCGAAGGGAGCTTGACCGCATGACCACCACCGCACAGACGGGCGACGCCACGGGACGGACGCTCGAGGAAGGGCGCGTCGTCGCCATCGCCGGGCCCGTGATCGACGTCGAGTTCCCGCCGCACGCCCTGCCCGAGATCAACTACGAGGTCGAGTTCGACATTGAGCTCGACGGCGCCACGCACACCGTGGCAGCCGAGGTAGCCCAGCAGATCGGGGACGGACGTGTCCGCTGCATCTGCATGCAGCAGACCGACGGGCTGGTTCGTGGCGCGGCGGTGCGCAACCTCGGCCGCGGCATTTCGGTGCCGGTCGGCAACGCGGTGCTCGGGCACGTCTTCAACGTGCTGGGCCAGCCGCTCGACACCGACAAGATCGAGGGGATCGAAGAGCGCTGGGAGATCCACCGCGCTGCACCGGCGTTCGACCAGCTGGAGCCGAGGGCACAGATGTTCGAGACGGGCATCAAGGTCATCGACCTGCTCGAGCCGTATGTGCAGGGTGGAAAGATCGGCCTCTTCGGCGGTGCCGGCGTGGGCAAGACGGTGATCATCCAGGAGATGATCCATCGCGTCGCCCAGCAGCACGGTGGCGTGTCGGTCTTCGCCGGCGTCGGTGAGCGGACCCGTGAGGGCACCGACATGTGGCTCGAAATGCAGGAGTCCGGGGTCATCGACAAGGCCGCGCTGGTCTACGGCCAGATGGACGAGCCGCCGGGCGTGCGCCTCCGCGTCGCCCTGGCCGCGCTGACCATGGCCGAGTACTTCCGTGACGTGCAGAACCAGGACGTGCTCCTGTTCGTGGACAACATCTTCCGCTTCGTCCAGGCCGGCTCCGAAGTCTCCACCCTGCTGGGCCGGATGCCCTCGGCCGTGGGCTACCAGCCCACGTTGGCCGACGAGATGGGCGAGTTGCAGGAGCGGATCACCTCGACCAAGGGAAAATCGATCACCTCGCTCCAGGCCGTCTACGTTCCCGCGGACGACTACACGGACCCGGCGCCGTTCACGACGTTCACCCACCTCGATGCCACGACGGAGCTGTCACGGCAGATCGCGGCACTGGGCATCTACCCGGCCGTCGACCCGCTGGCGTCGACGTCGAACATCCTGGCGCCCGAAATCGTGGGGGACCGTCACTACGCCGTCGCCCGTCGCGTGCAGGAGATCCTGCAGCGCTACAAGGAGCTGCAGGACATCATCGCCATCCTCGGCATGGACGAGCTGTCCGAGGAGGACCGCGTGACGGTCAGCCGGGCCCGCAAGGTCCAGCGCTTCTTGTCCCAGCCGTTCTTCGTGGCCGAGGTGTTCACGGGTGTGCCGGGCATCTTCGTGCCCATCGACGAGACCGTCGAGTCGTTCGAGGCGCTGGCCAACGGCGACCTCGACAACGTGCCCGAGCAGGCGTTCCTCAACGTCGGCGGCGTGGAGTCCGTGCTCGAGAAGGCACGCACGCTCGAGGCCGAGGCGGGCTAGTGGCCGACGGTGTCTTCGGCGTGGAGATCGTCACGCCCGAACAGTCCCTCTTCGCCGGTGGCGCCACCTCCGTCGTGTTGGCCACCTCCGAGGGGGCCCTCACGGTCCTCGACGGCCACACGCCCCTGGTGGGCGACGTCGTCCACTGCGAGGTGAAGGTAGAGCAGGCCGAGGGGACCCTCGTCCGGCTGGCGGTGCACGGGGGGTTTCTCCAGGTCGACACCAGCCCGGGCGCGGCCGAGGGACTGGCCGAGGGCGACGGCCCGCTGCCCGGGTTGTCGACCCGGGTGACGGTGCTGGCCGGCGTGGCGGAGCTGGCGTCGGAGATCGACGTGCCCCGGGCGGAGGAGGCCCGCGAGCGCGCCGCCCAGCGGGTCAGCGAGTTGGGTGGCGGTCGCGGTCAGGCCGCGGAGGACACCGACGGGGACCTGGAGCTGGCCGACGCGGAAGGTGCACTGGCCCGGGCCGAGTTGCGGATTGCCGTGGCCGCCGACGAGGCCGCCGCCTAGGGCTTCGGGCGGCCGGACCGGCTCGCCGCCGGCCGCGCTCAGTCGAACGAGATGGAGCTGAACTCCGCCAGCTTGCCCAAGGCGTGGCTGGCGTCGATCTTGCGCAGCGTCCCGGACTTGGAGCGCATGACCAGCGATTGCGTCGTGGCCCCGAACTCGTGGTACTGCACTCCCTGCAGGAGCTCGCCGTCGGTGATGCCGGTGGCGGCGAAGAAGCAGTTGTTCCCCTGCACGAGATCGTCCGTCGTCAGCACGGAGTCGAGCGCGTACCCGGCCTCGGCGGCGGCGGCGCGCTCCTGCTCGTCGCGCGGGTAGAGCCTGCCCTGAATTTCGGCGCCCATGCACTTGAGGGCGGCGGCGGCCAGGACGCCCTCGGGCGTGCCGCCGATGCCGAAGAGGATGTCGGTGCCGGCGCCGGGCCACCCGGTGGCGATGGCACCCGCCACGTCACCGTCGGAGATGAGGCGGATCCGCGCTCCGGTGGAGCGCACCTCGGCGACCAGGGCATCGTGGCGCGGCCGGTCCAAAATGACCGCGGTCAGGTCGCGGACGGGGCGTCCGAGTGCTTCCGAGAGGGCGTGGAGGTTCTCGGTCGGCGTGCGCCGGATGTCACAGGCGCCCTTGGCGCGAGGCCCCACGGCGAGCTTCTCCATGTAGACGCACGGTCCGGGATCGAACATGGCACCGCGCTCGGCCACGGCGATGACCGCCAGCGCACCGCCGCGGCCCTGGGCCGTGAGCGTGGTCCCGTCGATGGGGTCGACGGCGATGTCGGTCAGCGGGGGAGTGCCGTCGCCGATCTTCTCCCCGTTGAAGAGCATCGGTGCGTTGTCCTTCTCGCCCTCGCCGATGACCACGATGCCGTCCATCGGCACGCTGGAGAGGACGGTCCGCATCGCCTCGACGGCCGCGCCGTCGGCACCGAGCTTGTCTCCCCGGCCCATCCACCGGCTGGCTGCCAGCGCAGCGGCCTCGGTCACACGCACGAGGTCCATGGCGAGGTTCCGGTCGGGGGCTTGGCGCGACGTCACCACGAGCCCTGACCATAGTTGGTCGCGGATCGCCGTTGGCCGGGCGGCCCCCCTTCCAGCGGCGATACTTGGGTTCGTGGATGAGATCGTGGTCCGGCCCAATGGCCCGCTCCGGGGAACCGTCAGTGCAGGTGGTGCGAAGAATTCGGCTCTGAAGCTGATGGCGGCCTGCCTGCTCGCCGAGGGTCGCACCGTGCTCACCAACGTTCCTCGCATCTCCGACGTGGACACCATGTCGGACGTGCTGCGGGGCATCGGGGCGCGGGTGGAGCGTCTGGACAACGGGGATGTGAGCGTGACCACGCCGCCGGAGGGCGAGCTCGTGCCCTCGGGCCCCTACGAGCTGTTCGAGCGGATGCGGGCCTCGGTCGTCGTTCTCGGGCTCCTCCTGGCCCGCTGCGGCTCCGTGCGGGTGCCCCTGCCCGGCGGGGACGACTTCGGGGACCGGCCGATCAACTTCCACCTCAGCGGCCTCAGCGCCATGGGCGCCCGCTTCGAGTCGTCCCACGGCGAGGTGCGGGGGACGGTACCGGGGGGCCGGCTGGTCGGCACCCGGGTGGTGCTCGAGTACCCCAGCCACACGGCGACGGACAACCTGCTCATGGCGGCGGTCCTGGCCAAGGGCACGACGGTGATAGAGAACGCGGCGAAGGAGCCCGAGGTGGCCGACCTGGCCTCCATGCTGCGTGACATGGGGGCGGTGGTGCGCGGCGCGGGGACCTCGCGGATTGAGGTCGAGGGGGTCGAGTCGCTCCGGCCCGCCCGTCACGCCGTCGTGCCGGACCGCGTGGTCGCCGCCACGTACCTGGCCGCCGTGGGGATGGCGGGGGGCGAGGTCACCATCGCAGACGCGCGGCCCGAGCACATGGAGATGCTCCTGCGCAAGGTCAACCAGATGGGCGTGGCGACGGACATGGGGCCGAACGGACTGCGGGCCAGCGCGCACGAGCGGCTGCTGGCGGCTGACGTGGCGACGCTCCCGTACCCGGGGGTCGCGACCGATTACAGCCCGTTGCTCGTGGCGATGCTGACGGTGTCCGACGGCGTGGGGATCCTCACCGAGAACCTCTTCTCCGGACGCTTCCGCTATGTGGAGGAACTGCGGCGGATGGGCGCGGACATCCGGACCGAGGGTCACCACGCGGTCGTGCGCGGCGCACCCCGGCTTTCGGGCGCCCCCGTGCGCGCCCCCGACATCCGGGCCGGCGTGGCGCTCGTGCTGGCTGGACTGGTGGCCGACGGCGAGACGGTGGTGAGTGGCGCCCACCACATCGGCCGCGGCTACGAGGACCTCGCTGGCGCGCTGTGCTCCCTGGGCGCCAAGGTGACACGCCGGTGAGCCCGCTCCCGACCGAACCCGAAGCACTGCTCGACCGGGCCCGGGCCGGCGACGGGGCGGCGCTGGCCCGGCTGCTGTCCTACGTGGATCGGGGTGGCGCGACGGGCATGGACGTGGCCCGGATCGCCTACCGCACCGATGCCCCCTACTCCGTCGGGCTCACCGGTGCCCCTGGCGCCGGGAAGTCCACGTTGACCGACGGTCTCATCACCGCCGTCCGCGGCGGTTGGCCCGAGGGGTCCGCCATCGGGCAGGTCGCCGTGCTGGCGGTCGACCCGACGTCGCCCTTCAGCGGCGGGGCCATTCTCGGCGACCGCGTCCGCATGAACCGGCACGCGCTCGACCCCACGGTGTTCATCCGGTCCATGGCTACCCATGGGCACCTCGGGGGACTCTCCTTGGCCGTTCCCGACGCCATCCGCCTCTTCGGCGCGGCCGGTTGGGGCGTGGTCGTCGTCGAGACGGTCGGGGTCGGCCAGATGGAGGTCGACATCGCCTCTGCGGCCGACACCACCGTGGTCGTGGTGACGCCCGGGTGGGGTGACTCCATGCAGGCGAGCAAGGCGGGCCTGCTCGAGGTCGCCGACGTCTTCGTGATCAACAAGGCGGACCGGCCGGGCGTGCGGGAGGCCCGCCGCGACCTCGAGCAGATGCTCGACCTGGCGCGGCCCGGGTCCTGGCGCCCGGAGATCGTCGAGACGACGGCGACGGCCGCCGAGGGTGTGGCCGATCTTTGGCGCGCCGTGGCGCGGCACCGTGACCACCTGGTGCAATCGGGGCAACTCGCGGTCCGCCGCGCCGACCGGTTGGCCCAAGAGTTGCGGCGTGTGTTGGTGGCTCGCACCGAGGTGGCAGTGGACGGGCTGGTGGCGGGGGAGGAGTTCACGACGGCGGTCAAGGCCCTGGCCGCCGGGGAGCTCGACCCCTACGAGGCCGCCGACGGCCTGCTGGGCGGATGAGCCGTCCGCGGCAGGTTCCGGTACGGTGCGGCGATGGGTGAGACCTTCGTCACCGTGGAACGACGCCCCGAGGGCGTCGCCCTGGTCCGCTTGGATCGGCCCAAGGCCAACGCACTCTCTGCTGCCGTCCTGGCCCAGCTGCACGCCGTGGCGACCATGCTCCACGACGACCCGCCCGGCGCGGTCGTGCTCTGGGGCGGCAGACGGATCTTTGCCGCCGGCGCCGACATCGTCGAGCTCGGCGACAGCGGCGCCGGAGCCGTGGGTGCGAGCTTCGCCGATGCGTTGGGCGCTCTCGCCTCGGTGCCCCGGGCCACCATCGCCGCGGTGAACGGCTACGCGCTCGGCGGCGGACTCGAGCTGGCTCTGGCCTGCGACTTCCGTCTCTGCGCGGAGGATTCCCGGCTCGGCCTCCCCGAGGTCCTTCTCGGCGTGCTTCCCGGCGGCGGCGGCACGCAGCGCCTGCCCCGGCTGATCGGGTCGTCCCGGGCCAAGGAGCTCATCTTCACCGGGCGCCAGGTGCGAGCCGAGGAGGCCCTCTCGATCGGGCTGGTCAACCGGGTCGTCGCGCCCGACGACGTCCTGGAGGCGGCACTGACCTGGGCGGCGGAACTGGCGGCTGGTGCGGTGGTGGCGCAGGGCCTGGCCAAGTCGGCGGTCGACGGGGGCCTCGAAACCACCCTGGCCCAGGGTCTGGCCATGGAGCAGGAGGCGTTCGTCGCTGTGGCCCGGACCGAGGACGCTGCACGTGGTCTCGTATCGTTTCGCGAGAACGGTCCGGGCAAGGCGACCTTCGTCGGCCGGTGACGCGATGAGTTCACCACCGATTCCCGTCAGCGGCAACGAGGGCGCCTTCGACCCTTCGGTGCGCTGGTTCCAGCACGCCGTTTTCTACGAAGTGCTCATCCGGGGCTACCACGACGCCAACAACGACGGCACCGGCGATCTACGCGGGCTGCGCGAGAAGCTCGACTACATGGAATGGCTCGGGATCGATTGTATCTGGATGCTGCCGTTCTACCCCTCGCCCTTCCGCGACGGCGGCTATGACATCAGCGACTTCTTCAACGTGCACCCCGACTATGGAAGCATCAGTGACCTGGTGGCGTTCCTGGAGGACGCGCACCGTCGGGGCATCAGGGTGATCGCCGACCTCGTGATGAACCACACGAGCGACGAGCACCCCTGGTTCAGGGAGTCGCGCTCCTCGAGGGACAACGCCAAGGCTGATTGGTACGTATGGAACGACGACGACCAGAAATGGCCGGACGCCCGGGTCGTGTTCACCGATGTGGAGCGATCAAACTGGACGTGGGACGACACGCGCCAGCAGTACTACTGGCACCGCTTCTACCACCATCAGCCCGATCTGAACTACGACAACCCCGAAGTCGCCGACACCATGATCGACCTCGTCCGCTTCTGGCTCGATCTCGGGTTCGACGGGTTCCGGCTCGACGCCGTGCCCTACCTGTACCAACGCGACGGCACGTCGGGGGAGCACCTCCCCGAGACGCACGCCTTCATCCGGCGGATCCGCAAACAGATTGACGCCGACTACCCGGGCCGCATCCTGCTGGCCGAGGCCAACGGCTGGCCGAGTGACGTCGCTGACTACTTCGGCGATGGTGACGAGTGCCACCTGTGCTTCCACTTCCCCCTCATGCCGCGCCTGTTCATGGCTGTCCGGCGGGAGCAGCGCTACCCGATCACAGAAATTCTGGCGCAGACGCCGGTCATCGACGACGCCTGCCAATGGGCCATCTTCCTGCGCAACCACGATGAGCTGACCCTGGAACAGGTGAGCGACGAGGAGCGGGACTACCTCATCGCCGAGTACGCCAAGGACCCGAGGATGAAGCGCCACATGGGGATCGGGCGCCGCCTGGCGCCGCTGCTCGACAACGACCGGCGCACCGCCGAGTTGCTCTATGCCCTGATCCTGTCGCTGCCGGGCAGTCCCGTGATCTACTACGGCGACGAGCTCCTCATGGGCGACAACATCTACCTCGGTGACCGGGACTCCGTGCGCACGCCCATGCAGTGGTCGCCCGACCGCAACGGCGGGTTCTCCAAGGCGGACTTCGCCCAGCTCTACCTCCCGCCGCTCATGGATCCCGTCTACGGCTTCAGCGCGCTCAACGTGGAGGCGCAGCTGCGGAACCAGGGGTCGTTCCTGCACTGGCTGCGCCGCATGCTGACCGAACGGCGGGCGCTGCCGGTGATGGGTGTCGGCGCCATGGAGGTGCTGCCGTGCGCCAACCCTTCCGTCCTGGCGTACATGCGATCGGGCGAGGTGGCCGACATCCTGACCGGCGCGACCTCCACGGGCCCGTCGGTGAGCCCGGCCGTGGGCGGTGCGCTCGACTGGGGACACTCGACCGTGCTGGCGCGCACCGTCCCGGCCGGGAACGAGAGCGAAGACGACGAGGCGGTGCACCGGCACCAGGCCGTGCTGTGCGTGCACAACCTGAGCCGCTTCGCCCAACCGGCGGAGCTGGCGCTCTCGAAGTGGGCGGGCTCGACGCCCTACGAGGTGCTGGGGCGGGTGCCGTTCCCCGTGATCACCGAGGAGCCCTACGCCATCACCCTGCCGCCCTACGGGTTCCTGTGGTTCGACCTGGTACAGGAGGAGCGGCCCGAATGACCGCCGAGCGCGACCAGGCCCTGCGCAGGCTGGCCGAGGCGTGGCTCGGATTGCACGGTGTCGCGCCGGAGGGCGAGGTCGTCATTGTCCGCGACGAGGTGCTCCTGGCCGGCCGGCCGGGCCTGCTCGACCTCGTGGCCCGCGTCGGTGACCGGCGTGCCCACTTGGTGGTGGGCCTGCGGGGCGTGGCCGACGAGCCCCACTTCCTCCGCTCCGGCGAGGAGTCGGCGTTGGGTCTGCTCGATGACGAGAACGGACTCGCCGTCTGCACCGACGCACTGCGCGACGCAGAACATGCCGCCCTGCTGCTGGCCACGGTGCGCGGCGTCGAAGCGCGTCCCGGTCCGGTCGCGGTCCTGCGCGACGATGAGGACGCCACGGTGCTCGATTGCGGAGACCGCGGCGATCTGCTCGTCTTCCCGTGGCTCGCAGCGGCGTCGCGGCCCGACGTGGACTTCATGGTCGCCCTCGACGAATCCGGCTTCAACCACGTCGCCGCCCCACTGGTGCGATGGGTATGGGAGGGCACGGACCTCGGAGTGGTGCAAGAGCCGCTGGCCGATCGTTCGTCGGGGTGGGCGTTGGCGCTGACCTCGCTCCGCGATTTCTACGCGTCCAACGGCTCGCCCGAGAGCGCCGGCGCCGACTTCGGTGCCGAGGCCAGAGCGCTCGGGACCATGACGGCCCGCATGCACCTGGCTCTCGACGGCGCGTTCGAGCGGGAGCACGAGCCCGTCGTCGAGTGGGTCGACCAGGCCGAGGCGGCGATCGCCGCCTCCGACGCGTCGCTGCTGGAGGCGCCGGGCGTCACCGACCTGGTGAAATGGCTCCGCGAGTCCGAAGCGCGACTTCCGGTCATCCGCACCCACGGAGACTTCCACCTCGGCCGCACGGCGCGGACGGACCAGGGGTGGGTGGTGAGCGACTGCGCGCCCGGCGGCGTCGTGGCCCCGGGTTCGACGGTGCGCCTCCGGACGCCCCTGGGGGATGTGGCGGACCTGTTGTGGTCGATGCACCGCGCCAGCACGGCCGCGGCGGCCGAGCGTGACCCTGCCGGCAGGCTCGGACTCGCGGCCCTCGGCCATGCCTGGGAGATGCGCAACCGTCGGGCCTTCGTGACGGGGTATCTGGGCACGGCGGGTATCAGCGGCCTGGTCGGCCCCGATCGCGATCTGGTGCGCCGGCTCTTGTCGTTCCTCGAGCTGGCCCGCTCCGTGCGGGCGCTCTCGAACTAGACCGAACTAGACGGCCAGGGCCGAGACTCTGAGGGTCTCGGCGGCCTCCTCGGGCGAAATGACGTTGATGGCCACACCGGTGCCGAGCTCGAAGCCGGCGGTCGTGGTCGCCTTGGGCCAAATGTGGGCGTGCCAGTGGTACGGCTCGCCCACCCGGTAGGGGGCCGAGTGGAAGACGATGTTGTAGGCGATGTCGCCGACGGACTCGGCGAGGTGCTGGAGCGATCGCCGGATGGCTTCGCCGACGGCAACGAGGTCCTCGGTCGGGCTCCGATGGAGATGAGGGTTGTGCTCCCGGGGCATGACGAGCATTTCGTAGGGGACGGCGCTCCAAAACGGGCAGACGACCACGACCCGGTCGTTGGCGTAGATCACCCGTTCGGTCGAGTCCTCTTCTGCGTCGATCGTCGTGCACAGGAGGCACGAACCGACGAAGCGCCGCGAAGCGCGCCTGCTCCTCGGCGAGCTCGCGAGGAATGAACGACATGCCGAGCAATTGCCCGTGCGGGTGCTCGAGGGATGCCCCGGCCTCCCGGCCTGAATTCACAATGGCCTGTGTGTAGCGCAGGTTGGGCTGCGAGGCGTGCTCCTCGAGGCGGTCGCGCAGGGCCGCCATCACCAGCTCGACCTGCTCCTGGCTGAGTTGGCCGAGGGTGGCGTCGTGCTCGGGGGAGAAGATGAGGATCTCGTGGATGCCGCCGGCGGAGGCCTGCGTGAAGACGGGGCCCCGGTTGGCCACGACGAACGGCTCGTCGCCCTCGAAGGCCGGGTAGAGGTTGGGCACCACCCGGACCAGCCAGCCGCCGGTGGGGCCGTAGGTCTCCAGGGCGGGCGGCGTGTCCTCTTCGTTGCCGGGACAGAAAGGGCAGGGTCGTTGGAGGCTCTCGGGCGTCTCGGGGGTGCGAGTCACGAACGAGTAGGGCCGTTCGGAGCGGCCGGGGCTCACCACTACCCAACGACCCGACAACGGGTCGAGGCGCAACTGGTTCATCGGTCCACGCTCTTGGGCGCTACCCGGCCCGCCGACATCGAATTTGACCTCATCGTCTTGCCTCCACCTCTACGGTACAGGCTCCGCTACCCGCGAAAACGCCATCATCGCGGAACGTTCACCCCGGACTCACAGACATAGGAGAACATGTCGGCCATGCATCACCAGCCGGACGGGCCGGCCTTCGACATCGTGCTCCTGCTCCATGTCGCCTGCGTCGTGGTGGGGCTGGTGACGACGGCCACGGCCGCAGCCACCGCCACCAGGCTCCGACGCCTTCTGGGGTCGCCGCTGCCGTTGTCCGAGCCGCTGCGCCGCTACTTCCGGCCCGGAGTCAACTGGGCCGGTCGTACCGTCTATGGCATCCCGGTCTTCGGATTCGTCCTCATCGCCATGAGCCAGGGGGCCTATGCGCTCGGGGATGGGTGGGTGCTGGGTGGTCTGGCCATCTTCGCCGCACTCGCCCTCGTGGGAGAAGGGGCGCTCTGGCCGGCCGAGCAGCGACTGCAACTCGCCCTGGCGGGGGACGACGCCGAAGTCCCCGAGACCCTGGCGCGCCATGCGACGACGATGGCGCGGGCGGCTGTGGTGGCGCTGGTGCTGCTGGTGGCCGGGACCGTCCTCATGGTGGCGCAACCGTGAGGGCGGGCGCCGGAGGCGCGCGCGAGACGGACCTCGGGGGGCGCGATCAGCCTGTGTGCAAAGTCAGTGGCCAGGGCAGTTTCCGCCCCTGCCGCCGACAGGTGGCGGCTCGCTGTACCCGCCCCCGCTGCTGCCGCCACCCGAAGACCCGCCACCGCCACTCCCACCACTGCCGCCGCTGCTGCAGGCGATCTTGACGGTGCTCGACGTGCTGGCCGACTGGTCGTACCCGTTGCCGGCGTACGTCACGGTGACCGAGACCGATCCTGTGACCTGGTCGACGCCCGGGATGCTGCACGAGGCGGCGCCGGACGAGCTCGTCGTCGCGGTGCAGCTCTGTGCCGTCTTGCCGGTGCCCAGGGTCATGACCACGCTCTGGCCGCTCAGGGGCGCGCCGTTGCTCGTCAACGTCGACGACAGGGTCGCGGCGGAGCCGTTGGTGGCGGTGGTCGCGCCGGTGTAGGTCACGCTGGTGGGGGCTGCGGTGACCACGAAGTTGTTGTGCCCCGTGCTGGGGAGCAGTTGGGTCGGCGTCGCCGTGTTGCCGGTGAAGGAGCCCGTGACCGGGTAGGTACCCGACGACTCGTTGGGCGTGACGGCGCACGAGGCCCTTCCGGTCGAGCCCGTCGTGGCCGTGCAGGACTGGGTCCCGTTGAGCGTCAGCGTCACGGACTGCCCGCTGATCCCCTGTCCCGTGACCTGGTTGGTGAGGGTCCCGGTGACCGTGGTGGGCTGACCGGTGGTCCCCGTGACGGCGCTCACCGACAGGGACGTCGGCGTGTTCACGGTGACCGACGCCGACGTACTCGAGGTCGAGTAGTAGCTGTTGCCCCCGTAGCTGACGGCGACGGGCAACGGGCTGGCGCTCTGGTTGAACATGCAGATGTTGCAGCTCACTTTGCCGGCGGAGTTGGTGGTCCCGCTGCACTTCTGGGCCGAGCTCCCGGTGCCGACGGTGAAGGTCACCGTCTGACCAACCACGGGGGCCCCATTGCTCGTCAACGTGGCCGACAAGACGGGGGAGTTCCCGCTCGTGATGGAGGTACTCCCCGTGTAGGTCGCCGTCGTCGGCGCCTTGGTCACCGCGAAGGTGCCCGAACCGGTGCTCGGCAACAGCGTCGGCACCGTCGTCGTGTCACCGCCGAAGGAACCGCTCAAGGTGTAGCTGCCCCCCGGCTCCGACGGCGTGATCGTGCACGTCGCCACCCCCGAGGCGTTGGTCGTCCCCGTGCAGGGCTGCGTCCCGTTGAGCTTCAACGTCACGGTCTCCCCGGCCACCGGCGTGTTCGTGTAGTTGTTGACCAGCGTGCCCGTGACCGTGGTCGGGCTGCCAAAGGTCCCGGTGGTGGAGGTCACCGTCAGGGTGGTGGACACCGCGGTGGGGCCCACCTGGACGGTGCTGGTGGCACTGGCGGGCTGGTAGTTGTCCGTCCCCGGGAAGGTGGCGCTGACCGGATTCGGGCCAACCGGTTGGTTGACCGACGCAAGAGTGCAGCTGGCGGCGCCTGTCGACGTCGTCGTGGCGGGACACGTCTGCGCCGAGCTGCCCGACCCCAGCGTCAGGGTGACCGGCTGATCGGCCAGCGGCGTATTCCCGGTGGTGAGGACACCGGAGAGCACGACCGGCTGGCCATTGGTGGTGGAGTTGGCCCCGGTGTAGGTCAGCGAGGTGAGCGCGGGCGTCACCACGAACGCCGCCGAACTGGTGCTGGTCGTCAACGGGACGGGCTGCGCCGTGTCGCCGGTGAAGGTCCCCGCGACGGTGTAGTCCCCTGTCGACTCGCCGGGCGTGACGGGGCACGAGGCAAGCCCGCTGGAGTCCGTCGTGCCGGTGCAGGTCTCGGTGCCGTTCACCGCGAAGGTGACCGGCTCATTGGCGACCGGTTGATTGAGGTTGGAATCGGTCAACGTGCCCGACACCATGGTCGAGCCGCCGTAGGTCACGGTGGCCGGGTTGACGGTCAGGACCGTCGGTTCGGTCACCGAAAGGCTGCTTGTCGTGCTGGCGGGCGTGTCATAGCTGTCTCCCGCGAAGGTCGCGTTGATCGGCTCGGTGCCGCTGGGTTGGTCGACCGTGGGGACGGTGCAGCTGACATTTCCGTTGGCGTCCGTGGTGCCGCTGCACGACTGCGCGGTCGAGCCGGACCCGATGGTGAGCGTGACCACCTTGGTGGACAGCGGCGTGCCCGAGGTGGGATTGTCCGTGGTGAGCGTACCCGACAGGCTGACCGGCTGGCCGTTGACGGCGGAAGTCGACCCCGTGTACGTCAGATCGGTTGTATCGGGATTGACGGTGAAGCTGGTCGTCGAGGTATCCGAGCCCAGAGGCGTCGACGTGGTCGTGTCGCCGGGGAACGAGGCGGACAGGGTGTAGCTGCTCGAGGGTTCTCCCGCGGTGATGTCGCAGGTGGCTGTGCCGGTGGAGTCGGTGTCCGCGGTGCACGTCTCAGAGCCGTTCAGTGTGAAGGTGATCGGCTCGTTCACAATCGGTGCGTTCGTGTTCGGGTTGGTCAAGACGGCTGAGACAGGAGTCGGCGTCGAGAAGTCGCCGGTCACCGGCGCCACGGTGAGCGTGCTCGGCGCCGTCGGCGGGGGGGCGGACGTCGCAGCCATCAGCTGGTCGTCGACGGACAGCCCGTACAGGTAGGCGGAGTTGGTATTGATCGTCTGCATGACTTGGCCCGAGCCCAGGTTGACCTGCCAGATGGTTCCCGACGCTGAGTCGCCCGTCCAGAAGGACGTACCGCTCGGATCGACGCTCACCGCGAAGAGCTGCCCTTGGCAACCCGGCAGCGACGAGCAGGAATACGTCTGGATCACGTTTCCGCCCGAGTCCAGCTCGAGCACTGCCCCGGAGTCGGCGACGAGCACTTCGCCGTGCTGCAGGACGCGAACCTCGTAGGCGGGTCCGTTGGTGAACGGCGTCTGGTTGAAGTTGGGGAGCTGCGTATTGGTGCACTTGTTGTAGCGGAGGATGTCGGTGCCCTCCGTCGTGTAATAGAAGGTGCACTGGTCGCTTGCGAGGTCGATCCAGTCGTCACCGTAGACCTCGGTGGCCAGGGGTCCGATATCCGGCAGGCGCTGACCAGATGGAGAGAACTCTGCGATGTACGGCGTTGTCTGCTGGCCCACGTAGAGGTTTCCATTGCTGTCGAAGACCAGAGAGAGCGGGTTTGAAAGTCCGGTCGCAAAGGTCGGCAATGGCGACCCCGACGGGGAGAATTCGCTGATGTCGCCGTTGAGGTCATCGGCGACGTAGAGATTGCCCTCGGCGTCGAAGGCGCTGCCGGCCGTGTACGGCTCCTCGGTGTCGTCGGTCAACGAAGAGACTTGGCCCGCGGACGCGGCGTCGTAGACGTTGACCGTCGAAAAGCCGACGGATGCGAAGACCTGGCCCGACTGGAAGACGGTGTCGGCACCGGCGGACCTCGACGATCCGAACACGATCCCCACGCAGCCGAGGACCAAGACCGCTGCCAGTGCGAGGGCCATCCGCCGCCAGGTGGCGCCCCGGACGTCAAACCCGATGTCGCCCCGGCCGGCCGTGTCGCCCGGGGTGTGCCCATCGGCCGCTGACGCTCGAGCAATCGACAGTCTCATCTACGCCCCCTCATAGGTGCACCGGTGTCCTGGTGCAGCGATCAATCACGCAGCGCCTGCAGGTTGATGCCACAGGGCTCCAGGCGAATATGAGGCGTCGACGGCAACAGCGACAGGGACAAAAGGACTAGTTGGCGCGGAGGCGGGGACAATTGAGTCGTCGTTGTCTGCGCCATGGCGCGCTGTTGTCGCGCCGGTTCGCTGAACGCAACAAAGACGGTTGTCGTCATGTCGCCGAGGGCAACGTGTCGGTCCGGGGGCCGACCGCGGCGCCTGGCCGGCGTGAACGGCGGCCAGCGGTGTGATGACCTCTCTACAGCCCGGTCGCGGCCAGCACCGTTGCCCGGGCGTTGTCGATCTCGCCGGCGCGTACCAGCTCCAGCAGAGGTCCCTCGAGCAGGCGGACCCAGTCCACCGAATCGCTGGGCAACCCCGCCCGCTTCAGGTTCGCGCGGGCCTCGCCGAGCAGCTGCGCCACGATCCCGACTCCATCCCCACACTCCGCCGCCACGCGCGTCCGCAGCCAGGATGCGAGGGCGGGGCTGAGGCCGCCGGTGGAGACCGAGACGGTGACCGCGCCGTCCCGATGGACGGCGGGAAGGATGAACGAGCAGTGCGCGATGTCGTCGGCACTGTTCGTCCAGACACCCGCGGCCTCGGCGTCCGCGTACACGGCACCGTCGACCTCGGGGACCCCCGTGGCCGTGACGATCAGGCGAAAGGCAGACGCGTCACCCGCGCCGTATTCCCGCCGCTCGACGGCGCGCAGCAACGGGACCAGCTCCTCCATTTCGTCGCTGAGCAAGGGTGCGATCACGGTTACGGCGGCGCCGCAGTCGAGAAGCGAGCGCGCCTTGTGGGCGGCCACCCGCCCCCCGCCGACGACCAGGCAGGAATGGCCCGAGACGTTGAGCGAGACAGGGTAGAGGGGAGGGAGGGGCGCCGGAGGTTCAGTCATGGAGCCGCGGCGGACCGACCATGCCCGCGGCAATGGTGGCGAACGTGAGCTCGTCGATCAGCACGAAGCTGCCGGTGATCCGGTCTGCCTCGTAGGGGTCGACGGCCAGCGGTGTGGCCGTACGGAGCTTCACGACGCCGATGTCGTTTTCCCGGAGCACGCTGGCGTCGACGACCCGCAATTCGTTCACGTCGAAGATCCCGATCACGTCCTCGACCACGACCGGCGCCACCCGCGTCGTGTGCTTGATCCGCAGGCGGTCCCCCACGGCGAGCGGGCGCTCCTGGAACCAGCAGACGGTCGCGACAAAGGTGTCCGTCACCTCCGGGGCCCCCTCGGCCGCAGCAATGAGGTCGCCCCGGGACACATCGAGGTGGTCGCCGAGCCGCAGCGACACCGAGAGGCCGACCTCGGCCCGCTGAAGCGGACCGTCAGCTGTCTCGATGGCGCGGACCGTCGTCTGGGCGCCTTGCGGGAGCACGACCACGGCGTCTCCCACCCGGAAGGGCCCTCCGTTCACCATGCCGGCGTAGGTCCGTCCACCGCCCGGCTGACGCAGCACCCACTGCACCGGAAGGCGGGCGCCGCTTCCTCGGCTCGCACCGCGCTGGGCGGCCCACCCTCCGGCGCGGGCCGACTCCAGCGCGTCGAGGACGGTCGGGCCGTCGTACCAGGGTGCCGCGTCGGAGCGCGCCACCACGTTGTCGCCGTGGAGTGCAGCAATGGGGATCACGGTGCACGAAGAGATGCCGAGCCGGCGCGCCAGCGCCTCCATTTCGTCGGCGATGCGCTGGTAGGCGGAGCGGTCCCAGCCGACCAGATCCATCTTGTTGGCGCACACCACGAGCTGGTCCACGCCGAGCAGGGCGGCGATGCAGATGTGCCGCCGTGACTGTTCGCGCAATCCCGATGTGGCGTCGACCAGCACGAGCGCGAGGTCGGCCGTCGACGCGCCCGTGGCCATGTTCCGTGTGTACTGAATATGGCCCGGACAGTCGGCGATGACGAATTTCCGGTGCGGGGTCGCCGCGTAGCGGTACGCGACGTCGATGGTGATGCCCTGCTCGCGCTCGGCGCGCAGGCCATCGGTCACGAAGGACAGGTCGACCTCTCCCAGTCCCCGCCGTTCTGACGCCGTCTCAATCGCGGTGAGCTGATCGTCGAAGAGCTGGCGGGTGTCGAAGAGAAGGCGGCCGATAAGGGTGCTCTTCCCGTCGTCCACCGATCCGATGGTGGCGAAGCGCAGGAGGTCCATTGTGTCCACGCCGAGCTCGGGACCGCCGGCCGGCGGCGAGCCGGGCAACGTGGTCATGGGTCTAGAAGTACCCCTCACGCTTGCGGTCTTCCATCGCCGTCTCCGAGAAGCGGTCGTCGGCCCGGGTGGCTCCACGCTCGGAGATTCTGGACGACGAGACCTCACGAATGATTTCCTCCACCGAGTCGGCAGAGGAGCGCACCGCACCCGTGCAGGTGGCGTCGCCGACGGTACGGAAGCGCACCGTTTCCTTTCGGACTTGCTCGCTGGCCTCCGGGCTCACCCACTCGCTGACCGCGAGCAGCATTCCGTCGCGCTCGAGCACTTCTCGCTCGTGCGCGTAGTAGATCGATGGCAGCTCGATGTGCTCCCGCCATATGTACTGCCAGATGTCGAGCTCGGTCCAATCCGAAAGCGGGAAGGCGCGCAGGTGCTCTCCTGGCCGCACGCTGCCCTGATAGAGCTGCCAGAGCTCAGGTCGCTGCGCTTTGGGATCCCACTGCCCGAACGAGTCGCGGAAGGAGAGGACTCGCTCCTTGGCCCGTGCCTTGTCCTCGTCGCGGCGTGCGCCACCGAAGGCGGCGTCGAACCCGTGCGCATTGATCGCATCGAGCAGCGTGGTCGTCTGCAGGCGATTGCGCGACGCGCTCGGGCCCGGGTCAGCGACCCGACCCTGATCGATGGAGTCCTGCACGCTCGCCACAATCAGTCGGGCACCTTCGGCCTCGACCTGTGCGTCCCGGTATTCGAGGACCTCGGCGAAGTTGTGCCCGGTGTCCACGTGGAGGACGGGGAAGGGGATCTTTCCCGGCTTGAACGCCTTGGAGGCCAGATGCAGGAGAACCGCCGAGTCCTTGCCCCCGCTGAAGAGCAGGACGGGGCGTTCCGATTCGGCCGCCACCTCGCGGATGATGAAGATGGCCAGGGACTCCAAGAGATCGAGGTGGCCGAGGGGGTGCTCCACCGGCCTGACCAGGGCGGTCACCGATCCACCGGGACGGACCGCGGCAGAACCCGTCGCGCTGGGGTCCTGGGGGGAACGGAAGGCGGCTGCGGTGTCCATGGAGCCTCTCAAATCATGACCATTTTGGTCATGTATACTAAAGCCTGCATTCGGACGGGCGTCAAGCGCCGGTGGCCGGCCCCCGGAACGGCCCGTTCGCCCTGTGAAGAAGGTGAGGGATCTGTGGCCGAGACCAAAGTGAGCGACCTGCAATTGACCGCCGAGGACCTTGCCGCGGCCAACGACGGTTTCGAATCTCTCCTGCCAGCGCCGTCATCAGGTGGGCGGTCGAATCCTTCGGGGACTCCCTGGTGCTCGCCGCATCGTTCGAGGACATAGTGCTGATCGACCTGGTCACCAAGGTTGCGCCGGCCGTCGAAGTCGTCTTTTTGGACACAGAAGCACACTTTCCCGAGACGTTGTCCTTTGTCGACGATATTCGGGAGCGTTACGGGCTCAATCTCACCGTGACGAGGCCGGGGCCAGAAGCAGCCGCCTACCCGTGCGGTTCCGATCAGTGCTGCCAGTTTCGCAAGGTAGAGCCGTTGCGCGGTGCCCTGGCGGGAAAGCGCGCGTGGTTGACGTCGCTCAAGCGCTCGGACGGCCCCACACGCGCCGATGCGCCCATCGTCAGCTGGGACGCCGGGTTCGGGCTCGTGAAGATCAATCCGCTGGCGACCTGGACCGAGGACGACGTCTCGTCCTATCTCTCCGACCACGATCTTCCGGTTCACCCGCTCACTCTGCGTGGATACCGCTCCATCGGCTGTGCGCCGACGACGCGTCCGGTGGCCGAAGGCGAGGACGCCCGTGCCGGTCGCTGGGCTGGGGCCGACAAGTCCGAGTGCGGCCTGCACGTCTAGTGCCTCGCGACCTCGACAATCCCTATGGGATGGAGTTCCGCGGCCGTCGTGACCGCGGCCTCAAGTTCATCAAGCCCTATCGCAACATCGGCGAGCTCAACCCGGTCGAGCAGCTGAAGCTGTCGCGGCATCCTTTCGAGGTCGCCCAAGCGATCATCGAGACCTATTCGAAGCAAGGCGTCGACTCCATCAACAAGGTGCCGGGAGAGCTCGAGCGGTTCAAGTGGGTCGGGATGTACCCCCAGCGCCAGGGCGGCGACGCGTTCATGATGCGGATCAAGGTCCCGGGTGGCGTCATGAACGCGGCCCAGGTGAGGGAGATCGGTGTGGCGGCCGACGCGTTCGCCGAGGGACCCGACGACAGCCCTGTCTTTGGGAACCGCTATGCCGACCTCACCACGAGGCAGGACATTCAACTCCACTGGATCCGCATCGCCGACGTGCCCCGCATTTGGCAGCGTTTCTGGGAAGTGGGACTGACCACGGTCCAAGCGTGCGGCGACTCCGCACGCAACGTCTGCTCGTGCCCCGTGTCTGGCATCGACGCCAAGGAAGTCGTGCGCCGCCCTTCCCGTGGCCGAGGCCATTTCGGCCTTCTTCACTGGCAACCGCGAATACGCCAACCTGCCCCGCAAGTTCAAGATCGCCGTCGCCGGCTGCACGGAGGACTGCGCTCGGGTCGAGATCAACGACATCGGCCTGTGGCCGTCCGAACAGGCGGACGGGAGCGTCGGCTTCAACGTGCTGATCGGCGGGGGTCTCTCCGACGGCGAGCGCATGGCGTCGGACATCGACGTCTTCATACGACCCGATCAGGCCGTGGAGCTTTGCCGGGGCGTCGCCCAGCTCTTCGGGGAGCTGGGGAACCGCGAGAACCGGGGCCTCGCCAGAATGCGCTACTTGGCCCAGGAACTCGGTCCCGAGGGTTTCCGGGCCGCCCTGGACGAGCGCACGAAGTTCGCTCTGGAGCCGGCCGGGCGCGAGCTGACGACGGCATTCCGCGGCGACCATGTCGGCGTGCACCCCCAGAAGCAGCCGGGCCTTCTGTACGTCGGCTGCTCGGTGCCGGTGGGTCGGATGCACGGGATCGAACTGATTGAGCTGGCGCGTCTGGCCGAGACTTACGGCGACGGCGGCGTGCGAATCGGCATCGATCAGAACTTCATTGTGTCCGGCGTGCCCGAGGAGCGACTCGACGATCTTCTGGCCGAGCCCCTGATGCAGACCTATTCACCGTTTCCCGGTCCGTTCGAGCGTGGTGTCGTCGCCTGCACAGGCTCGGAATTCTGTCGCTTTGCCGTCGTGGAGACGAAGGAACGGGCCGTGAAGTGGGCGCGGACGTTGGACGCGCAGCTGTCTTCGGGCGACGGTGGAGGGAGCGCTTCTGACGACGCCGGCGTGATCCGCATGCACTTTTCGGGCTGTTCTGCCTCTTGTGCCCAACCACAGATTGCGGACATCGGGTTCCGGGGCGACATCGCGCACATCGACGAGCACATTGAGGAGGCTGTCGACATCGGCCTGGGTGGTTCTCTCGGCCCGGACGCGGCCTTCATCGACTGGATCGAGGGCGCATTGCCCGTCGATCGGGTGCCGGACGCGCTGCTCCGGGTGGTCACGCGGTACCGCGAGGAGCGACGTTCCGGCGAGCCGTTCCACCTGTGGGCGCGCCGGACCAACGCGGAGCAGCTGCGTTCAACTCTCGTTGGCGCCGCCGAGTCGGTGACGTCGTGAAGCGCTACCGCATCAGGGAGCAGATGAACGGGATCACCGAGCCCCCCGGCAAGGTCTGGTTCTGGGAGCTCGAGGCGGGCGTGATCCACGCTGACCGCTGCATCCAGTGCGGCACCTGTGTCGCCGTCTGCCCCTCGAATTCCATCGGCGTCAACGAGGACACGGACCTGCCCGAGCTGGTCAAGATGTGCACTGGCTGCTCGCTGTGCTGGGACTTCTGCCCGCGCGGCGGGCTTCGCTACGAGGCATTGTGGCCGCCCTCGGCCGGAGTGAGTGGAGAAGAGGCCGAGGTGCAGCCCGCCCAGGTCCGTTCCGATTCGTCGGACACGTACTGGAAGATCAGCGGCGGCCCGCCCGCAGAGGGCCTCGGTGCGGTCGTCGATTCCTACGCCGTCAGAGCCGGTGCGGAAATCGACGACGCGCAGGACGGCGGCGCGGTGAGCGCGCTGCTGATCGGCCTGTTGGCCGCGGGCGAGATCGACGGCGCGCTCGTTTCGAAGCCAAGTGCTGATCCTGACGAGCAGTGGAAGGGAGTCGCGACCATCGCGACCACCGCGGCCGAGATCAAGGCGGCTTCGGGCAGCTTCTACAACCAGACGATGGCGTTGGCGGAGCTCGACCTGTCGCGGTACGCCCTGCCGCCAAAGCCGCGGATTGCCGTCGTCGGCACGCCGTGCGAGGTGCAGGGGCTGCGCGCCATGCAGGCCAGGCGTTGGCCCACGGGCGCCCACCGAGTCGACGCGGTGGTACTGACGATCGCCCTGATGTGCACGAAGAATTTCGACTACGAGGCCTTGACCCTGCGGGAGCTCCGCGACAAGAGAGGTGTCGATCTGGACCGGGTGTCGAAAATGGACGTCATCCGCGGTCGCATGATCGTCGAGTACCGCGACGGAGAGTTGGCCGTCGATGAACCGGTCAAGGACTTCCACGGTGCAGCGCTCAAGGGCTGTGACGAGTGCGCCGATTTTCTCGGTCGCTCGGCGGACATCTCCGTGGGCAGTGTCGGCTCCATGAACGGTTGGACCAGCGTGATCATCCGGACCGAGCGGGGTCGTCTCGCCTTCCAGGCCGCCAGGGCCAAGTTGGACGTGCGGGGATTGGACGACCCGGCCGCACTCCTGCGGCTGGACGCGCTCGACAAGAAGATCGCCGGCCGGACGCTGCAGCGCAAACTCGACCCGGATGCGCCTCTCTTCATCGACTTCGACGAGCACGTTCGCGCCTACGAGGGCTCGGACCGCCAGCCCGTCTACATCAGACATTGACCGTTCCCGCGCTGCCGGTGCTGCACGTGCCTGACGAGCCCACGGTCCGGGCCGAGGAATGGCTGACGGCCGTCCTCCATGGTGTGGAGCTCGAGCGTGTCCTCGCCGACGAGAAGGACGGGGTGACAGCCTGGTTCTGGAGCCGCTGGCGTTCGCTCGCCTCGAGCGGCCTGAATGAGGAGGGGCTTGGGCGGATAGTGCTGGGGTACAGGCGCGAGCTTTGGCTCTGGCTGGCCGGCGAGCGGACATGGGCGCAATGCTGCTCGGGCCTCATCGGTCGCATCAACCGGCGTCTCGCGGGCGGTGGCGACGGCACGACGGTGTGAACGCATTGTGGCCACCGGCCGCCGTCGCGCTGCGTGGCGTCACGGTGCAGCGCGAAGGGGTGCCCGTCTTACGTGGGATCGACTGGCGCGTCGAGGTCGCTGACCGTTGGGTGATCCTCGGTCCGAACGGTTCCGGCAAGACGACATTGCTCCAAGTGGCCGGCGCCAGGTTGTGGCCGACGGCCGGAACGGTGGAGATCCTCGGAGCCCGTCTGGGCACCGTCGACGTCCGGACCTTGCGTCCGCGTGTGGCCCTTGTCAGTGGCGCGGTGACCAGGCAGCTCCGTGCCGACCTGGCGGCACGCGACGTTGTCGTCAGCGGCCGCCATGGAGCACTCGAGACGTGGTGGAACCGCTACACCGAGGAGGATTGGAGGAAGGCGGACGCGCTCCTGGCTCTCGGTGGCGTGGGCGACCTCGGCGATCGCCCGTTTGGCGTGATCTCGGAGGGCGAACGACAGCAGGTGCTCCTGGCCA
Organism: uncultured Acidimicrobiaceae bacterium; assembly: GCA_963744045.1. GTDB lineage: Bacteria > Actinomycetota > Acidimicrobiia > Acidimicrobiales > RAAP-2 > Bog-473. The sequence continues at coordinate 436,370 of CAVUSB010000001.1, forward strand.
GGGCACTGATGAGCGACCCGGAGCTGCTCCTCCTGGACGAGCCGTTCGCCGGTCTCGACCTGGGAGCCCGCGAGCGGCTGCTGGTCCGCCTCACGACCCTGGCCACCGACCCTGGCAGCCCGCCGACCGTCCTCGTGACGCACCACTGCGAGGAGATCCCTCCCGGTTTCACCCACAGCGGCCTCGTCTCGGGCGGTCGACTGGTGGCGTCGGGACTACTGCCCGAGGTCGTGACGTCGGCGCGTGTCTCCGCCTGCTTCGAGGTTGGCGTCACCGTCGGCTGTACCGACGGTCGGTGGTGGAGTCGCGCCGACTGACGGACGCGCGCGGGCCCGCAAGAAGGCCTTGATTCAGAACGTCGCGAAGGGTACAAACGAAGGGTCAGGAGAAGTGCCGACGAGGTCGGCGCTGTGGCATTTCCCCACCATCCACCATTTGTAAACGCTTGCTCACTAGGGTTTTTACCTAGCGCGAAGGTAGGTCGTCGGGGAGTGACGATTGTGATCCTGCTGGTTCTTGTTGTGCTTCTCTGGGTGGCGGTGCTGGCCCCGAGCGCTTGGCGGCGGTTTGGTGAGCGTCAGGGGGTCGGGTCCATCGACCACTTTCATCATCAACTGCAGCTCCTCGAGCATGCGGGTCCGAAGACCGTGGCGCCGGCCTACCGGTTGCACACGGCCTTTCCCGGCCAGCAATCCACGGAGGTGCCCTCGGATCTCTCGGTTGACTCGTCGCGACCGAAGTTGGTGCTCCTGCGACCGACCGATGACGCCTCGGCAGCCGATGTCGACGGCGACGACGGCGCCCACTACGAGCGGGTCGGCGTACTCGATCGGCCGGATCCGGTGTGCCTCCCTGAAATGAGCGTGGCGTTGCCGTCGCTGCGGCGCGATCAGGCGCGCCGCCGCTGCACCATGTTGTTGCGCTGCCTGGCGGGAGTGGCGGTCTCGACCGCGCTGATCGGAGTGGTCCCGGGCATGCACCTGGCCTGGGTGTTCACCGGCCTGGCCGGCCTGGCCGCGCTGGGCCTGGTCGGTCTCATGGCGTACGCCAAGGAACTCGAGGCGGAGCAGGGACGCCGCCGGAGCCGGCGGCCGCCCACCGACACCGCACCGCGGGCCGGGGACCCTGCCACCGCCGGCTACCCGGGCGCCTGGGACGACGACGAGTACGAGGTGCCCCGAGCCGCAGCCCACTGACCGCGCGAGCGGCCACGGGCCAAACGAGCTGCTGCGGGCCCTCCGAGAGGCTCCCCGGAGCCCGACTATTCTAGAACCCGCCGGGGGTGTAGCTCAGCTGGCAGAGCGCTACGTTCGCAATGTAGAGGCCGTGGGTTCAAATCCCATCACCTCCACCCGGAAGCCCAGGACAACGGGCCAGAACCCGTGGTTGACCACGAGAGCAGTGGCAAACTGACCGACGGCACCGGAACGGACCGATGTGGTTCGCTCCGCGGTGACGGAAGCGGGGGATGGGCGATGAAGGACAATGTCTTCACGGTCGAGCGGCTCATCAGCGCGACCCCGGAAGCGATCTTCGACGTGCTCGCCAACCCGGCCCATCACGCGCGGATTGACGGCTCAGGCATGTTGCAAGGAGCAGACGAGGTGAGCTCCGGGCGCCTCGCTCTCGGTGTGACGTTCGGAATGGGCATGAAGATGGGCGTCCGCTACTCGACGGTGAACACCGTCGTCGAGTTCGAAGAGAACCGTCGCATCGCCTGGCAGACGGGGCCCAAGGGCAGGCTCGAGCCCTATGTGGCCGGGCGCATCTGGCGGTACGAGCTCGAACCTCGAGGTGGCCGCACGCTGGTGCGGGAAAGTTGGGACATCACCGGCGACCACCAACGGGCTCTGTTGAGGCTGGGTGACATCTACTCGAAGAAGACTCGCCGGGACATGGAATTGACGTTGGCTCGCCTGGATGCGTTGTTGACCACGTCTTGAGGATCTGAGGCGCCCGATCCTCAGCGGGCGAAGAGGTGGTAGCCGGCGAGTCCCCATGCTGCGATCAGCGCGTAGTGCGCGCCACGCGAGGTCGAGATGAACCGTATGAACTCCTCGGCGCTCGCTCGGCGGCCCTCGGAGCGGCGGGCGACCCAGTCGATGAGCACGGCGGCGAGGGGGACGGCCACCCAGAAGGCAACGCCGGCGGGTGGACTCTGCGGCAACAGCAGCCCCGGCCCTTGGTGCTGTGCCCCCAGTGATCCCATTGCCATGGTGAACGCTGTCCCGTGCTTCGGAGAATGGGGACCTGCCTGACCGGGCCGCGCCCGGTTGTTGGCGGGCGGTGCTCGGACGCGAGCGGCCTCGTAGCCGATCCCGACGAGCACCCAGCCAAGGAGGAGTCCGGCGTTCAACGGACGGTATGCCTGGGCCAGCGCGCTGATCGTGAGGTGGTACTGGTGGGGGCCCGTGTCGATGCCGAGGATCTCCCAGGCGAGGATGACCGCAATGAGCACCAGCCACTGCGCCACCCCCCTGCATGCAGGCCCGCTGCCGCCACGGCCGGGCCGGGGCCACGGCTCGCTCACCCGCTGGAGCTGCCATGGCGGTCGCTCGCCCTTCGTCCCGCGCCAGAGCGCCACGTCGACGAGGACGACGCCGGTCGTGGTGATGAGCCACGTGATCTCCGCCGCCGGCGTCCTCCGGTGGAAGGCGCTGACCCAACCGCACCACGCAGACGCCGCAAGGACGGCGACGCTTATGGCCACGCGGTGGCCGCGCACGGTGCAGGACTATCCGACAGGCGGTCCGTCTGGGGCGTGCCGTGCCACGCGCGAGTGGTGGTGCTCGGTCACCCCGACGGCCGGAAGGGCCTCGATCTCGTGCTTGGTCAGCTTGACCGTGATGCCTTGGTCGATCTTCTCTACTGCACTGATCGGTATGGCGACCTGCTTGCGTCCCCAGAGGTGGCCTTCTTGGAGGAGTACGTGCGTGACGTGTCCCTGGGCCGAGCCGATGACGAACCCCTCCACCTTGCCGATCTCACCGTCGCTGGCGTGCACCGCCTCGCCACGCCGGACGCCGACCTCTCCCGATGGGAGGACGTCGCGGGTCTCGACCGCACTGGCCAAGGCCAGGTTGGGGTCGGCCTCACCCTCCAGGCCGAAGTAGGGCCAGTAGTACGCCTCGTGCGCCGCGTAGGCGTGATAGCCACTCCCGCCGGGGAGGAAGTCCATCTCTTCGGCGGAGGGCAGCTTCTCGAATTCGGCCAGGGTGTAGTGGAGGCGGACATCACCGGCCTCCACCACCGCCTTGTCGAGCGGGACGAGCCGGCCCAGGCCGCTCCTGTGCTCGGGCTCAATGACGAGGTGGGTCAGCTCGCGAGCAACCGGGTCGACGACCACCCGGCTCACCGCACCGCAGGGTCCGTCGCTGCACACGGCGGCGGCGCCGATCGTGAACATGGTGTCTGCCATACGGCCTCCTTTGTCGGGCAAGACCCTACCGGGGCGTCGGAGCCCTTCTTGGCTCCGGGGTAGGGGGCGTGGCTCGTCACCAGCCCCGCAAGTCGACGTCCCAGCGCTCGACCACTTCGTCGCCTTCCACAAGGTACAGGGACTCGTGGTAGGCCACCGTCGGGTCCACGTGCGCGGGGAGCACCCGGATGCGGTCCCCGACACGCAGGGGAGAATCAGTGGCAAAGATCACGTGCTCGTCGGAGCAGAACCACACGTCGGACCCCTCGATGGAGGGGTTGCCGTGATCCATACCGAGCGCCTTGAGACCGCAGTCGGCCACGGCCCAACCTCGCGACACGGAGATCACCGTGGACAAGATCGTCAGCGCCTGGGTGAACGGCAGGCCCAGCTTGCCGTAGGCCGTGTCCATGAGAGCGTAAGACCCGGCCTGGATTTCGGTTGCCCAGGAGTTGAGGTCGTAGGTCCCGGTGCCGCCTGCCGAGATCACCTCGCCGCCCACGTCATCGGCGGCGAAGGTCAGTTGGCCCATCGACTCTTCGAGCAGAGCAGCGCGCCTGGTTCGGTCCTCCAAGCCGACGATATGACCTTCGTATCCCATGACCCCGCGCACGATGAGGCCCGCGGACCGGGCGCGGTCGGCGAGCCTGCCCGCCTCCCCGGGCAGGCAGCCGCAGCGGGGCAGGCCGACGTTGACGTCGATCAGCACTTCGGGCACGCCGGCTCGCGCCGCCGCTTCGATCGTGTCCTCCGAGTCGACGGCAATCGTGATGCGGGCTCCCGCTCGGGCGAGCGCGCCCAGTCGCGTCGCGTCGACCACTTCGTTCGCCAACACGAGATCTTCGGCGAACCCTGCTCGGACCATCCCCTCCATTTCGCGCACCGTGGCGCAGGTGAATCCGGTGTGTCCCGCCTCCGCCTGGCGGGAGGCCAGCCGGGTGCACTTGTGCGCCTTCACGTGCGGCCGTAGCCGCTCTCCGGGCAGGGCGTCGGCCATGACGCGGAGGTTGTCCTCCAGCCGGCCCGCCTCAACGAGGAGAGCGGGCGTCGTGAGCTCCGAGATCTTCACGCCGTCATGGTCAGCGCGCCGCCCCCCGCCAGGGACGCATGTCGAGACCCGGGTAACGCGCTTGGACGCCGGCCAGCGTCGCCTCGTTCCAGTAGGGATGGCCGGGCTCTGGTACACCCATCAGCGCCAGCTGGCGTGGCGTCGCCTGCTGGACGTACTGCGCGAGCTCAGGAGAGAAGCCGCGGAAGGGCCAGGCCTGGTAGCCGCCCCAGCCGGCCTCGCGGTGACGGAACGACACATGGAGCATGACGCGATACCGGGTCGGGTCGGTGAAGTCCGCCGACCGGTGGTAGACGTCGGGGCGGTACGCCACGACCGATCCGGCCGGCGCCGCCGCGACCGACGGATCGTCGTACAGCTCTTCGTAGTCGACGTAATTGAGGGTGTGCCTTTCCACGGGGATGTCCCTCGTCTTCTGCCACGACACGAATCGCGTGGCACCGTCCTCGGCGGCGACGTCAGTGAGGTACACGAAGAACTCCACTTGCTGGTAGCCGGGTGCATGTCGCGGCACCACGAGCATGTGGTTCGGGTAATCGGCGTGCAGGAGCTGGTTATAACCCGAACCCTGATGTGCGTACTTTGCCGTCGCGATGCCCATGTAGAGGGCGAGGTCCTTCGTTTCGAGCAGTCCTTCCGCGAGCTCGACCACGTGGTCGTGCAGGACGAGCGCGTTGAGGCGCGAGCTGTGGAAAGGGAACTCCGGCCACGACGCGTCCCAGGTGTGCCACGCGCCGGACCCGCTGCCGCCCTGGCCCGCCATTTCGTCCGGCGTGGGGAAGTGGTGCCGCATGGCTTCCTGTGCTGCGGCCAGCTCGTTCGGCGGGATCACTTCTGGCACAATGCACCAGCCGTCTGTGTCCCAACGTTGTTTCAGCTCGGGTGTCAGCACCGGCATGACGGCAGGCTAACCCCAGGAGCTGCTACAATGCCTGTGCCTCGGGCGTTCGCCCGGCGGGGCCCGTTCGAGATTCCAGATCGAGTAGGCCACATTTCCTCGATTGGAGTCTTGTCATTTCTTCCTTCTCAGACCTTGGCGTCCCCGCGGCGTACACCGACCGCCTGACGCGCCAGGGCATCACCGAACCACTCACCATTCAGTCAGAGACGATCCCCCCTGCACTCGCGGGCCGGGACATCTGCGGGAAGGCGCCCACGGGTTCGGGCAAGACGCTGGCGTTCGGGATCCCGCTGGTCGTCAGCTCGGTGCAGTCGCGCCCGCGCCGTCCCAGGGCACTGGTCCTCGTGCCGACACGCGAGCTGGCCACCCAGGTACACGATGTCATCGGAGACCTGCTCGGGCACGACCGCAAGCGCGTCGTTTCCATCTTCGGCGGCACGGGATACCGCGATCAGGTGCGCGCCCTCCACAAAGGCGTGAACATCGTGGTGGCCTGTCCGGGTCGCCTGGAGGACCTCATCGACCGGGGCGATGTGCTCCTCGACGAGGTCACAACCGTGGTGCTCGACGAGGCCGACCGCATGGCCGACATGGGCTTCCTTCCTGCGGTGCGCCGCCTCTTGGACCAGACAGCGGCCAACCGCCAGGTCCTCCTCTTCTCGGCCACCATCGGCCGCGAGGTGGAGTCCATCATCCGCAACTACCAGCACGACCCGGTCAGAGTTGCCATCGAGGCGACCGAGGAGGCGAAGGGCGATGTTGCCCACCACTTCTGGAAGGTCGATCGATCCGAGCGGGTGGCGATCACAGCCAAATTGATCGAACACCACGGGCAGGCGTTCGTCTTCTGTCGGACCAAGCGCGGGGCCGACCGGGTCGTCAAGCAGCTCCAGGCGCACGGCGTTCGCGCGGTTCCCATGCACGGCGACCGCACCCAGGGACAGCGGGAGCGGGCACTGGATTCATTTGCCAAGGGGAAGACCGACGCCCTGGTCGCGACCGATGTCGTCGCCCGGGGCATTCACGTCGACGCTCTGCCGTGCGTGGTCCATTTCGACCCGCCGACGGACCACGTGGATTACGTCCACCGGTCGGGCCGGACGGGACGGGCCGGTCACACCGGGACCGTCGTGTCCCTGGTTACTCCCGAACAGCACAAGGACGTGCGCGGCGTGCAGAAGGCGCTCGGGCTGGAACCCGGCCTCCTGGCACCGTTCTCACTGCCGATGCCAGCCCCGTCTGCGGCGGATGGCGGTGCCCAGAAGGCTCGGAAGCTGACCGGAACGGTGAAGTTCTTCAACACCGCCCGAGGCTACGGGTTCGTCGAGCACCGGGGCGGTGAAGATCTCTTCGTGCACCACTCGCAGGTCCAGGGAGATGCCCGCCAGGACATCGCACCCGGTTCGACCGTGGAGTTCACCATCGGCGCCGGTCGCCGGGGCGACGAAGCGCAGAACGTCAAGGTCATCTGACTCTGCGGAGGCCCGGTCGGGCTCTGTCTCAGGTGACCAGGACCAGCACTGCCCCCAGCGCCATGAAGAGACCGAAGGGCAGCGCGGACTTGCGGTCGGCTCGGCGGCTGGCGATGAGCACGACTCCGGCGAAGAGAGCCAGCAGATTGGCGTAGAGGAACGCTGCGAAGAGGTCGATCGGGCTGACCCAGGCCAGGCCGAAGCCAAAGACCAGGGACAGGCGCACATCTCCGAAGGCCATCCACCGTGGGTTCATCAGGTTGACGATGAAGAACAGGCCGAAGGAGATGACTCCACCCAGCGACGCCTGCACGAGTCGTTCTGTTTCGCTGGCGCCAAGGGCGATGGCCACGCCGCTGGCGATGACCGCGACGCTCAGCGCGTACACGAGGGTCTTGGGCAGGAGGCGGCGTTCTATATCGCAGTACGCGAGCTGGACGAGGCCGACGAGCAGAAGCAAGGGTGGCATCGCATTGAACGACCAGCCGACTCGCTCCAACACGTAGGCCAGAAGAACGCCCGACACGGCGGCCAGGGCAACGCTGTGGCTCCAGTCGATCTGGGTCGAGGGCGACTCGACTGCGGAGGACGAGGGCTCCGCGACCGTGGCATTCGACCTCGTCACGGCCGCAGCGAGTTCCCGGCGAGTGAGCGGGACGAGCAGCAAGTCGGCCACCACGCCAAGGGCGGCACCGCCGAAAAGTGTGATGGCCGAGCTCATTTCTGGAGCGATACGGCATCGCAGTTGACGCTGAGGTCTGCCACGTCCGCATTCGCCACGGCCACGCCTGACGCTTGGAGGACGGGCGTCAGCGCACTTGGGAGCACAGACGTAAGCAGCGTGCTCACCAGCGAGTTGAGCGTGCCGCTCGCGGTGAAGGTCGGACTGCTCGTACCCACTGATTTCGGGTTCGTCCCAGCCTGGGCAGTCGCTGCGGTCGGTGGGACCACACTCCCGCTGAGGCTCGCGGCGTAGCTCGCCGATCCGTGGGTCACGCCATTGATCGCCAGTGATCCCTGCGGCACCCCCGCCAGCGTGACGGCTGCGGTGGCCGCGGTCGTCGTGACGTTGACTTTGGCCAACACGGGCGATCCGGTGGAGACCGCGGGACAACTGAGTGAATTCAGCGTTGCGGTCCCGCTCGCCGCGGACGCGAACGGGACGTCGAGCAGTCCGAGCGACGTTCCCGCAACGGAGAGGTTCATCTGGAGATCGGCGGTGACCTGTGCAGTCGACGCGGTCGTGCCGGTCGCTCCGTAGGCGAGCTGGGGCACCTGACCCTGGTTGAGGACGAGTTGCACGTTGGAGATCGTGAGACCGGGTACGGTGAGACCCAGCGCAGAGGTCACGTTCAGCGCCTTCGTCCCGTTCGCTGCTTCGGCCTCAGATGTGAGGACCTGGAGGACGTTGACCTCACTGGAGAGCGCTGCTGCCGAGAGGGTGCCGTTCCCACAGGACGATCCGTTGATGGACACCATCTGGCAGAGCGAGGCGGAAGTCGACCACGAGCCCAGAGACGTCAGGGCCGGTCCGGCATTGCACGGACCTGGGGTGGGTGACGTGCTGCAGTTCAGCTGTGCGACCTGGTTCGCCACAGCATCCTCCCAGATCACCGACCAGTCGGAGCCCGGCAGCGATTGTGTCATGACATTGGAGGGTGTCAGGAGCGTCCCCGATGCCGTGATCAACTGGTTGAGGGTCACGTAGGTATTGGCCAACCCCTGGTAGCCCGCGGCCGTCACGCTGCCACTGGTTCCGAGGCTGTCGAGGATGACATTGAGGACCGCACTTTGTTGTGAGTTGTAGCTGGCCAGATAGGTCCCAATCGAGAACGACGATTCAGGCGTGTCTGCGGCGACGCTCGAACCGTTCGTGCCCAAGCCGTGACCCGTCACGATCCGGGATCCTCCGTAGAAGATTTGCGGAACGGACTGTCCGGCTGTCACCTGCACCGCGTTGCACGGCGGGAACGTGGAAGTGACCGGAGTGATGATGTGGCAGCCGTATGACGGCACTGCGAAGGTTGTTCCATTCCAAAGGCCAGGCGTTACGGAGAGCGTCGCATTCGATGCGTTGTCAACGTCGACATCGGGCATCTTCGATTGCAGGTATGCAGTCGGGTTGTTCTGGGCGTCCGCAAGGTTGATGTAGCGGACCATATCGAGTGCCGTTGTGTCGGCAATGGCCTGCGCTTGGCGGCTTCCCCAGACGCTGAACCCCAGGTCGATGCCCATCGCGCCGGCCCACAGGAGCAGGATCATGCAAATTGCGGTGAGGACCAATGTCGCGCCGCGTTGATCGTCTTGACGCGTGCGCACGAGACGTCGGACCTTGGACATAGTGCGTCCCTACGAGCTCGGAGTCGACATCTGGAGGACATTGGTCGAGGAGAGAGTCGACGGCATGATGACGCCGAAGCCGGGTAGCTCGGGGAACAGCGGCGAGGAGGCATAGTCGTACATGATCGTCACTTGGAGACAGGAGTTGCTCGCGTTGGACGGGCATTGTTCCGGCGTTGCCTTGCAGGTGATCGCCGAACTCGCGGATCCCAGAACATCCGGTTCGTGGCAGCCCTTTCCCATCCAGCCCACGTCGGTGGCTGCCTCGCCCTCGGCCGCGGTGACGGCACCCGTCGACGAGGAGACGATGCCCGCCCGTGCCCCGTCGGCCGCAGCCTGGGTGATGGTCGACTGTGCAGCCAACACGAGTCCGTAGCTGATGATGCCGTAGAGGAGGGCGATGAGCAGCACCACGACGAAGGCGAACTCGACCATTTCGGCGCCTCGTTCGTCGCGTTGCCCCAGTCGTGTCTGTGGCCCCCACGTGCGCGGTCCCAAAGCGGATCCCTTTCCCGTATCTCGGGCGACGCACCAATTGCCAACCATTTTTCGCTGGTGCGCCTCTGCGAGACTTGCGAGTCGATTCTGGGCCGGCTGGTATCGACGGTACATAGGTCATATGGACCATTTGCTGCTCTCACCTGCGGCGCTGCTGGGGAGAATGGTCAAAAGGGCCTATGTACGTCCCCTTGCTCTCGTCGTACCCTCGACGCAGCCGACGGCTTGCACAACGCACTCGGCTTCTCGCCGTTGTGCGACGGGCTGAGAGGGGGAAGTTTCGGTGAAGCGGCAGACGCTCATATTGGTCGTCATCGGGGTGATCTTGTTCATTGCCGGGAGCGCGATCGCCTATGCCAGCGTGCAGGGGGCTCGCAAGCACGCAACCGGGACTCAGGTGGCACCGGTCAGCACCTCCGCCGTTGTGGCGAAGGCGAACATCCCGGCTGGGACCACCGGTCAAGCCATGATCTCGAGCGGCGTCGTCGCCATCGAGCTGATCCCTACCAAGTCCTCTTCACCGCTCGACCTCAGTTCGCTCACGGGCTTGACGGATGAGGTTCTGACGCAGTCGGTCACCAAGGGGCAAGCGATCGACGCGACGGAACTCAAGGCGAGTACATCCCACATCTCCGTACCGACGGGCCTCGATGCGGTGACCGTCACGATCTCGGGGGCAAATAGCCTCGCCGGGTATCTGCAGCCCGGCGCCCACGTCGACGTCTACGCCAACATCACAAAGGCCTCGGTGGGCAGTGGAGTCAGCTCGACGCTTCCGGTGCCGTGCACGGAACTGGCGATGTCGAATATCGACGTTCTCGACGTGCAGAGCACTGTCCCCTCCTACGCCGGACACCAGACCTCGACGGGCCGGACCATCCCAGCGACCGAGACTCTGCTCCTCGCCGTCAGCCCGCCGAACGCGAGGAACATTGAGTTCCTCTCGCAGAACGAATCCATTTCCGTCGTTCAGACCCAGCAAGATGCGAACCCACCACCGCTCCAGCAGTGCATCGGCACGGACCAGACGACGGCGGCACCGTGATCAGTCGTCGGATCCTCGTCATAAGCCGTTCGCCGGCCCTCAGTCGGGCGATCCAAGCCTCGCTCGGTCCCGGCTACGAGGTCGTGACCAGCGCCAACGTGATCGATGTCGTCGACGAGGTGCGGGAACTGGGCCCCTTCGGCGTGCTCGTGGCCGGGCCAGTCTTCGACAGCCACGCCGGCATGGCACGACTGGCCACACTGCGAGCGGCAGGAGCGGTGCCAGCCGTCGTGCTGGCCCTCGGACCAAGACCCAGGGCCAATCTGAGCGACATCGTCCGCACCGGTGCCGTCGAGCTGGTCGAGTATCCGACCAGTAAGAGCCAGCTGTCGAGCGCCCTGCGGCACGCCTTTGACATCGCCGATGTCTCGGCGTCCGGTGGCGACCCCGTTCTTCCAGTGGTGGCCCACGGCGTCGTCGTCGAACGGCCCCAGTTCGCCGAAGTCTTCACGGTGGCGTCGTCCAGCGGCGGTTGTGGCAAGACCTTCTACGCGACCAATCTGGCATGCTATCTGGCCGCGCAAACGGGACAGCGCGTCTGCCTGGTCGATCTCGACCTGCAGTTCGGTGAGGTCTCAACGGCGTTGCATTTGCGACCACGGTTCACGATTTCGGACCTGTTGTCCCGAGAACCGGTGGACGAAGACGATCTCGACGAGCATGTCGAGGAGTACCTCGAGGAGCACGAGCTCGGGTTCTCGGTCCTCGCGGCGCCGTTTAGCCCGGCCGACGCCGACATGATCGCCCCGAAGGACGTCTACAAGGTGATGGGCGCGCTGCGTCGCCATTTCGACTACATCGTTGTCGACACGCCCGCCCAGCTGTCCGAGATCGTGCTGGCGGCGTTCGACCACTCGACCAGGGTCCTTTGCATGGTGACCCTGGACCTGCCCAGCATCCGCAACATGCGCGTCTTTCTCACGACGCTGGAAAAGCTGCGCATCAACAGCCAGACCATCGGGGTCGTGCTCAACAAGGTCGAAGACGACATTGGGATCGACATCAACGACGTGCAGGAGGTCCTGGACAACAAGATCGTGTCGATCCTCCCGTACTCACGAGAGGTCATGAAGTCGATCAACAAGGGGAAGCCGGCACTCGTCTCGGCGGCCAACTCCGAAATCGGGAAGAAGCTGGCGGGCGGCATGCAGCAGTTCCTCCCCGGCGAGATGGCGACCATCCTCGGTTCGGGTCCCAACTCGGCAGAGATCGAAGCGCCGCGCGGGTTCTGGCGGAGGAGAAAGGGTCGCGCCACCAAGGTGCCCGAGCTCGAGACGGCCTGATTGAGATGAACCTGTCCGAGAAGCTGGCCGCTGCTGACGGTACCGCGCCGCCGCCACACTCTCCGCCACCGGAGGACTCACCAAACCCATGGAACCGTCGTGACGCCGAGACGGGGTCTCCTCCGGAAGGAGTGGAGCGGCGGGTCGGAGTCAATGCCTCGCCGGCTGGGACAAAGGGACACCCCTTGCGACGCGCGTCCGACCGAACTGCGTTGGATGCGGCGTGGAAGCAGTCCAAGCAGAAGGTTCAGGCCAAGGTGTTGGCCGAGATCGCTCCGAAGGCGGCCGACCTTTCCCCGGACGAATTGCGGGAGAAGGTGCGCTCCACGGTGAACGACATCCTCGACCACGAAGACATCGGGATCTCGCCGATAGAGCGCCAGCGCTTCGTCGAAGAAATGCTCGAAGACTCGCTCGGCTACGGACCTCTCGAAGCGCTGCTCGCCGACGGCAGCATCACCGAGGTGATGTGCAACAGGTTCGACGAGATCTGGATTGAGCGTCAGGGCAAGCTCCTGCGCAGCGACGTCGTCTTCAACTCGCCGCATCAGTACCGTCGGATCATCGACCGGATGGTGCACGGGGTGGGCCGCCGCGTCGATGAGTCGTCGCCGATGGTGGACGCGCGGCTCGCTGACGGGTCTCGAATCAATGCCATAGTGCCCCCGCTCGCCTTGCACGGACCGGTACTCACGATCCGGAAGTTCCCGGAGAGGGCCCTGGTCATGCAAGACCTGATCGGCCTCGGCTCGCTTTCCATGGACGCTGCAGTGTTCCTGGAGGCACTCGTGAGGGGAAAGATCAGCCTCATCGTCGTCGGCGGTACTGGTACCGGGAAGACGACGATGCTGAACGTACTGTCGAACTTCATCCCTGACGGCGAGCGTCTGATCACCATCGAGGAGTCCGCTGAACTGCAGATCCAGGGCGAGCACGTGGTGACACTGGAGACCCGGCCGGCCAACGCCGAGGGTTCGGGAGAAGTCCGCATCCGAGACCTCGTGCGCAACTCACTGCGTATGCGTCCCGACCGGATCATCGTCGGGGAGTGCCGTGGTTCGGAAACGCTCGACATGCTCCAGGCTATGAATACCGGTCACGCTGGATCCATGACGACGGTCCATGCCAACACGCCGCGCGAGCTGTTGGGACGGCTCGAGACAATGGTCATGATGGGAGGGGTTGAACTACCGCAACGCGCCATCCGGGAGCAGATCGTGATGGCGGTGGGCTGCCTCATTCAACTGCAACGGACGCCCGCTGGACCACGCGTCGTGCACTCCATCACCGAGATTCAAGGGATGGAAGGTGAGACCGTCCTCCTGCAGGACATCTTTCACCGGGTCGACATGCACGAGGGGTATGGCCGTCTTGTTTCGACCGGCCTGCGGCCCAAGATCTTGGACGAACTGGCTCTGAACGGCGTCGAGGTTCCTGCGCACCTCTTCCGGACGGACGATGACGCGCTTGCCAGTTCGGGCGGTCGATCCTCCGGACGTCACCGCCCAGCTCGCCCGGGACGGGTGGTCGAGCCGCCCTCGGAGGAGATGTACGAAATGCTGGCGCGCCGACGCGAGGGAAAGTGAGCCCATGCCTGCAGCGCAATTGAGCACCCAAGACACTGCGTTCGTCGCAGCGATTCTTGTCGGAGGCGGCCTTTCTCTGACCGTCATGGCCATGGTCATGCGGGTGCGTTCGAAGCAGCGCACGTTGGCCCAGATCCTCGACGACACCATGGGAACGACGGACGTACCCGTGGAGGTGGTATCGGAGTCTCCCGAACGTGGGGAGCTCTCTGCGCTCACGGTCCGCATTTCCGGGATCTTCGGACGAGTCGACAGTCATGGCGCCCTGGAGCGCCGCTTGGAGCGGGCGGCCATTCCGCTGCGTGCGGGCGAGTACCTCGTCATCAGCTCCGCCATTGCTGCGGTGCTCGCCGTACTGGTCGGTGTCATTGCCGGTTCGGTGGTGGGATCGGTCGTTGCGATCGCCGTGGTGGCGGCCATTGCGTGGCATCTGCCCACGCGGCAGGCGGGAAAGCGGATCAGGCAGATTCAGGAGCAACTGCCGGACGCGCTGGCGCTGATGTCCGCATCGGTCGAGGGCGGTCAGACCTTTCAACGAGCGATCGACATGTACCGGCGTGATGCCAAGCCGCCCCTTTCGGCCGAACTCGATCGCGTCATGGCCGAGGTTGCGGTCGGCTCCGACCTGGTTGTGGCCCTCGAGAACATGGCGGAGCGTTCAGGGGTGGAGGATCTCAAGTGGGCCGTCGAGGCAGTTCGCATCCAGCAGTCCACCGGTGGGCGCCTGGCTCCGATCCTCCACACGTTGGCCGACTTCATGCGGACCAGGCAGGAGGTGCGACGTGAAGTCCAGACCCTCTCAGCAGAAGGGCGCATGTCGGGCTACGTGCTCTTCGCCATTCCGATATTCCTCGCGTGTGCGCTCGAGTTCAAGGAACCGACCTATCTCAAGCCAATGGAGCACGGCGCCGGCCTGGTCGTTCTCATCGGGACGGCCGGGCTGATGGCCCTTGGGTTCTGGATCGTGCGTCGCATGGTCAACATCGAGGTGTGAGGCAGAGGGGAGCGGTCTCGTGAGCGCATCATTCTTCGTCCCGTTGATGGGCATCGCCTTGATGATCATCGGGCTGGCCGGCGTGGCCGCGGCGGCCTGGCGGTCACACAAGACCACTACCAGGCTGGAATTCATTCGATCGTTCGCCTCAGAAGCCGAGCTCTACGCCGAGGCGGCACCGACCGTCGAACACGTTCAGGAGCCACTGATCAGCCGCATCTTCGGACCGGCCACCCGAGGGTTTCGGAACACGCTCACCCGTCTGTATCCGTCGAGCGAGGTGGACCGGGTCCACGCGGATCTCCTGAAGGCCGGCCTCACCGGATCAGTGCGCGCGGAGGAGTTCGTGGCCATCCAGATGGGTTCGGCCCTTCTCGGCGTCGCTCTCGGCCTGGCCTGTCTCGTGAGCGGCGCGCTCGGCACCAAGGTCGGCGTGGCGATGCTCTTCATCCTGCCGATCATTGGTGGCCTGGCTCCCACCTGGTGGCTTCGCAGCCGGATCAAGACGCGACGCATGCGTGTCACCAACGACCTCCCTGACCTGCTCGACCTGATGACCATCTCGGTGGCGGCCGGTCTTGGCTTGGAGCAGGCGATGCAGGTCTCGTGCGCGCGCTTCGAATCTCCTGTATGCGACGAGCTCCGTCTCACGCTCCGAGAGATGGAACTCGGGCTCTCACGGCACGACGCGTTGGACAACCTGAAGTTGCGGACCGACATCGACGACCTGATCACCTTTGCGGTCGTTCTCTCGCAGGCCGATGCGCTCGGTCTGCCGATTGGTCGCGTACTCGAAGCGCAGGCCGACGAAATGCGCGACAAGCGTCGTCAGCGGGCCCGGGAGAAAGCGGCGAAGGTGCCCGTGAAGATCCTGTTCCCGCTCGCCCTCTGCTTCTTGCCAGCAATCATGATCATCGTCCTTGGTCCGATCGTCGGCCCCATCAGACACGCCTTCCACTCCGCCTGAACCATCACCGGAGCGCCGAAGAATTGTTCTCGGTCGGGTCTCCGCACCCCGGTAGCAACGGAGATGCGACGCTCGCTTGACGCCCAAAAGCGTACAATGACCTGGGAGTTTCCATCGTCCTGCGGTGGAAATGGAGCGCATCGGAACGCAAGCCGGTGTGGATGAGGGGGAGGAATGGCAAACACAGCCTCGATCCTGTGGCCCAGTGTGCAGCCGTCCGCGGCCGTTGAGATCGGGACCGGATCCGAGTGGGCGTTCTACACCCGCGTCTCCGTCTCCGGGCCTTCTGTCTGCACGACGGTGCACCGTGGCGAGAGCTTGCGGGGAGCGCGGGCCACGTTGACCCGCGACGACATCGAGGTTGAGTCCGACGACTATCGCGATCCCGACGTCACGGCCCAATCGCGTCATCCTGACCGTCAGTGGGGGCCGTGGTCCTTGACCCAGAGGGAGCTCGAGGTGCTGCAGCTGCTCGCCGAGGGAGCGACGAACGGCGAGATCTCACGGCGGCTCTACATCAGCCCCAAGACCACAAAGAATCACCTTGCCGCAATCTTTCAGAAGCTCGATGTCACGAACCGCACGCACGCGCTCGTGCGCGCTGTTGTCATGGGTTTGGTAACCATCGAATAGCAGTCCCCTGAGAGGATCGCCGCGACCGCAGCAATTGGTCCATAAAGCCTATGGAGCGCGGTGAGGCCATCCCGGAAAATGTCTGTGGGACTCCACTTGGTTCGGGTAACCGCTCGGCACCGATGGGGCGAGAGAGGGGAATGGAAGAATGGTTGAGCTGTTTCTGAACACATTCGTCGCGGTACGCGGCGCCCGCACCAACTTGCTGGAGCGTGTCCGGACTGAGCGTGGCGCCTCCATGGTGGAGTACGCACTCCTGGTCGGGCTGATTGCCGTTGTGGCAGTTATCGCGGTGACGTTCCTGGGAGGCGGCATCGCCAACCTGTTCGGTCACGCAAGCAACTGCGTCAACTCGCTGTCCGGCTCCGACTGCACCGCAACTCCCTAGGGAATATTCCCCCTTCCCGAACGGGATGACCGGGCTGGGCCGGCTCTCGCCGGCCCAGCCCGCTGTCGTCTCGGGTCGACGGGGAGTGCGGGATTCCATCCGTCGCCAAGAGATCGTCCGTGCAAGGGGCGCGACCACGGAGGGCCGGATCGTGAGGTCCGGCCCTCCGTCGCGCCCGGCGCCGAGGCGGGAATCGAAGCCTCCCGGTACTGGACGACCGATCTTCCCCGGTGCGGAGGGAGTCGGACCTCCCCACGGACGCCTTAGAATCCGGGTCGAGCAGGGCCACGTCGAGCGATCGCCCGGCCTCGTGCCGTGGACCAGCGAACTTGAGGTTCCCCAGCAGGATTTCATCGTGGGTTCACATAACGGATACGGCGGCGAAATAGGGTCCGAAGAGACTGACAACCGCAGTTCGGGTGCGGCACGTCGGGTCGGGATTCCCCGCCCGATACCTTGACCACGGAGAAGAAGGGGAACACAGGAGAACTCATGAGCTACCAGGCCGAGTACATCTGGATCGACGGGACGGAGCCCACCCCGCTCCTCCGGAGCAAGACGAGGATCGTCGAAGGAGGCAAGGAACCGGGGATCTGGGGCTTTGACGGCTCCAGTACGAACCAGGCAGAAGGGAACGACTCCGACTGCGTCCTCCAACCCGTTTTCGTGTGCCCCGACCCCTTGCGGGCCGAGGGCGACAAGCTCGTCATGTGTGAAGTCCTGCACCCTGACATGACGCCGCACAGCACGAACACCCGGCGCAAGTCTGCCGAACTGGCGGAGAAGTACGCCGACCAGGAGCCCTGGTTCGGGATCGAGCAGGAGTACACCTTCTTCCAGTACGGGCGCCCGTTGGGCTGGCCCGAAGCTGGGTTCCCTGCACCCCAGGGTCCGTACTACTGCGGCGTCGGGGGCGACAAGATGCCCGGCCGCGAGATCGTCGAGCGCCACACGGCCGCCTGTCTGAAGGCGGGTCTCGGGATTGAGGGCACCAACGCCGAGGTGATGATGGGCCAGTGGGAGTTCCAGATCGGCATCCTTCCGCCGCCGCTCATCGGTGACCAGCTGTGGACGGCGCGTTGGCTGCTCTTCCGCATAGCCGAGGACTTCGACGTCTTCGCCACGCTGGAGCCCAAGCCCGTGCTCGGAGACTGGAATGGCGCCGGAGCGCACACCAACTTCTCCACCAAGGCCATGCGGGAGGACGGCGGCTGGGACGCCATCATCGCCGGCTGCGAGGCCCTCGGGAAGCGGGTCGAGGAGCACGTGACCAACTACGGCATCGGCATCGAGAGCCGCCTGACGGGCGCGCACGAGACGGCGCACTTCTCCCAGTTCAGCTATGGCACCTCCGACCGCGGAGCCTCCATCCGGATCCCGTGGGCGGTGGCAAAGAACAAGAAAGGCTGGCTCGAAGACCGCCGCCCGAACGCCAACATGGACCCCTACGTGGTGAGCGGTCTGATGGTCGAGACCGTCTGTGGGGCCGCCGCCGGCGACTGAGCTGTACCTGGTCGGGAACGCCGCTGGTTCCGGGAGCGCACCACCCCGGAGCTGGCGGCGTTTCTCGTTGTGTGTCAGTCCGGCGCGATGGCCTGATCGCTCGGCGCGTGTGCCACCAGCGCGGGCTCACCCGGCCGGGCGAGTGGACCGTATGCGAGCGCAGCGGCGTCACCTTCGATGTAACGGCTGGTGTCCTCACCGGTGTCCGCCATCTCGTCCATTCCGATGGGGCCCTCGGGGCGGCCGGCGAGGAACTGCTGAATGATGGGGTTGTCGGTCGCGAGCATGTCGGGTTTGCTGGCGAACTTGACCAGGTTCGAGCGGAACAGGACGCCCATGTACTCGGCGGTTCGCATGACCGATTGGATGTTGTGGGTGATGATGAAGAATGTCGCACCTGTCTCTTTCTGGGCGGTGACCACGAGCTCGTCGAGGTAGGCGACACGGACCGGGTCGAGACCGGAGTCCGGCTCGTCGAAGAGAACGATCTCGGGCTCGGTCACCATCGCCCGCGCCAGTCCGGCCCGTTTCTTCATCCCCCCCGAGACCTCGCCCGGAAGCTTCTTGAGGTGGTCCATGAGGCCCACCAATTCTGCGTTGCGATGGACAAGCTCCCGGATCGCCGCCTCGTTCTTGCGGGTGTGCTCACGGAGTGGGAATGCGATGTTGTCGTAGAGATCCATCGAACCGAACAGTGCGCCGTCTTGGAACAGGACGCCGAACTTCTTGCGGACCTCGTACAGCCGTTTCTCGCGCAGTCCGACGATCTGGTCGCCATCGACCCAGATCTCACCTCGCTCGGGACGGAGTAAACCGAGAATGTTCTTCAGCAACACGGACTTGCCGGTGCCGGACGGTCCGAGGATCGCCGTGATCCTGCCCTTCGGCACGTCAAAGGTGATGTCTTCGAGCACCGTGTGGGCGCCGAAGGACTTGGTGACGCCACGCAGGGAGATGATCGGCTCTCCAGGTGCGATCCAGGCCTGCCCCTCGGTCTCTGACGCTTCGTCCATGTGAGGAGAACCCGTGCCCATGGCCCGGCTTGCGCCCAGGTTCAGAAAGGTGCGCCGCCTAGCCCCCGAGCAGGCCCTTCACGGTCTTTGTGGTGTCGCCGAGGACGCCTTGCACCGGACTCGTCGTCGTGGTGGTCGGGGTAGCCGGGGAAGAAGCCGCATCTGGGGATCCCGAGCCCGGCGTGCCCGGCGTGCCCGGCAGAACGCTCCCCAGCCCGATTGCCTGCGCCAGCCCGTTGACACCGCTCGTGACGCCGCTCACTGTCTGTCCGACACCGCCCGCCACGCCGGTCACCGTCTGTCCGGCACCGCCAACCACACCACTTGCGGTTTGTCCGACTCCGCCCGTCACGCCGGTGGCAGTCTGTCCGACCTCGCTCGTGACGCCGCTGACAGTGTTGGTCAAGCCGGCGGCGGCCTTGTTGAGCCCACCCGTGACGCCACCGGCGCCAGTCGACCCACTGGGAAGGGCGCCGCCGAGGAGCGACGTGGCCCCGCCGGTCGTGTTGGGCGAGCCATTGACGCCGGTGGGCGAGCCGCTGCTGTCGGATGGCTCGGCGGCGCTGGGCGACGGACCACCGCTCCCTCCGGCGGTCGTCCCGCCGGAGGCCGTCCCGCCACCGTTCTCTGCGCCGATCTGAGCCGAGCCCAGAGCGAGTGGCGGAGCGGCCAGGGCGGACCCGGGTGCCGATGCCGCGCTGCTCGGGGACGTCGAGAGTGCGTGCGGTGCGATGAATGCGGCGGCGACAGCTGCGCCGGTGACGGCGACGCCTGCGACGGCGTTGCGCATCCCGCCGAACCCGCCGCCGCTGCTTTGGTGCACCGAGGCACCGCGGTGCGCCGTTCGGAAGACTGAGCGGCGGATAAGTGCGCCTGTGGCAATGAGGAAACCTGCCAGGGCTCCCTTTGACTCGGAAACGACGGCGAACTCACGCTTGAGGGCCTGGCGGGCGCGCCAGAGGAGCGTTTCGATGGTTCCGATCTCGACACCCTCGTGGTCGGCGATCTGCTGATACGTCCAGCCGGAGCCTTCCCGCATCGCAAGCACATGACGGTGGCGCGTCGACAGGCGGCCGAGCGCCCGGTTGACCAATTCACCGTCGACTGCGGCCAGTACGAGTTCTTCGGACGTGTCCTCGCCGGCCACTCCCACTGGATGCTGGGCCGTGAGCTCCAGGTCGTCTGTTGGCATGCTTCGCGAGCGACGGCGCAGCATGTCGGTGCAGATGTTTCCTGCAATCACGGTGAGCCAGGGATAGAAGCGCCGCTCGCCCGCGAACCGCGGCAGTGCCTTCCAAGCGCGGGCGAACGCTTCCTGTGCCGCATCCTCGGCCTCGTGCCGGTCATTCAGGCGCCGGAGGCAGAAGCGGAGGAGCCGCTCGTAGTAGCGAGCGTAGAGATTGCCGAACGCCGCACCATCACCGGCCTGACACCGTTCGACGAGCGCGCGATCACGGTCGAGGTCGACGTCATCGCAGAGGCTGGTCAGCTCATCTTCACGGAGCGCCAACTGGTCTCGTCCCTCCCCCCTCCATCTGCCCCCTCGTATCCAGGAGGTACGTCACACTATGTCCGTCCGTCACGTCCTCTTGGCGGCCCGACATCCATATATCCAGAACAGGGGTTGAAGAAACATCGCACGATAATTGAAAGAAGACAGCGCACTCCGTATTGCACAACAGAGTTGAGATTCGCGGCAGCGGGCACCGAGAGATCGCTGTGCCATGCCTTGCAGTGCAGAGCGCCTCCGGGCGCGACTCTCCACGCGCCGCCGCCGCAAGGTTCGCCGGCGCCTGCCGTTTTTCTCCCGAAGGAGGGGAATGGCAAGGACAGGGGAGGGCTTGGCTGACACGGGGGCCGTGACAGGTCCGCGAACCGTCGCCCCAGGATCCCTGTGCCGCGATGAGATTGCTCGCCGGCTGGGGACTCCGAGCGGACGCCGGGAGGCAACCGCGACGCTGCCGGGGCCGAGCCGGCCAATCACCGATGACGGGAGGATCGCCTCAGCGGTACGCGAGACGGGCAACATGTTCGCCACCGCGTTCGAGGCCCTTCGGCAAGCTCCGCTCAAGGGTGTCCCGGTCTCCGAGTTCTTCGACCAGTGCTGGTTCCTGGCCCGAGTCACCACGCTGCCTCTGATCCTCCTCTCCATCCCTTTCGGCATGGTCATTGCACTCGAGGTCGGCTCGCTTCTCCAGCAGATCGGCGCGCAGTCACAGCTGGGTGCCGCCATGGTGTTGGCGGTCGTGCGCGAGCAGGCGCCGGTGGCCACCGCGCTGCTCATCGCCGGCGCGGGCGGATCGGCGATGTGTGCGGACCTCGGATCGCGTCGCATACGGGACGAAATCAGTGCGATGGAGGTCATGGGCGTCAACCCGCTCCACCGGCTGGTGCTGCCGCGGCTGCTTGCTGCCACTCTGGTCGCCGTACTCCTGGACGCCGTCGTGAGTGTGGCCGGCATCGCGGGCGGGCTCTGGTTCGGCATCAATTCGATCCACATAACGGCGAGCAGCTTCTTTGCCACGTTCGGCGAATTGAGCCAGATGGCCGACCTCCTCATCGCCTTGGTCAAGGCGGCCCTCTTCGGCTTCATCGCCGCCATGGTGGCTTGCTACAAGGGGCTCTACTGCAAGAGCGGGCCCAAGGGTGTGGGCGACGCGGTGAACCAGGCGGTCGTCGTCACGTTCATCCTGTCGTTCTTCGTGAACTTCTTGCTGACCGTCTTCTACTTCAACTTCATTCCTCAGAAGGGCCTCTGATGGCGATCGATGCCCCTGTTCGCGCAGAATCCGTCGAGGTCGTCTCGACCCGAAAGGCCTTCGGCTCGAAGGCGGTCGAGTGCGGCGACGCCGTCCTGGGAGTCTTTGATGCGTTCTACGGACAGCTGAAGTTCTCGGTGCGGATTGCGCGCGCCTTGCCTCGCGCCCTCCGCTACCCCAAGGAGATCCTCGTCCTGATGTCGGACATCTCCCTGGGTTCAGGTGCGCTGGTCGTCGGCGGTGGCATGTTCTTCGTCGTCGTCTCGATTTCCTTCTTCACCGGGACCGAGGTCGGTCTAGAGGGGTTCAACGGCCTCCAGCAGATCGGAGCGCAGGCCTTCACCGGCGTGATCACCTCGCTGGCGAACACGCGCGAAATCACGCCTCTCGTCGCAGGGGTTGCCCTGGCCGCGCAGGTGGGTGCCGGATTCACTGCACAACTCGGGGCCATGCGCATCAGTGACGAGATCGACGCTCTGGAGGTCATGGGGGTCAACAGCGTCGTCTACCTGGTGGCGACCCGCGTCTGGGCGGCCTTGATCACGATGATCCCGCTCTATCTGGCAGCACTCTTCGCCAGCTACCTCGCCTCTGAGCTGGTGGTGACGAAGTTCTTCGGGCTCTCATCCGGAACCTACACGCACTACTTCCGGCTCTACCTGCCGCCGCTCGACATCTTCTACTCGTTCCTGAAGGCGATGGTGTTCGCCGTCATCGTCACGTTCGTGCACTGCTACTACGGCTACAACGCGACTGGCGGTCCGGCCGGCGTGGGCGTCGCTGCCGGACGTGCCATTCGCCTCTCCATCATTCTCGTCGTCGTCGTGAATCTCTTCATGTCGCTGATTCTCTTCGGCGGCGTGAATGCCACGGCCAGGTTGGTCGGATGAAGAGGATCCTCCGCTTCACCGTCAGCCTGCTAGTCCTTTTCGGGCTGGTGTTGGGGACGGTCACGCTCGTCCGAATGGCCAATGGCGACTTCGCGGGTGACTATCCGGTGAGCGGCGTGTTTCCTCAGGCCGGAGAGGGGCTCGATCCTGGTTCTGCCGTCGTGTTTCGCGGAGTCCAGGTCGGTCGGGTGTCTTCCATCGCGCTGGAGCACAACGAGGCCCGGGTGACCGTCCTCATTGAGCCGTCCTTCAAGGTGCCGAGCACCGCGACGGCGACGATCGAACCGGTGAATCTGTTCGGCGCCGAGCAGGTGTCGATCTCCACGCCTCACCGGAACTCCGAGGCCGGACCCTATTTGCAGGCCGGCGCGTCGTTTGCGCATGCAGCGAGCAGCGACGAACTGGGCGACCTCTTCGCCGCCGCCACGCCACTCTTGAACAAGATCGACACCACCAACCTGTCGACCGTGTTGGGTGAGCTGGCCGAGGCCTCGCGGGGGGAAGGACCGAAGATCGCCGCCTCCATCAGCGCTGGGACCCAGTTGGCGAGCCTGCTCGACCGGACGCTCAGTGCGCAGATTATCGCTCTGCAGTCCTTCGCCAAGTTCACACAAGCGATTGCACCGGCGGCCGGTGACCTCAACAACCTCAACGCGGCGATCAACGCCGGCCTGCCGTCGTTCAACGCCGAGGAGGCGGACTACGAGAACCTTCTGAACACACTGATCCCGTTCTCGAACCGACTGGCAGCCCTGCTCGCGACGTATCACCCGGACATCGCCACCATTTTGGAGTCCGGCGACAACGTCTCCCGGGTGCTGCTGGCCCAGCAGGACTCCATAGGCCAGGTCATCAACGGCGCCTACCACTACTTCCAGAAGATCGCCGAGGGCGCCGCAGGAATCAACAAGCTGCCCGACGGCAGCACCTACGCGTATTTCAACACGTTCATCCTCTTCGGTGATGTCAACAGCCTCGTCTGCAATCTCCTCGCGCCGGCGACGGGAGGGATGTCATTTCTCCAGCCGATACAGCAGGCTTTGGCGGGCAGCGGCTCAGCCTTCAACTGCTCGGCGCAGCTCGCGACGTTCAATGCGCTCCAAGGCAGCTCGACGACGGCGACCGCCCCGAACCCGCAGCCGTCCGCTTCGGCGACGTCCGGCGCCACCGGCGCGGCCGCTGCCGCCGCCAACCAGGCGTACGGCATGATCGGGCAGCCTGCCCCCTCCACGTCGACGAATCTCGGCGGCATCATCACGCAGGTTCTCGGAGGGCTGCCGTGAGGATCTTGCGGCGCTTTCCGAAGTCGGCGAGCAAGTTCACGCTCTTCGCGCTGGTCTGTCTCGTCCTGCTGGCGGGGTTGGCCGTCAAGATTGGGAACATCTCGCTGTTCAGCAGCCGGCACACCATTGACGCGCAGTTGAGCGATGTGACGGGTCTGGCCACGGGCGACAACGTGAATATTGCCGGTGTCCCGGTGGGACAGGTCTCGAGTATCGGTGTGCAGCACGGGCACGCCGATCTCACGCTGAGCATCAACAACACGGTGACCCTCCGTCGCTCGACCGATGTCGGGATGCGCTGGCACAACGTCATCGGTCAGAAGGAAATCGAACTCTTTCCTGGAAATGACGGTCCGATCCTGTCGCCCGGTTCCACCATCCCGCTTTCACACGATGTGACCGACGCGAGCGTCGACGCATTCTTGAACTCGCTGGGTCCGCTCCTCGCTTCGATCAACCCCAAGGAAGCCAACGCGTTCGTCGAAAATGTGTCAGGGGCGCTCGAGGGCGATACCGCCCAAATCAACCAGCTGATCAACAGCGGTGCCACCGTGTCGTCGACCGTTCAGGCGCTGGACTCCCAGGTCGGACAGATCATCGGCAACCTGAACCAGGTGTTGACGGCGCTCGCCTCACGCTCCGGCGACATTGCGTCACTGGTGACCAACCTCCAGACCGTCTCATCCGCCCTGGCATCGAAGAATTCGCTGCTCGACGACGTTGTCGGCAACCTCTCGCAGGTGGCGACGGACTTGGCCGGACTGATCGGCAACAACCACAACACGATCACCAGCACAATCGACAATCTGCAAACCGTGGCGGCCGACGTGCAGAACAACCAACAGAGCCTGGCGAACAGCCTTTCCACTCTCGGAGCGGGTCTGGCCCCGTACATCCAGATCTCCCAGTGGGGCCAGTGGTTCGCCGTCGAGACGGTCTACACGTGCCTCGCCGGTCAGTCGGTCTGCCCCTATTACCAGCCTGGCAATCCCACCTCGGGCTCGGGCATCGGCGGGAGCGCGCCGCTCCCTCCCCGTTGTCGAGCGTCACCACCCCGGAATTGCCGAGCGGCACCACGTCTTCGAACTCGTCGAGTGCCCGAAGCGGATCGTCGTCGGGGGAAATCCCTTGGCGGTATCGAGCCTGGGACTGAATCTGCAGGCCGTGAGTGGTGCCACGACGGGAGGCTCGCGGTGAAAGCATTCACCGAACGCAACCCCAAGGTCATCGGTATCACGGCGATCATCGTCATGGCCGCAGGCGTGCTGGCCATCCTCTTCCTCAACCGAGGCTTCCTCAGCTCGGGGTACAGCATTCAGGCTCGCTTCACCAACGCCGCCGGCATCTCCAGGGGCACGGAGGTGATGGAGGCCGGAGTCAACGTAGGTACGGTCAGCTCGGTGCAGGTGCACGGCAATGCCGTCGATGCCCAGCTCTCCGTGAATCGCTCGGTGGTGCTCCCGCACAAGACGACTGCCGCCGTCGAGGTCGAGACGCTCCTGGGCGTCGTCGATGTGACGTTGAACCCGGTCAGCGGGTGGGGTGATCCCCTGAAGCCCCGCGCGCTCATCACCGACACCTCGGTGCCGACCGAGTTCTACCAGCTGCAGAACACGGCGCACGTACTGCTTTCCAAGAGCAACGCCAGGGCGCTCAACACGCTGGTGACCTCCTTGGCGAACATCACGAAGGGCAAGCAGACCCAGGTGTCCCAGATCATCTCGGGGCTCGGCGCGCTCACGACGACCGTCGATCAACGCTCCGGTCAGGTCTCCCAGTTGATCGACTCGGCGAACACGCTGTCCTCGACGTTGGCCGGCCGGGACCAACAGTTGCTTGCGATCGTCAACAACCTCGACACGGTCTCCACCGGGCTCGCCGCCAACAACCAAGACCTGGGCAATCTGATCACGAACGTCGACGCCATGGCGAGCCAGACCAACAGCCTGGTCAGCCAGGACTCCCCCGCCCTGAATTCGCTGTTGAAGAGCCTGCACGCCGACCTCACCGTGGTCGGCCAGCACCAAGAGGATCTGGCCGAAGGCGTGAGCTACCTCGGCGGCGCGCTCAAGGGCTTCCAGTCCATCGCCTACAGCGGGTCCACGCCGGTCTCCTGGGGCAACATCTTTGTCAACCCGGCGTCGCTGACCAACACCTTCGGCGTCATCGGGCCCTGCGGAGTGCTCGATCAGGTATTGAATCAAGCGCTCGGTCCCGATCCGACCTCGTGTGCCGACCAGACCGGTCCCTTGCCGGGAGAAGGGTCCGACACCAGTTCCGGGACCTCCTCCTCATCCTCCTCCTCGCCGTCGTCTGCTTCCTCTACCACCGCGACGACGTCAACATCCACATCGGGAGCCCCGCGATCGAACGGTGGCGACCCGACCGGACCGAACTCAGGGGTGGGCGGGCTCTCCCAGCTGGTCAGCCCGCTGTTGCAGGGGGTCCGATGATGGGACCGCAACGCGCTCGTGCTCACATCGAAGCCCTTCCATTTCGTGGTGGCCGGCGTCGTCCTGGTTGCCGCCGTCATCACCGGTCTCGAGCTGGCCAAGGGAACGCCCACCTACCCGATCAACGTCGTGTACTCGAACGCGCCGGGCCTCTTCACCGGGGCCGCGGTGGACGTGCTGGGAGTGCAGGTGGGGACCGTCACCAATGTGGAGAACGTGGGGGACAAGGTCGACGTCACACTGGCGGTGGACCAGGGGACGCGGATCCCGTCGGCGGCCTTCGCGTCGCTCGTGGCGCCACAGCTGCTGGGCTCGCCCGACGTCGACCTGAACCCCGGCTATACGGGAGGGCCGTTTCTGGGCGCTGGCGCGACCATCCCGCAGGATCACACGGCAGTCCCGGTCTCGACCGACGAGGTGCTCAAGGAACTCCAGCACACCCTCGACGCCATCAATCCGCATGCCGTGGGCAATCTGGTGACCAATCTGGCGACCGACCTCGACGGCCAGGGCGCGAACCTCAACAAGCTCATTGCGTCGGCGGCGGGGACGGTGCAGCTGTTGGCGACCAAGGGCGATGACCTCGGTCAGCTCAACGGCACGCTGGCGCAACTGACTGGGACGCTCGACACCGACACCAACCAGATCGAACATCTCGTCGAGCAGTACGACACGGTGTCCACCTCGGTGGCCCAGCACTCCGGGCAGCTCAGCGACGCCATCACCCAGCTGGCCGGAGCGAGCTCGGGCCTGGTCAGCTTGCTCGTGCCGAACATCCAGCCGCTGGAGGCGGACGTGGGAACGGTCACGACGGTCGGCCGTACCCTGGACCGCAATCTCTCCTCGGTGGACGAGATCCTGCAGAACGGCAACAACCTCTTCCAGGGGGCCGCGCGCGCCTACGACCCGAACTACAACTGGCTCGACCTGAACCTCGCCACGGCGCCGGGCGTGACGGGCGCCTACCTCGCGGGCCTGCTGCGCGACCGACTCGCCGGCATCTGCCGGCGCATCGTGGCCAACCACGCCGTTGGTCTCTCCACTGGGGTGATCGCATCCTTGAACCAGTGCGGGAATCCATCGTCGGGGTTCTTCGACCCGCTGCTCAACGACATCCCCACCATCCTCACCACGTTGAACGGGGGGAGCGACTCCGCCACCGCCCAGTCCCTCCTGCAGCAAGGTCTGACCCAGATCGCCAACGCCGAGCAGGGCGCCAAGTCTGCGCCGACGACGCCCTCCTCGCCCATGCCCGCACGGAAGGCGCCGGCGTCGACCACGACCACGACCACAACGACGGCACCGACGGTGCCGAGTCCCACGACGACCACGACGACCACGTGCGGCCCCCTCGGCGTTGTTCTCGGCTGCCCAGGGGGCTCGAGCTCCGGTTCGGGTTCGAGCTCCTCGGGTGGCTCGGGGTCCTCGAGCTCCGGGCTCGGGGGCTTGTTGTCCAACCAGGACACCCTCAATTCGAATCGGCCCAGCGCGACCCTGGCCGTCGCCGGCACGCCCGCACACGACGCAAACCCCACCC
Organism: uncultured Acidimicrobiaceae bacterium; assembly: GCA_963744045.1. Classification (GTDB taxonomy): domain Bacteria; phylum Actinomycetota; class Acidimicrobiia; order Acidimicrobiales; family RAAP-2; genus Bog-473. Next base: position 464,402 of record CAVUSB010000001.1, read on the forward strand.
TGACCGCCCCCGCCGCTTCATTGTTGCCCCCGTTGCCTCGGGACCAGCGCGTAAAGACGCACGCGCACCGTGGGCTCCTGGCGGGGTGGGTGCACGACGTGGAGGGATGGTTCTGATGCGCTGTGTGCACGCCCGTCGGCGACTGGCCGCGGTGCCCTTCGTGGCCGCGCTGGTCGTGGCCCTGGCTGGCTGTTCCGTGTCCGGTGGGGGGAACCAGCGCACGGCAACAGCCGTCTTCACCGACGTCGGCGATCTCTCCAGCGGGGCGCAGGTGCAATTGGCCGATGTGCCTGTCGGTTCCGTGCAGTCCATCGCACTGGACGGAGACAAGGCGAAGGTCACCCTGTCCTTCGACAACGGCGTGCGGATCCCGGCCAATGTCAGTGCCGCTATCAATCGCACCACCATCCTTGGTGATCAGTTCGTCCAGCTCAACGTCCCCAAGGACGAGACAGGCGCCGCCGCCGCAACTGCGCCGCAGTTGGCAGACGGTGCTCGCATCACTCACACGTCCCTGGTTCCTGACGTGGAGCAGTTCGTGCAGGCCGGATCCGAGGTGTTCGGCGCCATCTCGACGACGGAGCTCGAGCAGATCATTGAGGCCGGCGGCGAAGGCTTCACGGGGCAAGAGGCCTCACTCAAGACGTTCTTGTCCGACCTCTCGGCCGTGGCCACCGGCTATGCGCAACACACCAGTGACATCACCCAGGCGGTCAGCGGCCTCAACAGCCTCACCGCCTCGCTGGCCCCGACGAGCAGCGCCAGCGCGGCTGCTCTTTCGAATCTGTCCCAGACGGTCGCCATCCTGGCCAAGAACTCGTCGCAGTTCGAGACCCTCCTGCAGTCCCTCGACAACTTGTCCTCCCAGGGCAGGAGCCTCCTCGAGAACTACTACCCCCAGATCGTGACCCAGTTGCAAACCCTGCAGGCGGTCAGCAGCCAGGTGGCGCAGCACCAGGCCGATCTGGCCGGTCTCCTCTCCGAGATCCCAGCGGCGGACAACGCCCTGCCCCGGGCGGTCCAGAACGGCTACGTGCAGCTCTACGAGAACATCATCGTCTGCGGCCTTCCGGGAATGGGCGAGGACAGCTCGGCCGCCTTCACCTGCGCACCGCGTTCTTCCGGGACTGGTTCCTCGTGATGAGTCGCCGCCTCGTCGTCAATCTGATCGTCTTCTTCGTGGTCAGTTTCGCTCTGGTGGCGTACGGCGTCGTCAACCTCCTCGGCAACCCCCTGCGGAGCCCGACCATGCTGACGACTCGAATTCGCGGACGCCTCGGGCTTGTACTCGGGCTTCGAGGTGGAGTTGAACGGTGTTCCCGTGGGCACTGTGGCGTCCACGACGTTGTCCGCGACGGCGACCAAGGTGACGATGCGCATCAATCCCGGCACCACCGTGCCCGGCGACGTCCAGTCGTCGGTCCAGGTCGCCAACGACCTCGGCGAGCAGGTGGTGAACCTGGTGCCCAGCCGCGGTGGTGCGGCGCCTCCTCTCAAGAGTGGCGCCGAGGTGCCGGCCGCGCCAGACCAGGTTCCTGCCAACGTCGGCGCCGTCGTCGCCTCGGCCACCCGCCTGCTCCAGGCCATTCCGGGGGACGATCTCAACAAGCTGATCGGGGAACTGGCGACCTCGCTCTCCGGCCAAGCCGGCAATCTGCGAACACTCGTCAGCGCCGGGACGACGTTCTCCAAGGAGTTCGTCGCCTATCAGCAGCAGTTCACTGCGCTCCTGGCCAATGCGCCCCCGTCGCTCAATGCGATCACCGCCGTGGCGCCCGAGCTTCGGCAGGACCTGGCCAACACCGCAGCACTGGTGCAGGTCCTGGCGCAACAAAAGTCGGGGCTCCACACCCTTCTGACGTCGGGGTCATCGGCGTTCAACGCGGTGGACGACCTCGTGACGTCCCAGTCGGCGAACTTGGGCTGCTTCCTGCACGACACGGCCAACATCGTGTCCAACGTTGCCGAGTCCGCCAACCTCACCAACCTCTCGCAGGGACTGGCCTACAACCAGTACTTCTTCGGCGCGGTGGAATCGATCGCGGTGGCCGGAGTGGCCAAGCCCACCACCACGGGCGGGACGGACACCAACCAGACGTTCTTGCGGACTCGCCTGCTCGTTCCACCGGTCCTCGACGAGCAGGCTCAGCCCTACAGCGCGGCGAGCACCATCCCCGACACGTTGCCGGGTGCGGCCTGCGTGACGGCATTCGGCAACGGTGTCGGCGCCGCCACCCAGCCCGGTTTCACACCCGCCGCCGGGGGTCACGTGGTCGCGCCCTCGGCGCAGGAGGCCGACGTCGAGGTTGCATCGGCCACGCCGGTCGGGCAGGCCTCGAGTGCGGCGTACCGCGTGCCGGCCGACCGCCAGGGGCTCCTGCTGGCCCTCGGCGGCCTGGTGATACCGGCCTTGTTCCTCGCCTGGGGCGCCCGCCCTTCGCGCCGGCGTACACGTCGGAGGGCCTGAGAGATGTCCCGGACGCCGCGGTGGCGGGTCGGGAGCAAGTGAGACACGGAGGGAGAACGGAGAGTCATGACCATGACGAAAGCCACAACAGAGGACGGAGTGAAGGTGGTCGGCGCGCCCGCATCGGACGGAGGGGAGCCGCCCCGTGCCGAGACGCCCCCCCGAGCCCAGAAGCGGCGCCCGAGCGGCGATCGCGGCGTCCCGAGCAGGCGGGCTTTCCGCCTGGCGGCCTTCGGGGCCGTCATCGGGCTCGTGGGCACCGTGGTCTTCGGGATCCTCTACACGACCAAGGCCACGAGCGGACCGGTGCAGGACCCAGCGGTCGTCGAGCGCGTCCCGTGCCTTCCTCACGGACTTCTTCAATTTCAACGCGAAGACGGTCGACGCCGACTTCAACGCGGTCGACGGCATGGCGACCGGTGCCTTTGCCACCCAGGCCCAGCAGTTCTTCAATGCGTCCATCCGCAAGGCGCTCGAGCAGGCCTTGGCCGAGTCGCGCGGGCAGATCCGCTATGTCGCCGTCCAGTCGGAGAACCCGGCTGCGGGCACTGCGTCGGTCTACGCCGTGGTCGACCAGACCTACGTCAACAACAAAATCGCCTCGCCCCAGGCCGATGTCGTCCGGTTGGTCGCCGACCTCAAGCAAGTGGCGGGGGTCTGGAAGATCTCCGGCGTGACCGTGCTTGAGGGGGCCACTCCCGCCAGCACGGGCAGCGCCTCGGGGTCTGCGGGCTCGAACGTCCCGGGTCAGTAGCCGTATCGCCCGGGCATAGGATGCCCAAGGGCTGCGTGCGGGTCTGTGGTTGAAAGTCGAGGCCAGTCGCAGGCAAAACGACCCACGTAAGGCGACTTGTGGTCGCTGAGCATGGTGCGGCTTAGAGGTAAGCCCTGCCCGCTGCGTCCCCGGCTGTCGGGGGCGGGCGGAGACGAGGCGATGCGCGCCGACAAGGTGCCGTTGGGTGTGGCGGCTCGCCACTGCACCGCCGGTGCCGGCGTGTCACCCTCGCGGCAGGCGAGTGTGGGGTCAAAGACCAGGTCAGCCGCACGCAGCCCGATTTCAATGTGAAGGCCCAGCGGCGGCTCCGCGCCCGTCGCGGCCGGTAGGATCGTTCCCTCATGAGCGTGTTCACGAAGGTCCTGCGCGCCGGGGAAGGCAAGAAGGTCAGGAGGCTGGCCGAGCTCGTGCCCCTCGTCGGCGCCCTCGAGCCCGAAATGCAGGGCCTGAGCGACGACGCCCTCGCCCACAAGACGGTGGAGTTCAGGGAGCGCCTCGACCAAGGCGAGACCTTGGACGACCTGCTCATCGAGTCCTACGCGGTCGTGCGCGAGGCGGCCTGGCGGGTGCTCGGCCAACGCCACTTCGACGTCCAGCTCATGGGTGGCATGGCCCTGCACTTCGGGTGGATCGCCGAAATGAAGACGGGGGAGGGCAAGACGCTCGTCTCGACGCTTCCCGCTTACCTCAACGCCCTCAACGAGCGCGGCGTGCACATGGTCACCGTCAACGAGTACCTGGCCACCCGTGACTCCGAATGGATGGGCCGGGTCCACCGCTGGCTCGGCCTGACGGTGGGGCGGATCGGTTCCGACATCGACGACGCCACCATCAAGCGGGCGGCCTATGCGGCAGACATCACGTACGGGACAAACAGCGAGTTCGGGTTCGACTACCTGCGCGACAACATGACGCGGAGCCGGGATCTCATGGCGCAGCGCGAGCATGTCTTCGCCATCGTGGACGAGGTCGACTCCATCCTCATTGACGAGGCGCGCACGCCCCTCATCATCTCGGGACCGGCCGACGAGGCGGCGCAGCTCTACTACCAGTTCGCCGCCATCGCCCGCAGCCTGACCCGTGACGTCGACTACGAAGTGGACGAGGAGAAGAAGACAGTCATCCCGCTGGAGGCCGGAATCGAGAAGGTGGAGCAGGCCGTCGGGGTCGAGAACATCTACGACGCCGTGTCGGTCAACTACGTCCACCAGCTCACCAAGGCCCTCACGGCCAAGGACCTCTACAAGCGGGACAAGGACTACCTCGTGCAGAACGGCGAGGTCAAGATCGTCGACGAGTTCACCGGCCGCACGCTCGAAGGGCGGCGGTGGTCCGACGGTCTCCACCAGGCGGTCGAGGCCAAGGAGCGCGTCGCCATCAAGGAGGAGAATCACACCTGGGCCACGGTGACCCTGCAGAACTACTTCCGCCTCTACGACAAGTTGTCCGGCATGACGGGTACCGCCGAGACCGAGGCGGGCGAGTTCGCTGGCACCTACGGCCTGCCGGTGGTGCCCATTCCGACCAACAAGGAGATGATCCGCCTCGACGAGCCCGATCTGGTCTTCAAGACCGAGGAGGCCAAGTTCAACGCGGTGGTCGAAGACATCGTCGAGCGACACGAGATCGGCCAGCCCATGCTGATCGGCACCGCCTCGGTGGCCAAGTCCGAGCTGCTGGCCCGCCTGCTGGAGAAGCGGGGGGTGCCGCACAACGTGCTGAACGCCAAGCAGCACTTCCGTGAGGCCGAGATCGTGGCCCAGGCGGGTCGCCGCGGTGCGATCACGGTGGCCACCAACATGGCCGGCCGAGGCGTCGACATCATCCTCGGGGGCAATGCCGAGCTGCTCGCCCAGCACGACCTGGCGGCCGAGGGTGTCGACATCGACAGCGACGAGGGAGTGGCTGAGCTCGAGCGCCGCAAGGCCGCCATGGAGGCGCGCTGCCGGGCCGAGGGCGAAGAGGTGCGCAAGCTCGGCGGGCTCTACGTGCTCGGCAGTGAGCGACACGAGAGCCGGCGGATCGACAATCAGCTCCGGGGCCGTTCGGGCCGCCAGGGTGACCCGGGGGAGAGCCGCTTCTACCTCAGCCTCGATGACGAGCTGCTCAGGCTCTTCGCGACCGGGGCCATGAGCTGGGTGATGGGGCGGACCCTGCCCGACGAGGTGCCGATCGAGTCGAAGACCGTGGCCAAGGCGATCGAGCGGGCGCAGAACACCGTCGAGGCGCGCAACGCCGAAATGCGCAAGGACGCGCTGAAGTACGACGAGGTGATGGACCAGCAGCGCAAGGTCATTTACGAGCGTCGACTGCAGATCATCGACGGCGACGACCTCGAGGAACACACCGAGGACCTCCTTGCCGGTGCGGCGGAGAAACTCGTCGCCGAACATTGCCCGACCGAGTTCGAGGAGGACTGGGACCTCAAGGGCCTCATCGACTCGCTGGCCCAGTACTACGCGACGAAGTTCACCGTGGCCGACCTCGAGCAGGCCGCCACGACAGAGGACCTGGTCGAGTCCATCGTCGAGGAGGCGCTCGACTTCTACGAGAAGCACGGCGAGGCGATGCCGGGCGGCGCGGAGACCATGCGCCAGATTGAGCGCGACGTCTACCTCCAGATCATGGATGCCCGCTGGCGCGACCACTTGGCCGAGATGGACAACCTCAAGGACGGCATCCACCTGCGCTGGACCGTCCAGGCCGATCCTCTCAACGCGTGGCAGCAGGAGGGCTACTCCATGTTCGGCCAGCTCATGGAGGTCATCGACAACGACTATCTCCGCTACATCCTCCACGTCGAAGCGGTCCAGCAACCCGCGGCTGAGCCCGACCTCGACAAGGCCGTCTATGCCGCCGCCGAGGACCCTGTCGTCGAGACGGGAGCGCTGGCACCGGCTCTGCTGGCCGACCAAGGGGCCACCGTCCCGGGACAGACAACCGTGCTGCCTCGGCCCGAGGATGCGGGTGGAAACGGCAACGGGCGGGGAGGTGGTGGCAAGGCCCAGATCAAGCGGCCCAATACGCCCGACCCCGATGCCTTGGTGCCCATCGTGAAGGAACAACACGAAAAGGTCGGCCGCAACGATCCCTGCTGGTGCGGGAGCGGCAAGAAGTTCAAGTTCTGCCATGGCGCCGCCTGACGGGCCGCCGGCCGACCTCCCCCGCGACTTCACATCTGAGCTCGGAGCGCTGAGGGAGCGGCTGGCTGAGGCCGAGCGCTATCTCGGGCGCGACAAGCTCGAGGTCCGCCGCGTCGAGCTCGAAGCCGAAGTGGGCCGGCCCGACCTGTGGGACGACGCGGACAACGCGCGTGCGGTGACCAAGGAGCTGGGGCGGGTCTCCGCCGACCTGGAACAGCTCGATGGGTTGCGCAGCGCGCTGGAGGACGCGGAGGCTCTGCTCGAGCTGAGCGAGGAATCCTCCACCGAGGGAACTGGTGACGCCGCGCTCGATGCCGAATTGGTCGACATGGTGGACGCTCTTGGCGCGCGACTCGGGGCGTTGGAGCTGCAGTCGCTCTTCTCCGGCGAATACGACGAGTTCGACGCCGTGTGTGAAGTGCACGCCGGTGCGGGTGGGACGGACGCGCAGGACTGGACCGAGGTGCTCCTCCGCATGTACCAGCGCTGGGCCGAGCGGCGCGGCTTCACCGTCGAGGTGGACGAGGCGACCGAGGGGCAGGAGGCCGGATTGCTCTCGGCCACCTTCATCGTCCATGGCCGGTTCGCCTACGGGCTGCTGGCCACCGAGCGTGGAGTGCACCGCCTGGTCCGGATGTCACCCTTCGACTCGCAGCACCGGCGCCAAACCAGCTTCGCCTCAATGGACGTCACGCCCTTCCTCGAAGACGTGTCCTCCGAGGTGGAGATCGACGAGAAAGACCTGCGTATCGACACATATCGCTCCTCCGGAGCCGGTGGGCAGCACGTCAACAAGACGGATTCGGCGGTGCGCCTGACGCACCTGCCGACCGGGATCGTCGTCTCGTGCCAGAACGAGCGCAGCCAGCACCAGAACAAGGCCAAGGCGATGCAGATCCTCGGGGCCAAGCTGGCCGAGCGAGCCCGCATGGAACGGCGGGCCGAGCTCGATGCGCTGAGTGGCGATCGCGTCGACAACGCCTGGGGCAACCAGATCCGTTCCTACGTGATGGCGCCGTACCAACTGGTCAAGGATCTCCGTACCAACTACGAGACCGGCAACGTCGAGGCGGTCCTCGACGGCAATCTCGATGCCTTCATGGAGGCCGAGTTGCGCCGCCAGCGCGAGGGCCATTCGTAACGGCGTCGTGTCGATGCTGCGCTCTTGGTGGCGCGTCTCGAGAGAGCGGTGCGCACCGCGTCGTGACGAGAGCAGCGCCTCGAGCACGACCTGGTCGTGTCATTGCAGGGGGAGTCAGCCCGACGTCGAGCAGTTCGCGCGCGGTTGGTCGGCACAATCGACGGCGCGGGGCCCGACGCGCGTGTGACCGGATGCGAAGGTGGGTCGACGCGTCGAACGCGACCGCGCTCGCGTCACGAGCTCCTCGGCTGCAACGACCCCGCGCGCACCCTGCCGTGGAGCGGCATGCCCGTCGGCGGACGCCTGGACGCTCTTCGTCGGCTCGCCCGGAGAGCGCACACCACGGCCCTGATCGCCCGGGGCCCATCCCCGGTCCACGTCTCGACCAGGGCATCTGCCGCGGCTGCGGCCCGTGGCCGGCGCCGCGTGCGCCGACCTCGTTCCCGGATCCTCGCCGCGCACCTGCCCCGGCGCTTGTGCCGGGGTGTGGCCAAGTTGCACGTCGCAGGCTGTGGCCGACGCACGCCGCGAGGCCGGGACGCGGCCGGCCGGAGCTTGGGGAGGGCGAGACGACGGAGCGCGGACGCCGACGCCGAGGCGGCGCGGAGCCGAGGCATGGGTGGGCCGCGGAGCGGAGGGAACACTCCTCTTGTGCCGCCGCCGTCGGCCGCCCTCGTGCCGCGGACCGGTGCGGCGGGGGAGAACGCGGCCATCGGGACGGCCGGGCGTCTGTGACCTGCGCCGGAGCCCATGACCCCTCACCGCAAGACAGAGTCGGTAGGCTTAGGGAGTGCCCTGCCTGCGCCAGCCGGGGCGACACCTCTTCTACCGATGATCCGATTCGAAAACGTCACCAAGACCTATAAGGGATCGACGGTCGCACTGCGCGACATCACCGTTGAGATCGACAAGGGTGAATTCGTCTTTCTCGTCGGCGCGTCCGGCTCCGGGAAGACCACCTTCATCCGGCTCCTCCTGCGCGAGGAACTCCCCGACATGGGCCAGATCCTCGAGGCCGGTCGCAACATTGTGGAGTTGCCGAAATGGCGGGTGCCGTACCTGCGTCGCAATATCGGCTGTGTCTTCCAGGATTTCCGCCTCCTGCCGAACAAGACGGTCTTCGAGAATGTGGCCTTTGCCCTGGAAGTCATCGGTCGGCCCCGCCACGTGGTGGCGAACCAGGTGCCCCAGGTCCTGGACCTCGTCGGCCTGGCCAACAAGCGTGACAACCTGCCGGGCGAGCTCTCGGGTGGCGAGCAGCAGCGTGTCGCCGTTGCCCGTGCCTTCGTGAACCGGCCGTTGATTCTGCTGGCCGACGAGCCCACGGGGAACCTCGACCCGCAGACGAGCCAAGGCATCATGCAGCTGCTCGACCGCATCAACAGGACGGGCACGACCGTTGTGGTGGCGACGCACGACGAGGTGCTGGTCGACAAAATGCGCCGACGCGTCATTGAGCTGAGCAACGGGAGAATGGTGCGCGATCAGGCACGCGGCGTGTACGGCTTCGACGGCTCAGGGCAAGAGGCCGTCTGACATGGCCGTCTCGGTTGACTACGTCGTTCGAGAGACGGCGTCGAACCTGTGGCGGAACCGCCTCATGACCATTGCCGCCGTCCTCACCGTCGCGGTGTCGCTGTCGCTCGTCGGTGCGGCCCTGCTCCTGCGCCAGGGCTCGGCCAATGCCACCGGCACCTTGGAGCGGGGCACGCAGGTGACGGTCTGGATGACGCCCAACGCCAACGCCCAGGAGATTGCCGCGGTCAAGACCGAGCTGTCCCAGCTGAATTACGTGACCCAGCCGTGCGCCTACTGGGACAAGGCGCGCAACTTCTCCGAGGCCCGCCGGCTGCTTCCGACGGACGTCTTCCAGGCCACCACCGAGGCGGAGATGCCGACCTCCTATTGGTGCACCCCAGTTGCGTTGACCGACGCCGCCCAGGTGGTGCACACCTTCACCGGCACGGCGGGCGTCCTCTCGGTGACGGAACCGCAACAGACCATCCACAACGAGGAGACGGTGATCAACGTCTCGAAATGGGTCTGCCTGGCCATCGCCATCGTCCTGATCGTCTCCGCCGCCGTGTTGATCTTGAACACCATCCGCATGGCCATCTTCGCCCGACGTCGTGAAGTCTCGGTGATGAAACTGGTCGGCGCCACCAACTGGTTCATCCGCGTCCCCTTCATGTCCGAGGGCCTTTTGCAGGGCCTGATCGGATCGCTGCTGGCTGCGGTCGTGGTCTATTTCGTCTACCTCTTCATCAACCACGAGGGAAGCGGCCGGACGACCAGCAACATCTTCACCGCGATGCACATGTCGGGGTCCGAGGTCTTGCTCACCAACGCGGTCGTCGTCGTTGTCGGGATGGCGATCGGGTCCATCGGCTCTGCCATCGCGATCCGACGCTTCCTCGACGTCTGACCGCGACCCGCATCGGCCGTCCCTACGACGGGGCGGCTGCGGTGGTCGATGGTGCCTCGGGCCGGTCCCGGTTGCGTGCGGTACGTTGCACGCCCATGCGGCAGGCGCCATGAGCGGTCCGAGTGATGCCGGCACCAACGGCTCGAAGCCTGACCTGTCGCGCTCGCGCTTCTTCTGCAACAACGCGCGCAAGGGCTCCTTGGTCTGCGGCGTCCTCGCCTTCGCCGCGCTCGTGATCGGGGGTGGCTTCGCCGAGATCAGCTCGAACGGGGCGCCGACGTCACTCGAGACAGCGGCTGTCCGCTGGGTCATCGTCGGTTCGCTCGTCCTCGGGGTGGTCCTCTATGTCATCGGCGGCCGCATGCTCAGAGGCGGGCCGGGCTAGGAGTCGGCCGGCATCTGTGCCCGGAAGCGGGGCGGGCGTCACGGGCACCGTTGGTATTGGGCCAGACTGGCGCCATGGGGAGTGCCGGTGACAAGCCGAGGAAGCAACGGCGGCGGTTGGCCAAGGTGCCGAAGTACGAGGAGCCGAACACCCTCCCGGCGCCGGGCCTGACCGGGAGTTCGGGCGCCGTCTTCGGATCGCGCTACGGGCACTCGGCCGACCATCATCAACAGCAGGAACCGGGGCGCTTCGGCGCCTACATCCTCCGTCTCCTGGGGATGAAGCCCAAGTCCTGAAGGGGCGGCACCGGACCCCGGCGAAAGTTCGGTCCGGTGAGGTTCTCGGCAAGGTTCGCGTCAAGGACTGGCCGCCACGCTGTGCCGCGCCCTCGCACGGAGGGCACGGACGAAAGCGAGGATGGAGATGGCCAACACCACGACGATCACCGGGAACCTGACCCGTGAGCCCGAAATCCGCTACACGCGCGAGGGCCAGGCAACCGCCCAGCTCGGCGTCGCCGTCAACCGGAGGTGGCAGGACCGCACGACCCAGGAATGGCAGGAGTCGACGTCCTTCTTCGACGTCGTCTGTTGGCGCGATCTGGCGGAGAACGTCGCGCTGAGCCTGACCAAGGGCATGCGCGTCGTCGTGACCGGGCGGCTGGAGCACCGGACCTGGGAGACCGAGGAGGGAGAGCACCGCTCCAAGGTCGAGATCACGGCCGACGAGGTGGGCGCCAGCCTGCGCTTCGCCACGGCCGAAGTGCACAAGGTGGAGCGGCGGGGTTCGGTCTCGCTGGAGAACGCCGAGGCCGATGCCGGCGCAATGGCGGTGGAGGCCTGAGTGACGCCCTGGCTGATCACCACGTCGGGATGGCCCGTCCTCGCGGCGCGTTTCGCCGGACCGGCGGCACGCCTCATCGTCCATCCGGTCATTGCGGGGGGCGTCGCGGCGACCGTCCTCGCTCTGGCCGGAGGGATGGTGGTGGCGCTGCTGCGTGGCCGGGTCCGGCGCCCCCGGCCCTCTGGTCGGTCCACGTGATGGACGCTCGGCGCGAGGGGCTTGGCGCGTTCGAGCGTCCTGTGGCTCTGTCTCAGCCCCCGCTCGCGGTGCCCTCGGCTCGGGTCCCGGCGTCGTCGCCCTCGGGCTCGTAGCTGAGCGAGAGCGAATTCACGCAGTAGCGCCGCCCGGTGTCGGTGGGCCCGTCGGGGAAGACATGCCCCAGATGCCCACCGCACCGGGCGCACAGGATCTCGGTGCGCGCCAGGCCGAAGCTGCGCTCCTTGCGCTCAATGACCGTGCCGGCGGAGCGGACCCGGTCGAAGCTGGGCCAGCCGGTCCCCGACTCGAACTTGGCCCTGGTGTCGAAGAGCTCGGCGCCGCATCCGGCGCAATGGAAGATGCCCGCGCCGTCGACGTGCAGCAGGTCACCCGACCAGGGCGGTTCGGTCCCGGCCCGGCGCAGGACGGCGTAGCGGTCCCGGGGGAGCTCCTCCTTCCATTCCTCGTCGGTCTTGGAGACTTCGAATGCCGTGTCGTGCCGGCCGGACCTGCGCGTGAACATGGAGGACCATCCCTTCTGGTCAGTGCAACACGCTCCTGTGCAGGCGTATTTCGCAGGCGCCTGACCTCGTCGGCATCGTGCCCACGACGGCGCCGCGGCGAGCCCGGTCTTCTCTCAGCTGGGCCCTTCCACCGGGGTGACAACTTTTTGACAACTTTGGGTACGGTTCTCTTGGACGGGTCGGCTGACCGTCGAGGAGGAGGTGCTGCGTGAGCGCGCGGAGGAGGCTCAAGTTGTTCGTCGCCGGTGTGCTCTTCGGGGTGGGCCTGTTTCTTCTCGGCGGCGTGGCCGTGGTGCCCGCCCACAGCCCTCCGCAAACGGTCGCCCAGTTGCAACCGTGGCTGCTCAAGACGATGTGCCGGTACCCGACCGTCGATTGCACCTCCCGCGGGGCGGTGGTGACCTCGCCCAGCACTGCCCAGACCCCGGCCCGAGAGGACCGGTGACAGCGGCGCGCTCCGCTCAGGCCGCCAGGGCGGTGGCCGCGCTGCCCATCAGGTAGAGGAAGTTGTCGGCGTAGAACCGCCGGCGCACGTCAGCGTCGGCGTCGCCGAGCGAGGCCTCGAAGCGCTCGAGCGGCTTGCGCCCGCCCTCCACGTGCGGATAATCCGAGGAGAACAGCACCAGATCGGCGCCGGCCTGCTCCACAATCCAGCCCACGTCCTCGGTCGGGTACGGGGTGAACCGGCACTGGCGGTGCACGTAGTCACTCGGTCGGAGCGAGAGAGCCTGCAGGCGCTCCTCGTGGCGGTGGAAGGCCTCGAAGGCGGATTCCATCTGGCGCAGCCAGGACGGCACCCAGATGGCGCCCTGCTCAATGACGCCGATGCGCAGGTCGGGAAACGCCTCGAGCACGCCGTCGAAGATCAACGTGGCCAAGGTCTGAGCCGGCGGGACCGGAATGCCCATGTAGTCCACGGACCGGAAGTTCTCCTCGCCGCCGTGGAAGTCGGGCGGGACGGGCTTGCCGTTGACGAAATAGTTGGGATCGATGAGCGTCCCCGTGCCCCCGACGTGGAACACGACGGGGATCCCGGCCTCCTCGGCCCGGGCCCAGACGCCGAACAGGTCGGTGTGGCTGGGCGAGTGTCCGTGCGGGCAACCCGAGGCGATCAAGAGGGCGGCTGCGCCCTGCGCCAGGGCGTCCTCGGCGGCGTCGATGGCGCGGGCGGGGTCGGCCAGCGGGACGTACAGCGAGGGCAACAGGCGCGCATCGGCCGAGCAGAACTCGAGCATGCCCCTGTTGTGGGCGCGCGCGGCGGCATAGGCGAGGTCGGCGTCGGCGTGTTCCATGTCGTGCAGGCGCGTGTTGTGGAACGTGTTGAAGACGAGCTGGCTCGAGAAGCCGAGGAGATCGAGGGCGCGGCCGCGGTCCTCGGGAATGAAGGACCCGGTGGCGGCGAAGTTCTTGCGCGCCATGATCTCGGCCTCCTCGTGGGCCCGGTACTCGGGCGAGGCGTGCCGGGCGCGCAGTGCCTCGAAGGACGCGACGAGGTCTCGTTGCTGGTCGGACGGATCGCCGGTCTGGCGTAGCTCGTTCCCGCCGGGGTAACGCAGGACGGGCATCCTGTCCCGGTACGCGGCCTCGGCGTGGTCGCGCAGCCAGGTGGGTGTCTCCATGATGTGGGCGTCGGCGTCGTGGACGATCCGGCCCTGGGAGTAGGGCATCTCTTCCTCCCTCCCTCTGGCACTCCGCACGTGCCGTGATCTGGTGCTCGGGCCAGTATTCCAGGCCTGGCCGCCGCATGGCCCCCCGGCCGGCTTCGCCCGACGATGCCGGCGTGGGTGCGGAGCCGGCCACCGGGCTGGTGGCTCCTGTTGCGCTGGCCGATCGGGCGGAGCCAGGGGCCACAGCCGGTATCTGACGGCCCGTCAGGTCGCGGCCGCCGGCTTGGCTACGCTCCCCGGCGATGGATCTGCGCGATCGCCCCGAGGACGTGGCGTTCCGCCTGGAGGTGAGGGACTTCCTCCGCGGCGCACCTGGTCGGCGAGTTCGCCGAGCTCGGGGGCCGCGGCGGGTCAGGGGACGAGACCTTCGGCTTCGAGGTGCGCCGGCGCTGGGAGAAGGTGCTGGCGGGGGGCGGCTGGACCTGCCTGGACTGGCCCGTCGAGCACGGTGGCCGGGGCGCCACCATGACCGAGCAGGTGATCTTCAACGAGGAGTACGCCCGCGCCGCGGCGCCCGGACGGGTCAACGTCATGGGCGAAGGCCTGCTCGGCCCGACGCTGATCCATTACGGCACGCCCGAGCAGCAGGCCCGCTTCCTGCCACCCATCCGCGAGGGCGCCGAGCTCTGGTGCCAGGGCTACTCGGAGCCCGATGCCGGCAGTGACCTGGCCAACGTCAAGACCAAGGCCGAACGCGACGGGGACCAGTGGGTGGTCACCGGCCAGAAGGTGTGGACCTCGCTGGCCCATCAGGCGGACTGGTGCTTCGTCGTGTGCCGCACCGACCCCGAATCAGCGCGCCACAAGGGCTTGTCGTACCTCCTGGTGCCGATGGACCAGCCGGGCGTCGAGGTACGGCCGATCACCCAGCTCACCCGCACCAGCGAGTTCAACGAGGTGTTCTTCGACGGCGCCCGCACTCATGTCGACAATGTGGTGGGCGGCGTCGGTGAAGGATGGCGCGTCGCCCTCGCCACGCTGGCCTTCGAGCGCGGCGTGGCGCTGCTCGGCTTCCAGCTCGGCTTCCGGCGCGAGCTCGACCGCGTGGTGGCGCTGGCCGAGGAGAATGGCAAGGCCAGTGACCCGATGGTGCGGCAACGGCTGGCCCAGGCCCACATCGAGCTGACGATCATGCGCTACAACACCTTGCGCAGCCTCGCCGGCATCGACGGCCCTGTCGCGCCGCCCGGAGCCTCCATCGCCAAGCTCTACTGGGGGAGCTGGCACCGTCGGCTGGGCGAGCTCGCCATGGACATTTTGGGACCGTCGGCGACCGTGCTGGACGGCGCGCCGCTGCCGGAGAACGACGGGTACGGGCTGGGTGAGCTCCAGCGCTCCTTTCTCTTCGCCCGCTCGGAGACCATTTACGGTGGGTCCAACCAGATTCAGCGCAACATCATCGGCGAGCGGGTGCTGGGCCTGCCGCCCGAGCCAAAAGGGGTGGCGTGAGCACCAGCCTTGATGCGTCATTCGATCCACCGCCCCCCCCATCGCCTCCGGGAGGTCACGGGCTCCTGGAGGGCAAGGTCGTCATCGTGACAGCGGCTGCAGGGACGGGCATCGGGTCGGCGACGGCCCGGCGCTGCCTCGAAGAAGGTGCGTCGGTCCTCGTGTCCGATGCGCACGCGCGGCGCCTGGCCGAGACGGCCGAGGAGCTGACGGGAGTCGCAGGAGCGGGTGGATCGGCCCGCGTGCACGCGCTGGCCTGCGATGTGCGGGACGAGCTCCAGGTGGCCGCGCTCTTCGACGGTGCCCTCGAGCGGTTCGGCCGCATCGACGTGGCGGTGCACAACGCCGGGCTCGGCGGCACGGTGCCGCTGGTGGAGATGACAGACGAGCAGTGGTCCACCGTGCTCGACATCACACTCACGGGCACCTTTCGTTGCACCCGCGCCGCCCTGACCCGGATGCTGCCGCTCGGGAAGGGGGTCATCGTCAACAACGCATCGGTGCTCGGCTGGCGGGCCCAGGCGGGCCAGGCCCACTACGCCGCCGCCAAGGCCGGGGTGATGGCACTCACCCGGTGCGCGGCGGCCGAGGCGGCTCCGGCGGGGGTACGTGTCAATGCCGTGTCGCCCAGCCTGGCCGAGCATCCGTTCCTGAACCGGGCCATCCCCGACGAGGATCTCGCCGTGCTGCGCCGCCGCGAGCTGTTCGGGCGCGGTGCGGAGACGTGGGAGGTGGCCAACGTGATTGTGTTCCTGGCCAGCGACTACTCGTCCTACCTCTCTGGAGAGGTCATCTCCGTGAGCAGCCAGCATCCGTGAGCGACGGCATCGGCGGCGCTCCGGCCGACCAGGAAGACCCGCGGGCCGACCTCATCTGGGGCACGGTGCCCCGCCTGGTCGACGACGCGGCGTTGCGCCACGGTAGCGCTGAGGCGCTGGTCGACGGTGCGCTGCGCCTCACCTACGGACAGTTGGCCGAGGAGGTCGACCGCTACGCCCGTGGCTTCGTGGCCGACGGGCTCGGCGCCGGTGACCGCGTGGCCGTGTGGGCGCCCAACTGCGCCGAATGGATGCTGGCGGCACTCGGGATCTTGCGGGCCGGTGGGGTGCTGGTGCCGTTGAACACGCGCTTCAAGGGCGGGGAGGCGGCGTACATCATGCGCGACGCCGGGGTTTCCACGCTCGTGACGGTCCGCGGCTTCCTCGGGACGGACTACCCGGCCATGTTGGCGGGCCACGACACCGCCGACCTGGCCCGCATCGTCCTCCTGCGCGACGAGGGTGGAGCCGCAGCCCAAGGTGCCGGCGCGGTACCGCTGATCGAACTGGGTGCGTTCCTCCGGGCCGGCGAGAGCGTCCAGCCGGACGAGTCGGCGGCGCGCGCCGCCTCGGTGCAGCCTGGCGATGTCTCGGACCTCATCTTCACGTCGGGTACCACCGGACACCCCAAGGGTGCGGCGGCGACCCACGCGCAGTCGCTGCGGACGTTCGGGACGTGGTCGTCGATCGTCGGGCTCAGGTCCGGCGATCGCTACCTCGTCGTCAACCCCTTCTTCCATACCTTCGGGTACAAGGCGGGCATCTTGGCCTGTCTCATGGCCGGGGCCACTGTGGTGCCCGAGCCCGTGTTCGACCCCTCAGCGGTGATGGCGCGCATCGGCGCCGAGCGCATCAGTGTGCTGCCCGGGCCCCCGACGCTCTACCAGACGCTGCTGTCGGACCCCCGGCGCGCCGAGCAGGACTTGTCATCGCTCCGGCTCGGGGTCACCGGTGCCGCCGTGGTACCGGTGGAGCTGGTCCAGGCGATGCGCGACGAGCTCGGCTTCGACACCGTCCTGACGGCCTACGGGCTCACTGAATCGTGTGGCACGGTCACCATGTGCCGCCGGAGCGACCCGCCCGAGATCGTGGCCGCCACCTCGGGCCGGGCCATTCCCGGACTGGAGGTCCGGGCGGTGGCCGATGGCGCCGATGCCGCGCCGGGCGAGCCCGGTGAGATCATGGTGCGGGGCTACACGGTGATGCCGGGCTACTGGCGCAACGAGGCGGCGACGGCCGAGGCGATCGATGCCGAGGGCTGGCTGCACACGGGCGACATCGGCGTCCTCGACCGGGCCGGCAACGTCACCATCACCGACCGCGTCAAGGACATGTTCGTCGTGGGCGGGTTCAACGCCTATCCGGCCGAGATCGAGGCGATTCTGCGCGGGCACGAGGCCGTGGCCCAGGTCGCCGTCGTCGGCGTGCCCGACGACCGGATGGGAGAGGTCGGGTGTGCCTATATCGTGCCTACGGAGGCCGCGGCTGCCGGCGCTGACCCCGTGGAGCTCGGCAGGGCGATTCTCAGTTGGTCCCGGGGGGCCATGGCCAACTACAAAGTCCCCCGCGGCATCGTCCTGGTCGACGCCCTGCCGGTGAACGCCAGCGGGAAGGTGCTCAAGCGCGAGCTCCGTCTGCGTCATGCGGACGGAGCGGACAGCGCGGTCACGAACGAGTCGTAGGAACGAGAGGAGCACACAATGCGAGGCATCGTCTACACCGGGGAGGGGGTCGAGGTCACCGACGCCCTCGAGGTCCGGGGCCCGGGGCCGAACGAAGTGCAGGTGCGGATACAGGCGGCGGGGGTGTGCCACTCCGACCTGTCGGTCATCGACGGCACGATCCCCTTCCCGGCACCGGCCGTGCTCGGCCACGAGGGCGCCGGCGTCGTGGAGGCCGTCGGCGACGCCGTGCGGTCCGTGAAGCCCGGCGACCATGTGGTAATTGCCACTCTGGCCAGCTGTGGTGCGTGCCGCGCCTGCAGCACCGGGCACCCGACGTGGTGCAAGAGCTCGCTCGGCAACATCTCGACGCCCTTCACCTTCAAGGGGGAGCCGGCCTCGAACTTCGCGGCGGCGTCGGTCTTCGCCGAGGTGACGATCGTCAGCGAAGTGCAGGCCGTGCGCATCCCCAAGGACGTGCCGCTCTCGTCCGCCTGCCTCATCGGCTGTGGCGTGTTGACCGGCGTGGGTGCCGTGTTGAACCGGGCCAAGGTGAAGCCCGGCGACACGGCGGCGGTCTTCGGGGTGGGCGGAGTGGGCCTGAACGTGATTCAGGGATTGCGCATCGCGGGAGCGACGAGGATCGTGGCGGTCGACACCGTCGCGGCCAAGGAGAAGCTGGGGCGGCAATTCGGGGCCACGCACTTCGTCGACGCCAGCGCCGGTGACGCGGCGGCCGCGGTGCGCGAGCTCGTGCCCGCCAACCGGGAATCGGCCGCCGGAGCCCTCTTCCCGCTCGGGGGCGTGACGTGGGCCTTCGATTGCGTCGGACACCCCGCCGTGCTGCGGAGCGCCCTCGACTGCCTCGACTGGGCGGGCAACGCGGTGGCCATCGGCATCCCGCCCCGGGGCACTGAGGTGGCGGTCGACGTCAACGCGCTGGCCTATGTGGATCGCGGGTTGCTCGGCTGCCGCTATGGCTCGTCGCGGCCGCATCACGACATCCCGCTCATGGTCGATTTCTACAAGTCCGGCCAGCTCATGCTCGATGAATTGGTGTCCCTCACCCGCCCGCTCGACCGCTTCGGAGAGGTCGTCGACGAAATGCACGCCGGCCGCGTCGCACGCGGCGTGCTGACCTTCGACTAGACACGGGCCATGCCAATGCAGACTGCAGTGCGAGCGACGTCGTGAAGGGCGTCATCCTGGCGGGGGGAACGGGCTCTCGCCTGCACCCCTTGACGCGGATCACGAACAAGCACCTCCTGCCGATCTACGACCGCCCGATGATCGCCTGGTCGATTGAGGCCCTGGTGTCGAGCGGCATCGACGAGATCATGCTCGTCACCGGGGGGACCCATGCCGGCGAGTTCCTCCGCCTGCTCGGCAACGGGCGCGAGTACGGCATCAATCAATTGTCCTACGCGTACCAGGAGAAGGCGGGCGGCATCGCGGAGGCGCTCGGGCTGGCCGAGCACTTCGCCGGGGGCGGGCCCGTGCTCGTCATGCTGGCCGACAACATCGTCGAGCGGTCCATCCGGCCCATGGTCGAGGCATTCCGCGCCGACCCGGTGGGCGCGCGCATCCTGCTGTCGAAGGTCACCGAGCCGGAGCACCTGCGCCACCTCGGTGTGCCGGTCTTCGGTGACGACGGCCGGGTGACGCACATAGAGGAGAAGCCCGAGCATCCGGCCTCGGACTACTGCGTGACCGGCATCTACTGCTACGAGGCGGGCGTGTTCGACATCATCGACCATCTCGTCCCTTCCGGTCGCGGCGAGCTGGAGATCACCGACGTGAACAACCACTTTGTCGGAGAGCACCAGATGGCCCACGACGTGCAGGAGGGCTTCTGGGGGGACGCGGGGGAGTCGATTGAGGCGTACTACGCGGTGAACGACTTCGTGCGCGAGAACGGCGCCAACTTGTCGTAGCCCAGCCGGCGCGCCGGCTGTTCAGTCGGGGCGGGGCTCGGCCGGGACGCCGAGCCTGACCCGGCGAATGCTGGCGGCGATGCCGGCCCCGTCGAGGCCGAGGCTGGCCAGGATGTCGTCGGCCTTGCCCTGGGCGATGTACTGACGCGGGACCCCGAGCACGATGGAGGCCGGCGCCGGCATTCCCGCCGCTTCGACCTGGGTCGCCATGGCGTCGAGGAGGAAGGCACCGGCACCCCCGTGACGGACGCCGTCCTCGGCCGTCACCACGAGCCGGTGGTGCGCCGCGTCGTCGAGCAAGGCGACATCGGGTGGGGAGACGACCCGTGCGTCCCACACGGTGGCCTCGATCCCCTCTGCGGCCAGCTCGTCGGCGGCATGCAGACACGCGCCGACCGTCTTGCCCACGCCGATGAGGCACACAGACCCGTCGCCGGCACGCAGTTGGCGCGCCTGGAGCCCGCTCCCCACCTCGTCGGGGCCGACGTGCCGCGGCGCGGTCTTGGGCACACGGATGGTGGAGGGGCCCGGCAACTCCAGGGCGGTGCGCAACATCGGCTCGACCTCCTCGGCCGACGAAGGCGTGAACACCGTCATGCCGGGGATGGAGAGCGCGAGCGCCAGGTCGAGGATGCCGTGGTGGCTGGGGCCATCGTCGCCGGTGATGCCGGCACGGTCGAGCACGAAGACAACCGGACAGCCGTGGAGACCCACGTCGAGGTTGGCCTGGTCGAACGAGCGCGACCAGAACGTCGAGTACACCGCGACGACGGGTCGCAGGCCGGCCATCGCCATGCCGGCGGCCGACGTGGCGCCGTGTTGCTCGGCGATGCCGACGTCGAAGAAACGGTCCGGGAAGCGGGCCTGGAAGGCAAGCAGGCCCGTCGGACCCGGCATGGCGGCGGTCAGCGCCACGACGCGCGGGTCCTCCTCCGCCGCGGCCAGCAACGCGCGGCGAAAACGCGTCCGTGTAGGTGGCAGCCTGCAGGGGGGACTCGGCGGCCGCAGTCTCGGGAGCTGAGCCGAGGGACGCAATACCGCCACCGTCGGAAGTGGCGGGTCCACCGACTGCACGGCCGGCCGAGTTCCCGACCGTGTTGTCGAGGGTGACGGGGCTGGTGGCTTTGACGTCGTGGAGGCGTTGGATGTCGTCCTGTTCGGCGGGCGCGTAGCCGCGACCCTTCTGGGTGAGCACGTGGACGACGATGGGGCCGTCCCACTCGGCGGCGTGCGTGAAGGCCTGCTCCATGTGCTCGATGTCGTGGCCGTCGATCGGACCGGCGTACCGCACGCCCAGCGCCTCGAAGAAGGTGTGCGGCGCCACCATGTCGCGCAGTGCACTGGTCACCGAATGCACGCCCGAATAGGCGAGCTCACCCAGCGCGGGCAGCTCGCGCAGGCGCAGGCGCAGGCGTTCGCGGGCCGCGGTGTAGGTCGGATTGAGCCGCAGGGTCGTAAGGCTCTGGGACAGCTGGGAGACGGTCGGCGCGTAGGAGCGGCCGTTGTCGTTGAGCACGATGACCACGCGACGCTTGGAATGACCGAGATTGTTCAAGGCCTCGTAGGCCATGCCCCCGGTG
The DNA here is from genome assembly GCA_963744045.1 of uncultured Acidimicrobiaceae bacterium. GTDB lineage: Bacteria > Actinomycetota > Acidimicrobiia > Acidimicrobiales > RAAP-2 > Bog-473. The sequence goes on from CAVUSB010000001.1 coordinate 485,412, forward strand.
AGGGCGCCGTCGCCCACGACCGCGATGACCTTGCGCTCACCGTCGATGCCTCGGAGCTCGAACCCGCTGGCGATCCCGTGGGCGTACGAGAGGCCGGTCGACGCATGGCTGTTCTCAATCCAGTCGTGCTCGGACTCTGACCGGTTGGGGTAACCCGACATCCCGCCCGCCTGCTTCAAGGTCTTGAAGCCGTAGCGGCGTCCGGTCAACAGCTTGTGCACGTAGGCCTGGTGGCCGGTGTCCCACAGGATGACGTCACGGGGGGAGTCGAAGACCCGGTGCAGGGCGAGCGTCAGCTCGACGGCGCCGAGGTTGGAGCCGAGGTGCCCCCCGGTCGTCGTCACGGTGTCGACGATGAAGGTCCTGATCTCCTCGCACAGTTGGGCGAGTTGTTCCTCGTTCAGGCTCTTGACATCTGCGGGCGTCTCAATGCTTGGCAGGATCATGGCGATCGAGCCAGGCTACCCCGTGCCCTGGGCGCCTTCCCTGCGCCAGGGTCCGAGCAGGGTGCACGCGGCAACGCCGAAGGCGGCCAGGGCCAGGACCTGCAGACCGCGGGCAGGCCCCAGGTTCTGCGAGATCCAGCCGACGATGGGGGCGCCGGCGACCCAACCGACATACCCCGCCGCGGTGAAGGCGCCGACCGCGCTCACCACCTGGGTCGCCATCCGGCTCACCGTGCTCATGACGAGGGGCCAGAACAGCGAGGCACCGCCGGCGCCGAGTGCCAGCCCGAGGGCGGCGATGCCCGAGACGGGCGAGAGCGATTCGAGGAGGATGCCGGCGCCGGCCACGCAGCCTCCGGTAATGAGGGCCCGGCGGGTGGACAGCCGGCCGAGCAGGTGGCCACCGGCGCCGCGGGTGGTGGCGGCGACGAGCTGGCCGACGACGTAGGCCCCGGCGCCGAGCAACACGCCGGTGGCCAAGTGGTTGCGCAGGTAGAGCACGCCCCAGGTGTCGACACCGCCCTCGGTGATCTCCGCCAGGGCGAAGACCACCAGGAGGGCGAGCAGGCCGTCCCGGTGCAGGCGCCCCAGGGGATTCCGGGAAGTGTGCGCGGACCCGGCGGGGTCGTCCCCGGCCAGGGAGGTACCCGGATCGGTGACGAGCGCCCAGACGCCGACCCCCAGTGCGACGACGGCGATGCCGGGCCAGATCCAGCGCCAGGACACGCCGGCGTGAATGACCAGCGCCGCGAGGGCAGCACCGGCGAGCGCACCGGTGTTGAACAGGGCGTGCAGGCGAACCAGCGATTTCGGGCTGCTCATGAGGCGGTGTGACGCCTCCGCGTTCATGGCCGTGTCGATGGAGCCGCCCGCCACCTCCGCCAGGACCAGCACCACGGCGAAGGACCACGTGTCGCGGGCCAGCGCCAGCACGCAGAGGAGGACCGACCACGCCAGGAGCGCGATCCACAGGAGCCGGCGCGCCCCGACCCGGTCGCAGAAGTGCGCCATCACCGCGCTGGAGGCACCGGCCACCGCGATGGCCACCGCCAGCAACACGCCGAGCTGGGCGTCGTTGAGCCCGAAGGTGTGCTGAATGTCGAAGAGCATCACCGCCCAGCTACCCCAGAAGAGGCCGAAGGTTGCGAAGGACGCCACCACCGGCCCGGCTCCCGCGAGCAGCCCCTGGCCTTGGGCAGTGGGCGGGAGCGGGCTCAGGACGGGCCTGCGGCGCCAGCCTTGGCCAGGAAGGTGGACCGGTCGACGACGACTCGGGTGACCCGGCCGGCGCCGACGAGACCGCCCCCGTCCCCCTCGAGCCGGGCGGCGGACACCGTGAAGATCAGCCGCCGGCCTTCGAGCTTGACCAACGTGGCCTCTGCCAGCACGACCGAGCCCACGGCGACCGGCGCCAGGTGGTCGAACTGCACGCGCGTGGCGACGCTCGACTGCGTCTCGTTGAGGTGGCCGTCGGTGGCCCGGCAGGTGGCCTCCTCGCACAACGCAATGAGACGCGGGGTGGCGAGGACGGGCACGTCGCCGGACCGGAAGTGCTCGGCGGTGTCCTCGGGACCGACCGTCAGCTCGAGTTGCGCGCTCAGGCCGGCGTGCGGTCCGTGCCCGGCCGCCGTCGCGGTCTCGGACTGGGATGGATCGGCAGGCACGACGATTACGATACCGCCGTGACCGACACCGCCCTCATCGACCCTGACGTGCTCGAACGCGTGCTGTCCACCGCCCTGGTCGGCGGGGGCGACATGGCCGAGGTGTTTGCCGAGGACGGCGTCACGTCGAGTGCCCTGCTGGACGACCGCCGGATCGAGCAGCTCTCCTCGGGCCGGTCGCGAGGCGCCGGGATCCGGGTCGTCGACGGGGAAACCACCGGCTTCGCTCACACGGCCGACCTGAGCGAGGCGGGGCTCCTCGCGGCAGCCCGGGCTGCCGCGGCGGTGGCCCTCCAGGGCGGCAAGGGGGTGCGCACGGTGGCACTCGACCCGCTCACGGCCCACGGGCGGGGCGAGCGCACGGCCCCCGACTCGGTGGACAAGGAGCGCAAGCTCGAGCTGCTCACCCGGGCCGACGAGTCCGCTCGTGCGGCCGGCGACGCCATCACCCAGGTGCAGGTCGGCTGCGGCGACAGCCGCCGCCGCATCCTCATCGCCAACTCGGACGGCTTGCTGGCCCAGGACGAGCAGATCCGGACCCGCTTCAACGTCTCGTGCGTGGCCAACGGCGACACCGGAATGCAGACGGGCTACGAGTCGCTGGCCCGCACCGAGGGCTACGAGATCTTCGAGCGCCACCGCGTCGAGGACATCGCCGAGGTGGCGGCGGCGCGTGCGTTGGCCAAGTTGTCGGCCCGCCCGGCACCTTCGGGGGAGGTGCCCATTGTGCTGGCCGGTGGGAGTGGAGGCATCCTCTTCCACGAGGCCTGTGGTCACGGGCTCGAGGCGGACCACATCGTCAAGGACGCGTCGGTCTATGCCGGCCAGATCGGTGCCTTGGTGGCCAGCCCGCTGGTCACACTGGTCGACGACGGCACGGTGTCGGGGGAGTGGGGCAACTTCGCGGTCGACGACGAGGGGTTCCTGCCCGCTCGCAACGTGTTGATCGAGAACGGGGTCCTCACGGACTACATGTGGGACTGGCTGCGGGCGCGCAAGGAGGGCAGGAAGTCCTCGGGCAACGGGCGCCGCCAGAGTTACGCGCACCTGCCGATGGTGCGGATGACCAATACCTACCTGCTCGCCGGGACCGAGGATCCCGAAGAGATCGTGGCGCAGACCCCTTCGGGCGTCTACGTGAAGAAGCTCGGCGGCGGTCAGGTCAATACGGCGACGGGCGACTTCGTCTTCGGGACCACGGAGGCGTACCTCATCGAGGGTGGCCGCATCACCGAACCGCTGCGCGACGCCAACCTCATCGGCAACGGGCCGGAGGTGCTGCGTCGCATCGACGCGGTGGCCACCGACTTCGACATGACGCCGGGCACCTGCGGCAAGGACGGGCAGAGTGTCCCGGTGGGCTGCGGGCAGGCCACGCTGCGTATCACCGGCGTGACCCTCGGGGGTACGGCGTGACCGACGAGCTCCTCCATCTGGCGCAGTCCGTCGTCGGCCAGGCCGTCCCGGGCGAGGGCATGGAGGTCTACGTGACCGCGCGGGCACCGAAACCGAGGTGCGCGCCTACGAGGGTGAGGTGGAGTCGCTCACCTCGGCCGATTCCTCGGGTGTCGGGATCCGGGTGGTGCTGGGGGACGCCGACGCCGGCGGCAGCCAGGTCGGCTTCGCCTGGGCCGGCTCACTCGACCCCGACGTCATCGCCGCCACCCTGGCCGATGCCCGTGACAACGCCCGCTTCGCCACCCCGGACCCCGATGTCGTCCTGGCCGCGCCCGACGGTGTCGAGGCCGTGGAGCTCGACCTGTGGGACGACGGCGTGGCCGCGACGCCGATGGAGAAGAAGGTCGCGTTGGCGGTCGAGCTGGAACGGGCGACTCGTGCCGCCGACCCGAAGATCCGGCAGGTCTCGTCGGCCGACTACTCGGACAGCCGCGTGGAGGTGGCCTTGGCCTCCACCACCGGCATCGTCTCCTCACGTCGGCGCACCAACGCCTTCCTGTCGGTCGACGCCATTGCCGGCGAGGGTGCCGAGACGCAGACCGGCACCGGGTTCAGCATCGGCCGCGGGCCCGGTGAGCTGGTTCCCGACGAGGCGATGGAGGACGCCGTCCTTCGGGCCACCCGCATGGTCGGAGCGCAAAAGGTGCGCTCGGCGCACTGCACGGTGGTCTTCGACCCGCGTGTGGTCTCGACGCTGCTGGGGGTCATTGCGTCAGCCCTGTCCGGCGAGGCAGTCGTCAAGGGCCGCTCGTTCTTCGCGGGCCGGATCGGCGAGACGATCGGCGCCGGCGGGATCACGCTGGTGGACGACCCGACGGACGCCAGGGCATACGGCGCGTCGTCGCACGACGGCGAGGGGTTGGCCTGCCGGCGCAACGTGCTCATCGCCGAGGGCGTGCTGCGCATGTTCGTGTACGACACCGTCTCGGCGCGCCGGGCCGGGGCGGTCTCGACCGGATCGGCGACGCGAGGCGGCTTCGCCGGCACGCCCGGAGCGGGGTGCCGAGCCCTCGTGCTGTCCCCGGGGATCAAGAGCCAGGACGAGATCCTGGCCACCGTCGGGCGACGGGCTCTACGTCCAGTCGGTGTCGGGCATCCACTCAGGGGTCAACACGGTGAGCGGCGACTTCTCGGTCGGAGCGGAGGGCCTCATGATCGAAGGGGGCGTCCTGACCCGGCCGGTGCGCGAGGTCACGGTCGCGTCCACGCTGCAGCGGATGCTGCAATCGGTGGTGGAGATCGGCGGCGACCTGCGCTGGCTGCCCGGTGTGGCCGCCGGTCAGACCCTCGCCATCGCCGACATGGCGCTCAGCGGCGACTGATCCCTCAGCTGGCCGTGCTCGAGGCGGGCGCCGGCGTCCTTGCCCGAGCTGCTCTGGCCGGAACTGGACTTGTCGGCACCGCCCTTGTCGGAGCCACCCTTGTCGGAGCTCCCCGTGTCCGAGGCGGACGACTCCTTCTTCGAGGACGAATCGCCGGCTGCGCTGTCGCCACTCTGGGCGTCGGCGCTCTTCTTCTCCCGAGCCGTTGCCTCCCGAGGCCGCCCGCGAGTCCGTCTTGTAGAAGCCGCTGCCCTTCAGGACGATGCCCACGGCGCCGTAGACCTTGCGGAGCGCGGCGCCGCACTCGGGGCACTCGGTCAAGGGGTCGTCGGTGAACTTCTGGACCGCTTCGAGGCGGTGCCCACACGCCGTGCACGCATATTCATAGGTCGGCAAGGGACTCCTCCGGGGGCCGCTCGTTGGCACTCACTGCATGAGACTGCCAAAGTCTACCCGCCCGAACGCAGGGGCAGCGTCGGACCGCGGCCATCGCAAGTCGTAGACTCCACCCTCGTGTCCGACCGCATGCTGGCCAATCTCGACCCGCTGGGCGGCGCCCGCATGGTCGACGTCACACCCCGCGAGCCCACGCATCGCCGGGCCCTGGCCCGTTGCCGGGTCTCGATGTTGCCCGAGACCACGACCAAGGTGGCGAACAACGCCATCACCAAGGGGGACGTCCTGGCGGCGGCCCGGATCGCCGGGATTCAGGCCGCCAAGCGCACCGCGGAGCTGATCCCCATGTGCCACCCCGTCCTGGTCGGCTCCATCGGCGTCAATTTCTCCATCGGCGACGACTACGTCGAGGTCGAGGCCCAGGTCGAGACCGTCGACCGCACCGGGGTCGAAATGGAGGCGATGACGGCCTGCGCCGTCGCCGCGCTCACGGTCTACGACATGTGCAAGTCGGCGGACCGCACCATGACCGTGGGGGACCTGGCGCTGTGGGAGAAGTCCGGCGGCCGCTCCGGGCCCTGGCGCCGGCCCGAGGCGAACCACCTCTAGTTCTCCTTCGCCTCGCCCCACTGCCCCGCCCCGCCTTTCCGCTGCACGCGCTCCTCGCCGGGCTGCTGCCGGCGTCGCCTCCTCGTCTACATTCGGTCCCGGTGACCCAAGTGGAGGAGGCGCCCGTCGTCGGCAAGGGCATCGTCGGCGCCATCACGTCGGAGGTCGGGCGGATCGGTGGGCGCAACGTCGTCATTGCGCGGTCGCTCGGCACCCTGCGACGCGGCGCCATCACGCACGCCGACGGCGTGCGGCTGGCCGAAGCGGCCGACCAGGCCCGTGAGCTGGGCATCCCTCTTGTCTTCTTCGTGGCGTCGAGCGGGGCTGACGTCCTCGACGGGGTGGCCGCGCTGCACGGGTGGGGCCGCGCCGCCGCCGCCATCTCGCGCTGCAGCGGCCAGGTGCCGGTGATTGCCGCCGCGACGGGACCGGTGGTGTCGGGGCCCGCGCTCCTGCTGGGACTCTCCGACCTGGTCGTCATGAGTTCCGAGGCGGTGGCCTTCGTCTCGGGCCCGCAGATGGTGGCCGAATTCACCGGGATCGAGGTCGGGCATCAGCCAGCTCGGTGGCGCCGGCGTCCATGCCACGTCGAGCGGGTTGTGCGCGGTGCTGTCCGAGGACGTGGACGGCGCCGTGGCCGAACTCCTCGAGTATCTCCCGTCGAACACCGACGAGATCCCCCCGCCGGCACCCGTGAGCGATTCGGTGTTGCGACCCACGCCCGAGCTGCGCGCCGTCATCCCCGACCGCAAGGCGGCGACCTATGACGCACGGGACGTCGTCCGGTCGTTGTGCGACGACGGCGAGTTCCGGGAGCTGTGGCCGGGGTGGGCCGGGCAGCTGGTCACTGCCTTCGCCCGCCTGGGGGGACGCCGGTCGGGTTCATCGCCAACCAGCCGCGCATTCTGGCCGGGACCCTCGACATCGCGGCGTCGCAGAAGGGCGCCCGTTTCGTCCGGCTCTGCGACGCCTTCAACCTGCCCATCGTCAGCCTGGTCGACACACCGGGGTTCCTGCCCGGCAAGGACCTCGAGTGGCGCGGCATGATCCGGCACGGGGCCGAGCTGGCGTTCGCCTACGCGCAGGCGACAGTGCCGCGGTTGTGCCTCATCCTGCGCAAGGCCTTCGGCGGCGCCTACATCGTCATGGACTCCCGGGGCATCGGGAACGACATCTGCCTGGCCTGGCCAGGTGCCGAGGTGGCGGTCATGGGAGCCTCCGGCGCCGTCCAGATCCTCAACCGGGGCGTGGAGCCGGGGGAGCGGGCAGACAGAGAGCTGGCGTACGAGGCCGCGTATCTCAACCCGTGGCCCGCCGCGGAGCGGGGGCTGGTCGACGAGGTGGTCGACCCCGCCGACAGCCGCATCGTCCTGTGCGCCGTGCTGCGCCAGCTCTGCACGAAACGGGAGTTGATGGTCGGACGGAAGCATGATGCCGGACCTCAATAGGGGTTCAGCTGGGCAAACGTGGATTGTCACAATTCCGTAACGAGGCTGAGCCGCATTCGACGCCGAACTCGGTAATGGATCGGGCATGATCAGCAGTGTGGTCCCCCCCACAGACGATGCATTGTTCGTCCTCGAGTCCTGCCACAGCACATGGATCTTCGACACCGAGAAGATGCGCTTTCGGCGCGTCCTCGAAGGGTCTCGCGCTCGATGCCCACGCTGCCACCACGGCGTGGCGCGGCCTATTACGGACTTGAGGTCGACCCGATCTCGGAGTCGTTCGTCGTCCTGCTCAATCCCGAGGGCACCCGCCTTCTCCGCTCGTGGCGCCATGTGGAGCACTGCCCGCAGTGCGGTGGGAATCAGACCGCCGAGCTCTCGCTCGACGAGCTGAGGGGCGCCTCACTCGCCTAGCGCACGACCCGCTCCTAGAAGTGGATGACGTGCGCGGCGGACAGCAGGAGCGCCGCGATCGTCGCCAGCGCGGCGAGCACGATGCCGACCATCAGCAGGCGGGACACCGCTGGCCGGGCCGAGCTGCGCAGCACCGTGCGCGGCGGCGCGGGCCCTGACTGCGGTCTCCGTGGCGAGCGCGTCGTCGGTTGCCAGCACGAAGCGGTGGCGACCCTGGCGAGCCGCGTTCGACCACGACGATGACCACGCCGGCACGGCCGTCGGGAAGCACCGATCGTTCCACGGGCGACATCTCTTCGAGTTCGGCCCAGTCACAGTCCCAGACCCGCTCTCCATCGACCTTGTCCAGCACGAGGCCGGAGTCGAGGAAGGTGAGGGTCAGGTGCGGAACGGCCAGCTCGCCCTCCGGTCCTGTCGTGAGGAGGTAGACGTCGGGCACGGACCACGCCTCATCCATACGAGCAGGAGACGCTACTTGCCCCGGCGCCGCACGAACGTGGCACCGGGGAGCGGGACGCTCCCGCCGTCAGGTTCAGGAGGGTGGGGCTCCGGGCCACCACGGCTGTCGACGCTGGCGGCGATCGGCACGTTCGATCTCGCGTTCGACGTCGGACCAGACCAGCGGATCGGTGTCCCGTCCGGCAGAGTCGCTCGTCTGGGCGCGCGTCATGACGACGAAGGCCACGGTCCACAGGACGGCGATGGTGCTGAGCTTGGCCAGGAAACCGGACAGCTCCTGGTCGAGGAGCGGGGTCATGCCCGCGACCTTGCCGGGGTAGGTGAAGGGGGCGTAGAGCGGGTGGCGGGCGAAGATCCAGACGATGGAGAGAAAGCTCGGCACGATCGACTGGACGATGAGATAGCCCCCGCGTCCGAGCGGCGAGAGGCGTTGTATCCCCGGCAGTTCCGTCAAGACGGGCGCCCACAGCACGAAACCCGAGCCGAGGACCAGCAGCTGTATGACGGTTCGGGCGGCGACCGAATGGGCGGCGAGGCTGACGACGCCGACCGTCAGGGTGCCGACGGCCACCACGGTGACGATGGCCACGGCGGGCACCGGCCGCACAGCCACCCGCAGCACGGCATCGACGGGCGCCGGCCGGGTCAGGCGGTCGACGATGGAGCGGGGTGTCCCCAGGACCAGGAGTGGCGGGACGACGAGGGTCAGCAGCAGCCGCTGGAGCACGAGGGCAAGCAACAACCAATGGCTGGCCAGGTCGCCCAGTGGCCAGGTCAGGGCGGCGGCGAGGAGGACGACGCCGCCGAGGAAGAGGATCCGCTGGCGCCGCGTCGCCGACCCGTCGCCCTGGCGGGTCGCCCGGAGGTAGACGGCCGCGAGGGCCAGCAACGCGAGCAGCCACACGGGATGGAGATGCCATTCGAACGGGCGGGAGGCGGCGATCACGGGCCCGCGCTCGCCGTAGGCTCTGGGCGATGGACGCCCCCACGAAGCTCGATCGGTTGGAGCGCGTCACCGATCTGGTCCTCGTGTTGCTCGACACGCGCCAGCCGCTGACCCTCGACGCCATCGCGCACCAGGTCCCCGGCTACCCCGCCGAGCACTCCGCCCGGCGGCAGGCTTTCGAGCGGGACAAGCGCCTGTTGCGCGACGAGGGCATCCCGGTGCTCACGCAACGCCTGCCGGGTCAAGAGCAGTACGGGTACCAGATCGATCGCGACTCGTTCTACCTGCCCGATCTCGACCTCGAACCGGACGAGCAGGTTGCGCTCCACCTCGCCGTCGCCGGCGTCCACCTGGGAGATCCTAGTGGTCGGGACGCGTTGTTGAAGTTGGGGGCGGCCGGTTTGGGCGACGTGCGACCGATCGCCTCCCTGGTGCCGCCCGCCGCGCTCATTGAGCTGTTCGAGGCCGTGCGCACGCACGCCCCGGCGGCGTTCGTCTACCGCTCGGATGACCGGCGCGTGGCCCCCGTCGGGCTGTGGTTCCGTTTCGGCCATTGGTACCTGGTGGCGTGGGACCTGGAGCGGACGGCGGTGCGCACGTTCCGCGTGGACCGCATCGAAGGCGAGGTGACGCGAGGCGAGGCGGGCGAGGCGGTGGTGCCCGACGACGCGACCGTGGACGTGGCGGCGGCGTTGCCCGAAGAGCCGTGGGAGGTGGAGGGCGAGGACCGGGTCGAAATGCGCGTCCGGGTCGACGCGCTCGAGGCGCGGCGGGTCGTCGACGAGGTCGGTGAGGACAAGGTGGTGCAGCGGCTCGAGGACGGGTCGGTCGATCTGGTGCTCGGCGTGTCGTCGTTTGCGTCCATACGTTCCTGGGTGCTGGGGCTTTCCGACCACGTCACCGTCGTGGCGCCCGATGCCTTCCGGGACGAGTTGATCGCCTGGCTCGACGTGGTGCGCGACGCCACCCCGCCCTCCCCGTCGGCTACCCGTGCTCCGGAGGTGGAGGCGGCGGCGGTCGAGGAGGAGCCGGCGGCGGTGCGCAACGCGCCGGGACGGGAGACGAGCCGGCGCCTGCGGCGGCTGTTGGCGCTGGTCGGCTGGTTGGCGCAGGTGGGGGAGGCGCCCATCGCCGACGCCGCGCAGCGTTTCGGAATGAGCGAGAAGGAACTGGTGGCCGAGTTGGAGCTGGCGGCCTGCTGCGGCATTCCGCCCTACACCCCGGACACGCTCATGGAGATTGAGGTCTCCGAGCACTCCGTCCGGGCCTTCCTGCCGGCGGAGTACGCCCGGCCGCGTCGCCTGACTCCCGCCGAGGGGTTCGCCGTCGCGGCGTCGGCTCGCCTGCTGCTCACGGTGCCGGGCTCCGAAGATGGCGCACTGCGCCGCGCCCTGGCCAAGCTCGATGCCGCCCTCGGGTCTCGCGAGGCGGTCGGGCTCGACGTCGACGCGCCGGCCGCGCTCGGCCGCGGTGCGGGAAGCGGCGGACGCCGGCCACGCCCTCGAGATCGAGTACCTCTCCGGCTCACGCGACGAGCTGACGACACGGAGGGTGGAGCCGATGCAGGTGGCCACCATCGACGGGCACTGGTATCTCGACGCCTACTGCCATCGGGCCGGCGACATGCGGCGCTTCCGGGTTGACCGGATACGCAGCGTGCGCCCGTCGGAGCACAGCCCGGGCCCGGCCAGTGACGCCGGTCGCGGCCCTTGGAGGAGATGTTCGTGCCGGGGCCCGGTGCCGTCGAGGTCCACCTGCAGCTCGGCCCGGACGCGCAGTGGGTGCCCGAGTCCGTTCCGGTGCGCGCCGTCCGGCGTGACGCGGGCGGGACCGTGACCGACGTGATCCTCGACGTCTCCGGCATGGCCTGGTTCGAACGGCTTCTGCTGCAACTCGGCCCCGCGGTCCGGGTCGTCAGCCCCCCGGAGCTGGCCGGGCTGCGCCGCGGAGGCGGCGCCGCCGGGTGCTGGCACGCTACGAGAGCGGTAGCGTCGAGGCATGAGCGATATGAACGATTTCAACCGTGGCGTCATCGAAGAGTTCCGTGCCAACCACGGCAAGGTCGGCGGCGGATTCGCCGGGGCCCCCGTGGTGCTGCTGACGACCACCGGCGCCAAGTCGGGGAAGAAGCGGCTGAACCCGCTCGTCGCGCTGGTCGAGGGCGACACCCTCTACGTGTTCGCCTCCAAGGCGGGGGCGCCTACCAGCCCGGACTGGTACCACAACCTGGTGGCCAATCCCGAGGTCGAGGTCGAGTTCGGCGACGACCGCTTCACCGCGACCGCCGTCCCGATCACCTCGGGACCGGAGCGGGACCGCCTCTACGCAGCGCAGGTGGCGGTGCAGCCCGGGCTTCGGCGACTACGAGAAGGCGACGACGCGGGTGATCCCGGTCGTGGAGCTCCGCCGGACCTAGCCGCCGGCCGACCGTTCATCCCCGCCAGTGCGTCGGGTGACGGGAGGCCACCATGCTCGGGATCCACGGGATCGGGCGGGACCGGGCCGACTACTACCTGTCCGATCTCGCCCGCGAGCTGCCCGTGGCCGGACCGGGCCAGTGGGCGGGGAGGGCGGCCGAGGGGCTCGGCCTCACCGGCCCCGTCCGGCCCGACGAGTTCCGTCGGCTGCTCGAGAGCCGCCATCCGCGCACCGGGGTCGTGCTCGGTTCGGGACGCGTGTCCGTGCCCGCGCTCGATCTGACCTTCAGTGCGCCGAAGTCGGCCAGCGTGCTCTTCGCACTGGCCGGCGCCGAGGCGGCGCGCACGGTCGTGGCGGTGCACGACCAGGCCGTCGCGGGGTCGCTTTCGTATCTGGAGCAGCACGCCGTCACCGCCACCAGGCAGACCGGTCCCTCCCGGGTGGTGCTGCCCACCAGCGGGGCCGTGGCGGCCGTGTTCACGCACGGCGTCAGCCGGAACGGCGACCCGCACGTCCACAGCCACGTCGTGGTGGCGAACCTCGTCCATGGTGCCGACGGGCGCTGGGGTGCCTGTGACCGGAGGGGGATCGCTGCGCATCGCGCCGCGGCCGCCGCTGTCTACGAGGCCCATCTGCGCGCCGGGTTGGCCGCGACGCTCGGCGTGCGGTGGACCGGCGGCCCGGGCCGCACGGCAGAAGTGGCCGGCGTCGGGCCCGAGTTGCTCGGTGCCTTCTCGAGCCGGGGGGCCGACATCCGCCGCCACATGTACGAAAACGCCGTGCACTCGGGCCGCGGCGCCCGCATCGCCTGGGCCGCGACCCGTCCGGCCAAGGCGCCCGGCGCGCCGTTCGCCGACCACGAGGTTCTCTGGCGGCGGCGGGCCGACGATGTCGGCGGCGCGCCTGGAGCTCGAGCCGGCCGGCGCGCCCGGCCGGGCGCGCCGTGCTCGACGAACACCGCTTTGCCGGGGTGATCTCCCTTCCCGCCCACGGTGGCGCCCACCGCCGTGATGTCGTGGCGGCATTCGGCATGGCGGCCCGCGACGGCGCCACCGCCTCGGCCGTCGACCGCCTCGTTGCGCAATGGGTGCCTTCGGGGCCTGTGCGGCGTGGCGGAGCCACTTCTGCAGCGGCGGACGGTGGTCCCGGCGAATGACCATCTGCGCGCCCTCGGTCCTCGTCCGGTCGACCCCGACGACCACGCGGTGTGGCTGGGTGCCGCCCGCGCCCTGGACGCCTACCGGGACAGGTGGGGCCTCGCGCGACGTCAAGGCGCCGCTCGGGCGAGCCGCCGAACCTGGCCCGCCTCCCGGCGCAGCACCTCGCGGATCACATCCGCACCGAGCGCGAGGTCGCGACGGCGCGGGCCCGGCTCGGATGGCGCGAGCCCGCGTCACCGGATCGGGGGCGCGGACGCTGACTCAGCGTCCGCGGTCGGAGCGTGACGGCGGGGCGAGCTGGCGCACCGGCGGGCAGGAGCTCGCGCCAGGGCGCGCAGGTGTGCGCGGGGGTGAGCGCGGCCTCGTGCACCTCCTTGTCCGGGCCGAGGACGAGTGCGTGCCCGGGTGAGCCGTGCGCCACCGCGTCCACCGGAAGCCGGGCCTGGCGCGTGCTCCCCACCGACGTCGAGGGGCGCAGACGGCCCCAGCGGTCCACCGAGCGGCTGATCGTCGTGGTCGCCACCTCGCGGTGTCCCGCCAGCGCGCTGATGATCGCGCAGCGTCGCCGTGTCGGCGATGCCGCGCAGGACCACGGTGGTGCCGAAGAGCGAGAGGAAACCGTCGGCCGCCTGTCCCCACCGGACGCGAGCCTGGGAGAGGTCCTGCAGGCAGGCCAGCACCAGGAGACCCTGGCCGGCGCCCTCGCTGACCATGGCCGGGAGGTCGGGGATGGGCGCGATGTTGGCGACTTCGTCGAGTGCGAGCAGCGTGGGTGGGCCGCTCAGCCCGTCGCGGGACCGGACGTAGGCGGCGTCGCGCACATCGCCCACGACCGCCACCACGAGTGGCGCGAATTGTCGCTGCCGTCGACCCGCCGAGCACACATAGAGGGTGTTGGCACCGCCGCAGAACTCCTCGAGGTCCAGGGGGGCGGCACGCGTGGATGCGAGTGCCCCTTCCGTGCGGTACGCGGCCAGGACGCCCGACGCGGTGGACCAGATGCCTGACTGCTCACGGGAGTCCGTGGCGACGATCCCTGCGAGCAGATCCGTGGCCGGAGCGTCCCCTCCGGCGTTCGAGGCAAGAATTTCGAGGGCCGGTGCCCCATTGTGCCGATCGATCCATTGCAGGACGTCGCGCATGGGGAGCTCCTCCGTGGCGGCGGCGTGGAGGAGCGTGGAGAGCAGCGCGCCGGACCGCTCGGTCCAGTGATGCTCGCCGGCGCGCTGCCCGCTCAAGCCGGCTGGCGCCGACCATTGCCTCAGCCGTGACGACGGCCGCGTCCCAATCGGAGGCGGTCGGTGAGCGGTGACCAACCGACGCGTTCGACTCCCGGTGGGCATTCGACTTCTCCGCTCGGGTCGTAGAGAAACGACCATCCTTCGCTGCGACGCGCCGGTGCGGTCGCCCGCATGACGTCAGGCTTTGTCGAGGTCGACACGACCGGGCCCTCGGACAGCAAAATATTGGGGATGACCAGGGAAGATGTCTTTCCTGACCGCGGCGGTCCGAGCACGAGCGTCGAACACTCCGGGCCAGCCCACATCCAGCCGTGGGCGCCGTCACCAACATAGATGCCGTGGCGCGTCAAACGGTGGACCCGATGCAGTGCGGCACTCGAAATCAGGCACGAATCGGCACTGTCGACATGCGTATGACCATCGCGTTCCACACACGCGATGTTTGCGTTGGCGAACACAAAAATCCATGGGACATATCGCGCAATGCGGCGACAACATCGTGGCAAGTACGACGCGCTGGCGCAGGATGCGCCGCGTTTGCGCGTCAAAAACAGCGTCAAACAACGGTCGTGAACGCGCGCAAAATAACGCCGCGATTAATGAATGCTTGACCTGGGCATGCAAACAACAGAAGAATGTGTGTATCCCAAGTGTGAAGGAGGGTATGGCATGTGCTGCGACACAACGGTGTGTGGCACGCAAAACGAAATCAGTCGGCTTCGTTTTCGCGCGCCGGGTACCGCGCTGCACGCTGTCAACGTGACGTCACAACTCGGGGAAGCAAGTCGGTTTGGCGTGATGTGGCGGCGTTCATGACGTTGGCGCACCTGCGACAGCCGGCGCAGTTGCAAGTGAAACCGGTGCGGCAGTGCGCACGGCGAGAGGCAGTCGACCTCGACGTGGCGCAGGCTTCACCTCTATTCAGTGACCATGCTCCTAGGGAGGTGCACCTGTGGCAGTAGCCGCAAAAAGAAGGGCCCCGGCCAAGAAGGCCGCGAAAAAGCGGGCCCCCGCAAAGAAAGCAGCGAAGCGCACGACAGCCAAGAAGGCCGTCAAGCGGGCTCCGGCACGGAAGTCCGTGAAGAGGGCTCCGGCGCGGAAGGCTGCGAAGAAGCGGGCTCCGGCGAAGAAGGCAGCCAAGCGGGCTCCGGCACGCAAGGCCACCAAGAAGCGGGCTCCTGCGAAAAAGGCGGCGAAGCGTACGACAGTGCGCAAGGCCACCAAGAAGCGGGCTCCAGCGAGGAAGGCTGCCAAGAAGAGGGCTCCAGCCAAGAAGGCGGCCAAGCGCACTGTGCGCAAGGCCACCAAGAAGCGGGCTCCGGCGAAGAGGGCAGCCAAGCGGGCTCCGGCACGCAAGGCCACCAAGAAGCGGGCACCTGCCCGCAAGGCGGCCAAGCGGCGCTAAGCGCCTCGTTCCCTCGGGAACACGCGAGACCGGGGGCCTTCGGGCCCCCGGCTCCGCGTCCGGGCTCTGCTAGGGCGTCCGGCCGAGTTCGACGACGTCGGCGGGCCAGTCGACGTCGTAGGCCAGAGTCGGGGTCCCGCAGCACGCGCACCGGGAGCCCGAGCCTCGTGGCCTCTGCCCGGTGGGCGCGAAAGGAACCGGCACCGTAGGCGAAACGAAAGTCGGACCCGGCCGGGAGTCGCAGCACGTTGGTGCCGTCGTCCCGGCGGTCGGGGACGAGCGTGATGCCCTCGAACGGTGCCAGCACGCCCAGCCTGTGCGCTCGGGGCAGGTCGCCGTGGGCGACGGTCACCCAGCGGGTCCCGGCCCGGGCCAGCCGGTCGACGCCCGCCCGCACGGCACCGTTGAGGCCCTGGCCGGGCTCCCACATGACGCTGGCACCGACGTCCGCCGCCCACCGGGCCACGTCCTCGTCGTCGCAGACCACGGCGATCGGCAGCGGCACGCAGGCGCCCGCCACGTGGGTCGCCATGGCGCGCACGAGCGCGATGCGATCCGGATCGGACAGGCTCGACCCGAGTCTCCGCTTGGCCTGGTGGAAGGCCTTGACCGGGATCAGGACGACCTCGGGGCCCAGGTAGCGATCGGCCGCGTCCGCCGCGTGGTCCGCTGGCGGCGCGCTGGCCCTCGACACCCGGACAGTGTAGGGGTCCACGCGAAAGTCTTTACAGGTCCGCCGTAGGCTCTGGTTCCATGAGCGACCGGGTGGCGGTAATCGGTGCCGGATCTTGGGGCACCGCAGTCGGGACGATCATCGGTGCTTCGCATCCCGCCTCCCTCTGGGTGCGGTCGCCCGACCTCGCTGCGTCCATGTCCGAGACGCGCCGGAACGAGAGGTACCTGCCGGACGTGCAGCTCCCCGACACGCTGACGGTGACGTCGTCTCTGGCCGAAGCGCTCCAGGGTGTCAGCATCGTCTTCATGGCGGTGCCGTCGCACGGGTTCCGCTCCGTGCTGACCGACATGCAGCCGCTGGCGGGGGACGTCGAAGCCGTCGTGAGCCTGGCCAAGGGGATTGAGATGGGGACCAACCTGCGCATGTCGCAGGTGGTGGCCGAGGTCCTCCCCGGCGTTCCCGCCGGCGTCCTCACCGGCCCGAACCTGGCCCGCGAGGTGGCGCAGGGGCATCCGGCCGCCTGCGTGGTGGCCTTGTCGGACGAGGCGCTGGCGAGCCGCGTGCAGGAGCTGGTGCACACGCGCACGTTCCGTACCTACATGGGTACCGATGTCGTGGGGTGCGAGATCGCCGGCGCCACCAAGAACGTGATGGCCATCGCGGCCGGGATCGGCGACGGGCTGGGCCTCGGGGACAACACCCGGGCCGTTCTCATCACGCGCGGGTTGGCCGAGTTGGGGCGGCTGGGCGTCGCCCTGGGCGGGAAGGTGCTCACGTTCGGCGGTCTGGCCGGTGTCGGCGACCTCGTGGCGACCTGTGCCAGCCCGCAGAGCCGGAACCGCACGGTGGGCTTCGCTCTCGGGGAGGGGCAGTCGCTCGGCGACATCGTGGGCGGCATGCACATGGTGGCGGAAGGCGTCAAGAGCGCGGGGCCGTTGGTCGGGTTGGCGCAGGCCCACGGGGTCGAGATGCCCATCGCGGAGCAGGTCCAGGCCATCGTCGAGGGACGCTGCTCACCCGCCGAGGCGCTCCTCAACCTCATGCGGCGTCCCTCGCGCCCCGAATGGGACGAGTCGCTGCTGCGTGGACTCCCGTCATGAGCGGCATCTTCCACAGCTACGACATGCTGCCCGACGACGATGACGAGGCGCGCCGGGAGGCCGCGCTGGAGCATGTCAGAGAGATCCTCCTCATGCACGGTGCCACCGAGGAGGAGATCGATCGTGCCGTGGGCGACGGCGTGATCGACCTCTTCGTGGCGGACCGCCTGCTGGTCCCGTCGCGCCGGCGCTACACCAGGGTCGAGGTGGCCGAGCTCACCGGCGTCAGTGTCGACATGCTGGAGCGCTTCTGGCGCGCCCTCGGCTTCCCCGGGGTCGACGACGACGACCGCGCCTTCACCGACCTCGATCTCGAAGCGGTCCGGATCTTTCAGGGCCTGCAGGCGCTCGGCGCCGCCGATGCCGAGACGGCGGTCCAGATGGCGCGGGTCATCGGCTCCTCCATGGCGCGTATCGCCGAGGCGGAGCTCGTCCCGGGCGACATGGTGAGCGCGGAGGTCGACCCCGTCCTCTCCGCCGAGGCGTTCGCCGGCGTGGCCGACGTAACGATCCCCGCCATGGCCAAGCTGCTCGAATTCGTGTGGCGGCGCCAGGTGGCGGCGGGCATTCAGCGCAGCATGATGCTGCGCAGTCACGGACTGGCGCCGGGGCAGAGCCCGGTGCTGGCGGTGGGATTCGCCGACATGGTCGGGTTCACGCTCCTGAGCCAGCATCTGAGCGACGAGGAGCTCGCCGCCGTCGTGCGGCGCTTCGAGGAGATCTCCCACGACATCGTGACCAGTGCCGGGGGCCGCGTGGTCAAGATGATCGGCGACGAGGTCATGTTCGTGG
The DNA here is from genome assembly GCA_963744045.1 of uncultured Acidimicrobiaceae bacterium. Taxonomy (GTDB): domain Bacteria; phylum Actinomycetota; class Acidimicrobiia; order Acidimicrobiales; family RAAP-2; genus Bog-473. Next base: position 503,366 of record CAVUSB010000001.1, read on the forward strand.
TCGACAGCGTCGCCGCAGCGGCGCGCATCGGGCTCAGCCTGGCCGACGCCTACGCCGACGACGACCTCTTGTCCGACGTGCGGGTGGGCCTGGCGTGTGGGCCGGTGCTGTTGCGGGACGGCGACTACTTCGGCCCCACCGTGAACCTGGCTCACCGGATCGTGAACATCGGCAACCCGGGAACCGTGCTGATGTCGGACGAGTTCCACACGGCCCTCGAGCAGGAGGCGCCCGACCAGTTCACGGCGCAGGCCCTTCGGCCGCGGCTGTTGAAGGACCTGGGTCGAGTGCAGCTGTGGTGGTGCGGCCGCGTCGGCCACGAGGCCGACGGCACCGGCGCCGCCGCCGACCGTCGGCGCAACGTGCGCTGGGAACGGCTCTCCGAGGTCCTGCGTGATCTGGAGGAGCTGCGAGGTGTGGGCGAGCGGCTGCTCAGCGCCAACCGGGGGCCCGGCTCAGGCGTCGCGGAACCTGGCGGTGGCGATGCCGAAGGGGCGTAGCTCGAACGAGCCTTCGAAAGACGCCTCGGGGTAGCCGCGCAGGTCGACGAGCCAGCCGGTGCGACCGGGAAACGACACCACTGCCGGGTTGTGCGTCGGGTTGAAGACGCGCACCTCGAGCACGCCGGCCACGCGATGGAGCGCGCTGACCTCGGCGCCGTGGACCGCCAGTTCGCTCCCTGAGGACGGCCGTGGGCCGCCGCCCAGGCTCAGGACCGGCTCCAGCGGCAGCAATACGTCGTCGGCCAGTTTGTACGGGTCGTCGCAGTCGAGTGCCAGTGCGTAGCGCAGCTCCACATGCGTGCCGCGCATCTGGAGCCCCTCGACCGGCGTGAGCGGCCCGGCAGGGAAAGGCCGGTAGGCCATGCCGAGCCGGGACAGCATCCCGGTCGAGCGCAGGACGGTCAGCGCCATGGTGTGCGCGGCGTCGCCTTCTGTGTCGATCAGCTCGTATTCGCACACGCCCTCGTGGACCACCGTCAGGCGCCCGGCGCTGACGAACCGGTTGGCGGGCGCCGTGGGCAGCCCGAACTCGTCGGGCCGGCCTTCGGCCGTCAGCCCGCGCGTGACCACCGCGAAGGCGCTCTCGGCCTGGGAGTGGCGCGCCGGTTCGGGGAGGGGCAGGTGGACGCGGAGGCGATGGTCGCCACTCGGGTTGACGAACGCGGTCACGACGCGCACCGTGGCGTCGTCCGCCTGCACCTCGACGTCGGTGTGGACATCGACCTGGTGGCCGCCGACACGCGCCTGGGAGGAGCCGTCCACGTGATCCGGCCAGTCGTACGTGCTCGTGATGCGCACGCGAGCCCGGACCGGCCCGCGCTCGTCGACCCGGACGGTGACGCCGAGGGGCGCGTCGACGAACGAGTCCTGCCGCGGCGGGGAGTAGTTGTACGAGTCGCCGAGGTCCCCGCCGTCCACGAGCCGGCCGTAGCCGGGAATGCCGTCGAGCGCGAAGGTGCCGGTCGCGGTGTCGACGTCGACGCGGACCAGCCCGTTGCCGACGGTGACCGCGGCGTCGCTCTCGCTGATCTCGACCGGGATGCGCCAGCGGGGCCGGCTCGAAGGCGGCCCATCCATAGCCCGGCACCTCGCCGGTGCGGGCGAGGATCTTGCGCGTCGCCGGCTGCTCCATGCCCACGCGGACCACGGCGTCGGGCCGGGCCCCGAGCCTCGTGTAGACGTCCTGCTTCGCCTCCGCGATGGGGACGTCGGGCTTCTCCTCGGTTCCGACGGCGATGGTGATGTCGAAGCCCTCGTCGGTATCCTCAATCAGCACGTCGTGGATCCATGCCTCGTCGTCGATCCGCGGCCCCTGCATCATCCCCAGCACCGTGCGGACCGTGTCGGCGTCGAGCACCATCGACCCGGGCAGCCCGGAGCGCTCGGAGACCACCTGGACGTCGGCGGCGGCCGGGCCGTCGGCGGGCACGATCAGCTCCACGACACCGGATCGGGCCCGTTGCGTCACGTTGAGCAGCGTGGGGCCGGCGTGGGACAGCGAGCGGGCGAAGGTCTTGACGGCGCGGTCGGCCAGACCCGCGGCGATGGCACGCGCCTCGGCGTAGCGGTGCAGCACGGCGTCGACGACGTCATCGACCGAGCAGGCACAGATGGAGTCGTGGGCCGAATTGCGGACCATCTCGAGCCAGGCCAGCTCGAGCAGCCGGTCCGGGTAGTCGGCCGCCGGCTGGAACAGGGAGGCCAGGGGCTCGGCCCGCCGCTCCAATTCCCGCTCGGCCAGTGCGCCGCGGCGCTTGACGTCGACCCGGTTGGAGGTGACGCCCATCAGCATGTTGGCCCGGGCGCCCGAGCGGAGCTCGCCCTCCACCCGGGTCAGCTCCCCACGCGGGGCGTCGGCCAGATAGCGGGGGAACGAGGTGACCTCGAAGTCGAACTCGTCCTGCAGGTCGTTGGCCTCGGCCACGACCCGGCCGAGCCAGGGCTGGGGCATGAGGTGATCGGACCCGTTCATGCACAGCAGGTCGCCCATGAGGAACTCGGCCACCTCGGCCACGTTGTCGCGCGTGCGGCGGATCAGCGCCTTGGCGTCGTCGGGGAGCGCCGCCCCGTTGCCGTAGCCGACGGGCAGGTACTCGGCCCGGACCGAGGAGCCGTCGGGGGACTCCCAGATGAAGGCGTTCTTGGTCACCTGCGAGGGCACGCCCCGCCAGACGACGGCATCGTGGAAACCGGCCAGCTGCAGGATCTGGGGCATCTGGGCAATGTGGCCGAACATGTCGGGGAGGTACCCGAGCTCCATCACGCCCCCGAAGGCGGCCCCGCGGACCAGGCCCATCTGCAGGTTGCGCACGATCGTCTCGCCGGAGGCGAGGAACTCGTCCATCAGGATGTACCAGGGACCCACGCTCAACCGGCCGGCGGCGGCCAGCGTGCGGAGCCGGCCCTCGGCCTCGGGGCGGACCTCGAGGTAGTCGTCCACCACCGCCATCTGCCCGTCCAACATGAAGTGGGGATAGCTGGCGTCGCGCTCGAGCAGCGGGAGCAGCGTGTCGATCAGGTCCACGAGGGCGAGACGGAAGTCCTGATAGGACTTGTACCATTCCCGGTCCCAGTGCGTGTGCGGAACGATGGCAATCCTGCGGGCGGTCATGACCGCCAGACTATGACCTGTGCTCGCCGGTGGTGAGGGCGCTCGTCCCCGCCGCCGACTGGCCCCGCCGCCGGCCGGCTCCGCCTGGTCGGACGCTCCCCGAGGTGTGGGCAGCGCGGTGGGCGGCCCGGCCGGACGCGCCGGTGCTGATCGACGGCTGGGACGATGCCCGCGTGGTGGATGCGGGGACCCTCGCTGCTCGCACGGCGGCAGCGGCGACGGTCCTGGCCGAGCGGGGCGTCGCCCCGGGCGACCGTGTGCTGTGGTGCGCCCGCGCCACGCCCTCCTCCATTGAGGCCCTGCTCGGCGTGCTGCGCGCCGGTGCGGTCCTCGTGCCGGTCAGCCCGTCGGCCACCGGCCCCGAGCTCGACCACGTCGTCACCGATGCCCGACCGGTACTGGCGCTCTGCGACCGCGCCCGGCCCGATGCGTTCGCCGGCGGTCCCGATGCTCCTGGGCGTGGAGGAGCTCGCCCGGGCCACCGGGCGCACCCGGCCCGTCGTCGCTCCGGCCCGGCAACCCGGCGACGACGCGTTGATCGTCTACACGTCCGGGACCACGGGCAAACCGAAAGGGGCGGTCCACACGCACGCTTCGCTGCTGGCCGGAGCTTCGGCGCTGCTGACCGCCTGGGATTGGACGCCCGAGGACCGCCTCGTGCTCTGCCTGCCGCTCTTCCATGTGCACGGCCTCTGTGCCGGACTGTTCGGCACTCTCGCCGCGGGAGCCTCCACTGCGGTGTTCGACCGCTTCGACGAGGCGTCGATCCTCGGTGCCGCTCGGACCGGCACCATGTTCTTCGGCGTCCCCACCATGTACCACCGGCTGGCCGCAACGGGTGAGGCGTCTGCGCTCGGCGCGCTGCGTCTGTGTGTGTCGGGGTCGGCACCGTTGGCCCCCGACCTGTGGCACGAGTTGTCCGGCGTCGGGGTCGACGTGCTGGAGCGCTACGGCATGACCGAGACGCTCCTGACCCTTTCCAACCCACTGCAGGGTGAACGGCGTCCCGGCTCGGTCGGGGTGCCGCTTCCGGGGGTGGAGGCCGCGCTCGACGATGCCGACGAGAACGGCGTGGGGGAGCTGCTCGTCCGCGGCGCGCCGTTGTGCCGTGGCTACTGGGGCCGGGACGACTTCCTCAGCGCAGGCTGGTTCGCCACGGGCGACCTCGTGTCGGTTGCGGGCGACGGCTACGTGACGGTTCGCGGCCGCCGCACCGAGCTCATCATCACCGGCGGCCACAACGTCTACCCCGCCGAGGTCGAGGCCGTGCTGTCCCGCCACCCGGGTGTGGTCGAGGTGGCCGTCGTCGGGGAGGTGTCGGCGGAGTGGGGCGAGACCGTGGTCGCCTATGTCGTGGGCGAGGCGGACCTGGCGTCGCTCCGGGACCTGGCGGCCGCCGAGCTGGCGCCCTACAAGTGCCCGCGCGAGCTCCGCCTGATCGACGCCCTGCCGCGCAATGCGTTGGGCAAGGTGGTCCGGGGCGAGCTGCGCTGATCCGGGAGCGGCCCGGTGCCTGCGGTAGCGTGCATGCCATGGCAACCTTCCTCATGCTCTCGACGGTGGGGCCGGACGGGGCCGCGACCCTGACCGAGAACCCCGACCGCCTCAAGGCGGTCAATGCCGAGGTGGAGGCCATGGGCGTGCGGGTGGTGGCGCAATGGGCGCTGCTCGGGCAATACGACTTCTGCACGGTCCTCGACGCCCCCGACGAGACCACCATGGCCCGGGTGTCGTTGGTCCTGGGGTCGCGCGGGACACTGAAGACGCTGACGCTCTCGGCCATTCCGATCGACGACTACATCGAGAGCGTGCTGAAGGCCCAGAAGGGCTGAGGGCTCAGTGCCACCAGAAGCCCTGACGCGACCGTTCTCGGCGCACGTCGTCGCGTGAGAACAGCTCGCCCAGGACGCTCCCGTCCGACATGCGGCGGATGCGGTATCCCTCGTCGGTGACCTCGGCGATCTCGAAACCGCGCACCCAGGTGCCCTGGAAGCGGTTGCGCACGTCCACCTTCGTCCCCGGCGCCAACGGCGTCCGCGTCTGGGTATCCGGCGTCTCCCCCCCGTCCATGCTCACGCCCCCATCGTACGAGGCGGGCGCGCGCCCGCCTCGTACCAAATGACATGACGGTCTGCTCGCCGGACCTCAAGGAGGAGCGCCGCCTGCGCTCCCAGGGGTACGACTCGGTGGCCGGTCTCGACGAGGTCGGCCGCGGTGCCTGGGCCGGCCCGCTGACCGTGGGCGTCGCCGTCGTGCGTCCCCGCGTCCAGCAGCGCTCCATGCCGCCGTGGCTGCGGGACTCCAAGATGCTCAGCGAAGCGCGGCGCGAGGAGATCTTCGGGGCAGTCGGCGCATGGTGCCAGGACTGGTCCGTCGGGCATGCGACGCCCGCCGAGTGCGACGAATGGGGCATGACCGAGGCGCTCCGGGTGGCCGCCCGCCGCGCGCTGGCCGGCCTCAGCGCACTCCCCGAGGCCGTCCTGGTCGACGGACCGGTCGACCTCTTGCGCCATCCGCAGGACCCCTTCGAGGGTGCGGTGCACCCCATCGTCGACGGAGACGCCAAGTGCGCGTCGGTGGCCGCTGCCTCGGTCCTGGCCAAGGTCGTGCGGGACAGGCTCATGCGCCAGGAGGCCGACCACTTTCCTGCCTATGCCTTCGAGCGGAACAAGGGCTATCCCTCACCCGTCCACCAGACCGCGCTCCGCGGGTACGGGCCGACGGCGATCCACCGCCACAGCTGGGCCTTCGTGCGGGACCTCCCGTGGTGCGGGGAACTGCGGGAAGGTCGCCAGGGGCAGCTGTTCGGGGCAGGTTGACCCGGGTGGGGGGTGGTTTCCGGTTAGCGTTGATCGGCGTGAAGCGGATTGCGCGGCAGCGCGCCACGCGCCGGCGCGTCGGCTCCATGATCCCGGTCCTCGAAGTCGAGGGACTGAAGACCGAGTTCCGCCTCAAGAGCTCCAGAGTCCTCGCTGTCGACGACGTGTCGTTCCATGTCGACCCCGGTGAGTGCGTCGGCCTGGTCGGGGAATCGGGCTGCGGCAAGACGACCATCGGCCTTTCGATCATGAAGCTCCTCCCCAACGTCGGGCACGTGGTGGGCGGCTCCATCACGCTCCTCGGTCAGGACCTGGCGCCACTCGGCGAGAAGGAGATGTGCAAGGTCCGGGGCAACCAGGTGGGAATGGTGTTCCAGGACCCCCTGACCTCGCTCAACCCCACCATGACGATCGGCGACCAGATCGCCGAGAGCGCCCGGCTCCACCAGGGGGCATCGAAGAAGGTCGCCCGCGAGCGGGCGCTCGAGGTCCTCAAGATGGTCGAGATGCCCAATCCGTCGGGCCGACTCGACGCCTACGCCCACGAGCTCTCGGGGGGCCTGCGCCAACGGGTGATGATCGCCATGGCCCTCGTCTGCTCCCCGAAGCTCCTGGTCGCGGACGAGCCGACCACGGCGCTCGACGTCACCATTCAGGCCCAGATCCTCGACCTCCTCGACCGCCTCCGTCGGGACCTGCACATGTCGATCATCCTCATCACGCACGACATGGGGGTGATCGCGGAACGAGCGGACCGCGTGCTGGTGATGTACGCCGGGCGGATTGCCGAGGGCGCCACGACGACCGAAGTCTTCACGCGCATGCGGCATCCCTATTCCGAGGCGCTGCTGGCCTCGGTCGCCAAGCTGGACCAGGATCCGTCGATCCGCCTGGTCAGCATCCCCGGCTTGCCGCCCGACCTGTCACAGCCGATGACCCACTGCCGCTTCGCGGCCCGCTGCCGGTACGTCCAGGCCGACTGTCGTGCCAGCGAGCCCGAGCTCCTGCCGGCTGCGGACAGCGCGCCGGGCCACGTGGCCCGGTGCTTTCACCAGGTCGGCGTCGACCCGGTGACCGTCGCCAACCGCCCTGAGGCGGTGGCGAAGGCGGCGGACCTGCACGTCAAGGTGGACGAGGAGGCGCTGGCCCGTGAGCAGGTGCGCGCCGAGGCGCTGCACGAGGCTCCCGCGCTCGTCACGATCGATCATGTCGTCAAGGAATTCGCGGTCACCTCGGGGGCACTGGTGCAGCGCAAGATCGGTACGGTCAAGGCGGTGTCGGACGTGTCCCTCACGATCCGGCGCGGCGAGACCTTCGGCCTCGTTGGTGAGTCCGGCTGCGGCAAGACGACCATGGGGCGCATGGTGGTGGCGCTCGAAACCCCGACGTCGGGCGCCGTGCAGTTCGAGGATGAGAACATCGTCGGGCTCGCCGGGCGGGCCCTGCGCCGGCGCCGGCGGGACATGCAGATGATGTTCCAGGACCCCTACGCCTCGCTCGATCCCCGGATGCGCGTGGGGTCGATCCTCCGCGAGCCCCTCACCGTCCAGGGCATCGGCACGCACCACGAGCAACAGCAACAGGTGCTGCGGATGCTCGACGAGGTCGGGCTGCCGCCGCGTTCGGCCGAGCTGTACCCGCACGAGTTCTCGGGTGGCCAGCGCCAGCGCATCGGCCTGGCCCGGGCCCTGGCGCTCGAGCCCAAGCTGATCGTGGCCGACGAGCCCGTCTCGGCCCTCGACGTCTCCATTCAGGCGCAGATCCTGAACCTGCTGAAGGAGCTCCAGGAGCGGCACGACCTGACCTACCTCTTCATTTCGCACGACCTGGCCATCGTGAAGTACATGGCGGACCGGATCGGCGTCATGTACCTGGGCAAGCTCGTCGAGATCGGTCCGGCCCGCGAGATCTACGCGCGCACTGCTCACCCCTATACGCAGGCGCTGATCGGCACCATCCCGGTGGCCGACCCCACGAAGAGGGAGCAACGGGGGGCGCACATCCGCGGCGAGCTGCCGTCGCCGCTCGACCCCCCATCGGGATGCCGGTTCCGCACACGGTGCCCCTTCGCCCAAGATGTCTGCGCCGCCGAGGAGCCTCCGCTGCGCCCCTTTGGCGAGGGCCACCTCGCTGCCTGCCACTTCCCGCTGCGGACGCCCACGGGGCCCCCGGCGGCGGAGCTGGTGCCGACGGCGGCCACGCCGGCCTGACGGCGCCGCGACTCAGCGCTGCTGCAGGCGGACCTCGAGCGCGTCCCGCAGGGCGTCCCCGATGAAGTTGAAGGCGACGACCACCAGCACGATGCAGAGGCCGGCGGGGTAGATCTCCCACCAGTAGCCGTCCAATGCGTAGTTGACACCATCGGACAGCATGGAGCCCCAGTCGGTCTGCGGTGCGGGCACACCCAGGCCGATGAACCCGAGGGCGGCCAGCAGCAGAATGGCATCGGCGACGTTGAAGGTGGCGTTGACGATGATCGTCCCGATGCTGTTCGGGATGATGTGGCGCAGGACGATGCGGGTCTTGCTGCCACCCATGACCCTCACGGCCTGCACGTACTCGCGCTGGCGCAGGGAGAGAGCCTGGCCGCGGATCAGCCGGGCCGGGATCAGCCACGAGACGAAGGCGATCACGAAGATGAAGACGGTGAGCGAGGGCCGGAAGACGGTCGCGAGGACGATGGCCAAGAAGAGCACGGGGATGGACAAGAAGGCGTCGACTATCCGCATCATGATCGGATCGAGCCACGAGCCGAAGAACCCCGAGATGGCGCCGTAGAGGGCACCGAAGATGCTGGCGATGGCCGCGGCGGCGAACCCGACCAGGAGCGAGATCTGGCCGGCGTACATCAGCCGCCCGAGGATGTCGAAGCCGCTGCTGTCGGTGCCGAGCGGATGCCCGTTGCCCGGCGGGGCGTTGTCGGTGGAGAACAGCGCTTGTGAGGCGCTGGTCTGGTTGGTGTGGTAAAAGAGCGGCCCGACGTAGCAGAACAGCAAGAACGCGATGATCACGATGACGCCGACCACCGCGAGCTTGTTCTCGACGAACACCGAGAGGATGCGCCGTCCGAGCCCGCCGTGACTGACGACGTCCCCGCCGCTCGGACCTCCGGGCTCGCCGCCGAGCTCTCTGCTCAACGCATCGAGATCCTCCCGCGGCCCGTTCTCGCCGACGATCTCCCGGCCGACCTCCTCCTGTTGCGTGGTGCGGACGAGGTCCTCAGGATTTTGCATATCGGATCCTCGGATCGACGACCGCATAGAGAATGTCGGCCAGCAGGTTGCCGCAGATGGTCGCGATGGTCACGACGAAGGTGACGCCGAGCAGGGTCGGGAGGTCCTCTCGGAAGGCCGAATTGACGGCGAGCAGACCCATCCCCGGGTAGTTGAAGACGCTCTCGGTGATGACGGCACCGCTCACGATGGTCCCGAGGGACAGTCCCAGGAGTGTGACGATGGGGATGATGGCGTTCCGCGAGCGCGTGCACGTAGAGGACCCGCTGCGGCCCGGCCCCCTTGGCGCGTGCTGTCCGCACGAAGTCCTCGGTCATGGTCTCCATCATGGAGGACCGCATGTAGCGGCTGAACGACGCGATGGTGATGGCGGACAGGGTCAGGACGGGCAGCACGAGCGCGCGTGGGTCGGAGAGGATCCCGAGCGCGGACGTGCTCTGGGGCGCCTCGGTCGGAAATAGCTTGATGTCGATGCCGAACCACAAGATGAGCAGCGTGCCCAGCAAGAACGCCGGCATGGCGTAGAGGACGAAGGTCACTCCCGTGATGACGTAGTCCTCGGGCTTGTTGCGCCGCACGACCTGGTACACGCCCAAGGGGATGGCCACGACGACGGCGAACAGGGTGGAGATCCCGACCAGGACGAGGGTCTTCGGGAGCGCCTGGCTGATCAGCGTCGTCACGTTCTGGTTCAGGTAGTAGGAACGGCCCAGCTGGAAATGGGCCAGGTTCCACAGGTAGCGGAAGAACTGGTCCCACACGGGGAGGTTGAGCCCGTTCTCCTTGTTGAACGCCGCGATCGCCGGCGGTTGCGCCCTGGGCCCGAGCACCGCCCGTGCCTCTCCGCCTGGGATCAGGTGGATGAGGATGAACATGAAGGCCATCACGCCGATGATGACGATGACGGCCTGCAGGAGCCGCCGGACGAGGAAGCCGGTCACGGAGCGATGCTAGGCACGCAGGGCGCGCTCAGGCTGGCTCATCCGTGACCGGCTTGTCTCCTCGTCGAGATCGCTCGACTACTTCTTCACGTAGTACCAGTACTCGGGGAAGAGGTTGGCGAAGGGGTTCTGGGGGGCGAGACCCCGGATCGTGTTCCGCACCTCGCTGAGCTCGTAGTCGGAGTTCGGCTCCCAGATCGCCGGCAGCTCCTTGGCGATGTAGTTCTGGTAGTCGTCCAGGCTGGCGCTCGGTGGTGTTCGTGGCCGCGATGAGGCGTGTCGGCCTTGGCGTCGCTGTAGTTGCCCGAGTTGCTCCCCGCGTTCGTCTGGAAGAGCGTCTCACCCGAGGGGTAGTAGTCCGGGCTGTACTCCCAGCCGCCGCCCCACCAGCCCTCTTCGACCGTGCAGGGGGACCCGGTCTCGCAGGGCGCCGGCGTAGTCCTGAATCACGGTCGGGAAGGTGTTGCTGACGAGGGCGGTCTTGATGCCGATGGAGTTCCAGGCCGACTGCTCGACCGTCATCATCTGCTGCTGCCATTCCGTCCCGCTGGCGTAGGCCATGGTGAAGTTCAGCTGCGCACCCTTGGGGATGCCGGCTCCGCACTCGCTCGGGATCGGTCCCGGGCTTCTGGCAGGTGTCGATGCCGTTGGGCACGACCTTCCACCCGTGCGAGGTAAGAAGGCTCTTGGCGTGCGACGGGTTGTAGGGGTACGGGTTCGACTGCTCGTACGCGTCGACCAGGTTGTTCTTCGGCAGCACCGGCACCGGCCCGTAGGTCGGGACGCCGTAGCCCTTGAGGAACTTGCTGATCATGGCGGGCTGGTCGACCATGCTCTGCAGCGGCCTGACGGAAGTAGAGCTGCTTGTAGATGGCGCCGGCATTCCCGCCGTCGCCGGTCGAATCGAACTTGTCGACGGCGTAGTTGTAGCCGAAGAGGACCCACGGGGAGAGGTAGAAGTTCGTCAGCCGCGGGTTGTTCGGACCGGGATTGGTCGCGTTCGATCGTGTTCTGCGTGATGTCCTGCTGAGGGACGTAGCCGACGTCGACGTTCCCGCCGACCAGGGCGTTGAACTCGGCGTTGTCGGTCGTGAAGGGCAGCTCCTGCACCGTGACCGTGGCCTTCTGGGGCCCGCTGTAGCTCGAGTTCGGCACCAACGTGACCTGCGCCCGAGCTGTTGAACGAGCCGCCCTTCGAGGCGGCGATGGTGTACGGGCCGTCGACGACGGACCAGATCGGGCTCGACGAGAAGCCCGAGATGTTGCTCGCCTGGGCGTTGAGGAAGTTGTAGACGCTCGTGCATGCGGCATCGGTCGAGGACCGCGCCGTAGGTGCCCGACGAGCAGCCGCCCGAACCGGCCGCCGCAGAGGCGGACGTGATGTCCCACGCGGTCGGGAACGGCGTGATCTGCGAGAATTCGTTGTACGTCATCCACGTCGGCTCGTACGACTTGTTGAACGTGAACGTGACCTCGCTGGGGCTGGTCGCCACCACGTTCTTGACGTTGTCGGGGAAGAGGCCGGGCACGTAGTCGTACCAGTTGGCCGTCTCGGCGTGCAGCATGTTCATGAAGAACACGACGTCGCTCGCCGTGACGGACTCACCGTCGGACCACTTGTAGTTCTTGAGCGCAACGGTGGCGGTCGTGTCGTTGTTGCTGTAGGTCGGGATGCTCGCCAGTGAGAGCGTGGGGTTGAGCGTGGTGCTGTTCTTCGACGGGGAACCCGAACATGTACAGCGGGCGGTACATCATGTACTGGAACTGGCTGGAGTTGCTGACGCTCTCCACCGAGGAGCTCATGAAGGGGAAGATGTAGGTCGGGGCGGGTGCCCGGGGGTTCGGCCCATCGCACCGTGCCGCCGCTGATCTTGGTCCCACCCGTGGGGATGGAACTGGCTCCTGCGCTGCCCGCGGTGCCGATCAGCATCAGGGACATGGCCGCGAGGGTGATCGCACCCAGAGCCAGTGTCCTGACGAGACGCATCGGGTTCCCGGTGAGAATCCCCTTCAATCCCATTGCACTCCCCTTACTTGTCGACCGCCCCGGTGACGGCCGATCTTCCTTCCTTCAGCCTGCACGTCCAAGCCTTGGTGTCGGAAGAATCTGGCAAATGTAACCCAATTGCCATATTCATTTGGGCCACGACATCAAGATTTCATGCGGAAATGTGCCGGGGAGGGTCCTGATCCGGTGTGCATCGGCTGTGTGCACAAGATTCCTGCGCGATCCTGCGGCATCACGCGCCAGATAGAACCTGGGCGCCAGCTGGGAGTCTCCTGCGTGAACGGTGACATGGGACCACTAAATTGTCATCGAGGCGATGGTCTATGTCCTTGCCGTAGCAGCGGCCCTCTCGAATGCGCTGTGCAGCGTGTTCCAACGCATGGGCGTCGAAGACGCCCCTGAGGAGTCGACCATGCGCCTCAGCCTGTTGGCGCATGCCATCCGGCGTGGCGTGTGGTTGCTGGGATTCGCGCTTCATGGTCTGCGCATTCCTGTTGCAGGCCTTCGCCCTGCACATCGGGCGGCTCTCGGTGGTCCAGCCGATCCTGACGATGGAGCTGCTCTTCCTCGTCTTCATCCTCGGGACGTACTTCCGCTTCTCCATCTCCATCCGTGAGTGGGTCGGCGCCGGCGCCATCGCCCTCGGGCTCTCCGGCTTCCTCTTCTTCGCCGACCCGGGGGGCGGGGAACAGGTGCCGACCAATCTCGGGCTGGATCGTGGTCGGGGGCGTCGCCGTCGGGCTGATCGTCCTCACGGTGGTGGCCACCCGCTACGGCCCCCGCTGGTGGAAGGCCGCCATGTTCGGAACCGCAGCGGCCATCTCGTACGCGTTCACGGCCGCGCTGATCAAGGTCGTGAGCGACTACGCGGCGACCAACTGGGTGACCCTGTTCGTGCACTGGCAGACCTACGGCGTCATCGCCTTCGGCTTGCTCGGCCTCTTTCTCACCCAGAACGCCTTCCACGCCGGACCGCTGGCCGCCTCGCAGTCCACCCTGGTGCTCGTCGATCCGCTCGTCAGCATCTCCATGGGCATCGCCCTCTTCGGTGACTCCCTGCGCACCTCGGGCCCCTACGGCCCGCTCGAGGCGGTGTCGCTCCTCGTGATGTTCATGGGCGCCGTGTTCCTCTCCAACTCGCCGTTGATCACGGGCATGAAGAGCGAGGGCAAGGGGGTCGAGTACGACGAGATGCTGTCGCGCCGGTTGAAGCACCCGCACCACGCCGCGCAGGAGACCGTCGAGCGACAGCGGGTTGCCGCCCTTCTCGTCCGCCTGATCAGCCGGCCCTGTTCGCACCACGAGGCGCGTCATGGCGGCGAAGTGGTCCGGATGCGACAGGTGCGCACCGTGTTGCGCGTTGACGATGTCGTAGACGACGGCACCGGGGACGTTGGCGCCCAGCCACTCGACCGTGCGGCGGTGGTGGGGCGCCGACGATGGGCCGCCCCGGCCGAACAGCGAGGGCACTTCCAGCGCGGTCACGTCGAAGGGGGGGCCTTCGACCCGCATGCCGCGCAGGTCCGCCATCAGGGCGGGGCCGTCGGCCCGCCGTTCGGCCCGGCCCTTCTCGGTCAGGCGGCTCCAGGCGCCGTCGCCCACCATCCGGGTGAAGAAGCGCTCCGCCTCCTCACCGGGATCGTCGGACATGGGGGGCCACGGCGTCTCCGCCCTGGCGGCGGAAGCCCAGCCACGGCATGGGCGGCTCGTAGGCGGCAATGGCGTCGAAGGCCCGCGGCGAGGACAGCGCGGCTCCGATCACGACGATGCCCCCCAGGCTGTGCCCGACGGCCGACCAGCGGACCCGCCGCCCTGCGCCAGCGCACCTCGTCCGCGATGGAGAGCAGATCCTCGACGTGGCCCCCGATGTCCACGACCCCGCCGGCCCGGGAGCCCTGGTAGCCCCGACGGTCGTAGGCCAGCGTGGCGAACTCGGGCAGCCGGCGCATCGCCAGCCGGAAGCTGTCACCCCGGTCGAGCGATCCGTGGACGAACACCACGGTGGCCGCGCCCGGTGCGGGGGCCGCCCGCGTCGTGAAGTTGAGGGCGGCCGGATAGCTCATTTGCAGGGCAGACGCTACCCGGACTGCCCATGAGACCCGATCGCCGCCGGTAGGGTTGGGTCATGACCCAGTTCGGCGGCGCAGGGAGGCTCGTTCGGCCCCAATGCCTGGCTGGTCGACGATATGTACGACCGCTTCCTGGCCGATCCCGACTCGGTCAGCGACAGCTGGCGGGAGTTCTTCGCCGACTACCGGCCCGCCCCGGTCCCCGCGCCACAACCCCAGACACCTGCACCGGCCGTGGACGAACGACGCCCAGCCGGGGACCAGCCGTGCGGGCGGCCGCCGCCCCGGCTCCGAGTCCGGTCGTGCCGAGGCGGGGACCGAGGAGGCCACCCCGCTGCGCGGCGCGGCCTCGCGCATCGTGGCCAACATGGAAGCCAGCCTGACCGTGCCCACGGCGACCAGCGTGCGGACGGTGCCGGCCCGCCTCCTCGAGGTCAACCGCCTGATCCTGAACAACCAGCTGGCCCGGACCACGGGGGCCAAGGTCAGCTTCACCCACATCATCGGGTACGCGGTCGTCCGCGCCCTGCACGACGTGCCCGCGCTCAACGCGGCCTTCGTGCCCGATGGCGGCGGGAAAGGGAAGCCGGGCGTCATCCACCACAAGCACGTGGGGCTGGGCCTCGCCGTCGATCAGGAGAAGAGCGACGGGAGCCGCACGCTGCTCGTGCCGTGCATCAAGGACGCCGACACGCTCGACTTCCGTTCCTTCGTCCTCGCCTACGAGGACCTCATCCGCAAGATCCACACCAACAAAATCGGCCCCGACGACTTCGCCGGGACGACCGTGTCCCTGACCAACCCCGGGACGCTCGGCACGGTGCAGTCCGTGCCGCGCCTGATGCCCGGCCAGGGCGCCATCATCGGGGTCGGGGCGCTCGGCTATCCGGCCGGGTTCGAGGCGGCCGACCCACGCGTGCTGGCGCAGCTCGGTCTGGGCAAGGTCGTCACCATCACCTCCACCTACGACCACCGCATCATTCAGGGCGCCGAATCGGGCCTGTTCCTGGGCCGGGTGGCCGCTCTTCTCACCGGCGCCGAGGGGTTCTACGACGCGCTGTTCGAGTCGATGGGCGTGCCGTACGAACCCGTCCGCTGGCAGGTCGACAGCAACGCCGGCGCCGGGAGCGAGGAGGCGGAGCACCAGCGCCTCGTCAAGCAGGTGCACGTGCAGACACTCATCAACATGTACCGGGTGCGCGGCCACCTCATCGCCCACCTCGACCCGCTGGACGCGGAGCCGCCGCACATCCACCCTGAGCTCGACCCGATGACCTACGGGCTGACGATCTGGGACCTGCCGCGCCAGTTCGTGGCCGACGGCCTGGCGGGGCACGATGTCGCCACGCTCGACGAGATCCTCCACGTGCTGCGCGACGCCTACTGCCGGACGCTCGCCATCGAGTACATGCACATTCAGGATCCCGAGCAGAAGCGCTGGATCCAACAACACGTCGAAGGCCAGCCGGCGACCCTCAACATCGAGGAGCAGCGGCACATCCTCGGCCGGCTCAACGCGGCCGAGGTCTTCGAGCGCTTCCTCCACACCCGCTATGTCGGGCAGAAGCGGTTCGGTCTCGAAGGTGCGGAGTCGACCATCGTCCTGCTGGACGCGCTGCTCGATGCCGCCGCCGGCTCGGGAGTGGCCGAGGTCGTGATGGGCATGGCCCACCGCGGGCGCCTCAACGTGCTGGCCAACATCGTGGGCAAGTCCTACACGCGAGATCTTCGAGGAGTTCGAGGGCAACCTCGATCCCGAGTCGGTGCAGGGCTCGGGTGACGTGAAGTACCACAAGGGCGCCCGCGGCGTGTTCCACGGCAGCGCGGGCGAGGAGCTCCCCATCACGCTGGCGTCCAACCCCTCGCACCTCGAGGCGGTCGACCCCGTCGTCGAGGGCATGACGCGGGCGAAGCAGGACAGGATCTCCCCGCCCACCGACGGCACGCCCGCCGCGGCCGCCGACGGCGTCGACGGGTTCCCGTGCATGTCGGTCCTCGTCCACGGCGATGCCGCCTTCGCCGGTCAGGGCGTGGTGGCCGAGACGCTCAACCTCTCGGGTCTGTCCGGCTACCGCACCGGCGGCACCGTGCACGTGGTCATCAACAACCAGCTCGGCTTCACGACGGCGCCCGCCTCGGCCCGCACCTCGGTGTACCCGACCGACGTGGCGAAGATGGTCCAGGCCCCGATCTTCCACGTGAACGGCGACGACCCCGAGGCCTGCGTGCGCGCGGCCAGGCTTGCCTTCGTCTTCCGTCAGACCTTCCACAAGGATGTCGTCATCGACCTCGTCTGCTACCGCAAGCACGGGCACAACGAGGGCGACGACCCCAGCTACACCCAACCCTTGATGTACCAGCGGATCGAGGCCAAGCGCTCGGTGCGCAAGCTCTACACCGAGACGCTGGTGCGCCGGGGCGACATCACGCTCGAAGAGGCCGAGTCCGCGCTGGACGACTTCAACGCCAGCCTGCAGGTCGTCCTCGACGAGGTGCGGGGCGAGCCGTCGCTGGCCCCGACCGAGTTGCCCGTGCCCGAGCCGCTGCCTGCCGACGCGCCCTCCGCCGAGACCGGGGTGTCGGCGGACGTGCTGCACGCCTTGTCCGCCGTGGTGCGCATCGGTGCCCGACGGCTTCATGATCCACCCCAAGCTCGAGCGCCAGTTCGTCCAGCGCGACCAGCTCGTGGCCAGCGGGCAGGTCGACTGGGCCCTGGCCGAGGCGCTGGCCATCGGCTCGCTCATGTACGAGGGCGTCAACGTGCGCCTGACCGGTCAGGACACCCGCCGCGGCACCTTCAGCCACCGCCACGCCGTCCTGGTCGACTACTCGAACGGCGAGGAATTCGTCCCCCTGGCCCACATCCGCGACGGGTTGCACCGCATCGGCGCGGACTCGCTGGAGCCGTCGGTGCCGATGGGGAACTTCACCGTGCGCGACTCCCTCCTCTCCGAGTACGCCGCCGTCGGCTTCGAGTACGGCTACTCCGTCGAGGCGCCCGAGGCACTGGTGGCCTGGGAGGCGCAGTTCGGCGACTTCGCCAACGGGGCGCAGATCATCATCGACAACTTCATGGTGGCGGCCGAAGTCAAGTGGGGGCAGTTCGCCGGCCTCACCCTGCTGCTGCCCCACGGCTACGAGGGACAGGGCCCCGAGCACTCTTCGGCGCGCTTCGAGCGCTTCCTGTCGCTCTCGGCGCGTGGCAATCTGCGTGTGACCATCCCTTCGACGTCGGCGCAGTACTTCCACCTGTTGCGCTCCCAGGCGCTGTCGAGCCCGAAGCGGCCGCTCGTCGTGGTCACCCCCAAGTCGATGCTGCGGGCCCACGCGTCGCGCTCGACCTTCGCCGAGCTGGAGTCGGGCTCCTTCCAGCACGTGATCGACGACGCATCGATCGAGGACCCTTCGACAGTCCACCGCATCGTGCTGTGCAGCGGGAAGATCGCCCATGAGGCCTGGCAACGGCGAACCGAGCTCGAGCCCGACGAGGCGTCCGGCGTGGCGATCGTGCGGGTGGACCAGCTCTATCCCTGGCCCGTCTCGCTCCTGACCGCAGTCTTCGAGCGCTACGGGGAGGCAACCGAAGTGGTGTGGTTGCAGGAGGAGCCCGAGAACATGGGAGCCTGGTCCTTCGTGCACGCCCGCCTCCACGCCTGCCTGCCCGAGCGCCTGCGGCTCCGCCATGTCAGCCGGCTCCGAGTCGGCGAGCCCGGCCATCGGGAGCGCCGCCCTGCACCAGCTGGAGCAGGCCGACCTGTTGCGACGTGCCATTGGCTGAATCGCACCACGTCGTGGTGGACGGGTCCAACCTGGCCACCGAAGGACGAACGTTCCCCAGCCTCGAGCAACTCGACGAGGCCGTGCGCGCGTACGCCTCTGAGGACCCTGGCGCCAGCATCATCGTCGTGGTCGACGCCACCTTCGAGCACCGTGTGGGAGATGCCGAGCGCGACGAGGTGCGCGAAGCCATGCTCAACGGTGAGGTGATCTCGCCGCCGGCGGGCGCCATCGGTCGCGGCGATGCGTTCGTGTTGCGGATCGCCGAACGTACCGGCGCCACCGTCCTGTCCAACGACTCCTTCCAGGAGTTCCACGGGGAGCATCCCTGGCTCTTCGACGATGGAAGGCTGATCGGCGGCAAGCCGGTGCCCGGCGTGGGCTGGATCTTCACGCCGCGGCTCCCGATACGGGGGCCCAAGAGCCGGGCCGCGACCGCCGACGCCAGAGCGAAGAGGGACCCCAGCTCGGCCCCGGCCAAGGCGGCCGAATTGGCCAAAGCGGCCAAGAAGGCTGCCAAGAAGGGCTCGAAGGCGAGGAAGAGCGCGCCCAAGCAGGCGGCGCCCCCGGTCGACACGTCGTGGCCGATCACCCCCGCCGCGCCGCCTCCTGGTCGGGCCAAGCTGAGCCCGGTCTTCTCGAGCGCGGTCGACGAGGCTGTCGAGGAAGCCCTGCATCCGCCCGAACCCGAGAAGTCGCGGAATGCCACGAAGAAGAACGCGACGTCCAGGAAGGCGGCACCCGAGAAGAAGGCCAGAGGCAAGAAGGACAGCCCGACCGGAGGAGCCGCCGGCGGCAGGGAGTCCCGGACCACTACCGAGGCGGCCACGGGGTCGGGCCACGATGCCAGGCGGCAACAGAAGCAACGGCCGGCGCCGCCCCCCGCCGTGAACGAGCCACTGACCTTCATCAACTTCGTTGCCGCGTTCCCCGTCGGGAGCACTGTCCAGGGCGAGGTGGTCTCGTTCACCTCGCACGGGGCGATGGTGGACGTCCCGATGCCGGGGGGTGGAGAGCTGCACTGCTACATCCCGCTGACCGCCATGGGCACGCCGCCCCCGACCAAGGCGCGCCAGGTCTTGAAGAAGGGCGAGGTGCGCTCGTTCGTGCTGGCCGGGCTGGACCCGCCGCGCCGGGTGGCCGAGCTGGCGATCCGTCCGTCCGCGAGGGCCGACCGGGAGCCGCCACCGGAGCCGAGCCCGCCCAAGAAGGCCGCACCGGTGGCGAAGAAGGCCCCCGCCGCGAAGAAGGCGCCGTCGACCAAGAAGGCGGCGGCGAAGAAGGCGGCCGCGCCGGCGAAGAAGGCAGCGGCCAAGAAGACGCCCAAGAAGAAGGTCGCGGCCAAGAAGGCCGCCAAGGCCAAGAAGGCGCCGGCCAAGAAGGCGCCGGCCAAGAAGTCACCGGCGAAGAAAGCCGGCAAGACGCGGGCCCAATGAGGGCCGGACCGCTCCCATGACCCAGCTCCCCCGGCCCGCCGACGTCCTGCCCCACCGGCCACCTTTTCTCTTCGTCACCGAGCTGGTCGCCGTCGAGCCGGGCGTCTCCGCCACCGGGACCTGGGAGCTGACGGGTGACGAGGAGTTCTTCGGCGGCCACTTTCCGGGGCGCCCGACGCTCCCCGGGGTGCTGATGGTCGAGTCGATGGCGCAGCTCGGGGGCATCGCCGTGCTGCTCGACCCGCGCTACGCCGGCAAGCTGCCGCTCTTCGGCGGGATCGAGCGGGCGCGCTTTCGGCGCCAGGTCGTGCCCGGCGAGACGCTCGAGCTCCAGGTGGAGATGGATCGGTTGTCCGCCCGTGCCGGTAAGGGACACGGCAAAGCGTCGGTGGGCGGCCAGACGGCGTGCGAGGCCGATCTCTTGTTCGTGATCGTCGATGAGGGGGCGAATTGATGCGGCTGGCGACGTGGAACGTGAACTCCTTGACGGCCCGGCTGCCTCGGGTGACCGAGTGGATCGAGTCGCAGCAGCCCGACGTGCTCTGCATGCAGGAGACCAAGCAGGCGGACGACAAGTTCCCGGAGGAGGCGTTCGCCGCGCTCGGCTACGAGTCCGCCCACTATGGCGATGGGCGGTGGAACGGTGTGGCCATCGTCAGCCGGGTCGGTCTGGAGGGGGTCACCCGCGGGTTCGGCACCTCCGACGACGACGCCGGGCCGAGGATCGTGTCGGCGGAGTGCGCGGGCACGCGCGTCATTTCTGTCTACGTCCCCAACGGGCGCGCCCTGGACAACGAGATGTACGAGGTCAAACTGGCGTGGCTCGCCCGCCTCCGGGCCACGCTCGACCAGAGCTACCCGCCGGGAACCTCGCTCGCCGTGTGCGGCGATTTCAACGTGGCACCGGACGACGGCGACGTGTGGGACCCGGCCGCCTTTGTGGGTGCGACCCACGTGAGTGAGCCCGAGCGTGCCGCGCTCCGTTCCGTCGAAGGCTGGGGTCTCGACGACGTATTCCGCCGCTTCAACGAGCCCGGCACGTTCACGTGGTGGGACTACCGGGCCGGCGACTTTCACCAGGGGCGCGGTCTGCGCATCGACCTCGTGCTGGTGAGCGACGATCTCGTGCAGCGCGCCACCGGCGCCTTCCGGGACCGTGACGCCCGCAAGGGGCAGAAGCCGTCGGATCATGCGCCCGTCGTGGTGGACTTCGCCGACTCCTGATCCCGGCGGTCCGATGACCGGCGCGGTGCAGGGCCGTCGCCAAGAGCGACCGTCGTCGCTGGGCCCCGCACCTGGTCACCGGCTCGTCCACGACGCTTGGCCGTCGCCAAGAGCAGCCGTCGCTGCTCGGCCAAGCGTGTGTTGATGCCGCCGTTCGAACGGATCGCTACCGGAGGTCGAGCAGCAGGTCCCGCAACGGGACGCCGTCGCAGATGGCCATGATCTTGTCGAAGTCTTCCGGGGTGATCGCTTGCTGTACCTGGGACCAGCTCCGGGCGCCGCCACGCATGTAGTCCAGGAAGATCTCCCAGACGGCCAGGCGCTTGCGCATCCGCTCCACCTCGAATTCGACGGAGGCGTAGTCGATGATGTCGGGCTCGTCGGCGTGGTCGGTCATGTCTTTTGGTTCGGGCGTCACCGGCGGGGTGTCGAGGAGATCCCGCCGCAGCCGGTCGAGGGCTCCACTCACATCGCGGGACTCTGAGGAGGGATGGCTGTCCGTCTCCATCTGCATGTGTGCCTCCTCGGTAAAGACCGCCCCCGGGTGTGCTCGTCGAGCCCGCCCTCTTCGAATGCCATGGTGACAGGCGCCTTTCGGGCGCTATAGAGCCGTTGGAACCTATTGGGGAGACCGGGCTCGTTTGTTGTCTCCGCATTGCGACCGTTGTCGGGTCGTTGACCGCCTCCGGCGCCACAACCTCAGAGCAGCACCTCTATGAGGGTCGGTCCCGCTGCGGCGAATCCCGCCGCGAGCGCCGCCGTGAGGTCTTCGGCGTTCTCGACCCGCCGGGCGGGCACGCCCATGCCCCGAGCCAGGTCGCAGAAGTCGAGGTCGGGATCGGTGAGGTCGAGCAAGCGGCGAGCGAGCACCCCGCCGGCATCGGCGCCAACCCGGTGGAGTTCCATGTTCAAAATGGCGTAGCTCCTGTTGGAGAGGACCAGCGTCGTCACGTTCAGGCCTTCGCGCGCCTGGGTCCACAGCGCCTGGAGCGTGTACATCGCACTGCCGTCCGCCTGCAGGCACAGGACCGGTCGCTCCGGCGCCGCGACCGCGGCACCGGTGGCCATCGGCAGCCCGATACCGATGGCACCCCCCGTGAGCGTCAACCAGTCGTGGCGCGGCGCCCCCGCCGTCGCGGCCGGGACGAAGAGGCCCGAGGTGTTCCCCTCGTCGACGACGATGGCGCCCTCGGGCAGCGTGGCGCCCACTGCGGCGGCGAGCGTCTCCGCGGTGATGGCGCCGGCGGGCCTGTCCGGCCGGGCGGCCGCTGCGGGGTCGCTGGCGTCTCCGGGAGCGCCCAGCGTCTCGGCGAGCGCCTCCAGGGCGCCGGCGGCGTCCTCGCCCGGCCGTGCGAGCGTGTGCACGGTGCAACCGGGCGGGACCAGGTCGCTCGCCTTGTCGGGGTAGGCGAAGAACGACACCGGCGTTGTGGCCTGGACCAGCACGAGGTGGCGGACTCCGTCGAGTTGTGCCTGCGCCATTTCGGCCAGGTAGGCCAGCCGTTCCACCGCCGGGATGCCGGCGCCGCGCTCGAGATTCGCCGGGAAGGTCTCACCGAGGAGCCGCGCGCCCGTCGTCACCGCGACCCGGCTGGCCGCCTGCAAGCCGTCGGCCCGCAGCGCACCCCCACCCAACAAGAGTGCACAGCGCTCGCCGCCTCGGAGCGCCTTGGCCACCTCGGCGATGGTGTCGGCCGGGACCACGGTGGCCCGCCTCGGCGGCCGTGGCGGGCAGGGTCCAGTCGATGATTCCGACCATGACGCGTCCGCCGGCAGGACCAGCGTGGCCACGCAGCCCGGCGGTCCGAGCGCGGCGGCCACGGCATCGGCTCCGTCGGCGGCCACGTCGTCGGCGCGCGCGGTCGAGCGGTACCACCCCGACACCGGTCCGGCGATGGATGCGATGTCCGATTGCAGCGGTGCGTCGTAACGGGCGTGGTACGTCGCATGGTCGCCCACGATGTTGACGATCGGTGTGCGGGCCCGTCGCGCGTTGTGCAGATTGGCCAATCCGTTGCCGAGGCCCGGCCCGAGGTGCAGCAGGGTGGCCGCCGGGCGCCCTGCCACGCGCCCGTACCCGTCGGCGGCGCCGGTGACGACCCCCTCGAACAGGCAGAGGATGCCCCGCATGGCCGGCACGTCGTCGAGGGCGGCGACGAAGTGCATCTCCGAGGTGCCCGGATTGGCGAAACAGACGTCGACATCGGCGTCGACGAGTGTCGACAGCAGTGCGCGGCGCGCCGTTCACGAGGGCACACCGGACATGGCCACGCCGAGCAGACGGTCGGGGTTGAGGATCCCACCGGGGTCGAACGCCCGTTTGATGGACCGCATCAGTTCCAACGACACCGGATCCTGCAATTCCAAGAAGTAGGGCAGCTTCGCCGTCCCGATGCCGTGCTCACCCGAGATGGCACCCCCGACTCGCAGCGCGAGCTCGAGGCTGGCCTGCATGAGTGCGTGCCGCCGCTGCTCGTCGGGCTGGAAGACGGTGATGTGGACGTTGCCGTCGCCGATGTGGCCGCAGCCCGATATGAAGGCCCCGTGCTCCTGCGCCAGCACCGCCACCCGAGCCAGGTAGTCGGGGATGATCGCACGTGGGAGTACGGCATCGATGAGGTCGTCGCACCCGGCGGCCTTTCCGACGAAGAACGCCCGCTCACGCGCCGCAATGAGCGCGGCCCCCGACGCCGGCGGCAGTACGTAGACGTCGAGCGACCCGAGTTCTTCGAGCAAGGCGGCGAGGCGTTCGACGTCCTCTTCCACCCGGTCGGCGTGCATGCCCTCGAGCACCACCACGAGGTAGGCCAGGGTGCGGGCCTTGATGTCCTCGGGAACACCGAGTTCGAGGCCGGCGGCCTGGGTGATGCCCCCCATGACCAGGATGTCGACGTACTCGAGGATGGACGGGTTGATGCCGCTCTGCACAATGTGCGGCACCGCACGCGCCACCTCCGACAGGGTGGCGAACGGGGCCAGGACGGTGGACGTCGCGGTGGATCTGGGTTGGAGCTTCACGGTCACCTCTGTGGTGATGGCCAGGGTCCCCTCGGAGCCGATGAGCAGCTGCGTGAGGTCGTAGCCGCTCGAGACCTTGACGAACTTCCCGCCGGTGCGCAAGACGGTGCCGTCGGCCAGCACCACCTCGAGCCCGAGCACGTGGTGGCGTGTCACCCCGTAACGGACGGCGCGCATCCCACCGGCGTTGGTGGCCACGTTCCCTCCGAGGGACCCGCTCTGTTCGCCGGGCGACACCGGATACACGAGGCCCAAGGGCGCGAGCTCGCCGTTCAGTTGCTCGAGCGTCACGCCGGGCTCCACCACCGCGACCTGGTTCTCGGTGTCGATCTCCACAATCCGTTTCATGCGGTCGAAGGCGAGCAGGATGCCGCCGGCCACCGGCACTGCGGCGCCCGAGAGACCGGTGCCGCTGCCCCTGGCCACCACGGGGACGCGGAGCTCGCTCGCCACCCGCAGGACCTCGGACACCTCGTCGGTCGAACCCGGCAGGACGACAGCCACCGGAACGACCGGCACGGACGTGAGCGCCTCGTCGTGGGTGTAGTCGGCGTGGACCGATTCGCCCGCGAGGACGTTGTTCTCGCCGACGGCTTTGCGCAGCTGTTCCAGGAGTTCCGACATCCCCCACCTCGGATCGATCGGGCGGCCCGACCTTACCGGGACTTACCGGTCGTCGTCTCCGGTCCCGGTCCCCTCGGCCAGGGCACGTCGCAGCTCCGCGACACGGCGCGAAACCTCCTCCGCCGCCGTCGGTGCTGCTTCCTTCTCGAGCTCGGTGATGACCCGTTGCATCGCCTCCAACCACGGGCTGGGGCCGTGGTTGGCGCTCCCGCCCGAACCGGGGGATACGTCGTACCAGCTGCACCAGAGCTCGTCTTCGGATCGGGTCAACGCCACGTAGAGAAGGCGACGCTCCTCGTCGATGGCGGCGGGAGTCTGCGCCGACGCGATGGGCATCAGGCCGGCCCCGAGACCCAGGACGATCACCGTGGGCCACTGAAGGCCCTTGGCGCGGTGGAAGGTGGTGAGCACGACGCGATCCCGGTCACCCGCGTCGTCGTGGCGCAGCTCCGCGCCGTCGGGGTCGTCGCGGCGCCTCTCCCCGTCGCCGCGCAGATCGGAGGCCGGGCCGAGGTCCGCCCCGGCGATGAGGTTCGGCACCCGTGCCTTGTCCAGGGCCGCCTGGACGACCGCCAGCTGAGCGTTGGTCCTGGTCAGTACGGCGATACTGGACCAGCGCCGTCCCGGTGTGCGCGCCATCTTCACCCGCTCGGCCGCCCAGGCCGCTTCGTCCTCGCTGGTGGCGTGGGACACGATCTTCGGGACAGGACCGTCCACCCGCGTCGTACGCGGCAGGACCACTTCGCCCGCGCCGCCGAACGCGCCGCCCTCGCGCAGGACGGCGGTCGCCACCGCGACGACCTGGGGCGTGCAGCGGTGGTTCTCGTCGAGCCGGATGACCGTGGTGCCGCGCAGAATATCGGGCAGCCGATCGAGCAGGGTGGGATCGGCGCCGTTGAACCCGTACACCGACTGGTTGGGGTCGCCCACGACGAAGAGGTCGGGCTCGTCGGCCAGCATTGCGGTCAACAAGCGGAATTGGGCCGGATTGACATCCT
Organism: uncultured Acidimicrobiaceae bacterium; assembly: GCA_963744045.1. Taxonomy (GTDB): domain Bacteria; phylum Actinomycetota; class Acidimicrobiia; order Acidimicrobiales; family RAAP-2; genus Bog-473. Next base: position 528,627 of record CAVUSB010000001.1, read on the forward strand.
GCATCTCGTCGACGAACAGATGCCGGGTACGCCAGCGGATGGACTCGGCGAACTCGGTGTCACCCGCCAGCGCGTCGGCACAGGAGACGATCAGGTCGTCGAAGTCGAGGAGCCGCCGGCGAGCGCGCTCCGTCTCGTAGCGGACGAATGCGTCCGCCACCTGCTCGGGGCTGAGGCCGCTGCGGCGCCGATGGCGCCGCGCTTCGGCGGCGTACTGCTCCGGTGACACCAGGCGCGCCTTGGCCCAACCGATCTCACCGTCGAGGGCGCGGGTGCGGCGGGCATCGCCGTTCGTCACCTCGGCCAGCAGCCGGCGCCGGTCGGGCAGGAGCTGGGGAAGGGGCCGACCCCGCAGTTCCCGGTGCTCGCGCAGCAGTCCGAGCGCGGTGCGGTGGAAGGTGCCGGCCTTCACCCCCGAGACGCCCAGTGAGTAGAGGCGGGTGCGCAGCTCGTCCGCCGCCTTGCGGCTGAACGTGGTGACCAGGGTGCGGTCGGGCTCGATGGACCCCTCGCGTACCCGCCGCGCCACGCGCAGGGTCAGGACCCTCGTCTTGCCGGCGCCGGCTCCCGCCACGACACAGAGGAGTGGCTCGTCGGACTCGATGGCCTCGCGTTGCATTACGGTGAGGCGGTTGGCGCCGGGGAGGGTGTCCCAGGTCGCGGCGTCGCTTTCCAAGCCTTCGAACGTCATCACCACACTCCGCACGGTACAGAAGGGGTGCGCACGCGGCACCCGCCGGACCTGCGCCTATCGTGGCCGAACGGGGTGCCCCATGCCCCATCGGAGGGAAACGGGCCATGGCCGAACACGACCGCGAGTGCGAGGTGGTGGTCGTCGGGGCCGGCTACTCGGGCCTGGCCGCCGGCCGTCACCTGGCCCGCGCCGGGGTCGATGTCCTGGTGCTCGATGCCCGGCACCGCGTCGGGGGGCGCTCCTTCACCGAGGTCACCGAGGCGGGGTACACGGTCGACCGGGGTGGCCAGTGGATCGGGCCCACCCAGGACCACCTCGCTGCGCTGGCGGCCGAGCAGGGCGTGGCGACGTTTCCCACGTACACCGAGGGGCACGGGGTCGAGTTGCGCGAGGGGATGCGGGACCTCTACGTGGGACTGATCCCGACCTCGGACCCGGCCGGGGCCGCCGACGGCATCGCCTGCATGCTGCAGCTGGATCTGGCCGCGTTCGACGTCCCCCTCCATGCGCCCTGGGAGGCCGTGGGAGCCGCGGAGCTGGACGAGCAGACGCTGGCCAGCTATTTCGCCACCCACCTCACCTCGGCGTCGGCCCGCTCCATCCTGGAGGTCGCGGTCAAGGCGGTCTTCGGCACGGGCTCGGGCGAGCTCTCGCTCCTCTTCGCCCTCTTCTACCTGCACGCCGGCGGCGGGCTGACCAACCTGGCCCGCACCACGGGCGGCGCACAGGAGCGGCGTTTCGTGGGCGGCTCCCAGCAGCTGGCCGAGGGCATGGCCGAGGAGCTGGGGGAGCGGGTCGTCCTCGGCGCCCCGGTCGACTCGGTGGCCTACGGCCCCGACCACGTGACCGTGGCGGCCCGGCTCGTCCCTCCCCACGCCGACCCGGCCGACCCCGACGTCGCGCACGACCCGCTCCGCGTGCACGCCCGCCGTGCGATCTTGGCCATGGCGCCGGTGCTGTGCGGGCGCCTTCGCTACGCACCGCCGCTGCCGGGCAACAGGGACCAACTCTGCCAGCGCATGCCGATGGGAGCCGTCACCAAGGTCCACGTGCTCTACGACGAGCCGTTCTGGCGCGCCGAGGGCCTCAACGGCCAGATCGTCGCGCCCGGATCGGTCCTCGAGAGCGCCTTCGACAACTCGCCCGATGATGCCTCGCACGGTGCCATCGTGGGCTTCGTCGCGGGCGACGACTGCCGCCGCATGGAGGCGGCCGGACCCAGGGCACGGCAGCAGGCCGTGCTGGACGAGCTCGCGCGGGCGTTCGGCCCCAGGGCACGCGCCCCCATCGAGATCGTGGAGCAGCATTGGCCCAGCGAGCCCTTCACCCGCGGTGGGCCCGTCGCCGTGAGTGCGCCGGGCGCGCTGACCGCGCTGGGTCCGGCGCTGCGCGAGCCGGTCGGGCCGCTGCACTGGGCCGGGACCGAGACGGCGACGCAGTGGTGCGGCTATCTCGACGGCGCGCTCTCGGCGGGCATCCGCGCCGCCGACGAGGTGCTGCACGCGCTGAAGGGAATGCCCCTTGGCCTCGACTGACGAGATCCTCGAGGCCTACGCCGAATGGCGTACGCGCAGCAACGCGAACCCGCGCCTGACCAACATGGTCCGCGGCTGGGACCGGGTGATCCACTTCACGACGACCGACACCGGGCAAGGTTTCACCATGCGCGTGGAGGTCCAGCAGCTTTCCGACCTCTCGCTCGGCCACGAGGGCCGGCCCGACGTCGTGGTGAGCGGGAGCAGCGAGGACTTCTGCGACATGTTCTGGGGCGACCTGAACCCGTCCGAGAAGTACATGTCGGGCGAGATCACCTTGCTGGGCTCGCAGCAGGATGTCATGCGGATCGACGCCATCTCCATGGTGGCCTTCCTCGATTCCTGACGAGCCCCGACCGATGACCGACGCCGTGGCGCCGCTCTCCTCACGGGCCTCGCTGCGCCGGGCGCTCGGACTGCGCACCGTCGTCACCACCTCGACCGGCCTGGCTTTCGCCGCGTTGGAATACCTGGCCGCGGCGGGTCTCGTGGCGTACGTTGCAGGTGACTCCGCCTGGATCCCCATCCTCGTTGCCGGCGTGCTCGCGCTCTTGGCCTACGGCTTCTTCGGCGAGCTGAACGGCATGTTCCCGACGGCGGCGGCCATTCGCCTCTACATGAAGCAGGCGATGGACGACCGCGTGGCGCTGACCATCACGTTCACCTACCTGACGACGATCATCCTTGTCATCGCGTCCGACGCGTTCATCGTCGGCAGTGCGCTGGCGCACGCGTTCGGCGAGTCCGCCTGGGTCGCGGCCATCTGGATCGTGGGGCTGCTTGCCATAGCTGTCGTGACGAATCTACGCGGCATCACGGTGGCGGGGCTCCTGCAGGACGCGGCCACCTCGGTCGTCATTGCCGCGACACTCGTTGTCGGCGACAGTGGCCCTCGTGCGCAGCGGCCACGGCCTGCACACACCTCTGCAACCATTGCACGGTCATCATCCCGGGGATTTCCTCGAAGCGGTCGCCCTCGGTGTCTTCCTCTACAGCGCCTTCGAATGGGTGACGACGAGCGCCGAGGAGGTGCGCAAGCCCTCGTCCATCAACCGGGGCATGCTCATCGCCATCGGCATCCTGTGCGTCGTCTGCGCGGTGGCCACGGTCGCCATGAGCCACACGCTGTCGCATCACGAGCTCACGTCGGCCTATCCCCAGCTCTACCTCGGCATGGCGGCGTTCGGGCACGCAGGGCTGTGGGTGATGGCGGCGGTGACCGCCATCACCGCGCTGAACACGTTCAACGGGGGCTTCATCACCGCCTCCCGGTTCATCTACGGGACAGCCCGCGAAGGGTCCCTGCCCCGGCAGCTGGCCCAGCTGAACGCCCGGGCCGTGCCCTGGGTCCCCGTCGTCGCGCTCGGCGCGCTCTCGGCCGTGGTGGCGCTCCTGGTGGCGGTGACCCACGCCTGGCAGGTGCTGGTCGGCGGTGGGCGCGGCCCTGGAGGGGATGATCTACGCGGTGGCCGGGTTCTGCACGTTGCGGCTGCGCTCGCGCCAGCCCGATCTGCCCCGCCCCTTCCGCGTGCGTGGGCTCGGGGTTCTCGGCCCGATCGGCATCGGCCTCTTCGGCGTGCTGGCAGTCCTCGCGTCCGTGTCCGTCCAGGACACGTTCAATCCTGCCCCACTCGTGATCATCCTCGCCGCCGGCGCGCTCAGCGCGTTCTACGTCCTGCGGGTGCTCCCGGGTGTCCGGGAGCGGGAAGCGGCGCGCCGCACCGCCCGCCCGCGCCGCCGCCCGGTGCGCTGAACGCCCCGGGCCTGCCTCAGAGCAGCCGGTGGGTGCGCAGGGAACGCCGACGGACGTCGCGTGCCGCGCGCCAGCCGTACCAGTTCCTCCACGACCGCGTCGAAGGGAAGCCCCTCGGCCTCCCAGAGCATGGGAAACATGGAGATAGGGGTGAAGCCGGGCATGGTGTTCACCTCGTTGATCACGATCTCGTCGTCCTCGCGGAGGAACACGTCGATGCGGGCCAGGCCCTCCACCCGCAGCGCGCGGTACGCCGCCGTCACCAGCCGCTGCACGTTCTCCAGCTGGGTGTCCTTCAGATCGGTGGGTGCCACCGTCTCGGCAAGGCCGAGCACGTACTTGTCGTCGTAGTCGTAGAATTCGCGACTGGCGATGATCTCGCCCGCCCGTGTCACGCGGACGTCTTCGTTGCCCAGCAGGGCCAGCTCCAACTCGCGTCCGGCGACGAATTCCTCGAGGATCACGTGGTCGTCGAACTCGAAGGCGGAAAGGACCGCGTCTCCCAACGCCGCGGCATCGGACGGCTTGGCGACACCGATGGAGGATCCGAGGTTGGCGGGCTTCACGAAGAGGGGCAGGCCCAGCGCCTCGAGCGCGTCTTCCATGACCTCGGTGGACCACGAGGTGCGGTCCACCAGCTTCCAGGCCGCCACCGGGAGGCCGTGGTCCCGCAGCACCGATTTGGCGATGGCCTTGTCCATGCAGATGGCGGATGCGAGCACGCCGGCGCCGACGTACGGCATGCCCAGTGCCTCGAGGTGGCCCTGCAGCACGCCATCCTCGCCGAAGGGCCCGTGGAGGGCGGGGAAGACGACGGTGCCCGGCGGCAGGCCGACGTTGACGTGGCCGAGCGCCAGGCCCGGATTCCGGCGGAGCAGGTCGTCCGGGGAGGGCAGGGCCTCGACGTCGGCCACATCGGCCAGGACCCGGTTGGCCTCCACCCACTGCTTGTCGTGCGTCAGCCCGATGACCTTCAGCGTGAACCCGCGCTCGAGCGCGCTGGCGACGATGCGCCGCGCCGAGACGCACGACACCTCGTGCTCAGCGGACGGACCCCCGTAGACGACCGCCAGCACTCCCGGATCAGGCATCGACCGAGGCTATACAATCGACCGCGAGCGTGATGCGTGCGATTCTCCACTACTGAACTCGCCGCCCGGCTCGGTGGGGAGCTGGTCGGTCCCGACATCACCGTCACGGGGGCGAGCATCGACACCAGGACCGTGCTGCCGGGACAGCTCTACGTTCCCATCGTCGCTGCACGCGACGGGCACGACTTCATCAGCACGGCTCTCGAGAGAGGCGCTCCCGCGTACCTCACCGCGCGGGCGCCCATCGGCGGGACGGCGGTCATCGTCGAGGACACTGCCGCCTCGCTCCTCGCAGCTGGGCCTGTTGGCGCGCGAGCGCCTGCACGGCGGGGTGATCGGCATCACGGGCTCGGTCGGCAAGACCACGACGAAGGATCTGCTCCGTCACTGCCTGGCATCGGCCTTCGTGGTGGCCGCCAGCGAGCGGTCCTTCAACAACGAGCTCGGCCTGCCTCTGACCCTCCTCAACGCACCGGACGACGTCGAGTGGGTCGTCCTCGAGATGGGCGCGCGCGGAGCCGGCCACATCGCCGCGCTTGACCGATGTCGGCCGTCCCGACGTGGGCATCGTGACGAGCGTGGCCATGGCGCACGTGGAGTTCTTCGGTGATCTCGAGGGAGTGGCGCGGGCGAAGAGCGAGCTCGTGGCCGCGCTGCCTCCCACCGGTGTGGCCGTGCTGAACTTCGACGATCCGCTCGTGGCTCGCATGGCCTCGGTCAGTCCGTGTCCAGTCCTCAGCTACGCGCTGGGCGACGCCGAGGTGCGCGCCGAGCGGGTGACGTTGGACGACGATCTCCGGCCGCGGTTCCGCCTGTCGACCCCTTGGGGAGCGGGCGAGGTCCGGCTCGCGCTGCACGGGATACAGCAAGTCCCGAATGCGCTGGCGGCCGCCGCGGCGGCGCTGTGGAGCGGCGTCCCGTTCGACAGCGTGGTGCTCGCGCTCGCCACCGCGACGGCCTCGCCCCTCCGCATGGAGGTGCGGCGGGTGCCGGGCGGCCCGGTACTGGTGGTCGACTGCTACAACGCCAACCCGGCCTCGACGGAGGCAGCGCTGCGGTCGATCGCCGTCTTGCCGGCCGAGAGGAAGCTGGCCCTTCTCGGCGTGATGGCCGAGCTGGGGTCCGAGACCGAGCCCGAACACCGACGAGCGGCCCAGTTGGCTGACGAGCTCGGGATCGAACTGGTCGGCTACCAGACCGTGCTCTACGGACCGACAGCGGTGACCACCGCCGACGACGCCGTCGCGCTGCTGCGTGCGCTGGGTCCGGGCGACGCCGCCCTGGTCAAGGGCAGCCGGGTGGCCCGTCTCGAGGACGTCGTGCAGCGCTACGACGAGGGAGCGGCGGACGCGTAGTCGTCAGTCGCTGCCGCGCGGCGCATCGTGCGAGGGCGCGCCGTCGGGGAGCGCGGCACCGACCAGGACCCGACGCGACAGCTCGCCGTAGAGGGTCTCGGTGCGCGCCGAGGGCGAGCCGCCGGGGTCGAGCGCGTCAACGCGGCGCTGGCACTCGCGCCACTCCTGGCGGAGACGGTCGGCGTCGCCTTCCGCCGCGGCCACCTGCATGGCCGACCGCGAGAGCGCCTCGCTGTAGGGCTCCACAATCCGTGCTTGTTCGAGCCCCCACCGGGCCAGATCGAAAAGCCCCGCCTCGGAGGCCAGCGCGGCCATCCCACAGGCGGCATCGACGAGCACTGCGGCGATGCGCCCGCCGTGGCCCTCCGCCTCCCACCAGGCGTAGCCGGACAGCGCATTGGCCAGCGGCTCGCCCTCCACCAGTGACGAGCGCGGCGCGGGCATAGGCAATGGCCGCAGCCGGGTCCGTCTGCGCCTTCGCCTCGGCGGCGAGCACCACCGCTCGCTGCACGTCGACAGTGACCCGGGAGGAGAGTTGGTAGAGGCCGTGACGCGTCCCGGCGGGGAAGAGGAGCTGGCCCTCCTCGTCGACTCCCATGGCACGGCGGGCCGCGTACGCCGTGTTGAAGAGCGTCTTGGACGCAGCGTCGGCGTCGGAGGACCCGAGCACCCGCGTGCGGAGCCGGTCGCTCGTCACGACGTCGGGCTGGTGCAGCGCCAGGTAGGCGACGAGCTCGACCGCCCGGCGGGCCCGATTGGGTGGGAGGTCGGCGCGGAGCCCGTCCAGGCGCGGTGTCATGGTCAGGAGCCGGACGTCGACCGCTCCGGGCTCCAGCGCCGCCGCCGCTCCCGGCGCGAGGCCCGGCGCGTGGCCCGGATGCCGGCCCGGGCCCGAGCGCACCGATGGGCACGGGTCCTCTTCTGCTGGCGCCACCAGCTCGGCGATCTGCTCGGCCGTTTCCGCCGACTGCAGGTGCGGTCGCACAACGTGGCCCATCGGGTGGATCGTGGCGGCCCGGCGATCGACCAGGATGGTGAGGTCGCTCCCGGCAACCGGTTCCATGGTGACCACGGCGCAGCGGGCAGCCACCTCCGCCGGGAGCGACGCGGGGTCTCCGCAGAACACGACAGACCGAGCCAGCGACGGGTCGGCCGCAGCCTCCGCCCGGAGCGCTGGGTCATCTGGATCCTCGCTCACGAGGATCGTGTCGGACCAGGCCCAGGACCCCGCTGCAGTGCGCGCGGCGCGCCACAAGGCCGGAGCCGCCTCTCCGAGGAAGGGAAGCACGTCGCCCGGCCTCAGGGGGACGAGCCAGGTGCCCTCGGCGTCGTCGCCGATGGGCAGCACCACGGGAAGGTACGGGAAGGAGAGGTCGTGGCCCTCGAGCGCGGCGTGGCCGACGTGCCACGAGGTGCCGTCCCGCAGGCGCGCGAACCCGGCGGGAGGCTCTCCGGAGTACGCGTCGGCGAAACAGAAGGTGACGCCGGAGTCCGAGACGCAGATGGCGCGGACCGCCGGAGAGGCTCGGCCTTCCAGGGCCTGGCCCAGAAGACAGTTGGCGGCCTCGAAGGAATGCAGCGCCGGAACACCGTGGAAGCGGTGCAGCAAGGTCGCCGTGTCCAGGGCGCCTTCGGACGGCAGGGGTTCCGGGACGGGATCGTCGCTGAACCGGCCGCCCGCCCGCCGCCGCAACCCGGCGCGCCGGGCCAAGGCGGCGCAGGCCAAGGAGCCGAGGCCGAGCGCGAGCAGTTCGGGCAGATGTCCCTCGGGCCCGGGGCGCGCCGCCCGGTTGCTGCCGCCGCGCCGCGCCTCGTCGACCGTGCGATGTGCGTCCGCCGGGAGCCGGAGGCGCCATCCCTCCCGGAGCCGATCCGGATCGACGAAGTGCGTCCCGTCCCCGACGTCGCGGCCGAGATTGAGCGCGGCGAGCGACGTCCAGTCCGCGCCGTCGCCCAGGAGATCGTCGGCGATGCGCCACAGCGTGTCGCCCGGCTGCACGGAATAGGTCGGGGAGCGGGCCGCGTGGGACGCTGCGGTGCCGACCGGGAGCGCCACGGCGAGCGAGGAGCCCGGTCCGCCGCCGGCCGGCGTGCTGGCGCCAGCGCCGGCCGTCAGTGCGAGAGGTGCGCCGAAGGTCGTCAGGGCGAGCACGCCGAACGCAATGCGTGCGGCCACGCGGTCGAGGACCGACGAGCCGTGATGCACGCCAACCTCCCCGCGCCGCACGTCGGTGACCACCGCCCGGAGCAGCTGCGCGCAGCAGGCGACCCAGGCCACCCAGGCCGCCAAGACGAGAACGCACAGCGCATCGCGCGGCAGCGGCCGCCAGGAGTGCCCGAGACCGCCCGCCAGTGGATTGCCGACGATCATCACGAGCACGGCAGGCACCGCCGTAAAGGCGAGAAGGGCGGCGACGGCGCCGCCGACGATGTCGAGGATCCGCCGCGGGCGCCCGCGCCGGGCGGTTCTACCCACCGGCTGGGCCGATGGAGATGGTGTAGGTCAGCGACGTCCCTTCCGACGTGGGCTCGCTGACCGTGGCGAGGCAGTTCCCGCTGGCGTCCGGTAATGACGCGGCCATGGCCGACGTCCCGCCCACGCTCTGGTCCCCGCTCGGGCAACTCACCTCCATGGTGAGATAGGTGTTCCCGGACCAGACCACCGAGACCTCCATCGCCCCCGCTCCGGTGAACCCGAACTGGTTGGACGACTGGAGCGGCGGATTGAGGTAGCCCTGCGTCTGCGTGCGGTCCGCCGCCACCGCCGCGCTCGGATCGGTGGATGTGGTCGTGGTGGTGGGTGCCGGAGCGAGGGTCGTCGTGGTGACGCTCGGGGCAGCCGGCTGCGGTGCGCCGCCCGCGCCCGACGTCACGGTGGTGCGTACCGAGGAAGCCACGTCGGTCGCGCCCGATTGAGGTGCCGTTGTTGTGGTCGTCGTGGCGACGTTCGTGGTCGGGGTCGGCGGGGCCACTCCTCCTCCCGCGGCGTGCGGCGCGCCCGGGCGAGGGCGGATGCGTCCGGCCGCCTGGGTCGCAGCGTCCCCCCGGTGTGTCGCCGGCGCCTTGGTGCCGGCCGTGGCCACGAGCAGCGCCATAAGGCCGAGCGAGACCGCGAGGATGACCCACCAGTTGGGGCGGCCGCGAGCGAGTCGCGCACGCCAGCCTTCAAGAGATTCTGGCCCTCCGCCAAACACGGGCACGGGCACACGATACGCACGCGTCACGCTTCGCGCACTTGGCTCAGACGCACAGGCGCCGCTGACCGCGGTCACGCCGGGCATAGAGGGAGCGGCGGTCGCGACCGGTGAGGACGCTCAGCTCCGCGATGGAGTAACCAAGGACGTGGTGGGCGTAGAGAACCTGCACCTCGTCCGGTCGCATTCCCGCGTGGTGCTGATCGATGAGGACGCGGGCCAGCTCCTCCAGGTCGGTTTCCCGCCGCGTCGAGCCCGAAGTGGACTCCGCGTCGGCCAGGTCGGGACCGAACGGGGCGGATCGGCTGTCCAGGTCCTTCGACCGGAAGAGCTGGCGCCGGAGCCGACACCGGATGGCCGAGAGCAGGTCGAGCACGGCGTATGGACGGTCCTGTCCGGACCATTCCTGCAGCACGAGCCAGGTGGTGGTGAGAAGCTCGCCGAAGAACTCCTCGCCGTCCTGCCATTCTCCACCGCGCCCCCATTGCAGCTTGCCGGCCACCGTGACGAGTCCCGGGACCAGGGCCTGCACCAGCATCCGGCAAATGAAGGGGTCGGCGTCGGCCTCGCGGAGGAGGACCCGGATGAGCCGGGCGGCCTCCTCGCGCTGGGCCCGACCCGTCGCGCGCCGCAGGTGCTCAACGAGGTCCCACGGCGTGGGACACGAGGGCGGACCGGCCCCCGGTCCTGGTCCGAGGACGAGGAGGGCCAGGCCCGGATCCTGACGGGCGACGTCCTGCAGGGACCGCACCCGGCGCGGGAGCGACCGATCGATTTCCATTCGGCCGCCATCTGGTCGATGAGGGCGACGCGCGGCTTTGCGTTGGGAGTGGGCATGGCAGGAGCGTCGTCCTCCCTCCTCCCCCGATCCCTCCCACCTCAGCGCCGGCCCCCCAATGGCGCCCGGACACCTGCAATGGTCCTGCTCGGCGATAGTGTGCCGCCGATGGACATCGACGAGTTCTACGAAGCGGACCCTCGCCGCCGGGCCTCGGCCGAGCTCGAGCTCGGCTCGGAATGGCTGGGGAAGGACGGCGTCGTCCACGAGCTGAACTACGTGGAGGACACCGGCGAGCTCTACGTGCTCCGCGAACCGGCGCCCCACGTCCGCGAAGACCCATTCGGAGGGATGCACATCACGGATCCGCCGGGCTACGAGAACAAGATCACCGTGCACGTCATCGCCAAGATCGGCTCTGTCGACGAATTGCACAGGATCCTCGCGGGCTGGCCTGAGGCCATGCGCGAAGAGGGCAATCAGGGCACGCACTGGCTCGGCCAGCGTCTGCTGGCCGCCGGCGTGGCCGTGGGGCCGACGGGCGACCCCATTTCCGACAACTAGGTCGGCGGCTCCAAGTCGAGCATTTTGGCCAGGAGCTGGGTCGCGATGTTGTCGGTGGCCATGTCGGCGTCGCCTTCCATGTCCTCCCGGTCGAAGACCAGGTCGGAGAGCCGGTACATGACGACGGCGAAGCGGAAGCCCGAGAAGATCTCGTAATAGAAGATGTCCCGCATGGGCCGGCCCATCAGATCGGAGTAGCGGGCGATCGTTTCCTCGTGGGACCCGAAGCCGGCGGGACGAGGAACACCAAGACCCTCTGAGAACTGGCGGTCGAAATAGAGCCACCAGCCCAGGTCCATCTCGGGCTGGGCGAGTGAGGCCATCTCCCAGTCCACGACGGCCGCGGCCCGGAAGTCGTCCCAGATGATGTTGCCGATGCGGCTGTCACCCCAGCTGATCACGACCTCGCCGTCCTCGGCCGGTTGGTGCTCCACGAGCCATTGCCAGGTCGACTCGATCACCGGGACCTTCTCGCCCTTGGTCGCCCAGTCGAGGAAGTCCCTGTAATAGGAGAGCTGTTGCTCCAGGCCCGGACGGCCCCGGCCTGTCATGCTCAACCACTCGAGGCCGGTCGCCCGCCAGTCGGTGCGGTGCACCGCGGCCAATGCGTCGATGCCGCTCCACCACATGCGTTCCTGCTGCTCGGGTGTGGCCTCGATCACCCAGCCGTCCATGGTGTAGGGGATGTTGTCCGAGGGGACCAGGCCCTCGACGTGGTCCATGGAGAAGAAGGGCACGCCGAAGTACTGCGGATCCTGCTCGTACCAGCCCAGACGGGGGAGCGGGACCGCCGAGCCTCCGTCGGTGAGGGCGCGCATGGCGCGGTACTGCGTCGAGAACTCGGCGTCGAGGAAGAGGAGGTGCTTCGTCGGTGCCACCCGGACGACGAGCCGCTTTTCTCCGCCCTCGGCGCTGCGGGTGCGGCACAGGATGGTCTCGTTGGAGAACCCGTTGGAGCCGGGAGCCTTCACGTCGAAGACCTCAGGACCGGATCCGTCGGACGATTTCGTGGCCAACCAGCGCGAGAGGATGGAGGCCACCTGGTCGGGGTCACGCTGGCTGATGTCGGGCACGGTGCGGCACTCTACCGACGACGCGACCCCTCCGTGTGGGGGCGGGTAGCCTCGCCCGCCGTGCTCATCGTCATCGACCTCTGCGGGGCCACGGCGTCGCTGCGCCGGCCCGAGGAATTCACACGCTTCTCGGTGACCCTCGAGGGCGAAGGAGACCTGGCACGGGCGGTGCAGCGGTCCGGTCTGGGCCGGCTGCACGCCGACGGTGCGCACGTCGTCGTGGATCCGGTGGCCCTCCGGGCGCTGGCGGGGCCCGCGGCCGACGAGGGCTGGGACGAAGGCTTCGCCGGCATGTGCGCGTACGCCGCAGGAAAGGGCTGGGTGGAGCCCGACGGCGGCATCCTCGCCCACATCGAGGCCGGCACCGAGGCCGGCTGAGTCCCCTGCCGGGGTGAACGGAGACCCGACGACTGTCCTGCACCAGCGGGGCGCCGCTAGCCTTGAGGCGTCGACCGGCACGCCCGGCGGCGGGGGCCGGGCCCCCTGAGATCCCTGGGAGGGACGCATGGCGATTCGGGACTACGACCGCTTGTTCATCGGCGGCGACTGGGTGGCCCCGGAAGGGACCGACACCATCTCGGTGATCTCACCGTCGACCGAGGAGGTCATCGCCCGCGTGCCTGACGGCACAGAGGGCGACATCGACAAGGCCGTGGCGGCGGCGCGGACGGCCTTCGACCACGGGCCCTGGCCCCGCATGACCCCGGCCGAGCGGAGCGAGATCCTGGCCAAGGTGGGGGCGCAGATCATGGCCGAGATGGACGACATGGCGGCGATCATCACGCAGGAGATGGGCTCGCCGATCTCCTTCTCCGGGCTGGGTCAGGTCATGGCGCCCTCCATGATCTTCAACTACTACGCCGACCTGGCCACCACGTTCGCCTTCGACGAAGTGCGCACCGGCATGTTGAACCCGCAGGTGCTCGTGACCAAGGAGCCCGTCGGCGTCGTCGGTGCCATCGCGCCGTGGAACGTGCCGCTCTTCATTGCGGCGGCCAAGCTCGCACCGTCGCTCGCCGCCGGTTGCAGCGTCGTCTACAAGCCGGCGCCCGAGACGCCCTTCGATGCGTTCCGACTGGCCGAGATCTTCGCCGACGCGGGCTTGCCCAAGGGCGTCCTCTCCGTGATCCCGGCCGGCCGCGAGGTCAGCGAGCACCTCGTCACGCACCCCGGCGTCGACAAGATCTCCTTCACGGGGTCCGGGGTGGGTGGCAAGCGAATCGGCGGGCTGTGCGGTGAGCGCCTGAAGCGCTGCACCCTCGAACTGGGCGGCAAGTCGGCGGCCATCATCCTCGACGACGCAGACCTGGCGACGACGATCCCCACCCTGCTGCCCAACGCCATCATGAACAACGGCCAGGCCTGCATTGCCCAGACCCGCATCCTGGCGCCGCGGGAGCGCTACGCCGAGGTGGTCGACGCCGTGGTCTCGGGCGTCGCCGCCATGAAGGTAGGTGACCCCATGGACCCGGCCACAGAGGTCGGCCCCGTGGTGGCCGAACGGCAGCGGAGCCGGATCGAGGGGTATCTCGACAGCGGGCGCGAAGAGGGCGCCACGGTCGCGTTGGGCGGTGGCCGACCGTCGGGGTCGGACTTCGCCAAGGGATGGTACGTGGAGCCCACCGTGTTCTCCGACGTCGACAACAAAATGAAGATCGCCCAGGAGGAGATCTTCGGGCCGGTGTTGGTCGTCATCCCCTACGACGGTGACGACAACGCGGTCGACATCGCCAACGACTCCAACTACGGGCTGTGCGGCTCGGTGTGGACGGGCGACAACGACCGTGGCCTGGGTGTGGCGCGCCAGGTGCGCACCGGCACCTACATGCTGAACGCGCCGGTGCCGATCGACTTCTCCACGCCGTTCGGCGGCTACAAGGAGTCGGGTCTCGGGCGCGAGTTCGGGCCCGAGGGTCTGGAGGGCTTCCTCGAGGTGAAGTCGATCGCCCTGCCGGCCGGCTACACGCCGGGGTCCTAGACGGGCTTCGGAGCGGCGAAGCGCGGAGCGGCGGGACCGGCGAACGAGTCAGGCGCGGATCACGAAGAGGGGGCCGCGGCGGTGGGGGAGACGTAGCCCGACAGGGCGGCGTCCTTCTGTTTGGCATCGGCGAAGGCCTGGTTGTCCCCGACCTCGACCACGCTGTAACCGGTTCGATCACCGTCGCCGTTGATCACGTCGGGCGCGGCGTCGTTCCCCGTGGCGGCCGTGACGATCGCCACGTGCACGGCAGTGACGGCGGACGGGTCGAGCCCGTAGACGGCAACGTCGCCGGGCTGAGGCGTGTAGCCCGACGAGACGGGATGCCAGGTGCCGTGGTCCGTCCCCCAGACATAGAAGCTGGCCGAGTTGCCGTTGAGGTACCCCGGCGCCAGCTGGTAGGCCACCGCGGCGCCCGCCTGCTTCCAGACCCAGGCGGCGAAGTCGGCGCACCACTCCTCGTCGAGGTTCTCGTTTCCGCAGTCGTCGACGCCGGCGTACCAGTAGGCGCTGAACTTGTTGCAGTAGGTGTGCGAGGGGTCAGTCTGGTAGCCCACCTGGCCCTGGGCGATGGAGACGATGCGCGCCCGCAGGGGGCTGAGAGGCGGCCCGCGCCGGATCTGCCGCACCACCAGGACGACGGCACCGATCAGCACGATGACCAGCACACACGCGATGAAACGGCGATGGCGCGCCCCGGCACGGTGGGGCGGTGGGGGCAGGGCCAACGGTCGGGTCGGGCTCAGGGGGGCACAGGGTAGCGAGCGCAGGCCGCCCCGGGTCGCGGGCGCCGTTCTGCGAGAATGCGGACCCGGGCCACACCCCTGAGTGCGGTGCCGCCGAGCCGACCGAGGAGGGATGGGCCCCATGCAGGACGACGAGAGCGCGGTCTCGCACACTCGTCTCACCTACCTCCCCGCGCTCGACGGCATGCGGGCCTGCGCCGTCCTGGCCGTGATGATGTTCCACGGCGGGATCCCCCACATGGACGGGGGCTTCATGGGTGTCGATGCGTTCTTCGTGCTCTCGGGATTCCTCATCACCTCCCTTCTCCTGGGGGAATGGCGACAGGCGCTGACGATCAAGCTCGGCGCCTTCTGGGCCCGCCGGGCCCGCCGCCTGCTCCCGGCGCTCCTCATGATGCTGCTCTTCGTGGCCTTCTTCGCGTCCGTGATCGTCCCCAAGGGCACGTACGGGGCCCTGCGCCTCGATGCACTGGCCACGCTCCTCTACGTGAGCAACTGGCACTTCATTCTCGTCAACTCCAATTACTTCAACGAGACGTCCGCTTCCTCGCCGTTGCTGCACACCTGGTCACTTGCGGTGGAGGAGCAGTTCTACGTGATCTGGCCGCTGGTCGTGCTCGGGGTCATGCGCGTCACCCGCAGCCTGCGCGCCCTGTTCGCTTTGTGTTGCGCGGCCACCGTCGCGTCAGCCCTCTGGATGCACCACGTCTACGACGGCGGTCTCAACACCAACCGGGCCTATCTCGGGACCGACACCCGCTCGCAGTGCCTCTTCATCGGGTGTGCGCTGGCCGTGGGGCTCGTCCTCGTCACCCAGCGCAGCCACGAAACGGGCCGGCTGGCCAAGGGGGAGCTGTGGCGTCCGCAGAGCTCGACCGGGCTGCTGCTCTGTGGGGTGGCGGGCATCCTCGGGGCCGCGGGCGCCGTCACCCTGTGGGTGCTGACCACGTCCACGTCCACCTTCCCCTACTCGGGTGGCTTCTTCCTCATTGGGTTGTCGGTGGCCAGTGTCATCCTGGCGGCCGTCGCCGCGCCGCGCAGCATCGTCCCGCGGCTGCTGTCGTGGTCCCCGGTGCGCTACGTGGGGCGTATTTCGTACGGGCTCTACATCTGGCACTGGCCCATCTTCATATGGCTCGACCACGAGCGGACGGGTCTCTACGGGTACGAGCTCTTCGCAGTGCGCGTCGCCGTCACCTTTGTCGTGTCGGTCGCCTCCTTCCACCTCGTCGAGCGCCCGATCCGAATGGGGACGTTCGTCAGCCAGTGGCGGGCCTGGCTGATCGTGCCCGCCGGTGTGGGCGCCGTCGTGGTGGCCGTGATCGCGGCCACCACGGGGACGACGGCCATCGCCAGCACCGCGCCGCCCGCCGGCGGCGGCACGACGGGCTCGTCGCCGACCACGACCAAGACAACGACGACGACCGTGCCGCCCGTCACGACCACGGGGCCTCCGGTCAAGGTGTTGCTCGTCGGCGACTCCATCGCCGAGACCCTCGGCGAGGGCCTGGGCGAGGTCCCGGTCCAGGACACCTACGACTATGTCCTGTACGACCGCGCCATTCTCGGCTGTGGGGTGGCCGACGGGACCGAAGTCCAGGACATGGGCGCGGTGGACACCGTGGTGCCGGCCTGTGGCGGGCCTCCTGCGCCGAACGACCCCCCGAGTGAGGTCATTCCCTGGGCCACCCAATGGGCCGAAGAGATCGCCCAACTCCATCCGAACGTGGTCGTGGAGGGTGCGGGGCGTTGGGAGCTCGTCGACCGCCTGTACGAGGGGAAGTGGGAGAACATTCTGCAGCCGAACTTTGCGGCCTACATCAAGTCGCAGCTCCAGAAGGCGGCCGACGTGGTGAACGCGGCCGGACTCCCCATGGTGTTCCTCACCGCCCCGTGCACCGACGAGCCCGAACAACCCGACGGCGCTGCGTGGCCGGAGGACGCTCCGGCGCGCCGGGACGCCTACAACCGGATGATCCGCGAGATTGCCGCCGAGCACCCTCGGACCGTCTCGGTGGACGATCTCGACAAGGCTGCGTGTCCGGGCGGCCGGTACGCCAGCACTGTCCAAGGCGTGGTGATCCGGACCGTCAACGATGGCGTCCACTTCACCCCCCAGGGTGGCGTCTTTCTCGCGCCGGCGATCGTTCCGCCCATTGTGGCGGCCGGGCGAAGCCAGATGTCCGGCGGCACGACGTCGACCACCTCGGTCTCAGCCGGCGGGTGAGGCCGGCGCCGGGTTCACGTTCTGGGGCTGCGTGGTGGTCCCGCCACTCCCACTGTTCGAGCTCGGTGACTGCGGGTTGACGTTCGGATTCGAGTTGGCGACGACGCACTGAGCGCGCAAAGCGGGAACGAGGTGTCCCTCGTCGATGTTGGCGCCCTCGGAGATGGTCGTCATCAGCGAGTTCCACGAACCATCGGCGGAGTTGGCGGCGGCGGCCAGGGGGAGGGCGTCGCGCAGCTCCTGATCGGCTTCCTTCTGCAGCCGCGCGGCGGCGTCCGCCGACGTGGCAGGGTCCTCGGCACGCTGATAGTCCGCCACCGACAAGTTGACGTGGACGCAGGCCTGCCGCGCCAGGTCCTGGCCGCCCTGACTGCTGCAGGCGCTCAAGCCCACGGCGGCGCCGGCCGCCAGCGCCACCACCGCCACGACCCGGAGTGCACCGGGGCGCCCGGCGCGCCGCACCTCAGCCCAGCCAGCGTTCGGCGGACTCGAGCAGGAAGCGGCTCACGGCGAGGGCACGGTCGAAGACGTCGCAGAGGAGCTCCTCGCCGCTCAGCACCCGGGCCAGGGAGACCGGATGCCGGGCCACGATGCTGAGGCGGCGCTCCGAACCCTCGGTGGCGTCAGCAAAGGAGTCGATGGCCGAGACCTCGAGCGGCAGCTCGATGCCGCCGACCCCGGCCAGGTCGATGGCGAGGCGAAGGAGATCGGGCCCGCGGGGGAGTGGCGGGAGCGCCCAGGTGAAGGTCAACGGGAAATGGAACTCGTCGGGAGGCTCCTCGTCCTCGGAGAGGAGGACGACGGCGTCCTCGAAGGAGAGGAGGACGCGGGGGTCGACGTCGAGTGCGAGGTGCAGGTCGAGAGGGCCGCCGCACCCCTCCTCGGGATGCAGGTCCACCTCCCAGACCTGCCGCAACGAATATGTCTCGACGAAGTGCCGCTCGTCGTGCACGTGGAATCCGTGGTCGACGGAATGATCCTTCAGGTCGGCGACGTAACCCGCGACGTCAATGGCAGCCACAGCTGAGAAAGCCTAATGGGCGTGGGCGGGCGGGCGACCAGGCGATGAGGTGGGCTGGGGCGATACCCGGCCGGTAGGGTTCCTCACCCGTGGACGACGTTCGCCTCCTGGAAGTGCTCGACGAAGCGGTCCACGCCGTGCGTGGCGCGCTCGACGTGCTCGAGGACTGGGGACCGAGCGGAGGGAAGCCGGGTCAGTACCGCCTCGACCTGGCCGCCGACGGGGCGGCCCTGCCCATCCTGCACGGAGCCGGCCTGACCGTGTTCTCCGAGGAGTCCGGGACGACCGGCGACGGGGGTTCCGGCCTGCTCGCCGTGATCGACCCGATCGACGGCTCCACCAACGCACATCGTGGGGTGCCCTTCTTCTCCACGAGCATCTGCGTGCTCGACGCCGAAGGACCGCGCGTCGGCGTCGTCACCAACCAGGCCAGCGGCGTCCGTTACGCCGCGGTGCGAGGCGACGGGGCGGAGAAGGATGGTCGGGCCATCGCTCCTTCGAGGTGCGAGGATCTCGGCGCCGCCATCGTGGGGATCTCGGGGTTTCCCGGTTTGCACCCGGGCTGGGGGCAGTACCGGGCGCTCGGCGCTGCATCCCTCGAGTGCTGCGCGGTCGCCGAGGGCGTGCTGGACGCCTATCTGGTGGTGGGAGGCAGCACCCTCTACAGCTGGGACTACCTGGCGGGGTTGCTCATCTGCCGCGAGGTCGGTGCGTCCGAAGGCGAGCGCGAGGGCAGGGACCTCATCGTGCGCGAGGCGTCGACCCGACGGCCCGTCGTGGCGGCCACGCGACCGCTGGCTGACCGGCTGCTGGGGGAGTCGGCCCTGTGAGGGACGACGACGGGGTGGGCGGCGCGGGCGAGGAGGCCGGCGCGCTGTTGGCGCGCAAGACGTGGCGGACCCTGGAGCCCCTGCACGGCATGATCTATTTCGTCCCCGAGGCCGCGGAAGCGTACGCTCGACTGGGCATCACGGGACGGGCGGGTTACTTCGCGTCGAGGGCGGCGCCCATGGGGGCCGTGACCGCCGACGTAGTCGTCTCCACCTTTTTCAACTTCAACCCTGAGCTCGTGCACGCGGCGATCCCCGCGGCCTGGCAGGCGACGACGCCGGTGGCGCTCGTGGCAGCGCGCTTCCGCGCTGTCGATGCGGCGTTCCGGCGCCTGTTGGGCGACGAAATCCTGTCGTCGGACGACATGTACCGGGCCGCCGAGCTGGCGCGCCACGCCGCCGAGGAGGCCGGTCGGCGGGTGGAGGGCCGACCGCTGGCCGCCGCCCACATCGACGTCGTATGGCCCACCGCGCCGCACCTGGTGCTCTGGCACGCGCAGTCGATCCTGCGCGAGTACCGCGGCGACGGCCATATCGCGCAGCTCGTCGTGCGGGGATTGTCCGGTCTCGAGGCCCTGGTGACTCACGCGGCGGCTGGTGATGTGCCCGAGCACATCCTGCGCTCGACGCGAGGGTGGCCCCAGGACGCCTGGGACGGGGCAGTCGACGCCTTGCGGGTGCGAGGCTGGCTGGAGCAGGGTGAGGAACTCCGCCTCTCGGAGTGGGGAGCGAGCCAGCGCCGAGCACTCGAACAGGGGACCGACACGCTGGCTGCGGCGCCCTATGCCGTGTTGGGCGAAGAACGCTGTGCGGAGCTCCGGGCCCTGGCCCGCCCGTGGAGCACGACGTTGGCCCGGGAGTTGCCCTAACGCTCGGTGCGCCCTGACGGGGGAGCGGCCGCCGGTGGGCCAGAATGGCTCGTGCACTCGGGCGCTTAGCTCAGTTGGTTAGAGCAGCTGGCTTACAACCAGCAGGTCGGGGGTTCGAGTCCCTCAGCGCCCACGAGCTGGGAAAATAGCAAAACGACGCGAACCACGGCGTTCCTTCACCTGCTAGTTATGCGGTACTCGCGCAACACCATTGAACGTCTACCACCGCACCGACGCTGCCCCCACGATCATCGCTGAGGGATTTCGTGATGCCGAGGGCACCTACATGACCGCCGAGCGATACCGCGGTGTCTGGGTGTCCGACCGGCCACTCGACAGCAACGAGGGGGCAGCGGGCGAGTGGGTGCTCATGGTCGATATTGGCGAGGCTGACCTTTCCGAGTGGGAGTGGGTGGAGGAAGGCAAGTCTTATCGTGAGTGGCTCGTGCCAGCCGAGATACTGAACCTCTACCCGCGGCTGATCATGGTGAAGCGAACTGCCACCCCCTTCTAACTAGGTCGCGCCGATTCGGTCGCCTCGAGCTGGCCTTGCGGCTGCGCCGCCTACTCGACCTCACCACCGAGACCACCACCGCCGACCGTCGCTGTCGCCTCCGAACCGAGGGCGCCGTCGCAGCCGTCGAGTTCATCGCGGGGCAGGACAACGATAACGACGGGTGACCCCCCTCCCGGCGTAGGGGCTATGTGTCCTCGGACTCCTTCGGGCCACGGCTGTCGTATGCCAGCCCAACCAACCCAACCAGCCCTACTGCGAAGGCGAGGCCACCCGCTATGAAGCCATCCAGATTGTGTTGGGTCCCCGCTATCGCCACACCGGCCCCAACGAGACCAATGCATGAAACGTAAAGCCAGTCGAACGGCTTGTTCCGGGGCACCCTTTCTCTCTACCCCTGCACGCCCGTGTCATGCCTGCGTGATGGCGCAGCGGCACTTCTGCGATCATGACTTTGAGTCCGTAACATTCACATTGTGTACGAGCGGACACGAGGTCGGTTCTGGCTCATTTCCGCAGCGAGCGCCGCCCTGAGTGTCATGCTGGCCACTCCCGCCGCCGCGCAGACCCACCACCACGTAGGTGGCGCGTCCGTGCCTAGTGCGTTGCCGGTGACTCTCACTGCCGTGAGTTGTACATCGCCGCAAATCTGCGTCGCTGTAGGCGGACAGGGGGTCACAGTTCCACTTGCCTCTATCGCCGCCAGGACGACCGATGGCGGGGCCGCATGGGCGAGCACCCTGTTCGGCGCTGCCGAGCGCGCAACCAACGGCTCTGACGTGTCCAACCTCCCATCTCTGCATGGCGGTCGGAGGCAGGATTGTCGGCACCACCGACATTGGCGCTGCGATTCGCTCTGACGATGGTGGCCGGAGCTGGACGGTCGTTTCCAAGATGCCGAAGGGGGTCGGCCAGCTGACGAGCATCTCGTGTCCCGTCAAGGGGTTCTGCATGGCGGTCGGCTCCAGCGTGGACAGATTGTCTGGCGTCGCGCTGGTATCGACCCAGTTTGGAAGTCGATGGAAACTGGTTCCGCTTCCGGTCGGGGAGAAGAGCCTCGCCCTGGTGACTTGCAGCACCCAAGAGCATTGCATCGCCGTCGGCGGTGGCTCGTCAGGGGCCTCCACGACCATCCTCACCACGTCGAACGCGGGTCGAACCTGGACCGCTGCCAGTGTGCCGCCAGTCACTTCAGAGGGGTTCCCCGGCGCGGGTGGGGTCTCATGTCCGAGCGTCTCGACGTGTTTCATCGTCGGAGACTCCCTCGTCCCAGACGGTGGTCCGTCGGGATACATCTGGACCAGTGTGGATGGTGGAGGGGAATGGACACCGGAGACGCTGCCCTCAGACACGAACTTCTTGACTGGCGTCTCCTGCGTGACCCAGGCCCACTGTGTGGCCGTCGGCGGTGGAGTGTTGCCGCGTGGGGGCGTGGTGCGCTCAATACTCACTACGTCCGACGGCGGGCAGACCTGGGTCTCCCAGGTGGTTCCAACCGTGGCGGCTGGACTGTCTGGCGTGTCGTGCTCAACTGCCGAAGAGTGCATGGCGGTCGGAGGTGGCTTCGCCACCACAAGCCCGTCCGCCCCGCTCGCTCCGGTTGTCCTGGTGACTCATGATGGGGGCGTGACTTGGTCCGCCGATCCGTAGTGCCTCACGTACCCGCGCTTAGGGGGCAGTCTGGAGTTCCTCAGAGGCGCCACGACCAAGGCGGCGATACAACCGCCAGAGAGCACAGTCCGAAGAAAGCAAACCAAGCCCTCAGCACTCGGGCATTGGCAAGCAGGCGATAGCTCTTTGTGCTCTCGATGGGTCGAAAAGCTTCACTGGCACTTGGTAGTCGGACTCAAGATGGTTCGGCGGTGGGAGCTACCTGTCGGCGACCATGAAATCCACCAGGTCGCAATCGAAAAGCAGCGGCAAATCCCATATTCCGCGTTTCACAAGCAAACGATCCGTGCCTACGTTGACGGCCACCTCGTTCAAGAGGTCTAGGCCCGGACATCCGAGACTGCTCTCGTACGGCGGGACGGTGAGCATTGTGACGGAGTGGGTGACTGTCGCCATGGAGCAACGGTGCTGCTGAGGTTCGATTGCGCTTCTGATTTTGGGCCCAGTTTTCATCGTGGCAGGCAGTGTTTTTCTCTGGGCTGGAGTTATCGATCCCGGTGGATGGGTCACGGCCTGGTACGAAGGGAACAAAGGGGACCACTTCATGCCCGCTCCACTGGAACCATTGAACGGTGACCTCGTGGACCTCGGAGGTGCCGACCTGGAAGGAGAACTGAACATCCCACTTGCTTTTGCGCATCAGGCCCCATTGCCTCTTTGTCGTCGCTCATTCACCGCTAAATCATCGCATGGTGGGTATCCCGAAAGTGCCGCAGTGTGGCACCCAGTCCCGGCGTACTGGGTCAGTCTCGTCGCCGGTCGGATTCGCGGTGTTGGACACCATCGGGCAGTTCGCCCGTCGCTTCGTAACGCTCAACCTCAGCAACCACATTGGCTGCCCTGGCGACGGCCTGGTCCGGAACTCCGAACTCATTGAATAGGTACTTTCAGTGACCGGGCTTGGGATGGGGGTCGGCACGAAGCTCGCCCTCCAAAGTCTGGGCGCGCTGTAGGAACTGCGAACGCCACTTCGAGTGGGGAGGACACCGAGAGGACACGAACCGCTTCATGTACAGAGTCCAGCATCCTCCGATAAAGCCACTCCGGCTCAGGCAGGGAAGGCATCAAAACGATGCTAACGAGTCCTTTTCGGCGCGGCGGGCGACCCCAGCCCGGCGAACTGGGGCACCCCCTCGGGCTCCAATGCTTCGACCGAATGGGGTCAGCTTCCCCCTTGGATTTGAGACAGCGAACTGGCTGAGGTCGAAGTAGTCCCGCCAGGCGGTAACGCGCCCATCGTGGACCTCGATGACACCCATCATGGGCAAGGAAGCGGTTGCACCGTCGGCCCTCGTGAGGTGGTCGATGCGCTCTGTCATGACAATCGGACCTTCGGCCATCATGTGGATCATTTCGACATCGACCTCACCACCTACTTTCATGAACTGGGAGAAGGTCGATTCGATGGCCACGCGTCCTCTCACTGGGTCCAGCGGACCGTTGCGATACAGGGCGTCCTCGCTGAAGAATGGCCCAAGGGCCGTGGCGTCAGCAGATGGCCAGGCCTCAATGAAGGCAGCCATGAAGTCTTGAACCGTCTCTAGGGCAGTGGGCATCGGGCACCCTCCAAAGAACTCACTCAGGGATGCCTACAGCCTGACACTCTGCCGCGCTTCGAAGCCACTGACGGCCGGCCAGCCGCTCCCAGCCGTCGGACGGGGACACTCGGGAATGTACCGAAATAGCGTGACACAACATGCGGCAAGCCACATCTGAGACGCTCAAAGAAGTTGAGCCGCTACTTCAAGGCTCCGATCGGTGCCTGGCCTGGTCGAGAAGAGGCCTGGCGTCTTCTACCGTCGGTCGAAGGCCTTCTTGCACTTCCACGAAGATCCTTTGGGTCTCCACGCAAACGTTCGATTCGGGGAGGAGTTCGAGCGCGTGAGAGCTGAAACCGATATGGAGCGCGAGGCACCAATCGAGAGAATCAAAAGCTATGTAGCGGTGTCGCCTTCCCGGCGAACGGGGGCAGCTACGGCCCTAACGGCGGCTATCAGCTGGCTAGCAGAGCCGCGCAGTTCGACTTCGGGATTCACAGCGGCAACGGCCCGAAGGATCGACAGGTACAAGGTGAAGGAAGCACCACCACGGTGACGGGGGGGTGCCACCCTGGAGCCTGACACCCCCGTCGACTTAGCCTGCATTGGAGGCGTACCGTGGCGCCACGCGCGCGTGAGAACTTGAGCACAGGCGGTCGACATGGACGGATTGATCTGGTGAGGCGATGCGCAGGCTGGACTGGCAACCGGTACCGCCAGGGGAAGGTGACGGGTCCTTGGACGCGCTCAGACTGATCTTCCGAGCCGAGTTGCGTCGACGATGGCGATCGTGGTTGGCGTTGGCGGTCCTCGTCTCGGTCGTCGGAGGCGTTGTCATAGCGTCGGCGGCGGCGGGCAGACGCACGGCGTCAGCCTTTCCCAGCTTCGTGCGGACCCACGGCTACGACTTCGTCGTCTTCAACGGCTCGCCGCTCCCGCAACTCGCCCGGTACCCCGCCGTGACCTCGATTACGACTGCGCCGGTTGCCTACAACGGTCAACCCGTGTGCGCATGCGCGCACCCGATCGACAACAACAACTTCAGCGTCGTGTACGTGCCGCCTACGGAGATGTCTCGAACCGTCAAGCTCGTCGCCGGCAGGATGCCCAACCCATCGTCGCCCGACCAAATTTTGGCCTCGTTCAATCTGCAGCGAGACAACGGGGTCCACATCGGGAGCGTCCTGCGAATGCGGATGTATGCGGCCTCCCAATCGGAAGCGGTCAACAACGCCACTGGCGCGGGCCCCTCCCAGGGGGCCGTTCGTCTCGTTCCACGTCGTCGGCATAGAGGCGGCCGCCTACGAGTTCCAGGCCGGAGCCACCCCGTTCTACGACGTCTACACGACACCGGCCTTCGCCCGTTCCGTGTTGCCGAAGACGACATCGGGGTTCTTCTACCTCGTGAATCTGCGACATGGAGCTGCCGACGTCGACGCATTCAAGACCTACGCCAGGTCACTCGGCGCCGACAGCATCTCCGACCTGAGTACTCCCGAAGTGCTGATCGCCGGCTCCATCCATCCCCAGGCGGTCGGCTGGTGGCTGCTGGCGGCGCTGGCCGCGCTGGCCGGGGCGGCCGTGGTCGGGCAGGCGCTGAGCCGGACCCGCCGGGTGGAGAGCGACGAGTTCCCCGTCCTCCAGGCGCTCGGGCTCGGCCGGAGCGTCCTGGTGGCACTGGGCATGGCATCGACCTTGCTCGTCGCCTTGATCGGCGCTGCTGGGGCGTTGGCCCTCGCCTACGTCCTTTCCCCGTTCGCACCCGTCGGCGACGCTCGCCTAGCTGAGCCGTCAACGGGCCTTCGATTCGATGGACCTGTCCTTCTGCTCGGAGCGTTCGTCACCATGATGGTCGTACTCGCCCTCGGGGTTTTGCCGTCGGTGCGTGCCGCACGGGGACGACCCCAAGGCGTCCGGTCTCGCTCGTCGGCCGTCGTACGATCCGTCGCGGCGGTGGGTGCTCCTCCCAGCATGGTGGTCGGGGTGCGTAACGCGCTTGAACGCGGGCGGGGCGCTGCCTCTGCCCCGGTCGCCACGGCCCTCCTGGGCGCCGGACTCGCTGTTGCTGCGCTGTGCGGCACCGCCGTATTCGGGTCGAGCCTCACCCATCTCGACTCCACGCCATCACTCTTCGGCGACAGCTACCAGGTGATCATCTACGGAACGGCGAACACCTCGAGCACCTCGAGCGGCGATGCCGATCAGCACCAAATAATCCGAGGGCTCGAACGCCACGTGGGGATCGACCGCATCACGCTGGTCACTGGCGCGCCCATCTCCATTCATGGTTTGCGCATCCAAGGGGCCGCCTTTGCCGCCGTTCGTGGCTTGCCTCTTTTGGTGGCGATCGATGGTCGGCTTCCAGCACGCTCCGGGGAGATCGCGTTGGGATCGACCACCATGCGCCTTATCGGCACTCACCAGGGCGCGGTCGTGCCAGTTCGATTCGCGCCGCATGCCGGCCACGCGCGCACCGTACCGCTCCGGGTTGTTGGGGCTGCGGCGCTCCCGACGGGTGTTGGCGACGGAGAGGTCGGGCTAGGTACGGGTGCCGTGCTGACCCTCGGCGGATACGAGCAGGCGGCGTGTCCGCCAGGCGCCGCCAAAAGGCCATGCATCGACTCGATACTCGCTAACAACGCGGTGATGGCCAGTTCCACGAATGGCGGTCCGGGCCATTTGGCGATCGAACACATCATCTCCGTCGATCGGAACTACGTCGGGACGCCGATCACGCCGACGACGCTCGTCAATTTTGGCGAAGCGGTCGACTTCCCACTGATTCTCGGGCTCATCTTGGCCATCTTCGGCGCAGCGACCCTGGCACACTTACTTATCGTGAGCGTCGGCCGGCGGCGGCGTGAGATGGGATTGCTCAAGGCGCTCGGGTTCGTGAGCCGCCAGGTCGGAGCAACGGTGTACTGGCAGGCGACGACAGTAACCCTGGTGGGCCTTGTCGTGGGTATCCCGGTCGGCGTAGCCCTTGGTCGGATTGTCTGGAAGGCCTTCGCTCTCAACGTCGGCGTCGTGCCTGAACCGGTCGTCGAGCCGTGGGTGATCGCAAGCCTGAGTGTGACGGTCCTGGTGGGTGCCGTCGTCCTGGCGATTGGCCCCGCGTTGGTCGCGGCGCGAGCGCGGCCCGCCAAGCTCCTGCGGGTGGAGTGACGGGAGCCTCCGTCAGACCCTCAAGATGCTCCGGACAGGCCCACACCCTCCACCAGCGGTCGCGTCTCGGCGAGAACGACCGACCGGTCCACGATGGCGCTTCAGGGCAATCGTTGGCCTGCAGGCTGCGGTCGTAGACCATCTGCCAGCAACGGCTCGACTCGGGGGCGCCTTGGCTACTAACCAATCGAACCCGGCGACGTGCACCCCTTCCCGGCGTACTGGGGCAACCCCATCCGGGCGGAGGCCGAAAACCCAAAAGGACACGCGTGGGAGGCAGCGATCCGGGTGATTAACCGTCGGTCACTTGAAGGAGTGCATGAACTAGTGCGCTGGGGTTAGCCAGCGCCAAGAGGTGGCCTCCGGGAACAACGATTGGATCGACGCCGACGCGTTCGCGCAGGAGCCGCCGTTGAAATTCGACAGGAAAGAAGCGGTCGTCTCGCCCGACGACCGCCGAAGTCGCAACGTCCGGCCATCTCTCGATATCGCATTGTTGACCGAAGGCGATGTCGACTTCATCCCCCGGGTTGGCCAGTACCGCAGCAGCCTCTGCTGGCGGGAGGTCGTGGAGAAAATACGTCTTGAGGTCGAATTCGGTGTCGTATCCGCCAGCCTCAGCGGCAGCGATCCGGGCGTTGATTGCGCCAGTGGCCGCCCACCATTCCCCGGGCGTCTCTCCGGGCGCAGGAACCATTGCGTTGACCAGAATCAGCCTGCCGACTGGAATTCGATCGCAAGCCATCACGGCGCTGAATCCACCCATCGATTGCGCCACCACCACCGGCGCATCACAACTCTCGATGGCACCGACTATCAAGTCGGCGTAGTCAGGAAGTCCTGCCTCTGGGTCCGGACCGGGGAGGTCAACGGCAACGGCGCGACGACCAGCATTCTCGAGTTGGGCGCTCACGCTGTGCCAATAGGGCGTGGCTATGCCGCCTGCACCAGGTACAAGGATGAAGT
This sequence comes from uncultured Acidimicrobiaceae bacterium, assembly GCA_963744045.1. Lineage (GTDB taxonomy): Bacteria > Actinomycetota > Acidimicrobiia > Acidimicrobiales > RAAP-2 > Bog-473. Next base: position 556,189 of record CAVUSB010000001.1, read on the forward strand.
CCGACGTGATGCCTCCTCCCTCGTCGTTCCTGAAATGCCGCTTCCAAGAACGCGATCCTAAACGCCGCCCACGGAATCACCGAGGCGCCCAGTCCCGGCGAACGGGGGCACCCCAAGCGAACGACGGCGAACTACCGCGGAGGCGGGTCGTATTCTGCCGACGTCCCATTTCGGACTCGGCGGCGATGCGTGTTCCTCGATGAAGCAACTGCCAGCAGGGCGATAGCTGCGCCAGCCAGGACACCCAATATCCAAGAATGAAACTGAATCGATGCCAACACGGCAAAGAACACGCCGAGGAGAACGAAGCAAAGTGCATTTCCGACCGGGTGTCGGAGTGCCCATCGATCAGCGGTGCGCAGCGGACCAATGCGCTGAACCTGTCGGTCCATCCGCTGCCTCAGACCGGGCGGCGTGTTGTCCTGCTGCTCAGTCATCTTGTTGGTTTTCCCTTTTTGGGCACCTCAGAAACCTGCGTTTCATTTCTCAGAACTGTGCCACCAACCCGGCGTACGGGGACAGTCTGAATCGGCAATTACAGGGCGCGCAGACGACGGCCGAGATCGGTCAGCTTCGCGATGCCCACGACAGGAGCGTTGAGGGTCTTCCCGCCAAGGTCGCCGTAGTAGGGCGTATTGCAGGACGCGGAAACGAGGAAGACACCTCCTTTGGAATCGGCCTCCCAGTAACCCTGGTCTGGCGCATTGAGGGCCATGCCGACGATCCCGATGTAGCCGTTGCCTCCTGGGCTGCCGCAGAAGAACCCACCATGAAACTCGAATACTCCGCCGTCGTATGCCACCAGCCAATAGCCGCCGGTTGACTTGTCTGAAACGATGCCGACCACGGGCTGATTGAGTGATTGGCCACCCATTGAGCCATAAAAGGGCGCGTCGCCGTAGGCGAAGACGCCACCATCCGAAGCGACAAGCCAGTAGCCCTTGCCGTCGGGAGTCGCCGCCATACCAACGATCTGCTTGTTGAGCGACTGGCCGCCGAGTCCTCCCAGATATCCTGCGTCTCCGAAAGCGAAGACATTTCCGCTTGCGTTGACGAGCCAGTAACCCTTTCCGTCAGGCGTCGCGGACATTCCAACGACGGCCCTGCTTGGAATGCGAGCATTGCTTGGTGTGGCGGGAGAACCCAAGAACGGGGCATCGCCGAAGGTGAAGACTCCCCCATCAGAGGCGAACAGCCAGTAGCCATTGCCATCAGGGGTTGCCACGATTCCCGACATGGCGCCGTTCAAGGACCGTCCTCCCATTGAGCCGTAGTAGGGGGCGTTCCCAAATGCGAAGACGCCTCCGTCCAGAGCGACCTCCCAGTATCCGGTCGTCGGTGGTCCCGATGGCGGTGGGGCCGTGTTGCGGAGGCTCGCCGACGCCAGAGGCGCGAATCCCACTGCCCAAAGGACCACTACCGACGTAGCGAGACACACGAGAGCTGTCCGAGACACACCACGAACCTTCAAGGGAGGCACCTCCGATCCGAATGGTCGGGGCATAATGCCATTGATAGCTAGGAAATGCTGGAGCGATGCCTAGCCCCGTTATGCCTGATTGAGGCTCTGAGCAGACGCAACGGCTGATTCGTAGCGTTGAGAGGTCCTGATGGGGCGCTCTCTTTGTGCCTTCCGCCCGGCATACGTGGACGCAGTGCCGACAGGATGCCGCGCGTACTGCGCGTTGCGAATGGGCTTTGGTGTGGCCCGGCGTTTCACTGATCCCATGGTGCTCCTTACCGGATGCATGGCACGCCGTACCGGCCTCGGAAGGAAGCCACGCAGAAAGCTCATACCGAAACCGCCTTTCGTCCTGGACCGGAAGCGTATCGCTGAGGCGTCGGCAAACGAGGCGGGTGTCTCGGTCAGGTGACGACGCTGTAGAAGGTCTGCACAACTCCCTCGTCAAGAGTCGCGAGAACCTTGTCCAGGTGACCGCTCGCCATGATCAACTCGCCAAACGCAGCATCGTGTGCTTCGCGGGAGGACCGAGTTTGGACAAGAGCAGAGGATCGTTCATCGGCCAGATCATGGAGGATGTCGAACGACTCGCAGCCCTCCGCCGCGAGCATGCGCCGTCGCCCTTCGGATTGCAGTTCAAGGAGAATCGTCTCCCTGCCCTCGGCAGCGTGAAATCGAGTGATCGTTGAAACGCTCATGGGAGGTGCCTCGATTTCCGTAGGTTCACCTTCATTTCCTGGACTTGGATACCTGCGTTCTTCCGCAGAAGTCACCCCGTCCAGGGGTCCGCGGGGGCGACCTGGCAGGTTGTGACCCCGCCTTCCAAGTGCCACTACTGGCAGATCGTGGGCGGAGATAATCCGTGTCAGGCCAGTCAAGTGGTACGAACCCCCGACCCGATACCTGAAATGATGTCCTAGATCGACACCGGGCCAGATGTGCGCTGGCGCTGGGAAAGGCGGGGCAATGAGGCGAGGCATCCTCAGCGGTGTATTCCTATTGGCGCTCTCGTGCATCGCCTTAGGTACGCCTCTGGCAGCATCCGCGTCAACATCCGCTCAGAAGCATGCCCATACCGTTCAATGCACCAGCGCGGCCACTGCCCACAAGAATGTCACAAAGGCGGGGGTGACAGCCTGTACCTCGTCCATCTTGACAGTCACGCACCCGTGTCCTAAGGGAGCGACCATCTTCGTTGTGAGCAAGGGAACGACGTATGCGATGCGCTCCGGAGCGAAGCCCATACGCGTTCCGAAGAACGCAAGCCTGCTCGCGCTCAACAAGGCGTGTGGGCTCTCGACTAGCCCGACTACCGCTGTGGAGGCGCTCCCAGCGCCCAACACGACCGCCCCGCCAACGACGGTTCCACCGCCACCATCGACGGCGACCGTCCCGCCAACCACAGTCCCGCCCCCGCCGCCCACGACAGCGGTACCTGCCGTCAGCTGTCATCCGCTGACCGATGGCGGCAACTGCTACGAGCCCGGCGAGTATTGCCGTGACTCAGACCACGGCGCGAGTGGAGTGGCTGGCGATGGCGAAGCGATCACCTGTGCCGACAATGACGGGTGGCGCTGGGAGCCTTCATGATCAAGTCGCAGGCCCGCTATGACGCCTTCGCGAAGGCTGTCGATCTTCCGATGCTGGTCATCACCATCGCGTGGTTGCCAGTCCTAGTCGTACCTCTCGTCGTCCAGTTGCATGGCTCGATGGCAGAAACATTTGCCACCATCGACTACACGGTGTGGGCACTCTTTGCGCTGGAGTACATCATCAAGTTGTCACTTGCTCCGGACCGATGGCACTTCGTGAAGACCCATCTACTAGACCTGCTGATTGTCGCGGTCCCGTTCTTCCGGCCACTGAGGATGGGGCGACTCATTCGGCTCCTTCGCTTGTCCCGAATCGCCGTGGTCGTGGGAGAGGTCTTGCGTCGGGGCAAATCGATCTTCACGCACAACGGATTTCACTTCGTCGTCCTCGCCGCGGCCACGATCATTTTTGCTTGTGCCGGACTGGTCACCATCGCGGAGCGCAGCGCCAAGGGCTCGAACATCCACAACTTCGGCCAAGGCCTGTGGTGGTCCATCGAGACCGTCACGACTGTCGGCTACGGGGATCGCTATCCCGTCTCACCGTTCGGGCAAGGCGTAGCCGTGTTCATGATGCTCGTGGGTATCGGCTTGATCGGCGTTTTGACCGCGACGATTGCCAGCTACTTCGTCCAGGAAAAGACGAACGAGAGGGACGCAGCGACTTGAGCGTATCGAAACGCTACTCACGCAACTCCTGGCGGATGAGAACGGGAAGGCGTTATCCAACGGCTCAAGTGCCGCGTTGAACGGCATGGACCTCACTCCGTATGACGTTCACGACATCTGAGGAATCGTTGGCATGGAGGTCAATGAAGCAAGCCTTACCTGTGGCTGCGTGCCTCGCCCGACTCCAGGGACACCGCTGAGTAACTTCAGCCTTGAGCAGGGTTGGAGGCGATCGAAAACTGTGGGCGGGATGGTCGCACTTTCGAGAACCATCTCGACACGTCGCCCCTCGGGGAGACGGCCCATGCTCACCGAAGATGGGATCGGCTTGTCTTTCCCCAGAGCTTCCGGTTCACCGACGGTCGACTCCGGGGATGCGTCCCCCTCGACGTGCGGATCGGCGGGCAGCGGAAGGTGAGTCACATCGCTCTGTCGTGTTTCGCTGGGCGATGCAGAGCTTCGGCCTGATCTCTCTGGAGCGTGTGACCCAGGTCATTCGGTTGGGTTCGTCGGGAGCACCCCTTATGCCGCAATGGAGAGCACGCGTCTTTTCCGTCGTGCAAGGAGTACTCGACCTCAGGCACCTCGATCGCCCCGGGATTCACCGTGTTGGCCCGCTCCCGACCGGTGAGCACGAAGCCTGATTTCTCGTAGAACGCGCGGGCTCGCTCGGCGCCAGCGTGAGTCCAGACGATTACAGGACGCAGCGAGCGCGCTCCTAGCTCCACTCGCGTGGCCATCATCATTTCGGACGAAACGCCAGTGCCCCAGGCCCGAGGGTGGACATAGAAACCGAAGACCTCGCCTTGTGTCTCGTCTTCATCGGTGGTGCCGAAATGCGAGTACCCCACGACGTGGCCGTCACTTTCTGCGACCAGCATGTTCTCGAGGTCGAACTCGGGATCGGCGAGAATCCGGATCCACATGGTCCGACGGACACCCACGAGCTCCACAAAATCGTTGGGGTCGAAGAGCGTCGAATAACCCTCTTCCCACGCAGAGGCATGTGTCTCACCCACCTGCACGGCATCGTCAGTCGTGGGATGTCGCACGGACACGAGACCGGTCACCCCCTACATTTTCGGCTCCCCGCTGAGAACATTCAAGAGGTCCCGTCAAACCCAGCGGCGTGCCCGAGGTGTCGGGAAGGTGGCGCAGTCGGCGGCAGGACCATAACCCGGGAGCAGGGCCTCGCTAGGCTCGTTTCGCTACAAGTTCTACATCCATCTGGTGCAACCACTTGCCGCCGTTGGAGAGGAGGATGCCGTGGAGTCATACGTCGATGTTCACGGTCATCCGACCTGGGTCTCTGACGATCGGACAGACCTGTCCCCGATACTGCTGCTTCACGGCGGATTGCTCTCGAGTGCGTGCTCCTGGTCCGAAGTTCCCGACCTGCTGCGTGAGCATCACCGGGTGATCATGTTCGACCGCCGTGGCCACGGGCACACAGCGGACACCCCCGAACCGTTCCACTATCGCTCCATGGCGCACGAGACAGCCGCAGTGATCGAGGCACTTGACCTCGGACCCGTGAACGCAGTGGGCTACAGCGATGGTGCCAACGTGCTGTTGCATCTGGCGCTCGACCGACCAGAGCTCCTTCGAGCAATGACGTTGATTTCCGGCAACTTCCACCACCATGCGCTGTATCCCGACGGTGAGCAAATGTTGGACTCATTTTCCGAACTGTCCGCTGCTCTCTATGCAGAATACTCACCCGACGGTGGGAAGCACTGGCCGATCGTCGCCGCCAAGGGCCTCAAGATGGGCTTTCACGAAGAGCCCACATTTTCTCTAGAAGACCTTGCGCCACATCTCGACGCCAACGCTGGTGTTGGCGGGCGACGACGACATGTTCCCGGTTGCACACACGGCCGCAATGTTCAGCGCACTGCCGAACGCTCAACTCGCGATCCTGCCAGGCACCTCGCATTTGGTGGTGTTTGAACAGCCAGCACTTCTGGCCCAACTGATCCATACGTTCCTCGACACTGACGGGAAGCGCCAAACGCTGGCCCCGATGCGTCGCACGTCGCCATAGTCCACTCTTCGCTGCTCACCACGGACAGCCACCATTCGGGGTACCTGTGACGGTCGGCAGCTTGCGATTGAGGATCCGTGGCATCGTGCCCGACCCCTTGCCTTCTCCACGGTGTGACCGGAGGGCCCCGCGGGCGCACGAGCAACCAAAATGGCGATGCCGGCGCTTCGGCTCTGGCGCCGCGAGTCCGAGAATCCAACGGCTCGATGGATCGCGCCGCCAGAAGCCGGGACTTGCGCCATCTCGCGATACGAGGGGCGTGTCGATAGCCAACGGTCCGCCCCCGAGAGGTGCCACACTTTTGTGTGGCCTCTTACAGCCCCCTCGCGTGGCACGACTTTTTCGTGGGTACGATCGGAGCATCAGCAGCTCTGACCGGACTCTTGTTCGTCGCGATCTCAATCAATCTCGAACAGATTCTCAAGTACCCGCAGCTCCCAGGGCGAGCAGCGGTGACTCTCGGGGTGCTGGTGAGTGCGCTGGTTGTCTCAGGGTTCGCACTGGCACCGGGGCAAAGTAATCGCGCCCTCGGTATCGAGACTGCCGCCGCCGGAGCTGTCGTGGCCGCACAGGCTTTGTGGGTGACCCACGGAAAGAGAGCGCCCGACGAACCTGAGGCGTGGGTGATTGAACACCTGGTGACCTTGCTGCTCCCGAGCGTTGCTTTCCTGGTCGGAGGTGTGAGCTTGGCCCTGGGCAAGGGGGGCGGTCTCTATTGGGTTCTGGCGGCGATCCTGTTCGCGTTCGTTTCAGCGTCGATCAACGGCTGGGTGCTGCTGGTCGAGATCAAGAGGTAGATGCGCTGCTGCGTGGCGCACAGCGATGACCCTCAGACACCTGGCCCTTGTGATGTGTTCTCCTCTGCGACGTCCGCGAATGCGGTGACTCTGACGGGACGTAAGCGCAGGAGTAGCTCTCCCTCGACCGCGTTGCGTCTGCCGTACTCCTCGGCCAATTCGTCACCCATATACCGACGAGCGATAGCGATAGAGAGCGGGAGCATCTCGTCGAGGTTGCGGGAGATCGAGACAGTACCCTCAATGGTCGCGAAGGCAAAGGGGGGTCGTTCGTCGTCGACCGAAAGCGCCACCCGCGGATCGCGCAACATGGCCTTGCCCTTCACCGTATCGGCCCCGGTCATGAAGACCAGGTCATCGTGATCGAGGATGAACCAAATGGGAGCAACGTGCGGGCTGCCGTCCGCCCGCACCGTCGCCAATTTCCCGGTTCGAGAGCCTGCGCTTAGGAAGCGATTGAGTTCATCGCCAGTCATCTGGTGTGCCATGCCCGAGAGTAACCATACGCTGGTGGCTCTGGTTGTGCCTCCCAGCTCCGAGCCGGCATCGAAACGGGGCGTGGTTGCTACGCTTCCTGGAACGCGGGCGTGAAGCAGACGGCCACGAGCAATCCCTCCGGGCTCAAGAGCCGCGCCGTCATCTGCCCCCACGGCTCTGTGCGGGCGTCGTGGATGAGGCGGTAGCCCCCGGTGGTGAGCTCTGCTGCTGCTGAAGCAACGTCGGCAACCTCGAACTCGATGCTGGCCTGTGGTATCGGAATCTCGGCGGGCCATTCCCTGACGCCAAAGCACGCATTGGCTGCCTCTGAAAGAGGCCAGAGGCCAAAGTGCTTGGCCCCCTCGAGTTGGTGGGTGAACACATAGTCGCCTTCTTGGCCCTCGAAGGTCAGGCCGAGGGCCTCCGCGTAAAAGGACCGAGAGGCCTCGGCATCCTTCACGATCGGGGCAATGCTGGTAACGAACTGGATCTCCATCAGCCGTACCTCCACGGTTGGTTAGTCCCGTTCTGGGTCACCAATACCTCCCGAATGCGACACTCGTCCGGCCGTCGCTCTGCCGTCATACCCTTCAGCTGGAGAGCCGGAGATCGAACACGAGGACGGACTCGGCAGCATCGCCTACCCAGAGGGCAAGGCACTCGTCCTTCAGTGCCATGTGTGCCGGATGATCCTCGTAGGTGTCACGGGCCTCTTCACTCTCGAAGACCATGTAGAGGATGTAGTTGTAGCCCCTGGCCATCTCTTCGAACCCCGCCAGGTTTCCAAAGGTCTCGCGGTCGGCCACTCCCATCTGGGGGACATAGAGCGGCGCTACGACGGCCTCCATGCATCCCGGGACCGTCTCGGTAAAGTTCGCCACCTTCTCTTGAGCTCGTCCAATGACGGCAGGGTCGGCATTGCTCCTCACCCGCCACAAACCCATGTGCACCACTCGCATCGGACGAGGCTCGCGCGCCGCAACCGAATCGGCAAGCGACCGCGGCGTTCAACGGCCGTTGGAAGGCCCGGGACGGTTTGTCGATGACGACTCGCGCCCTGCCAATTTGGGTTGCATTCTGACCTGCCCGATCGTTCAGATGCTCCGGGTGCAGCGGACATCTTCGACGCAGACTGGCTCCGCAGCGATCTTGCGCTCGGCGGTGCAGTCCAACCAAGGGCTCGTACAGCCAGGCCCGCTCCCGGGGTTTGGGGGGCGATCTGGAGAAACTGTTCATCCTTGCCGAGGGTTCGCCGATATGCGACCATGCACCGATGCTGCGAAGGTCAGCGGGGTACGTGTTCTTCCTCCTCGGCGCGGTTTCGGTCCTTCCGGCAATGCTGCTGCTTGTCCTCTTCACCATTGGGGCGACAACCGGAACACAGGGTCACGTGAACGTGACACGACTCGTAAGCGGCATCGTGATGGCGATCGTTCTGTTTCTCGGATCACGAAGGTTGCTGACGCGCCATCGTCGTGAAGGGCTCGGTGGTGTCATGAACGCCAATGCAGCTCTCTTCGCACGGTAGGGGACACTCCGCCAGTCCGGGTTGGTCGACCACCGGCGCACCCGGCGCAGGGGAGTTCCCGGTCCATCTTGGAACCCACATCTCGGAATGGAATGTCGGACGAGCAAGAGGAGGGATCCCATGGCGCAGGTACTTCGCTTCGATCACGTCGGCATGACCGTGGCGGACCTCGACGTGGTAACGGCGTTCTTCGTTGGGCTGGGTCTTGAGGTCGAGGGCAGAACCGTCGTCGAGGGCGAGTTTTTGGAGACCGTCACGGGCATTCCAGACGCTCGCACCGAAATCGTGATGTTGCGGCCACCCGGCGGAGACACGCTGCTCGAGTTGTCCAGCTTCGTCCGGCCCGACCACATCCCAGGCCCGCCGGCCCCCCTGGCCAACGAGCTGGGGCTGCGCAGCCTTGCATTCGAAATTGACAACCTCCAGACGGCAGTCGACCGGGTGGCCTTGGACGGGTACGGACTCGTCGGCGGCATCGGGCAGTACGAAAACGCCTGGCGTATGGCTTATGTACGCGGACCCGAGGGAATCATTGTGGCTCTTGCCGAGCGGATCGGCTGAGCGCCGCACCCCTGTGCGGCGCACGCAAGAGGTCGATATCGACTTGGGACCAAGGCTCGCTCGAGTTCATCGGCACCGGATCGCGCCAGGGCGCGGATCGGTGAACTCGGGAGTTGGCATGGCTCTCGCTCGGGCCGCGAGTCGGAAGGGTGGTGCCCTTCGTCGCTCCTACCGCCGCAGGGCGGTACCTGGCGTCCATGGGCGGCCGTGGCCATACTGCCTGAGGTGGTGACGAGTGAAGCAGCCAGCCAACGAGTAGTCGATGCGGTCATGGAGAGAACCCGCATCATCGTCGAGTCCCTGCGCGTTCTGGACGATGACGAGCTGCGCGGACCCTCGGGGCTCCCGGGATGGAGTCGATTGACGATTGCGTGCCACCTCAGATTTGGCGCCGGGGCGCTTTCTCGAATGACGCGTTCTGCAGTGCAAGGGCGACCGGTGGCGTACTACCCCGAGGGGCGCGAAGTGCAGCGCCGCGGGACCCTTGTGCCCCTTGCGGGCGAATCACCCCAAGACGTCGTGAGCTCGTTGGCACGTCGCAGCGATGAATTGAACGACCTCTGGACCGCACTCGATTCGGGTGCATGGGAGCGAGAGGTCGTCGAGCCGGCGGACAATCCTGATCTCGGCCCGATCCCCCTGGCGCGCCTCCCCATCCTGCGGCTGACAGAGGTCGAAGTCCACGGCACCGACTTGGGATTGCAGCTGGCCGACTGGAGCGACGTCTTCGTCAGAACCGTGCTCCCAATGCGCCTCGAGTGGCTGAACGTCCGTCGAGCCAACCATCAGGCATTCGATCGGGAGCTGACAGGCGCATGGCTCCTCGTGGCCAGTGACGGACCCACTTACAGGGTGAGCGTGGACGGCACGGGGGTCGAGTCCAGCCCCGCACCTCGCAACGCACAAGCGAGGGTGGTCATCGAAGCAAGCAGTCGGGATCTGCTTGCCCTGCTGCTCGGTCGGGCTCTCCGCACTCCACCCGTGATAACCGGCGACGTCGAATTCGGACAGTCCTTCGCGCGGGCGTTTCCCGGTCCTTGACAACCTCCGTGTGAACGTCGCACCGCCCCGCGAGCCGAAGAATCCGCCCGGCGACAGGCAATTACGTATTGCGTAGCTACGTGTAACGTAGTACTCTGGCGGTGTGCGAAGACACCCCGCTGTCGTGGACCGTGGAACCCCGTCCTCTTGGCGTCGGTCGAACGACCCGCCGATCCTGATCCTGACGAGCCTTGCTGGCGGGCCCAAACACGGTCACGCCCTCCTCAAGGACATTGAGGAATTCGCAGGAGTGAAACTCGGCCCCGGCGCACTCTACGGAGCGATAACCAGGTTGGAAGAGCGCGGACTCATCGAGCCGCTCGAGTCCGATGACCGCCGTCGCCCGTACCGGATCACCACAGCGGGCTCCGAGACGCTCGCCGATTCCGTCGCGCAGATGCGTGAGCTCGTGCGGGTGGGACAGGCCCGGCTCAAGATGGCCCGTACACCACGCCCGCGGCTGGCGTGATGCGCCCGACGCGATCCGCAACGAAGGATGCCCACACGAACGAAACACCTCGGGACTCCCGCCTCCGCTGGTACCCGCCTCGGTGGCGCGCCCGCTACGGGGACGAACTCTCGGCCCTGCTCAATGACGAATACGGCGGACATCTGCCGCCCCTCGTTCGGCTCAGCCTCATGACCGGCGGACTTCGACAGCGGGTCTGGCAATCGGGTCTTCTGGGTGACTCGGTACCCGCGGCCGAAGGAGTGCGGGCCGGTGCGCTCTTGGTTCTCGCCTCTTGGGTCGCCTTCGTCGTTGCCGGCGCCAGCTTCGCCAAGTTCTCCGAGCACTTCGACGAAGCGTTGCCCCACAACGTGGGCGCTCATCGCGTGGCCGATCTGGCCTTCACCGTGCTGCAAACTGTGGCCGGTGTGGCCGGTATCCTCGTCGTCGTTGGGGCTCTCCTCGCTCTGCCTGCCTTCGTGCGCTACCTCCGAGCGGGCGGCTGGCCATCCGTGCGCGGACATGTCCTGCGGGCCCTCGCCTGTACCGGGACCACGGTCGCCGTCACGGTGCCGCTTGTCGTGTGGGCGCACCACCTCACGCCCCACCAACGCAATGGCGGTCTCCACCTGTACGGGACGTTGTTCTTGTTCTGGGCGGCTCTCATAGTCGTGACCTTGACGTTGTGGGCCGTGGTCGCGATTGCCGCAGGCAGGCGAGTCGTGCTGTGCGAAGCGATCCTGACCTGGGAGGCAGTCCTGGCCGTTGTCGTTGCGGCGGCCATGCTGGTCATGGTCGGCGCCACCGCGGTCTGGTGGGGTGCGATGGCCGAGGACGCCCCGGCCTTCTTGAACGCCAGCCCGGGCGGCGTCCCCGGTTCACCGTGGGACGTCTGGCTCGTCGCCACGGTGGCTCTGATGGCCGTTGCGATGGGTACAGCCGCCGCGGGAGTCCTTCGAGAAGCGCGGCTGTGGCGAAAGATGCAGATCGATTGAACGTCACCCGAAGCGAGGGGTCCATCGTGGAAACGCCGTTCACGTCGCCCGTCCTCGGGCTCGCCAGTTCAACGCCGGGGCGTGCGGTCCGCGCCGGATCCGACTGAGGCCTCGTCCAATTCCAGCAGGGCACGATGGAGTTCTTGCAACCGCTCGCGGCCGATGGTGTCTGCCATGGTCTGTTCCACCTCGGCAACCGTCGCATCGATGATGCGCGCCGGCGTTGCGCCCGCGGGCCGTCAGGTGCAAGAGCGTACGCCTCCGATCGTCGGCCGCGGCATGCCTGGCGACATAGCCCAGGGTGACCAAGGTTTCGATGAGTTGGCTGATGCCCTGTTTGGAGATCCCCAGACGGGTCACGAGATCACGACCGCTGAGGCCCGGCTCCGCCTGGGCCAGTGCGCTGACAGCCCAGACCCCTCGCTGGGGAAGATCGCCGAGCCCCTCTGCCACGAGCGCCTCGGAGACGGGGGACGCGTAGCGCCGCACGGCGCGCCGGAAGAGCCAGCTGAGGGCCTGCGGATGGCGCGCCGGAGGCAAGCCGGGGCCTGACTCGACGCGGCGAACGGTGGGAGCCACGTCCTCACATTAGGTCAATTTCTGAGTCGGTCAAGTTTGTTGACTTATGAAGAGAATGCTGTCACGCTGCTGCGATGGCCAGTCCCACCCCGGCGAGCCGCTTCCACCACCACCGCTCCCTGAGGCTTCTGGTCCTGTGTACCGCGTGCACGGCGTTGGTCGGCGGCGGCCTGCTGGTGGCAAATGAACGGACAGCCGCGGCCACCGCCGTGTCGGCTGGGCCCGACGCGGCGGGGGTGACCTGGCTGTGTCGACCGGGACTTGCGGGTGATCCGTGCCTCTATCCGCGCGGCGCGAACGCCGTTGCCTCCGACGGGGACACGGCGGTGATCCCGGCCGCTGCGGCATCCCGGTCGGCCTTCGACTGCTTCTACGTGTATCCCACCGTGACCGCATCTGCGGCCACGTCCAATACGGGAACGGCGGTGACGCCGGCCCTCGAGGGCGCGGCGGTCGCACAAGCGTCCCGTTTCTCCCAGGTGTGCAACGTGTGGGCGCCGACGTATCGCCAGCGCACCAGCGCGTCGCTGGCCGAGGGCCTTGGGGACGATCCTGCGGCGGACCAGATCTCCTATGACAGCGTGCTCGCGGGTTGGAAGGACTACTTGGCCCATGACAACGACGGCCGGCCGATCGTGTTCATCGGACACTCCCAGGGGGCGGCCGACCTCATCCGCCTTCTGCGTTCGCAGGTCGATGACGACCCGGCGTTACGCGACCGCATGGTGGCAGCCATCATCTTGGGGGGCAACGTCCAGGTCCCCGTGGGCAGGGCCGCGGGCGGGACGTTCGTCCACATTCCGGCCTGCAGGAAGGCAAGTCAGACCGGCTGCGTGATCGCCTACTCGTCGTTCTCGACCCCACCGCCGGCGGACTCGCTCTTTGGACGGCCCGGGCAGGGGGTCAGTCTCCAATCGGGTCAGAGGACCGAGCGTGGCCAACAGGTCGTCTGCACGAACCCCGCTGCTCTCGGGGGGACCGGCGCCGCGCCGCTGACGCCCTACTTCGTCTCATCGGCCAGTACGACCGGTGAACCGTGGGTCACCTACCCGGGCCTCTACACGGGCGAGTGTGAAAGCCTCGATGGCGCGACCTGGCTCCAGGTCACGGCGCGCGTCGGCGACGGCCGCCCGGAGGTCGCGCCCACACTCGGTCCGACCTGGGGCCTCCATTTGGACGACGTCAGCCTGGCGCTGGGCGATCTGGTCGACGACGTGATGACCGAGGAGACGGCCTACTCGTCGCACCACAAGGTGACCTGACTCGGCCTGGTCGAGCCGACCAAGGCGCGAAGGGGGTTAGTCCTTGCCGGCCTTGCTCGGTACGTCCGCTGTCAACCAGGGGATCCGCCGTACATGCTCGAGCCGGCGGCTGACTCGCTCTGCCACCGGAGAGACCACCAGGAAGAGCAGCCACACGAACTTCGCCAACTGGGGATCGGTCCAGGCCAGGATCACGGACACTGCGACGATACCGATCACGAACACCACCCGCAGCCTGGCCGTGCGCTCGTCGCGCTCCGATCTGGCCACGTCCAAAAGGAGGTTGTGATGGGCGGCATAGAGGAAGATCCACTGCGTGCTGAGGCTGATGGCCACCAGGTTGAGCCCGAAGAGGGTGATGGCCAGCGGGTTGGTGCCGTAGCGGCCGATCAGGTCCGACGTGAACGGCATGAGGGTGAGTGCGAGCAGGAAGCCGAAGTTGCGCCAGGCCAATCCCTCGCTGTGACCGCGCATGCCGCGGAGGACGCGGTGGTGCACCATCCAGAATTGGGCGATGACGAGGAAGGAGACGAGGTAGCTGGTCAACTCCGACCCGTCGGGCTGGAGCGCGCTCCACAGCGCTCCCGCCGAGTCGGGATGATCCGTCAGGGCAGGGTTCCCGGCGGGCACCTGGAGCTGCAGCACGAGCAGCGTCAGCGCAATGGCGACGACGCCGTCGGTCAGCGCCAGCAGTCGCTCTATGCCCGGGATGTCCTCGTCGTCGTCCTCGGTTGCCACCCGCAAGAGCTTGGCAGATGGCGGACCGCAGAACGGTAATGGGCAGCGCCGTGCGAGGAGCATCCCGGTCGTCGTCCGCCGGCGGTGGCCGTGCTACGACGGCGACGCCGCGTTCTTCGGGTCCCCGAGCGCGCTGCGACTCGTGACGCCTCTCTCGGGCTTCTCTCTTCTTCCTGACGCGGCCTCAGACGAAGTCGGATCCACCGTCCGCGTTGACGCACGCCCCGGTCACGTAGCCGTTCCGGCGGGACACGAGGTACGCGGTGAGGGACGCGACCTCGTCGGGGAGTCCCGCCCTTCCGAGATCGGCGGGTTGATGGAAGGTCTGGCCGATCCATTGCATGACGTCGAGTGGATCCGACGGGTCGAGTCCCTCGGCGGCGAAGATCTCTCGAAGGTTCTCGGTGAAGCTGGCCGTCACGATGGAGCCCGGGCACACCACGTTGACGAGGATGCCGTCGGGTGCCAGGGACTTGGCGAGGTTCTTGGCCAGGCTCGTCACGGCTGCTTTCGATGCGGTGTAGGCCACGAGCATGGGACTCTGACGCTGAATCGAATGGGCCGAGAAGATCGCGACGCGCCCCCATGCCGCGGCCCGGAGCAGCGGAACGGCCTCGCGGACACACCGCACGGCCGACATGGTGCCGAGGGCGAAGGCCTCGTCCCAGTCACCGTCGTCGAGGTCGTCGAACCGCCCCGCACCCGGTCCGATCGTGTGCACCAGGACGTTCAGCGATCCCCAGCGGTCACCGACGTTGCGAAAACCCGCCGTAATGGACGCGGGATCCGTCATGTCGACACTGACGCCGAAGGCGTCGGGACTGCCCAGGTCTGCCAAGGCGGCAACGGTGTCGTCGAGGGCGGACACACCGCGCGCCATGACGGCGACCCGAGCCCCGTCCGCGGCGAGCACCTCCGCCACGGCGCGCCCCATTCCCTTGCTCCCCCCGGTCACGACGGCCGTGGCGTCAGCGAAGCCCAGATCCACCTCGTTCAACCTCCTTCGTCCCGTGTGCGCCGAGCCCGGTACCCGGTGTCATCGGCAGAACCGCCTGCTCACGGCGAGGCGGCGTGCGTCCAGCGTGGCTCGCCGTTCTCCGGGCGTCATCCGCCGGGCTCCTTTCGGCAGCGACGATCCGATCTCGGAGAACGGCACCAGCCGCGTCTCGGGGACGGGCGCCGTCTCCGTGCGGACGCAGCGCAAAATGATCGGGCCGGCGCTGTGGCCCGCAGTGTCGAGCCAGTTGGCGATCCCGGGATCTTCGTGGGCGATCACCACGCGCAGGGTGCCGTCGTCGTCGATGGACGCCTGGTGCCCGTTGAGGCTGCTCTGATGCGCGCCGTAGTCGATGGTCTCCCACCACGGGTTCCCGAGCGAGTAGCTCCAGTAGAGACCTTGCGGGGGAGCGACCTCCACCAGGAGTGCCTCGTCGAGCGCCAGCTGCCAGGACCCGATCACCGGCCGGTTCTCCGCGGCCGCGCCCATGGCCGTCCCGTCGAGGGGAGGCAGGAAGGTGTTCGGCGTCTCCGGCCGGGAGAACTGCAAGAAGAAGTCGAGGTTCGCCACGACGAAGTCGCCCAGGGCGATCAGCTGCCGGGCGACGGCCGCCCTCGGGTCCACCGGGGGGCGCGCCGGACGCTCGCCTGCGTGGCTGTTCCGCTCAATGGAGAGGGACGATGCCACCTCCGTGTCCCAGTCGTAGAAGAAGTGCCGCACGACCAGCGCGGTCGCGTTCTCGGCAATGGGCAGCCAGTTCCCCTCGTGGCGATCGGCGGAGAGGATGAGGTCCACCTCCCCGTCCGGGCCGAGGTCCAGCTCGTCCAGGAGGACGTTCGCCGAGGAGGCCATGCCGGCCATGGCCTGCAGCCCGACATAGCGCGCCGTGCCGCGGTTGCCCCAGAGGCGATACGTCTCACCACCCCGCAGGCCCGCACCCGTGTAGATGCAGTCGGGGCAGTCCATACCCCACTTGTAGATCGCGTCGACGCCGGACGGCTTCACCGCCAGCACCGAACCGGACTCCTCGCGCAGGGCGTTGTCCAGCCCGATACCGAGGAGCACGAGCAGATGCCGGAAGCCGGCTGCCATGTCGGCCGCGTTGCGGGGGACGTCGTCGGCGAGCACGGTTTCGGACGCGCGGCGCAGACCGTCGAGCAGATGGGCCCACGCACGTCCTGACACGAGGTCGTCCGCCGTGGCGTCTCCGGCCCGAGCCGCCTCGCCCACCGAGTGGGGCATCCAGGACGGGTTGACGAAGGCGGACGTCACGAGGCTCCCGTCGGACGCGTGGACACCACCGACACAAACCTCATGCACAGACCCCCGGCGCGAGTAGGTCGGGCCATGTTTCCCTACCGCCCGCGGCGCCGTCAAACCTTTGAGATCACCCGATACCCGCCACGTGGCGCGTAGCGTGTGCCGCGGAGGTGGCGCGGCGTGCCACAGCGGGCGGTCACAGGGCGAAGAGAAGACACATGATCGAGAGTGCTATCCCCACGCTGGTTCTCATCGGGCTGGCGGCGGTCCTGGCGCCCATCGTCGCCGAATGGTCACGCCGCTTCGTCGCCGTGCCCGAGGTCGTGATCCAGATCATCTTCGGCATCTTGCTGGGACCCTTCGTCCTCGACCTGGCGCACCCCAACAGCATCGTGACGGCCCTGTCTGATTTCGGGCTGACCTACCTGATGTTCCTGGCCGGAACCGAGCTCGATCTCTCGACCATGCGCCAGGGCCACCTCGGGCGAGCGGCGGGCTCGTGGGCGACCTCGCTCGCGCTCGCGCTGGCCGTGGGTGTCGTCCTCCACGCGACGGGTCTGGTGCTCGACCACCTTGTCGTGGCTCTTTGCCTCACCACGACGGCTCTCGGCACGCTCCTTCCGATCCTGCACGATGCGGGAGTGCTGCACACGCGGATCGGGCCCTCCATGTTGTCGGTGGGCGCCATCGGCGAGTTCGGCCCCATTGTTGCGGTGGCGGTGCTGCTCACGAACCGCGATCCGCGCCTGACCTTCCTCCTCCTGGCGCTCTTCGTCGCCGTCGCCGTGGTCGCCGCCCTCCTCGCCACGCAGCTGCACCCGCCTCGGTTCATCGCGCTCATGCGCAAGCACCTCCACTCGACGGCGCAGCTGCCTGTGCGGATTTCCGTCTTGTTGGTCATTCTGCTCGTGTACCTCGCCGAGAAGCTCAGCCTCGACGTCTTGCTCGGTGCCTTCGCGGCCGGCGTCGTCGTGCGCCTCTTCATTCAGGGCGAGGACAGCGAGCCGATCACGAGCAAGCTGGAGGCAATCGGCTTCGGCTTCCTCATCCCGATCTTCTTCATCGACAGCGGCATCAGGTTCGACCTTCACGCGCTCGTGCACATGCCCAAGGTCCTGCTGCTTGTCCCCTTGTTCACGGTGATCTTCCTGTTCACGCGCGGGCTGCCTACTTGGGTGTTCTTCCGCGCCGTCGTGACGAAGGTGGAGGCTCGCACGCTGGCGGTCTTTTCCGCCACGGGCCTGCCGCTCATTGTGGTCATCACGACGCTCGGGGTCAGCGAGCACCGGATGAAACCGCAGAATGCCGCCGCCCTGGTCACCGCCGGCATTCTCTCGGTCCTGATCTATCCCCTCATCGGACTGCGCTGGCTCGACAAGGGCGCCAGGGCAGCGGGCGCGCCCGCCGTTCCCGAACCTTCGGACGGCCAGTGACCTCGGTGCGGGCCCGGGTGCCGACCCCGGGCGGGTCGCGGCGGGCTCATCTCCGCGAATGGCGTCGAGAATCGCTCTGGTTGTGGCCGGCCATCGCGGCCATCGCCGCCTGGGTGGCGGGGGACATCGCGGCGAGGTACCTGCGCAGCTTCACGCTGCACCAAGGGCTCTTCCCGACCAACCTGGACGACGCCCGGACGCTGCTCGCCACCATTGCGACGGCACTCCTGACCTTCACCGGTGTCGTGTTCTCCATCACGCTCGTCGCGCTCCAGATGTCCAGTACGCAGTACTCGCCTCGGGTCCTGCGGACGTTCGTCCGCAAGCCGATCACCAAATTGGCGCTGTCGACCTTCATCGCCACCTTCGTCTACTCGCTGACCCTGCTGGCGCGGGTGGGCACGACGACCGGGGCACACACGGTGCCGCAGGGGGCCGTGGGCCTGGCCTATCTGCTCGTCATGGCCTCCGTGCTCGTGTTCGTCGTGTTCGTGCACTCGACGGTGCGCTCCATGCGGGTGAGCTATGTGATTCAAGCGGTCTTCAACGAGACGCTCGAAGCGATCCACACCATG
Organism: uncultured Acidimicrobiaceae bacterium; assembly: GCA_963744045.1. GTDB lineage: Bacteria > Actinomycetota > Acidimicrobiia > Acidimicrobiales > RAAP-2 > Bog-473. The sequence goes on from CAVUSB010000001.1 coordinate 574,647, forward strand.
TTCGCACCCGTCGCCGCGTACCACGAGGTACTCGAGCCGGACCTCGGGGTGGCACCCGTTCTCGTCTCCTTCGACCGTGACGATGCGGTCATCGACGGCGTGGACACCCATCACCTGGCGGAGCTGGCCCGCCAGCATGCATGCGTGTTGCGGCTCTGCGTCCCCGTGGGCACCTACATGGTGCGCGGCGCGGATCTCCTCGAGGTACACGGGGGCACGGCACCGGGGACGGCGCAGCTACTCGGCGCGCTGGACTGCTTCGCGGTTCGTTCTCTCTACCAGGACCCCTGCTACGGCGTCCGCCAGCTCGTCGACATTGCGATCCGCGCCGTGTCGCCGGCCATCAACGACCCGACGACCGCCGTCCAGACGCTCGACCGGCTGCACGGGATCCTGCGTGCGATCGCGAACCGCCCCGACCCGGCGGGCGTCTTCCTCGACGCAACAGGGACCGCCCGGCTCGTGGTGCCGGTACCCGATTGGAACCGGGTCTTCGACCTTGCCTTCACCGAGATCTCGCTCTACGGGGCCGGCGATCCGCAGATCTCACGCAAGCTGATGTCGATCTTCGACGATTTGTCCTCGTGCGTCGCGCCGGACCGGCGGGCCGCGATCGACTCGCGGCGCCTCTGGCTCCGCAACGAGGTGGCGGGCCGCCACAGCCTGAACGTGGACGAGGTGCTGACGGCCGACCCGCTCGGGCTGGGCTAGCTGCTAGAGCGGCCGCCGTTCAGTCGTATCCGCCGGTGAAGAGACTCGGGATGGGTCGAGCCGGCGGCGTGCGGAAGAACGGGCGGACGTGGGTCTCCATGAGCTCCTCGACGACGTGTGCTGCCGCCGGATCGGGCAGAAGATCGTTGTCCTCCGCGGCATCCTCGGAGAGATCGAAGAGCTGGCACGGTGCCACGGCGTCCTCGTCGACGACCAGCTTGTACCGCTCGGTCTCAAAAGCTGCGAAGCCCCAGTTCTCGCTGACCGTGAGGGAGCGCGACGGAGGGTTGGCGGGGTCGTGGATGCTCGTCAGGAGCGAGCGTCCCTCCGAGAGCGCAACGTCGGGTGCACCGGCGATCTCACGCACCGTGGCCGGCACGTCGAGGTGCTCCACGAGCGAGTTCACGACGGCGGCGGAGCGACCGCCCGGGGGCCGGACGATCAGCGGGACGCGCACGGCGGGCTCGTAGAGGACGCATTTGGACATCATCCTGTGATTGCCGCCCATCTCACCGTGGTCGCTGGTGTAGATGATCCAGGTGTTGTCCAGGAGCCCTCGCCGCTGCAGCGCCTCGACCATGCCGCCGACCGCTTGGTCGATGACCGAGATGTCGGCGGCGTAGGAGCGCCGCATGCCCCGGATCGCCTCGTCGGTCATCGTCTCGGAGTCCGAGACCCACAGGAACGAGTTCAAGAGAGCGCCGTAGCGTCCCGTCCCCTCAATTGTCGGCCGTCGTGTCGAGGCCGGCATGGAGATGTCGACGCCGCGGTACCGCTGCACGGCCTCCGCCGGAGCGTCCCAGGGGTCATGGGGTCCCGGGAAGCCGACGAAGAGGAAGAACGGTTCGGTGCGGTCGTAGCGCTCGATCCACTCCACGGCCCGTTGCCCGTGCCAGGCATCGACGTAGGACTCCAGCGGGATGGGCGTCGGTGTGGAGTCCCACATGGGCACGCATTTGGTGGCGTTCTGACCGTCTTCGTTCTCGCCCTGGTAACTGCGGTCGGCGATGTGCTTCTTGTAGGCCCCGAGGAGGCCGCGGCCGGCCAGGTAGTCCGTGTAGCGGGTCGGGATCTTTCCCACGAACTTGTCACCCGTCTCGAAGACCTCGGCGAAGCCGAGAGCCTCGAGACGACCTGCCATGTCGTCCATGTGCGAGACGGTCAACTGCTCGTCGAGGTAGAGGTGCGCCTTGCCGAGGAGCGCGGTGTGGTAGCCCGCGGCGCGCAGGGCCCACGCGTAGGTCGGACTGTCCGGCGCGATCTCGGACGAGTTGGTGTAGACGCCGTGGTCCCGCACGTAGCGCTCCGTCATGAACGACGCCCGCGCCGGCATGCAGAGTGGCCCCTGGCACGAGACCCGAGAGAAGCGGACGCCCTCGGCGGCCAACCCGTCGAGCGATGGCGTCAGGGCACTGGCGTCCCCCGCGCACCCCAGCATGTCTGCCCTGTGCTGATCCGCCATCACGAGCAAAATGTTGGGGGCGCCGCTCGTCATCCTCTAGCCCTTTCTGTCCCATCGAATGTTGGTGTGGGAGGAATGAATGTGATCATCGCATGAAACGCGCGGCAGCGGATCGAGGGCGGGTTCTGACGCACGCGGTGCACCACTAACCTGGCGCGACCGCCGGAGCGATCCCTGGAGCCACTGCATGCCATTTGATCTGAACAAGGTGTTGGACGAGCGCCGGGGTGAGAACTTCGCACTGCACTCCAAGTACATCAACCCGCAGCTCCCCAAGATCCTCGGGCAGATCGAGTTCGACCGGTTCTACGAGAACGGGGAGGGCTGCTATCTCGTCGACGACAAGGGAGACCGGTATCTGGACTTCCTCTCCGGCTTCGGGGTGTTCGCTCTGGGCCGGAGTCATCCAACAATCGTTCGGGCGTTGCACGACGCCCTCGACGCCGATCTGCCCAACCTCGTACAGATGGACTGCTCTCTCCTCTCGGGAGTCCTGGCCGAGGAGCTCGTCGCCCGGTCGCACTCGGGCATCGAGCGCGTGTTCTTCACCAACTCCGGAGCGGAGGCGGTGGAGAGTGCGATCAAGTTCGCCCGTGCCGCCACGAAGCGCACGCGCATCCTTTACTGCGACCACGCCTTCCACGGCCTGACGACGGGAGCGCTGGCCCTCAACGGTGGGAAGGAATTCCGCAGCGGCTTCGGTCCCCTGCTCCCGGGCGCCGACGTCATCCCTTTCGGCGACGCTGCCGCTCTGGCCCGGGAGCTGCGGCGGGGTGACGTGGCGGCCTTCATCGCCGAGCCGATCCAAGGCAAGGGGGTCAACCTGGCACCCGAGGAGTTCTGGCAAGAGGCGCAGTCGCTCTGCCGCCGCCACAAGGCGCTCATGATCCTCGACGAAGTCCAGGCCGGCATGGGCCGTTCGGGGACCTTCTTCTGCCACGAGCAGTTCGGCATCACCCCGGACATCATCACCGTGTCCAAGGCGCTGTCCGGCGGCTATGTGCCCGTCGGGGCCATGCTCTCCACGGCCGCCGTGTCCGACGCCGTGTACAGCTCCATGGAGCGGGCCGTGGTGCATTCTTCGACCTTCAGCACCAACCAGCTGGCGATGGTGGCCGGGCTGGCCACCCTGGCGGCCTTCGACGACGAGGACATCCTCGACCGTGTGCAGCGCACGGGGAGATCGTTCACCAAGGCACTCCAACCGCTGGTCGAGCGGTACGAGTTCCTGCACGAGGTGCGGGGCATGGGTCTGATGATCGGACTGGTCTTCGGCGAACCGACGACACCGGGCCTGCGCCGGCGCTTCAAGGTGGTCGAGGCGATCCGGCCCGCCTTGTTCTCCCAAATGGTGGTGACCCCGCTCTTCCACCGGCATCGCATCCTGACGCAGGTGGCAGCCGACAACCTCAATGTCGTCAAGCTTCTGCCGCCCCTGATCGCGGGGGACGACGAGGTCGAACTCTTCGCGGACGCGCTCGAGGATGTCCTGGCCAGCGCCGAAAGGGGATCGAGCCTGATCTTCGAGTTCGGCAAGACGATGGCCAAGGGCACCGTGCACCGGGCGCGGCTGTGAAGCTCGACTCGGGTGGCCGGGTCCTCGTCACGGGAGCCAGCGGGTTCATCGGCTCGGCGGTGACGCGCCAGCTGGTGGCGCGTGGGCAGGAGGTCGTCGCGCTGGTCGAACCCGGGGCCGACACGTCGAACCTCGACGGGCTCGACGTGAAGCAGGTGATCGGCGACCTGCGCCGGGGCGAGGACGTGCGCAGTGCGGTGAGCGGATGCAGAGCCGTGTTCCACGTGGCGGCGTTGTACCGCTTCTGGGCCCGGGACCCCGAGACCTTCTACGCCATCAACGTCGATGGCACCCGGAACGTCCTCGACGCGGCCCGGGAAGCGGGCGTCGAGCGGCTCGTGTACACCAGCACCGTCGGCACGCTCGGGCTCGAGCACGTCTCGGGTTCCCGTTCCGCCGACGAGCGCTCATTCCCCGATGTCCGGCATCTCTACGGGTCCTACAAGCGCTCCAAGTACGTGGCCGAACACGAGGTGCTGCGCGCCATCGCCGAAGGTCTGCCGGCCTCGCTGGTGCTGCCGACCTTCCCGGTCGGGCCCGGCGATCGCGTGCCCACGCCGACGGGCAAGCTCGTCCTCGACTTCCTCAACGGGCGCATGCCGGCCTATGTCGACACCGTGTTGAACGTGGCCCACGTCGATGATCTGGCTGCCGGGCACCTGCTGGCGCTCGAGAAGGGCCGCACCGGACGGAGCTACATCCTCGGCGGGGAGAACCTGACTCTGCAGCAGGTGCTCGCCGAGCTCGCCGCACTCACGGGCCTTCCTGCCCCCTACGGCAAAGTGCCCAAGTCGCTGGCCCTGGCCGTGGCGGCCGTCTCCGAATTGGTGGAGGGCCGCCTCCTGCGCCGGCACCCTTCGGTGCCCTTGGAAGCCGCCCGCATGTCGACCTCCCAGATGTCCTTCGACATCAGCCGGGCCCGCGACGAGCTCGGGTATGCGCCCCGGCCCGCGGTCGAGGCCCTCGAGGCGTCGGCCCGCTGGTTCGCGGCGTCGGGCATGGTCAGCGAGGCCAGGCGGAGCCGGATTCACTGGTCCTCGGGCCGACTGACCCCTCCACCGGCGCGGCGGCACCGCCCCCATCGGGCACACTGGTCGCCGTGGCTCCCCAGTTCATCTACACCATGCGCGGCCTGTCGCGCTTCTATCCGCCCGATCGCGAGGTGCTCAAGGGCATCAATCTTTCCTTCTATCCCGGGGCGAAGATCGGCGTCATCGGGTCGAACGGCTCGGGGAAGTCGTCGTTGTTGCGGATCATGGCGGGCGAGGACGACGGGTTCTCGGGTGAGGCCCGCCTGACCCCCGGGTTCACGGTCGGTTACCTGCCCCAGGAGCCGCAACTCGACGAATCCAAGGACGTCGCCGGGAACGTGGCGGAAGGCGTCGGCGAGGCGAAGCAGCTGGTCGACCGGTACAACGCGGTGTGCGCCGCCTTTGGCGACCCCGACGCCGACATTGATGCCCTGTTGGCCGAGCAGGCCGATCTCCAGACCAAGATCGATGCCGCCGGAGCATGGGAGCTCGACCGGACCTTCGAGATCGCCATGGATGCGCTCCGACTTCCGCCGGGCGACGCCGAGGTTTCCACGCTCTCGGGCGGTGAGCGACGGCGGGTCGCGCTCTGCCGCCTGCTCCTCTCCAAGCCCGACCTGTTGCTCCTGGACGAGCCGACCAACCACCTCGACGCCGAGTCGGTGGCGTGGCTGGAACGGACGCTGCAGGTGTACCCCGGCACGGTCGTCGCGGTCACCCACGATCGGTACTTCCTCGACAACGTGGCCGGCTGGATCCTCGAGCTCGACCGGGGCGCGGGCATCCCCTGGGAGGGCAACTACTCCTCCTGGCTCGAGCAGAAGCAGGCGCGCCTCGCAGCCGAGGAGAAGGCCGATCGTTCCCGGCAGGCTGCGCTCGCACGCGAGCTCGAATGGATCCGGATGTCGCCCCGGGCCCGGCAGAGCAAGGGGAAGGCGCGCATCACGGCCTACAACGAGCTCGTGTCCGAGGCCGAATCCGCCGAACGGCGCGGCGAGAAGGTCGAGTTGTCGATCCCGCCCGGTCCGCGTCTGGGGGACCAGGTCGTGGACGCGGCTGGCGTCGTGAAGGCGTTCGGTGACCACTTGCTGATGGACGGGCTGTCGTTCACGCTTCCTCCTGGCGGCATCGTCGGCGTCATCGGGCCCAACGGCGCCGGCAAGACGACCCTGTTCAGGATGATCGTCGGCGAGGAAAAGCCCGACGCGGGCAGTGTGACGATCGGCGCATCGGTCCAGCTCGCCTACGTGGACCAGTCGCGCGAGTCGCTGACGTCCGACGCCACCGTCTACGAGGAGATCACCGGGGGAGTGGATCGGCTCGTCGTCGGCGGACGCGAGCTGCACGGCCGTGCCTACGTGGCGGGCTTCGGGTTCAAGGGGAGCGACCAGCAGAAGAAGGTGGGCCAGCTCTCGGGCGGCGAGCGCAACCGGGTGTTGCTGGCCAAGGTGTTGAGCAGCGGTGGCAACGTCTTGCTCCTCGACGAGCCGACCAACGATTTGGACGTGGACACGCTGCGGGCGCTCGAGGACGCCCTGTTGGCCTTCCCCGGGTGTGCCGTCGTGATCAGCCACGACCGGTGGTTCCTCGATCGCATCGCCACCCACGTGCTCGCCTTCGAAGGGGAGTCCGACGTCCGGTGGTGGGAAGGGAATTTCAGCGACTACGAGGCTGATCGCCACAAGCGCCTCGGCGTCGACGCGGACCAGCCGCACCGCTTGCGTTACAAGCCGCTCGTCCGGGACTGAGCAGAGCGCGAGGCGAGAGGGCCTCCCCAGAGGGCGCGCGCGTCCTCGTAGGCGGTGATGCAGGGCGGCCCGTCGGCCACCCACAGGCGCGGCGCGGCGGTCCCCGATGGCACCCGCACCAAGCACGACGACCGTGTCCCGAACGTCTCGAGATGCACGCAGTTGGCCGCGTTCGGCCGTGCCGCGCCCTCGGGGTTCCGGTGGTCGGCCAGGACCCGCCGGAAGGTGTCGAGCACCTGGTCGCCATCGGGCGCCCGCATGCGGTCGAGCGACTCCCGCACCAGGTCGACCTTCGGTGAGGTCTCGCCGAGAGCGCGGTTCTCGAGCACGTGAAATCCCGGAGGCAGCTCGACCGCCAGCCCGTCACCCGAGCCGGTGAAGTCGACGAAGAACAGCGAGGTGCGGTCGCCGACGAGCAGCCACGAGCCGTTGTAGTCGGCCGGCTGAAACGCCGTCAGCAGCGCATCGACCGCTTCGGCCGCGGTGGCGTGGCGGGCGAGCGCTCTGGGGAGTTCGCCCCGTGATCGCTTCGACGGATCCTTGGCGTCGCCCAGCGGCTGGTTGGTCAGCCCGGCACACAGGCCGTGCTCGTTGACGGCGAGCCAGGTACCCCCCGAGAGGTCGTCCCGCCCGCCGAGCACGCGGGGTGGCCCCTCGTCCAACACGGTCATGGCCGTCGAGGGCCGCTCCAGGACCTCATCGCGGTTGGCGCCCACGATCAGCGGTTCTCCCGTCACGACCCGCGACGCCACCACGAGGAGACACACGGCCGCCACCCTACCGACCGCTTCGGCGGCCAGAGGGCGGGCTACCGTGCGGGCATGGGACCGTGCACGTCGGCCACCATCGCCGCTGCGGCCGCGCGGGTGGTCCCTCGCTGAGTGTCGGGTCCCTGGGAGAACAGCGACGTCCCGCGGGGGCACGCGTACGACCGCCGTTTCGAGGAGCTGGCGGCATCGGGCATGGACATGCACGGTGAGGCGGCCCTGGTCGCCTCGCTCGCCCCTGAATCAGCCTCGGTGCTCGATGCAGGTTGCGGGACCGGAAGGGTCGCGATCGAGCTCCATCGGCGTGGTCATGCGGTCGTCGGTGTCGACGTCGACCCTGCGATGCTCGAGGTCGCCCGTGCCAAGGCACCCGGCCTCGCTTGGGTGCACGGCGACCTGGCGGACCCGGGGCTCGAGCTCGGTGGCGAGACCTTCGACATCGTCGTCATGGCGGGCAACGTGTTGATCTTCGTCCCGCCCGGCACCGAAGGCCTGGTCCTGCAGAATGCGGCACGCTGGTTGCGCCCGGGCGGCCTCCTCGTGACCGGCTACTCCGCACGGACCGGGGGCTTCGGTCCCGACCAGCACGACAGACTGGCCGCCCGTTCGGGCCTGGTGCTGCAGGACCGCTGGTCCACGTGGGACAAGCACCCCCACACCCCGGGCGACCACTACGCCGTGGCGGTGCATCGGCGGGAAATCTGAGGCCCCACCCGGGGCTCACGCAACGGAGCAGCAACTCTGTGCCCCTCCAGTGCACTGAACGTGCAAGAGAACGCCATGTCGTTAGGCTTCGGACCCATGGGAACTGAGGACCTCGACCCGATAGATCACCACATCATCGAATTGCTCTCGCACAACGCCCGCCGGACCATGGCCGACATCGGTGAGCAGGTCTCTCTGTCCGCCTCTGCGGTGACCCGGCGTATCGAGCGCCTCGAGCGCACCGGCGTGATCGCCGGCTACACGGTCGTTGTCGACCACCGCAAGGCCGGGCGGCCGATCCAGGCCTTCACCGAGGTCCGCTTCGCCGGGACGGCCGACCTGCAGGAGATCAAGGACACGGCGATGCAGCTCTCCGAGGTGCAGGCGGTCTTCACCACTGCCGGCGACCCGGACGCACTCGTCTGGCTCCAGGTGCCCGACGTCGAGCGCCTCGGCCAGGTGATCGAGCAGCTCAGGCGGCGCGGGCGCGTGACCGGCACCAAGACCCTCATCGTGCTCGACACGTGGTCGCGTCACCGGGCTCTCGAGGCGAACGGCCTCCCGGCCCAGCAGTAGTGCCGAGACGGTCGAGGCAGAAGCCGTTCTGGGCGGCGCTCGCCGCCCTTGCGCTGTTGCTCCTCGCGGCCGGGTGCAGTCAGTCCCCTGGGTCGTCGAGCGCCCCCACGACGACGACGACGGCCACGCCGCGCCTCCACGACCACCACGACGGGCCCATCCGGTTCGTGGTCCAAGGCGATCCGCATCGCCGCGAACACGAACCTCTCCGTCGTCACGTGCACAGCGCCCTCGTCGTGCATCATGGGATCGGCCGGCGGCCAGACCTATCGGCTGTTCCTCGACAAGGTCAGCGCGCTCGGTCCGGCCGTTCCCTCCCCGTCGCCCCAGGGCGTTGCCTACGTGTCGTGCGGGGTCTCCAATTTCTGCGCCGCGGCGCCCAACCTGAATCAGGTCGCGTTCCTCGTCGGGTCGTCGTGGGACCCCCCCGCCACCCTTTCGGCGGCGCAGGGCATCACGGCGATCGACTGCACCGGGCCCACGTTCTGCATCACCATCGACGGCGAAGGGAACTCGTTCGTCTACAACGGCGGTGGGTGGTCCGGCAATCTGGGCGCCTGGGGGGCCGCCAACCAGATCTCGTGCGTGTCCCCGACCTTCTGTATCGCCGCGGAGGGCGGCCCTTCAGTGTTCAACGGCCATATGTGGACCCAACCGGGCGACATCGACAGCCAGGGGCAGCTCAACTCCGTCTCCTGCGCCACGACCGCGTTCTGCATCGTCGTGGACAGCAACGGCGACGTCCTGACCTGGAACGGCGTGGGGTTCTCCGCCCCGGTTTCGATCGCCACCGAGCCGCCCCTGACCGGCACCAACGCCTCGGGACTGACCGCCGTGTCGTGTCCCACCGCGAGCTTCTGCCGTGCCGTCGACTCCCTTGGGCGGGTCTTCGGGTGGAACGGCACGACGTGGAGCGCCGGCACCCTGATCGACAGCGGTCATGCACTGACGAGCGTCTCGTGCCCGACCGTCTCGTACTGCGTGGCCGTGGACCGGTCGGGCAATGCGTTCGTCTCTACCTGATCACCAGGGGGTGAGCGCGGGCGGGTCGACCGCGCCCGATGACCCAGGAGAGCAGCTCGGCGGGGTCGCTTCGGTCCGCCAACCGCGGCAGCTCCCGCGGCAGCCAGACATCGATCAATGCCGGCGGGAAGGGGACGGCGCCCAGGCCGACATCGCCGTGATGCACCACGACCTCGCGCCAGCGCGACAACACCACGTCGCGTGCGTCCTCCACCACGCCTCTCGATGTCCGCGACAACGCGTCCCAGGCGCCGAGCGGGAGGTCGTGCATGACCCGCTCGACGGCATCCGCGCTCTGCCGCACGTCGGTCACCAGCTCGGCCGCCGCACGGCCCGCGCCGGACTCTATGTCTGCGGCGCGCTGCTCCACACCACCTGGGTATTGGTCGCGCAACTCGCCCAGCGCGGCCCCTTCCAGGCGCCACACCACGCTGTCGGCGTTGCGGGCGAGGTGGGTCAGCACGTGGCCGACGCTCCAGCCGGGAAGGAGGCTCGGTCCGCGGGCAACCTCGTCGGTCAGGTCGGCGATGGCGGCGAGCAACGCGGCCTGCGCGGCCACGCACCCCTCCACGAGGACGGTCGGGACTCCCTGCTCGACCTCGGCTCTCACGAGGGTGGGATGGTCGACTGCCCGTCGAGCATGTCGGCCATGACGGCGCGGATGAACTCGTCCGCCTCTTCGGTCATGCCGCCGGCGACGCCGCCGTAAATGGCCCCGGAGCGCGGTGCCTCGCCGGCGTGCTCCTTGGCGTAGTCCACCGCGTCGGCCAGGTCCGCCGTGAACTCGGGCACCACCTCGGGTTGGGTCTGGGGCCTGGTGACCGCCATGTGGAGCGCGTTGGGGTATTGCTGGCCGTTGAAGCGCCAGCCCCTCGTCCGCATGAAATCGTTGACATGGTAGATGTCGAAGTCGTCGGAGGTGAAGGAGAAGAGGAACGTCGGCCGGCCGACCAGGCGCAGCTCGGGGTGCGAGAGCACCGCTTCTTGCATGGCGAACGACGTCTCGAAGATCTCCCGCGCGTAGCCGAGGTAGCCCGCGTGCCCGTACTGCACCATGGCGGCCCAGGTGGCCGCGATGAGGCCGCCCGACCGCGAGCCCTCCATCCCGGGCGACGTGTACTTCCCGCCGCTCCAGTCCGTCAGGTAGAAGTACTGCGCGTTGCGCAGGGCCTTGGAGCGGAAGCTGAGCACTGACGAGCCCTTGAAGGCGTACCCGTACTTGTGGGTGTCGGCCGACATGGAGGTGACACCGGGCACCGAGTAGTCGAAGGGCGGAATGTCGTACCCGAGCTCTTGGCCGAAGGGAAGGATGAAGCCCCCGAGGCAGGAGTCGACGTGGAGCCCGAGGCCCCGCTCGAGGGCGACGTCGGAGAGCTCGCTGATCGGGTCGACGGTGCCGTAGCCGTAATTGCAGGCGGATCCGATGAGGGCGACCGTCTGGTCGTCCACGTGGTCGCGCACCCAGTCCACGTCGACCTGTGTCGTCAGCGGGTCGATCGGCGCGCGCCGCAGCTCGACGCCGAAGAGATGGCACGCCTTGTCGAAGGCCGGGTGGGCCGTCTCGGGCTTGATCACGTTCGGCTGCGTCACGCCACGCGTCTGTGCTGCGTGCTCGCGGTAGGCGAGGATGGCGTGGAGGATGCTGCCCGTTCCGCCCGTGGTGACCAGGCCACAAGGGTCGTCGCCGGCCGCGACAGCCGCCTCGCCGTGGTGCAGGTCGAGCGTCATGGCGATGATCTCCGCCTCGAACTTCGTCGCGCTCGGGCACATGTCGCGTTGGAGGACGTTCACGTGCGCGAAGAGACCGAAGGCCTCGTTCATGAAGTGGTAGTGGTCGTGGTCGCCGCAGTACATGGTGCCCGAGCACTTGCCGGTCTCCCAGAAGGCGTCCTCCTCGGTGGCCATCGTGCGGAGCTCGTCGAGGACCTCCTCACGGCGCATGCCCTTTTCCGGGAGGACGCGGTTGATCGCGAAGCGGTCGGCATAGGGGTAGTCGCTCATCGGGTACGGGCCTCCTTGGGTGACGGGTGCGGATTCCGACGATGTGATCCTCGGCCGTCTGATCCGAGACTATTCAATTGGGTCAATCTGGCGGACACCGCCGGTGGGCGATGATGTCGCCATGCGTCGGGCCCTGCCCCAAGTCTTCGGATCGCTGCACGGCTATCAGCGTTCCTGGGCCAGCGCGGACCTGGTGGCGGGACTCATGCTGCTGGTCATCGCCGTGCCGGAGCAGCTGGCCACCTCCCGACTGGCGGGGATGCCCGCCATCACCGGCTTCTACGCCTTCGTGGCCGGAACCGTGGTCTTCGCTCTCCTCGGCTCCAATCCCCACATGTCGGTCGGGGCCGACTCGACGATCGCACCGCTGTTCGCCACCGGTGTGTCCGCCCTCGCTCTGACGGGTTCCCCCCACTACGTCGAGCTGGTGGCGATCCTGGCGGTGATGGTCGGGCTCATGGTGATGCTCGTGAGCATCCTGCGGCTCGGATGGATCGCCGAATTCCTGTCGACGCCCATCGTGACCGGCTTCCTGTCCGGCGTTGCGGTCATCATCGTGATTCATCAGCTGCCGGACTTTCTGGGACTGCCCTCGGCCGAAGGCTCGAACACCCACCGCGTCGGGTTCGTCTTCACCCACCTCGCTCAGGTGAACGGATGGACCGTCGCCATCGGTGCCGGGGTGCTGGCCGTGATGTTCGCGAGCGCGCACCTTGACCGTCGCATTCCCGGCGGCCTGATCGGGCTCGTCGGATCTACGGCCCTCGTGGCGGCATTGGGCCTGCAGGCCAAGGGCGTCGCTGTGCTCGGCACGATCCGGAGCGGGGCTCCGAAGATCGGCCTGAGCGGCCTGTCGTGGTCCACGCTCGAAAGTCTGGCGCCGCTTGCTGCCGTCGTCGCGCTGGTCGTCGTGACCCAGACCGCGGCCACGACGCGAGGGTTCGCCGAGCGGGGTGGCTACGACGTGGACGCCGGGCGTGACTTTCTCGCCGTTGGCGCCGGCAGCGTCGTTGCGGGCCTGGCGGGCTCGTTTCCGGTCGACGCCAGTCCGCCGCGGACCGGGGCCGTGGTCACGGCGGGCGGCCGCACCCAGGCCGGCGCGCTCGGGGCGGCGCTGGTCGTCGTGCTGCTCATTCCCTTCGCGAATGTCCTCAAAGACGTGCCCCTGGCGACGCTCGCCGCAGTCCTCATCTACGTCGCGCTGCGGCTCTTCAAGCCGGGCGAGCTGCGCGCCATCGCCCGCTTCGACCTCTTCGAGTTCGGGCTCACCGCCGTGACGCTGCTGGCGGTTGTCCTCATCGGTGTGGAACAAGGCATCGGCGTCGCGGTCGGACTGGCCATTTTGGACCGTGTCCGGCTGAGCGCTCGTCCCCAACTCCATGTGCTCGGGCTCATCCCCGGGACGACCAGTTGGGCACCGCTGGCGGCGAATGTGTCGGCGGCCGAGGTCCCGGGCATTTTGGTTCTGTTGTTCGCCACCCCGCTCTGGTATGCCAACGCGGTGCACTTCCGTGATGAGGTCACCGGCGCCCTGGCCCGAGCCCACGGGACGCAGATCCTCGTGCTCGACGCCCTCGGGATGTCCGACGTGGACTTCACCGGCTCGCGCGCCCTGATGCAGGTGCTCGACGACTGCGAGCGCCAGCACGTCACCTTCGGCGTGGCCAGGGCAGGCGAGCACGCCCACGAGATGTTGGAGCGCAGCGGTCTGGTGCAGCGCATCGGCGAGAGCCACTTCTACTCCAGTGTCAATCAGGCGGTGACGGGCTTGACGGCGGGCCCTCCCTCGCCCTCGGGAGCCTGAAGGGGGCGCTCGTCGATGCGTCGCCTCGCCGGGACGCCGACGCTCCGCAGGCTCTAACCGATCGCCAACTCCGCCCGTATCGGCCGGTGGTCGGAGCCGGCGTGGGGGAACACGACGCCGGCGAGAGGTCGCACGGCGCCGCGCACGAGGATGTGGTCGATCTGGCTGTGGGGGCGCCACGAGGGCCAGCTGCGGCCGATCACGGCGCGCCGCCAGCCGCGCATGAACAGCCGGACCGGCGGCCCCCACGAGTTCATGTCGCCGGCCAGGACGGCGTCGGGCCGGGCCTCGGTGCGCAGCCGCTGTCGGAGCTCGGCGAAGTGGCGCGGCGAGCCGAAGAGCAGGTGCGACATGTGGATGCCGGCGACGGAGATGGGCCGGTCGTCGACCGTCACGTCCACGACGATGGCGGCCCGCCTCATGCGATCGGCCCTGAGCAGGCGCAGCTCCAGGACGCGACTGGCTTCAATCGGGAGCTCGGGTCGTACGAGGACGGCGATCCCCATGCTGCCGGGCTCGGCTTCCTTCCAGCGCGTCAGGGACTCGACGCCCCGGTTCAGGGGGCGGACACCGTCCATGTAGAGCGCCCTGTTGCGGTCTCGCATGCTGGGCTGGGCGATCCACCTGTCGTCGGCGTCGGGCTGGGGCAGAATGCGGCGTCCCTCACCGATGAGGTGCGTCACCACCTGGTAGCCGAGATCGCGCGCGGCCCGCTCTCCCTGCCCGTCGGCACCGTCCCCCTCGGCCGTCCAGGTCTCCTCGAGGACGACGATGTCAGCGTCGAGGGCGGCGATGGCGGCGACATAGTCGTAGGGCCTGCCCCATCCGTCCATCCCGCAGTGCATGTTGAAGTTGGCGATGCTCAGCACGGTCGCCAGACGATAGGCGAGTGAGAAAGCCGTTGGTACGATCGTCCTGGTGGCACCGAGGGACGCGCACTTGACCCGCCGGCTGCAACCCTTCACCACCACGATCTTCGCCACCATGTCCGAGCTGGCGCTGGCGACGGGCTCGGTCAATCTGGGTCAGGGCTTCCCCGACACCGACGGGCCCGCGGAGCTGCGCGAGGTGGCGGTCGCTGCCATCCGGGAGGGTCGCAACCAGTACCCGCCGAGCAACGGCATACCCGAGTTGCGCCAGGCCGTGGCGGCCCACCAGCGGGCCTGGTACGGCATGGCGCTCGACCCCGAGCAGGAGGTGTTGGTGACCGTCGGGGCGACCGAGGCCATCGCCGCCACCATGCTGGCACTGTGCGAACCGGGTGACGAGGTCGTCATGTTCGAGCCGACCTACGACTCCTACGCCGCCACGGCCTCCATGGCCGGCGCGACGCCTCGCCTCGTCCGGCTGCATCCACCCGACTGGCACTTCGATCCCCACGAGCTGGCGGCCGCCGTCGGGCCGCGCACCAAGATGGTGCTGCTCAATTCGCCGCACAACCCGACGGGCAAGGTGTTCTCGCCGGAGGAGCTGGGACAGGTCGCCGCCCTGTGTACCTCCCACGACCTCCTGGCGGTGACCGACGAGGTCTACGAGCACCTGGTCTTCGACGGGACGCACGTCCCGCTGGCGACCCTCCCTGGCATGGGCGAGCGCACCCTCACCATCTCCTCGGGCGGCAAGACCTTCTCCTTCACCGGATGGAAGGTGGGCTGGGTGAGCGGGCCGGCGCCGCTGGTGGCCGCAGTGCGGGCGGCGAAACAGTTCTTGACCTACACGAGTGCCGCGCCGTTCCAGCTGGCTGTCGCGGTGGGCTTGGGGCTCGCGCCCGACGCCATGGGTCGCCTCGCCACCGAGCTCGAGGCGAGGCGGAACCAGCTCTGTACGGGTCTCGAGGCGCTGGGGTACGAGGTGTTCCGGCCCGCCGCCACCTACTTCGCCACCACCGACATCGCCGCGGTCGCTCCAGGCCGCAGCGCCCAGGAATTCTGCCTGGAGCTTCCGGCCCGGTGCGGGGTCGTGGCCATCCCGAGCTCGGTCTTCTACGACGCCGCGGATGCCGCCGCCGGGAGGACGCTCGTGCGCTGGGCCTTCTGCAAGCGGGCCGACGTCCTGGACGACGCGCTGACCCGCTTAGCATCGTGGGCATCATGACGATTCCGATCACCTGGGTCGACGCCTTCAGCGAAAGGGCCTTCGGCGGCAACCCGGCGGCCGTCTGTCTCCACGCGAGCAGCTGGACGACGAGCGCATGCAGTCCATCGCCTTCGAGCTCGGGATCTCGGAGACCGCGTTTCTCACGCCCTCGGACGACCCGACCACCTTCGGCCTGCGTTGGTTCTCGCCCGCCGTCGAGATCGACCTGTGCGGCCACGCAACGTTGGCCTCGGCGCACGTGCTGCGCGAGACGGGCATGGTCGACGGTGCGGCGGCGTTGACCTTTCACACGCGCAGCGGCCCGCTGTGCGCTGCCTTTGCCGGCGCCACCATCGAGCTCGACTTCCCCGCCGACCCCGTGGTCCCCGGCCCGGTGCCCGCTTCCGTGGAGGGGCAATGGCCGGGCGCCGTGGTGGCCAGCGGGCGCACCGACTTCTTCACCTTCGTCGTGCTGCATTCGGCTGAGGCCGTCCGCTCCTACGAGCCCGATCTGGCCGCCATCGCCAGGACCGGGTCGCGGGCTCTCCTCTTGACCGCCGCGGCAACGAAGGAATCGGACGCCGACTACGTGCTGCGCGTCTTCGGACCCAACGTCGGCATCGACGAAGACCCCGCCACTGGGTCGGCACAGTGCTCGGCCGGCCCTTACTGGGCGGCTGAGCTGGGGCGTGACGACCTGGTCGCCCACCAGCTCTCCCGGCGCGGTGCGACGCTGTACGTGCGGCCGGGCAAGGAGAGGGTCCGCATCGCGGGGCGCGCCACCACGGTGCTGACCGGCGAGCTGTGCTAGGGATTCTGACGATGGTGAGTCCCGCGACGGGCACTTCTACGGGGGACCTACGGGCCCTGGTGGAGGGTCATGCGCCGACATCACCGCGGGAGGTGGTCGCCAAGGAGCGCTTTCTCTCCGAGCTCGGCCGGCTCGCTGCACCCTACGACGAGCACGCCGGCCCGGTCCACGTGACCGCGTCGGGCATTGTGGTCGGCCGCCGTGGCACGGTGCTGCACCGGCACAAGAAGCTGGGCATCTGGATGCAGCCCGGTGGCCACATCGACGCCGGCGAGCGACCCGAGGACGCGGCGTTGCGCGAGGCCACCGAAGAGCTCGGACTCGCCGTCGAGCATCCCTCGGGGGGTCCGCTGCTTCTCCATCTCGATGTCCACGAGGCCGCCCACGCGCACACGCACCTCGACCTGCGCTACCTGCTGCTGGGCGCGGACGCCGATCCGATGCCCCCGCCGGACGAGAGCCCCGAGGCCCGCTGGTGGGGATGGGACGAGGCGCTGGGGATCGCCGACCCTGCGCTGATCGACGCCCTGCCCCTGGCGCGCGCCGAGTACGAGGCGGGGGAATGACCGACGATCTGGCGCGTCTGCTCGCCGTCCAGGACCTCGACACGACCATCATGCAGCTCGAGCACCGGCGTGCCGCGCTCGCCGAGTCGTCCGGACTGGCGGCCGTGGAAGATCAGCTGGCCTCGCTTCAGGCCGCGCGGGACGATGCCGAGTGCGCGACGCGCCGTGATCGCCGCCACGCAGAAGGACCTCGAGGAGCAGATCGCCGTGGTCAGCGAGCGGGGGAGCAGCATTGAGAAGCGGATGTACGCCGCCACCGGCTCTTCGGGCCGCGAGCTGCAGGCCATGAACGAAGAGGTACGGCACCTGACCCAGCGCCGGGCCGAGCTCGAGGAGCTCGAGCTGGTCGCCATGCTGGAGCAGGATCCCATTGACGAGGAGCTCGATGCGCTGCGCGAGCGTCTGGTCCCGCTGGAGCTGCAGGCGGCAGAGCTCCGGCGCCAGGTGGCGGAGAGCCAGGTGGAGATCGACGGGGCGCTGAGCGAGGCGATGCGGTTCCCGGGCGGCCGAGGCCGCGCACCTGCCGAGCGCACTTGCGGATCGCTACGAGACCCTGCGGGCCCATCTCAAGGGGACGGGCGCGGCGCGCCTCGTTGGCAGCCACTGTGACGGCTGCCATCTCGAGCTGTCATCGGCGGAGGTCGAGAAGATCCGCGCCCTGCCCCCGGGCGACGTCGCCACCTGCGAGCAGTGCGGCCGCATTCTCGTCCCTTCCTGAACATGCTGATCCTGGTCCGTCACGGCGAGTCGGTGGCCAACGCGCAGGGTCTGTTGCTCGGCCGGACGGACGCGGAGCTGACCGCCACGGGTCGGGTCCAGGCCGGGAGCGCTCGCACACTGCTGCAGGGGCCGGTGGCCGAGGTGCGCTCGAGCCCGCTCCGCCGCGCGCTGGACACGGCCGAGTTGCTCTCCTTGGGCCCGGCCATCGCCGTGGACGAGCGGTGGATCGAAGTCGATTACGGCGAGTTCGAGGGCCAGCCGCTCGGCGGCATCCCGGCGGAGGTCTGGCAGCGATGGCAACGCGACCGTGACTTTCGTCCCGAGGGTGGCGAGACCTTGGCGGAGGTGGACCGACGCATCGCCGCGGCCTGCGAGGACCTGTTCGCCCTCGACGGAGCCGGTGCGCGGCGACCCGATGGCGACGTCGTCGTGGTCAGTCACGTCAGCCCGATAAAGGCCGCGGTGGCCTGGGCGCTGGGGACTGTCGACCTGTACTGGCGCCTCCACCTGCGCACGGCCTCGGTGACACGGATCGGATGGAACCGTGAGGCGCCGATCCTGCACGGCTTCAACGAGGTGGCCGTGGCGCCCCGCCGGCACGTGGCATCAGGACCCGACGGTGCCTGACGACCCGCCCACGCTCGCTGCACTCCGCCCGCCACCGGGCTCCGGAGAGGATCCGGTCCACCGCCGGACCATCACCATGGAGGTGTACCAGCGCGACGAGTACTTCGCGGTGGTGGGGACGCTGCACGACGAGCGGCCCTGGGCCGGCGGCGACTACTCGCCGCGCCATCTGCACCGCATGGAGCTCGGACTGGTCGTCCGCCGCGCCGACATGACGATCGTCGACGCGGCGGCCGACATGCAGACGTTCCCTCATGCCGAGTGCACCGACATTGAGCCGACCTTCCGCGACCTGATCGGGCTGTCGGTGGCGCGGGGCTACTCCGGCGCGGTGCAGGAGCGCTTCGGCCGCCAGCGCGGCTGCAGCCACCTGGAATTCCTGGCCCGCGCCATCGGGCCCGTCGTGGTGCAGGGCATCACCTCGTCCGCCGCCTGGCAGGTCGAACGAGGCGATGGCGAGCACCCGATGCGCGAGGGCGGCTTCAGCTTCTTGACCAACACCTGCCACGTCTGGACCGAGGACGGGCCGGGTGCGCAGAAGATCGCCCTCGGCTGGCGGCCGGGCATCCTCGGCTACCCCGCGCCCAGCGTCGACGACGTCCGGCGGCGCATGGCCGAGGAGCCCGACGCCTGACTAGCCCGACGCCCGACTAGGAGGACCCGGCGGCGACCCGACGGTTGCCCCGGGAGCCCCGCCGTCCTCGGTGAGAGCGAAGAGCGCCTCCAGCATGAGGGACATCACGCGTCGGGCACTGCGCACGGGGACGCCCGGCGTCGTACGCAATCGATCCCAGACTTCCCACGACGTGCCGGCGTCCATCGCCCCGAGGTACTCGGCCCGGCTCGTTGCGGGCAGTGCCGTCAGCTCAGGGGCGAAGGTGGCCTTCAGGTCCTCGCGGAACAGGTTGTCGGAGGCGGCCAACGCCTGCCCCACCGCGAGACACGTCGGTGCCCGACAGACCAGGGCGCGCCGGACGTCGGAGATCTCCTCGAAGAGGGCGGCCCGGTGTGCCACGGTTCGCTCGATCCGGGTCGGTAGCGAGAGCTTCGGGGACAGCTGGGGCATCTCGGCCCACTGGCGCTGGAGCAGCAGCGCGCCCACGAACTGGTAGAGATCGTCCATGTCGTCGAAATGGTGGAACACGAGGCGCAGAGAGACACCGGCCCGCCTGGCCACTTCCTTGGCCGTGGGGTCCGAATCGCCGGCGCGCAGCAACGCCATCAGGGACTCGGCCACGTTGCGCCGGGTGCGCTGCCCCCGGGCCACCCGCCCGTCTCGGGCCGGCTCCTCGAGCGCGATGAGGGCGGCGAGCTCCAGTCGCATCCGTTCCTTGCCCGCGTCGCCTGGCCCGACGTCGCCCGCCGCGCCCGGCGCTGCCGAGGCGCCTCCCGTCATTGGGTCCCCTTCCTTCTAGGGGGAGAATGCAGCGGCCGCGAGAAACTTGCGCGCCCGTACCCCGGGAAGCACCGAGTTTCCGTCCTCCGGCACTTCTCGGGCCGTTTGGCGGCGCGGGGTCGGCCGGGCTCAGGGTGGGACGACCCGGCCGGCCTCCAGCGTCACCACGGCGTCGCACAACCGGGCCTCAGCCGTCCGGTGGGTGATGACCAACACGCTCCGCTCGCCTGCGGCGGCGAGCACACCGACCATCAGCTCGTCGGCCAGGGCCGCGTCGAGTCCGCTGGTGGGCTCGTCGAGCACCAGGACCGGACCGGGCGCCAGCAGCGCGCGGGCCACCGCCAGGCGCCGGCGCTCGCCACCGGACAGGGCCACGCCATCCTCGCCGACGGGCGTGTCGAGCCCGTCGGGCAGGGAGGCCACCCAGGCCCCGAGGCGTGCCGTGTGCAGTGCATCGGTGATCTCCGCCTCGGTGGCGTCCGGCCTCCCGAGAACGACGTTGGACCGCACCGTCCCGGCAAACATCTGCGCCCGCTGGTCGGCCAGCGCGCAGGCGGCGCGCGCATCGGCTTGGAGCAGATCCGCCACGTCGACGTCACCCAGGGCCAGCGCACCGTCCTCGAGTGGCCAGTAGCGCAGCAACGCCGTGACGAGGCTCGACTTGCCGGCGCCACTCGACCCGGTCACGGCGACCCTGCCGCCGGCAGGTAGCCGCATGCTCACTCCGTCGAGCGCGCGGGGAAGGTCCCGGTCGTAGCGCAGGGAGGCGGCAGTGAACACCACCTGCGGCACACCCCCGGTCGGCGGCAGCGGGGTCGCCGGGTCATGCACGGGGACCGGCACATCCTCGAGCGCGAAGAGGCGCCGGCTCGAGGCGCGCACCTCGAGCGCACGGGCCACCGCCAAGGGGACGGCCGGAACGGTCTCGAAGGTGCCCAACGCCGCCAGCGGGAGCACGGCCACCATCACCTGACCGAGATGGTGCGCGTGAACGGCGGCCACGCCGGTCGCCAGCACGGCCGTCACTGCAATGCCGAGGCAGACCTGCACGAGCAGGGTCGCCCCGGTCGCAAGGCGGGCGTGACGGCGCTGCAGCGCGTCGGCACGGAGGCCGAGCTCCTCCACGGCGTCCAGGAAGCGCGTCTCGGCCCCGAAGGCGAGCAGCTCGGGTGCCCCGGCCAGCGCATCGACGACCTGAGCCGAGAGGGACCCGCCGAGGGCGGCCACATCGTCGTCGCCGCCGCGGCGCCAGGTGAGCAGGGCGGGCACGGTCAGCGCGACGAGCAGAGGGATGCCGAGGGCGACGGCGGCCCAGGGCAGAATGAGGCCGACCGCCACGGTGCCGATGGCGGCCGCCCCCGTGGCGACGGCGACCGGCAGCAACGTGCGGAGATAGAGATCCTGCAGGGCATCGACGTCGTCGATGGCGCGGGTCAGCAGGTCACCACTGCGCCATCCGGCCAGCGCGGCGGGCACCCGGGGGGAGAGGCAGTCGTAGAGCCAGACGCGCCAGCGCGTCAGCGCGCGCAGGGCGGCGTCGTGACCGACGAGCCGTTCGGCGTAGCGCAGGGGACCCCGGAGGAAGGCGAGCACCTCGACGGCGGCCAGGATGCCGACGAGGGCGGAGAGGCCGGGCCGGAGCGCGGCGCGGCCGACGACGTAGCCGGACCCGGCCAGCAGGCCGATGGTGGCCGCCGCGGCGGCGAGGCCCAGCAGGCCCGCCAGGCCAAGCCGCCCGTACGGCGTGCCCGGCTCGGCGAGGACTCGCCGCAGCGGGCCCCGTGCCGCCGCCGGCCTCACGGCGAGACCACCAGTGGGAGACCGGCCGTCGCCGGCAGCGTCAGCACGGCGTCGAAGTGGGGGAGGAGAACCGGCTCGTGCGCCGCCACCACGACGATGCGTCCGGCGAGCCAGGGCTCAATGGCCGGTGCGAGGCGCGCCACGGTCGGCGGATCGAGCGCCGCCGTGGGCTCGTCGAGCAGCACCACGGGCGCCGGGCGGAGCAGGGCGCGCGCCAAGGCGACGCGCTGGCGTTCGCCCGAGCTGAGCGTGAGGCCGTCGTGGCCGACGGCCGTCAGGAGTCCGGCGGGCAGCGTGTCCAGCAGCTCGGCGAGTCCCACGGCCTCGAGCACCCGGTGCAGGTCCTCGTCGGACGCGTCGGGAACGCCCAAGCGCAGGTTCTCGGCCAAGCTGGCGTTGAAGAGATGAGGCCGCTGGGGCAGCCACGAGAAGTGCGCCGCGCCAGGTGGCGACGTCCTGGGCACCGCTGGGCCGCCGGTCGAATGCCATGGTGCCCTCGTACGGCTCGACGAAGCGCAACAACGCCGCCAGCACCGTCGACTTGCCGGCCCCCGACGGCCCCGTCAGGGCCAGGCGCGTCCCGGGTTGCGCCACAGAAGGTGACCCCGACGAGTGCGGGGCGCTCACGGTGCCCGAACTGCACGCCGAGACCGTCGACCGTCAAGACCCCGGCGGTGGCTCCGGCGGCGGCAACGGCGGCGGCACCGGCGCGGGCCGGAACCCCTGGGACCGGGTCGGCCCTCGCCGCGGACGGGACGGGCGTCGAGAGCACCTCGACGACCCGCTTCGCGGCGGCCTGCCCCTCGGTGCTGGCGTGGAACTCGGCTCCGGCGCGGCGCATCGGTATGAAGATCTCGGGCGCGACCAGGAGCACCGCCATGGCGGTCTGCAGGTCGAGCTCGCCCCATAGCAGGCGAAGCCCCAGCACCATGGCGACGAATCCGACGCCGAACCCGGCGATCATGTCCATGGCGAGCGCGGACAGGAAGGCGACACGGAGCGTGCGCATGGTCGAGGACCGGACGCCTTCGGTCGCCGCCTCCACCTCGCGGCGCCCCTGCGCGGCGCGGCCGAAGGCGCGCAGGGTGGGGAGTCCCTTCGACGAGCTGCAGGACCCGACCGGCGAGCGAGCTCAGCCGGCGCCATTGCCGCTCGGATCGCCGGGTCGCTTCCCGGCCGAACGCGATCATCGTCACGGGCACCGCCAGCACCAGGACGATGACCACCGCGAAGGACAGCCAATCCTGCGTGGCCACCCAGACCAGCAGGATCACCGGGATGACGGCGGCCGCCGCCGCCTGGGGCAGGTAGCGCGCGTAGTAGGTGTGGAGCGAGCGCAGCCCTCTGGTGGCGGTCAGCGAGAGCTCGCCCGGGCGCTCGCCGCCCAGCCAGCCCGGTCCCAAGGCCAGGGCGTGTTCGCAGCAGCTGACGCCGGAGCGTCGCCGACGACGCGGTCGGCGGCGCGCAAGGCCGAGAGATCGCCGGCGCCGTGGAGCGCGGCGCGGGCGAGGATGGCCAGCTCCGAGCACCGTGAGGGCCGGCGTCACGGCACGCAGCGAGGCATGGTGCAACAGCGAGCGGTCGACGACGGACGCCAGTGCCACCGCCTGCACAACGATGGCCGCCGCGCTCAACACGGCGAGTGCCACCGCCGTGGCCGCGACGGGCCTGAGCCCGGGCACCCGGGCGGCGAGGTCCGGGTCGACCAGGCGGGGTCCGGCTCCGCCGGGGGTTTGCGCTCACAAGCTGAATGTCGTGTCCTTCACTGAGACCGCTCGCCCGATGAGCCCGTCGGTGACGGCGAGGCGGGCGGTCTCCGCATCTTCGCAGGTGGCCGCCGTGCGGACACCATCAGGGAGGTCGGCCACGACGGCCGTGCGCACCGGGTCGAACCCCTCGTCGCCCCCGTAGGTGACGGTGAAGGACGCCACCGTCGCCGGAGTGGGTGCCGCGGGCGGGACGTCGACGACCGGCACGACCTCGGTGGCCGCCAACACCTCGGCCGCCATGTCGGCGAGGAGTGCCTCGCCGTGCCCGGCCGGCGGTCGTGGCCGACCAGACGGCGAGGCCGGGCTTGGAGAGCATGCCCGACACGGTCGTGAGCAGCCCCTGCTCGGCCGGCTCGGCCCGCAGCTTTTCGCCGAGCACGCCGAGCGATTGCAGGACGAAGTGGTTGAACGGCCCACCGGCGAAGGCCATGCCGCCGCTGACAGCGTCGGGGTGCCGTCAGGGTCGAGCCCCAGTGCACGTTGCTGCACCCGGACCGCCGCAGGAAAGCAGGAGTAGACCTCCGCGAGGCGGAGCTCGCCGAGCGGGCGACCGAGGTGCTCCGCCGCGGCGCGGCCGAGCACCTCCATGGCCGGCCACTCCTCCAGGTGCCGCCGGGCGGTCAGGGTGACGGCCTCCGACGAGTGCAGTGCGACGTGAGGGAAGAGCCAGCGCTCGGTCGGCACGCCGGCCTCGCGCGCCCGTTCGGCCGAGCAGATCACGAGCGCCGACGCCTGGTCGACGGTCCACTGGCTGGAGTGCCACCGGTTATAGGGGAAGGAAAGCGGGCGGTTGTGCGGACCCGGCGTGGCGATGTCCGGCCGCGTCGAGCCGCTGGGGGAACGCCGCGTCGGGGTTGTGGGCCGCCACTGCGTTGAAACGAGCCCAGAGCGCGGCGATCTCGCTCGCGCTGGCGCTGGGGCGGGAGGTGGAGGGCGGCTGCGAGGGCGTTCTCAATGAGCGCGTACTGCTGCACCGGCGGCCAGACGATGCCGGCAGCGATCTCGACCGGGGCCACGAAGTCGGGCGGCCTGGTCAGTACCTCGTCGGGCGGTCGGTCCTCTTCATCGGTGTCGACGCCCCCGTCACGGGCCCAGGCTCTCGCCTCGGATCCGGCGACCACGACCGTGCCGGCGCGGCCGGATGCCACCAGTGCCAGCGCGTGGTTGATCACCTCCTGCTGGGAGACGCCGACTTCGCACAGCAGCGTGCGCGCGTCCGGTGAGCCGACGCGCCGTGCGACGGTGCGTGCCGGGTCGGTGAGCGACCACGTGCCCTGGGGCACGGCGATGCAGTCGATCCGCCCGAGCAGGCCCGGCGCTCCGGCGTCGGCCGTGGCCGCAGACACGGCGTCGGTCATCAGATCGACGACAGGCGCCGCGTGGTCGGCGGCGCCGAGTCCCACCACGACGGGCAGGCGCGGGTCGAGGGAGGGCATGGGTCCGGCCACGACGCTCGATGCTACGGTCCCGACATGGCGCACGGCGAAGCGGGCAGGTGGGAGGCCGAGCTCGAGGATTTCAGCAAGGAATCCTTCGAAGCCGACGGAAAACGGCGCGATGTGTTCCGGATCGGGACAGGTCCTGCGGTGATCGTCATCAGCGAGATCCCGGGCATCACCCCGTTGGTCGCCCAGTTCGGCCGCCGGGTGGCCGCGGCCGGGTGTACGGCCGTCCTGCCCGTTCTCTTCGGCGATCCGGGGCGACCGCCCGGAGCCGGCTACATGTTCCAGTCGATCGGGCCGGCCTGCGTCTCCCGGGAGTTCTCCGCCTTCGCGTTGAAGAGGACCAGCCCGGTCACGGTGTGGCTGCGCAAGCTCGCCGCCGCGGAGCACGAGCGCTGCGGTGGTCCGGGTGTCGGCGTGGTCGGCATGTGCTTCACCGGAGGCTTTGCGCTGGCCATGATGGTCGACGACATCGTACTGGCGCCGGTGCTCAGCCAGCCCTCGTTGCCGTTCCCGCTCTCCAAGAAGTTCAAGGCTGACATCGGCATCTCCGACGGCGATCTCGCCCGTGTGAAGGAGCGCACCGCGGCGGGCACCTGCCTGCTCGGCCTCCGTTTCACGAACGATCCCTTCTGCTTCGAGGAGCGCTTCGAGACGCTCCGCCGGGAGCTCGGCGACGCGTTCATCGCGGTGGAGATCGACTCGGCGCCGGGCAATCCCCACGGCCACCCCAAGAAGGCGCACTCCGTGTTGACCGAACACCTCAAGGACGAGGAGGGCACGCCGACGCGGGCGGCGCTCGACCAGACACTGACGTTCTTCCGGGAGAAGCTCGGCGTGGGTTCGGGACCCGGTCCCCGGCCCGACACCATGGGGTCCTAGCGCACCGCCCGGCCCTTCAGGCCGGCGCCCGCAGTATCTCCTCGCACACGCGCTCGCCCGAACGCACCGCCCCGTCCATGGCGCCGTAGGACGTCGACGCGGTCTCCGTGCCGGCCCAGTGCAGGCGCCCGACCGGTTCGCGCAAGCGTCGTCCGTACTGGGTCAGCACGCCGGTCGGGAAGTGGCCCATGGAGCACCCGCGGGTCCATCGCTCCTGCGCCCAGTTCAGCTCCAGCACCTCGAGCGGATCGGCGGCCGCCGGTCCGAGGCGCCCGGTGAGCAAGCGCACGAACACATCGCGGCGTGCGGTGACGTCGAGGGCGGCCAGGGCGCGGGCGCGTGGCCCCGCCGCGTACCCGGCGACGACACCTGCCCCGTGGTCGGGCTGGCCGGTGTCGAGCGTGACCTCAATGTCGTCGTCGGTGGCGACAGTGGCTCCCGACATCCCGTCGCGGCGCCAGAACGGCTCGTCGTAGAGGGCGACCATCTTCAACTCGGTGCCGGCGGGCACCTGGTGCAGCAACAGCGCGTGGTCGGCGGGCAGCGCGGGGTCGAAGCGGATGCCCGCCGCCAGGGCACGCGGCAGGGCGAGGACGACACGCCGGGCCGACACGGTGCAGCCCGCGCCCGCCCCTGCGCCCGTCACCACCACGCGGCTCTCCTTCACCTGCACGCCGGCCACCGGGGTGCCGAGCACGACGGCATCGCCGAGCTGCGCCGCCATGGCATCGGGGATCCGCCCCACGCCGCCGACGAACTGCGCGTCCTGGTATCCCCCGGCGATGTTCATCAGCGACTCCATGCCCCCCGCCGAACGCACCAAGAAGAGCCAGTTGAGGAGCGAGACCTCCGAGGGGTCGGTGGCGAAGCACGCCCGCACGGTGGCCTCGACGAGGTCGCGGGCGAGCCGTGTCGGCACGTGCGCCGGGGTGAGCCAGGCCCGCACCGAACGTGCGTCCCAGTCGGCCGCCTTCGGCGCGTCCCACGGCGCGTCGACGGGAACCTCCTTGGCCATGGCGTTCAGGCGGGCGATGGCCTGGGCCGCGCTGAGCAGCGCCACCGGACTGACCCGGGGGATGTCGCCGCGGTAGCGGCGCACTTTCCCGCCCGTGGCCAGCACGTTGTCGCCGTCGACGAACGTCTTGAACGTGGCGACGCCCATCTCCTCGGCCAGCGCGTGCATGCGGTCGTGCCGCGGGCCGACGAAACAGCCCCCCATGTCGACCGGCACGCCGTCCCGGCTGGTCTTCGTCCACACGCGCCCCCCGACGCGCTCGGCGCGCCTCGAGCACCACCACCGTGCGCCCGGCCCCGCGCAGCCGGCGGCGCCGCGGTCAGCCCGGCCAATCCCGCTCCGACGACACAGACGTCGGCCTCCCTCGTGGCGACGCCGGCGATCGTGACCATGGCCCTCCCTCCGCCGGGTGGACGGTAACATGCGTGCGGCCCGCATGTAAATGGTTCGGAGGCGATGACGGCGGTGAGCACCACGACGGCGAGCGGCGCGGGACGCGAGACCCAGGCGGTCCGCTCCGCCCGCACCCGGGGCGCCCTCCTCAGCGCGGCGCGCGAGCTCTTCGCCGAGAAGGGGTTCGCCGCCACGGGACGCGAGGAGATCGCCGAGCGCGCCGGCGTGTCCCGGGGGGCGCTGTACCACCACTTCGCCTCGAAGGCCGAACTCGCCGCCGCCGTGGTCGAGCAGCTCGAGGGCGAGCTGGTGGACCTGGTGGTGGCGGCCGCACGGCGCGGTTCGGGCGTGCGCGACCAGCTGCACCGCGGGTGCCGCGCCTACATGGACGCCTGCGCCGAGCCCACCATGGCCCGGATCCTGGCCGATGCCCCGGCCGTGCTCGGGATCGAGGCCTGCCGCGCGCTCGATGCCGTGGCCTGCGCCCCTCTGCTGGCGGAGGTCTTCGCCCGGGCCGAGGCGGAGCAGATTGCCGTGCCCGGTGATCCGGAGGTGGCCGCCGCCCTGGTGCTGGGGTTCCTCAACGAGGCGGCCGGCCTCATTGCCGCCGCACCCCGAGACCGGGGCCTGCGGAGGCGGGTCGGCGCCACGGTGGACGAGTTCGTGGCGCGGCTCTTCGTCTGACTCGTTGAGCGGAGCCGGCGCGGGTGGGAGGATCGTGGGTGGACCGAGTTCCGGTCAGCAGCGGGGGAGTGCCCGCGCCAGCACATCGAGGAGCGCCATGTCCGATTTCGTCATGACCATTGCCGGGGAGGCCGTTGCGACGGAGGACACGTTCGGCGTGCGCAACCCGGCGACCGGCGAGGTCTTCGCCCAAGCGCCCGAGTGCACGCGCCAGCAGCTCGACGCCGCCTTCGACGCTGCCGGCAAGGCCGCCCGCGACTGGAAGTCCGACGAGGCGGCGCGGCGCGCCTCCCTCCTTCAGGCGGCCGACGTGCTGATGGCCTCGACGGCTGACCTTGCGCCGGTGTTGACCGCCGAGCAGGGCAAGCCGCTGAGCGACGCCGGGATCGAGGTCTTCGCCTCGGCCATCTGGTGCCAGTACTTCGCCAACCTCGACATGCCGACCCAGGTCATTCAGGACGACGACACCGCGTACGTGGAGCTGGCGCGCCGTCCGCTCGGCGTCGTGGCCGCCATCACGCCGTGGAACTTCCCGCTGACCCTGGCCTTTTGGAAGATCGCGCCCGCGCTCCTGGCCGGCAATACGCTGGTGCTGAAGCCCTCGCCGTACACGCCCCTCTCCACGCTGAAGGTCGGCGAGATCCTGAAGGACGTCTTCCCCCCGGGCGTGGTCAACATCATCAGTGGCGGCGACGACCTCGGCGCACGCATGACGACGCACCCCGTGCCGCGCAAGATCAGCTTCACCGGATCGGTCGAGACCGGCAAGTTGGTGGCCCTGTCGGCGGCGCCGGACCTCAAGCGCGTCACCCTCGAGCTCGGCGGCAACGACCCCGCCATCGTCCTCGACGACGCCGACCCGGCGGAGGTGGCCACGGCGATCTTCGCCGGCGCGTTCAACAACAACGGGCAGGTCTGCTCCGCCATCAAGCGCGTCTACGTTCCCGAGGCCCTCTACGACGACGTGGTCGAAGGACTGGCGGCGCATGCCGCGTGCCATCAAGGTCGGCGAAGGCACCGAGGACGGCGTGAAGCTGGGCCCGATCAACAACGAGCCGCAGTACGAGCGGGTCAAGGAGCTCGTGGCCGACGCGCTGTCCCACGGCGCCACGGCGGTGACCGGTGGTAAGGCAATGGACCGGCCCGGGTACTTCTTCGAGCCGACCATCCTCACCGGTCTGTCCGACGGGACCCGCATTGTCGACGAGGAGCAGTTCGGGCCGGCGCTGCCGGTTGTCCCCTACCGGGACCTGGGCGACGCCATCGACCGCGCCAACGCCACCCACTTCGGGCTCTCGGGGTCGGTCTGGGGCGCCGACGCCGACCGTGCCGCGGAGGTGGCGGCGCAGCTCGAGTGCGGCACGGCATGGGTCAACACGCATCTTGCACTGGCTCCGCAACAGCCCTTCGGCGGCTTCAAGTGGAGCGGTATCGGCGTGGAGAACGGTCCGTGGGGACTGGCCGAATTCTCCGAGTTCCAGGTCGTGCACCGCTCGAAGGCGGCCAACGGGCTGAACGCCAACACCGCCATGCTCCTGTCGTAGTGCGTCCACCTGGCACCGGGATCTCGGTGCCGGGGTGGCCACGTCCCTCGACGTGGTCAGCTGGTCCTCGTGGTGGCGGAGCTCGCTGCCGCAGGATCGGCCTTGAGGTCCTGCACGATCTGCGTGACGTCGGCGCGCCCTTTGCCGAGCGCGCCGGTGGCTGCCTGATCTGCGGACCGGGGCGCGTCGAGCAGCGCGCCGTCGGCGTTCCACTGCGCCGGCGTGAAGGCCAGCACCGTGGTGGCGAGCCCGTTGGTCGCGTTGGTGGCGGTGCCGATCTGGCTGTTGAGGTCGTCGATGAGGGGCTGCAGCGTGGCCTGGTTGGAGGGGTCCACCCGGGCCTGCGCCTTGGCCGCATCCGTCGTGAGGTTCGGGATCGCCGAGGTCGTGGCGTGGTCGGCCTCGGCGGCGAGCCGGGCGGCGGGTAGAACCAGGCGGTAGACGCGGTAGTCGCTGAAGATCGTCCCGAAGTCGTGAGCCGCCTGCTGCGGCGTGCTGTCCCCGTCGATCGTCTGGTTCAGCTGCTGCAGCGGTGCGATGTCGGTTCCGAGGTACGACACCAAGGTGGCTTGGCTCGCGCCGAGCCCCTTGGCCGCGTTGACCTTGGCGATGGCGGCGTCGAGGTCCTTGACCCGATCGGTGATGTCCGTGGCCGCCCTGGCCTTGATGCCGGTGAGGGTCGTCGGGACCGCGCTGGCGCCGTTGTTGCCGTTGTTGCCCGAGGATCCGGGGGAGGCGGCGCCCGCCGTCGCGGCCAGGCCGCCCAGCGTGGCGCCGGAGGCCAGGGCGACGGCGCCGAGCCGCATCAATCGGGTGCATGCGTGCGGCATGACCACTCCTCTCGTCCGTGCCCCGTCGTGGGGGTGCGGGGTGCGGGCAATCGTGTGCAGTGCCCATGAACATCGTGTGCGGCAATCGTCATGGTTCTGTGAGGGGATGCCGGATTCGGGCAATTCGGGGTGCAGGAGATGGAAGGCTAGGACGGTGGGCGCAGAGAGCGGGACCGTCGTCGTCGTCGAAGACGATCCGCATATTGCCGATCTGGTGGATCTCTACCTGCGCCGAGAAGGCTTCCGAGTGCTGCTGGCGAGCGACGGCGAAAGAGGTCTGGAGATCCTCAGGCAGGAGGACCCCTGCATCGTCATCCTCGATGTCGGGCTCCCGGGCGCCCGCGACGGGTTCGACGTCTGCCGTGCCATCCGCGCCGGGAGTTCGGTGCCCGTCCTCTTCCTGACGGCGCGTGACGACGAGGTGGACCGCGTCCTCGGATTGGAGATGGGGGCCGACGACTACCTGACCAAGCCGTTCTCGCCGCGCGAGATGGTGGCGCGGGTGCGCGCCATTCTGCGACGGACGAGGGAAGGGCCCGTACCCCAGGACGTGTTCGCCCTGGGGGGTCTCGAGGTCGACCAGCGCCGCCGCGAGGCACGCCGGGACGGCGAGGTCGTTGCGCTCACGACCCGCGAGTTCGACCTGCTGGCGTTCCTGGCGGACAATGTGGGCCTGGCGCTCTCGCGCCAACAACTCCTCGACGGCGTGTGGGGCGCCGATTGGTACGGTGACGAGCGGACGGTCGACGTCCACGTGGCCCAGCTGCGCAAGAAGCTCGGATCCGATCTCCCGCTGGCCACCGTCTGGGGCGTCGGCTACCGGTTCGGCTGAGCGATGCGGCGCCGCCTCATGCTGGTCATGGTCGGACTTGTCGCGGTGGTGCTGGTCATCGCCGGAGCGGGCAGCCTCATCCTCACCCGTAACGCGGCCCGCAACCAGGCGCAACAACAGCTGGTGACAGAGGCCGAGTCTCTGACGTCGAAGGCCGCCCCGCAGCATCTCGGCGTCCTGGCTGCCATCAAGAAGACGCTCACGCTCGAGGACGCCGACCTCATCACGATCACCGCCCTCGGCAACGTCGTCACGGCGCTTCCTGCGGGTCTCACCGCACAGGCCATCGACGTGGCCGGGCTCCAAGCGGGGCAGAGCAGCTCGGGCCGCAAGGGCAATCTCGTCTATGCCGCGGCGCCGGTCACGCTCACAGCGGCCGAGCGGGACAACCTCGCCAAGGCCGCGCATCACCCCCGCCTGAGCTTCCGCGGCACGCTGGCCGTGCTCCTCACGCGCGACGTCGGTGACCTGGGGCCGAGCTGGGGGTACTTCATCGTGGCCGGGGGAGCGGCGCTGCTGGTCGCCGCCCTGGTGGCCTGGCAGATGTCGCGCCGGATGGCCCGACCTCTCGTCGAGGCCATGGAGGCCACGGGCCGCATCGCGTCGGGTGACCTCGACAGCCGCGTCCCGATCCGGCGCGGCGACTATCCCGAGTTCACATCGCTGGCCGGTTCCATCAACGGCATGGCCCAGAGTCTGCAAGACGGCCGTGCCCGGGAGCGTCACCTTCTCTTGTCGGTGTCCCACGATCTGCGTACCCCGCTCACGTCCATTCGCGGCTTCGCCGAGGCCATCCAAGACGGGGCCATCGAGGACAACGCCCAAGCGGCTGACGTGATCATCGCCGAGTCGCGTCGGCTGGAGCGCCTGGTCGGTGACCTGCTCGATCTCACAAAGCTCGAGGCGCGGCAGATGTCGATCTCCATCCGCCCGACCGACGCGGCCGAGGTGGTCACCACGACGGCCGAGGGGTTTCTCCCCGCCGCGACGAAGAGCGGGCTGGCCATTGTGCTGCAGGTTCCCGGTCGCGACGGGATGCCCGCGTCGGCGCCCCCACGCCCCGTCGCGGCCGATCCGGACCGGCTGGCCCAGCTGCTGGCCAACCTGTTGGAGAATTCGATGACGTTCGCCCGCGCCAGCGTGACGGTGACCCTGGCCGAGGACCCTGCGTCCGGGCAGAGCGTGATCACGGTCGACGACGACGGGCCCGGTATTGCGCCCGACGACCTGCAGCGCGTCTTCGAACGCTTCTACCGGGCCGACCGGGGGCCCAACCGGCAGATGGGCTCGGGACTCGGCCTGGCGATCGTGGCCGAGCTGGCCGCGGCCATGGGTGGCACGGTGCGCGCCGAGTCGCCGCTCAACGCCGACGGCGGGTCCCGCTTTGTGGTGACGCTGCGCCAATGGCGGGCCGCAGCGCCCCGCTCGTCAACGACCTGACAGCGCGGCTGCTTCAGGGGAGCGGACGGGCCGACGTGGGCGTCGCCGTCGACGGGACGGTCACCGTGTGCGCGCCGCCGGGGGTGGCCGGCACGACCGATCCCTGAGGGGTCGGTGGCACGGAGACGAGGACGAGGGCGTGGTAGGTGGCGGCGTACGACCCGATGCCGACCAGCGCGGTCACGGCGAACGCTCCGAGGAGCTTCGTGCGCCGGAGGTGCTTGGAGGTCGGGCGGCCCGGGTGGGACGCGGCCGGTCGGGCCTTGCCCACGGCAATGGTGTCCACAAGGCAATTTCGGAAGAACCGAGCCCCGCCTTGAGGGCGCCCCCCACCCATGGGCGCTCACCTGGGCTGATGGCGTCCCGCGGGCGGCTCGTGGCGGGCGAGATCCATCAGGCTTTGCCCGGGCCGACCGGACCCGCCTCGGGGTCCGGTCAGCGGCGCGCCACCATGGCACGGGACCTCGGCACGCCGCCGCCGCGGCGCGCTTGCCCCCGCCGGTGTGCGCTTCTGCCGTCCGGCATCGATATGGCAAGCTTCCGACCCATTGCTCACCCGGAGGGAGAGAGGCTGCACCCATCGTGACGAATGCACGCAGGACGACAAGCCAGCCCATGACGGCGGCCGCGTGATGGGCGTGCTCAGCAGTGCCGAGCAGGCGCAGTGGGAAGAGGAGGGGTGGTGCCTGGTTCGTGGACTGTTGCCAGCGGAGACCATCGCCGCCGCCCAAGCGGTGCTGCCCACCCTGGTCCCGACCGCAGAGGAATTCGCGGACAACGTGGATCCGGCGCGGAGCGAGCCGTTCCGGGTCGATTCGCACCGCGTCATGCCGCGGTTTCCATTCGAGGACGGCGCGCTCAACGACATCGTCGTGCACGAACGGATCATCGATCTCGCCGAGCAGTTGCTCGGCATCGCCGACACCGACCTCCGGCTCTACCAGGCCATGCTGAGCGCCAAGTACGGCGAGGGTGCGCTGAGCGATGAGCAGCTCCTGCACGTCGACTTCGGCAATCACACCCTCGTCGTGCCCCGTCACGAGCCCGGCTACCAGCAGCTGGAGATGTTCGTCTACCTGAGCGACGTGACAGCCGAAACGGGGGCCACCAGGGTGGTGTCGCGCCGCCTCACTCCCGACATCGCGGTGGAGCGGACGTATCTCAGCCAGACGGACTACGCCGAGCTGTACGCGGCGGAGGTGCCCGCCTCGGGCCCGGCCGGAACCATCCTGGCCTATCGCCCCGACGTCTACCACCGCGGGGTCCGCATGACGGAGCCCCGGTCGGCGCGGTTCATGGTGCACGTCTCGTACAAGCCCGCCGGCACCGACTGGCTGGGGTCGCACGGGCTGCCCAACGCCGCCGAGGACATGTCGTGGTACCGGTTCGTGCAGCACGCCGACGAACGCCAGCTCACCGTGCTCGGGTTCCCCCCGCCGGGCCACCCCTACT
Source organism: uncultured Acidimicrobiaceae bacterium (assembly GCA_963744045.1). GTDB lineage: Bacteria > Actinomycetota > Acidimicrobiia > Acidimicrobiales > RAAP-2 > Bog-473. The sequence continues at coordinate 608,330 of CAVUSB010000001.1, forward strand.
GGACGGCGGAGACGCTGACCGGGGTCGCGGCCCGCTACCCGATGCTCGACCTTTCCCCCTGGCGCGATGCGGTCGCGGGTGCGGAGGCATGACGACGGAGGACGAACCGTGGTGGAAGACCGCGGTGCTCTACCAGATCTACCCGCGGTCCTTTGCGGACAGCAACGCCGACGGCGTCGGCGACATCCCGGGCATCATGGAGCACCTCGACTACCTGGCCTGGCTCGGCGTGGACGGCATCTGGCTCTCGCCGGTGACCGTTTCCCCCAACGCCGACTGGGGCTACGACGTCTCGGACTTCTGTGCCATCGCGCCCGAGTTCGGGACCATGGAGGATTTCGACCGGCTGGTCGCGGAGGCGGGGACGCGTGGCATCAGAGTCCTCATGGACATTGTGCCGAACCACACCAGCGACCAGCACCCGTGGTTCGTCGATGCGCGCGCATCTCGTACCTCGGCGCACCGGGACTGGTACGTCTGGGCCGACGGGAAGGAAGATGGCACGCCGCCGAACAACTGGGTGAGCAGCTTCGGCGGTCCGGGGTGGACGCTCGACGAGACGACCGGCCAGTACTACTTCCACAATCACCTGCAGGAGCAGCCCGATCTCAATTGGTGGAACGAGGACGTCCGCGCCGCGTTCGACGACATTTTCCGCTTCTGGTCCGACCGGGGCGTGGCCGGGTTTCGCATTGACGTCGCCAACGTCATCATCAAGGACGCCGAGCTCCGCGACAATCCACCGGCCACCGAGGACGACGACTTCGAGACGCAGATGTTCGGGCAGCGCAGCGTGTACAACGCCAACCGGCCTGAGGTGCACGACGTCATCCGCCGCTGGCGACGGCTGGCCGACGACTACGACGTGCCCAGGCTCCTGATCGGGGAGACACCCGTTCCGGTGGACAAGCTGGCGGAGTTCTACGGCAACGGGTCCGACGAACTGGGGCTGGCCTTCAACTTCAACTTCATCAATGCGCCGTTCCGCGCCCCCGAAATGCGGGCCGTCGTCGAAGAGACCGAAGCGGCGCTCCCACCGGGGGCCTGGCCGGCCTGGACGGGTTCCAACCACGACATGTTCCGCTTCCCCACCCGCTGGGCCGAGGACGATCCGGCCAAGGTCCGCCTGGCGCTCCTGATGCTGTTGTCCCTACGCGGGACTCCGGTGCTCTACGAGGGCGACGAAATCGGCATGGCGAACGTCACGCTGGCCCAAGAGGACCTGCGCGACCCGCTCGGGGTGCGTTTTTACCCGTACTACGAGGGGCGCGACGCCGGTCGCACACCCATGCAGTGGAGCGATCGACCGGGGGGCGGCTTCACCGACGCCGAGCGGCCGTGGCTGCCCCTGGGCGACCTGGCTGCCGCCAACGTGCAGGGGCAACGGGACGACCCCGGATCGCTGCTCAGTCTCTGCCGCGACCTCATCGCGTTCCGGCGCCGCCACCCCGGCTTCAGCGCCGGGGACAGCACGTCACTGCTGACGCCGGAGAATGCCTGGGCATGGACGCGCGGCGACCGCCACGTGGTCGCCCTCAACATCTCCCCGGAGGAACTGGTCGTTGCCACCCCGGCCGGCACCATTGAGATCTGCACCGACAGGGGCCGCGACCTCGAGGTCGTCGCAGGCGCGCTCCGGCTGGCGCCATTCGAGGGGTTGATCCTCGAGCACCCGTAGGGTCACTCGGGCGTCCGCCCCACAACGGAGGAGGGAACAGTATGGAACGTCTCATCGACAAGGTCGCGGTCGTCACCGGCGGCGGGGGAGGGATCGGTGGGGCCACGGCGCGCGCACTGGCCCGCGAGGGTGCCTCGGTGCTCGTGGTCGACATCAACAAGGAGGCCGCGGCGCGGACGCAGGAAGGCATCGCCGCGGCGGGCGACAACGCCCTTGCATGGCAAGCCGATCTGTCCGATGAGGCAGAGGTCGTCGCCACCATCGCTGCCGCCGTCTCGAACTTCGGCCGCCTCGACATCGTGCACAACAACGCGGCATTGACCGATTCGGACTTCCTGACCCGCGACACCGCGGTGACCGACCTGTCCCTCGATGTCTGGCAGCGCACGCTGGAGGTCAACCTCCAGAGCCAGATGCTGATGTGCAAGCACGCTGTTCCCGAGATGGTGCGCGGGGGTGGCGGCTCCATCATCAACATGTCCTCTGGTGCCTCGCTGAAGGGTGACCGCACGCGGACCGCCTACGGAGTCTCGAAGGCAGGCGTCAACGCCCTGTCCATGTACGTGGCGACGAGCCACGGGAAGCAGGGCATCCGGGTCAACACGATCCTCCCCGGCCTCATCATCACGGACGCCGTGCGCGCCCATCTGGACGAGAAGATGGTGGCCGGACTGGGCAAGGCCGTGTTGACGCCCTCGGTGGGCCAGCCCGACGACATCGCCGACGTCGTCGTGTTCCTGGCGTCCGACGAGTCCCGCTACATCACGGGGCAGATGATCGCCGTCGACGGGGGCATGAGCGCCCACGTCGGGCTCGGGGACGGCTGAGCGGGGCGGAGAACGGCCTGGTCGTTACGAGGAGGGGCCGAGCACGTACTCGCCGGTCTCGGCGTGGTGGTACCAGCCGCTTCCGGCATGGGTGCCGCCGTCGACGTGGATGGTCTGGCCGGTGACGTAGCTGGAGAGGTCGCTGGCCAAGAAGATGGCGGCTCCGGCCATTTCGTCGACGTGCCCCGCCCGTCCCATCGGCACGGTGAGACCGAACCGCCCCCCGGTGTCGGGCGCGATGGCGGCGATCCCCTCGGTCATGGTGATATCCGGTGCCAACGCGTTGACGCGGATGCCGAGGGGGGCCAACTCGAGCGCGGCGGTCTTGGTGTAGTTGATCACTCCCGCCTTGGCGGCCGCGTACGCCGCGTAGCCGGGGGCGGCGCGGACGCCTTCGATGGACGTCACGCTCATGATGCTGCCGCCGATCTTGTGCTCGACCATGACTCGCGCCACCCGCTGCGTGCACAGGATGACATGCTTGAGATTGGCCCGGTAGAGCGCATCCCACCCGTTCTCGGTGGTCTCGAGGAGGGGTGAGGAGAAGACGCCGCCCGCGTTGTTGACGAGGATGCTCACCGGGCCGAGCTCGGCCACAGTCTGCTCGAGTGCAGCGTCGACCTCGCCTGCGTCGCGCACGTCGGTCGGAATGGAAAGTCCGCCGACCTCTTCCGCCGCGGCCGCCGATGTCTCAGGGTTCTTCTCCCAGATGGCGACCTTCGCGCCGAACGCCGCGAAGCCGTTGGCGATGCCACGACCGATACCGGAGCCGGCGCCAGTCACGACGGCAACGCGATCTGTCAAGAGTACTGCGGATGGGTCGAGGGGCACGGAGCGACGTTACAGTAGGCAGGTCACCACACGAACGAGGTCTTCCGGGGACAGGCTCGGAGATGGATGGGGGTTTTCTGCACATGCCGAGAATTGAGCCGATTCCGTTTGAGGAGATGACGCCGGAAGTGCGCGGCATCATCGAGGAAGGGGTGGCCGCGGGGACGTACGCCACGCCCGTCCCGCTGCAGATCTTCGCCTACAAGACGTCGCAGATCATGATGGTCAACATGGCGCGGCAGGGCTACGGGAAGAACACCCTGCTCGGGGGGCGCATCACCGAGCTGTTGCGCATCCGTAGTGCGCAACTGGGTGAGTGCCAGCCCTGCAGCCAGTCGAGGAAGCACGACTCCATCTCGGACGAGGACGTGGCCTGCCTCGTCGCTCCGGGCCACGGCGGCGACCTGACGGAGCAGGAGCGCCTTGCCGTGGAGTTCCTCGACCTCCTCTCCGCCGACCATCACGCCATCGACGACGAGACCTACCGCAAGCTGGGGGAGCACTTCACGTCGGCGCAGATCGTCGAGCTGGGATTCGCATGTGCCAACGCCATGGGGCTGCACCGGTTCCTGCACACGCTGGACCTGTATGGGACGAGCGAGCCGGTCATCCCCTACAGCGCCGACCAGGTCGACTCGGCCAAGCCGGACGAGCAGCTGCTGCAGGAAACGGCATGAGCCAGACGGTCCTGGTGACCGGTGCCACCGGATTGGCCGGCGCCAACATCTGCAAGCAGTTGACGGAGCGAGGCGACCACGTCCGCGCGCTCGCCCGGGAGTCCGCGGACACCGCACCGCTGGCGGCGCTCGGCGTCGAGGTGGTCACCGGTGACGTCACCGATGCCGATGCCGTGGTGCGGGCGGCACGAGGGGCCGACTCGGCCATCCACTGCGCCGCGTTGCTGGGTGGCGCCAGTCAGAATCTGGCCGACTTCGAGGCGGTCAACATCAACGGCACAAAGAACGTGCTCGATGCGGCGGAGATCGTGGACCTGGGCCGGGTGGTGGCGGTGAGCACCGGTACCTTCTTCGACACCGCCGGGGGCCTCGACCGCGAGGACGCGCCCGTCACCAAGGAGCCGAGCTCGGATCCCTACACGATCACGAAGATGGCAGCGTTCCTCGACGCCATGTCCCGGGCCGAGAAGGGCCGGGACGTCGTGAGCACGCACCCCGGCGCCATCTTCGGGCCCTCACCCGTGGTGAGCAACGCGCTCGGCATGACGAGCTTCAATCGGGTCCTGTTGTCCGCGGCAAGGGGGCGCATTGAGCGCTACTTGAAGTTCCCTGTGAGCTGGGTCTTCGGCGAGGACATCGCCCGCGGGTGCATCCTGGCCCTCGACAAGGGCGTCTCGGGCGAGCGCTACATGCTCGACGGCCGCCCGGAGGACGTCGTCAGCATCGCCAATGCCTGCAACCGCATGGGACATCTGGCAGGACTCGAGCACGAGGTCGTCGACGTCGAGCCTTCCGACGACCCTGAGCTGGCCAAGGTGTTCGGCCCGACCCTGGTGGCGATCGCAGAGAAGGCGGCGAAGGCGCGGCCGGACCGACGCAAGCTCGAGGATTCGAAGACGTACAAGCGGCTGGGCTACAGCCCCATCAGCCTCGACGAGGGGTTGGCGACCACGCTCGGCTGGTTCCGGGAGATCGGCAAGCTCGACAGTCGTTAGGGCAGCGCGCACGGCACGGGCCTGCGCTTGCGCGCCCGGCTGAGGTCCTCAATCGGGCCACCACTCCAGTGGGGCAACGAGGCTGTCGCCGACCTTCATCCAGAGCTCGGTCCGATGCTCCTTGCAGGTCCACAACGGCCCCACCCGCCCCTCGGCGTCGATACCGGTCGCACCGTGCACGCGGCTGAGGGCCCGGTTGCACCCATCCTTCGAACAGGTCGCGCGCAGATCGGCCACGCCCTCTGTGTACCCAAAACGTTCCTCGGGCTCAAGTCCCCGGGGGAACGACACGACCCCGCCTCCCAGTGGATCGGGGGAAGCGGGGTCGCGCGGCAGATACCTGTCTACCCACCTGCCATGACGGCTGTATTGCGATGAGTGGGCGATTTCGGGGCGGCCGGCTGAACGTTTACCGTCCGGTCACAAAGCCGCCTCTGATCCGAGACGCCGGGGACCTTCTGAGGTGGGCAGGTGGACGAAGCAGATGGACCCCGGGGTGGGGCCAGGGCGAGCCTCACCGGGGGACTCCGCCCGGTGGGGGATCCTCCAAAGAGCGGGTCGTGTTCAGACTGCAAGAGGTCTCGTCGAGAGCGCCACCCGCCACCACGGCGCGCGCTCGCTGGCAGCCTTGTTTGCCGCGGGCGGGTGCAGGCCCTGCCACGCGAAACGGCCCCGCGCTCATCCCGTGGCGGGCAGGAAGGCAAGCGGGGCCGTAACGCAGGGACCGGCTCTCGCCGGCCCCATGCCCCCAGTTTTGCAAACAGACACTGCCTGGTTGTGGGACCGTTGTGAAGAATTGGGCGAAAGGGCCCCTATGAGCCTGCCAGCGACGATTGCTAGACCTCCTTTTGGCGGGGTACCTGGCGGGATCGGGGGCGGGAATCTACTGGCCTTCTCCCGATCTCGCCTCGCCTTTTGGGGCGGCGGGACGAGCCACGTCGAGCCTGGGGCCGGCGCCCCGGGTGGGGCACGACACGCTGGTCAACGAGCACTGACAGCTGTGGCCGTGCGGGCTTCCGCCCTGGCGATTCCGCCATCGACGGAACGTCGACCTCTGCGACGCCGTGGATTCCACCAGCAGCCCGAACAAGGCACCTCGGTTGCCGCCTCGGTGTTCCAGGCGGGGTCGGGCTCGGCCCGGCGCGGATAGCTTGATCCGATTGTCGGGGAGGCCGAGGAGACCGATGCGGACGAGACGACGCCAGGATCTGCTGGCGCACTCGACGGGACACCGTCGGGACTCGCCGCTGAGGGAATGGATCGTCGCCGCCATTCTCTTCGGCCTGATGCTCGTCGAGGGCCTCCGACAGGGCGGCTTCTGGCGAGCTGACGCGCTGGTGGCAGCGGCGGCCGCCCTCGCGCTCCTCGTTGCCGCCGTCCTGGTCGCCCCGCCCGACCGTCGCAGCTGGTGGGCGATCGGCAGCGTCGTCTCGCTGGCCCTGTGGTGGCTCGTGCGTGCACTGACATCTGGGTCCGTGTCGCAGTTCCTGCCTCTCGGTGCCAGCTTCCTCGCCTTTGCCGCGGCCTTCGCGGCCGTTCGACCATTGAAGGGCCGCGCCAGGAACGTCGCCGCGCTGGGCATCGCCTGTCTCGGGGCAGCCGGGGCCCTCGTTGGCTTTGCTGGTCTGATTTGGCGTTGGTATCCCGTGGCCATTCCGACGCAGGGGTTGTGGCGCCTCTCGACGACGCTGACCTATTCAGACGCTGCCGGACTTGTCCTCGGCGTGTGCCTCCTATTGGCCATGGGGACTGACCTCTACCCGGTGGTCATTCGGGTGTGCGTCTGCCTGTGCGCAGCCGGCATGCTGGCGACACAGAGCCGTGGTGCCTATGTTGCCGTCGCCTGCGCCTGTTGGCTCGTCCCCTGGCGACGCTATGCCCGGCACCTTGTCCCGCTCGTTGCCGGGGCGGCGCTCGGTCTGGTCGCCATCGTCTCCTCGCCGGACACGAGCAGTGTTCCGTGGCTCGGAGCAGCGCTGGTTCTGGCCTTGGCGGTCGCAGCGGTCGCCGCATGGGAAGTGCCCACCCCTGCTCTCGGCGCCTTGGCGCGCGCGCTGATCGTCTTGCTGGCGCTCTGCGGCGCCGCAGCCGTGTTCGTGGTCGCGCACCACGAGATCGGACTCAGAGCCTTCTCCCCGAGCGATCAGGACAGGTCCGTCGAATGGTCGACCGCTCTCCACCAATGGAGAACTGCACCGATCATCGGCGTCGGACCCGATCACCTACTGCAATTCCATGCCGCGGACGGCACGTACGCACATTTCGTGCACAACGAATACCTGCAAATCGCTGCCGACACGGGCATCGTCGGGGTTGCGCTCCTGGCATGTGCGGCAGTCTCCGTCATCCGGGTTGCACGTAGAGCTGACGTGTTATCGTCCTGCGCCACGTCGGCGTTGGTGTGTTGGGCAGTCGGGGGCGCTTTCGACTTCGACTGGCATCTCACCTTTGTCGGCTTCCTCGGGGGGTGGTGCGTGGGGCTGGCCAGCAACATGGAGGAGGAGGCGGATGAAGAATCCACTCAAGGCGGTCATCGTCGTCGCATCGTCGGCGGCGGCTTTTGGGGTGCTGTTCCCCTTGGCCGGAGGGTCGCTCGGTAGCTCGCTCGGATCGAACAGCACCATCGGTGGCTGCAGCACGGTGGGCGGGAACAGCACCGTCGGTGGCAATAGCACGGTGGGTGGCGCTTCCAGCGTCTGCGGCGCCCCCACGACTCCCGTCATCAGCAACCTCCCCGCCAGCGGCTTCGTCGGCGGCAGTTTCGTCGCCGTGGTGACGACGAACGGCGATGGCGTGAAATTCGTCGTGTCGTCCGGTTCATGCACTGTTGTCAACAGGCTGACCGTGCAGTTCACCGGAGTGGGCATCTGCTCACTCACGGCGGAAGTCACCGCTGGCCCCATCTATCCGCAGGCAGCTGGCAACCCTCAGACAATCATGGTGACGACTCCGCCCCCCACCACCACCATCATCATCCCCTCGAACGGGGCCGCCCAGTCGGGGACGGCTGCGCTCTTAGATGCCAGCGCGTCGTCCGGCGTGGCCGGCGTCAGCTTCGAGATCAGCGGTGGGACGTTGAGCAATGACGTCATCGCCACGGCCACCCCTAGCTTCTACGGCTGGGTGGGGCAGTGGAACACGGCGATTGTCCCCAACGGGACCTACATACTGCGCAGCGTCGCCTCCTACGGCAACGGCCAGACCGGTACCAGCCCCGGGGTGGCGATCACCGTCGACAACCCGCCCGCCACCGCCATCATCATCCCCTCGAACGGCGCCATCCAGTCGGGGACGGCAGCGACGCTCGATGCCAGCGCGTCCTCCGGCGTGGCCGGCGTCAGCTTCGAGATCAGCGGTGGGACGTTGAGCAATGACGTCATCGCCACGGCCACACCCACTCTCTACGGCTGGGTGGCGCAGTGGAACACGACGAGCGTCCCCAACGGGACCTACACGCTGCACAGCGTCGCCACCTACGGCAACGGCCCGAGCGGCACGAGCCCGGGGGTGGCGATCACCGTCGACAACCCCCCCACCACCACCATCATCATCCCCTCGAACGGGGCCGCCCAGTCGGGGACGGCTGCGCTCTTAGATGCCAGCGCGTCGTCCGGCGTGGCCGGCGTCAGCTTCGAGATCAGCGGTGGGACGTTGAGCAATGACGTCATCGCCACGGCCACCCCTAGCTTCTACGGCTGGGTGGGGCAGTGGAACACGGCGATTGTCCCCAACGGGACCTACATACTGCGCAGCGTCGCCTCCTACGGCAACGGCCAGACCGGTACCAGCCCCGGGGTGGCGATCACCGTCGACAACCCGCCCGCCACCGCCATCATCATCCCCTCGAACGGCGCCATCCAGTCGGGGACGGCAGCGACGCTCGATGCCAGCGCGTCCTCCGGCGTGGCCGGCGTCAGCTTCGAGATCAGCGGTGGGACGTTGAGCAATGACGTCATCGCCACGGCCACACCCACTCTCTACGGCTGGGTGGCGCAGTGGAACACGACGAGCGTCCCCAACGGGACCTACACGCTGCACAGCGTCGCCACCTACGGCAACGGCCCGAGCGGCACGAGCCCGGGGGTGGCGATCACCGTGGCCCATTAGGCATCACCGAAAGGCGCTGACACCTTGCGCTGCGAGTAAAGGTGATGCGTCAGGCATCACCTTGTTGGCCGCATCCTCGCCGGTGGGCGCGGAACGTGGGATCCGCCTCGGTGCGCGCCGCCAACGCATTACGTCAACTCGTCGCAGTGACACCGACTCGCAGACGATTGCCGTCCGGATCGACAAGGTGGACTTCACGACCCCACGGCTTGTCTAAGATATCGACCCCGAACTCATGTGCAACCGCGTCGATGTCGTCCACTCGCAGGTGGAGGAGGGTGTCAGGACTGGCGTCCCCCGTATGTTCCGAGAGGAAGAGACGGGCCGCACCACGCCGCGCAATAGACGTGAACACCGGCAGGCCTGGTTCAAATGTGTGCTCCCATTCTTGCTCATAGCCGAGCCGGGTGAACCAGGCCAGAGCCCTGCTGGCGTCTGAAACTCTCAGAACCGGTATCGCTTCTTCCATGCACACATATTTACCTCTGTCGCTCTCGACCCGATCAGGCGTCTCCTGAGGTGTCCCCGTTCGCCGGCTCTGGGATGGGAGCCGCCATGAAACCGCCTCTGCGATCCAGTCGACCCGGACGTAGAGGCGAGTCAATCGCTCCCGAACGACGTCCCAACACCGGGGACTCCGCCCGCGTTCACCACCGTTGCCCCAGGGTGTTGTGCACTCAGATCGAGCAGGGAGAGATTGGCTGCAGTCTCGGGCAGGTACTCGTAGGTCTGGAACTGCACGGTCTCTGGGCACGGTCCCTGCTGACACTCGGTCGTACCCTGAAGGAGCAAGGGGTGGTAGTCGCTCTGGGCGACGTCATAGGTGCCATTGGCGATCCCGCCACCATCCGGCATACCCGACAAGGACAGGACGTAGGCGGGGACCCCGTCGACGACGGCCGAACCAGCGACGTGCGCCTGGCCCGATGAGATGAGGGAGCGGATGGTGGCGGCCGTGTCGACCGGTGGGTGGTTCGGAGGGCTGTAGATCCCGACGTAGAGCGTGTTGGAAGTGGCGTCATAGCTGGACATCGTCGTTCCGTTCCACGCGGCCTCGTAGCCGAACTTGATGAACCGATACGAGGAGCCGGCGCTCCACAGCTCGTAAGGCTGGGCCGGGCTCGACCCCACGGCAATCGTGGCTGCGACATGAAACACGGAATCGGGCGGCGGGGTGAGAGCGCCCTGAGCAGAGGCGAGGATCGCTGCGTCGGCAGGACTCGGCGTGCTTCCGGCTCCGAGCACGAGAGCGAGGCTGAGACCCAACGCGGCCAGCCCCGTCGGCGTGCCAATCGCAATCGCTCGCCTGAGATGGCGACGGTGATCTCGCTGGCGAGCCAGATCCGCCTCGACGGCCGTACGCAGCTCGTGGCGGAACGATTGGAGCTCAGGTTGGAGCGTGGTCATGTCAGAACCCTCCTAGGGCAAGATGGAGACGACGGAGCGATCGAGAGACGCGCAGGCGAGCTGCCACGGGAGTGCATTGAAGGCGCCGGGCAATCTCCCTGTAGGGCCGTTCCTCGACCAGGCGCAGAACGAGCAGTTCGCGCTCTGACTCCGGGAGGTTCGCGACTTCTCGAAGGACAGCCGAGGGAAAGGACAACCGGTCGTCGACGGCCTCGAAGTCGGCGTGCGCGACTGTGATCGGGAGGCCCAGACGCTCGCGAGCGCCGTACTCGACCCTTCGCTTGCGCAGCGATGACCGAAACACATTGTGAGCGATGCCATAGAGCCACGGAAGTGCGGTGCCATCGTGCTCGTCTCGGAACCGCTTTCGGCTACTGCCACGCCGCCGCAAAGACCTCGGCGGTGAGATCGGCGCCATAGTCACCCACCCGGACACGCGACCAGGCGAGGATCTGGCCGACGTGTCGGTCGTAGAGCTCGGCAAAGGCGTCAGGGTCGTCGAGGACCAATAACGCGGCGTCCGACTGCTCCGTCCATGCGCTCACACTCTGTATATGACAGGTCAGCGGAAAGTGTGTCACGTCACCTCACAAGCAGGGGCTTGGCCACGCAGGCAGCCATTCTCGAGGGCCCAGAGGCATTGCCCCCGATCGCTGTGTCCCGTCGGTGGGGTCGAGGAGGCGGCGCAGTCAATCCCGAGGCCAGCTCGAGTACTGCGATTCTGACTACGACAGCGAGTGGACGATCTCCACAATGTCCTCACTTCGGTACCCGTGGAATCGGGCGAGCGCAAGGAGCTCGCACAGCCGACTCAGCCGTCAGATTTCTCGCAATCAGCCGGATCCTCGGGGGTCGACTCCGGTCCAATCAGGATTGAGAGGGGCAAGGGAAGTGCCCCTTGAGTCGCCACCCGTTGGGGAGCAGCGATACCCGCTGACGTCATGCGTGCCGACACGGACGATCCACCAGCCGTAGGCCGCACAAAGCCCGAGCGACGCAGCGACCAGAAGGCCGGTGGGAACCGAGGGCGAATACGCGCCCCGGACGTCGGCGAAGACATTGAGCGACCCCCACTCGCCCAAGGTGTAGCGACGGGTCGCCCATAGAAGATCCGCGAGCTGTGAACCCGCCACGCAGACGGCCACGACGACGACGAGCCGTCGCACCACTCCGTTTCCCGTCCCGGACTGGCCCGGACGCGGGTGTGCCATGGATGCTCGGGCGATCGCGCCTGCGACGAGAATGACGCCGCCATAGAGGGGAAAGCCGTCTCGGGCCTGCCACACGATGCCGTCCCTGCTGGCTTGGGAGATCACGATGAGAAGGGGGACGATCAGCGCGGTCACGATCAGCGCCAAGAGCACGACGACCTCCCGACGTACGCCGGTCACGACAGCTCCGAGCACTAACGCACCAACCGCGGTGGCGAGTAGCGCCATGCCGGCCAGCGGCGGGCTGGCAAACTCCCAGCCGAATGCACCGGCGAACTGGGAGATCAATAGGTTCGTATGGCCGAGCGCGAGCTGGACGATTTTCGATATCGGGGTGCCAGGGAGAACGGATTCTCCCACGGGCAATACGTTGAGGGACTTAGCCCACAGCACGTAGAAGACGGCCACCACGACGGCCACGGCGACGACGGCAGATCCGATCCGCACCCGACGATCCGCGGCAAGGGAGCGGATCGCTGCTGGGCGCAGCGCTGCCACAAACAACACAATGAGTAACAGCCAGAACGCCGAGATGGAACGGCTCAGAGCCATCGCAGCTGAGGTTGCGACACATGCGGCGACCAGGCTGGGAGGGGGTCGTTCGGCGTGCTCAAGCACCAAGATGAGTAGTCCCGTCCATGTGCACAGTGCGGCGGACATCTCGAGACCGCTGGGATTGATGGTCGACCCGAAGACCAGGAGCATCGGGGTAGCCGCGACGGTCACAGCGACGAATAGGAGGCGACGAGACGACCACGTGGTGACGAGCGCGACGGACAGGCCGAGCAGGAGAGCGGTGAGTAACCCGCTCACCAGCCGCATCGCGTAGATGGCGCCATCGCTCGCTGACACGAGGGACGGGAGCCCCACGATCGCGTAATAGAGGGGCGGATAGCGACCCACGTAGGTGAGGGCCTTGACCGGTCGCGTCGACCCGTCGAGGTGCGTTGGGCACCGATCGGGGATGACAGGAAGCGAGTTACAAGGTTTCGAGGGCGGCAGGCTACTGAAACTCTGCGGCACGGTAACGACCGTGAACGGGGCAGAACACCGGCTGGCGGCATCGGCGATTCTAGGCCCAATGTGGTCTTGGTGGTATTCGTTGAGGTAGAGGTCGCACCCATGGAACTCGGTGACCTGACTTTTGGTAAGAGACCGTGCCAACGGCGCGGAGAGCGGCGTTCCGAGGATCTCTCCGCGGACCACCGAGACCGCCTTGACCACCTGGGACCGCTCGTCGTTTGTAGCGTCGATAGGGGTCGCGAGCGACCAGACCGCAGAGAGACCGAAGAAGATGGCCGTTGCCACGACCCAGACTCTGCGGAGAGGGTGTGCCCCATGCAGCAGAGCGTTGCGCTCTCGTCGGCCGACTCGCCCGCGCCGCGCCGACAGCGCGCCGCGCATAGTCGTCCTTTCCGGGCCCGCCGCACCTGTTTCACGCATCAACTGCTCAATTTCGAGTGCACATGACGATCCGAAGGCAATGTCGATGGGGCCGTGCGCGCGCGGCTCACATTCCTCGCTTCCACATGATCGTGCGCTCGGGTGGTGGCGCAGCGCATGTCCTCAGGCGGACGAGATGTTTCTCTTCCGCGGACTTCGGAAGGGATGGGCAGATGCGGCACCGTAGGCGTGCGCGTCGGGGTCACCGCCGAGCTTTCGTGCAATCTCGTCAACGCTCTTGCGAGCTTCCGCGGTGGCGAGACCAGGAATACTTTGATCGGAGCCGACCCGTCCCAGTTGGCCCCGCCAGACCCACAGCGCGTTCAGAAGAAGAGACAGTTCCTCGGGGGAGAGACGATCGTCGGAGACGGTTGCAACGCTCCCACTTTCTGCACTGGGTGTCATGCCGGTGCCCCCAAGTGTGACCGGCGCGCACCAACCCTCTCGCGTGTCACAGCGGACAATGATGGTTCCGCGAGGTCGACAACGTATGGACAGGTCGGCATCCCCAAAGTCGATCCCCCAAACCCTTTCTGACCGACGCGAACTCTGTCAGTGTGAGCATGAAATGTTAGGGATCTGTGGCGTGAAAGTCTTTTCTCCCGGCAGCGCCGCGCGTACGCGCAAATGATCCGCTCCCGACGGGCAGGGCTCGTTCTTGGAGCTGCCTGAGATCCAACTGCATCGGCTGATACGTCGTTATGGGGCGCTGGCGCAGCCGTCTCGTTTCGCCGGATCGTGGCGTTGCCGCCACTGGCTGAGGCCAGGTTTGGCCGCATCGAGGAGGTGGGGGGTAGAAATGGGATCAGTCAACAAAATCCCTGGTTGACGGTGAGCCGGCCTGTAGGCGGGATTCTGTCCAGCTCCCTGAGGAGCTTGGGTGGCCATCCATCTGAGCGGCCTACCTGGGGAACCCTCCCTCTCAGGAGGCGGGCGAGCAGCCCATTTCCCACGCTTGGCCTTGCTCCGGGTGGGGTTTACCGAGCCACCGAGGTCGCCCTCGGTGCTGGTGCGCTCTTACCGCACCCTTTCACCCTTACCTGTGCGAGCCCGGAGGCACGCCATCGGCGGTTTCCTTTCTGTGGCACTGTCCTGCGGGTCACCCCGACTGGCCGTTAGCCAGCACCCTGCTCTGTGGAGTCCCGACCTTCCTCGACACGATCCCGTTGGTACGGTCCGTGCCGCGGCCACCTGGCCGACTCACCGTCACCCTCAATAGTGCCATCACCAGGCATGTGATGGTGACCTGACAGCACATCGGTAGGGTGTCGTCGATGTCAGGCGGATCCCGTCAGCTCTTCGATCCCGAAGCTCCGCCTGAGGCCGCCGACTCGGATCTCCGGACCCCGCCGGGCGGGGAGGAGGTCGGCGACCGACGCGGGGTCCATTCCATCGGCGGCGTCTACGAGCAGGTCGAAGGTGCACTCAACCAGGCCTTTCCCCGGAACCGCCATCTCTGGGTCCGTGGCGAGATCCGCCAGGTGTCGGACCATCGCTCGGGCCACCTGTTTCTCAGCCTGGTCGACCCCGAGGACGAGAGCCCACGCCGGGATCGCTCCCGGGGTGGCGTGCCCACGCTCAACGTGAAGTGCTGGCGCAGTTCGTGGGCACCGCTGCGGCACGGACTGGCCAAGCAGGGGATCGAGCTGGCGGAGGGGATGGTGGTGGTCCTGCGAGGGTCGCTCGACCTCTACCGGGCCAAGGGCGAGCTCAGCCTCATCCTGGCCGAGGTCGACGTCACGGCGCTGCTGGGCCGGTTGGCGGCGCAACGGGCGCAGCTGCTCGGCCGGTTGGAGGGCGAAGGGTTGCTGCGGGCCAACGCGGGACGTCCCCTGCCGGAGGTGCCGCTCCACGTCGGCCTGGTCGCCAGCCCGGGTACCGAGGGCTGCCAGGACTTTCTCGGGCAGCTGACGGGTTCGGGGTTCGGGTTCCGCGTCTCGCACGTGCGGGTCACCGTGCAGGGTCCCGGCGCGGCGTCCTCCATCGCCCGGGCCGTCACCGCGCTCAGCCGGAGCGACTGCGATCTCATCGCCGTCGTGCGCGGTGGGGGAGCCCGGGCGGACCTGGCGGCGTTCGAGAACGAAGTGGTCGTCCGGGCGATCGCCACGGCGACCAAGCCGGTCTTCACGGGCATCGGGCACACCGGGGACGAGACGCTGGCGGACATCGTCGCGGCGCGCGCGTGCATCACGCCGACCGAGTGCGGTCAGCAGATCGTGGAGGCCACCCGTCTCTGGTGGTCGGAGCGCGTCGTCGGGCCCGCTGCGCTCTTGGCCCGTCGTGTCCCCACCTACCTCGGCGACGCGCAGTCCCGCGACGCCCAGGCACGCGGTCGTCTGACCGCAGCGGCGCGCCAACAGCTTCGGGTGCATCGCGAGCGCCTGTCCCGCAAGGGCTCTTCGTTGGGGCGGTCGGCACCGGACAGGCTCGCCTCGAGCGCGGCGCGGCTCGCCGCCCACGCAGCGCGTCTCGGACCGCTGAGCCTGGGCCACCTCGGACGCCAGGACGAGCGGGTGCAGGCGTGGCGCAGGCTCCTCGCGGCGTACGACGTCGACCGCCAAATTGGAGCGGGGCTACAGCCTGACGCTCACGGCCGACGGCCGGCTGGTGCGAAGCGCCGAGGGTCTGTCCGAGGATGAGGAGATCGCGACCCGCTTCGCCGACGGTACGGTGCGGAGCCGGGTGTTGGGTAAAGAGGGAGGAGGAAGCGCATGACCAACCAGGACGAAGCCGTCCCGGTCGGGGAGCTGAGCTTCACGGAGGCGAGCCGGGAGCTCGATTCCATCGTGAACTTCTTCGAACAGCGCGAGGTTGACGTCGACGTGCTCGTCGGCCAGCTCGAGCGGGCGACCGCCTTGATCGACGAGCTCGATCAGCGCCTGCGCCGGACGCAGGCCCAGGTCGAGGAGCTCGTGCCCCGGCTCGATGCGCTGGCCGGCAACGTGGGCGGCTCCGCCGCAGAAGAGGGCGACGATGGCTGACGACACGGCTGCCGAGTCCGGCGGCGGCGCGGACGACCGCTTGTACTTCCGCCAGCTGCTCTCGGGCCGGGACTTCGCCCGGGGCGACGTCATGGCCCGCCAGATGGTCAACTTCGTCTACCTCATCGGCGACCGCGAGACGGGCGAGGCGGTGGCCGTCGATCCGGCATACGCCGTGCAGGACCTTCTGGACATTTTGGCGGCCGACGGCATGCGGCTGACCGGTGTGCTGGGGACGCACTTCCACCCCGATCACCTCGGCGGGCAGATGGGCGGGTGGTCACTCGAGGGCATCAGCACCCTGCTCGAGAAGGTGCAGGTGCCGATCCACGTCCAGGCCGACGAGGTGCCCTGGGTCGAGCGCACGACCGGCGTCGGTGCGGCCGACCTGGTCGCGCATCACAGTGGCGACACGCTGGAGGTCGGGCGGGTGAAGGTGGAGATGATCCACACGCCCGGCCACACGCCGGGAAGCCAGTGTTTCCTCGTCGACGGTCGGCTCGTTGCCGGTGACACGCTCTTCCTCGAGGGCTGTGGCCGGACGGACTTCCCCGGCTCCGACCCGCTCGCCATGTACGAGTCCATCCACACTCGTCTGGCCCGTGTCCCCGACGAGGCGATCCTGTTCCCGGGCCACCTCTACTCGCAGGACCCCTCGCAGAGCATGGGGGAGACGCGGCGTTGGAACTACGTCTTTCGACCACGCTCCGCCGATGAGTGGATGGCGATGTTCGGGTCATGAGTCCGGGGGAAGAATGGAACGCGGACAGGACGATCCTCGTCGTCGGGGCCTCGCTCGCGGGCTGGCGCGCCGTCGAGACGTTGCGATCGGAGGGTTTCGACGGGAAGATCTCCCTGATCGGCGAGGAGCAGCACCTGCCCTACGACCGGCCTCCGCTCTCCAAGCAGGTCCTGGCCGGGACGTGGCCTCCCGAGAAAGCCGTGCTGGCGGACAAGCGACGGTCGAGCGAGCACCGGGTCCACGAGGTCCTCGGTCGCCGCGCCGTAGGGCTCGACGCGGAGTCGCACAAGGTCGAGCTCGACGACGGCACCGTCCTGAAGGGCGACGGCATCGTCATCACGACCGGCGCGCGACCTCGGCCCTTGCCGGGTACCGAAGGCCTCAGCCAACGCGACGGGCTGTTCACGCTGCGTACGCTCGACGACTCTCTCGCGCTCCGCGCCGCGGTCACGGCGGTCGACGGGGCCAGGGTTGTCGTCATCGGCGCGGGTTTCATCGGGGCCGAGGTGGCGTCCACGTGCGCAGGGCTCGGATGCCGCGTCACCGTTCTCGAGGCGCTGGACGTCCCGCTCCGCAACGTTCTCGGTCCCCTGATCGGATCCCACTTTGCGGCGCTGCACGAATCGCACGGCGTGGATCTGCGCACCGGCGTGGGGGTGCAGGGTGTGCGCCGCGTCGTCGCCGGCGAAGGAGCAGCTCGTCGGGGGGCGCAGGTCCGGGCCGGCTCGTGGTCGAGCTCAGTGGTGGCGAGACATTCCATGCCGACGTGGTCGTCGTGGGCATCGGTGTGGTGCCGACGACGGACTGGCTGGCCGACGCCGGCCTCACCGTTGACAACGGCGTCGTGTGTGACGAGCGGCTCTTCGCGGCCGACGGCATCGTGGCGGCAGGGGACATTGCGCGCTGGCGATGGCGTCGCGACGGCAGCGAGGAGCTGATCCGGATTGAGCATTGGCAGGTTGCCGCGGAGGCCGGCGTCGCCGCGGCGCGCAGTCTTCTGGCCGGCCGGGCGGACGCACCGGCGTTCGAACCGGTTCCGTACTTCTGGTCCGATCAATACGGCATTCGCTTGCAGGTGTTGGGAAGCCCGCGTGGGAGCGACGAGATACACCTCGCCGAGGGATCGCCCGAGGAAGGGAAATTCCTCGCTCTCTTCGGAAGGGCGGACCGTCTCCGTGCGGTCATGGCCATCGGCAAGCCCCGGCAACTGATGGGGTACCGGCCGCTCCTGGCGGCAGGCAGCAGTTGGGGCGACGCATTGGCGCACGGGGCGGCCTAGCTCCGTGGACCTGTCCTTCTGGTCGCCCGCGGACCCGAAATGGACACCAATCAGGGCCACTCGGCCCTAACGGACGCCTCGACCCCGGCGTACGTTGCTGAAGGGCGGGAGCGAACCCGGCGGTGCACTCGCCCGTGGCGTCAGGCGGTGGATCAGGAGAAGAGTGATTCGCAGGGAAGGGGGTCACTCGGGCGGCGAGATCTCCTTCTGGGGTGGGTGCAGACCCCCTCAGAAGGAGATGCCCGAGAGTTCCGGGATGGTGCCTTCGGCCTTGTGTCGGGCCGCCAGCCAACGATCGCGCGCAGCGACACGATCGGCCTCGCTGCGTTGGGGTTCGACCGTCCGGCGAGGGGTGAAGGTCTCGGCGAGTTCGGACGTCGAGGCATACGTGCCGACGGCCAATCCGGCGAGAAGTCCCGCTCCCAACGTCGTGGCCTCCTGTACCGGGGAGATCTCCACGGGGCGTCCGATGGCGTCGGCCAAGGCCTGGACGAAGACCTCGTTGTCGGACATGCCGCCGTCGGTGCGAAGCGCCGCGATGGAAAAGCCGCTGTCGGACTCGCTTGCCTCGACCAGGTCCGCGCCCCGGTGCGCCACACCTTCGAGCACGGCGCGCACGATCTCGGGACGGCCCGACCCGCGGGTGAGGCCGACGAGGGTCCCGCGCGCGCCGAAATCCCACACCGGCGTCCCCAGTCCGAGCAGTGCCGGCACGAACCAGACATCGCCCGAGGACGTGCACTGCGCCGCCACCGTCTCGGATTCCTTCGATGTCGTGATGATCCCGAGATCATCGCGGAGCCATTCGATGCAGGTACCGGCGGAGAGCATGACCGCCTCGGTGCCCCATGTCGCCTCGCCGCCGACACGGAAGGCAACGATCGGAAAGGTGCCTGCGCCACCGCGGCTCATCCCAGCCGGGGCGGCGGCGGGTCCGACGCACTGGTCGAGCATGCCGCCGGTCCCGAAGGTGGCCTTGGCGAGACCGGGCAGGGTGCAGCCCTGACCGACGAGGGATGCCTGCTGGTCGCCGGCGATCCCGCAGATGGGCGGCGCCCCGGGAAGTGCGACGGCGCTCCCGAGCGCACCTGAAGAGTCGACGATCCTCGGCATGATCGGCAGCGGAATCCGCAGCTGCCGCAGCAACGGCTCGTCCCATCCGACCGTCGCATCGACCAGGGCCGTCACGGCCGCATTGGTGGCGTCGGTCACGTGCAGCGCGCCCCGGGAGAGCGTCCAGGCCACCCAGCTGTCGACGGTCCCGAAGCAGAGCTCCCCCTGCTCGGCGCGTGACGCGTTCGGGGTCGACCTCGTCGAGGATGGCCATCACCTTCGTGGCCGACGCGTTGGGTGCGAGCCGGATGCCTTCGGCTTGGAGGACGAGGCAGGTCCCGACGGTGCGCAGGTCCTGCCAGCCGATGCCGGGTGCGAGAGGTGTCCCGGTGGCGCGCTCCCAGACGATGCTCGACGCGCGCTGGTTGGCGATCCCGACTCCGGCCACCGGCCCCCCGTCCGCGAGCGAGGCGCCGGCGACCTCGAGGACGGCGTCGGCCATGCGGGCCGCATCGAATTCGACCACGCCGGGAGCAGGCGAGTCGGGCAGGAGCGCGACGCGGTGTTCGTGCTCGACGGTGGCGTCGGGTCGAACGATGGCCGCCCGCACTCCCGAGGTGCCGACGTCGACGACCAAAATGCTCCCCCCGTCCTGGCTCATGCCCAGGGCGCGGGTCCAAAGGGCGAGTCGAGGCCGAACTTCCCGGGATTGAGGATGCCTTTGGGATCGAAGGTCGCCTTGAGGCCTCGGAGCACCTCGAAGCCGCTCCCAAGGGCCCGGGGCACGAAGCGCGAGCGGTTGAGCCCGATGCCATGGTGGTGGCTGATGGCGGCACCGTGCGCCAGGGTCGCATCGGTCACGGTGTCCCAGGCCTGCCGGTAGTAGCGCTCACGCCATTCGTCGTCGCCATCGGGACCGCGCCCGCCGAACGTGAAGTAGAGGCAGGCGCCGTCCGGGTACGCGTGGGACTGGTGGGCAGACGCAGCCAAGGTCCCGTCGATGTTCCCCAACGCACCGATCACCTCGTCGAAGAGGCCCGGGAGCGCTGACCACGGACCCGAGATCTCGGCCGTGTCGACCACGATGCCACCCCGCCACAGGGGCGCCAGCGCGGAGACATCGTTGCGGTGACCCAGCCACCGGTCCACCAGGCCGTGATCCAACGCCTGCGCCCCGACCTCCGCCGAGCACTCGGCGTCGACGATGCGCATCGTGCCGGCGAGGATGTCGAGGTCGGCCTCGTCGAGGACGATGAGGACGTTGGTGTCGCCTTCGTCGAAGTTCCGTTCGGACTCCGTCTGGTCGTAGAGCCGCAGCACCGCCGGGGTCGCGCCCCGGCGGAGGATCCTGCGGCAGGCCTCCAGGCCTTCGGCAAAGGTCGAGAACCCGAAGGCCCTCCGTTCCTGAGCCGGCGGCAGGGGGTGGATACGAAGGCGGGCTTCGGTGATGACCCCGAGCGTCCCTTCGCTGCCGACGAAGAGCTGGGTCAGGTTCGGGCCCGTGGCGGCGCGGGGCCCCCTGCCCTCGGTGCGCACGACACGGCCGTCGGCCAGCACCACCTCGAGGCCGATGACCATGTCCTCGATCTTCCCGTAACGAGTCGAGTACTGGCCCGCCCCGCGGCAGGCCAGCCAGCCACCCACCGTGGAGAGATCCATGGACTGGGGCCAATGGCCGAGCGTGTAGCCGGCCCCGACCTCGCCGAGCGCACGCTCCAGATCCGGGCCGAAGGTGCCCGCCCCCACGTCCGCCCTGAGGGAGGTCTCGTCCACCTCGCGGAGACCGCTGAGCGCAGTCATGTCGAGAGCCACGCCGCCGTGCACGGGAATGGAGCCCCCACAGACGCCGCTCCGGCCGGCCGCCGCCGTGACGGGCACGGCAGCCTCGTTGCAGGCCGCGAGCACGGCCGACACGTGCTCCGTCGAGCCCGGGCGCACCACCACCGCGGGGCGCTGCGGGACGGCACCCTCGGCGGCCCATCCGATGGCGAGCGGCCACCAGTCCCGTCCCGCCTCCGCCCGGGCGTCGTCGTCGGTCACCACCTCGGCCCCGCTGGCGGCGAGCCGTTCGAGGAGCGCCGGCGGAACGTCGACGACACGCGCGCCGAGGCGATCAACCACGTCGGCGCCGACTGCGTCGATGGGGGTGACCGGAGTGGGCTCGGTCATTGGAGCTCGAGCCCTGCCGTGAGCAGTTCCTTCTGGCACGCCTCGGTGAACCGGGCCACCTGCTCGCGCGTCTCCTCCTCGCTCCACCCCATGTCGGGCGCGATGATCTCTGCGACAGCGGCGGCGGCGTCCATGGTCGGCTGGGCGCGTTGGATCGTGGCGCGCGTGCGTCGCGACAGCACGTCGTCGAGCGTGCCCGCCATCTCTTCGCGCGCTGCGTACAGGACCTCGGCACCCGTGTAGGGCAATCCGGCCACCACCGGGTCGAGCAATTCGGGCCGGCCATCCGCAAGGGCAAGGACGTCGGGCGCGGCGGTCCCGTAGCGAGTGAGGAGGCGCGCATGCGGCTGGGCGAGCGTGACCGGATCGCGGGCCTTGGTGGTGGCGCCCAGGAGCCGGAGGGACTTGGTCACGCAGCGCCGGCGGTGCGGCGACTCGCCCAGGCGGGTCACCACGACGTCAACGGTGTCCTGGGCCATTTTGCGATAGGTGGTGAGCTTGCCTCCGGTCACCGTCACCACGCCGTGGCCAGACGTACTGACCGTGTGGCGGCGTGAGAGGTCAGCCGTTCGTTCGGAGACATGGCCGCCCTTGGCCGGTGGCGCCAGGAGGGGACGCAGCCCGGCCCAGACGCCGGTGACGTCGGCCCGGGTGAGGTGCGAGGTGGTGACGGCATTGGCGGCATCGAGCAGGTAGTCGACATCCTCGGGGGTACAGGCCGGATCGTCCAGCGGACCGGTGTAGTCGGTGTCGGTGGTGCCCACGTAGACGAGGTCCGAGTCCGGCCACGACACGACGAAGATGGATCGCTTGTCGTGGGGGACGGGGATGACCGCAGCGATGTCGCAGGGCAGTCGGTTCGCCGGCACGGTGACGTGGACGCCCTTGGCCGGGCGGATCGCATGGGGATCCTGACCCTCGTCGAGGGCTCGCACGTTGTCGGCCCAGACCCCCGTGGCGTTGACCACGATCCGGGCCCGGATCGGGAACTCCGAACCTTCGTCGCCGGGCACCGGGCGCACCACGGCGCCGTCGGCGGTCCCGTCCGGGCCGGTGGTGAGGCGGACGACCGGGGTGTAGTTGGCGATGACCGCGCCGAACTCGCAGGCCGCTGTACGCGCCACCGTGAGGGTCAGCCGGGCGTCGTCGGCCCGGGCGTCGAAGTAGAGGAACCCCGCCACGAGGTGGTTGGTGCTGAGGGTGGGCAGGTGGGCCAGCGCCTCGTGCTTCGTGACCTCGCGGTGTCGTTTGCCGATACGCCAACCACCGGTGAGGTCGTACAGCCACAGCGCGGTGGCGTACGAGCGGGCCACGGTTTTGGCCACGACCCCGTCACGGCCGAAGAGAGGAATGAGGAACGGGAGCGGGCTGACCAGATGCGGCGCGTTGTCCAGGAGGTGCTGTCGCTCGGCCAGGTTCTCGTAGACGAGGCGGAACTCGCGTTGCTGGAGGTAGCGGATGCCGCCGTGGATCATCTTCGATGACTTCGAGGATGTCCCCGAGGCGAAGTCGCCCTTCTCGACGAGGGCGGTCTTCAGGCCGCGGCTGGCGGCGTCGAGGGCGACACCGGCTCCGGTGATTCCGCCGCCCACCACCAGCACGTCGAACGTCTCGTCGCCGAGGCGTCGCAACGCATCGGTGCGGCGAAAGGGGTGCACTGATCAAGACTGCCACATCCTTCGCGCCGCTCGACCGGGGCACGTCAGCTGCCATCGGGGTAGCCCCCGCGGTGCAGCACCATTGGATGGTGCGGGAGGATCTCGGGGCGACGCACCTGGGCTCGCCAGTTGTCGGGATGCGGGACGAGGCCTGGCGCCAGCGGGGAGGCCTCGAAAGTCCCATCGCCGACGATGTCCTCGAGAGCAGCGCGGAGGTCGTCGACGGCGGCGGCGCCGAATCGGGTGCGCCAGGACTCCTCGGTGGCCCGCAGAAGCCGACGGTACTTCTGCTGCGCCTTCTCTCCTTTCGGGGTGAGCCGGATGACCTTGCCCCGGCGCGCCGTCGTGTCCGGCCCGGACATGGCACAACCGTGGCGTTCCAGCCACCCTGCGCACATGGCGTTGCCCTCCCGGGACACGCCGGTCAACCGGGGCAGATCACCAGGGCGTGTCCCCGCGGCGTCCAGGACGCGCAGCGTGTTGGCGCAGATGGGCAGCGAGATCCGTGCGTCCGCTTCGAAGTCGACCGTGAAGGCGTAGAGGACCCCGCTGAGGAGCGGCGAGAGGGACCCGTTCGCTGGGAGCGCGCCGTGCGCACCAGAGGAGACGTCACGCGGCCGAGGTTCGTCGACCTTGCCGCCTTGCGTGGGATGGATCACCGGCAGGTATGCCGGCGGTTCGATGGAAAGCGCGTCGAAGACGGCCCTGAGCGCCCGGTCCAACCGGTCGAAGGCGGCCGCGCCCAGACGCCCCCGCCAGCGGTCGTCGATGACGGCCGGGAGAGTCGACCAGACGTCCCGCGCCCGCAGTCCGGCTCGGCGGGCGCGCACCGTGGCGTCGCCCTGGGGCGGCTTGCGCAGAGGCTGGCCCGCCGGCGGCGTGACGGCGATGTACCCCCACCGGAGGAGGCCGTTGAGGAGGAGCCGCTCCGTGCGTGCCCGCGTCCGCAGGGCTGCCACGGTGACCTCGTCGTTGTCGAGATACTGCAAGACGTTGGCGTACAACGCGAACGAGACCAGCCATGGTCCGGCACGTCCGGCGTCAGCGCCTTGCCGCCGGGTGGTTCGGTGGGGCAGGCGGTGCTCCGCCTCGTTGTCGAGTTCGATGGTGTGCGCCACGAGGGCCTGTGACACCAACGCGGGGAGGGGGAGCGGGGCAGGCACCTTCCCCATAGTGGCGTCCGGCCTAGGGTCGCCTGGTGTCGCCGGCGTCTCCGGACTCCTGGGTCCCTTACGAGCGGACCGTGGTCGAGATCCTGCGCCCCGGTGGAGGCCGTCTCCAGGTCCGCGCGGCCTCGAACTCCGAGCAGGCCGGCTGGCCCTGGCCCGACGAGCGGCCGGTCCATCTCCTGACCGCATGGGATCCCGGCCCCGAACGGCCGGGCCAGAAGGTCAATCGCGTGCGGCAGGCGGCCCTCGAAGCCGACCTCGCGGCGCGGTCCGCCACGCTGCTGGCGGCGGTCGGCGTCGACCCTGTCACCGGACGGCGTGAGGAGGGGGTGGCTGTCCGGGGCCTCCCGGAGGCCGAGGTCTTGGCCCTGGGCGTGCGTTACGGCCAAGACGCCGTCTTCGCCTGGACGCCGGCGGAGTGGGCCATCGTGGCCTGCCGAGGTGGCCGCCGCCTGGCCTCGTCGTGGTCCTTGGTGGTGCTCGAGCCGCGATTTCGCTTCAGCCGGGCATCCGACACGCCGATTTGATGAACCGGAGGCGGCGCGCCGTCGGCACGCGGCGCTCCACGGGGGAACGATGGAACATTTCGACGAAAGCGGGGACGAGGCCGAACTCGGGGTCGATTCTGATCCCGAAGCGCTGTGGCGCAGCCTGGTCGCGGACGAGGACCACCCCCGGTACTGGTCCGAGAGCGTGTGGTCCCACGACGTCGAAGACGTGTGCCCGACCGGCGCGCGGTTGTTCGTGGACCGCGACGCCGAGGCCGAGCTGTGCGATGAGCTTCGCCTCTCCGAACTGTGGGGCCTGTGCCAGAGCGGACGGCTGACCATGGAGGAGTTCTTCGAACTCTCGGCGCTGATCGCTCACGTGGGGGGCATTCCCGGATCGCTCTGCGTCGACTGTGAGATGTTGCGCCGCCCGCACGCCAGCCCCAATTGGGCCCTCGCCACGACGTCCCTGTGCCGGGCGCACCTCCGCTTCCGGTTGGGTCACGCCCGAATCGACGGGGGCACCAGCAGACGGTAGGGAATCACCCCCGCGAGCACCGGGGGCGGGGCACAATGTCGGCGTGACGTTGGCTGCCCGCGTCTTCGCCGCCTCACACCTGACCGGCACGTTCGTCCTGCGCTCCGGACGCAAGGCGGACCACTACTTCGACAAGTACCGGTTCGAGTCCGACCCGGTGCTCCTGGCCGAGATCGTCTCGGCCCTGGTGCCGCTCGTGCCCACGGGGACCGAGGGTCTCGCCGGCCTGGAGCTCGGAGGCGTCCCCTTGGCGACCATGCTGTCCTCGGTGACCGGGCTGCCGGCGTACTTCGTGCGCAAGGAGCCGAAGAAGTACGGCACCGAGCAGGTCTGCGAAGGCGGCGAGGTGGCGGGCCGCCGCCTTCTCATCGTTGAGGACGTCGTGACGACGGGCGGCCAGATCGTGCTGTCGGCCCAGGATCTGCGTGCGGAGGGGGCGGTGGTGGAGCACGCCGTTTGCGTCATCGACAGGGAGGGTGGCGGTGCGGACGTCGCGGCCGCCGAGGGCATCACCCTCC
This sequence comes from uncultured Acidimicrobiaceae bacterium, assembly GCA_963744045.1. Classification (GTDB taxonomy): domain Bacteria; phylum Actinomycetota; class Acidimicrobiia; order Acidimicrobiales; family RAAP-2; genus Bog-473. Next base: position 634,101 of record CAVUSB010000001.1, read on the forward strand.
ACGCCCTCTTCACCATCCGCGACCTCGAGGCCTCCGGGCCGAGTCGACCATGAGGGCGACCCAGGCACCCGCGGGTGTCCGCTCGGTCGGCTCGAGGTCCGTGTGGCCCGGTTCGCCGCGTCACCGGGCGCTTCGGCGCAGCGCGGCTTC
>CAVUSB010000002.1:0-193854 GCA_963744045.1 uncultured Acidimicrobiaceae bacterium
GCGGCCTATACCAGCAGTGAAGCGGGCGGGACCGGGGTCAGCCCCGCTTCACTCGGCTGACCCCTCTCGCAGTTGCCGCACCGCGTCTTCGTGCAGGTCGCGGTGCCGGGGTGTCGGATGCGCCTCCGGTCGTTACGCTTTTCTCCGTGGTCCGAGAGCAGCGCGCAGCAAGCCTAGGCCGGCGCATCGGGGCCTTGGCCCTGGGTGTGCTCCTGGTGGTAGCGACCCTGGTCGTCGGCTGGCTCGTCTGGAGCCTCTTCGAATGGCGCCGGGGTCGCACGCCGACCTATCGGCTCCTGGGGCTGCGCGTGGTCGACCATTCCGACGGGCAACCGATCGGCCTCGGTCGGTCGTTCCTCCGCAGTGGCATCTGCTGCCCGCTCCTGGTTGTCCCGACTGCGGCCATCGGCTGCGTGGTGCTGCTCTGCTTCGCGTTCGGCGCCTCGCCGCCGGACGGCTTGTTCACCCGGCCGCGACGCGCACCTTGGGATGCGCTCACCGCCACGACGGTGCTCGACGAACGGAGCCGGCCGAGGTTCCAGCCCGGCCCCGAATTCGAACCCATCGATCTCGTCGATCTCGGCGGTGTGACGGGACTGGCCGAACGGGCGCATCCGGAACTGAACTGAACTGAACCGAACTGCGCTGCCGTCGGGCGGGCCTGCCGTCGCCCCCGAGTCAGCCGGCGGTATTCCCCCGCCAGCGGCGCTCGAAGGGGAGCCGCCAGGTGCGCGGCGCGATGAGGTCGTTGATGGCGGCCGGCCCCCAACTCCCCTGGGGGTAGCTCTCCGCCGGCGGCGGGTTCTCGAGCAGCGGCGTCGACACCTCCCAGAGGCGCTCAATGCCCTCGGCGGTGTTGAACAGGGTGTGGTCGCCGATCATGGCGTCGTGGATGAGGCGCTCGTAGGCCTCGAGCACGTCGGCGTCCTGGCCCGTCTCGTGCAGGGCGAACTGCAGGCTCAGCTTCTCGAGCTTCATGCCCGGTCCCGGCTTCTTGCCGTAGAAGGAGAGGGACAGCTTTGACGAATCGGCCAGGTCGAAGGTGAGGTGGTCGGGACCCTGGGCGCCGACGCCGGAGTTGTCGGGGAACATCGACTTGGGGGGCTCACGGAAGGCGATCGAAATGATGCGCTCGCCACCCCCGAGCTTCTTGCCCGTGCGCAGGAAGAAGGGGACACCGGCCCAGCGCCAGTTGTCGATCTCCACCTTCAGCGCCACGAAGGTCTCCGTGTCCGAGTCCGGTGCCACGCCGGGAATGTCCCGGTAGCCCTCGTATTGTCCGCGCACGACCTCGTGTACGTCGAGCAGCTGCATGGAGCGGAAGACCTTGTTCTTCTCCTCGTTTATGGGGCCGGCGGCGAGTGCCGTCGGGGGCTCCATGGCCATGAATCCCAGGATCTGGAAGAGGTGGGTGACCACCATGTCCTTGAAGGCGCCCGTCGCCTCGTAGAAGGCCACCCGGTCGTCGACGCCGAGGGTCTCGGGGACGTCGATCTGTACGTGGTCGATGTGGTCGCGGTTCCAGATGGGCTCGAAGAGGCCGTTGGCGAAGCGGAAGGCCAGAATGTTCTGGGCCGCCTCTTTCCCGAGGAAGTGGTCGATGCGGAAGATCTGGTCCTCGTCGAAGACCGAGTGCAGCATGTCGTTGAGAGCGACGGCGCTGGCCAGATCGGTGCCGAAGGGCTTCTCCATGACCACACGCGACCTCTCGACCAGCTTGGCCTCGGAGATCATCTGAATCACGGCATGGTCCGCCGCGGGGGGAACACTCAGATAGTGCAGGCGCCGCGGCGGCTCGCCGCCCATGTCGCTCTCGGCCTTGGCCACATGCGCGGCCAGCGCCTCGGGGCCGGCCGAGGTGGAGCAGAAGCTGAGGCGCTTCTCGAAGTTCGCCCACTGCAGCAACGAGACCTTGTCGGTCGAGAAATGGTCGACGGCATTGCGGGCCAGGTGCCGGAAATCCTCGTCGCTCAGGTCGCTCGTCGAGCTCCCCACAATGCGGTAATCGGGCATCATTCCCAAAATGGCGAGGTGCAGGAGGCCGGGGAGCAGCTTGCGTGCCGCCAGGTCACCGGTGGCGCCGAACAGGATGATGACGTGGGGTTCGATCTGGTAGCCCGGGGAGGCAGAGTCGGCCGTCTCGCTCCGGTCGACGACCTCGGTCATGCGGGCCTCCTCTCGTTGAGTTGCGACACGTTGCCCCCCATGATCTTTGGAACGGACTCGAGTGGGAGCTTCTGGAGCTCGGTCACCCAGTCGGTCGGCTCGGGGAGTCCCTCGATGTGTGGCCAGTCCGAGCCGAAGATCACCCGGTCGTCGCCCATCAGATCCACGATCTCGGTGACGTCGTCCTCCCAGAAGGGGTTGATCCACACGTTGCGGCGGAACGTCAGCACCGGGTCCTCGGAGAAGTAGCCCGGCATGCGGCGCGTGGTCGTGCGCAACTTGGCGAAGAGAGGGGCGAGGAACTCGGAGCCGTTCTCGACCGACGCGACGCGCACGTTGGGGAAGCGGTCGAACAGCTTTTCCAACATGAGCGTGGCCAGGAAGTCGTGGGCCGCTCGTTCGATGGCGAACATCTTGATGCTCGGCCGCGAGGGCCGGCGCGGAACGAGGCGGAGAAGCCGTCAGGCGCGTAGCCGTTGGAGGACAGACCGGCATCGCCGGCGTGCACCACGACCGTGATGCCGGCCTCGTTGACCCGGCCCCAGAAGGGGTCGAAGGCGTCGTCGGCGGGGGAGAGCGGGCCGCCCACCGTGATCGGGGCGGCGGCCCGCATTACCACGGCCCGGGCGTCCTGGTCGAGTGCCCACTCCAGCTCGCGTACTGCCTCGTCGACGTCGGCCAGCGTGATGTAGGGCGCGGCGAAGATGCGGTCCTGGTATGCCATGCCCCAGTCCTCGGCCAGCCAGCGGTTGAAAGCGCGGAACAGGAGGACGACGGCGCCCGGGTCGTGTTTGAGCGCTTCCTCGTAGAGCATGCCGAGGGTGGGGAAGAGCCATACCTTGGACAGGTTCTGGGCGTCCATGGTGGCGAGGCGGGCGTCGCGGTCGCGGTATTCGGGACGGATGGGCTCGGGCTTGCCCATGAGCTCGTGCATGGGCCGGCCGTCGGGGTTGCCGCGGAAGTAGTCGACGAGGGCCCCTGGGGGCGTGATCGGGTTGAAGGTCGGATTGGTCACCGCCCGGCTCACCCGCCCGCCCAGCGCGTGGTAACGGCGGCCATTGATGTCGACCCACTCGATCACCCGGGGGCCGAGTTTCGGATCGAGGTGGCGGGTGAAGGCGTCGAGCGCCTCGTAATAGTGGTTGTCCGCGTCGAAGACGGGTGAGTCGACAGCGTGCATGGTCAGCCTTCCGCGAGCGTGCGCAACACCGCAGACTCTATTGGCTGCTGGTCGGCGGCCCCGCCGACGTGTGCGCGGTGCCGGCCGGATCGACCGCCCAGGCCGGAGGCTCCCCCCAGCGGTCCCCGTAGACCAGCTCGGGCAGGGGCCGGCGCCGCACCGGGCCGTGCCGCCCCTGGGGCCGGCCGAGCGTGATGGTGGCCATGATCTCCACCTCGGCGGGGATGTGGAGCAACGAACGCAGGTCGGCGTCGGCGGCGAACTGCCACCCGGTCATGACGCCGCCGAACCCCAGGGCCCGGGCGGCCAGCAACAGGTTCTGGCAGGCCGGGTAGACGGATGCACCGTCGGTGTAGGAGCCGGCGTGGTCGATAGCGCCTGAAGCAGGCGAGCACGAGCACGGGCACCGACTCGTAGGTGTCGACGTAGTGCTGCATGGTGCGGGCCATGCGCGCCTTGGGGGAATCGGCCTCGGCCCCCGATCCGGTGTCGTACCCGTCGGCCTCGCGCTTGGCGGCCCAGAACCGGCGGGCTCCTTCGCCGATCAGCCGCTTGGCCTCCTGCGCTGCCGGTCCGTCGGTGAGGACGATGAAGCGGAAGGGTTGGCGGTTCGACCCGCTGGGCGCTCGGGTGGCCGCGAAGAGGATGTCGCGCAGCGCGTCGCCGGGTACCGGTTCGTCGGTGTACCGCCGGATCGCCCGCGTCGTGAGGAGGCCCTCGTACAGCGACACGTCCTCGGGGTGCTCGTCGGCCGCAGTCCCTGCCATGACGGCGACCCTACCCAGGGAGGGCGACGGCCGTCCGATCGTCAGCCCTGGTTGCCCAGCGGCGCATAGGCCCGGCAGGGCTCGCCTCGCAGTGCGCCGCAGGCCGGCGCGGTGGAGGACGGGACGACGCCGGCCACCTCGTTGACCACCAACGACGATCCGCTCGTGCCGCCGAGCGCCACCGTGTCGACCACCCCACCGTGGGTGGCCGGCGTGTCGAAGGTCCACGACGGGCGGTCTCCTCCGGGCGCGGAAACGACGATGCGCAGGCGCGTCCCGGCGCGGAAGGTGTGCGCAATGGGGTCGACCGGAATCCGCACGAGGGTGAAGCGCCCATGCGGGAGGGATCGGCGATCGGCCTTCAGATAGGTGGGCACGGGGTCGAGCACGGTAGACCCGCCAGACAGGGTGCGGTCGCTGCTGCGCAGGAAGCCCGATGTGACGTACTCCTCCTGCGTCGCGCCCGGCCGGACCTCGGTCACCGTCACCTGGAGGTCGGTGACCGATGCCGTCGACCGCAGCATGAGATTGAGGCTGGCCGGCCCGACGATCGTGGTCGCGCTCGTGAAGGCGGCGGTCTCGAATGCGATGCCGTTGGCGGCTGGGACCGTGGTCCAGTCGTAGGGCGGCTGGGCGGCCCAGGCATTGGCAGAGGCGGGGAGGTCGTCGGCGGGGCGGACGGCCGGGTTCGGGCGGAACGAGGCGATGGACGAGGCCTGTGGCGTGCCCGTCTGGAGCGTGCCGTCAGGCCCGAGGCGGTAGTGCACGACCGTTCCGACGGGCGGCCAGGCCGAGAATCCCGCCTCGTACGTCGGCTCCAGGGCCCCCGGTCCCAGGGTGCCGCCGCCGTTGTCGAAGAGCACCCGGACCCGTGGGTCCTGGGCCGCGAACGCGGCCTTGGCTGCGGTGACCGAAGGCTCCGTCGTGAAGCGAACGGCGGGAACCGGCGCCGAGGCGGCCCCACCGGTGAGGCCCGAGTACAAGGTGGGCGCCAGGGCTTGGAGTGCCGGGGAGGCGGTCGGCACGCGATCGGCGACGTAGACATCGAGGAATTCGAGCCAGCGCGAAATCGTGTCCGGACCGAGCGAGTCGGTGTGCGTACCGTTGAGCATGGTGACGTAGACGTTCTTGTCGCCGTGCAGGGCGGTGATGAGCGCGGGCCACTGTGGTCCGACCTGCTCGTCCTCGAGCGCTCCGACCATGAAGACGGGCACGTTGATGTGTGAGGCCCACACGGTCGGCGAGCGCGGGTCGAACAGTGACGGTGTCCGGTCGAGGTTGGGGCTGATGAGCGAGTCGAGGCTCTGGGCCTGTAGATGCAGGCGTTGGTTGGCCAGGCACGTCGTGTCGCCCGTGGCGATCTCGGCTCTCGCCCACGGTTGCCCTCCGCCGGGTGCCGGGCGGGCGTCCGACACGCGCTGCGCCACCCAGCTGGCGGCGAAGCCGTCGTTGTAGATCCCGCCCGGGTAGCCCGTCGAATAGAGGTCGTCGGTGGGGCTGAGCGGTGTGACGGCCGCCAGGTCCGGCGGGTCCGTGCCCGCCACCACCAGCTGGGAGAACCCCGAATAGGAGATCCCGACCATCCCGACCTTGTGGTTGAGGACCCAGGGCTGCGCGCCCACGGTCTGGACGACGTCGTAGCCGTCGTAGTCCGAGGGAAGGCCGAAGAGGTCGAACGCGCCGCCGGAGCAGCCGGTGCCGCGCATCTGGACACTGACGGTGACGAAGCCCAGCAACGGCGCGACAACCGAGCCGACCACGGTTGACGTGTCGGGCAGCAGAGGATCGCTGGACGAGGCCTGACCCTCCAACGCGTCAATGAGATTGTGCGGTCCGGCCACGTTGTAGCCGGAGTATTCGATCACCGTCGGGAACGGCCCGTCGGCCAGCGTCTTGCCCGGGGGGAGGCGCACCGTCGCGGCGAGCAGGATCCCGTCCCGCATACGCACGTAGTTGAGCCCCGCATGCAGATGCTGCGAGGAGTAGAAGGTTGCGCCGGGTGTGGAGGACGTCTTCAGAACCGAGAAGTCGGCAGTGCGGCGCGCGCCTGGCCCCGTCCCTTCCTCGAAGCGGTAGCCGGGACCGGCCGTCAGATTGCGCACGATCAGGCTGCCGAGCCGGTCCACCACGCCCGAACCCACCCTGGTGCCGTCCGCGGTCACAAGGGTCAGGCGCACGCCGGGAGGAGCACCCGTCACGTAGGCCTGTCCGATGGAGCCGTGACCGCGAAACGGGAGCAATGCCGGCGAGGCGCCGGCGCCGGCACCGGCGCTGAGCGAGCTCGTCACGGCGAGGACGGCCACTGCACACACGAAGGCAACCCGCTGCAAAAAGATGATCGTTCCGGTCCTCTCGTTGGGGACGTCGCGTCCGACTGAAGGAGCGCCAGCGTAACCAGGTAGCGGCCCAGGCGCCCATGGTTGAATGCACCATGTTCTACGTGCTGATCTTCAGCCTGGCGGCCGTGCTCCTCGTCGTCGCCGGCGTCACCACCATGTCGCGCCGCCGACGGTCCGAGCAGGCCGGAGGAGCGCCCACCTCTCCCGAGAGGCATTCGACCCGCGCCGCCCATGGCACCCATCCCGACGCAACGGGACGCCGGAACCGCAAGGCCAAGCGCGCCCAGTCCCAACGCGACCGGCGCAAACGCCACTGACGCCGGAGGGCGTACCGCCCGTCAGCGGGCGGGGTGCACGGCAGGCACCGGTGAGCGTGTTGACTGAAGAGGTGACAGTGCCCGTTGGACGTGGTGACGAGCGACCGTTGACGCTCGCGGATTTGGAGGCGGCGATCAGCGCGTCATGGTCACTCGAGACCTGCGACCCGACCGATGTCGCCACCTGGACACCGGCCGAGCCTTCGCAGGGACAGTGCGCCGTCACTGCGCTTGTCCTGCACGACCTCCTCGGGGGTCAGCTGCTCGAGGCAGAGGTGCACCACGCCGACGGATCACAGCAGGGCTTCCACTACTGGAACCGCTTTGCAGGCGTCGACGTCGATCTCACCCGGCGTCAATTCAGAGAAGGAGAAGTCGTGCAGCCACCGCATCTGATCGATCGGGTGCCGGCGTTCCCCTGGCGGGCCCAGGAGCAATACGTCATCTTTCGTGATCGCGTGCGCGCCGCCCTGCGGTTGCAGGCGACCGGCGACTGATCGGGCCGTCGCATCCCGTTCGCTCGAGCAGGCGCTCCTTCAGGCTGATTCGGCCGGGATCCGGTCGAAGTAGAGGTCGGGATGGCGCTCGTCCTCGAGCAGGCCCGAGATCCCCTCACGCTCGTAAGCGATGTGCAGGTCGATACGGTGCACCAGCAATTCGGCCCGGCTCAGCGACCCCGGCACCGCCCGGCTCGCCTCCGCCACCACGGTGCCGGTCGGCGCGACAATTCGGCTCGCGCCGAGCAGGGTCGACGTCGAGTGGGAGCCGGCTTGGTTCGCCTGCACCCACCACTGGCTGTTGGTCAGCGCGAGCGCGGGGTAGAGGAGGTCCCACGCGTTGGCTCCCTCGACTTCGTAGGCGGCCGGGGCCAGGACCAGTCGGGCACCGCGTAGAGCCATCGTCCGGGCCACCTCGGGGAAGTCACCGTCGAAGTTGACCACCAGGCCCACTCGACCGAGAGCCGGGTCGTCGAACGTCGTCAACCGGTCGCCGGGGGTGAAGACGGAGGGCTCGAGCGTCGGCGGGTAGAGATGGACCTTGCGGTGCCAGGCCACCAGCTCGCCGTGCGGGTCGAAGACGAGCGCGGTGTCGTAAATCAGGCCGTCGTCACCGAGTTCGGGCACGCTGCCGGCGGCCAGCCACATGTCGCGCCGCAGCGCAGCCTCGCTGAGCCGCCTCGAGCGCGGCCCGTCGCGGGGCTCCGCGTCCGCTCGGGCGTCCTGGGCCAATGTCTCAGGGTCGTAACCGCACGACCAGAGCTCGGGCAGCACCAGGAGCTCGACGCCACGCGACGCGGCGTCGTCCATCATGCTGAGCGCCACGCTCATGTTCTGGCGCCGCTCCCCTGGTGCGGCCAGCCACTGGGCCACACCAACCAGAAGATCTCGCTTCACGTCGGGTACCTGGTTTCCCACCTTCGTCCTGCGCTACGCCGGTCACCCTACGAAGGCAAGGTTCGCCCTTCGTTTCCTGTACGTGAATGCACTGTTACGAAGGCGGCCGCTCCAACCCGGTGGAGTCGCCGCTCGACGTCAGGCGGTCCTCGGCGATGCCATGATCGTGAGCAGGTCATAGAGCACGTGCGCGGCGGCGATCGCCGTGATCTCGGCGTGGTCGTAGGCGGGGGAGACCTCCACCACGTCGCCGCCCACCACCGCGGCGCTCCGCAGCCCGCGCACAAGGGCGAGGAGCTCGCGGCTGGTCAGGCCGCCTGCTTCGGGCGTACCGGTACCCGGCGCGTGTGCGGGGTCGAGGACGTCGATGTCGACCGATACGTAGACCGGCGCGTCGCCCACCCGCGCCAGCATCCGGCGCACCACTTCGGCCACCCCGTGCTCGGCGACCTCGTCGGTCGTGATCTGCGCAAAGCCCATGGAGGAGTCGTCGGAGAGGTCGGCGTCGGAGTACAACGGGCCTCGCAGCCCCACGTGCATGCTGTGGTCACGGAGCAGGAGCCCCTCTTCCCAGGCGCGCCGGAACGGCGTCCCATGCGTGAAGCGCTGCCCGAAGTAGGTATCCCACGTGTCGAGATGCGCGTCGAAGTGGACCAGGGCCAGCGGCCCGTGTCGGCGCGCCGTGGCGCGCAGCAGCGGCAGCGCGATGGTGTGGTCACCCCCGATGGCCAGCAACCGGCCGCCGTCCTGAAGCAGCGCGTCGGCTCCCGCTTCGATCTGGGCCACCGCTTCCTCCGCGCTGAACGGTGTACAGGCGATGTCGCCGGCGTCGACCACCTGGGCCCGCTCGAAGGGCAGGGCCTCGAGCGCAGGGTTGTAGGGCCGGAGCAGGCGAGAGCCCTGGCGGACGGCGGAGGGCCCGAAGCGGGCCCCGGGCCGGTAGCTGGTGCCGCCGTCGAAGGGCACGCCGACCACGCCGATGTCCCAGCGCTCGACCTGGTCGGACGTGGGCAGCCGGGCAAAGGTGGCGAGTCCCGAGAAGCGCGGGACGACGCTGGCGTCGGCGGGGCCGACGGGCTCTTCAGCCTCGGCGCATCAATCGTCGATGGCCTGGTAGACGAGCGCACGCAGCTGGGCCCGGAACGGATAGGCGGCCGAGGGGAAGAGCTGGGTCATGAAGACGACGAAGAGATCCTCGGCCGGGTCGACCCAGAAGGCGGTGCTCGCCGCCCCGCCCCAGTAGAAGTCGCCGGCCGAGCCGTCCATGGCGGTCGCCGCCGGCCCCAGTCCGATGGCGAAGCCCAAGCCGAAGCCGACACCCTCGAAGTTGGCTTCGCCGAAACCGCCGACCGCCATGTCCTGCAGGGTGGCGCCACCGGGCAGGTGGTTGACCGTCATCAGCTCCAGGGTCTTGCGCCCGAGGACCCGCCGGCCGTCGAGCTGGCCGCCGTTGGCCAGCATCTGGCAGAAGGCCACGTAGTCGTGGGTGGTCGAGACCAGCCCGCCCGCTCCGGAGAGGTAGGAACGAGGGCGCCGGATGGCGTTGGCGAACGGGCCGTCCATGAGGCGGGGGGTGTTGGCCGGGCGGTACTGGTAACAGGCCGCCAAGCGGGGCAGCGACTCCTCGGGGACGTAGAACCCCGTGTCGACCATGCCCAGTGGCTCGAAGACCTCGCGGCCGGAGGTACTCGTCGAGGCGCTGGCCCGAGAGGATCTCGACCAGCCGGCCCACGATGTCCGTCGAGATCCCGTAGTTCCAGTGCGTGCCGGGGTGGAACTTGAGCGGATGCTCGGCCAGGAGCGCCGTGATGCTCTCGAGGGTCTGCTCGCCCCGGTGTGCGGCGCGGGCCTCGTTGAAGGCGGCGTCGATCGGGTTGCCGGGGAACAGCCCTCCGGGCAGGCCCGTCGTGTGCATCAGCACGTCGCGCATGTTCATGGGGCGATCGGGCTTCTCCAGCGTGACCGAGCCGTCGTCCGCGACCACGCCGACCTGCAGCGTCCGCCACTCGGGGATGTAGCGGTGCACGGGATCGAGCAGCTGGAACATGCCGCGCTCGTAGAGCTGCATGAGCGCCACCGAGGCGATGGGCTTGGTCATGGAGTAGATGCGGAAGATGGCGTCGTCGGCCATCGGCTTGTCCGCCTCGCGGTCCATCAACCCGAGGGAGCGGTGGTAGGCGACCCGGCCGCCCCGCACCACGGTGATCTGGCAGCCGGCGATCTTCCCGGGCTCCACGTACGTGGAGGAGAAGTGCTCGCGTGATGCGCTCCAGGCGCCCTCGCTCATCCCGGCTGCGTCTGGCTCGGTCTTCATCTCCGGAGCAACTACCCCTTCTTCTGCTTCTGCTCGCGCAGATAGCCGGCGGTGCCCGCCAGGAACGCGCCGACGTCCTGGGCCTTGGAGGCGGCGAGGTCCTTGAAGTACTCGGGGAAGTAGACCTGGGCGGCGCCGGAGTCGAGTCCCGCCAGAATGGCGTCGGCCATGGCCGAGACGGGCTCGGCCGCGATCGGCAGATCGGGCACGTCGTTGTCGGGCAGCGAGAAGAGCGGGGTGTCGATGACCCCGGGGTAGACCACCATGACCTTGATGCCGGTCTCCCACAGGTCGACCGCCATGGCCTCGGAGAAGGCGGTGAGGGCCGCCTTCGACGCGTCGTAGGCGGCCTCGCCGGGCGCACTCAGCGTGGCGGCGATCGACGAGATGTTCACGATGGTGCCCGAGCCGCGGGCGAGCATCTGGGGGAGCAGGTCGTAGGTCAGTCGCATCGGCGACAGGTAGTTGATGTGCATGACGGCCGTGATGGTGTCGATGTCGAGCGCGGTGGTGTGGCGGCGCTTGGGGATGCCGGCGTTGTTGACCAGCAGGTCGACGCCGCCGAAGGCGTCCAGCACGTCGACGGCCAGCTTGTCCACCGCGTCGGGGTCGGCCAGGTTGGTCACCCACATGCGGCTGTCGGGTGAATGCTTCATGCAGCGCCCGATCACCTCGGAGAGCAGCTCGTCCCGCCGGCCGCAGATGCCGACGATGGCACCCCGTTCGGCCAGCGCCTCGGCCAGGCCGGCCCCGATGCCCGAGGACCCCCCGGTCACCAGCGTGCGGCACCCCTGCAGGTCCAACGCCATGCTCCACCCCACTTTCAATTCCTCGACCGGGTTCACATTACGCACAGCCGGCGTGCGACCGGCCATTGACGTTTTGTTGACGCGACACCGCGGGCAGCGTTCACATCGGGTTCACGAGCACGCCGCCACCATGGGTGCCATGGCAGATCTTCTCGTAGCGCTCAGCGTCGTGGTGTTCATCGCCGCGTTCCTGGGTTACATCTGGCTCCTGGAGCGAGTGTGACCGCCGTCCAAGGCCTCCTGCTCGGCATCTCGGTCGTCGTGTTCATCTACCTCGGGGTTGCCATGTTCAAGCCGGAATGGTTCTGATCTGAATGGGCTTCTTCTGGACCATCGTGGTCCTCCTCGTCCTGCTGGCACTGGCCTGGAGGTACCTCGGCGCCTACATGGTTGCCGTCTTCGAAGGGCGACTGCACTTCCTCGGCTTCATCGAGCGCCCGATCTACGCACTCCTCGGCACCAGCCCCGAGAAGGAGCAGACCTGGAGGCGCTACGCCGGCTCCGTCGTCGTGTTCTCCGGGCTCTCCATCGGACTCACCTATCTCATCCTGCGCGTGCAGGGTTCGCTCCCGCTGAATCCGCAGCACTTCGGCGCGGTCGGACCCGCTCTCTCCTGGAACACCGCCACCTCGTTCGTGACCAACACCAACTGGCAGAACTACGGCGGCGAAGAGACGATGTCGTATCTCTCGCAGATGATGCGCGCTGACCGTCCAGCAGTTCGTCACGCCGGCCGTGGGCATTGCGGCGGCGCTGGTCATCGTCCGCGGCTTCTCGAAGAAGGGGTCCCCGACCGTCGGCAACTTCTGGGTCGACGTCACCCGCGCCCTGCTCTACGTGCTCACTCCCATTGCCATCATCGGCGGCCTGATCTTCGTCGGCCAGGGCGCCGTCGACACCTTGGGTGGTCCGGTCAACATCCACAACTCGCTCAACGGGGTCTCGCAGACGCATCGCCCTCGGGCCGGTCGGCTTCATGGAGGCCATCAAGCAGCTGGGGACCAACGGGGGCGGGTTCTTCAACATCAACTCGGCCCATCCGTTCGAGAACCCGACCGGCCTGACCAACCTTCTCTCCATCTTCCTGCTGCTGTGCATCCCGGTCGCACTGACCTACGTCTTCGGGAAGATGGTCGGTGCCGTCCGCCAAGGGCGTGGCCGTCCTGGCCGCCATGTTCATCATCTTCGGTGCCTGGGTCGCCATTCGCCGTCGGTCGCGGAGCACCAGGCCAACCCGGCGGTGCAGGCGGCGGGCCTCGTCCACCAGCCGACAGGGAACACCACGGGCAAGGAGGTGCGTTTCGGCGTTCCGAGCTCGGCGCTCTTCGGGGTGGCGTCTACTTCAGACCTCCACCGGGTCGGCGAACTCCGCCTACGACTCCTTCACTCCGATCGGAGGCGGCATGCACTCTCACCGGCATGATGATCGGCGAGGTGACGCCCGGTGGCGTCGGCAGCGGCATGTACACCATCTTGATCTACGCCATCATCGCCGTCTTCATCGGTGGGCTGATGGTGGGTCGAACACCGGAGTACCTCGGCAAGAAGATCCAGGCTACGGAGGTGAAGCTGGCCGGCCTGGGGACCCTTGTGATGCCGATCACCGTGCTCATCGTCACAGGGCTGGCCGTCGCGGTCCACGCCGGGGCAGATCGCGCCCGAGAACAGCGGCCCGCACGGCTTCTCGGAGATCCTCTATGCCCTGACTTCGCAGGGGAACAACAACGGGTCCGCCTTCGGGGGGCTCACCGGAAACACGCCCTTCTACAACATCCTCGGCGGCATCGACATGCTCATCGGGCGCTTCGGGATCATGATCCCGGCCATCGCGCTCGGCGGCGTGCTGGCGGCCAAGACCGTGGTAGCGGCCAGCGCCGGCACGTTCCGCTCCGACAACCCGCTGTTCGTCGGCCTGCTGATCGGCGTCATCATCATCGTCGGCGGGCTGACCTTCTTCCCCGCCGTGTCCCTCGGTCCGATCGTCGAGCAGCTCAGTCACGGAAAGTTCTTCTAAATGACCGTCATCGCCACAGATGCGCCGCTTCCCACTCCCTCTTCCCCGCGCCACACGGCGTGGCGGAGTCCCGCGGCCTCTTCGATCGGGAGATCCTGAAGGAGGCGCTCGCCGGCTCGATCACCAAGCTCGACCCGCGGGTGCAGGTGAGGAACCCGGTGATGTTCGTCGTGCTGATCGGGTCGATCATCACGTTCATCGAGTCCATCGCCCACGGCGGCATCTTCAATTGGTCGATCACCGATCTGGCTGTTCCTCACCGTGCTCTTCGCCAACTTCGCCGAGGCCATGGCCGAGGGCCGGGGCAAGGCGCAGGCGCTCGCCCTGCGCCGGATGCGCTCGGAAACGATGGCGCGCCGCCTGCTCGCCCGATGGGCACGGAAGAGTTGGTGCCCGCCGCCGCGCTGGCCAAGGGTGACCTGGTGGTGTGCGAGGCCGGCGATCACATCCCTTCCGACGGCGAGATCATCGAGGGTGTGGCCTCGGTCGACGAGTCGGCCATCACGGGCGAATCGGCCCCCGTCATCCGCGAGTCCGGCGGCGACCGCTCGGCGGTGACAGGCGGGACCACCGTGCTCTCCGACCGGATCGTCGTCCGCATCACGGCTGAGGCGGGCCAGACCTTCCTGGACCGGATGATCGCGCTGGTCGAAGGGGCAAACCGCCAGAAGACGCCCAACGAGATCGCCCTGACCATCCTCCTGGCCGTGCTGACCATCATCTTCCTCCCTGTGGTGGTGGTGCTGCAGCCCTTCGCAGGCTTCGCCGGGGGAACGGTCTCCGTAGTGATCCTGGTTTCGCTGCTGGTGTGCCTGATCCCGACCACCATCGGCGCCCTGCTCTCCGCCATCGGCATCGCCGGCATGGACCGCCTGGTGCAGCGCAACGTGCTGGCCATGAGCGGCCGGGCCGTCGAAGCGGCCGGGGACGTGCAGACCCTGCTGCTCGACAAGACGGGCACCATCACGCTCGGCAACCGCATGGCATCAGACTTCTTCCCTGCCAGCGGTCACACCGAGGAGGAGGTGGCCGAGCGCGGCCCAGCTGGCGTCGCTGGCCGACGAGACGCCCGAGGGACGCTCCATCGTGGTCCTGGCCAAGGACCGCTTCGGAATCCGAGAGCGCGAGCTGTCGGGCCCACACGAGTTCGTGCCCTTCTCCGCCACCACCCGCATGTCAGGGCCTCAACGTCGACGGGCGGCGAGATCCGCAAGGGCGCCGCCGAGGCGGTGCGCCAGTGGGTGGTCGACCAAGGCGGTGCCGCCCCCGAAGGCCTTCAGGAGATCGTCGACCGCATCGCCCGGCAAGGGTCGACGCCCCTGGTCGTGGCCGACGGACCCGACGATCCTCGGGGTCATCGAGCTCAAGGACGTCGTGAAGTCAGGGCATCAAGGAGCGCTTCGCCGAGCTGCGCGCTGCCGGCATCCGCACCGTGATGATCACGGGTGACAACCCCCTGACGGCGGCCGCCATCGCCCAGGAGGCCGGCGTGGACGACTTCCTGGCCGAGGCCACGCCCGGAGAACAAGATGGAGCTGATCAAGGCCGAGCAGGAGGGCGGCAAGCTCGTGGCCATGACGGGCGACGGCACCAACGACGCGCCCGCTCTGGCTCAGGCCGACGTGGGCGTTGCCATGAACACAGGGACGACGGCGGCCAAGGAAGCCGGCAACATGGTCGACCTCGACTCCAACCCCACGAAGCTGATCGACGTCGTCGAAATCGGCAAGCAGCTGCTCATCACCCGGGGTTCACTGACGACGTTCTCCATCGCCAACGACGTCGCCAAGTACTTCGCCATCATCCCGGCGCTGTTCGTGGTGATCTACCCCCAGCTCCAAACGTTGAACATCATGAAGCTCCACAGTGCGCAGAGCGCTGTGCTCTCGGCCGTCATCTTCAACGCGCTGGTCATCGTCGCCCTGATCCCCCTCGCCCTCCGTGGCGTCAAGTGGCGGCCCTCGGGTGCGGCAGTCCATCCTCCGCCGCAACGTCTTCATCTACGGCGTCGGCGGGATCATCGCCCCCTTCATCTTCATCAAGTTGATCGACCTCATCATCGTGGCGCTGCACGCCTACTAAGGACTCTGACCATGCTCACCCAATTCCGTCGCAGCGCCATCTTCTGCATCATCTGCCTCGTCCTCTTCGGCCTCGTCTTCCCCCTCGTCGGCGTCGGGCTGTCCCAGCTCTTCTTCAAGCACCAGGCCGACGGCTCCATCACGGCCAACGGCTCCACCCTGATCGGCCAGAACTGGTCGCAGACGAAGTGCCCGGGCCACCTGCCGGGCAGCTGCGTGTTCCAGGGCCGGCCCGACGCGCTCGGGCCCTACTCGGACGCCAATTCCAAGACACCCAACCCGGCCGGGCACCCCGGCGACGACCCGCTCGTGGCGAACGGAGTCGCCGGCGAGTCGGGCGCGACGAACCTGGGGCCACGCTCGCAGGAGCTGCTCGACTACACGCAGGATCCTCATCACGTACTGGCTCGCCCGGGGCGTGCAGCCGACTTCCGACCTGGTCACGACGTCGGGCAGCGGCATCGATCCCGACATCACCCCGCAGGACGCGCAGGCCGAGATCCCCATGGTGTCCCGGGCCACCGGCCTGTCGGCGGCGACCCTGCAGCACCTGATCAGCCAGCAGACCAACGGCATGCAGCTCGGGCTTCCTCGGCTCGCCCTATGTCAACGTGCTGCAGCTCAACGAGGCCTTGGCCAAGCTCAAGACATGAGGTGTGACACCACCGCCATTGCGGCGTTGGTGCCACGGCAGCGGTCGCGAGTGGCTGGCGAGATCGAGTCGGTCGCGGTCCTTCGAGCGGCCCTGGGTCCGCACCGATGCCGTCCTGGTCGACGGGACCGGCGCGCTTGATCCTGCGCTTCCTCGGTCGGTCCGTCGTGCCCGGGATCGTGGCGGGATCGCGTGTCGTTGCCGAGGGCACGCCGGCCATCGAGCGCGGCGTCGCTCCTGATGCGCAACCCGCTCTATTCGTTCGCGGCCCCGGAATGAGCGTCCGGCCACCAGCTGGTAGCCGACGCCAGGGATGGTCTTGAGCAGCCGGCCCTCGTCGTCGCCCAACTTCTTGCGCAGCCGGTGGGTGTAGACGCGCACGTAGTTGGACTCGGCGCCGTAGCCCGGACCCCAGACGTCCTTGAGGATCATGTGATGGGTGCACACCTTGCCGGCGTGGCGGGCCAGGTAGGCCAGGAGCTCGAACTCCTTCGCGGTGAGCTGCAGCGGCGAGCCCGAGAGGGTCGCCATGTGGTGGACGAGGTCGATCTCGAGGTCGCCGACACTCGAGGATCTGGCTGATCGTGGCCGCCTCGCCCTGTGGGCGGCAGCAGTGGCGCAGCGCGACTCGCAGCCGCGCTTCCAGTTCGGCCATGCCGAAGGGCTTCGTGACGAAGTCGTCCGCACCGGCGTCGAGCGCCTCGACCTTGCGCCGCTCGTCACCGTAGGCGGACAGCACCACGATCGGCACCTCGGAGAACTCGCGGATGCGGCGGCAGACCTCCATGCCGTCGATATCGGGCAGGCCGAGGTCGAGGATGACCAGATCCGGGATCGGCCAGCGCGACCTGGTTGACGGCCTCTGCGCCGCGTGTGCGCCACGAGCACCTCGTCGCCCCGGGCCGTCAGGCCGATCCGCAGCGCCTTGAGCAGCGATGGGTCGTCGTCGACGACGAGCACCTTGGTCACGGCGCTCCTCAGACCGGCGCCGCGACAATGGCCTCCGCACGGGACGGTGAAGACGATCGCGCGCCCCGTGGCCACGTCGGGGTCGATCCAGATGAGGCCCCCGTGCGCCTCGACGAAGGCCTTGGCGATGGCCGAGCCCGAGCCCGGCCCGGCCGCCGCCTCCGTTCTGGCTGAACATCTCGAAGACGCGCTCCCGTCTCGTCGCGTGCGATGCCGGGACCGTCGTCGCTGACCGCGATCTCGACCAGATCCGACGCCGCCCCGGGCGCGACCCGGCCCTCGACGCGGATCACGCTGTCCTCGGGCGAGAGCCGATCCGCATTCTCGATCACGTTGGCGAGTACCTGGCTCGATCAGAACGTGGTCGATGAGCAGGACGGGCAGGTCCGCGGGGGAGTCGAGCGACGACACGGCCGGGCGGCACGATCCCTCCCAGGGAACCGAGCGCTTCGCCCACCAACTCGTCGAACGTGACCGCGATGGGCCGAAGCTCGAGCGCTCCCGCCTCGAGCGCGGGTCATGTCGAGCAGGTTGGTCACGAGCCGCGCCAGCCGATCAGACTGGAGCTCAATCAGCTCGAGGAGCTCTGCCCGGTCCGCCGGGTCGAGCTGGGCGCCGATCTCGCGCAGGCTGGACACTGCTGTCTTGATGGAGGCGAGGGGCGTCCGCAGGTCATGAGAGGCCGCACCCATCAGCGCGCTGCGCCAGCGGTCGATCTCCTCCAGCAGGCGGGTGCGCAGCGCCTGCTCCGAGCAGCTCGGCCCGGTCGAGAGCGAGAGCTGCCTGGTTGGCGAAGGTGCCGAGCAGGCTCCGCTCGCGTTCCGCCAGCTCGCACGTCTTGGAGGACGAGCATGCCGACCGGATGGTCGCCCACCACCAGCGCCAGGGACACCCGACGAGGTTGCGTTCCACCAGTCAGGCCGAGCGACCGGGCATGACCGCCGCCCGGTGGTCAATGCGGCGATGTCGCTCTCGCCCAGCCGTTCGCCTGCTGCGGCGACCACCTGGAGCACTTCGCCCGGCGCCAACGCGCCGCGGCCTCCCGCAGGCAGGACCAGCGCAGTCCAGCGCGGCGCGAAGACGGATTGCACCGTGTCGACGACATGCGTCAGCAGCTGCGAGAAGTTCAGGTCGCCGATGAGGGCCTGGGACAATTCGTAGAGTCGCCCGGTCTCCTCGGTTCGCCGGAGTGCGTCCTCCCTGGCCCGTTGCAGCTGGGTCACCACCTGAGCGACGACGAGCACGACCGCGAGATACACGACCAGAGCGACCCAGTTCTGCGGCGACCTGACTGTCAGCGTGTTGTACGGCGGCAGGAAGAGGTAGTCGTAGAAGACGAAGCCGCCGAGCGCGCCGACTGCACCCGGAACGAAGCCGCCCACGACGACACCGGCGAGAGCCGGCAGGACGAAGAGCAGTGCCGGGATCGCAGTGCTCAGATGCGCTCGGAATGGCAGCAGGAGGGCGAGCACAGCACCAAGCGAGGCGAGCGTGACCAGCACCCCTAGGATGCTCCGTTGGTACCTTCCCTTGGTGAGCCTCGTTGGCTGCACGTGCGTCACTGCTTTCATTCGGTCCGACCGTCACCCGATTCTACCGAGGTGGTTGCGGACTCAGGCGAGACGAGGTCGATATGAGCATGGATGGTGAGGACGAGGGCGTCCGCCCGACTGGCAAGTTCAGGGTGTACCTCGGCGCGGCGGCCGGCGTCGGCAAGACCTGCGCCATGCTCGACGAAGGATGGCGTCGCTTCCAGCGCGGTGCGGACGTGGTCATCGGATTCGTCGAGACCCACAAGCGCCCCTACACCGTCGAGCAGATCCGGGATTTGCCGGTCGTGCCGCGCAAGCATGTGCGCTACCGCGACGCCGACTGGGAGGAGATGGACGTCGATGCGGTGCTGGCACGGCATCCCAAGGTGGTGTTGATCGATGAGCTGGCGCACACCAATGTGCCCGATTCGGGCCGTCACGAGAAGCGATGGGAAGATGTCCTCGAGATCCTCGATGCCGGAATTGCGGTGATCACGACGGTCAATATTCAGCACATTGAGTCGGTGGCCGACGCTGTCGAGCGCATCACCGGCGTGGGCGTGCGCGAGCGCGTGCCGGACTGGGTGGTGCGACGGGCCGACCAGTTGGAGTTGATCGACTCTTCCGCTGACCAGCTGCGGCGTCGCATGCTGCACGGCAACATCTACCCTGAGAACAAAGTTCCTGCAGCATTGAACGGGTTCTTCCGAGCCGAGAATCTGGCGGCTCTGCGCGAGCTCTCGCTGCGATTCGTCGCCGACGAAACGGAGGAGGAGCTCCTCGAGTACCTCCGCTCGAAGGGTGCGGGAGGCGAGCTGTGGGAGACGACGGAGCGCATCATGGTGGCCGTGACCGGGGCACCGGGGAACGCTGCGGTCATTCGGCGGGCGGCGCGCATTGCGGCGCGGGTCAAGGCGCCATTGATCGCGATCAACGTGATCTCGGGCGATGCGGACTCCACCAAGGCGGGCACCTCGGAGCTCGAGGAATTGGTCAAGGCAGTAGGCGGCACGTGGCAGACGGCACAGGGCGACGACGTGGCCAAGACGATCTTCGCCGCCGCAATTGACCAGCAGATCACCCAGATCGTGGTCGGGACGTCGCGCCTGACTCGCTGGCAGTCGGTGACCCGTGGATCGGTCATTCAACAGATCCTGCGCATGGCATCGGAGAACGACATCGACCTCCATGTCATTGCGCGTCGGGACGACGCCGAGTGGTCGCCCTGTCGCAGAGGACGAGGGTTAGCTTCCCGAGAGATCGGCGAAAGCGGCGTCCGCCGCCGTGCGCGCTGCCAGCTGCATGCACTTGTTGAGGTGTGCCAATGCCTTGGCCCGGCGGGGGTCCCGGGCGAGGTACTTGGCCACCGCCACCGGGTCGGCCGAGCCGTCGGGCTTGCTCAAGGAAAAGACGGCCTGGTCCACGATGTGCTCATCGGGTCGGTCGCTGATGCCGCGATAGACCGACCAGGCGACACCGGCCGCTTCGCACGCCTCGGCCACTCCGGCCGCTTCCATGTCGACGGCGCCGAATCCCCTCTCGAGGATGGGGCGCCAGACGTCGTCATCGTCGAAGAGCCCGTCGGTGGTCATGAGTCCGCCCGAGGCCTGCCGCGTGGCGACCGGATGGGCGTGGAAGACGGGTCCGTCGGGATAGAGCTGCACTCGTTCGGGAACCATGAGCGAGCCCACGGGGAGTGCCGGGTCGAGCCCCCCGGCGATCCCGATCACCATGACATGGTCGATCGCGCCGGTCGACAGTGCTCGGCGAGTTGCTTCGGCGGCCAGGGCCGGGCCCATGCCCGTGATCAGAGTCCCGACCCACCATGTGCCGGCAGTCCCGGAATGAGAGAACACTGACTCTCCCGATGTCGCCTTCAACCCGAAGGACTTCACGATCGCCTTGAGTTCGGGCTGCATCGGGGCGAGCACCGTCACCCGTTTCGTCGCAGTCACGGGCGTTATCATGCCCGATGGTTCGCTCGCGTGGGACGTCCGCTCGGCGAAGAGAGGAGTGCTGATGCCAAGCGCCGAACAGGTCGTGCGGGACTTCTGCGCCGCAGCGAGCACGCGGGACCCCGAGGCCCTGCGGGCCTTCTTTTCCGACGACGTCGTCTATCACAACATCCCGATGGCGCCAGCCGAGGGGATCGAGGCGGCCATGGCGGTCATCGACATGTTCCTCGGAATGTGTGACGCCCTCGAGTTCCAGGTGCACCACCTGGCGAGCGACGGTGCGACCGTTCTCACCGAGAGAACGGACGTTTTCACCATCAAGGGGAAGTCCGCCCCACTTCCCGTCATGGGTGCCTTCCGCGTCGTTGACGGGAAGATCACCGCATGGCGGGACTACTTCGACATGGCACAGGTGACCGCCATGTTCGAAGCGGGGTAGGGAGGGGTCAGCCGGCTGTCTCCGCCGACGCGCCGGCCTCAGTAGCCGTGGCACTCTCCCGGTGCGTCAGGCGGGCCCTGACCGTGCGCCGCCTCCCAGGCCAGCTGCACTGACGCAGGCGCACTGCCGGCCGTCGGATACCCGTCGAAGCCGTTCCACTCGAGGATCCCGAAGTATCCGGCGTATGGGTTGTTCCGACCGCCCTCCTCGCAGATGGCAGTGGGCATCCACGCCTCCGGGATGGTGTTCGCCTGGGCCGCGACCGCCTGGAACAAGGACAGGTCGTTGTAGAACGTGGCCTGTTGGGCCGCTTCGACTGCGGCCGCGTAGGTCGCGACCTTTGCGACCTGCTGCGCTTGTGAGTACGACATCAACGTGTCGCTGATGCGCACGGCATGCTGGGTGTCGGCACCCTGGCGCGAGCCGACCGCCTCGTGGCGGGTCGACTGTGCCAAGGCAGGATCGCTGCTTATCAGCGACGTGAGTACAGATGGAACAGCAACAACAATGACGGCCACCGCCGTCCCTAGTGCAATGCGAATCCGCATGGCACCTCCCTTCGTCGGGCGCGCTCGAAGCGCGCCAGGCTCTGCTCGGTGTGGGCGGGCTCCGGCCATTGCATTCACGCCCCGAACGGCGAGCGGGAAGGCGTCGTCCGTTCTGGCTGATGATCGCCGCAGGGTGTGCGGCCGGTTGTGTGTAGCCCGTTGCGGGTTCTTTGTTCGGTGTCGTCCTTCGTTCGGGTCCCGATGATCCGGGACGTGTCTACGGTTGGGTACTCACAGCCCGCAGACGTAGCGGGTGCTCCACGGCTCCCAGCCACGCTGTGCATAGAGCGTGAGGGCGGCGGCATCCTGCGTCGCCGGCGGGTAGTCCTGTGCCGGAGAGGGCAATCCCGTCAGCGCGGTCCAGGTGCTCAGTTCGAACTGGTACGCGCCACCGTTGCCCTCGGCGTAATTGTCATTGGACTCGTGTTGGCGGATGCAGGCCCAATGCGCCGTGCCGGTGCTGGTGGCATCGGACACTCCGCTGGTCGGCGCGGGTGCCGGCGCAGGCGCCGGCACTGCGAGTGCCTGTGCCCGTGCGACCGGTGCGGTCGCTGCCGCTTGGGCTGCTGCTGCGGTTTGTGCGGCGACCTGCCGTTGTGCCGCAAGTGCTTTCTGATACTGCTGCTGTGCCGCCAGTGACTTCAGGTAGGCAACCTCGGTGAGGTAGGCCTCCTCTTGTGCCAGCTCGACAGCGCTGGAATACCTCTCCAGCTCGACGGCGTTGGAAAAGCTCACCATCTTGGAGACGTATTCGGCTTGGGAATACGACATCAGGGTGTCGTCGATCTTCACGGTCGGGCGTTGGCTGCCCGCCTCGGTGCGGATCACCCGCGGCGAGGCCGCGGACGTGCTGCTGAAGAACCGCGAAAAAGATCGCGGGTAGAGCTATGACGGCTGTCGCCGTCGCTAGTGCAATGCGGATCCGCACGGCACCTCCCTTCGTCGGGCGCGCAAGGCGCGCCAGGCTCTGCTCGGTGTAGGCGGGCTCCGGCCATTGCATTCGCGCCCCGAACGGCGAGCGGGAAGGCGTCGTCCGTTCTGGCTTGTCGCCGCAGGGTGTGCGGCCGGTTGTGTACAGCCCCTGGATAGATCCTGGGTGTCGTCCTCATTTCAGCGTCCCGGGCGCCTGGAGGTCGACGCGCCGAGACCTCGATCAGTCTCAATACTCCGGGTTGGGCATCTGTTTTCCGTATGCAACTGGAAGTCCTGCTCACAGCATGCATCCGAAAGGCCAATCCGGCTTTGCGATCTGCAATCTACAGGATCACACCTCGGACCCATGTTCATCGGCGGTTTCAGCCCTCTGAACTGGGAGTTTAGTCGGGGCTCTTGTGATGGAAATCACAAAGTCCCTGGTCGGAGGGTCGGATTTACGTCAATAGAAGATGTAAATATCTCCTTAATTTCTAGAAAAAGCGCCTGACCAGTAGTAACGCTCATCCAGAAGATGCCGAGATCGCCCTCCTGGCCGCCGCACGGCTCTCGCGGCGCTGCGTAGGGTGCCGTTCCGAAACGGTCGCGACGAGGACAAGGAGGTCGGGGGTGGGATCGAGCGTCTCCGTCACGGAACAGGACCGCTACACCGTGGCGGGATTGCTGCGTTACCTGGCACGCCGGCAGGCGGGCCACGAGATGCTGGTGCAAGGAGCGGAGCGCCGTACCTGGTCAGAAGAGTTCGACGTCGCCTGTCGTGTGGCACAGGCGGCGAAGCGGGACGGCCTCGGCGCCGGGGATCGGATTGCCTTCCTCGACCGCAACGGCATTCCGTACTTCGACTTCCTTTTCGGTGGCTCGCTGATCGGAGCGGTGAACGTCGCGGTCAATTGGCGATTGGCGCCGGCAGAAATGGCTGCCATCGTCGACGATTCGGGCGCACCCATGCTGGTGATCCACGCCGACTTCCTGCCGGCACTCGCCGCTATGTCGAGTGGTCTGCCTGCGGTCCGTCGGATCGTGGTCGTCGGAGACACTGGAACAGTGGGCACGGATGCACGAGCCGTGTCCTTCGACTCCTGGGTCGACGGTTGCGTCGCCGAGGATCCGGGCCATGTGGGAAGACCCGACGAGGTGAGCATGCAGCTCTACACATCCGGGACGACGGGATTGCCGAAGGGGGTGATGCTCACCAACGCCAACCTTTCGACCGCCATTTCTGAAGCCGGCATCACCTTCCACATCAGTGACGACACCGTGAGCCTGGTCGCCATGCCGCTCTTTCACATCGGCGGATCGGGCTGGGCGCTGTGTGCCATGTCACGGGGCGGGCGGTCGATCATTTTGCGCGACGTCGATCCGAACGTTCTTCTGCAGTTGGTCGAAGTCGAGCGGATCACCGAAATGTTCGTTGTCCCCGCCGTCCTGATGCTGGTTCTGGCCACTCCTTCGTTGCACGAGGCGGACCTCTCGAGCCTGCGCCTCATCTTCTACGGAGCGTCACCGATCTCCGAAGATGTCCTGGTCAAGTGCATGGAAGCCTTCGGCTGCGCGTTCTGCCAGGTCTACGGTATGACCGAAACGACCGGGGCCATCACGGCGTTGCCCTTCGACGACCACGATCCCGATGGGCCCCGGCGGGGCCTTTTGCGTTCAGCCGGCAAACCCCACCAGTCGGTCGACTTGCGGGTGGTTGACCCCGACAGCGGACTCGACGTGGCACCGGGTGCCGTCGGAGAAGTCTGGACCCGCTCGCCGTACAACATGGCGGGCTATTGGCGGAAGCCCGAGGAGACTGCGGCGACCATCGACGGCGAAGGCTGGCTCCGCACCGGTGATGCGGGGTACTTCGATGCGGACGGCTACCTGTATCTACACGATCGGATCAAGGACATGGTCGTCAGCGGGGGTGAGAATGTCTACCCGGCTGAGGTCGAGAACGTCCTGCTCTCACATCCGGCCATCGTCGACGCTGCGGTGATCGGCGTTCCGGATCCGAAATGGGGGGAGACGGTCAAGGCGGTCGTCGTGCTGGCGCCGGGAGAAGCGCTGGACGAAGCAAACTTCATTGCGCATTGCCGCGACCACCTGGCGCACTACAAATGTCCGACTTCGGTCGACGTCACGGACGCACTGCCGCGTAACCCGTCGGGCAAAATCCTCAAGCGTGAGTTGCGAGCGCCCTATTGGGCCGGCAAGGAACGCTCCATCAACTGAGCATGCAGAGTCTCAGCGTCGAACGGGCGGTTGCGCTGCTGCAAGAGGTCACGGGTGAGTCGTACGAACTCGTGGGCCTGCTCAGCGGCGGCGAGACCGGAGCGCACGAGGTGCGGCGCGGGCCTGATGGCGAGCGGATCGTCCTCAAATGGGAGACGGATCCTGAGTCGCAAACGCTTCGCCGCAAGGGCGTGGAGCTGTCGGAATGTTTGCGGACCGAGGCGGGCTGGCCCGTTCCGGAGCAGTGCACCGTCGAGGCACCGGGTTGCCTGCTGGTGCTGCAGTCCTTTATGGCCGGAGACCCGATCCGCATGCTCACGCCCGTATTGGCGGACGAGGTGCTCCGGCTGCACGGCCGGCGGCTGGAGCTCGGTAAGGATGGCGCCGGAGACGCGTGGGCAAAACGCCTGATCAGGACCCTGGTGGAGGGCGGCGGGACGTACTGTCGCCACGAGTCGCTGCGCGGCTACGACGCCCGAACGGCTGCCCTCGTGGAGGAGATCGAGGCGTTCGGCGCGGCCGTGGGCCCGGATGATTTCCGAGCCCGCGACATCGTTCACTGGGACTTCCACCTCGGGAACCTGCTTGCCCAGGATGGCCGGCTCTCCGCGGTCATCGACACGGATTTCTGCGTCATCGGCGACGCGGCATTCGACCTCGTCGCACTGGCGCTGAGCAGTAGCACCGTGACCTGCGCGCCAGATCTGCGGCGGGATCTCTTCCGCCTCGCGCTGGAGCCACTCCCATCTGTTCGCCGCACCGCCTACCTGGGCCACCTCTTCATCCGGGTCTTGGACTGGCCCATCCGGCGCGGCAGCGCGGACGAGGTCGAGCACTGGCTCGCCCTGGTCGCGCGCTGCCGCAGCGCCGGCTACTTCTGATCGTCCCCGGCGCCGCCGCGCCGCGTCCTTCACCTCTTCGCCTGCCTGCTCGGCGGTGTAGCCGTTCCGGATCGAGAGGTGCGCAATGCCGCTTGCACTACCCGAAGGTGAAGTCGTAGGCCTGCAGGCCGGGTGACATCGTCAGTGTGAGCGTGCCATTCTGCAGCACATTCCCCGAGAACAGCGTGTAGAGCTTGGGAATTCCGGAGACGGTCACCGTCTTCAGGTGCTTGCCGTTGTACGACACGCCGACCGTGCCGTCCCCACTCATGACCAGATAGACATCGTCCGCAGTGAACTGGAGTCCGAGCGTCGCGTTGTTGCCGGCCGTCGCCTCCTCGCTGTGCACGGTCCATGTGCCGCCGAAAGCAAGGCTGTTGGCGGGAATGGTCGAAGGCGGGTGGTACACGATCGCCTTGTCCGGCACCACGGCGGTCCCGACCGCGTTGTCGAGGCGATCGTCGCCGACATAGCTCTCCGGCGTGAGCTCATTGGTCGGCGTCGCGTTGGGCACGTCGGTCCGCGGCGGGAGGTCCGTCACGCCGTCGGCCGCGAGGAGCATCCGGATGTTGTTCTCCATGCTGTCGTAGCCACCCTCCCCGAAGTCATAGGCGCGTACGATGCCCGTCGGGTCGATGAGGTATTCGGCCGGCCAGTACTCGTTGTTGTAGGCGTCCCAGGTCGCCAGGTTGTCGTCCACGGCGACCGGGTAATCGATGCCGAGACTGCTCGCGGCACTCACGACGTTGGAGACGACGTGCTCGAAGGCGAATTCCGGAGCTGACACACCGACCACGACGAGGCCGTCCTTCTTGTAGTCGTTGTACCAACCCTCCACGTGAGGGAGGGCGCGCTGGCAGTTGATGCACGAGTACGTCCAGAAGTCGATGAGTACCACCTTGCCGCGCAGTTGACTGAGCGTCAGTGGTTTGTTCTCGGGAGTGTTGAACCAGGCGGTGATCCCCGCGAAGTTCGGGGCGCGGCCCAAGTTCGGCAGGTTCGTCTTGCTGGCCATGAACACGGGCGCCTTGTGCGGCGGCGTGGAAGTGGGGGACGGGTTCGTCGTCGATGTCGTCGATGTCGTCGATGTCGTCGCTCCGGCCGTCAGGTGGCCGCTCTGTGAATTTCCCTTGTCTGTTGCGGCGCAGGTCGCCTTCTTTCCCTCCAGATGGGCGTTGGCGGCGGCGAACTGGTTCTGATGCTCGCCGCTGAGATGCTGCAGCTGCGTGCAGGCGGAGCCGGTCGATTCGATGTGGTCCTCGAGAGCGCTGGTGTAGCCGGGAACGTCGCGTTGGAGGGCACCGAGCCAGTTGAAGGCGATGGCCAGGGTGGCGACACCCAGAACGACACCAGCCACCCTGCGAACGGCAGGGAGGTGGCTGCGCAGTGAGGACCAGGACGTCGTGGCGCGTTGGGCGACCACCGCCAGGACGAGGAGCGGGATGGTGACGCCCAGCGCGTAGAACAGCGTCACCAGGAGCGAGGACGCGCCGGCATGGTGGTGTGCGGCGGCCACCGAAATCGCCGTGAGGACCGGTCCGGCACAGGGCACGAAGACCAATCCGAGACTCAAGCCCAGGACGAAGCCGCCTCCTTGGTTGGCGTAGCGTGACGCGCCCAGCCGGGCGAAGGGCCGCTCTATGACCTCGCCGATCTTGGGGATGAGAAGGCCCACCGACAACAGTCCCAGCAGGGCGACGCCCAGCCAGAACAAAAAGTCCTGGGGCAAGTGGAGGAATCCGAGCAACGAGCTGGCGAAGAGAACGGAGAGGCTGAAGCTCACCACCAGGCCGCTGATGATCACGTAGGGCCGCCACTTGCTCGTGCCGGCCGATCCGCCGGCCATCACGACAGGGATGACGGGAACGATGCAGGGCGACAACCCGGTGATCAGCCCACCGAGAAACGCGACGACGAGGAGCTCACCCATGTGCGTCGCTCGCTTGCGATCCCTGCGCGGCCATAGGTGTTTCTCCTTCGAAACGTCTCGGCTCGAACCTAGCGGCCTGCCTTCCCCGAGGGGTGTCGCCCTCGCTGGGTGACGCCAGGCTCGCCACGCTGCAGACTGTGGAACGGTGATCAACGAGAATTGGATTTATCTGGGCACCGCAATCGGCGCGGCAGGCGCCGGTGTCTACTTGCGAGACACCTTGCGGGGAACGACGCAGCCCAACCGGGTCACGTGGCTCCTCTGGGCCGTCGCGCCGCTGCTCGCCGCCGCAGTCGAGTTCAACGAGGGCGTGGGCCTGCGTGCCCTGCCGACGTTCATGGTGGGCTTCATGCCATTGCTGATCTTCATCGGCTCGTTCCACAATTCTGCATCGGTGTGGAAAGTGCGACGGATGGACTATGCGTGCGGGGCCGTCTCGGTCGTCGGCACCGTCGTCTGGCTGATAACCCGGAACGGCGTCTTGGCGATCTCCGCCGCCATTGCGGCTGACTTCCTGGCCGGGGTACCGACGCTGATGAAGAGCTGGACCCATCCCGGGTCCGAGACCGTGCACTCCTACATTGGCGCAGTCATCAGCATGGTCATCCTGCTGCTGACGGTGGACCACTGGACGTTCGACGTGGTGGCGTTCCCGCTCTTCGTCGCGTGCGTGGCCTCCGTGGAATCAGTTTTGGTCGGCCTGGAGCTCGGCCCGCGGTTTCGGCGCCTTCACCCCGAGGCCGGATCGGCCGCGCCGGCGGAACGAATGACACGCTGAGTCCTGCCGCCTGGTAGGAATTCAGCCGGAAGCCTCGCCGAAGGGAGCCGTCTG
Source organism: uncultured Acidimicrobiaceae bacterium (assembly GCA_963744045.1). Taxonomy (GTDB): domain Bacteria; phylum Actinomycetota; class Acidimicrobiia; order Acidimicrobiales; family RAAP-2; genus Bog-473. The sequence goes on from CAVUSB010000002.1 coordinate 28,270, forward strand.
TGCCGCTGGCCAACGTCAATGGGGTCGAGATCGAATACGTCACCGAGGGTAATCCTTCGGATCCGGCGCTGCTCCTCGTCATGGGCCTGGGCGCACAGCTCACGACCTGGCCCAAGGGATTCGTCGACGGACTCCGCCAGCGCGGTTTCTTCGTGATCCTGTTCGACAACCGCGACAGCGGGCTGTCCACCAAATGCGAAGGATTGCCCGATATCGCCGCCCTCTTCACGGGTTCCGACCTCACCTCGGCTCCCTACCTGATAGAGGACATGGCGGACGACGCGGCCGCGCTTCTTGCAGCCCTGGGCATCGACAAGGCGCACGTGGTCGGCGTCTCCATGGGAGGGATGATCACCCAGGCCCTGGTCATCAACCACGCGGACCTCTTCCTCAGTGCGAGCTCCATCATGTCGACGACGGGGGACCGTGCCGTCGGAGCGCCCACCGGTGAGGCGATGACGGCGCTGCTGCGGCCGGTGGCGACCAGCCGGGAGGAAGCGATCCAGGCGAGCGTCGAGGGGAGTCTCGTCATCGGTTCGCCGGGGTACCCGACCGACCGGCGCATCCTCCAAGAACGTGCTGCTGCGGCATACGACCGCTCGTACTGCCCGGAAGGCACGGTCCGCCAGCTGGGCGCCATTCTGGGCTCGCCCGATCGCACGGAAGGCCTGCACGGTGTCGGCATCCCGTTTCTCGTCGTTCACGGAGAAGCCGATCCGCTCGTCACCCTCAGCGGTGGCGAGGCCACGGCCGCCGCCGTTCCCGGGTCCAGGCTGCTCACCATCCCGGGCATGGGCCATGACCTCCCCGAGCCCCTGTGGGGCACTGTCACCGATGCCATCGTGGCCAACACGGAGCTGGCTGCCGTCTGAGCAGGCGGACCTCGACGGTGGAGGGTGTCCGCCACCGTCGGCGCGCTACCTGGCCGGACGGCCCGTCCCCCGGTCGGTGCCCGTCCATCGGCGTGGCCTGGCGCTTGCCGTGGGCCCTCAGGCCGCGCTGTATCGTTCCCTGACAATGACGTCATATTTCTCGCCGATGACTGACGTCCCCGATTCGGAGCAGGCTGGGACGGGCTCGCCGGACGGCGCGGCGGCGTCCCCCATGGTGGAGGCGACCGGGCTCGTCAAGCGCTTCGGTGATTTCGTCGCAGTGGACGGGGTCGATTTCACCATCGCCAAGGGCGAGTCGTTCGGCTTCCTCGGCCCCAACGGGGCCGGCAAGACATCGACCATGCGGATGATCTCGTGCATCAGCCCACTCAGCGGGGGAACGCTGCGCGTGCTCGGGATGGATCCGTCGAAAGACGGTCCCCGCATCCGATCTCGGATGGGCTTGGTGCCGCAAGAGGACTCTTTGGACCTGGAGCTCACGGTATTCGACAACCTCATGATCTACGGGCGTTACTTCGACATGCCCAAGAAGGTGATCCGCGAGCGGGCGGAGCAGTTGCTCGACTTCGCCCAGTTGACCGAGCGGGCAAACGATCGGGTCGATCCTTTGTCGGGCGGCATGAAGCGGCGTCTCACCATCGCGCGTGCGCTCATCTCGGACCCGGACCTCCTCATCCTCGACGAGCCGACGACGGGGCTCGACCCCCAGGCCCGCCACCTGCTCTGGGACCGGCTCTATCGCCTCAAGCAGGACGGGGTGACGCTGGTGATCACCACGCACTACATGGATGAAGCCGAGCAGCTGTGCGACCGCCTCGTCGTCATGGACAAAGGCCGGTTTGCCGCCGAGGGCACGCCTCGCGAGTTGATCGAGAAGTACTCGACCAAAGAGGTTGTGGAGCTGCGCTTCGCTCCCGGCCAGCACGAGGAGGTCGCACCCTCGCTCACGAAGTTGGCGGAGCGACAGGAGGTGCTGCCCGACCGCATTCTTCTCTATACCGACGACGGCGACGCGGCCCTGGCCGAGGTGGCCCGTATGGGCCACGTTGCCCGCGCCACACTCGTGCGCCGGTCGACACTCGAGGACGTGTTCCTCCGTCTCACCGGGCGCTCACTGGTCGACTGATTCGATGACGACTGCCAGCGACGCGGCAACGCCGGGGAGCCGCGCGCTCTTCGGCCACGGGGACCAGGTCGCGCCGCCGCCGCTTCGCCACCCCCATGTGGCTACGCGCCGCCCGCTACTGGGGATTCCAGTACAAGCGAACCTGGCGCAGTTCCGTTGTGACCAGCTTTCTGATCCCGGTGCTGTACCTCGCGGCCATGGGCGTCGCCCTGGGCTCGCTGATCGACAAGCACTCGCATGGCGTGGACGGCGTGACGTACGTCGCGTTCCTGGCACCGGGGCTGCTCGCGGGCACCTGCATGCAGATCGGAACGAACGACGCGACCTATCCCGTCATGGGGGCGATCAAGTGGGTCCGCACCTATTTCGCCCAACTGGCCGGGCCGCTCAGCGTCTACGACGTGCTGCTCGGGCACCTGGCGTGGATCGCCGCCCGCTTGGCCATCGTCAGCACCATCTACCTGTCGGTGATGGCGATCTTCGGGGTCGTCTACTCCCCGTGGGCCATCCTGGCGCTGCCGGCCGCCGTCCTGACCGGGATGGCCTTCGCCGGGCCGGTGAGCGCGTTCGCCGCCACCCAGGACAAGGATTCGTCGTTCTCGACCTTGTACCGGTTCGCCATCATCCCGATGTTCCTTTTTTCGGGGACCTTCTTCCCGGTTTCGCAGCTGCCGACGTGGCTCGAGGTCGTGGCCTATTGCTTGCCCCTTTACCACGGGGTGTCGCTCTGCCGCGATCTGACGCTCGGCCAGGTGAGCTGGGCGGACCTGGGGCATGTGGCCTACCTGAGCGCGCTGGTCGCCGCCGGCTACACCGCCGGCCGCCGAACCTTCGCCAAGCGGCTGGTGGTGTGAGGCGATGACGGGCATCTCCACCGGGGCGGGATCCGCCCTGGACCAGCGATCTCCCGGAGTGGCGGCGCGCATCACGCCGCTCGCCCTCCTCGGGGGACGCCATGCGTCCCGGGTGCTCGAGCGCAACATCCTGGTCTACCGGCGCTCCTGGATCTTCATCGTCTCGGGCTTCTTCGAGCCGCTTTTCTACCTGCTCTCCATCGGGGTCGGGCTGTCCCACCTCGTCGGCCCGATCAACGTGGACGGCCGGGAGATCCCCTACACCGCCTTCGTGGCGCCCGGTCTGCTGGCGTCGTCGGCCATGAACGGCGCCATGCTCGACTCGACCTTCCTCGTCTTCTTCAAGCTCAAGATCGCCAAGACCTACGACGCCATGTTGTCGACCCCCCTGGGGGTCACCGACGTTGCGCTGGGGGAGCTCAGCTGGTGCGTCCTGCGCGGTGCCCTCTATTCGGGCGCCTTCCTGGGCATCATGGCCATCCTGGGCTACATCGTCTCGCCCTGGGCGGTGCTGTGTTGGCCGGCTGCGGTCTTGATCAGCCTGGCCTTCGCATCCGCCGGCATGGCCGGCACCACCTACATGCGGACCTGGCAGGACTTCGACATGGTCTCGCTGGCCTTCATTCCGCTCTTCCTGTTCTCCGCCACCTTCTACCCACTGACCGTGTACCCCGGGTGGCTCCAGGCGGTCGTCCGCTGCACGCCCCTCTACCAGGGGGTGGTGTTGGTGCGTGCCGCCGACCTGGGTATCTTCGCCTGGACACTGCTGGGTCACATCGCCTACCTGGTGGCGATGGCGGTGGTGGGGGTCCTGATCACCAGGCGCCGCCTGGGCGCCCTCCTCCTGCCGTAACGGGCGACCCCGGACGGCCGGTACCGTAAGGGCCGATTTTCCCGATCGCCAGAGGACCAGACCCAATGAACATCGTCGTCAGCAACGTCAAAGGCGGGGTCGGCAAGACCACCACCTCCGTGTACCTGGCCGCGGCGGCGGCGCGGCGAGGGCGTGGTCCGGTGCTGCTGGTCGACGCCGACCCCCAGGGTTCGACGGCCGAATGGTACGAAGTCGACCCGCTCGAGGGGGTCGAGCTGATCGAGGGACCCTCTGTGCGGACCGTCACCAAGGCAATGAGCCGGGAGGACGGCATCGTCGTGGTCGACACCCCGCCGGGGGAAGGCAACGTGGTCCAGGCTGCGCTGGCCCGGGCGGACGCGGTCGTCATCCCGACCCGGGCCGGCGGGGTCGAGCCCAACCGAGTCGTGACGACCCTGGAGATGACGCCCAGCAACATCCCGGCGGGCGTCGTCATCTGCTCTGCCCGGCTCGGTACGAACGACCTCGAGGCGACGATCGAGTGGTGGAACGACCTGAAGGTGCCGGTTTGGGGCATCATCCCGGAGCGGGTCTCCATCGCCAGCGGCCCTGCGGCGGCTCTCTCGGCAGAGGGTCTGGAGCACTACGGCAAGGTGTTGAAGAAGGCCACCGCCAAGAACCGCTGACCAGGCGCCGCTCAGCGGCGCGTCAATGCCTGCAGGTCGCGTGGAACCGGCTGTCGACCCAGGCCACCGGCGCCTTGCCGTGCAGTTGCCCCGTCAGCTCGGAGAGGAACCAACGGCGCACCGCCACGCTGGCCGGGGACGCCGGGAGCGTCAGAAGCCGCTGCGCCAACCCGAACTCGTCTGCTTCGTCGAGCAGGGCGTCGTAGAACTCGACGGCGACCACGGCCGACTGCGGCAGGTCGAGCGTCCAATCGAAGAGTTCGACGTTGTCGTCGACCGCCGTTTGCCACATGTCGTCCATGCCCGGCCCGAGGCCGTTGAAGCGAGTGCCGATCTGGGAGACCAACACGGCCAGACGTTCGGGCAGCGGGGGCGCGAACCGGGCGCGTTGTCCGACCGCTCCTTCATGAGCCGGAGCTCGCGGAACAGCGCCTCGTACTGCTCGCTCGATTTCTGGAGGAGCGCCACCGGTATCCCGAGCAAGCCGGACCGAGACTTCCGGCGAGTCGCCTGCGTCGCCGTGCAGACTCGTCCGCGTGACGCCGGTCAGGTTGAAGCGGAAAGCTGCCGTCGGAGACACTCGTCGGAGCGACCGGGAACTCGACCGGGAGCTCGAACCACACGATCTTGCCGTCTTCGACCGCCTGCACTCCCCAGTTCGACGCCAAGGTATTGAACAGCGTCAGGCCCCGACCGGTGGCCGCGTCCTTGCCGTACTCCTTGATGGACGGGAAAGAGGGGTTGCCGTCGGCGACGTCCACCCGGATGCGGTCCGGCAGGATGTGGAGCGTCACGCACAACGGGGTCGCGGCGTGCAGCACTGCGTTGGTGACCAGCTCGGAGGTCGAGCAGGGCGGCGCATCCGGTCACCTCGGCGGGCAGGTCGCGCAGATGCGCCGCGACCCAGTGACGAGCCACCGGGGTGCTCTCCACCACCGGTTCGAGATGCAAGGTTGACATGCCATCTCGTGTCGTACCCACAGCCGGAGCGGATATGCGTTCCTCGGAGACACCCGTGTAATTGAGGCAGAGCACCACGATGTCGTCGGTACGCTCCTCGACGCTCAACATGGAGGCAAAGGTGACTGCGGGATGGTCCGGCCATCCCGCCCGCGCAACGACGGTTGCCGTGTTCGCCAGCCGCTCCATCCCGTCGGTGATCACCTCGCCGCGGCGCTCAATCAGGCCGTCGGAGTACATGATGAGCGAATCGCCGCGGTCGAGAACGACCTCATCTCTGGGCCGGGGAGCTCCGCTGAGCCCGGCCGCGATGAGCAGCGTTCGCTCCATGGGGCAAAACGTCGCGCTGCCGTCGGCCCGCACGACCAGCGGCGGAGGGTGACCGGCGTTGCTCAGGACGACGCGCCCCGTCGAGGGCGTGATGGTTCCCACGACGGCAGTGACGACTCTGTCTTCGATGAGCGTGTCGAAGAGGCGATCCAGCGACGACAGCACCTCCGTCGGCGACAGGCCGGACACGGCGTAGGCACGGATGGCGCTTCGTACCTGGCCCATCAGGGCGGCCGCCGGTGCGCCCTTGCCCATGACGTCGCCCACGCTGAAGAAGACCAGGTCGCTGGCTGAGCTCGAAGACGTCGTACCAGTCGCCTCCGGCGTAGGTGCCGGCCACCCCGGCCCGGTATTCGGCATCGAGCAGACAGGCCCTCGACTTCGGGGAGCGAGTCAGGAAGGACGGCGCGCTGCAGGACGTCGGCCACCACGTGCTCGCGCTGGAACCGCGTGGCGTTGGACAAGCGCGACCCCGGCCCGGCTCGCCACCTCGGTCGCCAGCGAGACATCGTCGGCCTCGAAGAGCCGGCCCGGCCCGTCCACGAAGGTCATGACGCCGATGACCTCGCCGTTGGCGGTCAGCGGCACCGACAGGCCGGTGGAGACGCCCGATCGGCTCGTTGCCGAGCTCGTCGTCGTGGAGCGGAGCCAGCTGGGTCCGGCCGGTGCGGAAGGCGACAGCCGCCGGTGCGTCGGAGTCGAACGGGAGGACGTCGTACGCCGCTGCCTGGCCCGCGCGCGCGGACGACGCCGGCCCGGATTCGCGTACGTCGAGCCGGACGAGCCCGCTCTCCCCGGGGACCTGGACCGAGCAGGAGTCGGCCAGCCGGCCCTCGACCAGGCTCATGGTCCGTTGGATCACGGTCGTCGGCTCGAGACTCGAGCTCAACAGCCGGGTCACCTCGGAAAGGAGAGAGAGCCGCTCGCGTCCCGCCTCCGCGTCGCGCAGCGCCTCGCGTTCGTGTTCGAAAACCTGGGCCCGCTCCAGGGCTTGTGCGGTCAGCCCGGCCAACGTCGAGAGGAATCGCAGATCGGGTTCGCTCGGCTCGGGCTGCGCGACGAAGGCGAGGGAAAGCACCCCGAGCGGGCCGGCGCTGCCGATGAGGGGCTCGCTGACGATCGTCACCGGCTTGGGAAGTTCGCGCAGGACCCGCGCCACGATCTCGACCGTCACGTCTTCGCGGACGCTCGTCCTCGGCGGCAATGCCTGCGACGACCGGTCCGGCCGCGCGTGAAGCACGCTCCGGTGTGACTGCCCTCCAGGGGCACCATGGAGCGGGACAGGAGCGCCGGGTGTCCGCTGCTGGCCAGGCAGGCCAGACCGCGCTCGCCGGCGGCCGGGACGCGCACGACGGCGGACTGTGCGCCGAGCGCCCGCCGGCCGCCGGCGATGGCGGCGTGGGCCACGTCGCCGGGCGTCGTGGCTGCAGCCAGCGCCGAGCTGAGCTGGTGCAGGTGTTGGCTCCGCTCCAGGTTGACGAACTCGGTCAGGGTGAGCCGGGCCCGCTCGACCGCTTGGGCCGCCGCGCCGGTGATGGTGAAGAGGAAGGTCCGGTCGGGCTCGGAGATCTCACGGTCGTCGTCCCAGTGCACGACGACGGCGCCGATGGTGCGGTCGGACACGACGAGAGGGATGATGGCGAGGGCCCGGAAACGGTCCGAATTGAGTGACGCGTAGATGTCAGGGCGATCGCGCTGCAGGTCGTCGATCGTCTCGGCGAAGAAGGCGACGTTGTGGCCCAGGACGGGGCCGTCGGTCTGCAGCGAGGCCAGCACCCCGTCGGTCGGGTCGTCGGGTGCGTATCCGAAGCGCCGGAGCGTGTGCAGCGCTCCCCACTCGTCGAGGAGGGCAAAGGTCGATGCGTCGACGCGCAACTCGTCGCGCATGGCGGCGAAGACGGCGTCGGCGACCTGGGCCGGGTCGGCGGCGGTCGTGAGCGCGCGCGCCATGGTCTGCATGCGCTGTGCCGTCTCGGCGGCAACGCGCCGGCGCCTTTCGTTCCTGGTCTCGGAGCGGGCCGTCCACAGCTGGACGTTGCGCTGACCGCGCAGATACGAGATCCACATGGCCACCGCGGTCGCCGCCAGCATCGTCACGACGCGCAGCGTGTGGTTCAGCTCGCCGTAACTGCGGGGCGGCGTGCTGATGACGAGGGCGAAGAACGCGGCGAAAATGCCGACCAGCGCCACCCGCGAGGGGCGGGCGAAGGCGGCGGCGATGAAGGGGGAGATGGCCAGGAGGCCGACGAGCGAGACGTTCCCTCCGTAGACGGCGAAGACGATCGCCACCGTGGAGGCCCAGGCGAGGGCGACGAGGGTTGCCACGGCCTCGGCCCGGTCGCCGCGGGCGCTGCGGGGGGTGGGCGAAAGCTGCTCGTCTCCTGGTTCGGGCACGTACTCTCCCCGTGGTCGGCGGGCTCGCCTGAAACGCTATTCCCCTCGCCGGACGGCCAGGTCAACTCCCGTCGTTCACCGGGGTTGCTACCGCAACTCACTACCCTGTGGGCGTCCAGGTGGAAACCCCGGATGACGTCCAGGAGGTTTAGGTTCGCCCCCAGGGGCAATAGACCGTCTGGCCAATCGGCATTGCATCGACGTCCTCGGGGTGGCCCAGGATGAGGCCACAGGAGGGCGGAGTGGAACAGGACTTTCACATAGAGCAGCGGGCGGGCTCGATCGCCTCCGGTGATCGCGGTCAGCGGGGAGATCGACGTCGCCACGGCTCCGCAGCTGCGGGAGTGCCTGCACGGCGTCATCGCCCAGGGCGAGGCGACGATCGTGCTGGACCTCCTCGGGGTGACGTTCTTGGACTCCACGGCCTTGGGCGTCCTCGTCGGCGCGCTCAAGCGCTGCCGCGAGCTGGGCGGGGAGCTGCACGTCGTCGTCGCCGACCCGCGCATCGTGAAGATCTTCGAGATCACCGGTCTCACCAGTGTGTTCACCATCGCCGACTCGCTGGAATCGGCAGGGGCGGCGTGACGGAGACGACCGACCGGCTGGAGAGCGGCGATCGGATCGAGCTGAAGTTCCCGGCCCGGGGCGACCTGATCGTCCTCGCCCGGCTGGTCACGAGCGCGATCTCTGCCCGCGCCGGGTTCGACATCGAAGAGCTCGAGGACCTGCGCCTGGCGGTCGGCGAGCTCTGTCTCCTGACGTTGCAGGGCAGCGACGCGCAGCACGGGGACCTCCGCCTCGAGCTCAATGTTCTGGGTGATGCCATCGAGGTCGTCTGCACCCTGGAACGGGCCGGAGGTGGCGAGCGCGCCTCGAGCCCGAAGGGGACGAGGTCGCCCGCCTGAGCGAGCAGATCCTCGACGCGCTGGTGGACGAGCACGGCAGGGAGAGCCGGGACGGCTCGGTGCGTGCCTGGCTCCGCAAGCGCCGGGGGGGGCATGCAGAGTGACGGAGGGCCGGGAACGACGATCCCGGGCCGCTGTCGGACGCCGCTGGAATCTGAGCGTCCAGCCCTCGATCCGGCCGCACGCGAGGAGCTGATCACCTCCAACCTCGGGTTGGCGCACCAGCTCGCCCGGCGCTTCCTCCACCGGGGCGAGCCGTTGGACGACCTGGTGCAGGTGGCGTCGGTGGCGCTGGTGAAGTCGGTCGACCGTTTCGACCCGTCGCGTGGTGTCGACTTCGCCGCCTTCGCGACCCGGACGATCATCGGGGAGTTGAAGCGGCACTTCCGCGACAAGGGTTGGGCCGTGCGCGCCAGCCGGCGCGTGCAGGAGCTCTACCTCGAGCTCGGGCCACGCCACGGGCACCCTGGTGCAGCAGCTCGGGCGCAACCCGACCGTGGCGGAGCTGGCCGAGGCGACCGGCGCGAGCGAGGAAGCCGTCATCGAGGCGATCGAAGCCGGCCAGGGGTATCGGGCGGCATCCATCGACGCGTCGGAGAGCGAGGACGACCCGCTGTCGGCGCGCCTGGGCGAGCAGGACGGCAACTTCGACTCCGTCGAGGACCGGGCCCTCCTCGGACCCGCGCTGGCCACCCTCCCCGAGCGCGAGCAGTCCATCCTGCGCATGCGCTTCGTCGAAGGCCTGACCCAGTCGGAGATCGCGGCCGCCGTCGGCGTGAGCCAGATGCACGTCTCGCGCCTGCTGTCCTCCAGCCTGCAGAAGCTGCGCGAGGGCATCGGGCAGGCGGAGGCCGGGCGCCGCTGACCGGTGCCGATATCGGGCACCGAACGCCTCTCTGGGCACTCGAAACCGTGGGCGAGCCGCGAATCCGGGTCCGAGATGGGTGGATTCTTCCGGAAAGTCTGGAGAAATTCTGCCCGGCGTGAGTATGGTGCACGCCACCTGTTGGAACGACGCACCAGTCCTGGAACGAACGGAGCGCCCATGGTCCACCTCGATGCCGCATTGGCCAAGAAGAAAAGGACCTTGGTGACAAGGGCCTGAAGAGCGGAGCGCTCGGACTGTTCTCCTCGGTGGTGGTGGGCGTGGCGTCGACGGCGCCGGCCTACAGCCTGGCCGCGACGCTCGGATTCGTCGTCATCGCCATCAACGGGCTGCAGGCGCCGATCATCGCCATCCTGGCCTTCGTCCCGATGCTGTTCGTCTCCTACGCCTACAAGGAGCTGAACAACGCCGACCCCGACTGCGGCACCACCTTCACCTGGGCCACCCGCGCCTTCGGGCCGAAAACCGGGTGGTTCGGCGGCTGGGGGATCGTGGCGGCCGACATCCTCGTCATGGCGAGCCTGGCCCAGATCGCCGGGCAGTACGTCTTCCTGCTCTTCGGCGCCAACGAGCATCGGGTGCAACCCCTCCAGCACGTGGGTGCTGCTGGTCGGGGTGGCCTGGATCATCGTGATGACCGCCATCTGCTACGTCGGCGTCGAGATCTCCGCCAACTTGCAGAAGGTGCTGCTCGGCATCGAGGTGGTGGTCCTGGTGATCTTCTCGATCGTCGCTTTCGTCAAGATCGGATCCGGGAAGGCACCGGCCGGCCACCTGACGCCCAGCGCGCAGTGGTTCAATCCGTTCCACAACCTGGGCTTCACCAGCTTCATGGTCGGGTTCTCGCTCATGTTGTTCATCTACTGGGGCTGGGACACGGCCGTCTCGGTCAACGAGGAGACGAAGGACTCGACGCGCACGCCCGGGCCGGGCGGCCGTGATCTCGACGCTGATTCTCCTGGCGACCTACGCCATCGTCATCGTGGCCTCGCAGTCCTATGCCGGCATCGGCACCAAGGGCATCGGCCTGGCCAACCCGGCCAACTCGGGCGACGTGCTCAATTCGTCTGGGCGCGTCGGTCTTCGGCACCTCGGGCATCGGCGCCGTCATGGTCAAGCTGCTGCTGTTGATGGTGCTCACGCTCAGCGGCGGCATCGACGCAGACCACCATCCTGCCGACGGCCCGCACGACCCTCTCCATGGCGGCCTACAAGTCGATCCCGGACACGTTCGGCAAGGTGCACAAGCGCTTCCTCACGCCCACGACGTCGACGGTGGCCATGGGGTCGTCTCCATCGCGCTCTACGTGGCGATGAACTACCTGTCGAACGGGAGCAGCGTCATCGGGGACTCGGTGTCGGCCCTCGGCGCCATGATCGCCTTCTACTACGGGCTGACCGGCTTCGCCTGCGTCTGGTACTACCGCAAGAGCCTGACGGAGAGCGCCCGCAGTCTCTGGCTGCGCGGCATCCTCCCGCTTGCTCGGTGGCCTCATCCTCTGGTTCGTCATGGTGTGGTTCATTTGGTACAACTGGGTCACCCCGGCAACAGCTACACCACCTGGACCATCCCGGGCACGCACCAGGTCGTCGGCGGCGTGTTCGTCCTCATCGTCGCCTCCTTCCTCCTCGGCGTCGTCCTGATGGTGATCTACCGGTTCGTCCGGCCGGACTTCTTCCGGGGCAAGACGCTCAACCGCGACACGCCGACCCGGGTGCCCGACGACATCGGCGTGCCCGTCGGCTTGTTCGGGATCGAGCCGTTCGCCGACGCGGACGGCCACGCCAAGAACGAGCCCACCGGGTCTCCCGACCTAGCGGCCGAGCGGAGCCACCGCTCGATCCGGTAGACCGTGGCGCGGGGCCGAGCGCGGCCCGGACACGACAGACGTGGAGGCTCCATGACGAAGAGACTGGAAGGGACGGTCACCCTGGTGACCGGCGCCAGCAGTGGCATCGGTGAGGCGACGGCGGCCGCGCTGGCCGAGGAGGGAGCGACGGTGGCCCTCGTGGCCCGGCGCCGCGACCGCCTCGAGGCCCTGGCCGAGCGCATCGGCGGCGCCGGCAAGGCGCTGGTGATCGAGGCCGACATCACCGACCAGGCCCAGGCAGAGCGGCCGTGGCCACCACGGTGGCCGAGCTGGGACGCCTCGACACCCTGGTGAACAACGCGGGCGTCATGCTGCTGGGCCCGATCGTCGGGGCGCCGGTCGAGGAGTGGCAGCGGATGGTCAACCTCAACGTGCTGGGCCTGCTCTACTGCACGCACGCCGCGCTGCCCCACCTGCTGGCCGCCGCCGAGGCCGAGCCGCGCTCGGTGGCCGACGTCGTCAACGTCAGCTCGACGGCCGGGCGGGTCGCCCGACTGAACAGCGGCGTCTACAACGCCACCAAGCACGGCGTCGGCGCCTTCAGCGAGTCGCTGCGGCAGGAGGTCACGGCCCGCCACGTCCGGGTGACGCTCATTGAGCCCGGGGCGACGGCCACCGAGCTCGCCTCCCACAACCGGCCCGAGATCCTGGAGGGCATGGCGCAGACCTTCGGCGGCATTGAGATCATGCAGGCCGAGGACATCGCGGAGAGCATCCGCTATGCCGTGACCCAGCCCCGCCGCGTCGCCGTCAACGAGATCCTGATCAGGCCGACCGAACAGGAGCGCTGACATCGAACGGGTCGCCGTCGTCGGGTGCTCGGGATCGGGGAAGACGACACTGGCCCGGTCGCTGGCCCGCGCCTCGGCGCGCCGCACATCGAGCTCGACGCCCTGTTCCACCAGCCGGGGTGGACGCCGCTCGACGACGACACGTTCAGGGCCCGGGTCGCTCGAGGCCATCGAGGCGCCGGCTGGGTGGTGGACGGCAACTACTCGACCGTGCGGGAGATCGTCTGGGAACGGGCCGACACCGTCGTGTGGTTCGACCTGTCCTACGCCGTGGTGATGGCCCGCACCGTCAGGCGGACGGTGCGACGCACGATCACCCGCCAGGAGCTCTGGAACGGGAACAGGGAGCCCTGGTCCAACCTGTACTCGTGCAATCCCGAGAAGTCGATCATCGCCTGGGCGGCCACCCGGCACCGGGTCTACCGTCAGCGCTACGGGGAGGCCGAGCACGACCCCGGTGGGCGGGCTGCGCTTCGTCCGCCTGCGCTCGCAGCGGGAGGCGGATGCGTTCCTGGCCGGAGTGACGGTCACCGCACAGAAGAAGGAGTGACGAATGGATCTCGAACTGACCGGCAAGACCGTGCTCATCACCGGGGGCACCGACGGACTGGGCCTGGCGCTCGCCACGCGGTTGGCGGCCGAGGGAGCGGCGGTCGGCGTGTGCGGACGCGACGAGGAGCGCCTGCGCGCCGCCGAGGCGGCGGTGCGGGCGGCGGGTGGCGACGTGCTGGCGCAACGGGCCGACGTGTCGCGGGCCGGCGACCTCGAGGCGTTCGTCGAGGCGGCCGTGGCCCGCTGGGGACGCATCGACGGGGTCGTGCACAACGCGGGGCGCGCCTCGGGCGGCTCCATCGAGACGATCGACGACGAGCACCTGGGAGTCCGACTTCCAGCTCAAGCTGATGGCCGCCGTCCGGCTCACCCGGCTGGCCCTCCCGCAGCTGCGGGCCAGCCGGGGCGCCGTCCTGTTCACGTTGGCCCTCTCGGCCAAGGCGCCCGGGGCTCGCAGCGAGCCGAGCTCGGTGACGCGCGCCGCCGGCATGGCGCTCATGAAGGCGCTCTCCAACGAGCTGGCGCCCGACGGCATCCGGGCCAACGCCGTCCTCATCGGGCTGATCGAGAGCGGCCAGTGGGTCCGCATGGCCGCGGGCTCCGGGTCGGACCTGCGGGAGTTCTACGACCGCTTCGCCGAGGACGCCGGGATCCCGCTCGGCCGCTTCGGCCGCGCCGCCGAGTTCGCCGACCTCGGCTGCTTCCTGCTGTCGGCGCGGGCCTCGTATCTGACGGGGACCGCGATCAACCTCGACGGTGGTCTGTCGCCGGTCGTCTGAGGCGGTGCGCTGACTGCAGTCGTTCTCAGCCTCGCGCGCGTTCGCCCGGCCTGGGTCAGTTGTACCCGGTGGTCTCGGTGGCGTCGCCCGTGCCGACGGGTTCGAGTCCGACGGCGAAACCGTCGATCATCTCCAAGCGGGTGAGGGCGTCGACGTGCGGCCGGCCGCCGCCGCCCCATTTCGCCTTGGCGGCCCGGCGGGCGGATTCAACGTCCTCGGCCACCACGAACACGACCTCATGGTCCTCGCCCATGCGTCCGGATGCCAGCTCACCACCCAGGAAGGCTGCGAAGAGATGCACGGGCGAAGCGTAGCGAGTACGAAAGGGTGTATGAGTCCAGACGAATTGCATGGAAGCACCATCGTCATCACCGGGGTCACGGGGCAGGTGGCGCGCCCGCTGGCGACGGCCCTGGCCCGAGACAACCGCGTCATCGGGGCGGCTCGGTTCTCCGACGCGGCGGCCCGCGCCGAGCTCGAGGCCGCCGGCGTGGAGTGCGTCCCGGTCGACCTGGTTTCGGGCGACATGGGCATGCTGCCCGAGGATGCCGACTACGTGCTCCACTTCGCCGTCGCCAAGACCAACGACTGGGAGAGGGATCTGGCGGCCAACAGCGGCGGCCTGGCCTACCTCATGGAACACCACCGCCACGCCCGAGCCTTCCTGCACTGCTCGTCCACGGCGGTCTACAAGCCCGAGGGGCACCGTGTGTTCGACGAGGGAGGGCCGCTCGGCGACAACCATGGCGTATGGCCGTTCCTGCGCACGTACAGCATCTGCAAAATCGCCGCGGAGGGAACGGCCCGCTGGGGCGCCGAGCGCTTCGCGCTCCCGACCACCATTGCGCGGCTCTCGGTGCCGTACGGCGACAACGGCGGCTGGCCGGCGATCCATCTCCACATGATGCTGTCGGGCCACGCCATCCCCGTCCACGTGGACGCCCCCAGCGTGTATCACCCGCTGCACGCCGACGACATCCTGGCCATGGTGCCGCGCCTGCTCGCCGCCGCTTCGGTCCCGGCGGTGACCGTCAACTGGGGCGGCAGTGAGCCGGTCAGCATTGAGGAGTGGTGCACGTACCTCGCCGGCCTGGCCGGCACCGAGGCCCGGTTCGAGCCGACCGAGCAGACGATCGACAGCGTGCAGATCGACACCACGCGCATGCACGAGCTCGCCGGGCGGACGAGCGTGCCGTGGCGCGAGGGCATGCGGCGCATGGCCAAGACGCTGCATCCCGACCGGGTGCAGTGAGCGCGGGCCCGGGCGCGGTCACCGGCGAGGTGCGCTTCGTCGCGTGCGATCCGGAGGAGCTGCCGGCATCGGAGCTCCTGGCGGCAATGCGCTCCGAACTCATCGGCGCCTACGACAACGCCAGTCGTCTCGACAACCCGCCGCTTCTTCCGGCGGAGCTACGCCCACCCGGCGGCGCCTACTACGTCGGCTACGAGGGACCCGAGGCCGTCGCGGGCGGGGGGCTGCGGCGTCTCGGCGACGGCGTGGCCGAAATCAAGCGCATGTACGTGCGGCCCGAAGCGCGGTCGCGCGGCATGGCAGCGGCACTGTTGCGCGCGCTCGAGGAGGCGGCCCGGGCGCTGGGCTACACGCGCACGCGCCTCGACACCGGCCCCAAGCAGGTGACCGCGCAGCGCCTCTACCGCGGCGCCGGATACGTGGAGATCGCGCCGTACAACGACAATCCCTTTGCGTGCTTCTGGGGTGAGAAGCGGCTGGTCTGAGGCGCGTCGTCGCGGTGCAGCGGGCACGGGGTTGCACTGCGGCAGGCCGAACGAGGAGCCTGGCGTGATGGCGGGACCGGCAGCCGTGGGGGACGACGCCCGTCCTCCCGACGAGGACCGGCTCCCGTTCCGACAACGGTGGGCCTGGACGCTCCAGATGAACAGGCCGATGGCGTCGCCCTTCATCGGACTGGTCTGCGCAGTGTCCATCGGAGGGCCGCTGGCCGTCGGCATCGCCACGGGCTATCCCCGGGCAGGCGGATGGGCCGCCGTCGGGGCCTTCTTCACGGACATGGCGGTCTTCCAACCCGGCCACCGTTTCCGGGCGAGGATCGTGGCCGGGACCGGCATCCTGGTTGCGATCGGGGCCTTCCTGGGCTCGCTGTGTGGGATCCGGGGGATCGCCATCTACCCGGTCGTGGCCCTGTGCACCTTCGGGGCGGGACTGCTCGTGGAGCTGGGCCCGCAGGCAGCGTTGATCGGCGTCTCGTCGGTGACCTCCCTCGTCTTCTCCGCCTCGTTCGACGTCTCCGCGACCGAGGCGCTCGTGGTCGGCGGCGTGACGCTGCTCGGCGGGCTCTTCACCGCCGCACTGGCCGTCGTGGCGAGGCACGGCCTCGCCCGTTACGCCGACCCGACCCGCCATTCCGCCGCCACCGGATGGGCGTGGGCGCGCGAAGT
The DNA here is from genome assembly GCA_963744045.1 of uncultured Acidimicrobiaceae bacterium. Classification (GTDB taxonomy): domain Bacteria; phylum Actinomycetota; class Acidimicrobiia; order Acidimicrobiales; family RAAP-2; genus Bog-473. The sequence goes on from CAVUSB010000002.1 coordinate 44,529, forward strand.
GGGGTTCGACGATGCGCCGGGCCACCCACGTCCGGTCGGCCCCCTTCTGGCACGCCGTCCGCCTGACGGCGGCGGCCCTCGCCGGAACGGTGTTGTACCGGGTCACCAACCCAGAGGACGGGTTCTGGATCCCTGAGGCGGCGCTCTTCGTCATGCGGCCCGATACCCAGCTCACGAGACGGCGGGCCGTGCTGCGGATCATCGGGAGCGTGGCAGGCGCCGTCCTGACCACAGCGGTCCTCGTGGCGCTGCGGCCCGACACGACGGTTCTGGCGCTGCTGGCCGTCGTCGCCAGTGGCATCGCATTCTCGGTGCAGCGGGTCAACTTCGGCCTCTACATCACGTTCGTCACGTGCATCTTCGTCCTGCTCACGGCCTTCGGTGGGCTGCCCGCGCGCACGGCCATCTCGAACCGCGTCGTGGACAACCTCATCGGTTCGGCCCTCGCCGTCATGGCGCTCTGGCTCTGGCCGACCCGGCCGCGTCGGCCCGCGTCGTCAGAGCCCTGACCGGGGCGACCGCGCGGTTCAAAAGGTCCAGACCTCGACGACCTGCCGGGGCTCGGGCGCCCCGCCCGTTCCTTCGTAGGTGCCCCGGGCGGCTTCGTTGTCGTGGTCGGTGACGACCCACATGCCGTAGCAGCCGGCGGCGCGGGCGAGCGCGGCGAGGTGCTCGACCAGGGCGCGCCCGATGCCGCGGCGCCGGAAGGTCTCGTCGACCGCAAGCTCGTAGAGAAACATCTCAGTGCCCTTGTCGGGGTGGGTGACCTCCACCCCGCTGACGAACCCGACCGCCCGCTCGTCCTCGTAGGCAATGAGGAGATGGTGGCCCGGCTCGGCCAGGAAGCGGGCCGTGGCGTCGGGCCGGGCCGGGCCGTCGAGGAGATGGGACGCCGCCGCGACGAGTGCGTCATCCCCGGGGCGGAGCACCCGAATCTCCATGCCCGATTCCTTCCGGTCAGTCCGGGTGGTCAGTCCGGATCAGGGCGCGCCTGGCGCGCCGCCCAGGCCATGACCAGCTGGAGGGGCAGCCGTCCCCAGGCGACGGCGCGGCTGTCCGACGGGCCTGGATTCCGCCCGGTGCCGGCATCGAGCGCCATCTGGATGTTGGCTGGGAACACCGCGGCCAGAGTGGCCAGGCTGGCGGCGGACGCCCAACGCGTACGCCGGACCAGACCGACGGCGCACACGAGCTCGGCCACCCCGGTGACGTAAATGAGGTTGGTGTGATGCTCCTCGGGGATGGCGCGCGGCATGATCGAGGCGAAGACCTGGGGCCGGATCAGATGCACCATGGCGCTGGTGGCAAAGGCAGCGGCGAGCATGCGCGGGGCGCGACGTCGGAGGCGGACCACGACGGGGACTGTACTGTGGCGGCGTGCCTACCCAAGTGACGATCGTCGGCGGCGGAAGCTACCAATGGGGCCCGGAGTTGATGGCCGACCTCTTCGGAACGCCGGCATTGGCCGGCATGCACCTCGTGCTCGAGGACATCGACCCAACGCCGTTGGCCAAAATGGACATGTTGGCCCACAAGCTGAACGAGGCGATGGGCGCCAAGGCGACGATCGCCACGACCACGGACCTCCACACGTCGCTCGACGGCGCCGATTTCGTCATCGTGTGCATCTCGACCGGAGGCTTCCGCTCCATGGCGGTGGATCTCGACGTGCCGGCCACCCACGGCATCACCCAGACGGTGGGGGACACCGTGGGCCCGGGGGGCATCAACCGCGCCCTGCGCAACATCCCTGTCCTCGTCGGCATCGGCAAGGCGATGGAGGAGCGCTGCCCGGACGCCTGGCTCTTCAACATCACCAATCCCATGACGGCGTTGACCCGCTCCGTGTGCCGCGAGACCAACATCAAGACCGTTGGCCTCTGTCACGAGGTGGGCAACTTCTGCATGGACCTGGCCATCGCTCTGGGCCGCCCCCTGGAGGCGGTCTCGGCCTCGGTGACGGGGGTCAACCACTTCCCCGTGCTCACCTCGCTCGAGGTCGACGGAGCGGACGGGTTCGACGTGTTGCGCAATCTGGTCGAGGAGGTCGGCGGTCTGGCGTCGTTGGCCCCCTACCCCGGGCGTCCCGAGGCCGAGACGTTCTCGAAGCTCGACTTCGCCGAGCGGCACCTCTTCAAGCTGACGCTGCTCGACCGTTGGGGCACCTTCCCGGCGGCGGGCGACCGCCACATCGCCGAGTTCGTCTCGTTCGCCCTCACGCCTGAGTCCGACTGGGGAGCGGCCTACAACATTGAGCTCAGCCCGATTGCGCGGCGCGAGCAGCACCAGGCGGACTACATCGCCGACGTCGACGCCTGGCTCGCCGGCACCAAGGACCTGCAGACCTGGCAGTCGGGCGAGCTGCCCTCGCCCATGATCCAGGCCATGCTCACGGGGGAGCCCTTCGAGGCCCCGGTGAACATCCCCAACACCGGTCAGGCCGTCGGCCTGCCCGAGGACGCCGTGGTCGAGTCGATCTGCGTCATCGACGGGGACGGCATCCGCGGCCGGGACCGCAGCGCACTGCCGACCCCCTACGACGAGATCGTCCGGCGCCACGTCGCCACCCAGGAGCTCACCGTCGAGGCGGCCCTCCGGGGCGACCGCACGCTGGCGGGGGAAGCCTTCGCTCTCGACCCGTTGGCGGGCCGGGGGGACCTGCACGTGACCGACGCCATGGTCGACGAGCTCCTTTCGGGCACGGCGGAGTGGCTGCCCCAGTTCGCCGCACGCTGACCGGGACGTCGGGAGGAACGCGCATGCGCATCGGTTTCATCGGGCTCGGGGCCATGGGCCTGCCCATGGCGGGCCACCTCGTGGCCGCCGGCCACGAGGTGACGGTCGCCTCGCGCGGTCGGGGTCCGATCGACGCAGCCGTATCTCGGGGTGCGGCCGACGGAGGCTCGCCACTGGGGGTGGCCCAGGCCTCCGACGTGATCATCCTCTGCGTCCCCAACTCGCCCGAGGTGGTGGAGGTGATCGACGCCATGCTGCCGGCGCTCGGCGCGGGCAAGACCGTCATCGACACGTCCACCATCGATCCCGAGGTGGAGCGGGCCCAGCACGCCCGCGTGGGGGAGACGGAGGCGCGCTACCTCGACGCGCCGCTCTCGGGTGGCACGGCGGGCGCGCACAAAGGCACGCTGACCCTCATGGTGGGTGGTGACGCCGCGACGCTGACCGACGCAGAGCCTGCGCTCGAGCCCTTCGCCGGGCTCGTGGTGCACGTCGGTGGCCCGGGTATGGGCCAGGTCGTGAAACTGTGCAACCAGGTGATCTACGCGGCACAGATGACCGCCACCGCCGAGGCGACTGCCATGGCGGTCAAGTCCGGAGTCGACCTGGAGAAGCTGCTGCTGGTCCTCACCCATGCGACGGGTGACTGCGTCGCGGTGCGGACACGCCTGCCTGTGCCGGGGGTGATCCCCGAGAGCCCGGCGTCGAACGGTTGGCAGCCCGGCTTCATGACCGATCTCATGGCCAAGGACCTCGACCTCGCCATGGCCTACGCCGTGCGCTGCGGCGTCTCGGTGCCGACGACCGCGACGGCGCGCCAGCTCCTGACGGCCGCCAGTGCCGCCGGCTACGGACGCGAGGACTTCTCGGCGGTGGCCAAGGTCGTGCTGGCGCTGGCCGGCGCCCAATGACGAGCCCCCCGCTGCCCACGCCCGCTCTGATTCTGGCGGCAGACCACCGTGCCCGCGCCGTCGTCACGACCGAGAACTGGGCTGAGTTCTTCGCGTCGTTGGCCCAGGCTTTGCCCTCGTGCGACGGCATCCTCGCCACTGCGCAGCCGCTGGCCGGGTTGGCCGCGGCGGGCCATCTCACGGCGCTGCACCGCACCTACCTGTCCATCAACCGCACCGGGCTGGCCGGTTCCGTCTTCGAATTGGACGACCGGCTGGTGGCCAGCGTGCCGCGCGCCGCGGCGGAGGGCTGGTCGGGCGTGAAGCATATGACGCGCATCGACATGGACGACGCCATTACGGCGTCCGCGCTCGAGCTGCTCGGTCAGGTGCTCGAGCAGTCGAAGGAGGCGGGCCTGGACGCGCTGATCGAGCCGTTGGCGTGGGAAGGCGGACGGATCCGACGCGACACGGATGCCATCGTGCTGGCGTCGATCGTCGCCCACGACATGGGCGCACCGGTGATCAAGGTCCCGGTGCCCGCCGTTGCTCCGGGAGTCGAGCGCCAGCGTGCCGTGGCACGGGTGGTGGCCAGCGTGGGAGTGCCGGTCCTCTTCCTCGGCGGTCCGCGCACGGCCGCCGGCCGTGACGCCGTCCTCGACGAGGTGCGCGACGTCATGGCGGGCGGGGGAGCCGGCATGGCGATGGGGCGGACCATCTACCAGGATCCCGACCCGGCGGAGGCGGCAGGCCTGGTGCGCGCGCTGGTACACGGCCGATGATCCTCACCATCGACTTCGGTACGTCGGTCACCAAGGTCGGCCTGTGGGGCGACGAGGGCCTGGTGGCGCTCGCCCGCTCCGAGCTGACCACGACCTTTCCCCAGGTCGGCTGGACCGAGCAAGATCCGCTGCGGTGGTGGACTTCGCTGGTCATCGCATGCGCGGAGGCCCGGGCGCAGGCGCCGCTCGCCTTCGCCGAGGTCGACGTGGTGTCCTGCTCGGGGGCGCGCCAGACCTTCGTCCCCGTCTCCGCCCAGGGCGACCCGATCGGCAAGGGCATCCTGTGGTCGGACCACCGGGCCGCCGCCGAGGCGCGGAAGCTGGCCGAGCGCATGGGAGGCGACGACATCAACCGGGCCCGGACCGGGATCCCGCTCGATGCCGGCGCCGTGGCGGCCAAGCTGGCCTGGTTGGCCGAGCACCAGCCCGAGCGCATTGAGGCGGCCCACGTGATTCTGTCGCCACGCGACTTCATCGTGTACCGCATGACCGATCAGCTGGTGACCGATGCCACCTTCGCGTCGCGCAGCGGACTCTATGACTTCGACGGCAACGCCGTGCGCGAGCTGGCTGGCCCCGCCCTGGGCAAGCTCCCGAGCGTGGTGCCGTCCGACACCGTCGTCGGCCAGCTCAAACCCGTACCGGCGGCCGAGCTCGGGCTGCGGCCGGGTGTGCCCATCGTCATCGGGGCAGGTGATCGGCAGTGCGAGGTGCTCGGTTCGGGCGCGTCGGAGTACCACCCCATGGTGAGCTGGGGCACCACGGCCAACGTGTCGGTGCCGGTGCAGGAGCGCCCGGTGCCCGCGCCGGTCGGCGCCGTGGTGACCCGGGCCGCCGACGGGGGCTGGCTGCTCGAAGGCGGGCTGTCGGCCGCTGGCTCATTCCTGGCGTGGCTCGGCCGTCTACTCGACCGCAGCACCGAGGAGCTGGGACGCCTGGCGGCGGAGAGCGGCCCCGGCGCGCGAGGCGTCGTCGCCGTGCCCTGGCTCGATGGCGCCCGCGCCCCATGGTGGCGCGACGATGCCCGGGCCGGGTTCATGGGGCTCGGCGCGGCGCACGGCGCCGCCGACATGGCACGCGCCGTGGTGGAGTCGGTGGCCTGGGACGTGGCGCGGCGTGATGGAAGTCGTCACGGTCGGGCGTCTCGGCGGGTCGACGGCGGAAGGGGTGACGCTCGGCGGCGCCGGGTCCGGATTGCCGGTGTGGGTAGAGGTCCTCACGTCCGTACTGGGTCTCCCTGCCCTGCGTCACCGTTCCGGCGAGGCCGCATCGGCTGGTGCGGCCCTCCTGGCCGGCAAGGCGCTGGGCCTGGGCCTCACGCTCGACCAGATCGACCCCGTGGCGGCGGTGATTCAGCCGACCCCTACCGCCGTCGAGCTCTACCGCGCATTGCGGCCACGGGTCGACCACGTGGCCGAGGCCCTGCTCGACGCGACCGAGTCGCTCCCAGGAACCAGTCCGTTCGCGACCTGATCCGTGCGCGTCGAGCTCGCCTACGGCCGCCACGGAACAGTGGTCGAGGTCCCCGACCACGCCGAGGTCATCGTCCCGCTGGACGAACCGGGTCTGGAGGACGAGGCGGCGTCGATCACCGCAGCGCTGCGGCAGCCGAGGGGCGGCAGGTCGCTGGGCGCGCTGGCGGCGGCCACCGAGCGCGTCGCCGTGGTCTTCCCCGACCTGACGCGCCCGATGCCGAACCGCACCGTGCTCCCACCGCTGCTCGACGAGCTGGAGCGGTGCGGGGTGCCCGACCGGCGCATCACGCTCCTGTGCGCCACCGGGACCCACCGGCAGGCCACGGCGGCCGAGATGGAGGAGCTCGTCGGGCCCGACATCGTCGGGCGCTACGCCGTCGTTGATCACGACGCGACGAGCCCGGCGCACGTCGCCGTGGGGGAGGTGGACGGGGCGCCGGTGCTGCTGCAGCGCGAGTACGTCGAGGCCGACCTGCGCATCGTGACCGGTTTCGTCGAGCCACACTTCTTCGCCGGCTTCAGCGGCGGCCCGAAAGCGGTCTGCCCGGGACTCGCCGCCAGCACGACCATCTTGGAGGCACACCATCCGCACCGCATCGCCGATGCTCGTGCCACCTTCGTGACAAGGACGGGGAACCCGGTGCACGACTTCGTGCGGGCCGCCACGGCGCTGGCGCCGCCGCACCTCTCCCTCGACGTCGCCATCAACCGGGCCCGTCAGGTCACGGCTGTCTTCGCGGGTCCGCTCCCCGGGGCTCACGATGCCGCATGTGCCCACGTGCAGTCCTCGGCGATGCGCGCCGTCGACGCGCCGTTCGATCTCGTCGTGTCGACGAACGGCGGGTACCCCCTCGACCGCAACCTTTACCAGGCCGTAAAGGGCATGGCAGCGGCCGAGCGCATTGTGCGCCCGGGCGGGATCATCATCATGGCGGCCGCCTGCGATGACGGTGTGCCCGCCGACGGTGCCTTCGCGCGCCTCCTGGCCGAGGCGCGCACGCCGGCCGATCTGGTCGGCACCTCGGGCGCGCCCGAGCTCGACCGCTGGCAGGCCCAGGTGCTCGGGCGCGTGCTCGCCCGGGCCGAGGTCCATCTCCATGCGGACGGCCTCGACGAGCACTCCATCACTGGTGCGCTGCTGACGGCCGTGCCGGACCTCGACCGCGCCGTGGCCAGCGTGCTCGACCGCCTGGGCTCCGGGGCGCGGGTGGCCGTCATGCCGGAGGGACCGCTCACCGTGGCGACGGTGCGCACGACCGGTTGAAGCCGGCCCCCCTTTTCACAACGGCGGCACAACGACCGAACGCGGGAACGTCGTCAGACCCGGTCGTCCCACCGTCGGCACCCGATGAGAAAAGGCTCAAGGAGAGTGGGTTGGCCGACGAATTCTCCAATGGCGCCACGGAGTGGCACCCGATCGGCGGAGCGCTCCCGGTGCGCTCGCCGGTTCGCCGTCGAAGCCACGAGACCGGGACAACGCCCAGTTCGGCGAAGCTGGGAAGGCGCTGTGTGGCTTCCGCGTTATGCCGTAGACTTGCTGCCTGCTCTGGCAGGCACCAGTCGCCCGTCCACCCGTCTCACAAGGGAAATCCATGACCTCCTTTCCAGATTCTTCCCGTTCCGAGAATCTGTCAACCGGCGAACGACTGGCAGAAATTGCTGAGCGGATCGCCGACACGGTGGCCGGTCCGGCCGCCTACGACGTCGATCTCAACGCCCGCTTTCCCGCTGAGGCGGTCGCGGCCCTGAAGGACGAGCGGGTCCTCTCGTCGATGGTTCCTGTCGAGCAAGGCGGAATGGGGGCCTCGCTGACGGACATCAGCAACGCGATCCGCGTCCTCGGCCGCTCCTGTGCCGCCACCGGCTCCGTCCTTGCGATGCACATGGAGCAGATGTTCGTCCTGATCAAGTACGGGACGACACCGTCTCTGCGACGAGTGGTCGAAGAGGTCGTGGACAAACAGCTGCTCATCGCCAATGCCAACAGCGAAGTGGGGATCGGCGGCGACGTCATGCGAAGCAATGCCGCCCTGGAGCCCGACGGTGATGGCTGGCGCTTCGACAAGCAGGCGCTCGCGGCATCCTATGGACTCGACGCCGACATGATCCTTTCCACGGCCCGGCGCTCGCCGGACGCCGCAGACACGGATCAGGCGCTCTGCCTCCTCCGTACAGCAGACTTCACCCTCGAACCGACGAGCGGTTGGGACACGCTCGGGTTGCGGGGCACCTGTAGCTCGGGCCTGCACATCACCGGTCATGTGACGGCTGATGACCTGTTCCCGGCGGCGTTCTCCGAGATCGCCAACGGCGGCGGTGGTCAGTTGCGGCACATACTCCTGACCGCGGTGTGGACCGGCCTGGCCGAGGCAGCGATGGAGGAGGCGCACAAGTCAGTCCGCGCTGCGGCCCGGCGCAGCATCGGCACCACCCCGCAGTCGGCTCTGCGGCTCGCGGAGATATTCGCCGAGGTGCAGGTCGCGCGCAGCACGCTGGCGGAGGCGCAGCGACAGATTGAGGACGCAATCGAATCCGACACCCTCGAACACATCGGACTCATCATGAGCCTGCGCAACGTGAAGGTCGTCACGTCCACTGCCGCCATGCGCGCCGCAACAGCGGCATTGCAGATTTGTGGCATCAACGGGTTCCGGCGCGGGCCGGAGCACCGGCTCGAGCGTGTCGTACGCGACGCGTGCGGTGCGCTGATCATGGTGAGCAACGATCGTTACCTGCACGAGAACGCGGAAATGCTCCCTCTGCGCAAGACGATCTAACTCGGCAGTGGCATCGCTTCCGAAGCTCGCCTACGTCTACGATCCCCTCTCGTTCGGCCCTCTGTCGATCATTGAGGCGGCCGAAGGGATCTGCCGCGTGGTGTGGGTGGTGGACTACTCGAAGCCGGAGGGCGCGGCCGCGGCGCGCCTCGTGCGCAAGTTCGGACCCGTCATCGACTCGTCGGACGGCGATGTCGCCCGCGTTGCCGCCGCGCTGCGAGAGCTCGAGCCCGACGGCGTGTTGTCGATGCACGACGCCGACCTGGCCTGGACGGCCGAGCTGGCCGAGCTGCTGCAGCTTCCGTTCCACAGCCGTGACGCGGCAGTGAAGCTCACGGACAAATCTGCGCAGCGCGACGCCTTGGCGTTGGCGGGGCTCGCCGTCCCGATGTACAGGATCATCGACAAGGACGCGGACGCTGCTGCCATCGCCGAAATCGCTGCCGCGTTCACCTACCCCGCCGTGCTGAAGCCACGTTTCGGCCAGGCGAGTCGTGACACCCTGCCGATGTCATCCGCATCGGAACTCCAACTGACCCTTGCGCAGCTGCGGGAGCGACCCGACGGGCTATCCGAGGACTACGTGCTCGAAGAGTTCGTGCCGGACGCCAGCACAAATCTGGGAGGGACTGGTTTCGCCGGGTTTGTGTCGGTGGAAAGCGTGGTGGAGAACGGCCACGTCGAGCACGCGGCAATAAGTGCCCGCACGCCATTCCGATGGCCGTTCCGGGAGACCGGTTACTGCACGCCCACCGCGCTCGTCCCCCGAACTGCAAACCGATGTTCTCCGAGTCGCCGGAGAGGCCGCGTCTGCCCTCGGGGTGACCATCGGATGCCTGCACACCGAGATCAAGCTGACCGACGACGGACCTGTCGTCATTGAGGTGAACGGACGCCCGGGCGGCGGAATGTCGGAGATGCTCGAACGAGCGTCCGGCTTCAGTATCTTGCGCACCGCGCTCCGCCTGGCGGTCGGCGATCCGGTCGGGCTCAAGGGCCCCGTCGCCTGTTCCCGGATCGGGTACCTCCTGTACGTCTTTCCCGAGACCGACGTCGAGTGGATCGACAGCGTCGAGGGTCTGCCAAAGCTCCGTGCGATAGACGGTGTCGACGAGATCGTGCTCGTCCGAGGCCCCGGCAAGAGGATCGATTGGCGCGAGGGCTCTGAGGCCCACGTGTTTCACCTGATGGGTACGACCAGGGATCACGACGAGCTTCGTCGGCTCATCGAAGCGACGGTGACCGTGGTTCACATTGAGGGGCACAACGAGGTCGCGCAGAGCGCGGACAGCGCCGATCGCGTGGCGCTGCCGGGTCCCCCGGCGCTCTCCTGATTCCGCTCTGATTCCGCTTGATTCCGCCTGATTCACCGGAGCCGCCAAAGGCCCCAAGATCGACGTGTTATCGGACTGCGGCGAACTGGGCCTCGATCGCACTCTCGACGACGTCAAGCCCTCGGAGAAGCGTCTCGTCGTCGGTGGTGAGCGGAGGCAAGAACTTGACCACCTCAGAGTAGGCGCCGGCTGTCTCAATGACGACGCCTCGCGCAAAGGCCTCTCGTGACACCTGGGCCGCGAAGTCGGAGTCGGTGAGCGAGGCCAGGCCACGGAACAGGCCGCGGCCGCGTTCGACGAGGTCACCCGGATGGCGAGCCGCAATCGCCGCCAGGCGGCCCTGCAGCAACTCGCCCTTCCGCTTGGTCTCCATGCTGAAGTCCTCGTCACCCCAGTAGGTGCGCAGCGCCGCGGTCGCTCCGACGAAGGCCAGATTGTTTCCCCGGAACGTACCGGTGTGCCCACCGGGCTCCCACACGTCGAGCTCGGGGCTGATGAGAACGAGTGACATCGGCAAGCCGTACCCCGAGAGCGACTTGGAGAGCACGACGATGTCGGGCCGGATACCGGACTGCTCGAAGCTGAAGAAGTCCCCGGAGCGGCCGCAGCCCGCTTGGATGTCGTCGATGATGAGCGGAATCTCGTGCTGCGCCGCCAGCGCAGCGAGCCGCCGCAGCCACTCCGGGCTCGCGACGTTGACCCCACCCTCGCCTTGAATACTCTCGACGATGACGGCCGCGGGCCTGTCGATGCCGCCCGAGGGGTCTTCGAGTTGCTGCGCCAGAAGCGCAATGGTGTCGACGTCCGGACCGAAGTACCCGTCGTAAGGCGCGAACGTCACGTTGTCCAGAGGGACGCCGGCCGCCGCCCGGTATTGCCGGGCCGCCGTGGTCGCGAGAGCGCCGAGGCTCAGCCCGTGATAGCCGCGCGTGAAGGCGATGACGTTCGCACGCCCGGTCGCCAGTCGTGCGACCTTGATCGCGGCTTCGGTCGCATTTGCCCCCGTGGGCCCGGTGAACTGCAACTTGTAACGCAGCCCACGCGGAGTCAGAACCAGGTCGCGAAAGGTCTCGATGAATTCGCGCTTGGCCCGTGTGGCCAAGTCGAGAGCGTGAATGATGCCGTCGCGCTCGATGTAGTCGAGAAGTGCCTGCTTGAGGAGGGGATTGTTGTGCCCGTAGTTCAACGTTCCGGCTCCGGCGAAGAAGTCGATGTACTCGCTGCCATCCTCGCCGATCAGGAGCGACCCACGAGCAGCGTCGAACGTGGTGGGGAACAATCGGATGTAGCCGCGGACCTCCGATTCCCACTCTTCAAAAATCTCGAGACTCATGACCTACTATCGGCAGGGCTGATCGGCAATTGAGCGGCCATTGCCGATGGGCGCCTCTTTGGGCCGTTCCCAGGGCTTCGCCGCTCGCTCCCGCCACCCAAAAGATACCAGCGCCCCGGCCCGGGATTCCCGACGCGTCCGGTCTGCTCGGATCGGCCGCCCGCCATGCGCTCGAGCGCCATGGTGACACCTGAGTGCATCCGAGTGGTCGCAGGGTTCCGGGCGAGGCCGGTGGTGGCCGGTGGTGGTGGCCCCGCCCCGCCAGCGGGAGGGTCGCCACCTTCCCTGACGCCGGTGTCAGAGATAGAGTCCCCAGCCGGTGCCAAACGATCCGTTGTTCGACTTCGCCGTTCCGGAGGATCTCCTGCGCGAGGCGGTGTCCCAGGTCAGGGATGCGGACGTCGTCGCGGACCTCGAGGTCATGCCCGGAACCGGCGAGGGCAAGCCACCCCCACTGATCGGGATCCTCAGGAGCTCGGGCTATGCCCCTCTGGTGCTCCTCACTGCGGCGGCCCTGGTGCCGGGAACCTTCGGCAACGGGATCGCCCTCATCGGCAAGAACCTCGAGACCTCCTTCCACATGTCGAACGCGTCACTCGGCGCCGTGGCCTTCATCGCCCAGGTCTCCCAGCTCCTGTGGGCCGTCCCCCTGGCGGTGTGGGCCGATCGCGGCAGCCGGAAGAAGGTGGCGGCCATCGCCTTGCTGATCTTCGCGGTCTTCGGCAGCCTGATGGCGATCTCGCCCAACGTCTGGGCGTTCGCGTTCTTGTATCTCGCCGCCTCCATCGGTACCGGTGTGAACAACACGGTGCACAACTCGTACCTCTCGGACGCCTATCCCACCGAGTCACGTGGGCGGATCTTCAGCTGGCACAACCTGTCCGACCCGCTGTCACAGACGATCGGGATCCTGATCTTCGGCTACGTCGTGACCGTCTCGCACAACTGGCGCTACGGCTTGCTGGTGGCGTTGGCCGGGATTCCGCTCGGATTCGCCCTGTTCACGTTGCGCGAGCCCGAAAAGGGCGCCAACGAGAGCAGCCACATCCTCAAGGCCTCCGGCATGGATCTCCACAGCCAGCAGGAGAAGGCACCCCGCGTCCTGCTCGGCTCCGCCGTGACCCGGCTCTTGCGGGTCCGCTCCCTCTACTTCGAGCTCGTGGCCGTGGCCATCCTCGGTTTCGCCGGGACCGGAGCACCGCTGTTCGGCAACCTGTTCTTCATCGACAAATTCCACCTCGACACGGCGTCACGGAGCGAGGTGTATGCCATCATCGGCCTGGCCGCCTTCCTGGGACTGCCGCTGGCCTATGTCTTCGGTGACCGTTACTTCCGCCGCGCCCCGCAGCGCCCGCTCATCATCGCCGGCATCTGCATCACGGCCTACGGAGGCCTCTACGTCCTGTCGCTCTACGTACCCCAGCTCTGGCTCTGCGTGACCCTGCAGTTCCTCGCCAGCGCGGCGGTGTCCCCGCTGGCCATCTGCATCTTCTTGACCCTGGCCGCCACCGCCCCGCCCGAAATGCGCACCATCTGCTTCGCCATGTTCGGGGTGTACTCGCTCGTCTTCGGCGGATTCACCGGCTCGGTGTTGCTCGGGGCCGTGTCCGATGCCATCGGCGGCCTGCACGGCATCGTCGTGGCGCTGACCATCATCTTCCCGGTCTGCGCCGTCGGCGGGCTGCTGCTCGTCATCGGGTCGCGCAGCGTGCGACGTGACATCACCCTGGTCATTGAAGACGTCCTCGAACGCTACGCCGAGGGGAAGCGGCGACAGGCCGGAGGGAAGATCCCCGCGCTCCAGGTCCACAACCTCGATTTCTTCTATGGCACCAACCAGGTCCTCTTCGACATCAATCTCGAGATCGAACAAGGCGAGATGGTTGCCTTGCTCGGGACGAACGGTGCGGGCAAGTCCACGTTGTTGCGCGCCGTCTCGGGGCTGTCCCATCCGCACCGCGGGGTGGTCCGGCTGTTCGGGATGAACTCGACCTACCTGGAACCGGAGCAGATCATCGACGAGGGGGTCGCGCTGCTGGTGGGGGGGAAGATGACGTTCTCTGGGCTCAGCGTGCGCGACAACCTCCGTATCGGGAGCCATACGCTGAGGAAGGACCGGGCCAAGACGCAGAGGGCGCACGACGAGGCGCTGGAGGCCTTCCCCGAACTGGCGGCGCGTCTCGATCAGCCTGCAGGCACCCTTTCGGGCGGTGAGCAGCAGATGCTCGCCCTGTCGCGCGTGATGATGACCGCCCCGCGGCTCTTGATGATTGACGAGCTGGCTCTCGGTCTCGCCCCCATGACGGTCGAGCGGCTCATGGCCATGGTGCGACGCATCAACGACTCCGGCACCACGGTGATCCTGGTCGAGCAGAGCCTGAACCGGGCCCTCAGCCTGGCCGAGCGGTGCTTCTTCATGGAGCGCGGTGAGATCCGCTTCGACGGGCCCACGGCCGAGCTCATGGCCCGCGACGACCTCCTGCGCCCCGTCTTCCTCGGTACTGCCGCGGCCGGTCTTTCGTAGGCACCCGTGCTGGCGTTCTCGGCTCCCAACTTCGTCCTCATTCAAGGGCTGTTCTACGGGCTGGGCTACGGGCTGCTGGCGTTAGGCCTCGTCCTCGTCTACCGCACCAACCGGGTCCTGAACTTCGCCCAGGGTCAGATCGGCGTGATCGCCGCCGTGTTCCTGGTCAAGCTGACGGCGGACTTCCACTTCAACTACTGGTTCGCCCTGGTGCTCTCCATCGGGCTGGCCGCCTTCACCGGTGCCCTGTCCGAGCTCCTGCTGCGCCGGCTGTTCAGCCGGCCCCGCGTCCTGGTGATGGTGGCCACCATCGGGTTGAGCTACGTGTTGCTGGCGCTCACGGCACTGCCGTTCATCCGGCCGTCCAACCTCTACAAACCCGTGCCGGTGCCCTTCGACCTGCAGTTCTCGCTCGGCCCCTTCATCATCACACCGACCGAGGTGCTCACCCTCATTGTGGCGCCCATCGTCACGGTGGTCCTGGTGCTGGCCGTCCGTTTCACCTCGTGGGGACTGGCCATGCGCGCCATGTCGGAGAACGCGGATTCGGCCCGCCTCTCGGGGGTCTGGATCCGCCGCACGTCCACCCTGACATGGACCGTGGCGGGGGCGTTGTCGGCCTTCACCGCCATCCTCAACGCGCCCAACCAGACGAGCGCCCTGACCCAGGCGCTCTCGCCGGACCTGCTGCTGTATGCGCTGACGGCGGCGCTCATCGGGGCCATGGTCAACCTGACGGTTGCGTTCGTCGCCGGCATCGGGATGGGCGTGTTTCTCGAGCTGCTCGAGTGGAACATCCCTTCGCCGGCGAAGCAGCAGTTCATCGTGTTCGTCGTCGTCATGGTCGTCCTGTTGGTGCGGGTCGGCGCTCTGCGCAAGGGCGCGCGCACCGGGGAGCGGAGCACCTGGCAGCACGGGGCCGCCACCACCATGCGGGCCGGGGTCGACCAGCTCCGGCGCCGGGTCTCGGTCACGGGCATCTGGGTCACCATTGGCGCCGCCATCTTGTTGCCCTTCGCGCTCTCCGTCGGCAACAACGTCCTGTTCGCCCAGATCTGCATCTACGCGGTCATCGCGCTGAGCCTGACCATGCTGACGGGGTGGGCGGGGCAGGTTTCGCTGGGGCAATTCGGCCTCGTGGCCGTCGGCGCGCTGGTGGCCGTGCACCTCGGGACGTCGTTGCCGCTGCCCATCGTGATGCTCTACGGCGGGGCGATCACCGCTCTGGTGGCCATCCTCGTCGGGTTGCCGGCGCTGCGCATGCCCGGGCTCTTCCTGGCCGTGACGACACTCGCGTTCGCCATCTTCATGCAGAGCGCCGTGTTGGCCACGCCCTGCTTCACGGTGCCCGGAATCCACAAGACCCTGTGCACCGGGCTGCCCGACCCGGGCTACACCTACCTCGGGCGCCCCTCGCTCTTCGGCATCAGCCTCGCCTCGCAGCAGTCCTTCGCGTGGTTCTCGCTCGGGGTGCTTCTGCTGTCCGTGTTCATGGTGCGGATCTGGCGCGACAGGGGCGTGGCGCGCCGCCTCGTCGCCGTGCGGGACAACGAGCTCACCGCGGCAGCCATGGGGATCCCAATCCTGCGCACGAAGCTCCTCGCCTTCGGCCTCTCGGGGTTCATGGCGGGCTATGCGGGTGTGTGCTTCGCATTTGCCACCCAGCAACTCAACAACACCGACATCACGTTCGACCCCACGAACTCGTTCGTGATCATCTCCATGGTCGTCATCGGTGGTCTGGGCTCCATTCCCGGCGCCATCCTCGGCGCCATCTACCTCGAGGGGCTGCCGGCACTGTTCGGCGCCAATCAGACCATCCAGTTCATCACCAGCGGACTGGGTCTGATTCTGTTCATCCTCTACCTGCCGGGCGGGCTGGCCGAGCTGTTGCACCGTTCTGGCGACGCGGTGACGTTGGGTATCCGCTCAGCGCAGCAACGGCTGACCTCCCGGCGCGCCGGACCCCCTGTCACGCCCACGCTCGTCGCCGACGGGGCCGAGCAATGACCGCGGTCGCACAGAGTCCAGTCGGCGTGCACCCCGCCCACCTGAAGGTCGAGGGCCTACAGGTGCAGTTCGGAGGCGTGCACGCCCTCAACGGGGTGACGTTCGAGGCGGAGCCGGGTTCCATCGTCGGGTTGATCGGCGCCAACGGGTCGGGCAAGACGACCACCCTCGACGTCATCTCGGGACTGGTGGCGCCGCAGTCGGGCAGCGTGTGCCTGGACGACACGGACCTGGCGGAGTACCTGCCCGAGGAACGGCTGAGCGTGGGCATGGTGCGCTCCTTTCAGGACTGCCGGCTCTTCCCGGAGCTGACGGTCCTCGACGTCCTGCTCCTGAGCGAGGACGCCCGCAAGGAGGTGGCGGTGCTCTCCACCACGCTGCGCCTGCCGTGGGCGCGCCGGACCGAGCGGCGCAAGCTCGAAGCGGTGAACCAGATCATTGCCGCCTTCGGGCTGGAGCGGTTCCGGCACCACCGCACCGCCGAGCTGTCCACGGGGACGCGTCGGGTGGTCGACCTTGCCTCCATCGTCCTGGCCAAGCCGCGCCTACTGCTCCTCGACGAGCCCACCGCGGGCATCGCACAACGGGAGGCCGAAGCATTCATTCCGCTCCTCCAGCGGATCCACGAAGTGGCGGACACCACCATCGTCCTCGTCGAGCACGACGTGCCTCTGGTCTTCGCACTCTGCACCACCGTCGTGGTCATGGAACTCGGCCGCGTCGTGGCCGCCGGGCCGCCCGAAGTGATCCGCGCTGACTCGAAGGCGCTGGCCGCCTACCTTGGGGCCAGCGACGAGGCCATCATGGCATCGGGCCCGATCGGGGAGGTCGGCGGTGCAGACCGCCGCGAAGGAGGGTGAAGATGGGAGCGAGCATGGAGGTATCTGCGCACCGGGGGGCGGCCTTCCATCCCCTGGCGCCGTTGGGCCGGTCCTGGCGGCGCATGCGGCGACGCCCCCGCGCCACCCAGATACGCACCGCGCTCATCATCATCGCCATCGTCGTCGGGCTCATCGCCTGGCTCGTCCTGGCTCCTGCCGGCACGCCGGGCGGATCGGGCAGCGCCGGGGCGGCGGAGTTGGCGTCCTCGAGCACCACGGCCACGCCCGTCTCCCAGGCGAGCACGAGCACCCGCGGCGTCACGGCGACGACCATCAACGTGGTCTTCCCCCTCGTGGCCATCAACAGCCTGGCCGGGAAGGAGGGCTTCGCCGAGGACAAGGAGTACAACGAGCAGATACCGGCGATCCACCTCTACGTGAACCAGATCAACAAGGCCGGTGGCATCAACGGCCGCAAGATCAACCCGATCATCGCCCAGTACGACCCGACGAACGACGCCGAAATGGAGTCCCTGTGCCGCCAATGGACCCAGGGCAGCCCGGCTGCATTCGCGGTCGTCGACGGCATCGGCGCCTGGGAGCAGGACGACCAGCTCTGCGTCACCCAGCAGGGCCAGACGCCGCTGCTGAGCGCGTGGTCGACGACGACCAACTGGACGAACCTGGGCTCGCCCTACCTGTGGTGGACCGCCCCGGACATGGCACCCGTGTTGTCAGCCGTGGTGCAGTGGGGCATGAGCTCAGGCCGTTTGGGCCACGGCAAGAAGGTCGGCGTTGTGGTGTCCGACCAGGCGCCCGACCAGGACGCGCTCAACGGCTTCCTGCTGCCTGACCTGAAGAAGGTGGGCATCACGCCGGTCGTCGAGACGGTGGCCGGCAGCGCAGACCAGACGGCCACGACCAACACGGACGCGCAGCTGGCCGTGGAGAAGTTCAAGGCCGCTGGGGTGCAGTCCGTGATCCCGCTCCTCCGCGAGAACGCGTTCTTTCCCTACATCGGCGCCGAGACGGCCCAGGAGTACTACCCGCAGCTCCTCTTGAGCGACTACCAGTCGTCGATCGAGGTGGCGCTGGGCCTCATTCCAACCCCTTACGAGAAGGCGCTCAACGGGCAGGAGGGCGTCACGACCGAGACCCTGGGCGGCATCGACGACAACCGGCCACAGAGCCAGGGCGGCTACGACCCTGGCGTGCGCGCCTGCTACAACACCTGGCACGCTTATCACCCCAAGCCGATTCCGGGCACGCTCTATCACTACATCGAAGAGCAGGGACCGATTCAGGCCTGGTGCGGCGCCATCGGGCTGTTCGCCACCGCGGCCAAGGACGCCGGCAAGAACCTGAACCGGCGAACATTCGTGGAGGCCATGTCGAAGATCACGAACTACCCGGGCACGTTCTCGCCGACCTGGAGTTTCGGGCCGAACAAGTTCTACGGTCCGACCCAGTACCAGGTCGTCGAGGTCCACAACAACGTGCCGAAGTCGGCGCAGTGCAAAATGCCGAAGAGCGGCATCGCGCAGGGGACCTGCTGGGTGACGGTGCAGCCGTTCAAGCCGTTGCCGGCATCGGGCTGACCGGCAACGGTCTCCAGGCTCAGGCGATCATCGTCGGGCTCGGCGCCCGGCGCTGCCGGATGTCGTCGAAGCGCGTCGCGATGGCGGCATCGAGCTCGGGATGCGTGAGGATGTAGAAGGTGTTGCCACGGACGGCATCGATGACGCGGTCGGCCACCGTCGTCGGAGCGATACCGCCGTCGACCAAGCCCTGCACCACGCCGCGGACGTCCTCCGCCCCCGGGGCCTCGTGATCGGCTGCGGCCCACTCCGGCCGGTTCCGCTCGGACTCGGCGATGCGCGTCTGCACGAAGCCGGGACAGAGCACTGAGACACCGACCGGCGCGCCGACGGCCTGCAGGTCCTTGTACAAGGTCTCCGAGATCGCCACGACGGCTTGCTTGGTGGCGTTGTAGGGGCCGAGGAACGGGGCCGCGATAAGACCGGCGACGGACGCGGTGTTGACGATGTGTCCCTCGCCCTGTTCGATCAGGAGCGGCGTGAAGGTGGCGATGCCGTGGACAACGCCCCAGACGTTCACGCCGAGGATCCAGCGCCAGTCCGCCTCGCTGACCTCCCAGATGGGGCCGCCCAGTCCGATGCCCGCGTTGTTGTGCACCAAGTGCACCGCGCCGAAGCGGTCGAGGGCCCGGTCCCGCAGCGCTCGCACCGATGCTGCGTCTGACACGTCGGTGACCACGCCGAGGGCTTCGGCCCCGCTGCTCGTGAGGTCGTCCACGGCCGCCTCGAGCGGCCCCTGCTCAATGTCGGCCAGGACCACCTTCATGCCCTCGGCCACGGCCCGATCGGCCACGGCCCGTCCGATGCCGCTGGCGCCGCCGGTGATCACGGCCACCTTGCCCTGCAGGTCCTCCATGGAAACCCTCCCGTTCTCGTCCGACATCGCCCCGGCGACGCAGTCAACCATGGCGCTCCCGGCACGGCCAACGTCGGACCGTCGCGCCCGCCGCCGCCTCGGCTCAAGCTGGAAGGGTGACCCGGTGTTGCCGTAGGTGATCGGCGCCGGCGGGGGAGAGCGCGATCAGCTCGCCGTGGCCGGGCACGTGGTGCCGTGTGATGTACCCCCGATCGTTGGCGTCCTCCCAGACGGGCAGGCGGGGACACGACGTGCGCCACGCCTCCATGACCTCCTCGTACGGCCGTGGGGCAGGGCCGACCCACTCGAGGAGATCGAGGATCAGGGCATCGACGGCATCGGGCACTCCGCCTATTCTCGCGCCGCTACAGCCACGAGAACGTCCCCGCCTGCACCATGACCAGGACGCCGACGCAGCAGAGCAGGACCGGCACGGCCACGTGGCCCAGGCGCAGCATCATCTGTCGGGCCTTCGGGTGGCGGCCCCCGGCCAACACGAGCCAGGTGACCAGGACCTCGCCCACGACGAAGACGGCCGCGATGGCGCCGAGGTTGGTGGCGCCGCCGACCCGGAGCAGCGGGATGTAGACGGCCAGGTTGTCACCGCCCGCAGCGACGGTCACCAGCGCCGCCGCCGTCAGGCTTTGGCCCACGGCGCGCTCCTCGGGCCTTCGGCGCCACCGCCGCGAACGCCCCTTCGGTGCGGGCGCCGGGGCGGTGTCCGCCTCCGGATGCCGCCGCGCCAGCCCCAGCAACCCGCTCACGCCGATGGCCAGCGGCACCAGGCCCAGCAGGCCGACCACCGCCGGAGAGAACTCGTATAAGACCGCCGCCCCCGCGGCGGAGACTGCCACCACCATGACGAAGCCGACGACCTGACCCGCGGCGATGCGGTGGGCCCGCTGCAGGGGCGCCCCGGCCACCATGGCCATTGTCACGACGCAGTTGTCGACGTTGGTCCCGACGAACGCCGCCGCGGCGACGCCGAGGTCGGCCCCCAGGCCGGCGGGCAAGGGAGGCCGTCAGCCCGCGGGCAGCGGCATCGCGGGCCCGAAGGGCTTGTCGCCCCGCAGGGTCACCCGGTGTGCATACCGCGCAGCGTTCCCGTAGTCGTCGAGCGCGTAGTGCAGGGTGGCCCTGTTGTCCCAGAAGGCGACCGACCCGGCGCGCCAGCGGAAGCGGCAGGTGTATTCCGGTTTGGTGCAGTGGTTGTAGAGCATCTCGAGGATCGCGCCGCTCTCGTTGTCCGACAGGCCGAAGATGGTGCGAGTGAACTGCCGGTTGACGAAGAGGCCGTTGCGTCCCGTTTCGGGATGGGTGCGCACCACCGGATGGAGCGCCGGCAGCAGTCTGTCGCGCCACGTACCGTCCCACTCGTAGCCGCCGCGCTCGGCGACGTCGGCGGCGAACCAGGGGTCGTGGTGAATAGCGATCAACTGATCACACATGGCGCGCACCGGTGCCGCGAGCCCGTCGTAGGCGTCCTGCAGGCTGGCCCACATGGTGTCGCCGCCGACGTCGGGCGCCTCGAGCATGTAGAGGATGGAGCCCATCGCCGGCGTCTCCAGGAAAGTGACGTCGGTGTGCCACCAGCTGGCCCGGTCCACCTTGCCGTCGATGGCGAGCACCTCGCGGTTCTCCTCGATGGAAGGCAGCACAGGGTGGGCCTCCGTCACGATCCCGAACTGGCGGGCGAAGGCGGCTTGTTGGTCGGCGCTGAGGGACTGGTCGCGGAAGAAGATGACGTGGTGGGTGTTCAGGGCGCCGCGCACGGCCGCCACCACCTCGGGTGGCAACGGGCGCGCGATGTCCACGCCCGAAATCTCCGCGCCGATGGTGGGGGAGAGGGGATGGACGCTGAGGGAGGTGGCGAGGGTCACGGCTCAATTGTGCCCGAGCCGGATCAGTGGCGTCGACGAGGCGCCGGGTCCCTCTGGTCACGGTCACGTCCGACCCGCCTACATTGGCCCTTCCACCACGACGTGCACCGCCAGAAAGGGCCGTTCATGAGCGAAGACACCGGCCCCGTCCTGACCCCGCCGGCCCGCAACTACTCGCCCTGGTACCAGTGGATGACCCGGCTGGCCGCCACGACCCACGAGGACCCGCTGCCCGAGCACGACCCCGCCGCCCTCATGGCCTGGGTGCAGCGGCGCAGGGGCCGCCTCGCCGAGCTCTTCGGGCCCCAGCCCCAGGCGGTCCCGCTCAACCTCGAGACGCTCGAGTCGGAAGCCTGCGACGGCTATCGCCGGGACAAGATCGTCTTCGACACCGAGGACACCATGTCGGTCCCGGCCTACCTGCTGGTGCCCGACGCCCGAGCGGACCAGCCGCCCGGACCGGCTGTCCTGGCCTGCCACGGCCACGGGCCGGGCAAGACGCAGGTCGTCGGGTTGGAACACACCGACATGCCAAACGCGGACTATGCGCTCCAATTGGTCCGCCGCGGCTACGTCGTGCTGGCGCCCGATCTCCGCTGCTTCGGGGAACGGCTGGACTGGAACCCCGAGGATCACTACGCCTGCGATACGAACCTCGTCCACGCCGCCATGGCAGGCTGGAATCCCCTGGCGCAGAACATCTGGGACCTCCGGCGATGTCTCGACGTCCTGGAGCAGCACCCGCTCGTCGACCCGGGGCGCCTGGGCATGGTCGGCATTTCGTACGGGGGCACCGTCACGCTGTTCACAGCTGCCGTCGACACGCGCGTCGCGGCGTCGGTGGTCAGCGGGTACTTCTCCTCATGGGCCGAGAGCCACAGAATGCCGTGGAACATGTGCGGCTCGCAGATCCTGTTCGGCATGCTGGGGCGCCTGGAGCACGAGGATCTCGGCGCGCTCGTGGCGCCTCGGCCGCTGCTCGTGGAGTCCGGCACCGAGGACGACCTCTTCCCATTTGCGACGGCCGCCGAGTCGGTCCGCCGCACCCGTCTCGTCTACGAGCAACTGGGTGCGGGGGACCGGCTGGTGCACGACATTTTCGAGGGCGGGCACCAGTGGCACGGCACAGAAGCCCTGCCATTCCTCGACCACTGGCTCGGCCTTGCGACAACGTGAGGGCACGGACTCAGTGCTCTTGATCCTGCTCTGCGTGTCGGCCGTGGAATGAGGCAACCGACTCCTATACCCACTAGGTGGCCTAGTGGGTATATGCACACTGAGCCCCAAGCCCAGAAGCCCCAGAAGCCCCAGAAGCCCAGGCCAGGCGGGCCGGTCGCCGAGCCCAATCCCGGCAACTAGAGGAACGCGCGCAGCACGTTCTCGAAAGCGCCGGCCAGCACGACGGTGCCGTGCACGTCCCGCTCCGTGGGCACCGAGATCGGGTGCGCCGTGGGCACGTTCATGAGGGAGAGGACGGCCGAGACCGGGGTGCCGGGCCCGAGGTAGATGTGCGAGGCCACCTGCGTGAGGATCGAGCCGGTGCCGGCCGGGCTCGACAGCATGGAGGCCACGGACAGCTTCCCCGTCGCCAGCTCACCAAGGGCGGAGGCCGGGTTCACCGCGTGCAGATCGACGCCGACGTAGTGACTCACGGGAATGCCCAGGTGGCGCAGCCCGGAGATGATGAGGGTGGGCGCATGCAGGCTGAGCGTGGCGAGGGGGACCGTGGCGCCGTCGGCGAGGGGCAGCCCCAGCGCCTTTGGGATCTGCAAGACGTTGGTGTGCCCGTCGGTCGCATGGAACACGTAGACCTGTTCACTGCGCTCCGGGCCCTCGACGATGGCCAGGAGGTCGTTCTTGCCCCGGGCCAGCAGCGAGGCCGGCACCCCGACGTGGTGCACGGCGTGATCGATGCGGTAGAGGCTGAGGGCGATCCACGAGCCCACCACCGCGATGAGCGCGACGAGGGCGGCTCCGGCGACGAGGAGAATCCGCTTGAGTGTGACGCGGCGACGCGGGCCCGGCGACGGGGACGGGGCGATCAGGCCCAGTCCTGCCGTGGCACTCGTCACTCGCCCCTCCTCCAGTGCCCGCCCCCCGGCCGGCACCCCACGTCCCCGAACGAAAACCTACGGAGTCGCCATTGCCCCGCCGTTGCCCGGCGGGTTCGGTGTGGTTGCCGTGACGCAGGCCGCCACCGTCTGGCCGTCCGCCATGCTGGTGGAGTGAGAGAGGAACATGACCGGTCGCAAGAACCGGCAGTGCCGCCGGTACCCCTGTGGCATTACACGTCGTCCGACGAGGACAGCGCCCGCTGGTGGGACTTTCCGGTCCGCGCCGGCGACATCGTGGTGAGCACACGATCCAAGTCGGGCACCACCTGGGTGCAGATGATCTGCCTCGTGCTCGTCCTCGCGAGCCCAGAGCTGCCGGATCGCCTCGGCCGGCTGTCGCCCTGGTTGGATTGGCTTGTGGAGCCGAAAGCAGAGGTCTTCGCGCGCCTGGCCTCCCAGACGCACCGCCGTGTCATAAAGACCCACACGCCGCTCGACGGCGTCCCGCTCGCCGACCACGCCACGTACATCGTCGTGGGACGTCACCCGCTCGACATGGCCGTCTCCCTCTACCACCACCGCGGCAACATCGATCGTGGCCGCATGGCCGAGCTGACCGGTCAACCCGCAAGGGACTTCCCGCGGCAGCCGCCGCTGCACGAGTGGCTGCTGCGGTTCATCGACTGGGAGGGCGATGCCCGTGCCTGGCTCGACACGCTGCCCGGGACGATGCTCCATCTCTCCGATGCTTGGGCCCGTCGCCACGACGCCAATGTGGTGCTGGTGCACTATGACGACCTCCAGGCGGACCTTGACGGTTCCATGCGCCGGCTCGCCCGCCTGCTCGGCATCCCCGTCGACGAGGCGCGCTGGCCGGCATTGGTGCATGCCGCCACCTTCGAGTCCATGCGAGCCGGTGTGCGGGCGCCCGACACGGACCTCGGCGTGCTGAAGGATCCGGCGGCGTTCTTCCGCCGTGGAAGATCGGGTGAGGGACGAGCGCTCCTGGATCCGTCAGAACTGGCTCGCTACCGTGCCCGCGTGGCGGCCATGGCGCCCGACGACATGCTGGCCTGGCTGGAACGCGACCGGGAGGGGTGATCGTGCCGATCGTCCCCGACGACAAGGACTGGACGTGGGTTCTCGAGCGCCCGTGCCCCGAATGCGGGTTCGACGCATCCTCGGTGCCACCGGCGTCAGTCGCCGCGCGGTTGCGCGCCAACGCGGCGTCGTGGGCGCGCGTGCTCAAGCAGCCCGACGAGGTGGTGCGACGGCGCCCGGCCGGTGACGTCTGGTCGCCGCTCGAGTACGCCTGTCACGTGCGCGACGTCTGCATCCTCTATCACGAGCGTCTCGTCCTCATGCTGGGTGAGGACGACCCGCTCTACGCGAACTGGGACCAGGACGCGGCCGCCGTCGAGGAGCACTACGGCGTCCAGGACCCGGCCGTGGTCTCACGCCAGCTGCGCGACGCCGCCGCCCGTCTGGCGGATGCCTTCGACGGCGTGCGGGACGAGCAGTGGTCGCGGACGGGCCGCCGCAGCGACGGCGCGTGCTTCGACATCGCCGGCTTCAGCCTCTACTTGCTGCACGATCCGGTTCATCATCTCCACGACGTCTCAGGGCATCGGGGGCCCTGAGTCCGAGACCTCGGGGACGGGGCCCTCAATCGGGGAGCAGCCGCGCCGAGTCCGGCTCGAGGTAGATGGCGGCGTGGGAGATCGTCCGCAGTGCAGACGCAGGGCAGGCTGTGGTGATGGGCCCTGTCAGCGCGGCGGCGACCGGCTCCGCCTTGCGCGCCTCGGGGACGACGGCGAGGACGCGGTCGGCGCGCAGGAGAGCCGGGACGGTCACGGTGATGGCGTGCGCCGGGACGTCGTCGAGGCCCGGGAAATGTCCCTCGTTGACCTGCTGCAGGCGGCAGGCCGCCTCGAGCTCGACCACCTTGACGTCGC
This sequence comes from uncultured Acidimicrobiaceae bacterium, assembly GCA_963744045.1. Classification (GTDB taxonomy): domain Bacteria; phylum Actinomycetota; class Acidimicrobiia; order Acidimicrobiales; family RAAP-2; genus Bog-473. Next base: position 69,554 of record CAVUSB010000002.1, read on the forward strand.
GCGGGTCGGCGAAGTCGGCCACAGGGGGATCGTTGAAGGCCAGGTGCCCGTTCTCGCCCACGCCGAGGCAGCAGAGGTCGAGTGGGTATTGCCGGAGGAGGTCGCTGTAGCGGCGGCATTCGGCCTCCGCGTCGCCCAGCCCTTCCACGTAGTAGGCGGCCTTGGGCCGGGCCGGCTCCACAATGCGCTCTCGGATCCAACGCTGGAAGCCGGCCGGGTGGTCCGGTCCCACCCCTACGTACTCGTCCATGTGGAAGACGACGGTGTCGGCCCAGGGCACCCCGGCGGTCTCGCGCACGAGTGCGTGCACGAACGCCAGCTGGGAATTGCCGGTGGCGAACATGACGTGGGCCGTGCCCCGGGAGGCGACGGCGGACCGCATGACTGCGAGCGCCTCGTCGGCGGCCGAACGGGCCATGGCCGCCACGTCGGGGAGGACGCGCACCGTGGCGCCGTCGATGGTCCGGGTCCCGGTCTGCACGGCGTTCAGCATGCCAGGCCCGGACGCGGCCAAACTGGACCGGTGCGCGAGGTCGAGCTCCCTGATCCGACACGTCGCGAGGCGGCGTGGAAGGCGGTGCGCCGTTTCCTTGCGGTGACGCCCGTGGTGGGCGCTCCGCAGCTGGGCGACGCGGTCTCGGTCAAGGTGGAGACCGTCCAGCCCACGGGGTCCTTCAAGGTGCGCGGCGGCCTGGCCGCGGTGTCCGCGACGCTCGAGCAAGACCCGGGCCGGGCCGTGGTCGCCTCGTCCGCCGGCAACCACGGCCTGGGCCTGGCGTACGCGGCGTCCAAGCTCGGCGCCACCGTGACCGTGGTCGTGCCCACGGGCGCGTCGGCGGCCAAGGTGTCCGCCCTCCAGCAGTTCGACGTGCGCCTGGAGCTGCACGGTGAGGGCTACCGCGAGGCCGAGACCTATGCGCTCGAGCTCGCGGACCGCGACGGGAGCCGCTACGTCTCGCCCTACAACGACCCCGACGTCATCGCCGGGCAGGCCACCCTGGCCCGGGAGCTCGTCGGAGCAGGTTCCGGGCCTGGGCACCGTGGTCGTGCCCTGCGGCGGCGGCGGGTTGCTGGCCGGCACCATCCTCGGCCTCGAGGGAACAGGAGTGCGCGTGGTCGGGATCGAGTCCGAAGCGTCACCGTCCATGAGCACTGCACTGCGGGCCGGGAGCATCGTGCCCATCGAGGTCGAGCCGACCGTGGCCGACGGGCTGGCCGGCAATCTCGAACCGGGCGCGGTCACCGTCGGCGTCGCGCTCGCCCACGGCGTCGACGTCCTCACCGTCAGTGAGGCCGACATCCGCTCCGCCATGGCCTTCTCGGCCTCCAAGATGGGCCTCGTCCTCGAAGGTGCCGGTGCCGTCGGCGTTGCCGCGCTGCGGGCCGGCGTGGTGACCCCCGACGCCGGTGGGAGGGAGACGGTCGTGCTGCTGACCGGGCGCAACGTGGCGCCCAAGCTGCTGTCGGAGGTGCTCCATTCCTGAATTCAGCGCCGACGGAGCCACGCTGAACTATGAGGTCACCGGCGAGGGGGAGCCGCTCCTCCTCATCGCAGGCTGCGGCCAGCCCGCGATCGCCTGGCACCTCGGCCTGGTGCCGTCCCTCGTGGCCGCGGGCTACCAGGTCGCCACCTTCGACAACCGGGGCGTCGAGCCCTCCTCCGCGCCGCCCGCGCCCTACAGCGTGGACGGCATGGCGGCCGACACGGTCGCGCTGCTCGACCACCTCGGCTGGGTCGATCCCGTGCGCATCGCCGGTCACTCCATGGGCGGATGGATCGCCGAGACACTGGTGCTCGACCAGCCACAGCGGATCCGGTCGGCCGCGCTGATGGGCAGCGCCAACGCACCGACGGCCTGGGAGGTCGCCATCACGACGGTCGAGCGGGACCTGGCCCGTCTCGACTACGACCTGCCCCCGCTCTTCTATGCCACCGAGACCTTGCGCTACCTGCCCATCGCGGACATACAGGACAACGACGTCGTCAGCCTCTGGCTGTCGATGATGGGCGACCTGCCGGTGTGGCCGAACCCCGGGCGGCTCGGCCAGTACGAGGCGGCGCTCGCCTGGTCGACCGACCCGGCCCGCACCACCCGCTGGCCCGAGGTGCGCGTCCCCTGCCTCGTCCTGGCCTTCGAGCACGACGTCGACTCGCCGCCCCGCTACGCCCGTCAGGCGGCCGAGACCATTCCGGGCTGCACGTACCGCGAGGTTGCCGGCTCGGGGCACATCGGCATCCTGACCCACCCCGACGCGGTGGCCGACTACCTGATCGAGTTCTTCGCCCGGACCTAGCGCTCCCGGGCGCGCCCGCGCCGGGCGGCCCGAGGTCAGTCGGGGGAAAAGGTGAGGTACTGGTGCACCGCGCCGACGCAGGCCGAGCCCTCGCCGACGGCGGTCGCCACCCGCTTGGTGGAACCCGAGCGCACGTCGCCGACGGCGAACAGGCCGGGATGGCTCGTCTCGAACGGCAGCGGGAGCCGGCCCAGGGCGGCCCAGCGCTCGTCGAGATGGTCAGGCCCGAGGGCCCGGTCGGTCAGGACGAAGCCGCGCTCGTCGAAGGCGGCACAGCCCGAGATCCAGTCCGAGGAGGGCTCGGCCCCAATGAAGGAGAAGAGTCCCGCGCAAGGGACCTCCGTCTCCCCGTCGGCGCCTGCCATCTGGACCGCCCGCAGGTCGGGATCCCCGACCAGGCCGGTGATCTGCGTCTCCGTGCGGACGGTGATGGCGGGGTGGGCGTCAATGCGATCGGTCAGGTAGCGCGACATGCTCTTGCCGAGGTCGTCGCCGCGGATGACGACGGTGACCGGGCCGGAGTCGGAGAGGAACATGGCCGCCTGCCCCGCTGAGTTCCCGCCACCGACGACCACCGTGGGAGATGCCGCGCACTGGCGGCGCTCCATTTCGGTTGCCGCGTAGTAGACGCCGTTTCCCTCGAATTGCTCGAGGCGGTCGACGGGAAGGCGCCGGTACCGCGCGCCGCTGGCCACAATGACGGCGCGCGCCGCCGACATCGGAGCCGTCGGAGAGCCGGACAATGAGGTGGCCCGCCTCCTCGCGCAGCGACACCGCCTCGCAGGGCGCGGTGAGATGCGCCCCGAACTTCTCGGCCTGGACGACGGCGCGCCCCGTCAGTTCTCCGCCCGAGATCCCCATCGGGAATCCGAGGTAGTTCTCAATGCGCGAGCTCGACCCCGCCTGGCCGCCGACGCCGAACTTCTCGACCCCCAGCGTGTTGAGCCCCTCCGTGGCGCCGTAGACGGCGGCGGCCAGGCCGGCGGGCCCCCCGCCCACGACGACCAGGTCGAAGCAGCGCCCAGGCAGGCTCTCGAGCGTGAGGCCCAGGTACTCGGCCAGCTGGCCGGGGCTGGGCCGGCGCAGGACCGTGCCCGAGGTGATGACGACCGGGAGCTCGTCGGGGTCGACGCCGAATTGCTCAAGCAGGGCCTCCACCTCGGGGTCGCTGTCGGGGTCCAGCCACTCGTAGGGGATCCGGGAGCGGGACAGGAATTCGCGCACCTGCAGGCACAGCGGGCAGTAACGCGAGCCGATGAGCCGGGTGGTCGACGACGCGCCGTCCATGAGCACCGAGCGCCGGGCGATGAAGGCGGCCAAAATGGTGTCGCCGAGACCCGGGTCGGTGGCGATGAGGCGGCGCAGCCGCTCCCGCGGGATCACGATCACCTCGCCCGACTCCGCCACTCGGGCGGACACGAAGACGCGCATGCCGGTGAGCATGTTCAGCTCGCCGAGGAAGCGGCCGGCCCCGTGGTGGGCGACCACCTCCTCTTCTCCTCGGCCGGAGACCACCATGTCGACCGCACCGGACACCACGACCATGAAGTCGTAGGTCGGGTCACCCTCTCGATAGAGGTAGTCGCCCGCGGCCATCGGCCGCCGCGTGCCCAGCTTGTCCATGACCGCCATGTCGGCGTCGGTCAAGGTCGGAAAGGCGACTGCGTCATCGGCCATCGTCGGGCCTCCTCAGGTTTGGGGCGAGTGCAACGTGGGCGGTGCGACCTGCGACAATTAAAGCGGGAGCGATCGGCAACGCAGCGCGCCGGGGTCGAGATGTCAGTCGCGCTCGGGTGGGGGGCCCGACCAGTCCGAGTGGGGGTCCGAGGCCGGGAAGGAGTCCTCCTCCTGGCGGTCGAGGTAGTCGTCGCGATCGGTCCCGGCCTCGTCCGACTCGTCCTGCGGCTGTGGTGTCGCACTCACGCTGTCGCGCCCTCTTCATCGAAAGTCCCTGACCCCGGTTCTAGGACTACACCTTGAGAATTGCCCGCGCAAGGCCGTCGGGGCCGAATGGGCCCGGATGCCCGGACCGGTGGAGATGCCTCAGAAGGAGGGGCGTGGGGTCTTCCAGTCGATGGTGGCCGCCGCCGCGTCGTCGGGGTGCTCCCCCAGCCAGCGCCGGGCGAACGGGCACCAGGGCACCACGGTCAGGCTGTCCGCCTGGGCCCGGTGCAGGGCGGCGCGGACCAGCCGGCCCCCGATGCCCCGCCCGCCCCAGGCCGGCGGGACCTCGGTGTGCACCAGGAGCATCCGGTCGCCCTCAATGACGTAGAGGAGCTCGGCCTCGGTGCCGCCCTCGCGGACGACGAAGCGGCTGCCGGCGGTGTCGTCGACCACCGCGTCGTCGTCGGCGGGAATCGTCATGGGTGCGGCCTCCCGGCTGTCTGGTCCAGAGCCGCCCACCACCCTAAAGGTGTAAGCAATGCTGCGATGAGTGGACCGGTCGCCAGCGACGATGCGGCGCCGGTGCTCGGGGCCCCCGACCGGGCCGAGGGCCCCGTCGTCGAGGTCGGAGCCGGGACGCGTCACCCGGGTCGGCTCCTTGCCTGTGCGCCGGGTCCTGCCCCAACGGCCGCGTCGCACCGTGGGGCCCTGGTGCTTCGTGGATCACGTCGGCCCCGTCCGGGCCCAACCGGGCGGTGCGTTCGGCGTCGGGCCGCATCCGCACCTGGGCCTGCAGACCGTGACGTGGCTGGTGGCCGGCGAGCTGCTGCATCTGGACAGCCTGGGCTCCGAGCAGCTCATCCGGCCCGGGCAGCTCAACCTCATGACAGCGGGGCACGGGGTGTCCCACGCGGAGGAGGACCCGGCACGGGCCGAGGAGATCCATGCCGTCCAGCTCTGGGTGGCGCAGCCGGCGGGTACCCGCAACGGTCCGGGCGCCTTCGAGCACCACGCCGAGCTGCCTCGGGTCGAGCTGGACCGGGCCGAGGGGACCGTCCTCGTGGGCGGCTTCGGCGGGCTGGACTCGCCGGCGCGGCGCGACACCGAGCTCATGGGGGTCGAGCTCACGCTGCGCGGCCCGGGCACCGAGGTTCCGCTGCGCTTTGACTACGAGCACGCGCTGGTGGTCCTCCAGGGCCGGGTCACGGTGGACGGCGTGGCGCTGGAGCCCGGCGTCCTCGCCTACCTCGGGCAGGGCCGAGAGCAGTGCCGGCTCGAGGTCGCGCACCCGGCGCGGGCCCTGCTGCTCGGCGGAGTGCCCTTCCCCGAACCCATCCTCATGTGGTGGAACTTCGTCGGGCGCAGCCGCCGGGAACTCTCAGAAGCCTGGCGGCAGTGGACGGCCGACGACGGCCGCTTCGGCCATGTTGTTTCCTCGCTGCGCCGCCTTCAGGTGGGCCGGCCACCCTGGGAGTGACCGAGTCGGCTACCACTCCCCCCAGCCGGGAGGGCTCACCGTCCCGGTGATGCCGCGGGGATCAACCGGCAGACGGGTCGCTCCCGCCTCGTAGACGGCGAAGCAGAGGCGGAGGACGTCGGTCGCCTCGGCGGGGGTCATGGCGGCAGCAGTCCCGTGGACCAGGGCGTCGATGAAGTGCTGGGACGAGCGGGCGAACCCCGTGCCCCAGTCGGCGTCGATGTCGGTGAACTCCGTCGTCTTGATTTCGTTCGCCGTCCCGGTGAACAACATGACGGGCGCCAGGTCGAGCATCTCGCCGGTGGCCCGGGTCACCCAGAGCTGCCCCTCGTCGCCCGTGATCTCGAAGAACTCGTCGGCCCCGTAGTACTTGGACCGCATGTAGAAGTTCGGTGCGTACTGGACCTCCATGGTGCCGAGCACGCCGGGGTCCTCGTACTCGAAGATGACGGCGCACGGCTCGAAGAAGAAATCGCGCCGGCGCACCACGGCCTGCACCGAGGTGATGTCCATGTCCAACAACCAGAGGGCCATGGCGTACTTGTGCACCATGTCGTCGAAGAGGTGCCCGCCGGCGCTCCGCTTGTCGAGCCGCCAGCCGTAGCCCTCCGGACGGAGGGAGGCCTGGAAGTCCGAGTTGGTCTGGCCGACCAGGGTCCGGATGCGCAACGACGTCGGCTTGCCGATGGCGCCCTCGGCGACCAGGCGCTTGGCCAGCTCGAGCGGCGGGTAGTGCACGAAACACTCGCTGATGCGCAGGGTACGGCCCACTCGGTCGGCCACCGCCCCCATTTCGAGGGCGTCCTCGACGGAGTTGGCCACTGGCTTCTGGACCGACACGTGCTTGCCGGCCTCGAGCGCGGCGATCACGTGGTCGTGGTGCATGTGCGTCGGGGTCAGCACCTCCACCGCGTCGACGGATTCGTCCGCCAGCAGGTCGGCCAGGTCGGTGTAGGCAGACTCGGCACCCCACTCCTTGGCGGCCTGGCGGGCGATCTCCTCGTCGGTATCGCACACGGCGACGATGTCGCAGCGCGGGTCTTCGACATACCCGCGCACGTTCATGGCCGCGATGTTGCCGGCTCCCAGTACGCCCAGCCGGACCTTGTCCATCAGACCCTCCCTTGGCCGACGACGCCGCCTACGTGTCGGACCCGAATGCGCCCCCGTCCCGGGCGGCGGAGATCTGATTGTCGTCATAACCCAGCACCGAGCGCAAGACGGCCTCGGTGTGCTGGCCCACGGTGGGTGCCTTGGCCGGGGGCGGCAGTTCCTCGCCCACGAAGTGCAGCGGGGTGAAGAGTTGGTCGGCCCCCATGTCCGACGCCGGCAGGAGTGGGAAGCGGTCGGCGAACTGGGGGTCCTCGAGCAGGGTCTTGGGCGTGTTGACCGGCGCGATCGGCGTGTTGACGCGGCCGCCGAACTCCAACCACTCCGCGGCCGTCTTGGTGCGGAAGATGTCGCGCAGCTCGTGCTGGAGCTCGCGGTTGCCCCGGGCGTGGTCCGCGTACTTGGAGCCGGGCCAGCGCTCGAAGAGGTCGACGCGATCGACGCCCTCGCAGAAGTTCTTCCAGAAGGCCTGCTCCGATGCCATGAAGAGGACGTGGCTCTCGTCGGCCGTCTCGTAGACCTGGTAGCGCACGCCCTCCACCATGCCGGCGGTGCCCGGGGCGCGGCGTTCGTAGTCGTCGGCCTTGTTGCCGGTGACCTCGGACTGGGGCCGCTCGTAGGAGCGCCAGGTCTCGGAGCGGTACCAGTCCATCGCCGCGGCGGCGTCGGACTGGGCCAGGTCGATGAAGGAGCTCTCGCCGGTCTCGCGGGCCCGGATCACGGCGGCCAGGATGCCCAGCGCGCCGTAGAGCGGTCCGGCGTTGATGCCGATGGAGACGTGTTCGGGGATGTAGGCGAAGCCTTCGTCGTCGTCGGCGACGTTGACGATGCCGGCCCACGTGTCGTAGGCCACCCCGTGGCTCGGGTAGTCCCGGTACGGTCCGGTCATGCCGTAGCCGGAGATGCTGCAGAAGACGATCTTCGGGTTGAGGGCCCGCAGGTCGTCGTAGCCGACGCCGCGCCGTGCCAACGCGCCGGGACGCATGGCCTCCACCACGACGTCGGCGCCGGTGGCGAGTTCCTTCAGGATGGCGACACCGGCATCGGTGCGCAGGTCGAGCACCAGTGAGCGCTTCCCGCGGTTGACGTGGAGGTGCATGAGGGAGGTGCCCTCGACGATCGGCCACGTCATCTCGCGGATGTAGTCGCCGGCGGGCGGCTCGACCTTGATCACGTCGGCACCGAGGTCGACCAGGGCGGTGGTGATGGCGGCCGGCCCCAGTGCCGAGCACTCAATGATCCTCAATCCCTGCAGTGGCGGCGTCGTCGCCATCGGACCTCCCGTCGTCAAAGGTCGGATCGTAGTGGCCGGCGCTCTCGGCGCCCGGAGCCGGACCTGGCCATACTGGGACGATGGAGACGGAGGCCCTCGACGACGCCCTGACGGTCTTCGCCGGCACCGCACCCAACTACGGCTCCTCCGGCCTGGCCAATCACGGGCCGATGGCCGCCGAGGCCCTGGCGCACCTGGGCCGGCACGACGCGATCCGCGGCTGGGTGGCGCAGTACCGAGCCCGCCTCGACACCGCACCTCCACCGGCAAAACCACTGACCGAGGTCGAGTGGCCCGCCGCGCTCGGGCGGGCCGACCGGTTCCCCGCGTGGCTCGCGCTCTTCGAGCGCGAGATCGCGGACCGACCCGTTGCGGCGGTGGTCGGCGAATGGGCGCCGCGGCTGCTCCCGGGCTCCGTCGGTGCGGCGACGCACGGGTTGATCCGCACCGGTCACGCGTTGCGCGGGCTCGGAGACGCCGACACGCCGCCGCGTCGGCTCGAAGTGGCCAACGGCCTGGCCTTCTGGGCAAGCAGCTACCAGGAGCTGCCGGGCCCCCCGCTGCTCATCGGGCACGAAGGGGTGACAGACGCGCTGGCCGACCTGCCGTACCTTCCCGACGACGCGCCGCGCCCGTTCCTGATCAGCGATCGGGTGGCGGCGGTGGCCGACATCGCGGACGAATTCGAACAGGCGGTGGCGTCGCTCGGCTGGACGGGCAGCGCGCTGGACCTGCTCGATCAGCTCGCCACAGGCGGCGCCTTGGCCTACCTTCGCAACGCCGACAACGGCGGGGCCTTCGGGCTCCTGCACGCGGTGACGTCGCCCTTGGCCTGCGAGCTGGTGCTGCCCTGGCTGGCCGACGAAGACCGCGATGCCGCCCTGGGCTACGTCTGGCAGGCCGCGGCGGCCTTGCACGTCGCCTACGACATCGACCGCAACGCGCCCGTGCCGACGGATGCGCCCCTGTCGACCGACCACCTGGTCGAGCGGGCCGTTGCCTCCGGCGACGAGCACGCCATCAAGCTGACCGAGGCTGCGTTGCGCAGCGCCGGTCGTACGGGCAGTGCGGTGGTCCTGCTGGCCGCCGCCGACGCCTGCCAGCGTCTCTGAGGCGGACCGCCCGCGGCCCGCCGCGACCGGTACGTGGGTAGATTGCGCCGGATGGACTACCGCACACTGGGAAGAACCGGCCTCAAAGTCAGCCCACTCTGTCTCGGGGCCATGATGTTCGGGTCGTTCGGCAACACGGACCATGACGATTCCATCCGCATCATTCACGCCGCGCTCGACGCCGGCATCAACTTCGTCGACACCGCCGACGTCTATTCGTTCGGCGAATCCGAGGAGATCGTCGGCAAGGCGTTGGCCCAGACGAAGCGCCACAAGGTGGTCCTCGCCACCAAGGTGCACGGCCAAATGGGCCAGGACCCCAACGCGCAGGGAAACTCCCGGCGATGGATCATGGCGGCGTGCGACAACAGCCTGCGCCGGCTCGGTGTCGACTACATCGACCTGTATCAGATCCACCGGCCCTCGCCCGAGACCGACATCGACGAGACACTGGGCGCGCTGACCGACCTGGTGCGGGCAGGCAAGATCCGTTACTTCGGCAGTTCCACCTTCCCGGCCCACGAAGTCGTCGAGGCTCAATGGGTGGCCGAGCGCCGTTCTCGCGAACGGTTCGTCACCGAGCAGCCGCCGTACTCCATTCTGGTGCGCAGCATTGAAAAGGACGTGTTGCCCACGTGCCAGAAGTACGGCATGGGCGTGCTGTCATGGAGCCCGTTGGCAGGTGGCTGGCTCTCGGGCGCTTTCGGGCCGGGCAAGGAGAACACCAGCCGCCGGGCCACCTTCTTGCCCCATCACTACGACATGGAGGTGCCGGGGAACCGGGCCAAGCTCGAGGCGGTCACCCAGCTGATCGAGCTGGCGGACAACGCCGGCCTGTCGCTGATTGAGCTCGCGCTCGGCTTCGTGCTCGCACACCCCGGCGTGACGTCGCCCATCATCGGGCCCCGCACCATGGAGCACCTGCAGTCACAGCTGCCCGCCCTCGAACTGCGCCTGAGCCCGCTCGTGCTCGACCGCATTGACGAAATCGTGGCACCCGGCACCGACCTCAACGAGACCGATGTCGGCTGGGTCCCCGCTGCCATCGCGGACTCCTCGCTGCGCCGCCGCGCCCGCTGACCTCAGTCGCCGCCTGGACGGAGCCCGTCGACGAGGCGGTTGAGCGCCTTCTCCATCTGTACCCGTGTGGCCTCGGGGTCCTCGGCGTGCGCTATGACGGTCCCCGCCTCGGTCAGGGCGCCGAGGAGGAGGTAGGCGAGGGAGCCGGGGTCGTCGGACTCCACCAATCCGGCGGTCACGGCGGCTTCGACGACGTCGAGAAGAGGTCGGTAGCCGTACCGCGCATCGATCTCGTGCCACGTCTCCCATCCGAGGACGGACGGTCCGTCGATCAGCATGATCTGGGTGATGTCGGGTTTGACGCATTCGACGAGGAAGGCCTCGAATCCCCGGCGAAGCCACTCCAGAGGGTCGGATCCGGTGATGGCGACCTCGAGAACACGGGTCGCGGATTCCGCTTCGACTTCTTCGAGCACGGCGGCGAAGAGGCCCTCCTTGTCGCCGAAGTGGTGGAGCAGTGCGCCGCGCGTGACACCGGCGCGCTGGGCGATGTCGGACGCCTTGGCGGCTGCGAAACCGATGGTGCCGAACAGTTCTCTGCCGGCACGCACCAGCAGTGCCCGGGTCTCGGCCGCCTGATCCGTCGTTCTCCTGGGTGCCATCGCGTGCAGAACCTACCGTCCCTTGACGATCATACGTGCCGCACGTATGATAACGACATGCCCCCGTTCCCCGCCGTCACCCACTTCGCCGTCACCGTCAGCGACCTCGATCGCAGCATCGCCTGGTACGAGGCGCTCTTCGAGACGCCGGCCTTCTTCGTGGGCGACGAGACCACCTACCGCTTCGCCGTGTGGCTCCAGCCGTCATTCGCGCTGCACGAGCACGGAACCGGAGCCGACGGGTCGCCCTTCGACGAGCACCGCATCGGGCTCGACCACATTGCGTTCGGATGCGCCACCCGCGAGGAGCTCGAGGCCTGGCCGGCGAGGCTCGACGCGCTCGGCGTCGAGCACGGAGAGATCGTCGACGCGTTCTACGGATCGGGTTTGGCCTTTCGCGACCCCGACAACATTCAGTGGGAGTTCTTCTTGCCGGTGACGTAGACCGTCGAGCCCGACCGCTGGGTTCTCGTGCAACGCTGCCGCACGCAGCATGATGCGTGAGGCAGCATTGGCGGACCGCTGCGCCGGCGTTCACCGATGCCGCGCACACCCACTACGCAACGGATATGTCCATGACTCCACCCTCGGTAGCGGCAGGGTCGTCTTGACTACGGTGTCGCCCCGAGGGGTCGAGACGGGGGGAGTGATCTGGTGCCGACGCGACGCGAGGTGCTCAAGGGCGGTGGGGGCGCGGTGTTGGCGGGTCTGGCGGGGTCTGCCGCCGCCGCCGACGTTGCAGGGACGCCGACCGCGGCCGGTGCCAGTGCGTCCGCGACGGCCCTATCGGCATCGGCACCCGCCGCCCTCGCCGGTTTCCGACCCGGTGGACCCGGGCCGCTCTACTGGAGCACCTACGACTACGAGAACGTCTCGAACACCCTCATCCCCGAGTCGGTGTGGAAGGCCAACATCGATTGGGTGGCGGAGACCTTTCGCGAGTACGGGTACACCATGGTGTGCACCGACGGGTGGATCGACGGGACGCAGAAGATCACCCCGCACGGCTACATCGTCAGTCAGGCGGACGACTGGGAGCACGACTGGGCCTGGTGGGCCGAGTACCTGAAGGCCAAGGGGATGCAGCTCGGCGTCTATTACAACCCCCTGTGGGCCACCAAGTCGGCCGTCACGAACCCCTCCGTCACCGTGGTCGGGCGGCCCGACGTCAAGGTGGGGGACATCGTCAACGCGAACGACTTCTTCGACGGCGGCGGACAGCTGCAGTGGGTTGACACGACCCGGGACGGGGCCGAGGAGTACGTGAAGGGCTACGTGGCGTACTTCCGCCGGCTCGGCGCCGTGTTCCTCCGCATCGACTTCCTCGCCTACTACGAGACCGGATTCGACCAGAACGACGGCACGGTCGGCGTGGACCACGGTCGTGCTTCCTATCTGCAGGCGCTGCAGTGGATCTGGGAGGCGGCGGAGGGCATGCAGATCAGCCTCGTGATGCCCAACCTCTTCGACCACGGGGCAGGGGAACGCCAATTCGGCGACCTCATCCGTATCGGCAACGATGCGAGTTTCGGGACCTGGTTCAATTTGAGTGGCGGTCGCGAGACCTGGCAGCCCGAATGGTCGCAGTGGAACAACCCCTTCCTCGGGTTCACCGGGTTCGCCGACATCTCGGGCCGGGGTCAGATGATCCTCGACGGCGATCCGCTGATCATGTCGTCGTTCAGCCGCGACGAGGAGCGCCAGAGCGCCATCAATCTCTTCACCCTTGCCGGGGCCGCCATTGCCATCACCGATCAGGTCGATACCATCGGGGACAACGCGCACATCTTCCAGAACCGCGAGGTGCTGGAACTGCGCAAGGCCGGGCTGGTCGGCAAGCCGGTCTTCAACAACAGTCACGCGCTCGAGTACGACCTCACGAGCCGGGACTCGGAACGTTGGATCGGCCAGCTGCCCGACGGGAGCTGGGCCGTCGCCCTGTTCAACCGCGCCGACGCCGCTGCCAACGTCACCAAGTCGATCGACTTCGCCGACGTCCTCGGTGTCACGGGTCCGGCCGCGGTGCGGGATCTCTGGGCACATCAGGACCTGGGCTCCATGACGAGCTACCAGGCGAGCTTGGGGCCCCACGCTTCCGTGCTCCTCTCGGTCGTGCCACAAGGTGCCGCACATTTCCAGGCTGACGTGGGCGCCTGGGCGGGCTCCGCCGGGTTCGGCAACACCTTCAGCGGCCACGAAGGGATGGGCTACGTCACCGGCCTCGAGACGGTGGGGAGCAGCGTGGCCGTGGCCATCTCGGTGCGCAAGGCCGGGACCCGGCGCGTGGTGTGTCACGTGGCCAACGCCACCGGGACTCCGTCCGCGCTGACCGTGCGCGCGCTCGACCCCGCCACCGGCCACGTCCACGGCAGCGCGACCCTCCACGTGCCGAGCGCGTCGGCCTGGACCTCTTGGACCAGCGTGCCGGTCACGTTGCGCATGGGGGCCGGGACCAACCTCGTGGTGTGCAGTGTCGAGTCTTCCGATCAGGGCGGCGTCAATCTCGACTACATCGCCTTGGCCTGAGGTCGCCGCTCACGCGCGGTCGAGGACGGCCCGCAGTGCCAGGCCGGCCAGCCGGCCCGCCTCCTCCGGTGGGAGGGTATGGAGCGCGTCGGAGAAGACCTCGACACCCAGTGGCGCATCCGTCCCTGTGGCCCGCAGGTCGCTGAGCAACGTCGGCAGCGCCAATGCACCCTGGCCCGGCAGCAGCCGTGCGTGCAGCGTGGCGTGCAGCGGCTCGGGCTCGGGTGCGGCAGGCGCATCGCTCAACTGGACGCCCAGGATCGACGTGCCCGGGATGGTACGGAGCAGCGTGCCGTCGGGCCCGCTCCGGAAGTAGTGCCAGGCGTCGAGCATGAGGCCGCCGTTGGGGCGGTCGGCCTCGCGGACGACCTGCCATGCCGTTGCCAGGTCGGGAACCCGGGACCAGGGCAGGAACTCCAGATGGACGAGCAGGCCGTGCTCCGCCGACCGGTCGCACAACCGCGCGAAGGCAGCGGCCGCCTCGTCGAGCGACCACGTGCCGCCGAACACGTCGACCGCGTTGAGCGAGCGCGCGCCGACCGCGTCGGCGACGCCGAACAGCTCCCGCTCGGCGAAGCCGAAGATCCGCTCCTCGTCGAGCTCGGGCGGAACATGGATGTCCGAGGCGCCAGGAAGCCACCACCAGGCGGGATCGAGCTCGGCCACCGACACGCCGTGATCGGCCAGGAGCAGGCGGATGTCCTGATCCCGCAGCCCCTCGTCGCGCGCCGCCTGGTAGTCGCGCCCCCAGAGCGACAGGCCGCTGAAGCCGCCTGCCTGGGCAGCGGCCAGCCGTTCCCGCAAGGGGATGCCCGCCCGCATGGTGCCCGAGCACAGGACGGTATCGCCTGCGCCGAGGGTCATCGGTTGGCCCAGAGCGGGAGGAACGGCCTGGCCGCGGCGGCCCACCGCGGGCGTCGGGTGCTGGTCACTATCGTTCCCTTCGTGTTCGAGAACGGTACCGGAGCCCACGAGTACGCCGCGGCCCGTGTCTAGGCTCGTCCTGCGCGACGCCACCGTCCTCGACGCGGACGGCCCCCGCCCCCGTACCACCGTCGTGGTCGAGGAGCGCCGCATTACCACCGTGCGCAGCGGCGCACCCGTGCGAGACCCGTCCCGAGGACCGGGTGGTCGAGCTCGACGGGCGCACCGTCATGCCCGGCATGGTGAGCAGCCACTTCCACGCCACCTACAACGAGCTCGGATCCAAGACCGCTCCGTTCGGGCTCGAGGAGCCCCCGGCGCTGCAGGCGGTGCGGGCGGCGCACCATCTCGAGCTGTTGTTGCGCAGCGGCTTCACCGGTGCCGTCAGCGCGGGCGCGCCCTTTGCCATCGACGCGTCCATGAAGGCCGCCATCGCCGAGGGCCTCTTCCCCGGCCCCCGGCTCATGGCCGGCAGTCGGGACGTGAGTACGACGGGGCACGCCGGCGACAAGAGCTTCCCCTGGTACTGGGATGTCGCCGCCCGCGGCGCCATCCATCGCTCCGACGGCCCCGACGGCTTCCGGCGCGCCGTGCGCGAAGAGATCAAGGAGGGCGCGGAGATCATCAAGATGTTCGTCACGGGCGGCCACGGCACGGTGGCGCCGGGCGAGCAGACCGAAATGAGCCCCGAGGAGATCACGGCCGGCATTGAGGCGGCCCACCAGCGCGGCGTGCTGGTGCGGGGCCACATCGCCAACCGTGACGCCATCCACATGGCGCTCGACGCCGGTATCGATGTCATCGACCATGGCGACGGGCTCGACGCCATGGGCATCGAACGCATGGTCGAGCTCGGCACCTTCCTGGTGCCGAGCCAGCTCTTCCCGGTCCGCTTCGCCGCCATGATGGGCGGCGGGGGGCTCGGGTTCACGGCCGCCATGGCCGCGGACATCGAACGGGCGCTCGACGTGTTGCCCACGGCGAACGAGGCCGGCGTGAAGCTCCTGTGCGGGGACGACTACGGCGCCATCAGCCTGCCGCACGGCCGGTACGCCGACGAGTTGGAGTTCTACGTCAAGGAGGCGGGCATCCCTCCCCTCGATGTGATCCGCTGGGCCACCCGCAACGGGGCCGAGCTGATGGGCCGGTCGCATGAGCTCGGGTCGGTGCGGGAGGGCTACCTGGCCGACCTGCTCGTCGTCGACGGCGACCCCCTGGCCGACATCGCGCTCCTGCAGGACCAGGCCCGGGTGCTGGCCGTCCTCAAGGGCGGCACCCTGGTACGGGACGACCTGGGCCTTCTCGCCGTGGCGTGACGGACGCCGCTACCCTCCTCGCATGATCATCATCGCCGGTTCGCTCAGCTTCGACGCCTCGGACCGCGACGACGTGCTGGCCAGCTTGGCCGAGGTGACCGAGGCCAGCCGGCGTGACGCCGGTTGTCTCGAGTACTTCTGGGGCGAGGATCTGGAAGTGCCCAACACCTTTCGCTTCTTCGAGTGCTGGGAGTCACAAGACCTGCTCGACGCCCACCTCGCCCAACCGCACGAGGTCGCCTTCGGCGAGCGCAACCTGTCGCGCATCACGGGCGCGACGGCCAGCTTCTTCGACGCTTCCCCGACCGCCCCGATCATGCCCGCGGCCGGTTGAGGGCGATCGCATCGCATCCCGGATTCGGAACGCCGCCGCATGAGTGACTGGAACCGCACCGTCCTCCACCTTGGTGGGCGCGCCGTCGATGCCCTTCCGCCGCGCCTGCGGAGCTCGGTGCGGTCCGCATTCATGCGACCCGAGCCCTGCCCCGTCACCCTGGACGAGCTCGACGCGGTGCTGGCGCGCGCCACGGCACTGATGGGGCCGGCGCCCGACGAGGCGCGTGCTCTGCTCGACGGCATCGTGCTCGCTCTCCCCACGGCGCCACCCGAGGACCCCTTCTGCGATGCCTACCGGGAGTGGACCTGGGAGCTCTACCGCACCATCTCGGGGCGTGCCGACTACGACACCGCGCACGAGGCGTCCCCCTTCGACCTGGAGGCCGCACGCGAGCGCCCCTTCCCCTACCAGACGGGCTCGCTGGCGCTCGTGGGTCGCGACCTGGTCGCCCGCGGCCATGTGTTGGCGTGTCTGGCCGAGGTGGAGGCCCAGGCCAGAGGTGGAGCCGTGTGCGGGCCCGGCGACCCCCTGCGCGTCGTCGAGTTCGGCCCGGGTTGGGGCAACCTGACCGGCGACCTGGTGGCCACGGGCCTCGACGTCACCGCGGTGGAGCTGGACGAGAAGTTCTGCCAGCTGATCGCGCACCGCTGCACGGGGCCCGGTCGTGCGGACGTCGTGCAGGGGGACATGCTCGGGTTCGCGGCGGACGAGCCGTTCGACGCCGCGGTGTTCTTCGAGAGCTTCCACCACTGCGCGGACCACGTCACCTTGTTGCGCCGGCTGCACGACATCGTGCGGCCCGGAGGCGTGGTGCTCTTCGCCGCCGAGCCGGTCCAGAAGCTGGACTACCCGTGGGGCCCGCGGCTCGACGGGCTGTCCGTGTGGTCCAGCCGCACCCACGGCTGGCTCGAGCTCGGCTTCGACAATGCCTACTTCGACCGCGCCCTCGCCCGGACCGGCTGGACCGGTCGGCGCCGCCGGCTGGGAGTCGGCGCCGGTGAGACCGACGTGATCGTGGCCTGTCCTGCGGCGGGCGGCTGACCGCGCCCCTCGCCGTTCTCACTGCGGGGCGAAGTAGCGGGGGAGTGTCCCACTCGGCACGCTCGCCCCGTCCGTGCGCGTCTCTTGCAGGTGGCCGAGGTCCTCCCAGTAGGGGAGGATCGCCGGCGCCAGGAAGTCGCCGCCACCACCGGGCTGCATGGTGAAGTGGCTGCCGTCGCTCTCGCGCACCGGGACGCCGTCGAGATTCTCGGTGTAGTTGCCACCGGGACACACGTACGAGTTCAGGTCCTGTACGTAGACCTGGCCGGGGTGCTGGGCCGCCACCTGGCGCAGCAATTCGTTGTAGACGGCCTGCCGCGCCGAGCTGTCCTGCGGCCACGGTTGACCGTCGGGCTGCTCGCCCGTGCTCTGACAGGGCTTGGTCATGAAGACCATCAACGCGCCGCGTGCCGTGGCGATCTGCACCGACTTTTCCAATTGGCTCTTCACGTAGGCGGCGAAGGTCGGGTTCAAAATGTTGGTCATCTGCCCGCGGTAGAGGCGGTCGAGGACCTCGCTGCCCCCGGCCAGGAGCACCACGATGTTGGGCTTCAGCTGGCGCACCCAGTCGGTCCAGGCTGCGGTCCAGGCCTGGCAGGCCACGTTCTGCTTGGGCCCGAAGACGCCGCCCGGGGGGCACTGCGCGCGCTGCGGATCCGGCGTGCAGGGAGGGCCGACGACGAACGTCCCGCCGGACTGCTCGCCGGTTGTCCCGTCGGCGACACCGCAGCCGAGGATCCCCTCGTTGAGCAGATGGAGGTCGTCGTAGGTGTGGGGATGGGCGGTCAGGGCGGCTTCCAGCCCGATCCCGAGCGTGAGCGCCTGGGAGTCGCCCACCAGGAGGACCCGGGTCGGCGACGTGCGGTACGCGGCCGAGAGCGGGGACGTGATGGGGGTCGCCGGGACCGTGCCGGGGGCCGCGGCGCCGACCGCAATGGTGTCGGCCGCCGGCAGGGTGGCCAGGACGATGGCGAGGATCACGACGCCGAGCGCCGGCAGGGTGAAGACCTGGGCCCGGAACCGGGTGAAGAAGGTGCCCTGCCGGATCGGCCGCTCCACGAAGTAGAAGGAGAGGACCGCGATGCCGATGGTGGGGATCACCCGGACGATGAAGAGGGGCCAGGGGCTCAGACCCGTCCGCTGCGCGTTGATGAAGATGAACAGCGGGAAGTGCCAGAGGTACATGCCATAGGAGATCCGGCCGATGAAGGTGAAGGGCGGGAAGGAGAGCAGCCGCGCCAGTGGAGAGAACTGGACGCACGACACGCTGAGGAGGATGGCGGCGGTGGCGGACGCGGCAACGAGAAACCCTCCCCGGTAGGTGAAGGCGTCCTCTGAGTGCACCGTGATGCACAAGATGGTGTTGATGGCGAGGCCGATGGCGCCGACGAGGGTCAGCGCCACGCGCGCCCACGGCGTGCGCGCCTGCCAGTTCGACTCGTCGCCCTTCCTGCGGCTTTCGGCCCACAGGCGCAGGCCGATGGCCAGCGTCGCTCCCACCAGCACGGACTGTGCGTGCGTGTCGGTGCCGAAGTAGAGGCGATTGATGTCCGTCGGGTTGTAGAGAAGCGCCATTTCGGCCGCCGACGCCAGCGCACCCCCGACAGCGACGACGAGGAGCACGCGGCAACGAGCGCGTCAGCTTCATGACGCCGAGAAAGACCAGTGGCCAGACCAGGTAGAACTGCTCCTCGACGGCGAGGGACCAGGTGTGGATCAGTGGCGACGTGAGAGCGGTCATGTGGAAGTAGTTCGAACCGGACGCGATGTAGTGCCAGTTGGCCACGTAGAACAGTGCGGACAGCGCGTCCCCGCGCAGGGTCGGGTAGGTGCCGGCGGGGACGAAGACCCCGTAGAGAACCGCGACGCCGATCAGCATGACGAACAGCGCGGGCAGCAACCGCCGGGCGCGGCGCGCCCAGAAGGCACCCAGCTTGATGGTGCCCCGCTTGCGCCATTCGACGATCAAGAGCGAGGTGATGAGGAAGCCCGACAGCGCGAAGAAGCTGTCGAGGAGGAAGAACCCACCCGAGGTCAGGTAGACGCCGGCGTGCACACCCAAGATGCCGAGCATGGCGACGCCCCGGATTCCGTCGAGTGCGGGCAGGTAGGCGAGCGTGGCGCCCTGGCGCGGTGCGTCCGGAGAGACGCGTGCGGGCATCGCCCGAGCGTACTTTCGGCACGAGGGTTTCAGGGGTTCAGCCGGTTCCCGAGACCCGGTCACGACCCCGCGCCTGTAGAGTCACCGGCGCACTGCACCAAGGGGGCTGTCGATGACGTCGAGCAACAGGCACTTTCGGATCGCGCCCAGAGCCGGTACCGCCCTGGCCGGCCTGGCGGCGCTCCTCGCGCTGGCCCCGTTGACCCTGGTGACCCCGCAGGTGGCGGACGCCGCCACCGCGTCCTTGTCCGCCGTGAACTACCACGCCGCGGCGAGCCTGACCGGTCCCGTCACGGTGGGGCACATCGTCGAACCCCTTTCCGCCCAGTCGCTCGACCTCGCCGCCAGCGGCTACGTCGAGCAGGAGTTCTTCGCCTCGGGGACTGCCACCGCGTTCAAGCCCGACTCCATGCCCAGTGACGGCAAGTGGACCATCACACCGAAGTCGACGGCCAGCTACGAGACCAGGATCATCGTGCGCCGGCCGGCCAACCCGTCCCACTTCAACGGGACCGTGGTCGTCGAGTGGATGAACGTCTCGGCCGGTGAATCGGCGCCCGACTGGGACTTCCTCAACCCGATGCTGATGCGCGACGGCTACGCCTACGTCGGCGTCTCGGCGCAAGCACTGGGCGTCGACGGGGGGAAGGCGCTGCTCGGCTCACCAGGATCGTCGGGGTCGAGTGGCGGCCTGGTCGGCCAGGAGCCGGCGCGCTACGGGTCGTTGCACCATCCCGGCGACGAGTACGCCCTCGACATGTACGCCCAGATCGGCCAGGCGCTCCGCACCCCGCACCAGAAGGCGCTGGGCGGCCTGAAGCCCACCCACATCCTGGCCGTCGGCGAGTCCCAGTCCGCCTTCTACCTGACCACGTTCGCCGACACGCTCCAGCCGCTGACCAACGCCTACGACGGCATCTTCATCCACAGTCGCGGCGGGTCGGGGGCCTCGTTGGCCGGAACATCCATCACCTCGAGCGGCGGGCCGGACAACTTGCGCATCCGCACCGACTTGAAGGTCCCGGTCTTCATGTCCGAGACCCAGACCGACCTCATTCAGCTCCGCTACGCCCCTGCGCAGCAACCCGACACCGACAAGATCCGCACCTGGGAGATCGCCGGCACCGCACATGCCGACGCCTTCACCGTGGGCGCCGCCGCGAGCATCCTCGGCTGCACCACGCCCGTGAACAGTGGCCCCCAGCACAACGTGGTCCAGGCCGCGTTCGCCGCCTTCGACAAGTGGGTCGACCACGGCACGCTGCCCCCGAGCCCGCCCCCCTTCACATTGTCGAGCACGCAATCCCGCGGCCCTGGCCCTCGACGCGCACGGCAACGTCGTCGGGGGTGTGCGCACGCCGGCGGTCGACGTCCCCGTGTCGACCCTCAGCGGTGCGCCGGCGCCGGGGGCGAACGCCATCTGCTCCCTCTTCGGGTCCACCGTCGCCTTCACCCCCGCCCAGCTCGCCAGCCTCTACGGCACCCCGAGCAACTACATCGCGCAGTACACGAAGAGCCTCGACAAGGCCATCGCCTCGGGGTACATCCTCAGCGCCGACAAGGCCGCACTCCTGGCGCAGGCGCAGCAGGTGCAGTTCCCCTCGTGACCGTGCCCGCGCCTAGGAGGACGCTGCGGGAGGGAGGGGCCAACTGGCCCGATTCGGCGGGGCCTCACCCCGAAGGTGGGCCTCCCAGGCCTGGTTGAGCCGCAGGACCGCCAGTCTCGTGTCCTCGCCCTCTTCTCCGGTGAGCCACCCGCACGAGCACAGCCCGATGACCCCGACGCGCCCCACGAAGCTCGTGACGTGGGACACCACCTGCACCAACCGGTGTTCTTCAGCCATCCGCCGGCCCGCCGACGTGGCGCCCTCTCTTGCACGTGGCCATCTCTGCGACCTCCGCTTCGGCCATGCTGCAATCGTAGTTGGGGAGGCTGCTCAGCCGCGGCGCCCGGCCAGCTGGCGAACGCCGCCGGCGGCCCCTCGCCGAGCCGGCGCGCAATGGCGGCGGCGCAGGCCTCGGGCGAAGCCCTCGACGTGTCGACCTCCAGGTCGTAGATCCCCGGATCGTGTACCGCCCGCTCCCAGCGGAAGACGACCTCGGGCACCGTTCCATCGGGAGCGCTCCTGGCGTAGCCGCTGTCGGCCGCCCCGGCATCCCGGCGGGCCATGATCACCTCGACCGGGCAGCGGACGCCGACGAAGGAGGCCGGCAACGCGGACAGCTCGCCGGCGACCTTCGCCAGGATGCCCAACGGCTTCGAGTAGTCGTCGTGGTGGCCGACATCGACCACCACGTTGAGCCCTGACCGGCTGCACGCGACGACCGACGCGTAGAGCGCGTCGAACAGCGCCGCCACGGTGTCCTCCAGGTCGGGCCGCTCGCCCCCCGGACGCAGCCCGATGCCGGGCCGCACGTCTTCGGGGATGGCGTGCGCGAAGGCATCGACGCCCAGGTTGACCCAGATCCCGTCCAGGGACTGCTGGAGTGCGCGGGCCACGGTCGATTTCCCCGACCGCGGTGTCCCGTTCAGGACGACGATCGTCCCGGGACCGCCCCCGGAGCCGGACCCGGGGGACCCGGTCAGGCCGTCTCCTGCTTCGGCATCGACTGCACCGCCGGCACCGGGTACACCGGCATGGCCGACGAGGGCGCCACCGTGAGCATCGAGGCCTCCGTGCATCCCTCCGCCATGATGGTGGCGACCGTGTCCTTCGACGTGCTGGGCAACGTCGGGACCGACGGGTCGCTCCGACGTCGGGTGCAGCGTCGAGGTCAGGTCGCCCGCCGTGTGCCGCCGCCAGGCCGAGATGTTGGGCGCCTTCACCCCGAAGCGCTCTTCCAAGAAGCGCAGTTGCGACGTGTGGTCGAACACGTCGGAGGCCACGTGGCCGCCCCGGCTGAAGGGCGAGAGGACGAGCATCGGCACCCGGAAGCCCATGCCGATCGGGCCGGTCGTGCTGTCGGCGTTGCTCGGCAGCGGCGAGACGGTGAGGTACTCGCCGGCCGTGCCGCGGGGCGCCACCGGCGGCGGAACGTGGTCGAAGAACCCGTCGTTCTCGTCGTACATGTGGAAGAGGACCGTCTTCGACCACACCTCGGGGTTGGCCACCAGCGCGCCGAGCACCTGGCTGGTGAGCCACTCACCGAGGGCGGGGGGCGACGACGGGTGCTCGTCGTAGCCGGCCGGCGGGATGATCCAGCTGACCGAGGGCAGGGTCCCCGCCGCAATGTCGCTGACGAATTCGCTGGGGTACTGGGGCAGGAAGGCCTTTTGGTACAAGGGCGACGACGGGTTCTGGTACTGGCTGAAATAGGGGAGGATGGCGTCGCTGAGCAGGCCGTGCTGCTTTTGGAACTCGGGCTCGTAAATGGTGCCGGTCGGGTTGTAGACCTTCCAGCTCACGCCCGCGTCCTCCAGCACCTCGGGCATGGTGTCCCAGTGCACGCTGCCGATGGCGTCGACCGACCCGTTGGTGATGAGGACCGGGCCGCCCGCCGCGCCGGTGGGATCGATGGTGCCCGACAGCGCCATGAGGCGGTTGGGGTGCGTCGGCCCGAGTACTGAGCAGTGGTAGTTGTCGCACAGGGTGAAGGCGTCGGCCAGCGCGTAATAGAAGGGAATGTCCTGTCGGCGGTAGTAGCCCATGGTGAGGACGCCGTGCCCGGGACCCTCGAACAGTTCCTGCACGTGCGTGGTGACGAAGGCACTGTTGGTGCCTTGGTGCCAGCTCAGGTGCTGGCCCGGCCAGCTGTGGTCGAGGTCGTTGGTGCACTCGCCGATGCCCGACGAGCTGTCGAGGTGGAAGGGGAGCAGGGTCTTGTCGCGCCCACCGGGCCAGGCCTGGGCGAAGTTCCCGAGCTTGCCGTGCGGGTGGTCGTCGAAGCCCCGGGCCCCGGGGTACGTGCCGTAGTAATGGTCGAAGGAGCGGTTCTCCTGCATGAGGAACACGACGTGCTCAATGGCCCCGAGGTCTGAGCCGGCCGGCTTGGTACGCGCCGCGAACTGGGCCATGGCGGCGCCGGCGCGGTCGCCCCGGCTCGCCGCGGCCAGGATCGCCCCGCCGCCGGTCGCCAGTGCGGCCGCGAGCATGGTGCGGCGATCGAAGCGCGTGCGGTCGAAGGATCTGTCGGATGTCATACGGCCTCCCTTGTCATACGCCCCCCGGCGTTACGGCTTCGGATGTCAAACGGATTCCACGAGTGCGGCATCGTTGTTGCGGACGTTGCCGACGCGGGTCCCGACGGGATGGTGCACCACGGTGCCGGCGGGCGGGGGCCGCAGCAGTGCGCGCATCTCCTCGACGTCCTCGTTGGCGGGATCGAGCCAGAGATCGAAGGTGGCGGGATCGAGAATGACGGGCATCCGGTCATGAATGCCGGACATGTCCGGACCGGCCGAGGTCGTGATCACGGTGCAGCTCCGGATCAGCGGCGCGTCCGGCCCGGCGTTCTTGTCGCGCCAGCGCTCGGCTAGACCGGCGAAGGCCAACGGCTGCCCGTCGGCGCGGGTGAAGTAGTGCGGCTGCCTGGTGCCGGTCTTCGTCTTGTGCCACTCGTAGAAGCCGTCGGCGGGGACGATGATGCGCCGCTGGCGGAATGCCTCGCGGAACGAGGCCCGCGTGGCCACGGTCTCACCGCGCGCGTTGAACAGCCGGCTCCCCGACTTGGCATCCTTGGACCACCACGGGATGAGGCCCCAGCGGAAGGACATGAGGATTCGTTCGGGCTCGCCGCCCCCCTCCGCCGGACCCTGCTGCTGCGGATCCTGTCCTGGGAGCCGGACCGGGCGATCGCGGACCCCGAGCACCGAATCGGTCGGGGCGACGTTCCAGCTGGCGGCATGCTCGCCGTCGGCCCCCTCGGCCAGGTCGGCGTGGAAATAGCGGGCGATCTTGGCGGGGGGCGTGTAGAGAGCGAAGCGGCCGCACATGCGGGAGCATTGTGACCCAGCGGGAGGCTGGCGCGGCGCCGACCCGCTGAGCTGGGCTTTCGGCTCCCCGAGCGGGCGGCACACGACCTGGCTATGGTACGAACATATGTTCGCTTTCTCTGCCGGGGACCCGTCGTCCTCTCGTTCGCGGGAGCTTCCCGCCGGGCTGGCCGACCGGGTCCGCCCCGCCACGCCCGTGGCCGGGCGGACCCTGCCGGTGCCCCCGCCCCTGGCCCCGCTCTTCCCGGCTGGTTCCCTGCGGCGGGGCACGACCACCACGGTGGCGGGGCTGCCCGGGCACGGCGCCACCACCCTGGCCCTGGCGCTCCTGGCCGCGGCGTCGGCCGCCGGGAGCTGGTGTGCCGCCGTGGGCCTGCCCGACCCGGGGGTGGTGGCAGCCGCTGGGCTCGGGCTCGACCTGCGCCGCGTCGTCTTCGTGCCCCACCCCGGCAGCGGGTGGGCGGAGGCGGCCGGTGATCTTCTCTCGGGGGTCGACGCCGTCCTGGTGCGCCCGCCGGGCCGGGCCCGCCTGACCGCGGCGCGTCACCTGACGGCCCGCGCCCGCGAGCGCCAGGCGGCTCTGGTGGTCCTGCTCGAGGGTCCCGCCGCCTGGCCCGAGGGGGGGGACCTGGCGCTGACGGTCGGCGCGGTCGAGTGGGAGGGCGTCGGCCAGGGTCACGGGCACCTGCAGCGCCGCCGGGCCGAGGTGCGCGTCAGCGGCCGCCGGGCCGCCGGCCGGGTCAGCGAGTGCTCGCTCTGGCTCCCCGCCGGCTCGGGCGCGGTGGAGGGCCGGGATTCCCAGGACGGACGCCGGCAGACCGGAATGGAGGCGCGCCTGCCGGGAGGCGCCGACCCCGGCGACGGGCCGGAGGCGGCCTGAGCAGGCGCCTGGTTGGAGTGATGGAGAAGACGTGGTGGAACGGCTGGTCGTCATCTGGTGTCCCGATCTGCTCGAGGAAGGAGCGAAGGGGGAGGAGGCGCGGCGGTTCGCCCGTGTGCTGGAGCGGGCGGGCGAGCTCTGCCCGTGGGTCCATCCGGTCCGCCTCGGGGTCGGCGCGCTGCCCGCCCGCGGCCCCGCCCGCTTCTTCGGCGGCGAGGCGGCGGTGGTGGCGCGCCTGGCCGGCATCGTGGGCGAGGAGGCCACCATCGGGGTGGCCGACGGGCTCTTCGCGGCCATGCTGGCCGCCCGCTCGGGGCTGATCGTCCCGTCGGGGGGGACGGCGGAATTCCTCGGCCCCTGGTCGGTGGCCACGCTGGGCCGCCCCGACCTGGCCGTCACCTTGCAGCGGCTGGGGGTGACCACCCTGGCGCAGCTGGCCGCGCTGCCCGCGGCGAGCATCTCGGACCGCTTCGGCGCGGACGCTGCCGCCTGCCACGCGGTGGCCCGGGTGGAGAGCGGGGAGTTGGCCGGGCTGCGCGACCGCGGCATCGAGCGGCGGCTACGGGTGGCCCGGGGCGAGGACCCCGACCGGGGGCCCGACGTCCCGCCGCCTCCCTCCCAGCCCGGCTTCTTCGGCGGCGCCTCCGAGGCCGACGCCCGGGCCGCCCGCTCCTTCGTCCGGGTGCAGGAGCGCCTGGGGGTGGAGGCCGTGGTGATGGGCCGGTTGCGCGGTGGGCGGGACCCGGCGGACCAGTCGGTCTTGTTGCCCTGGGGCAGTCCCGAGGTGGAGGCGGCGGCGCCCGGTGCCCCGTGGCCCGGGCGCGTCCCCCCGCCGGCGCCGACCGACGTGCTGCGGGCCCCGCTACGCGCCCAGGTCACAGACGGCTCCGGCCGTGCCGTCGAGGTGAGCGGCCGGGGATTGCTCACCGCGGGCATCGAGCAGCTCTCCGTCGCGGGCGGTCCCTGGCAGCCGGTCCTGGGGTGGGCGGGTCCCTGGCCGGTGACCGAGCGCTGGTGGTCGGTGCGCCGCCGCCGGGCCCGGTTGCAGGTGGTCACCACCGAGGGAGTGGCGCGCCTGCTGTGCACCGAGCGGGGGCAGTGGTGGGTGGAAGCCGTCTATGACTGAGGGCTACGCCGAGCTGCACGCCCACTCGGATTTCAGCTTCCTCGATGGCAGCAGCGACCCCGAGGAGCTGGTGGCCGAAGCGGACCGGCTCGGGTTGGACGCGCTCGCGCTGACGGACCATCACGGCTTCTACGGCGTGGTGCGGTTCGCCGAGGCGGCGCGGGTGTGCGGGCTGCCCACCGTCTTCGGCTCCGAGGTGACGTTGGCGCCGGCCAGCGCGCGCACCGGCGAGCCCGACCCGACCGGCACGCACCTCGTGGTGCTGGCGCGGGATCCCGAGGGCTACGCCCGGCTGTCCACCGTGCTGGCCGACGCCCACCTGGCGGGTGGGGAGAAGGGGAAGCCCGTCTTCACCCTGGACGCGCTGGCCCGCGCCGCGGGGGACCACTGGCTGGTGCTGAGCGGCTGCCGGAAGGGGGCGGTCCCCGCCGCGCTGATGGATGCCGGGCCCCGGGCGGCCTCCCGGGAGGTAGGGCGCCTGGTTGACGCGTTCGGGCGCGCCAACGTCGCGTTGGAGCTGTGGGACCACGGGGATCCGCTGGACACGGCGCGCAACGACGCGCTGGCCCGTCTCGCCGTCGAGTGGGGCGTCGACGCCGTGGCCACCAACAACGTGCACTACGCCACGCCGGCCGGCTTCCGGCTCGCCACCACGCTCGCCGCGGTGCGGGCGCGGCGCCCGCTGGCCGAGCTGGAGGGCTGGCTGCCCTCGGCACCGGCGGCCTGCCTGCGTTCCGCCGCCGAGCAGGCCCGGCGCTTCGCCCGCTGGCCCGGCGTCGTCGAGCGCGCCGCCGAGCTCGGCCGTGCTTGCGCCTTCGACCTGCGCCTGGTGGCGCCGCGGCTGCCCGACTTCCCCGTCCCCGCGGGAATGGACGAGCAGGGCTACCTGCGCCAGCTGGTGACCGAGGGTGCGTTGTCGCGCTACGGGCCGCCCGGGGCCGAGCGGGTGCCCGGCGCCTGGAAGCAGCTCGAGCACGAGCTGGCGGTGATCGGGCAATTGGGCTTCGCCGGCTACTTCCTCGTGGTGTGGGACATCGCGCAGGTGTGCCGGCGGCTCGACATCTACTGCCAGGGCCGCGGCTCGGCGGCCAACTCGGCCGTCTGTTATGCGCTCGGTGTGACCAACGTCGACGCCGTCGACCTCGGGCTGTTGTTCGAGCGCTTTCTCTCACCGGCGCGTGACGGGCCGCCCGACATCGACGTGGACATTGAGTCGGGGCGGCGCGAGGAGGTCATTCAGTACGTGTACGAGCGCTACGGCCGCCGCCACGCGGCGCAGGTGGCCAACGTCATCACGTACCGGCCGCGTTCGGCCGTGCGTGACGTCGGCAAGGCGTTCGGCTTCACGCAGGAGCAGGTGGACGCCTGGTCGGCCGGCATCGACGCCGGGCACGGGCGCGGCATCTCGTCCGCCGCCGCCGTCGAAGAGGTCTCGGAGGCCCAGGGGGGCGGGGTGCCGCCGCTGGTGGCCGAGCTGGCAGCCGAGGTGCTCGACCGGCCGCGCCACCTCGGCATCCACTCGGCCGGCATGGTGCTGTGCGACCGACCGGTGGTCGAGGTGTGCCCGGTGGAATGGGGACGCATGCCGGGGCGCAGCGTGCTGCAGTGGGACAAGGACGACTGCGCCGCCATCGGACTGGTGAAGTTCGACCTGCTCGGCCTCGGCATGCTCGAGGCGCTGCACCGCATGGTCGACCTGGTGCGTGGCTTCTACGGGGTGGAGGTCGACCTGGGGCAGCTGCCCCAGGAGCCCGCCGTCTACGACCTGCTGTGCCGGGCCGACACGGTCGGGGTCTTCCAGGTCGAGAGCCGGGCCCAGATGGGAACCCTGCCCCGGGTGGAGCCGCGCCGGTTCTACGACATCGCCATTGAGGTGGCACTCATCCGGCCGGGTCCGATTCAGGGCCATGCGGTGAACCCCTACATCCGCCGGCGCCGGGGCGAGGAGGAGGTCACCTACCTGCACCCGCTGCTGAAGCCGATCCTCGAGCGCACGCTCGGGGTCCCGCTCTTCCAGGAGCAGCTCATGGAGATGGCCGTGGCCATCGCCGGCTTCAGCCCGGCCGACGCCGACGAACTGCGGCAGGCCATGGCGGCCAAGCGCTCGGCGGCGCGCATGGAGAAGATGCGGGCCCGGCTCTTCGACGGCATGGCGGCGCGCGGCGTGACGGGCGCGGTGGCGGACCAGGTCTTCGAGGCGCTGGCCGCCTTCGCCAACTTCGGCTTCCCCGAGTCGCACTCGGTTTCGTTCGCCCACCTGGTGTACTCGTCGGCCTGGCTGAAGCACCACTACCCGGCGGCGTTCACCGCCGGGTTGTTGAACTCGCAGCCCATGGGGTTCTGGTCTCCCCAGTCGCTGGTGGCCGACGCCCGCCGGCACGGGGTGCGCGTGCGCCGGCCGCACGTGAACCGCTCCGAGGTGGGCGCCTCGCTCGAGCCCGCCGGGCCGGGCGAGGCGGTGCTGCGTCTCGGGCTGGGGTCGGTGCGCGGCGTGGGCGACACGACGGCGGGGCGCATCGTGGCCGGCCGCCCCTGGGCCGGCGGCGAGGATCTGGTGCGGCGGGCGGGCGTGACCCAGGCGCAGCTCGAGACATTGGCCGCCGCCGGCGCGCTCGACCCCGAGGTTCCCGAGCGTGCAGATGGTGGCAGGGCGGGGGAGGAGGAGGGCGGCGGCATGGCGGCCTCCCGGCGCCGTCTGGTGTGGGCGGCGGGGGCGGCGGCCCAGGGCACGCCGGACCGCCTGCCGGGCATCGTGGTGGGGGCCGAGGCGCCGCCGCTGCCCGCGCCCAGTCTCTACGACTCGGTGGGTGACGATCTGTGGGCGCTGGGGCTGGCGCCCGAGCGCACGGCCATGCACCTGGCCCGGGAGCGGCTCGAGGCCATGGACGTGTGCACGGCGGCGGCGTTGGAAGCGTGCGAGGACGGCGAACGGGCCTCGGTCGCCGGGGTGGTGACGCATCGCCAGCATCCCGAGACGGCGCGGGGCGCGGTCTTCGTCAACCTGGAGGACGAGACGGGCCACGTGAACGTGGTCTTCTCCCGCGGCGCCTGGGCCCGCTGGAAGCACGTGGCCCGCCACGCGCCCGTGCTGTTGATCCGCGGGCGCGTGCGCAAGGGGCAGGGGGCGGTCAGTTTCGACGCCGAACGGGTGGAGGCGCTGGTGGTGGGGACGGCGGTGCCGGCCAGCCGGGACTTCCGCTGATGCGGTGCGGACGGACGCGGTGCGTGCCCGGACTCGTACGCTACGGGCCATGACCCTCACCCTTACCGACGTCGAGCGCGACTACCTGCAGAGCCAGCCCCTGGCCCGCCTCGCCACCGTCGATGCGAACGGGGCACCCCAGAACAGCCCGGTCGGCGCATTCTTCGACGAGGAGACCGGCGACATCGTCATCGGCGGCCACGGCATGGGTGCCACCCGAAAGTTCCGCAACGTCCAGGCCAACGGCCAGGTCGCCCTCGTTGTCGACGACCTCGTCTCGCGGGACCCGTGGACGGTGCGCGGCCTCGAGATCCGCGGCACCGCGGTGGCCCAGGACGACGTGGAGCCGCCGGTGCCGTTCATGAGCCGCGAGGTCATCCGCATCACGCCCACCTGGGTGTCCAGTTGGGGTGTCGACCCCGACGCCCCGGACCGCCAGACGCGCCGCTCCTGACGCCGTCGTCCTCAGCTGGCAGACTGCCACGAGCCGACCGAGGGAGCATTCCATGATCCGTGTGTCCGTGTTCTATCCGGCGACCGAGGGCGCGTCGTTCGACCACGACTACTACCGGGAGCAGCACGTCCCGCTGGCTGCACGCACGTGGTCGCCCCTCAGCGTCGAGATCGACAAGGGTGTCGACGGTCCCCATGTCGCCGCGGTGCACCTGACGTTCGACTCCCTCGACGCCTTGCAGACGGCGATGGCCGCCGAGGGCACGGCCGACGTACTCGCCGATGTCGCCAACTACACGACCATCGCTCCCGTCCTGCAGACCAGCGAAATCGTCGGCTGACCACTCGGAGGGAGACACCATGCTGTTGAGGGGCCTGAACCACGTCGCGGTGATCAGCAACGACGCAGCACGCCTCCAGAATTTCTATGAGGAGGTCTTCGAGGCTGAGGTCCTCCACGACGGATCCGAGTTCCCCGATGGGAAGGGCCCCCGTCTCTCCATCATCAAGATCGGCGACTGGGCCGAGCTCAACGTCTTTGAGATAGAGGGAAACTCCGAAGCCGACCGGCAGACCCCGATGTTCGGTCGTGGCCGGCTCGATCACCTGGCTCTCCAGGCCGCGTCCCTCCAGGATTTCGAGACGATCCGCGAGCGGCTCATGGCCCGCGCCGCGGCCGACGACTTCGTCACCGACTTCGGGCCCATGCTCAGCCTGTTCTTCCGCGATCCGGACGGCCTGGAGTGCGAGGTCTGCGTCGAGAACCCCGATGCCGTCCCCGGAACCTTCAACCCTCCGGGCACCCGGGCGGCGCGGTACTCCTGAGCGGAGGGGGTGGCATCGGTGGATGACATTGAGGCGATCAAGCAGCTGAAGGCGCGTTACTTCCGCACCATGGACACGAAGGAC
This sequence comes from uncultured Acidimicrobiaceae bacterium, assembly GCA_963744045.1. Classification (GTDB taxonomy): domain Bacteria; phylum Actinomycetota; class Acidimicrobiia; order Acidimicrobiales; family RAAP-2; genus Bog-473. The sequence continues at coordinate 100,195 of CAVUSB010000002.1, forward strand.
TGGGCGGGCATGCGGCAGGTCTTCACCGACGACGCCGTCGTGGACACGACGGCATCTGGCGGCGGCGTGGTCAGCGGCGCGGACGCGTTCGTGGACTTCCTGGAGCAGACGCTCGCCGGCACCGTCACGGTGCACCACGGTCACATGCCCGAAATCACCCTGACGTCGTCGACCACCGCCACCGGGATCTGGGCGTTGCACGACCACATCGTGTGGCCGGACGGGACGCGGCTCCAGGGGGACGGCCACTATCACGAGGCCTATGCGCGGGAGGGTGGGGCGTGGCGGATCAAGTCCTCGACATTGACCCGGCTGCGGATGGATCTCACCGGACCGGCGTCGTCCGAGGCAGGAAACCTCAGCGGAACTGGTCGACGTGCTGCACCCGCCCCTCACTCCGGGTGAAGAGCACGTCGTTGTAGCCCTGGCCGGGCCCGACCATCTCGAAGGTCAACGGCGGCACGAACGAGAGGTAGAGCGCACGACGGCCCGCCGCGCGCAGGTCCTCCGGCGGCGGCGCGGCGTGGAGGGTGTGGCCGAAGTGCACGGTCACGTCGCCGGGGTCGGTGCTGAGCGCGACGACCGGATGTGCCGCGGCCTCGCGTGCACTCGGTAAGCGGGAGGTGCCTTTGTGCGATCCCGGGATCAACTGCAGCTGTCCGCTTTCCCGCGTGGCGGCATCGAGCTGGATCCCGACGTTGAGCATCGGGCATTTCACCGGATGGCCACCCATGCCGCAATCGCGATGCCAGGGCAGGTCGGCGAGGCCCCCGGAGGAACCCGGCACTTTGATGACCACGCCGTTGCCATCGAGCCGATCGTGGGCATCGCGGAGATCGTTGCCTCCCAGTGCGGCAATGCAGAGGAAGCGTGGGTCGGCGCCCAGAGCGGCGATCCTGGCCGACCCCTCGTTGAGGTAGTTCACCCGGTTGCACACCTCGCGCCCATCGACCGTCGTCCACCACGATTTCCGGTCGTCGGGTCGCGCCCGACCGAGCGCAGCAGTGACGTCGGCCGTGAGGGCGGCGATCTCGGAGGCGTCGAGGACACCACGGAGGTGCACGAAGCCGACGTGGTGCAGGAAGTCCCGGATCTCCTCGACCGGGTCGTCGAGGGTGAAGCTCCTCGTGAGATCCACGTGGCGTCCGGCTTCGTCCTCGACGGGGACCGGATGGTCGAGATCGAACACGCTCTGATCGCTGAAGGCGGCACGCAGCGCCGGCTCCCAGCGCGCCATCTGGCCGAAGCTGCCCCGGGAGACGGTCAGTTGATCGGCGTAGACGAGCGCGAAGCAGGTCTTGAGCTCCCAGGTGAAGGCGCACCAGGCATTGAGGGAGAGCTCGACGACGGTCGCGGCGGCAGCGGTGCCGGCCTCCACGGAGAACGTCGGGCCCTCGGGCATGTAGGTGTAGGCCCTCCCGTCGGGGAGCTGGACCCCGAGCGGGCGCACGACCAGGGCGTCGGCCTCGGAGAAGATGGCGCCGCGCTGCTGGAGGAGCGCGGGCAGTTCCTCCTCGTGGAACCAATCGAAGTCGATCAGCCCGAATCGTTCCCGGTCCACCGCCGAAATGTAGCAGCGCGGGTTGGCACGAGCCCGGGTCGGCGTGACGCGGCCGCTGTCTCTGGTGGGGCTGACCGGAATCGAAGTGAGCGCCCCCGTGGAGAGTGGTTGCCGACAGTCCTAGGCCAGGCGCCGGGTCACGCGGCCGGCGAGTTGAGCGCTTCGGTGATGTCGTTGATCGCCGCCTGCTCGGCCTCGCTGACGTCGTGACCGTGCTCCCGGTGGGCGGCGGCCACGTGCTGCGACAGAGTGACGATGAACCGTCGGTACTCGTCGACCTCCTCGGGCGTCGCCTTGCTCTGCAGCAGGGCGACGGACTCACGCAGGTGTTGCAGTCCACGCTGCTTGAGGTCCTCGAGGGAGTGCGAGTGCGCGTGGTCGCGCTCGGGCTTTGCCGCGACGATGTCGTCGAGAAGCTGGCTGTTGCCGTGCTGCTGGCGGGCTTCGACATAGGACTTGGCCATGGCGATGGTCTCTCGCAAGGAACCACCTCGCTGGGCGGTGACGACGATCATTCCAGCACTGGGGGGCGCCTCGAGGATCAGCTTCCATTCGTCAGGTGTGAAGTCAGATTTCGATGTCATCGCCACGCTCCGATCGGTACAATTGCCAGCTCTGGCCGTCGGAGGCACCGTAGCGCCTGGCCCCGCGACCTGGTCAGGAGGCCTGCTCGTCCTTGGAGGGATGGCGCGCCGGGCGGAGGTCGGTGATCTGCGCCAGTCTTGGTCGGAGCCATCCTCGGATCACCGAGAGCAGGGATCCCCTCGACGGCGGAACGGTGCGCTCCGTCGGGACGTCGATGGCATCTCCGAGGGCATCGGCCAGGGCACCGATCAGGGCGGGCACTTCGCTCAACTCGACGGGTGTCGAAGCCACGCATACGCCGTCTCGCCAGTGACTCAGCACGATCTTGCGCTGCTCGGGGTGCCTGGTGAGGCGCAGCGTCGCGCCGTGTCCCCGAGCGTCGGGAATGCTGAGGCGCCGTGGGTGCATGCTCAGATTATGAACCCGCCGAGTCGCTGCGTCGAGCGGTTCGCGCCGCCCGAGCGGCTCAGGAAGATGCTCCGGCCAGCAACTCGAGCGTGTGTGAGAGCCGCAGCCCACCGAGTCATCTGCAATGAGTCCGCCCTCGCTCACCACGGCGCTCGTGACGGGTGCCAGCACGCAGGCGCGTTCGACGATATCGGCGCCCACCTAGCCGGGAACCCTGTGCAGGAATTCGCGCGCGTGGGGTGCTCTTCGAGACAAGAACCACGTTGACGGCAACCAGAAGCCAGGAGTCCGACTCGGCTTTCGGAGCGGAGACCCGGAGGACCGGCCGTCACGCAGTACCTTCTCGTCCTCAGAGCGATGGTCGTCAAATCCACGCTTCGACTCATCTCCCTCGTCGTTTCTCTGCGGTCGGCTCTGTAACTCTTTGTCGGTAGGGCTGGGCTGCCAGGTGGCTTACTGGGCCTGCCCTCAGTTGGTGCAGGTGCCAAACTGACGCTGCACATGTCCGATCTTCATGACACACATGCCGGATCGCTCCCGGCCCCAAAGCGAGCCGGTTGGGATGGGCCTCAATCCATCGTCTTAGGACTGTTGCTCGTCGTGGGTGCGGTTGTCTTGCCGCTGTTCCGTCAGGCTGGGATTCCCAGCTGGCGCACGATCTGGGCCGAAGACGGATTCGAATATTTCCAGCAGGTCCACGACTCCGGTGGCTTCGCCGTGATGCTGCGGGGCTACGAGGGCTACCTCCAGCTCCCTCCGCGACTCTTCGCGATACCAGCGAGCTGGGTGCCGATCAACGACCTCGCCTTTTACTTCGCCGTCACGGGCTGCATCGTGACTGCCCTCCTTGCCTGGTTCACCTATTGGGCTTGCGAGAGGTGGGTGAGAACCAAGCCTGTCCGCGTGGCTTTGGCATCGCTCGTCGTCCTCATGCCTGCGCTGGGGGCCGAGAGCACCGCCAACGTGGTCGACACGATCTGGGCGTTTGCCGCAGTCCTACCGTGGGCGCTCCTCTCGTTGAGGGAGCAACCAATAGAGGTCACCTTGCGCAGCGTCGTGGCGTTTCTGGCCGCGACGGCAACCGTGACCTGCGCCCTGTTCGTTCCGCTCGCCATCGGGTGGGCCCTCGTCCGCAAGACCCGAGCGGCCTGGGTTGTCGCTGCGTCCTTCGGCGCCGGCCTCGTCCTTCAGGGCATCGTGGTGCTGCACACGAAGAACAGCAACGGTTCTGCCGTCTCCCTGCTCGCGGCCCCAAATACGGCGTCGAAAATCGCTCACGATCTCGCCGTCCATGTCTTCGCCGTTTTCCTCGTCGGCGACAAGGGAATCCGCAATAGCCAACTCTTCGCCATCGGTGCGACGCTGGCCGTGGGCATCATCGTGGCGGTCTTGATGCTTTACGCCCAATCAAGCCGGAGAATCCTCGCTGGCGTTCTGGTGGCCTACGCCGTGGTGGGGTTCGTGGCACCGGTGTGGAATCGTGACGTGTTTGCGTATCGCTATTGCGTTATGCCGGTCTTCCTCCTGGCCTCGGCCACCGCCGTCCTCGTCGACAGCCCAAGCCCGTCAAATCGTCGGCGCTTCTTCCAAGTGGCCAAGGTGCTGTTCGTGGCTCAGATAGCGGTGGTGACCATCGTCTGCTTCCGGGTCTCCAACTACCGCTCGGAAGGTCTGAACTGGGAGTCGAGCTTGGCAACCACATGGGATAAGGAGTGTGTCGCGGCTTCTCCGAACAAGGAGGTGAAGGTGCCGACGGACGCGTTCCACTACTGGACTGTCGAACTACCGTGTCGCGATCTTCCGACGGCCGCTCATGGTGGTGAGTCGTTGTAGTCGAGCTACCGTGTCGTGGACATCGGGCGGACCTACGCGACCGGCGGCGGTGAACCTTCGGCGCTTGCGGCAAGGCTTCGGATCCCACGAGCAGACGCGACAAGCGTGTTGAAATGCTGAGCGGGCGAATCTGACCGCAGACCCGTGCGGGTCCGGGCTGGAGACGACATCGTCCCAGTCGAGAACGTATTCACCCAGTGCCCCATCCCAGCGAGCCGCTCCGGGCGAGAGGGACGCAGAGGCGAAGCCGGCGGGCGCAGGGTGTGCATAGGCGTAGAAGGCGGCTCTTCCGTAGCGGGCGTCGCCCGGCCACCAGCCCACGGCAACCTCCTGGGAGTCCATGGCATTGCGCATGATGAAATCGTCGGAAGGCGGATCGGCCGGCTGGCCGGAGAACAGATTCGTGGCCAGGTCGAACGACCCCCACCACGCGTTGACCGGTGTCGACCGACCGCGGTAGGGCGCCCGGAACGCCGCCAGCACGAGCGCGGCCTGCGTGGCGGCCGCAAAGTAGGCCGCTACCTGCTCGGGCACGTAGCGGGCGTGGAGCTCGTCCTCGTGCAGTGGCACGGTCCAGGCAACCTCTTGTGGCTGCAGGTTGACGTCGAAGTCGCCCACGTAGCTGCGAACGGTCTGCAAGACCTCCCTCGTCACTTCTCCAACTGACCGGTGCGGCGTGAGCCCGATGTTCGCCGTGCGCCCGTCGCTGTGCTCGACGACCGCCTCATGGGTGCGCAGGTCGAGCGTGACGCCCAGGACACCCGACCCGTCGGGTGCCGGCAGGGGAGCGGTCTCCCATCCTCTCGCCGTCAATCGGAGCGCCGCGTGCTGGAGTTGCGGTTCGGGTGGTGCCAGCGCAACGGCCAGCTTCCCCAGGAGCTGCGTGTGGGCGTGCAGGGTGTCGCACGTCTCGTTCCAATCCTCGTACGAGACCCGGGGCCATTCGTCGGGCACAGTCGGAGATTATCGGGATACGTCCCACTCGACCCGGACCGTCGGACCGGTCGGGGGCCCAGTCAGGCGAGCCGGGAGCGAACCTCGGCTGCCAGCTCAACGGAACGGGCCGCCGCGTCGGCTCCCATCCGGGACGGGATCGGGGACATGGTCCTGATGATGATGTCCGTGAAGCCCAGAGCTCCGAAGACCGACAGCTGTTCCGCGACGCTTTCCGGATCGCCGTAGGCCACCGCTCGGCGATCGAAGCCCCGGTAGCCTCCGGCGATCGAGGGCGTCGCCGACCTTCTCCGCCTCGACCCGGTCTTCGGCGATGAACACGTCCTTTCGGATGGGGATCCGGACCGGAGCGCGACCCGAGCGAGCACACGCCTCCTGGTAGATCTCCATGTCACGACGGGCCGTGTCGGGCGTGAGGTCTGCGTTGCCGTACCAGCAGTCACCGAGCCGGGCGGCTCGCTCTATCGCTTTCCGCACACCTCCGCCGATCCACCATTCCACCCCGTCGGGCGGGAGCGGAGCGACCTGGGCTCCGCGAATGCCGAAAAGGCCGCTGTCGACTGCTTCGCCACGCAGCAGGGCCTGGACGACTTGGAGTCCCTCTTCAAAGCGGGCACCTCTTTGCTTCAGTTGCTCCCCCATGGCCCGGAACTGACCGGCGCCGCCGCCAAGTCCGGCCTGGACGATGAACGACCCCGACGACATGGCGGCGAGCGTTCCGATCTGCTCAGCCATCAGTACCGGGTGCCACAAGGGGACGAGAAACAAGCAGCCGACGGGCCGGTCGGGCCATTCCGCCAGAATGCGGCCGAGCATCGGCACGTTCTGCACGTAGGCAGCCGGGCCGGTGGCGTGGTGGTCGCCCAAGGTCAAGCTGTCGAGGCCGGCCCGGCGGGCCGCCTGGGCCTGGCTCAGCACCTCGAGTGGCCCCTCGCGATGGCCGCGAGGACCATCCGTGCCGAACGCCGTGCCAACGGAAATTCCCACGCGCATCGTTTCGACGCCTATCTCACGAGTCCGTGTATTCCTCGACGACGAACGCCGGCGACACAACCATCCGAATCGTCGTAGATCTCAGTGCCTGAACGCTTCGATCAGGGCAGCGAAGTCCGGCCATGCCTTCCCCTCATCGATGACGGTGGTCAGGAGAGATTCCGCAGCGGGACCGCTTCGGGCGGGAATACCGGCTTGTCTGGCCAGATCAATGGCAAGGCGAATGTCCTTGCGGGCGAGCAGCGGCGAGAACCAGCCCGGGTGGGCATCGTCGAGCAAACTCGCCAACCGGACCCTGCTCGCGGGGCTCACGACGGCGCTGTCCGCCATCACGCTTTGGATCAACTCCTCGGAGAGGCCGTTCTCCCGGGCGGTGACGATACCTTCGGCGAGCGCCGCCACCCCGGTGATCAGCAGCATGTTCTGGACGATTTTCATGGTTGCCCCCGTCCCGCTCGGGCCGCAGTGCGTGTAGCCCGAGCCGAGATCCGTCCAGAGCGGGTCCACGGCCGTGATCGCTCGAAGTGGGCCCCCGATGAGAAAGCCCCCGAGACCAGCGGCGATCATCTCCGGTGAACCCATCACCGGACTGTCGAGGACCCGGTCCGGAGGGCCGGCGTCGGCGAGGCGCCGGCTCGTGCTGGGCGCAACGGTACTGACGTTGGCGAACACCGAAGCGGGTTCGAGCGATGCCAACACGCCCTCCGCCCCCAGGCAGACATCGAGCACGGCTGCGTCGTCCGCCAGCACGACCAGGACGGCGTCCGCCTCCGACGCCGCCTCTCCGGGCGAGTTGGCCTGCTGGGCGCCGGCCGCGACGAGCGGGCCGCACCGATCAGGTGTCCGATTCCAGACGACGACGCGGTGGCCCTTCTCAAGCGCCCGTGACGCGAAGGCTCCTCCCATGTTTCCCGTGCCGATGACGGCGATCCTCACGCCGGCGAGCGTATCGGTTCGTTCGAACCTCCGATCAGGGGCATGCCGGCGACGACGCATCAGAGAGTGCGGCGGTGCGTCACGCTCCCGGCCTGCGAAGTCAGCGCCGGCGTCGTGCCTGCATGAGGGGTACGCCGAACGGCACAAAGGCAACGATGGCAGCGGCCAGCGCGAGGAGCGCACCCCACGACCAGCTGAAGCCCGCCGGCTTGAGCAGGAACGCCAACACCACGAGGACCAGATTGACGCCGGTGAGGACCGCCAGCAGCTGATCCTTGGACAGACGGCCCTGTGCAGCGAGGTCGCCGACGCCGAACGCCGTGATGAACACGTAGAGCACAAGCACGATTGCACTCAGCACCGCGATGAACAACCAGCCGTGCACACTGAGTCCATTGAGCGAAAAGGGTCCGACGCTGTACCACGGCAGCCAGAACGAAGCGAGGAGGATCAAGGTGGCGGGGCCGAACACCCGGTCTTGCGCGCTCAGAGCGTTGAGTCGTTGTCGCGTCTTGCCGACCCGCTTTGGCATCTGTCGCACGGTGGCGGGCGGCCGGATGGCGGCCCCGCATTTGGGACAGAGCGCAGTCCCCGGAGGCACCTCAACCAGGCAACGGGAGCAAGCAGGCAACCGGCCGACCTCCTTTTCTGTGACGGACGGGCCGACACAGGGTACAGGTCGAACGGGGTGCGGCCTGACCTCGTCGAGCCCATGTGGCAGCCCGCTCGCGTCGTCGCTCGCCGCAAGGCATCAGACCAACGCGCGCTCGGCCGGTGGTCCGCCGATTGTTTTCGTCGCCTACGCCTCGGGGATCATCGTCGTGATGCAGAACGGGTGACCGGCCGGATCGTGCAGCACCCGCCAGACATCCGGATTTGGTTGGGTCTGCGACGTGACGGCACCGAGCTCGACCGCCCGCGTTTCGGCCGCGTCGAGATCGCTCACGGCCAGCTCGAGATGGATCTGCTTCGGCACTGTGGTCTCGGGCCAGTCCGGAGGTTGGTGATCGGCGACCCGTTGGGTGGTGATGAGCACGCCGGCCCCCTTGAGGGCGACGAAATCCTCAGACTCGAACATGACCTCGAGTTCCAGGAGGTCGCGCCAGAAATCCGCCAGGGACTTCGGGTCGTCACCGTCGAGCGATACTGCTCCCAAGCGGGCAATGGCTGTCATGGACGCATCTCAGTCCGCCGGCCCCGATGGGTCAAGCGGGACGGCGACGTGGCCGGAGAGGAGCGCCCCTCGTGGAGGCGCAACATCGGTGCTGTCAGCGGTGTGTCTTGCGCCGGAGTGGCATCAACGTGTCCGGCTCTGGGTTTGCCGTGAACGCAAGGACGAGTTGGTTGAAGACGTCGGGCTTCTCCATCGGGAGCACGTGCGATGCGCCGGGTACGACCGCCAGCTGTCCATGTGCAACCAGGCGGGAGAACTCCTCGGCATGGTTGACGCTGACGTAGTCGTCATCACCGACAATGACCAGGGTCGGTGCGGTTATCCGCTTCACCTTGGCAGTCCAGTCGAACGGCTCGGCCCACATGGTGCGGATCTTCGCCCACACCTCGGGGAAGTGCTCTGGACCGTCGGGCGAGGCCAGGGCGTACATTGCGACGAACATCTCCATGTCTTCGTCGCCCGGCGTCAAGGCCACGAGATCCTCCATTGCGCCCGGGACGTATCCGGCACTGGAAAATCCCGAACCGGTCACGGTCAGCGTCCGGACGAGTTCGGGGCGCTCTGCGGCGATCAACGTGCCCACCATGCCCCCGTCGCTCCAGCCGAGCAGGTCGACCGGACCCAAGCCCAAGGTGACGAGGAATTCGATCGTCTGATCGGCCATCGCCTCGTAGCGAAGGGGACCGGATCGATCGGGAGTGTGGCCCTGGGCCTGTCGCTCCGGGGCCACGACGCGCCGGTGCGGCGCGAACCCTGCGAACTGCGCAGCCCACGTGGAGTTGTCCGCCAACCCTCCATGCAGCAGCACGATGGGCTCGCCGTCGCCCTCGGTCTCGTAGAAGACGGCCAGGCCGTCGATGTCGATCGTCCCATGCACTCGAGGTGTGACCACACGCTGAGCTTACGGGTGTCACCCTGCAGTCGCGCATCTCTCGCCACGAACGGATATCCGACCGAACCGGCGTCGTTGGACAACGACGGTCTCGGGTCAGGTCCGCTCGGTGGCGACGAAGAGCGACTCGTACATTTCGCTCATCTCCGGGACTTGATAGCGAGCCTGGAGGCCGCTCGGGTTGGGCAGCAGCCAAAGGAGGGCGCCGTCGAGGAGTTCGGGCTGCAAGCCGATCGTTGCGTGCGGTCGGCCAAAGGCCGTCCGGTACGCCTGCAACCCGAGCACCGCCACAGAGCGAGGCCGCAGGGTGTGCACCTTGGCCGCGAGCTGTGTCGCGCCTTCCCGCAGTTCGAGAACACCGAGTTCGCTGGCGGCGGCGGTCACTCGCCCCACGAGGTTCGTGATGCCAACACCGAGCTCGGGCAGGATGTGCTGTTCGGCGGGCAAGAGAACGGATTGCGTGAATCCACCGGCATAGAGCAACTTCCAGAACCGGTTGCCCGGGCGGGCGAAATGCAGACCGAGTTCGCCCGAGAGCGTCCCAGGATTGATCCCACAGAAGAGCACGCGCAGATCAGGACCGACCAAGTCGGCCAGAGGCTGTCCCATGGAGCAAAACGTATCCGGCTCCGCAATGAGGTCGTTGTGGAAGCGCCCCTGTCCGGCTGACGCGTCATTCTGGTGCTCGGCAGCCAGTCGGAAGCTCAGCTTGCCACCCGCACCCGAGGGTGTTCGTACGGATGACACCGGGTCTGGGCATGACGCGCCGACAGCGCCGCGCCGCAGTCTCAGTGGCCGCGGACTCCCTTGTGACGTGGGTAGTACGTCAGCGGTATCTGCCCATAGAGGAGGTCGTGGAGCTCCCGCCGGCGGATGTGATACATCTGATGTTCGTGGTCGTCTGTACGGTCACAAAACGGGCAGTCGTCGTCCTCGAAGCCTAGGGATCGTTCCGCGCTGGCGTGGTTCATGGTCTTGGCACTGTCGTTGTCGTATCGGCTGATTACGCGTCAGCTTCTATCGTTCTGCGGTATCGGCGTTTCCGGGCCCAACTTGAGGTCAGCCCTCGACGTTGCGCTGCCCGAAGCTGCTGCACCGCAGAAATTCGGGAAGAATGCCGACATGGACTCAATTCCGGCGCATGAGGTCAACGACATTCGCTTCGACGAGACGGTCGACGTGGTTGTGGCCGGCCTTGGCATGGCAGGTTCCTCGGCGGTCGTGGCGGCGAGCCAGGCTGGAGTGGACGTGCTGGCTGTAGAACGCGCCACGGCGCCGGGTGGCACGTCGGCGAACTCCGGCGGTCTCATCTACTTGGGAGGTGGCACGGCTCTCCAGAAGGCGTGCGGCTACCACGACTCGCCCGACAACATGGCGGCGTTCCTCCTGGCAGCTCTCGGCCCTGAGGTCGACGGCGACCGCGTCGACGCCTATTGCCAGGGTTCACCCGACCATTACGACTGGTTGCTGTCGATCGGCGTTCCCTTCCGGGCCGCATTCTGCGACGAGCCGAACCGTGAATCAGCCGATGATTCGGGTCTGCTCTTCAGCGGAGGGGAGGACAGCTATCCCTTTGACGAAATAGCCGTCCCGGTGCCGCGCGGGCACAAGCCGCAGTGCATCGATTCCGCCGGCGGCTTTCTGATGGAGCGCCTTGGCGCTGCCGTGGAAAGGAGCTCTGCCCGCGTCATGGCGGACACCCGGGCCGAGACCCTCGTCGTCGATGCGGGAGAAGTCGTCGGAGTACGGGTACGGAGCGACGACGGCAGCCGAAACATTCGGGCTCGGGGCGGGGTCATCCTGGCCATGGGCGGCTTCATCTCCAATGAGGCGATGGTCGCAGAGCACTGCCCTCTCGCCCATGTGCCCGATGCGGCATGGCGGATTGGAACCCCGAACGACGACGGCCGAGGGATACGCATGGGTCTCGGGGCCGGCGCGGCGACAACCAGGCTCGGTTCCTTCGAGTGTGCGCTGCCGCTCGGTCCGCCTCACCGCCTGGCGAAAGGGATCCTTGTCAATCGCCGCGGCGAGCGATTCATCAACGAGGACGCCTACACGGGCCGCATCGGGCTCCATGCCCTCCGCGACAACGACGGCTGCGTCTACATGATCACTGACGACGTGATTCACGAGCGGAACCTTCTCGGGCTTCGCGTCGGATTCGCCGCGACGACTCCCGAGGAGCTTGCCGTCGAACTCGAGGTCCCGCCCGAAGCTCTCGCTCGCACCGTGCGCGAGTACAACGAGGCCGCCGCCCGAGGCGAGGACCCGCAGTTCCACAAGCGAGCGCCGTTCCTGCAACCCATCGGCGTGCCACCGGCGAGCGGCATCGGCGCGGTTGACCTGCGCGTCGACCACGGTGCGATCTATGCCACCTTCACACTCGGCGGTCTGGTGACCGACCCCGACGGTGCGGCGGTTGCTGGCGCCGGTGGGGCCCTGCCTGGTCTCTATGCGGTCGGGCGGACGGCGGCCAGCCTGGCGGCCAGTCACTACGCCAGCGGCATCAGTCTCGGTGATGGATCCTTCTTCGGCCGGCGCGCCGGCCGTCATGCCGCCGCCCGGGCGAACAGAGGGCGATCCTCATGAGTCGCGCGTCCGGTCGCGGGGGTCGCAAGTGCCGATGCCGCCGCGGCGGTCGAAGGATGCAGGGCTGGTCTTCAAGCCGGGCACGATCAGCGTGACGCGGACATCTTGAACCGTCAATTCTCAGCCGACGTGGTGTGGGGCAGCCCTGCCGGCCAACAGACGCCGGTGCGGCCCGGTGGCGCCGTCTCCGCGACCGCCTGACCAATGCAATCGTGTTGACCGCCGGGGACCGAGCGGGGCCCTACGAGCTGGTGATCGACGCGGAAAGCGCGGCGGCGTTCGGCGAGGCAACCCTCGACCACAATCCGCGGTACTTCGACGGCACTGCCCTCCCACCGACCGCCATCGCCACACAGACATACCGCACCCAGTTCGCGGCCATGCTCGAGTTGGTGCCCGAATCCGTGTTTGCTGAGGCACGCGGAGGCGTCCACGGCCAACACGAGCTGCTGCTGCACCGACCAATCGTGCCCGACGAGACGCTCCGGACCATCGTCGAGACCTACAGCGCCAGATCGTCGGGCGGGAACCTGCGCATCACGCTGTTGCACAAGACCTATGACGCCGAAGAGAACCTCGTGGCAGAGCAATGGTGGACCACGGTGATGCTCGGGGCCACCGCCGACCCGACCGGACCGGCTCTGCCCGACCACGCTGTGGCCGCCTTCGGCAATGAGCATCTCATTGCCGAGGAGGTGGTCCGAATCGATCAGGACATGGCGCGCCGCTACGGTCACGTCTCGGGCGACTTCAGCGAGCATCACTTCGACGCGGAGGCGGCCCGCCGAAGCGGTTACGAAGGGCCGTTTCTGCACGGCCTTTGCACAATGGCCCTGTGCGCGCGAGCAGTGGTCAGGACGGTGTGCGAAGGAGATCCCACACGCCTCGAGAGGCTCGCCGTCCGCTTTGCCGCTCCTGCCTTCCTCGACCGGGACCTCGCCGTCCGGATCTACGCCCTCGGCGGGGGTCGCTACACACTGGAGGCAACCTGCGGCGAGGATACCGTCGTCCGCCATGGCCTGGCCGAACTGCGGGCCTCAACTGCATTGTGAGAGAGTCGAGCGCGACCCGATACGAATCCTGGTTTCCATCGACAGGTCTCCTGGGGATCTGCACATCGTCTCCCGCTCGCGTGACGAGACGGCAGGCATCCGACGCGCAGGATATCGCCTGCCTGCATCGATGCGAAGCTGGTGCCGGTGGTTGAACGTCGGAGAGCCCGGTTGGACGTGATGACGTGACCGTGACGATCACCTTTGCCTTGGCCGCCGCCCTGGCCAACGCGGCCCACCTCATGACGCAGCACACGGCCAGCGTCGGTGCGTCCAACGAGCACCGAAACTGGGCTCTGGTCACCTTCCTCGTCCGCCAGCCCCTCTGGCTACTGGGGTGGGCCGCGGCGGCCGGGGGATTTGCCTTCCAGGCGATCGCTCTGCACAGTGGTCAGCTCGCGGTGGTCCAGGCCCTCCTCGTCACTGAGTTGGTCTTCGCGTTGGTCCTGCGCAGATTTTGGGTCCGACAGCACGTAGCCAAGACGGCGTGGATCGCCGCGCTGGTCACGTGCGCAGCGCTGGCGGTATTCCTGACCGCTGCCGAGCCCCATGGCGGCCACATACAGCCGAACGCGGCCAGTTGGATTGTCGCATCGACAGTGTTCGGCGGGACCGTGGCCGTGTTGAGCGTCGCGGCGCGCACGGGTTCGCCCGCTCGCCGCGCCGCGCTCTACGCCATCGCCGCCTCGATCACGTGGGCCCTGATGGCTGCCTTCATCAAGGAGACCACGAACATGCTGGCGGTGTCGGGCGTCGTCGGGGTGCTGGCACACTGGCCCCTCTACGCACTGATTGCCACGGCAATCATCGGTTCGGTGCTGCAACAAGCCGCGTTGCAGGTCGGGCCTTTGAGCGTGTCGCAACCGCTCATCGTCGTGGTCGATCCCGCGGTTGCCATCGTGTTGAGCGTCTGGATCTTCGACGAGCGTTTCACTGTGAGTGCGGCCCAGAGGATCGTGGCCGGCGTGGCCTTCTGTGTCATGGCCGTCGCGGTAGCCGTCCTGGGCCGAGCGGCTCCCACCGATCTCGACTCGACGATGCCAGCCAGGCTCTGAGAGGCGCGGCGGAGGCGGCGGGCTTTCGTGAGTTCTCGAACCATGACGCATGCATGGACCGGGTGGAAGCCCCCGGGCGGGCCGCTTGAGCGTCTCATCGGTTCGGCGTACCGTTGGCCGACGATTGGGGGCGCGATGCGAGCGAGTTGGGGAGGCCGGTTGGTGGGCGGAGCCGCGGTGACGGCTGCCGCCGCAACTCTGGGGGTGTTGTTGCCCGTCGGAACAGCGAGCGCAGCATCGTCAGGCAGCGCGCCCGGTGTGACGCCCACATCCATCACGGTGGGGACCATCTCGACGCAAACGGGCACCCTGGCCGCCAATTCGTCCTCGTTGATTTACGGCGAGAAGGCCTACTTCGACTACGTCAACGCCCGGGGAGGTGTGAACGGACGAAAGATCGATTACAAGTACGCTCTCGACGACGGAGGCAACCCGACCACCTTCAACCAGCTCGCCAACACACTCATCAATCAAGATCACGTGTTCGCTGTCGGCGTGGCGACCATCTTCTTCTCACCCAATCTCTTCGTGCAGTCGGGCATACCGACCTACGGGTACAACGTGACGGACAACTGGGCGGGGCCACCCAACCTCTTCGCCGCCGGAGGATCCGTGCAGTACTACCCGGCCGGAGCAGCCGAATTCGCCTATGTGGCCCGAGAGACGCAGTCAAAGCCATCGATTGCCGTGCTGGCCTACGGCGTGGCGGCTTCATCCAACGCGTGTCAGGCCGCTGAGAACGCAATGCAGTCCGAGGGCTACGACATAAGTTACGTCGACCTCAAAATCAGCTATCCCGGCACGACGGTCGCGACGGATGTGCAGCGCATGCGGCAGGCCAAGTCCAATTTCGTGCTGAGTTGTATGGACGTGCAGGGAAACGTCGCCCTGGCACGAGCCATTCATCAATACGGACTCAAGGTGACGCAGCTGTGGCTGAACGGCAACGACGTGCCCACGCTGAAGGCGAACGAGGCCCTGATGCAAGGCGTGTACTTCGCCACCTACCACGTGCCCTTCACGGCGCCGACTCGGCTCTACCCCGGGCTGACCTTGTACCTGCAGCAGATGAAGAAGTATGAGCCGAATTACGTCTACAACGAGTTGGCGATCCAGGGCTGGGAGTCCGCCGCGCTGTTCGTACAGGGTGTGAAGGCGGCGGGAAGCGACCTCACCTGGGCCAACGTGATCAAACAGACCAACGCGCTCACCGCCTTCACCGCTGGCGGGCTCACCACGCCGGTCAACTGGGCCGTCGGAGGCCATACGAGTCACGCTCCGCCCTATTGCGTGGCCTTCGTCATCGCCAAGGGGACGCAGTACGTCCCAGTCCTGAACAAGGGTCAAAACGTCTTCAATTGCTTCCACTCATCGAGCACGAAGGCGAACCCGGTGTTCCCGGTCCCCGCAGGCACGCCGGCGCCGCACTAGACGGTCCCGACGCCGATGCACGTTCTGAATCGTGTGCGGGAGGACTCATGATCCACCCGGCCGGCGATCTGCGGAAAGGGCGGCCCGTGACAATCGGGATCGAAACTGAGAGCATTGTGCGGTGGCTGCACCAACCTGCTCATTCTGTGCTCGACTGCGAACAGGCGGCGTGGCGGGACCGACGCCGTCGGTCTACATCTGTCCCGATTGCATCGTGCTTGCGGGCGACATCCTTGCATCATCGGAGGAGAGGGGACCCGCGGAGAGTGACGTTGATCCGATCGCCTGAGATGCGCAAGGGCTGAGAGGCGTCACGAAGGCTCGGGACCATGTGTGCCGCGGGCGAGAGCGTCACGAGACTGTGCAGTACCCGGGCGTGCATTCAGCGTTCGAGGCGTTCGAGGAGCCAGGATGGCCCGACGACATCGGCTCCCACTGCCTCGGCCCGTCGCCGCAGTTCGCGATCCGCCGTGACGAGTGTGACCTTTCGATCCGGCGCGCGACCGGCGATGTCAACGAGCATGTCGTCGCCGCTGCCGGCAGCGTGTTGGACTGTGACGCCATCGGCGATGCCAGGTTCGACGCCCGCCCGCGCCGCACCCTCGAGGACCACGATCACAGGTTGGGCGATCCGATCCGAGGCAGCCGCCGCTCGTACCCGGCCGACGAATGTGCGGGCTGCGCCCGCTCGGTCCCGCCACCACCCGGTCGGTCGGGATCCGACCACATTGGCCGCGTCGATCAGAAGCACTGCTCAAGTCTGGTCGATGACATCACCCGGGCGACGCACGCGCGTGGCGAACTGCGCACAGCACGGCTGGGTTCCCCGCCACCTAGGTGGTCGGATGCGGGGAGACGCACAGCCGGGTGCTCGCCAGTGGCGCGGCGTCCAGCCCGGACACCGTCTGCAGGGAGACGGCGTGTCGCCAACGGGCCAGGGAGTTCCTGGCTTCGTTGACGGTGACGGTAAAGACCGACCCCCCACGACCCGGCTCGGCGTGGACCTGCCTGGAGGGAACGGACTCGAAAAGTGGTGTGACGGTCCGGGAACCAGCAAGCTCCCAAACGGGGTTGCCGGCTCTCTGGCGGCCGCTCGGCGCGAGGATCGGGTCCCGGGACACACCCTCTTGTCGCCCTGTACGGGCGCTGCCTTGACCGAGGGGAGGCAGTACTTTTCCCTACGTTGTGGCGAGAACGGCGATTATTGCGTGTGTTGTGATTGCGCCCCCGTGATCAGCGCGGGCGGCCACGTCCCGTTCAGGTGACGACGAGACCCCGGCCCGTCACGAGGGGGAGATCCAGAGCCGTGACCAGACCGGGCGCCGCCGCGATCACCGCCGGTACCGCGTTGACGAGCCTCATGGCGGTCGCCTTGAGCCCCGCCGTGTTGTGGTCACCGTCGGTTCCCATGAGTTGCAGGTCGAGCGTGTAGTTCGGCTCGCCTTTGATCTCCACCCGGTAGCAACCGTGCCCCGCGGGCTGGGGCCAGCGCGCGCCGAGGTCGTCGCGCAGGCGCGTCACGTGTTCGAGCACGACCACGGCGCGGTCGCCGATCATGCCGCGCACCTCGAAGTGCAGCGCCGCCGCCGTCCCGGCCTTGACGGTGCCGGCATCGACCTCGAAGTCTTCCGGCGCCGCCTCCCGCTCGTACCACTCGGTCACGTCGGTCAGGGACACGCCGAGACCGGCAGCGATCTGGCGCACTACCGAACCCCAGGCCATGGTGAGGACGCCGGGCGTGAGGAGGAAGGGGACCTCGTCCATGGGACCACCGAAGCCCATGATGCCGAACAGCACCATGGGCTGGTTGTAGGTGTTGTAGTTGAGGATCTCCGCGCAGCGCACCTCCTCGATGCGCTCGCTGACTCCGGACAGGACCAGCGGCAGCGCATCGTTGGCGAACCCGGGATCGACGCCGTTGACGAAGATCGAGACGCCCGCCTCCTCCGCCGCCGCAATGATCGGTGCGGCCAGGGGATCGTCTGGCGCCGGGTACTGCAGCATCACGGGGCTCGAGGAGACCACGTTGATGCCTGCGGCCAGGAAGCGCTCCAGATCTTTCAGCGCCTCGAAGATGCGGTCGTCAGCCATGGCGGTGTGCACGATGCAGTCGGGTTTCAGCTCGAGCAGTGCTTCGGCGTCGCTGGTCGCCGCCACGCCGAAGGTGCGGACGAGTCCCGCGAGCTCGCCGGCATCATGACCCACCTTGTCCGGGTTCGACACAAAGACGCCGACCAGCTCGAGATCCGGGTGGGCGTCGATGCCGGCCAGGGAATGGCGCCCGACATTGCCGGTGCTCCACTGCACGACACGGTACGCCATGTTGGGTGCCTCCTTAGAGATCGGGGAGAGGGAATTCGAGGTTGGGCGACTGCAGGCCGCCGTCGACCTCAATGATCTTGCCTGTGACGTAGGCGCCGGCAGGTGACACCAGGTAGAGGATCGCCGAGGCGATGTCATCGACATGCCCGAGGCGACGCAACGGGGTGGCGTCCTCCATGGCGGTGCGGAGCTCGTCGCTCGACATGACGATGTCAAGCGCCGACGTGGCGGTCGAGCCGACGCCGATGGCGTTGACCCGGATCCGGGGCGCCAGGTCGCGCGAGGCCAGCCGTGTGTACTGCTCGAGCGCGCCCTTGACGGTGCCATAGCCGACGTAGCCGCGCCCGGCAACGTGTCCCATGACCGACGAAATGCTGACAATGGCCCCTCCCGGATTGTCACCTTCGAGCATGCGTGGCACCGCGGCCCGGATCAGGGCGTGGCCGGCCGAGACGTTGAAGCGGAAAGCCTCCTCCAAAAAGCGCGGCGAGGTGTCGAGCAGGGGTCGTGGCATGGTGCCGCCCATGTTGTTGACGACGATGTCCAGGCGCCCGAACTCGGTGACTGCCGTCTCGGCCAGGGAGGCGATCAGGTCGAAATCGGTGAGGTCCCCGGGGACGACGATGGCCCGCCGGCCAGTCGCCTCGACCTGCTTGGCCACGGTGCGCAGCTGGTCCTCCGTTCGAGCCGCCAGCACGACATCCGCCCCGGCTTCGGCCAGTGCGACCGCGGTGGCGGCACCGATGCCGCGCCCACTGGCGGTGACGATGGCGACCTGGTCGGTGACGAGGAATCGATCGAGGATCATCCGGGGAATGTACATGGCCGCTCCCGGGGCGCGCCGGGCGGTGGTTCAGAGCGTGCCGGGTCCCTCCGCGGCGCCCGCTCCGCCACTGGTTGGTGCCGGCGCTCCGATCCGTGCCCTCAGGTTGGTCCAACCCGTCTGGTCCTCGAGTACGGGAAAGGGTTTCGGCATGACTCTGGCCTTCACGTCTTCGGGCAGGCTCAGGTCTCCGCCGGTGTGCCCGACGCTGAACACACGTTCGGGCCGGGCGCGTCCGATCATGGCAACACCCCACCGCCAGAGGGCCATGAAGCGGGAGCCGAACCCGTTGAGGAAGGCCAGGTGCACGAACATCCAGACGACGAATCCGGGGAACCCGCTGAGCCGCAGTCCTCGCACGCTGACGATGGCCTTGAAGCGGCCGACGGCGGCGGCGCTCCCGAGGTCGCGGTACTTGAACGGCATGCTCTCGCCGCCCTTCAGTCGCCGCTTGATCGTGTTGGCGGCGTGCAGGCCTCCCTGCATAGCCACCTCGCAGACGCCGGGAAGGTCGTGAATGGTCGCCATGTCGCCGACGGCGAAGACTTCCGGGTGCCCGGGCAGGCTGAGGTCGGGAAGGACGGCGATCCTCCCGGCGCGGTCTGTCTCTGCCCCCGTGGCGTCGGCCAGGAGCCCCGCCAACGGCGAGGCCTGGACTCCGGCGGCCCAGATGACCGTGCCACAGTCGAGACGTTCCTTGTCGCCGCTGGCGTTCTCGGCGTCGACTCCGAATGCGTCGACGCCGACGACACGCAGGCCCATGCGCAGCTCGACGCCCATCTTCTCGAGCTCCTTGCTGGCCCGCTCCGAGAGCTCACCGCCGAAGGTGGCCAGCGGCGCCTTGCCACCGTCGACCAGGAGCACGCGCACGGCGGCCGAATCGATGTGGCGGAAATCCTGCGAGAGGCTGCGGCAGGCGAGGTCGCGAATCTGGCCGGCCAACTCCACCCCGGTTGGGCCGCCGCCGACGATGACGAACGTCATGAAGAACCGCTGCAGCGCCTTGTCGGGGAGGTTCTCGGCGATCTCGAGGGCACCGTAGACGCGGCGGCGCAGCTCCATGGCGTCGTCGATCGTCTTCATGCCGGGGGCGAGCAGAGCGAACTCGTCGTGCCCGAAGTAGGACTGCCCGGCGCCGGCGGCGACGATCAGGCTGTCGTAGGGGTACTCGGCCACTTCCCCCGGCACAGATTCGGTGTGGACGATGCGTCGCTCCAGATCGAATCCGGTCACCCTGGACAGGACCACGTTGACGTTCTTGCGCCGGCGCAGAATGTGCCGCAACACCGGCGAAATCGCTCCCGGTGACAGGATGCCGGTGGCCACCTGGTAGAGCAGTGGCTGGAACAGGTGGTGATTGCGCCGGTCGATGAGAGTGATGTCGAGGTCGGACGCGGCGAGGAGCCGGGTGGCGGGGAGGCCGCCGAATCCGCCGCCGACGACGACGACGCGGTGGCGTGCTGTGGTGCTCACGACGGCTCCTCTTGCAGCGTTTTGCTGGTGCGGCTTCCCAGGGTGCATCTTTCCGCACCTGTTGCAGCAATGATCGCGTCGTTGTGCTCGGCCATCGATGGCCTCCTCACTCCGTGTCGCCCGTTCCGGCGGCTGGCGTTCGTTTTTCTCCAGATGGGCGCGGTGCCCGAGAGAAGAAGATCAGAGTTGCGGCACCGCGGCGCGCTCGGCCTCGATCAGCCGGCCGACTGCATCGATCAGCGCCAGGTGGGTGAAGGCCTGGGGGAAGTTGCCAAGGTGTTCCCCGGTCGCGGCATCGATCTCCTCGGCGTACAACTGGAGCGGTCCGGCGAAGGCGAGCAGCTTCTTGCACAGGGCCCGGGCGCGCTCCTGCTCGCCGATCATGGCGAGGGCCGTGACCAGCCAGAAGGAGCAGATGGTGAACGTGCCCTCCTTCCCCTCGAATCCCGTGTCGGTGGAGTCCACCTTGTAGCGCAGGACCAGCCCGTCCTCGGTGAGTTCGTCGGCGATGGCGAGCACCGTGGCCCGCACCCGCTCGTCGTCCGGGGGCAGGAACTCCATGATCGGGATCAACAGGAGAGAGGCGTCCAACTCCTCGTTGCCGTAGGCCTGCCGGAAGCGGCCGTTGGCATCGACGCCTTGGTCGAGGATCTCGGCTTTGAGCTGGTCGGCCGCCTCGCGCCACTTCTCGGCCCGCTCGTGGTCCTGCCGGACCCGGGCCATGTCGGCACCGCGGTCCATGGCGACCCAGCACAGGACCTTGGAGGCGGTGAACTGCTGGGGTTCACCCCGGATCTCCCAGATGCCCTGGTCCGGATCGCCAGCGTGCGCAATGGCGGACTCGACAAAACCGGCCACGCCCTCCCAGACGGGCTTCACGATCTGCGCAGCGCCCCGCCGGAGGTGGATGTCGACGGCATCGAGGAGCATCCCCCAGACGTCGTTCTGGTGCTGGTCCCAGGCGCCGTTGCCCACCCGGACCGGCCGCGAGTCACGCCAGCCAGACAAGTGATCGAGGGTGGACTCGGTGAGATCCTTCCGCCCGTCGATGCCGTACATGATCTGGAGGCTGAAGTCGCCGCCTCCGCCGGCCACCGCCTCGAGCACGAAGGCGAAGTACTCGAGTGCCTCCCAGTCGAACCCGATCCGGTACAGCGAGCGCAACATGAACGAGGAGTCACGGATCCACGTGTAGCGATAGTCCCAGTTCCGGGCGCCACCGGGGGTCTCGGGCAGCGAGGTGGTGGCGGCCGCCATGATGGCGCCGCTGGGGGCGTAGCTCAGTCCCTTGAGCGTCAGCGCGCTGCGCTCCATGTAGATGCGCCACGGGTGGTCGGGGAAGTTGCCGTTGGAGAGCCAGTCCCTCCAGTAGCTGACGGTGGTCGCGAGGTGAGACTGTGCCTCGTCCAGGTTGGTGGGCTGGCTGCCGGCCCACGACAGCGAGATGAATGCGCTCTCGCCTTTGTCCAGCGTCGTGCGCCCGTAGCAGCGGGCACCCGCCGACCCGAGGCGGAGGGACGACGTGATGGTGAGCTTCGGGTCACCGGCCGGTGGCCGGCCGGTCATCACCTCGTAGCCCTCCCCTTCGTAATCCCACGTGCCGGTCTGGGCCCCGTACTCGAACACGGGCACGGCGTTGACCACCACTTCGACGTGGCCCTCGATGCACGTGGCCAGCCGCAGGAGGGTGCCCGTGGCGGCGGAATCCCCGGGGGAACGTCGATAGTCGGCGCGCCGACTCCCGTCCGATACGGGCTGCACCACCAGCAGGTCCTGCACGAGGAGCCATCCACTCGGGGTGTGCCACGTCGTCTCCAGCACCATGGTGCCGGGTATGTAGCGCCGCTGGTGGGGCACGTGGGTGTTCATTGGCGCAAACCGGAAGTTGCCCGCGGTGCGGTCGAGGATGGCACCGAAGACGCTGGGGGAGTCCGGCCGGGGCAGGCACAACCACTCGACGGAGCCGTCCGGGGCCACGAGGCAATTGTTCTCGCAGTCCGAGAGAAACCCGTAGTCAGCGATGGGAGGAAAGCTCTCGGCCAGACTTACTTCGGCGTCGTCGGTCACATCCGAATGGTACGGACTCTGAGCGGGGTCTGCATCACCCCGTCGGGGTGAGCGTCCGTGCTCGAAGCCACGGGGGACACCACCGTCGAGGCAACCCGCTGCCGGCGATGAGGTAACCCCGTTGGGCGAATTCGGTGGCCGGCGATCATCGATCGCATTCGGTCACCCCACTCGGTACGGTTAGGGCGTCGCTCGAGACAACGCCCTCGGCGGGCGTCCCTGGAAGGTGCACATGACTGATGAACTGCAAGGCAAGGTCGCAATCGTCACCGGAGGCAACACGGGCATCGGCAGCGCCGTGGTGCTTGCGCTGGCCGAGAAGGGCGCCAAGGTCGTCATCGACTACATAAGCAACGAGGACGCCACTGAGGAGCTCAAGAAGAAGGTCGCCGGCCTGGGTGAGATGGCGGTCGGAGTGGAGGCGGACGTCTCGAAGATCGAGGACCTGCAGCGGATGGTCGACACGGCGGTCTCGAAGTTCGGGCGGCTCGACATCATGGTCAACAACGCAGGGATCGAAACTCGCACCTCGGTTCTCGACACGACCGAGGTGCAGTACGAAAAGGTCCTCGCCATCAATTTCGAAGAGTGCATTCTTCGGGACCCAGCTTGCAGCCAAGCAGATGATCGCTCAGGGTGGAGGCGGCCGCATCATCAACATGACGTCGGTCCACGAAGACTGGCCCATGGCCGGCAACACGGCCTACTGCCTCTCCAAGGGTGGCATGCGCATGCTGACACGGACGGCCGGCGTCGAGCTGGGGCCGCACAACATCTGTGTCGTCGGCGTCGGTCCCGGCGCGGTGGACACGCCCATCAACGCGCAGACGGTCGCCAACCCCGCCGCCCTCGCCGCGCTCAACAAGTCGATCCCGCTCGGTCGTCTGGCCGAGCCCGAGGAGATCGCCTCGGTGGTGGCCTTCCTGGCCGGCCCCGGGGCCGGCTACATCACGGGGACGACGATCTTCGCCGACGGGGCCATCATGCAGAACGGTCCGGGTCTCTGATCAATGGCAGACGACATGCTGATCATTTCCGGGACCTTCACCGTGGACCCGGACCGCCGCGCGGAATTCCTCGACAGCCGCCTCGAGTCGATCGGAATCTCGAGAGGTGAACCCGGCTGCTTGGAGTACGCCATGAGTGCCGACGCGGTCGACCCGTCGCTCGTGCGCCTCTTTGAGATGTGGTCCTCCCTGGACGATCTCCAAGCTCACTTGCAGCGCATCCGCTCGTCGCCCCCAGCCGCGGACGGAGTGCCCGTTCTCGCTCGGGACATGAAGATCTATGCGGGAGCGAAAGAGCGGGCGTTCGGCCAATAGTCCGCAGGGCCCCGTTCTCCGGGGGGCGGCACGACGGTCAGGTTTCGGCCGGTGCCTTCGGGGAGTCGGAGGCGACGTCGTCGCCCCCGACCCTGGGAACCGAGAGGCGCTTTCGGAAGATGTGATAGCCCCAGGCCTGATACACGAGGACGCACGGGAAGAAGATCGCGGCCACCACGGTCATCACCTTGAGTGTGTACGGCGGGCTGGCCGTGTTGTTCACCGTGAGCGTGTAGGCGGCGTTGGTGGTCGACACCATCACACGCGGGAAGAGCTCCTGGAAGATGGAGCCCACGGTGCCGCCGATGCCGATGGCCGCCGCCACAAAAGCCCATCCTTCGGACTTGACCGAGGCCAGCCACGCCGCCGCGATCACGGCCATCAGGGCAAGCGCCTCAATGGGCTTGGGCACGAATCCGTTGCCCAGCCCGACGTGGATCCACGTCATGAAACCGAACGTGACGACGACGGCTCCCAGGCCGATGGCCGTGGCAGCCCTTTGCGCCCGGGCCCGGAGCTCGCCGGTGGTCTTCAGAGACAAGTACGTGGCGCCCATCAGCAGCGAGAGGACGAGCAGGGTCACGCCCGTCCATAACCCGAACGGGGTCAAGAGGGTGAAGAAGCTTCCGGTGAACTGGTGCCCCTTGTCGATGGGCAGCCCGTGCAGCAGGTCGCCCACAGCGACTCCGGCGAGGAGCGGAATGAGCGCGCTGCCGATCGTCAGTGACCAGCGCCAGGTGGCGCGCCAACGCGGGTCGTCGAACTTGCGCTGGTACTCGAAGGACAACCCGCGCAGCATCAGTGCGAGCAGTAACACGACCAGGGCCAGATAGAAGGTTGAGAACATGGTGGCGTACCAGCCTGGGAAAGCGGCGAAGATCACGGCACCGGCCACGATCAACCACACCTCGTTGCCGTCCCAGACGGGCCCGATCGTGTTGATCAGCACCCTGCGCTCCGAATCGCTACGGCCGAGGAACGAGTGCAACATGCCGACGCCGAAGTCGAACCCTTCAAGGACGAAGAAGCCCACCCAGAACAGCACGTCGACGATGAACCAGAGATCTCCGAGTGTCATGACGGGCTCCTAGTAGACGAGAGCCGACTCGTCCTCTTCGGACGACTCGTGCTCTGTGGACGACGGACCGGCATCTCCGCCGGGGGACACCAACTTGGCGAGGGGATCGTGGCCCAGCTCCCGGCGGCCGTAGCGGAGCATGAGCCAGCAGTCCGCGACGCCGAGCACCAAGAAGACCAGGACGAAGATCACCAACGAGATCCAGATGTCAGTGGCCGACACCGACGGGGACACGCCGTTGGCCGTCTTCATCAGGCCTTGGACGATCCAGGGTTGGCGCCCGTTCTCGGTGAGCATCCAGCCGGCCGTGTTGATCAAGAAGGGCAGGATCACCACCCACGGCGCTATTCGCAGGAACCACTTGGCGTGGTCCATCCTCTTGCGGTACAGCAGCCAGCCTCCCCACAAGGCGAAGACGAAGACGAGCGTGGCCAGATAGGCCATCACCCGCATCGACCAGTACTGAATGAAGACGTTCGGCACGTAGTCCCCGGGCCCGTATTCCTTCTGGTACTGGGCGTTGAGCTGAGTGAGACCCTCGACCTTCCCGTTCGGGCTGTTGGTGGCGAGGATGGACAAGAGGCTGGGGATTTCGATGATCTGCGTGGGCGTGTGATCGTCTTTGCCGCCGCCGACCTGAATGGCGGAGAACGAGCAGTGGCTGTCGCAGCTGTTCCACTGCGCCTCGGCCGCCGCGATCTTCATCGGCTGGTACGTCGCCTCCACGACGCCGAGCTCGCTGCCCACGAACAGGGCCAGGATCACTGCGGGAAGCAGCACGGCGAGCGAAATCATGGCGGCACGCCGGAACGCGTCGACTTGCTGCTTGCGGCGCATGTGCCAAGCGGAGACGGCGAGCATGATCACCGCGCCGGTCACCAACGAGGCCAACAGCACGTGGACGTAGCTCCAGACGAAGACGGGATTGGTGAACAGGGCCCAGATGTTGTTGAGTTGGGGTTGGCCCGTCTGGTGGTTGATCACGTAACCCACGGGGTGCTGCATCCAAGAGTTGGCCGCCATGATGAAGGCGGCGGAGAGGATCGTGCCGGCCGCCACGAGCCAGATGGTGGCCAGGTGCACCTTCTTCGACAGCCGGTTCCAGCCGAAGATCCAGATGCCGAGAAACGTCGACTCCAAGAAGAACGCGACCAGCCCCTCCATGGCCAGCGGGCCACCGAAGACGTTGCCCACCAGCCGCGAGTAGGCCGACCAGTTCATGCCGAACTCGAACTCCTGGATGAGCCCCGTCACGACGCCGATGGCCACGTTGATGAGGAGCAGCGCGCCGAAGAAGCGGGCCAGACGGCGGTAGGTCTCGTCGCCGTTGCGGTACCACGCGGTCTGCAGCAATGCCACCAGGAAGGCCAGTCCAATCGTCACGGGAACGAAGAGAAAGTGATAGATGCTCGTGATGGCGAACTGCCACCGGGCGAGGTCGAGGTTCACGGTGTGTCGCTCCATTCGGTGATGGCCGGCGTGAGCCCGCCAGATGTGGCGGACGCCGGAGACGTCTCGTTGTGGACTGGTCGATCGCTCATCCGCTCCTCCCACCACAGGCCGGCGTAACGGCCACTGGTGGCGAGGAGGTCGGCGTGGGTGCCCCGCTCCACCACGCGCCCGCCGTCGAGGACGACGATTTCGTCCAC
Source organism: uncultured Acidimicrobiaceae bacterium (assembly GCA_963744045.1). Taxonomy (GTDB): domain Bacteria; phylum Actinomycetota; class Acidimicrobiia; order Acidimicrobiales; family RAAP-2; genus Bog-473. The sequence continues at coordinate 126,395 of CAVUSB010000002.1, forward strand.
CTGCTCCAGACCGGTGAGCCGATGGGTGATGAGCAGGGTCGAGCGGCCCTGTGTGAGAGCGAGGAGATCCCCGGTCAGTGCGTCGGCGGCCGGGGGATCGAGGTGCTCGCCGGGCTCGTCGAGCACCAGGATCGGGAAGTCCGCCAGGAGGGCGCGGGCGACGGCGACCCGCTGGCGCTGTCCCCCCGAGAGGTGGGCACCCCGCGACCCAACCGCCGTGGCCAGGCCGTCGGGGAGCCCGGCCAGCCAGGGGCCCAGCCCGACGCGGGCGAGGACCTCGACGAGGTCGGAGTCGGTGGCCGCGCGCCGGCCGATGCGCAGGTTCTCGGCCAGGGTGGTATCGAACAGATGAGGACTCTGCTCGACCAGCCCGACTATGCGCCGCACGTCGTCAGCGGCGAGGCGCTCCATCGCTATGCCGTCGAGCGTCGCCTCGCCCGCATCGGCAGGGAGGAACCGCACCATGACGTCGGCCAAGGTCGACTTGCCTGCGCCGCTGGGGCCGACCAGGGCCACCCGCCGTCCTGGACTCAGTTGCAGATCCACCCCGCGCAGCGCGGCGCGCCCGGCGCCCGGGTAGGAGGCCCAGACCCCCTCCAGGCTCAGCAGGTGGGGCCCGTCGTCCAGGGCGAGAGGGGTCGTCGGGTCAGTCACGATCGCCGGCGCGTCCACCGCCTCGAACACCCGCGCCGCTGCCACGCGGGAGCGCTGGAGCGCCTGGGTGGCCGCCGGCAGGGGCGACGACAGCTCGAACGCGGCCAGTGGCACGAGGGCGAGAACGGCGAGCAGTGCGCCGTTCAGCGTGCCGGCGTGGGTGGCGTCGACGCCGAGCGTCAGGGCCCCCCAGCTGGCCAGTCCGGCCAGCGCGGTCGTCAGGCCGAGGCCGATGCCGGTGGTACCCGCGCCGTGGCGCGCCACCCGGCGCACATGCCGGTCCGAGTCCTCGATCCGGTGCAATTGCCCGCCGATCGACCCCATGACCAGGAGCTCGGGTGCGCCCTCGACGAGATCCACCACGCCGCGCCGTGAGCTCGCCCCGTACGGTGGCCTGCTGGGACTCCTCGCGGCGGGCGAGTCGTCCGGTCAGCCAGGGCACGGCGGTGGCCGAGAGGACGAGGGCGACCAGGAGGACGAGACCCGCCTGCGGCAGGAACCACCACAGGGCCGCAACGGTTCCCGCGCCGACGAGTGCGGCAACCAGGAACGGCTGCAGGACCCGGAGCACGACGTCCTGCAGCGAGTCCACGTCGTCGACGAACCGCGCCACGAGATCGCCGCTGCGGAAGACGGGCAGGCCGGCAGGGGCGATCGCTTCCAGGCGCCCGAACACACGCACGCGGAGGTCGGCCAGCACGCGTAGTGCTGCGTCGTGGCCTCGCAGCCGCTCCCCGTAGCGCAGGAACCCCCGCGATAACCCGAAGAACTGCACCCCCACGATGGCCAGTGTGAGCGAGGCCTCTGGAGGGTGTTGGGCGGCGCGCGAGATCAGCCAGGCAGACGTCCCCATGAGGGCGATCGAGGCGCCGATGGCTCCCGAACCGAGGAGTGAGGCCTCAGCCAGGCGTCGCCGGGCGCTCCGGGCGATGCCGAGGGTACGGGCGATGCCGGCGCGGCCGTCGCTCACGAGACCACGTCCACCGGGGCGGGCAGTTCGACGACGCGGTCCGCCAGGGCGGCCAGCGCGGGACGATGGGCCACGATCAGCGCGGTGCGGCCGCCCACCAGGCGGCGCACGGCCTCCAGCACATCGGCCTCAGTCTGGCCGTCGAGGCTGGCTGTGGGCTCGTCGAGCAGGAGCAGCGGGGCGTCCCGGACGAAGGCCCGGGCCAGCGAGACGCGTTGGCGTTCCCCGGCCGACAGTCCCGCCCCGCCCTGGCCGAGCCGGGTGTCCGCACCGCGAGGCAGGCGCCGCACGACCTCGCCCAGCCCAGCCGCCTCGAGCGCCTCGGCCACGTCTGCGTCCGACGCCTCGGGACGTCCGAGTCTGACGTTGTCGACGACCGAGCGGGCGAAGAGGTGAGGCCGCTGGGGCACCCAGGCGATATGGCGCCGCCAGTCGTCGAGGTCGAGGTCCGCGAGGTCCACGCCCCCCAGGGACACCGTGCCGGCGTCCGGCAGGCGCAGGCCGAGGACGACCGCCAGGAGGGTGGATTTGCCGCACCCACTCGACCCGGTCACGGCCACGGTCTCCCCGGGGTCGACGACGAGCTCGGCCCGATGGAGCGCGGGCTCCCGCCGCCCGGGGTAGGTCATCTCCAACCCGCGTAGACGGATGGAGACGTCGGTCGCCTTGGTGGCTCCGCCCGTGGGAGCGGCACGCGGTTGCTCCAGGAGGACGAAGACGTCCTGGGCCGCCTGCATCCCGTCGGCGCTGGCGTGGTAGTTGGCGCCCAGCGCCCGGAGCGGCAGGTAGGCCTCGGGAGCGAGGACGAGCACGAAGAGCGCGTCGCGAAACGTCATGTTCCCGTCGAGGAGCCGCAGTCCGACGGCTACTGCGACGAGCGCGACGGACACCGTAGCCAGGAGCTCGAGGATCAAGGACGACAGGAAGGTCAGCCGGAGGGTGGCGAGCGTGGTGGCGCGGTAGCGATTGGTCACGTCGGCGATCGATCGGGCCTGCGCCTTGGCCCGCCCGAAGATCTTGAGCGTCGGCAGCCCCGCCACCACGTCGAGGAAGTGGCCGGCCAGCTTCTGGAGGGAGCGCATGCGGGCCATGGTGCGGTCCCTGGTCGTGGCTCCTACCAGAGCCATGAAGAGCGGGATCAGCGGCAGGCTCACGGCGATCAGCACCGCACTGACCCAGTCAGCCCCCGCGACGACGGCGATGACGGCGACGGGCACGATCACGGCCAGGAAGAGTTGGGGGAGGTAGCGGGCGAAATAGGCGTCCAGGGCGTCGATCCCCGTCGTCATGAGGGTGGTGAGGCGGCCCGTCTCGGACTCCTCCAGTCCGGCCGGCCCGAGCCCGGCGACATGCTCGGCGGTGGCCTGCCGGAGCTCCGACTTTGCCGAGGCGGACGCCCGGTGTGCGGCGCGTTCGGTGCCCCAGGCCAGCACGGAGCGACCCGCGACCACGGCCAGGAGCGCCACGAGCGCACCGCGCAGCGACGTCAGGGTCCGATGGTCCAGGAAGGCGCCGGCTACCACGTGCGCGATCAGCCAGGCCTGCGCGATCAGCAGCAGGGCCGTGGTTCCCCCGATGGCGACGGCAAGGACGAGGAAGCGGCGGGTCGAGCGGGCGTAGTGGAGCAGCCGCGGGTCGAGGGGACCGCCGCGCCGTCTCGGGGGCGGACCGGAGGGGGGATACTCCTTGGTCGCCTGCGCCGTCGCGTCCACGTTGCCCCCTCTTTAGTACGCCTTGGACACCACCGCACGTGATGTCCTTGACGGGGTCGATCCAGGCGCACCAGGGTGGCGCCGTGCCCCGAGCTCTCACCAACACCGACCCGGCCCTGCGCCGGTGCTGGCATCCGGTGGCCCGGTGCAGTGACGTGACCGATCAGCCACGGGGCGTGCTGCTGTTGGGGGAGCCATGGGCCCTGTACCGCTCGGGTGGGCGGGTGCGCGCCTTCGCCGACCGCTGCCCGCACCGGCGGTGCCCGCTCACCCTCGGCCATTGCGAGGACGGCGTGCTGCAGTGCGCGTATCACGGGTGGCGCTTCGACGATTCTGGCAGCTGCGTCGAGATCCCGGCTCTGGGGGACGGGGCGATGCTGCCCCCGGCCGCCCGCTTGACCCCGGCCGGCGCCGTGACCGAGGCCCACGGCATCGTCTTTCTCGCCCCCGAGCCACCTCTCACCCCGCTCGGTTCGATCGCCGAGGCGGACGACGAGGCGTTCGTGGAGGGCGTGCTCCCGACGTTGCGAGCTCGGGGTTCCGCCGGCCTCCTGGCGGACAACTTCCTCGACATCGCTCATTTCCCCTTCGTCCACGCGGGCACCTTCGGCACCGACGAGGCGGCGGAGATCGCCCCCTTCTCGGTGGCTCGGGACGACTGGTCGTTCACCGTGGCCTACGAGCACCTCTTCGCCCACCGAGAGGATCCCGGAGTCGCGGCCGGCCTCCGTCCTTTGGTGCAGAGAAGGCGCCTCACCTACCGGCTCAGCGCGCCGTTCCATCTCTGGCTCCGCATCGACTTCGTCGACGCGGGTGGCTCCAACGTCATCGGCTTCTTCATTCAGCCCGAGACGGACGAGACGTGCCGGTTGTTCACGTCCTTGTGGCGGGATGATCTCGACGGTGACGAGGCTCGTATGGCCGAGGCGGTTGCCTTCGAGCTCGAGGTCCTGCGTGAGGACCTCCGCATCCAGGAGGCGTATCACGAGCTGGCGCTCCCGTTGGACCCCACGGCGGAGGTCCATACCAGGGCGGACCGCGCCACGCTCGAGTTGCGCCGGGTGCTGGGCGACCTGGTGGCGGCGGTGGAGGCAGGTCGCCGTTGACGGCCGTGACCATCGTCGACCATCCCGTCCTGGGACACCGGCTCGCCCAGTTACGTGATCGCCGGACCGGCAGCGACGTCTTCCGCCAGCTGACCTCGGAGGTCTCGGGCCTCCTGGCGTATGAGGCGCTGCGCGACCTGGGCACAGACGAGGCGGCGGTCGACACGCCGGTGGCCGACGCCGCGCTGGTGCGCCGCGTGAACGAGGTGGTGCTGTTGGTGCCGATCCTGCGCGCCGGGCTCGGCATGGTGCAGGCGATCCAAGAGATCGTGCCCCTGACCGAGGTGGCGCACGTGGGACTGCGCCGGGACGAGGTGAGCTTGCTGTCCGAGGTCTACCTGAATCGCCTGCCCCGGAACCTGACCGGTCGGCGGGTCATGGTGTGCGACCCCATGCTCGCGACCGGCGGATCGCTTGGCCAGGTATGCGAGCTGGTGCAGCGGCGCGGCGCGGCCGAGATCATCGCCCTGTGCATCCTGGCCTCCGAGCCGGGCCTGGCCGCCTTCGGTGCCGGGCACCCGGGTGTACGCGTCTACTGCGCTGCCGTCGACCCGGAGCTGAATGACGCAGGGTATATCGTGCCCGGGCTGGGAGATGCCGGAGATCGTCTTTTCGGCCCCGATTGACGGCAGGAGTGTGCGCGATACCGCCGAACGAACACCGCCGGAAGGAGCTTGAGGAGGCTCCATGCCCGATACCGTTTTCCTGCCCGACCGCATCGAGGTGACTCGTCCCATCCCTGCATCGCCCTCTGCCATCTTCGACATCGTGCGCAGCCCCGCGGGCCATGTGGCCATCGACGCTTCTGGGATGTTGCAGGACTTCACCGGCGAACCGGCGGAAAAGGTTGGCGACAGGTTCGTCATCCACATGGACCGGGAGTCACTCAATGACTTCCCTCTCGGCAAGTACGACGTCACGGTGAACATCATCGTCTTCGAGCCCGACAAGGAGATCGCGTGGGACCTCGGGCCGGATATCCCGATTCCGCACTTCTACGGGTATCGCCTGGAAGCCGGTGAGGACGGGCTCACGAACGTCACGTCCTACTACGACTGGTCCAAGGTGGAGGAGGACCACAAGGGCGGTTCCCGATCGTGCCGGATTCGGCCCTCCGCGCCACTCTGGGCATTTTGGAACGAACGGTTCGAAAGGGCCTCTAGCCTTGCTCGCGCCCGAGGCGGGACGTCGCTGATCTGGGAAGCATCAAACCGATCGTCGTGGCGCCGGGCCGATTTGTGGCGGAGTTGCGCGAAAGGATCCATTCGTAGGGATGTGCTTTCGCGGGCCCGTTCGTATCCTTGGGTGCATCATGGAAAGAGAAACGATTGCATTGGCGACCAAGCTGTTGGTCAAGGCGCAAGGCACGAATTTCGATGCCGAAGCCGCCGCCCTGACGGTGACGGGCGTACCGACTGCTGGCAGCGGAGCTCAATACGTATGACGACAAGGTTGCGTCGGCCGGGGTGGCCCGGAAGAGAGAGCGTCGTCAGCTTCGCGACCGGAGATCGACTTCTTCGTCGTCGGATCCGAGCGCGCCCCGTCGGAGAACGGAGCCCACCGTGGTCGGCACTCGTTGCAGCAACTGGATCGACGCCGCGCCGCGGGGCCGAATTGACCTGAGGATGTGAGGGCCCCAGGGACGGCAGTATGCCAGTCGTGCTGATAAGGCCCCGCACGCCTGGCGACATGGCTGCACTCGTCGAGTTGGCCACGACAGTGCGTGCCATCGGATGACTATCCGGTCATCTCCCCGACGAGGATCTCCTTCGGTTCCTCACTCACCCGACCCCCTTGGCGGCGTGGGTGGCTGAAGTCGCTGGACGACTGGTCGGCCACGTGGCAATCAACTCGCACTCGAACCAACCCGTGATGGATGTGATCCGGGCAGCCGGGGTCAGCGGCGACGTCGGTGTCGTGGCACGACTCCTGGTGGACCCTGGTGTCCGCAGAACTGGGATCGGCACGCAGCTGCTCGAACAGGCCAGGCTCTCGATCGCAGCTCTGGGCCGGACACCCGTGCTCGACGTGGTTGGCGCATCGCCGGCCGTTGCGCTCTACCGGCGAGCTGGGTGGAGGGAACTCGGAATGGCGGCTTTTCGGCTTTCCGGCCAGCCCATTTCCGAACTGGTCTTCGCCTCCCCGGAGTGAGCCGCCCCTGCCCTGGTTGGCGCTGGGTCGATGAACTCAAGTCGATGCGGACTTTGGACGACACAGATCGAAGGTCCGTCGCGTCCGCAAGTCGACGCGGCGCCGTATCTGGAGGATGGACCATGGAGGAACGACGACGTGTGCAGCGCCAGTCCACCGTGTGGATGGGGTTTTGCCACGTCGAGGGCGAATCCTCGGGGAATCCCGACGACGAATCCTCCCGGCTGTGGCGCGGCTGCGGGGTCTTCGACTTTTCGACCCTCGGCGTGGGGATGGACTTTCGTCACAATGATCCAGCCGATGTCGTGGGGCGGCGGATCTCGGTGCGACTTTCGGTCGGCGAGTCCATCGATATTGCGTTCACCGGTGTGGTGCGAAACATAAAGGCCGGCCCTGACGGGATCGTGCGTGCAGGCATCGAATTCGTGGGACTCTCCGAGGATGAGCTCTACATCGTCGATCTGCTCGAACTCGGATCGCTGAGCACTCCCGCCATCTGACCGTCGGGCGACGCCCCAAGCGCCTGCGACGGCGGACCGAATGGGTTTGCTCGGGTCCATGTTCCGCGACACGGGGGCCGCGAGTCCAGGAACCGAGTGGTCAGGGTGGGTGCTCAGGCAGGCACTGCAAGGACCAAGGATCGGGCAGTGTCGCCTTGCCATCCACACCGCTCGAGTAGCACGTGCGCTTCGTCGTCACTGAAGCTCGATCGTGCGTGCTCGCCGAGGGCGGCAACACGGGCTTGGAACTCAGGTGATCCGCCGCGGGAGATCGACACCGCCAGCCGGCTCGCAGGTGTCGCGCGTGCTCGAAGTGCCGTGAGCAGTGAGACGATGACCTGCTCCGGAAGGTACACCAGCAGGCCCTCGACCAGGAAGAGGGTTGCCTCGTCGGCGTCGTGTCCGGCGACGGCGAGGGCTGCGCCCACGTCGTCGACGGTGAAGTCCGCTGCCGCGTAGGCCACATCGGTCGCGTCGGCGCCCATGTCGTCGAGGATGCGTCGCTTGTCGGCCTGGGTGGACGGATGGTCGAGTTCGATGAACCGCACGCCTGGCGTGCGGAACCGGATAGCCCGGCAGTCGTAGCCCGCGGCGACGATCACAATCTGACGGATACCCGTCTCGACGGCCTGCAGGGTGACGCCGTCGAACCACTGTGTGCGGCGCTCGAGGACCTCGGCCATCGGGCTGCGGCGGTCGCTCGGGAAACGCTCGACGAGCCGGCGCTCTATTTCGCCGTCTCCCTCAGGCGTCACCGGCCGATGCATGGTGGCCCGCACCTGGGCCACCACCCTCGCCGTCGCCGACGGCGCGCCATCTCGCATGGAGGCAACCTATCCCATGTGACATTCGGACCAACCCGGGCGGGCATCTCTCCGCGAGGAGTGCCGCCGCGACGTGCGCTGCGAACACGTCGAAGAGACGGGAAGCACGCGGACCTCGAGGTCGGTCGCCTGGTCTGGCCCGGGGCATCCGAGGTCGGCCGAGTTGGAACTCATTCCAGCTAGAGCCCGATGTCCTCGTGCCACACCTCGGGATTGGCCGCGATGAAGTCGCTCAGCACCGCCACGCATTCGGCGTCGTCGAGCAGCAGGACCCGGCAGCCGTGCTCGGCCACCCACGTGTGGCCGCCCTCGAAGTTACGCGCCTCGCCGATCACCACGGTGCCGATGCCGAACTGGCGCAGGAGCCCGCTGCAGTACCAGCAGGGTGAGAGCGTGGTGGCCATGACGCAGTCGGCGTAGTCGCGCCGCCGCCCGGCGGCCCGAAAGGCAGCCGTCTCGGCATGCATGGAGGGATCACCGTCCTGGACGCGCCGGTTGTGGCCGCGGCCGAGCAGGGTGCCGTCGGTGTGAAAGAGGGCGGCACCGATCGGGATGCCTCCCTCGGAGAGACCGTGGCGGGCCTCGGCGAGGGCGACACCGAGCATCTCGCGCACGAGCGCCTCACCGAAGGGCTCAGTGGGGGACATATGCTCGGGAGGAAGAGTCATGTCCACGGCCGCCGATCGTACCTACACGACTACCGTGGGGAGCCAGGAGTTGGAGCTCCCACTTGTCGCGCTCTCCGACGAGCTGACGATCGCCCTCCTCATCACCGTCGACCTGGGTGTGGCCTTCGCAGGGACGGCGGGGCGCGAGCTGGCCGAGCTGATGCGGCCGGCCGACCCCGAGATCATCGTCTCCGTGGCCACCATGGGCATCCCCCTGGCCATCGAGGCAAGCCGCGCTCTGGGGCTCGACGACTACGTGATCCTGCACAAGACACCCAAGATCCACCTCGGCGAGACGTGGGCCGAGCCCGTGCACTCCATCACCACGGACACGCCGCAGCGCCTGCGGATGGATCCGGCCCGGGTCGCCGCGGTACGGGGCCGGCGGGTGGCGGTGGTCGACGACGTCATCTCGACCGGCGCCTCGCTCTCCGCGGCCCTGCGACTGGTCCGCCGCATGAATGCCGAGCCGGTCGTCATCGGGACCCTCATGACCGAGGGCGGGGGGTGGAGGCGAGTGCTGGGCGAGGACGCGGACCTGGTCCGCACGCTCGGCAGCATGCCGCTGTTCCATGTCGCCCCCTCTGGGGATCTCGTCGAAGACTGGGACTGACCGGGTGAACCCGTCGGGTCAGACGGCCGGCAAGAGCCCTTCCTCTCGGAGCAGCTGCTCCTGCGCATCCGCCTGCCGTGACAGCTTGCCGTGCGCCAGCAGGTAGTAGACGGCCCCGCCAACGCCCATCCCCAGGAACACGCTGAAGTCCGCCCCGTTGTTGTGGTAGGTCACTTCGTTCAACCAGTGGGGGAGGCGTGAATGTGGCGGAAAGAGCCGAGATGGCGGCGAACATCCCGATCACCTGGGCGATGATGGCGGGCCAGGAGACTCCGCCGGAGTTCCAGTACAACGACGTGGGTCCCGTGTTCTGGAGCTCGCTCGGCACGTAACGGAAGCGACGGAGCGCCCAGTCAACGAGGAATATGGCGACCCACGGCGCGATCCACACGATTACGACGTCGACGAAATCTTCGAGATACGTCGTGAACGACGAGCTGAAGATGGCGTACATGGTGATGCCCAACGCAATGACGCAGTCGATGAGCACGGCGTGGTACCGCTTGACGGGCAGGCCGATGGCCTGCAGCGTGATCCCCGACGAGTACATGTCGAGGCTGTTGATGGCGAACAGCTGCACTATGGCGAAGGCGAGGAAGATCACCACGAACCAGGCGGGTATGAAGCTCTGGTGCGCGAAGGGCAGAAGGCCACCGGAGCCAGTACCGATGTCGAGGAGGAACGTCCCGACCACGGCACCGAGGGTCATGATGAGAATTTCAGGCACGGCCGTCCCAAGGAAGATCCAGCCGACGAGCCCCTTCTTGGAGGTGTCGGGAGGGCAGTAGCGCGTGTAGTCGTTGCCGCACTCCGCCCAGCCCAGCCCGCTCAGGGCGATCGTGAACGCGAGGCCGGCCAGATAGAGCTGCCAGCCGGCGCCGTGGTGCACCGCGTTCAGCTGGGCGTGAGGGATGGCGAAACCAAGGAGGACCACGAACAGCACGACAAAGGGCACGATGAGGAGGCGCAGCGTCTTGACGATGGCGGCGTGCCCCAGGAAGGGGAGGATGCCCTGAATGAGCACCGCCACGATCACCAGAATCACCTTGGCCGGATCGCCCGGGTCGAACCCCCCCTTGACCATCAGCACCAAGCTGGCGCCGACGATGAGGATCAGGCCCTCGACCTCGAACCCGATCTGGGTGACCCAGTTGAAGAAGGAGATCGGCCGCGACCCGTTGGGTCCGAATGCGGCCCGATTGATGGCAAAGACAGACGTGCCGGCGTCGGGTCCCTGCAGCGAGCACAGTCCGAGCAGCAGGAAGGACAGGTTGCCAATGATGATCAGGGAGAGTGCCTGCGCGAAGGTGAACCCGAAGGTCATCAGGATGGCGCCGTAAATGAAGTACTCGACCTGCACACTGGCCCCAGCCCACATGCCGAAGATGTCCTTGGGTCGAGCCCATCGCTCACTGACGGGGATGTAGTCGATCCCGTGTTGCTCGACGCGGAACGCATCCTGCACGTCCGGCTCGTGTATGACAGCCAGGTCCTCGGCAATCGCCATGCTCAGTACCTCCTCGTCGTCGCCTCCGCGGGAGGCGTGGACGCCCCGGAGGGCGACCGGAGGACGGGCTTTGGCCCGGGCTGCCCCGGCAGCCCCTTCGGTCTCGGTCCACGCACCCACCTGTCAGGTCCGGTGCGCGTCCCTGGCGAGCCACCGAAGGTGTGTCGGCCCACACAATGTGTGAAGGCGACCCCCCTGGTCAAGTACGTGCTGTGAACGGCGCGTGAACGTGCCGTCCGCCCGCCGCGCCCGCAACCAGGGTGCGGGTGGCGCCAGGCCTCGCGGACCAGCCTTCCGCTCGCTCAGCTCTTGAGTCGCTCCCGCATGTAGTCGACAGCCTTGTTCTGCATGTCGCGGGCTTGCTGCTCAATGAAGCGCTCGACGATCGGTCCGGCGCCGAAGATCTTCACGCGGGCGTCGAGAAGGAACGTCTCGAGTGTGTCGTCGCCCTCACGGGCCAGCGCGATGCGCCCCTCAATCTGCGTCTTGTTGGCCATGGTGCCCGGCGTCATGGTGAAGGTGGTCGTAGTGGTGGCGGGGTCGTAGGTGGACACTTCGGTGGTGACCACCTCGTCACCGAAGATCTTGCGCACTGGGCCCGGCATGTTGGGCCGCTGCCCGTAGCGCAGCGTGCGCACCAGGCCGCTGCGCCAGGTCGCCCTCCTGTGACACCACCTCGGCCGAAGTGGATCCGAGCGCGTCCAGGTGCATGCGGACCGCGAACTCGGGGTCGTAGTAGAGGGCCCAGAAGGCCTCTGGCGCACAGTCCCAGGTGTAGTCCAGGGTCAGCTTCATGGCGCCAGGTCGATGAGCATGTGGTGGCCGAGGTCACCGACGAGGTCGATCGTGATGTGCATGGTGGCGACCTCCCAGCGGCCGTCGAGTTGGATGTAGGTGTGTCGGTATCGCCCGGCGATGACGGGCTGCAGCGCCAGTTCTCCGGGCACGGCCTGCAGCACAGTGAAGTAGGAACGGCTCGACGCCGTCTTCCCGTCGTCGGCCACGTCGACCATGACATTGGTCATCACGTGCTTGGTGCGCGGCGTCCCGTCCTCGTAGCGCCGGGTGGTCCGTGCATACAGGGCTGCGATGGCGTCACGCCCGGTCACTGCGTCGCCGAATCCCTCGAAGGTCAAGGTGGCGTGGGCGAAGAGATCGGCCACCCCGGCGAAGTCGCCGGCGTCGATGCGCTCGGCGTAGGTGTAGATCAGCTTGGTGATCGCCTCGGACGCCGTCTCGTGCACGGACGAGATTGTGGCACCAATCACTCGCCGAGGAGGCGGCCCATGGTGCCGGCCAGCCGGCTCGGGCGCCCGCGGCGGGACTCGCTCCGGTCGGCCAGCTTCATCGTCCACAGCCCTGCGTTGACGCCGAGCCAGCGCAGGGGCTCGGGCTCCCAGCGGGGTGACTCGTGCCCGACCCAAGGCAGATGGGTCAGGGGTGTGTCGGCCCCGGTGATCAGGTCGGCCAGCGTGCGCCCGGCCAGGTTGGTGGTGGACACCCCGTCACCGACATACCCTCCGGCCCAGGCGAGGCCGGTGGCGCGGTCGAGTCCCACCGACGAGTGCCAGTCACGCGGAATGCCGAGCGGGCCACCCCAGGCATGGGTGAAGCGGGCGTCCGCCACCTCCGGGAAGAGCTCGGTCAACGTCTGACGCAGCAGCGCGTGCACCGCCGGCTCACGGTCGAAGTGGGGGGAGATCGTCGAGCCGAAGTGGTACGGCGCCCCCCGGCCCCCGAAGGCGATGCGGTCATCGGCCGTGCGCTGCCCGTAAATGATCATGTGGCGGTGGTCGGCGAAGGTGGTCCGGTTCTCCAGCCCCGCCCGCGACCAGAACGCCGCGCTCAGGGGCTCGGTGGCCACCATGAGGGAGTACACCGGAACGATCTCACGCGCATGGCCGGGCAGAGTGGGCGTCCAGGCCTCGGTGGCGCGCACCACGACTTCCGCTCGCACGGTCCCGCCCCGGGTGCTCACCGAAGGCGGATCGCCGTCCACGCCGGCTCGTATGTCGAGGACCTCGGTGTGTTCGTAGACAGTTATGCCGCGCCGCTCCACCGCGCCGGCCAGGCCCCGGGCCAGGAGTGCCGGCTGCAGCGCGGCGCAGTGCGGGGTGAACGTGGCGCCGAGCGCGCCCGCTGCACCGATGAGGCGACGCGTCTCGTCGGGACCGAGCCAGCGCACGTCGTCCTCGCCAAAACCGAGGGCGCGTGCCTCGTCGATCTCACCGAGCGCCCGCACCCGCTGCGCCTCGCTGCGCACGACATCCACCGATCCACCCTTGGCGAAGTGGCAGTCGATGCCCTCGTCTGCCGCGCTCGCGCCCACGAGGTCGACCGTCTCCTGCATGGCGCGGCGCATCGCCCGCATGGCGTCCAGGCCGTGACGGCGCGCCAGCGCGGCGTCGGAGGTGGCGAACAGGGCCGAGCACCAACCGCCGTTCCGGCCCGATGCTCCGAACCCGGCCACCTCGCGCTCCAATACGGCGACCCGCAGCGAAGGGTCGGCCAGTGCCAGCGCGTGTGCGGTCCAGAGCCCGGTGAACCCCGCGCCCACAATGCACACGTCGACGTCGAGGTCCTCGGTGAGTGCGGGGCGCGGCGGCAGCGGGACCGGGATGGCCTCCCACCAGAGGGAGAGCCGTTGATAGCCCGACGCGGCCGCCGGCGTTACAACCGGCGCCACGCTTCGGACAACACCTCGCGCAGCGTGCCGGCGATGAAGTCGATCTCCTCCTGGCCGCAGATGAGCGGCGGCGACAACTGCACCACGGGATCCCCCCGGTCGTCGGCCCGGCAGATCAGCCCGGCTTCGAACAACGCGCCGGAGAGGAAGCCGCGCAGCAACCGTTCCGACTCGTCGTCGTCGAAGGAAAGGCGTGTCTCCTTGTCCTTGACGAGCTCAATCCCGTAGAAGTAGCCCGCGCCGCGCACGTTGCCGACGATCGGCAGGTCGAGCAGGCCGTCCAGGGCGCTGCGGAACGAGGCCTCGTGCGACTGCACGTGCTGCAGGATGTGCTCGCCTTCGAAGACATCGAGGTTCGCCAGTGCCACCGCGGAGCTGACCGGGTGCCCGGCGAACGTGAACCCGTGCAGGAAGGAGGCCCCCGGTGCGAGGAAGGGCTCCATGAGGCGGTCTGAGGCAACCATCGCTCCCAGAGGCGCATACCCCGAGGTCAGACCCTTGGCCACCGTGATGATGTCGGGTTGGTAGTCGTAGCGGAGCGCCCCGAACCAGTGACCGAGGCGTCCGAAGGCGCAGATCACCTCGTCCGAGACCAACAGCACGCCGTGGCGGTCGCAGATCTCGCGCACGCGTTGGAAGTAGCCGGGAGGCGGCGGGAAGCAGCCGCCCGCGTTCTGCACCGGCTCGAGGAAGACTGCCGCCACGGTGTCGGCACCCTCGCGTTCGATGGCCCGTTCGATTTCGTCGGCGGCCCAACGCCCGAATGCGACCTCGTCATCGGCGAAGAGCTCCGCCCGGTAGAAGTTGGTGTTGGGCACTTTGATGGCCCCCGGAACGAGCGGCTCGAACGGCGTGCGCAGCTCGGGTATCCCCGTGATGGACAGCGCGCCCATGGACGTGCCGTGGTACGCGATGGAGCGGCTGATGACTTTCGTCCGCTGGGGCTGTCCGATGATGCGGAAGTACTGGCGGGCCAGCTTCCAGGCCGACTCCACCGCCTCGGAGCCTCCCGTCGTGAAGAAGACGCGGTTGAGATCGCCCGGGGCGTAGCTCGCCACCCGCTCGGCCAGTTCGATGGCGCGGGGGTGGGCGTAGGTCCACAGCGGGAAGTAGGCGAGCGTTCCCGCCTGCTTGGCGCCGGCCTCGGCCAGCTCGGTGCGACCGTGGCCGAGCTGCGACGTGAACAGGCCGGCGAGCCCGTCCAAGTAGCGCTTCCCGTGTTGGTCCCACACGTAGGCGCCTTCGCCGCGCACGATCACCGGCACTTCGTGTGTCTCGTAGGTGCCCATGCGGCTGAAGTGCATCCACAGGTTGCGCCGCGCCTGATCGCTCAGGTTGGAATTTTCCGGACTGGTGGTACTCATCGTTCCTCCGCGTTGAGGGTGGGGCCGCTCATCGCGTGCCCCAGGTGTAGGTCTGCTTGGCCAACTTCAGGTACAGGAAGGTCTCCGTGGCGCGCACGCCCGGGATGGAGCGAACCGAGTCGTTGAGGACGTGCAGCAGGCGCTCGTCGTCCTCGCAGACGATCTCCGCCAGCAGGTCGAACGAGCCGGCGCACATCACGACGTAGTCCACCTCCTGCATGGCCGAGAGCTTCTCGGCCACCGTCCGCACGTCGCCTTCGACGTTGATCCCGATCATGGCCTGGCGGGTGAAGCCGAGCTGCAGCGGGTCGGTGACCGCGACGATCTGCATGATTCCCGACTCCCGCAGGCGCTGGACACGGCGCCGGACGGCCGCCTCGGACAGCCCGACCTCCTCGGCGATGGCACCGTAGGGCTGCCGCCCGTCGCGCTGGAGCGCCTCAATGATCGCCCGGTTCGGTGCGTCGAGCAGCGGGCTCGATGCCTGCCCCAGGTCGCCCTGGAGCCCCGCCTCGGCCGACTCCTCCGCGTCGGGCATCTCACACCTCGCTTTTGCTCGTCATTGCGGAACCGGCCCCCGATATGCAGAATTGTGTCACTTTGAGGACCCCAGTCAAGCAGAATTCGTCACAATAGGGTCCCGATCTTGCGGAAACGCTTGTTGGGAGGTTCATCTTCTGTGATCCTGTAGCCCACGGGCCGGAAAAAAGGAGCCGCATGCGCACGCTGCAGAACTTCGTCGGAGGCACCTATCGCGACGCCGAGGACGGGTCCCGCGCGCCCCTGATCGACCCGAGTACCGGAGCGGCCTTCGCCGAGGCGCCCGTGTCGGGAGCGGCCGACATCGACCACGCCCTCCGGGTGGCCGCCGACGCCTTCACCACCTGGAAACGCACGACCCCCTCCGAGCGGAGCCTGGCGCTGATTCGCATCGCCGACGCCCTGGAGGCCCGGGCCGACGATCTCGTCCGAGCCGAGTCCGAGAACACGGGCAAGCCCTTCCAATTGACCATGGACGAGGAGATCCCGCCGATGGTCGATCAGATCCGATTCTTCGCCGGTGCCGCCCGTAACCTCGAGGGCCTGGCCGCGGCGGAGTACATGGCCGGCCACACCTCCTTCGTCCGGCGCGAGCCGCTCGGCGTGTGCGGCGCGGTCACGCCGTGGAACTACCCCATGATGATGGCGGTGTGGAAGTTCGCCCCGGCGCTGGCGGCGGGCAACACCATGGTGCTCAAGCCGTCGGACACCACTCCGGTCACCGCGCTCCTCATGGCCGAAATCATGGCCGAGCACCTCCCGCCCGGCGTGTTCAACGTCGTCTGTGGCGACCGAGACACCGGTCGGGCGCTGGTGGTGCACGACACGCCCGCCATGGTGTCGGTCACCGGCTCGGTACGGGCCGGCATGGAGGTCGCCGCCGCCGCCGCTCCCACCCTCAAGCGAGTCCATCTGGAACTCGGTGGCAAGGCACCGGTCATCGTGTTCGACGACGCCGATCCCGCCTCGGCGGCCGAGGGCATCGCCGGGGCCGGCTACTTCAATGCGGGGCAGGACTGCACGGCCGCCACCCGGGTCCTGGCCGGTCCGCGGGTGCACGAGGCGCTCCTCGAGGCCCTGGTCGAGCAGGCCGAGGGCACGACCGTCGGGGGGACCGACAACGGGGACGCCGACTACGGGCCGCTCAACAACGCCAACCAGCTCGAGCGCGTCCGCGGCTTCCTCGAGAGGATGCCGGCGCACGCTTCGGTCGCCACCGGCGGGACACCGGTGGGCGAACGCGGCTATTGCTTCGCGCCCACCGTCGTGGCCGGCCTCCGCCAGGACGATGAGCTCGTACAGTCCGAGGTGTTCGGACCGGTCATCACGGTGCAGGAGTTCAGTGACGAGGCCGAGGCGCTGCAGTGGGCCAACGGGGTGGAGTACGGCCTGGCCTCGTCGGTGTGGACGCGCGACCACGGCCGGGCCATGCGTATGGCGCGTGACCTCGACTTCGGGTGCGTGTGGATCAACACGCACATCCCGCTCGTCGCCGAAATGCCTCACGGCGGGTTCAAGCGCTCGGGCTACGGGAAGGATCTCTCCGTCTACGGGTTCGAGGACTACACGCGCGTCAAGCACGTGATGAGCAACATCGAGGAGTAGCTCGTGATCATTGGCGTTCCAAGTGAGGTGAAGACCGACGAGTGGCGCGTGGCGCTGACGCCGGCCGGCGTGCGCGAGCTCACCTCGTCCGGACATACGGTCTACGTGCAGAAGGGCGCGGGCGACGGCTCGGCCATGCCCGACGCCGATTTCGTCCGGACCGGGGCCACCATCCTTCATACGGCCGAGGAGGTGTGGGAGGCGGCCGACCTCGTCTGCAAGGTGAAGGAGCCGATCGCCGAGGAGTTCCCGCTGCTCGGTCTGCGAAAGGACCAGACGCTCTTCACGTACCTCCACCTCGCAGCATCGCGTGCGTGCACGGATGCGCTCGTCGCCGCCGGCAATGTGGCCGTCGCCTACGAGACGGTGCGCCTGGAGGACAACTCGTTGCCGCTTCTGGCACCCATGAGCGAGGTCGCCGGCAGGATGGCGCCGCTCATGGGTTCCCATCACCTCATGCGCCCCGGCGGGGGCCGGGGCGTCCTGGTCTGTGGGGTTCCGGGAGTGCGAGCTGCCCGTGTCGTGATCCTCGGTGCCGGGGTGGCGGGCTTCGCCGCCGCCACCATGGCCGTCGGGATGCACTCCGAAGTCTTCATCCTCGACCGCAACCTCGACCGCTTGCGCGAGGTGGACCACCACTTCCGTGGCGCGCTCGAGACCGTCGCCTCGTCGGAGCACGCCATTGAGGAAGTCTGTCTCGAAGCCGACGTCGTCATCGGGGCGGTCCTCGTCGTCGGGGCCCGGGCACCGCGTCTGGTCTCGGACGCGCTGGTCGAGAAGATGCGGCACGGGTCGGTGTTGGTCGACATTTCGGTCGACCAGGGTGGCTGCTTCGAGTCGACCCGCCCGACCACGCACTCGCACCCGACCTTCGAGGTCCACGGATCGATCTTCTATTGCGTGGCCAACATGCCGGGCGCCGTGCCGCACACGTCGACGCACGCGCTGGCCAACGCCACGTTGCCCTACACGCTCAGCATCGCCAATCAGGGCTGGAAGGGCGCCGTGCGGGCGAACCACGCGCTCGCCGAGGGCGTCAACGTGGCCGATGGCCAGGTCGTCTACAAGCCCGTGGCCGATGCCCACGGCATGGCGTTCACGCCGCTGGCCCAGCTGCTGGACTGATCAGCCGAGCGCGTTGCCGACCACGGAGACGAACGACACCATCTCACCCGGGTAGCCGCCGAGGTTGTGCGTCATGGCGAGGCCGCGATCGGTGGTGGCGATCTGGCGGTCAGCCGGCGCCTCGTGGCGCATCTGGAGCCAACACTCGAAGAACATGCGCAGGCCGGAGGCGCCCACCGGATGGCCGAACGACTTCAGCCCGCCGTCGGGGTTGATCGGCAGGTCTCCGTCGAGATCGAACGTGCCGGCGAGGACCTCTTTCCATGCTGTACCCCGCGGTGCGAAGCCCAGGTCCTCCATCAGCACGAGCTCGGTCGGCGTGAAGCAGTCGTGCACCTCAGCCATGGCCAGCTGGTGCCGCGGATCGGTGATGCCCGCCTGCGCGTAGGCGTCGGCTGCTGCCGCCTCGCACTCGGGGAAGTGGGTGTAGTCGTAGCCCGGGTCGATGAGGCCCGATCCACTTCCCGTGGCGAAGGACAGTGCCTTGATGTAGATCGGCTTGTCGGTGTAGCGCAGCGCATCCTCGGCGCGCACCACAATGGCCGCGGCCGCGCCGTCCGCCACACCGGCGCAGTCGAACACGCCCAGGGTGCCCGCCAGTCGGGGCGAGCCCAGAGCTGTCTCCTTGGTGATTTCGCGACGGAACTGGGCCCGCGGGTTCCGCGCGCCGTTGTGGTGGTTCTTCACCGCGATGGAGGCCAGGACATCGGCCATCGTCTCCTCGTCCACCCCGTACTTCTGCCCGTAAGCCGGAGCCACCATGGAGAACATCGCCGCCGCCGTCAGCGTCCGCGCCGTGCCGTCGCCCGGAGGGTTCATTGCGTTGAGACCCTGGAACCCGCTGTCCTTGACCTTCTCGGCACCGACGGCCATCGCCATGTCGTACGCACCCGACGCCACCGCGTAGACGGCACCGCGCAGCGCCTCGGACCCGGTGGTGCAGTAGTTCTCGACCCGCGTCACCGGTTTGTTGCGCAACTGCAGGGGCCGGGCCAGCGTGATGCCGCTCATGCCGCTCTGCGCCGTGCCGAACCAATACGCGTCGACGTCCTCTTTGGACACGCCGGCCGACGCGAAGGCCTCGGTGCTGGCGTCGACGATGAGGTCATCGAGACCCTTGTCCCACAGCTCGGCGAACTTCGTGCAGCCCATGCCGACGATTGCGACCTTGTCGTACACGCCGTGCGATCCCATCAGGCCTCTCCTCCCGTGCGCACCGGGCGCGCTTTCCAGAAGTAATCGTGGATACCGTCGGCGCTGAACAGCCGGCGAAACGTCATTTCGACCCGGCTCCCGGCGCCGATCTCCTCGGGATCGGCGTCGGTGAGCTCGACCGGATACCGACCGCCCCCGTCGAAGTCAACGACGGCGAAGACGATGGGCGGGCTGGGGGAATAGGCCAGGCGATCGATCGTCGAGGTGACCACCGTGCCGGTGGCGTCCGCCATGGCGACCGGCTCCATGTCGTCCACGGCGCCGCCCTCCATGGAGACGCGCGACGGCGGGAGGTGGACGGCACCCGAGCTCCGGTCCTTCGACCCGACAAAGCCGAATTTCCACTCCTCGTTGCGGTAGGCCGCGCTGCTCGACACCCGCGCCGGCTCGGGCCGCCGGGGAGGCTCGGGCTGGAGCTGCCCACGCCAGGCCAGGAACTTCGAATAGGGGAGCGCCGCCCCGTTGGCCACCTGCTGGGCGACGGTCCGTGCCGGTTGCCAGTCGGCCAGTGCCTCGGTCGTCCGGAGGACCGCGGCGTCGGCGCCGTCGGCCAGGTGCAGGGCCAAGACCGTCGTTCCCGCCGGCGTGCGCGCGGCGGCCAACGACTCCAGTGCTCCGGCGAGGACCAGGAGCGGGTGGGCCGTGCCGCTCTGGCCCACGCTCGCAGCGAGATCGTCGACCACGACCGACGCGTCCAGGCCCAGCTTCTTGACCAATCCGGAGACGGCCCGTCCGTGCATGCCGGTCACTATGAGCCGGCCGACGTCACCGGACTCCAGACCGGCCGATTTCAAGGCCCTGGCCAGGGCATCCTGGCCGAGGGCCAGGTAGCGGTTCTCGCCGAAACGCTCCTCCCACAGCTTGGAGGTGCGGTCGCCGGGGGCCCGCCAGCGATCGGTGAACTCGTCCGTGGCAGAGGCCGTCGTGACGAAATCGGCGAGCACCCCGGAGCCCTCGCCGACGAGCACGGCCGCCCCGGCGTCGCCACCTGCGGACTCGTCCGCACTGGTCGGCAGGCCGTCCCGCATGTCGCCGACCACGACCAGATCCGTCCCGCCCCCACGCAGTGCGGTAATTAGGCAGCCCATCCCCGAGCGCAAGGCTCCCCCGAAGTCATAGGCGCCGATGTCGCCAGGCAGGCGTAATGCCGCTGCAACTGCAGTTGCGTTTGTCTTGTCGAGATAGGCGGGCACGGAGGTGGCGAACCAGACGGAATTGGGAGTGTGACCAGGGGCGGAGCGCAGCGCCAGCCGGGCGGCTTCGACCCCGAGCGTCGTCGTGTCCTCGTCGTGTGAGGCTACGGCTCGGGTGCCCTTGCCGCCCCCGCTGCCCATGAAGGCCTTGACGTCCGCCCGTTCCAACCGCCGATAGGGCACGTATCCCGCTGCACTCAGGATCCCTCGCACGGCCGACGAGCCTAACTGGTGCCGAAAGGCTGTCTGACGGGTCGTCAGATCCGGTCCCGAGCAGGCGGAGCGGGCAAACTGTGCTCATGGCGGACCTCCCCGTTCCCGACAGCCCACAGCAGCGCGGGGACCCTGGGGCGTTGGCCGAGCGTGTGGCGGACGCCGATCGGGACCGCACCGTGACCCAGCTCCGGGAGAGCGTGGTCGAGGGCAGGCTCACGCTGGACGAGTTCTCCGAACGTGTCGGGTCCGCGCTCCGGGCCAAGACCCGGGGCGACCTGATGGCGGTTCTGGCCGACCTTCCCCAGGCGCGTCAAGCCGCCGAGCGCCTGCCCGAGCCCGGCACCGCCGCACCCAGGAGGAAACGGCGCTGGTACGTCGCCGTCATGAGTGGCCACAGCACCAAAGGTCGTTGGCGCGTGAGCGGGAAGACGAACGCCGTGGCCGTCATGGGTGGCTGCGACCTCGACCTGCGCCAGGCCGAGATCGAAGGGCCCGAGGTCGAGATCACCGCCGTGGCCTTCTGGGGCGGCATCGACATCACGGTGCCCGAGGGGTTCGAAGTCGAGCTGCGCGGCTTCTCGTTCATGGGCGGTCGAGACCTCACACTGCGCGATGTCCCGATCGTCCCGGGATCGCCCCGAATTGTGGTGAATGCCTTCGCCGTCATGGGCGGCATCGACGTCAAGAGTCGTCCGAACCGATCGGGCAAGCGGCTCGCCAAGGGCGCGGCACGCCGCGCGCTCCCTCCGGAGCCCACCGTGGACCCTGACCCCGTGCAACTGGCCGCGGTCGAACAGGACATCAGGAGCGAGCTGCCGGCCGACGGCACGGTGACGATCCTCTTCTGCGACATGGTCGATTACGCCGGCATGACCGAGCGACTCGGCGATCAGGCATCGCGCGCAGTCCTGCGCCAACACCATCGGATCGTGCGTGACGCCATCTCCCGCCACGGAGGGCGAGAAATCAGCGTCCAGGGAGACGGGTTCATGGTGGCGTTCGGTGGCGTCGCCCGCGCCCTGCGGTGTGCCATCGACATTCAGCGCGCGTTCCTCGCCTACGTTCCGGCCGACGACGGCGAGCCCATCGCAGTACACATCGGCGTGCACACGGGCGACGCGGTGGACGAGGGCGACGACTACCTGGGTCACACGGTCATCGTGGCGAGCCGCCTGGCCGACGCGGCCGGCGCCGGCGAGATCCTCGTGTCGTCCCTGTCGGAACAACTCGTACAGGGGTCGGGTGAGTTCACATTCGACGGACTCCGCGAGACGCGCCTCAAGGGACTGGCCCGGGCGCAGATGTCCGCCACTCTCGCCTGGGCGGAGTGAAAGGGTGGAAGCCGAGGAGGCGTGGCGCGAGGCCGGCCTCTTCGATCCTCTCGATCCCGCATCGGCCGATCGATTGGGGCTGCTCCGTTACCTGAGTGAACGCGGTGCCACCTTGGAGCAGATGGTCGAGGCGCACCGGGTGGGGGCGCTGCCCGGTGTGGCCGGCCAGCTCGTGACCCAGGGCAGGACGGGAATGGTCTCCGTGGCCGACATCGCGGAGCGTTGCGGCCTCCCGATCGCTCGCGTCATGCGCATCTTGTTGGCGGCGGGCATCCCGGTCGAGCGCGAGACCGAGGTTCCCGCCGACCTCGGGTCGCTGATGTCGGCGTTCGAGCAGGGGGCGGCACTCATGGGAGAAGAGGCGATCCTCGCCTTCACGCGCGTGCTGGGTGCAGCCGCCAACAATGTCGCCGAGGCGGCGGTCGCCCTGTTCTTCGCCGAGCTCGGACCCGGCACCGCCCGCGGCGGTCCCGACGAACTCGCCCGGGCGCGCGTTGCCGAGGCCGCCACGACCGTCTTCACCGAGGTGCCCGACGTCCTGGCCCATTTGGTGATGGATGCGTTCGAGCGGGCGCAGCGCCGGGCCCAGACGACGCGGACCTGGCTGGGCCCCGTCCCATCCGCCGACGATCAGTCCGAGGGCCCGACCGAGGTGGTGGCGCTCGGGTTCGTCGATCTGGTGGGGTCGACGGCCTGGGCTCAGACCGTGCCCCTGCGCGAGCAGAACCTCGCGCTGACCCGGTTCGAGTCCGCGGCCTGGACCAGCGCCGTGCTGGCCGGCGGCCGGGTCGTCAAGATGATCGGCGACGAGGTCTTCTTCGCCGCCCCGTCGGCGGAAGCCGCCTGTCGGATCGGGATCGAGGTGTGCCGGGCGGCCGCCGAGGACGACGTCCTGCCCCCGGCCCGCGGGGCGGTGGGCATCGGTTCGGCCACTCCCCGGGAAGGCGACTACTTCGGGCCGCTCGTGAACCTTCTCTCCCGTCTGGTCAAGGTCGGCGCCCCCGGCGAGGTCGTGGTGACCGAGGCCGCGGCCGAGGAACTGCCGCCCGACGAGTGGGTCGTGCGCCCCCTCGAACCGGCGTCGCTGCGGGGCATCGACGGCCCGGTGCGGGCGCGCGTCGTCCATCGATCCAGCCCCTCCTCCTGAGGCCCATCCGTCGCGGACGGCCGCGTCGGATTCTCTCCTGGGCCCGGGAACCCCGTTCCCCGGACTGTCGTTAACACCCTGCCTGGCAACCGTTAACACCCCGATGAACAGGGATGTTCTTCCAGGGCGGCGCGGCGCGGTCCAGGACTCCGGGGTCGCGAGGTCGTCGACGAGTCCCAACGAGGTCAGTGCTCGTGGCACTCGCCCGTCGCACCCAGCATGTGCCGAGGACGCCGAGGGGGGGACGACACCGACCCGTTCACCGCCACGCCGTCGCGACCCTGGAGCACGTGTCCCACGCCGTCCCCCGGCCACCGGCCCGGTAGGCCGAGAGAACGCCCACGCTCGTGCAATGCCTGCAGCAGCCCGGCCTCGTCAGAGTGCGGCACGACCACGCCCCGCCGCCGGAGCGTGCCTGGGTGGTCGGGGAGCGACGCCGCGCACGGCGCCCACCACCTGCCTGCCACCGTTCTGCGCCGCTGCTGTAAACACCTCGGATTACTGTTAACGAGGTCATGGCGACCTCCAAGTCCACCGTCGTCGGTATCCGGCTCGACCACGACCGGCGCGCGTGGGTCGAGGCCGAGGCGCAGCGCCGGGGTGTCTCCATGCGCGGTCTGTTCGAAGGAATGATCGACGAGGCGCGTACGGGGGAGCGAGCGGAGGCAAGCCGGGCCATTGCCGGCCTCGGGTCGCCAGGCCCCGCAGAGCAGGGAGTTCCAGCGGCCGAGGAGACGGTGGCCGACGCCGGTGTACATGAGCCACCCGGTGCCGGGCAGGCCGATGCCGACGCAGGATCTCCTTCGTCGCCGAACCCGGCGCCTGGGTCGCCGTGGTCCGGCGTCGGCGTGGTCACGGCTCTCCCCAGTGGGTTGATCCGCGAGGCCTTCTCCCTCACCGCCAGCTTGATCGAGTTGAGTGGCCGCGTTGCCACGAACAAGTTGGAGCGTTGCGTGTTAACGCGTCGGTGCGGCCGTCGCTCACTGTAAACACCGACACCGGACATGTCTCGCGGGTGCGGGCAAGCGACGGCAGAGCGCCTACTTGCTAATTGTTTCACGAGGAACACCGGTGCTTCGACCCGCTCGCGTTTTCGAGTGTCGCTTCGAGTGTTGCGGGGCAACGCGCACGGGCTGTCTGCCTGCGCACAGCGCTCCGTCGCGCGCTGCCCCGGCGAGATCGGCGTGTCGTCCGCCCACCCAAGTGGGCGACCGGGACCCTCTTCTCGCGCGCCGTTCGCTTCTTGCGGTTCGACGAAACGTGCCGAGATCCAGCGCGCCCGAGACGAGTCCGAGGGCGATGCGCGTTGTGCACGGACATGCGCACGCGGTGGACGGAACGATTCTTCCCGGGCGCGGTGCCGGTCGACTTCGGAGCGGTTCCTCCGGTGGGACCTCGAAGGACGTTGCGCAAGGTCGGCAATCGATCGGCAGGTCGCGGCGGCGCCTCGGCCATGCGAGCCGGGCAGAAGGATTCCGTGCCCGCTTCGGTCTGGGAGGACCGGCGGGACGTGTCCTATGATCTCGGCCTAACCTGACGCCTCGTCAGATCAGGGTCCTCGGCCGCGTGGAGGCAGCAATGGAGTTCGAATTCTCGCCCGAGCAACTGGCCTTCGTGAAGGAGGTCGAATCCTTTCTCGATGCCAACGACGATCCTGACGTCTTCGACGTGACACGGGAGAACATGGCCCAGATCGTCGACACGCCGAAGCGGCGGGCCTTCATGGCTTCGATGGGCGAGCGGGGCTACCTCGGTATGACCTGGCCCAAGGAGTACGGAGGCACCGAGGGGGAGGGCGTCTACGAATATCTCCTCAACGAGCAACTGGCCCGGCGGGGCGGCCCCCAGATCGGAAAGGGCGTCGGCATCGTCGGCAAGACGATCATCCGGCACGGCAACGAGCGGATGAAGGCGGAGTTCCTCCCCAAGATCCTCCGCAACGAGGTTGAGTTCGCCGTGGGATATTCCGAGCCCAACGCGGGCTCGGACGCCGCCTCCATGCAGCTCAAGGCCACACGGGCCGATGGCGGCTGGATCCTCAATGGTCAGAAGACCTGGACCACGTCGGCCCACTTCGCCGAGTGGTACTGGGTGGGCGGCCGCACCGATCCCGAATCCAAGCACGCCGGCATCACGCTCTTCCTCGTTCCGATCGACCAGCCCGGCATCACTGTTAACGCCATCTGGACGATGGGGGACGAGCGCACCAACGAGGTGTTTCTCAACGACGTCTTCGTCCCCGACGACTACGTGGTCGGGGAGGTCGGGCGGGGATTCCAGTACATCTCGGAGGCGCTCGACCTCGAGCGCTTCACCATGTTCACCCTCTCGCCCATGCAGCAGCGCTTCGAGGTGCTCGTCGAGTACGTGCGGACGACCAGGCGCGACGGGGTGCTCCTCAAGGACGACCCGGTCATCCGTCAACGGCTGGCCCAGCTGGCCACCCAGCTCGAGGTGGCCCGCGTCATGGGGCTCAAGTTCGTCTTCGAGTCGTCCAAGGGCGGGGCGGCTCCGACGGCCGAGGCGTCGGAGTACAAGCTCTTCGCCACCGAGCTCTCCAAGCGCCTGGCCAACGCCTCCATGGACATCGCCGGACCCGGATCACAGCTGCGGGTGAAGACCGAGGAGGCACCGATGGCTGGGCGCTCGGAGTCCACCTACCGCTACACCGTGATCGACACCATCGGCGGTGGGGCCTCGGAGATTCAGAAGAACATCATCGCCCGGCGCAAGCTCGGACTGCCGAAGAACTTCTGAGCGTGGAGCCGGTCTCTCCTGTGGGCGGGCCCCTCGAGGGCGTCACCGTGCTCGACCTGTCGACGGTCGGGCCGGCGGCGCGTTGCACGCGCCTGCTGGCCGACTACGGCGCACTCGTGGTCAAGGTCGGCCCGGTGCCGGCGGCCGATGCGGCGCCGATCGTGCCCCGATACTTCGCGTATTCGGGGCACCGCGGCATGCGACGGGTCCTGGTCGATTTGAAGGATCCCGAGGGGTGCGAGGCGTTCTTGTCCCTGGCGGCGGCGGCCGACGTGGTGGTGGAGAGCTTCCGACCCGGCGTCGTCGACCGGTTGGGAGTCGGGTACTCGGCGGTGTCGGAGCGCAACCCCGCCGTCATCTACTGCTCGACGAGCGGCTACGGCCAGGACGGCCCAGCGTCGCAGTGGGCAGGGCACGACATCGACTACCTCGCCGTGGGCGGCTTCTTGGCGATGAGCACGCCGGGCGTCGGAGGCGCGCCACCGTTGCCGGGCGCCACGGTGGCCGACGCGGCAGCGGGGGGCATGCAGGCGGCGCTGGCCATCACGGCGGCCCTGGCCGGCCGGGCGACGACGGGACGCGGTGCCTACCTCGACGTGTCGGTCGCAGAGGGTGTGTTGTGGCTGACGTCGCTCGCCATCGACGAGCAGTTGGCGCTCGGTGGGGACGTGCTGCCGGGTCACGACATCTTGTCGGGTCGTTTTGCCTGTTACGGGACCTATGCGGGGTCGGACGGGAAGTGGCTTGCCGTGGGCGCCATAGAGGCGAAGTTCTTCGCCAACCTGTGCGCGGCGTTGGGGTTGCCCGAACTGGCGTCGTTGCAACTCGACGACACGGCGCAGGATCGGATCCGCTCGGCGTTCGTGTCGGCGTTCGCCCGTCGCAGGCGTGACGAGTGGGTGGCCGAGCTGGCCGGGGCGGATACGTGCGTGGCCCCCGTGCTCTCCATCGCCGAGGTGGCCGCCTCGCCGCAGTTCGTCGCACGGGGCGTGGTGGGTCAGGCAGTGCATCCGACCGAGGGCGTCGTGGCTCAGTTGGCGCCGCTCCTGGCGGGCATGGCGCGGCCTGCGGGTGGGGAACCGGTGGCTCTGCCCGACATGACCCAGACAGACACGGAGCACCTCTTGAAGGAGGCCGGAGTGGACGGTGAATCGGTTGCGCGGTGGGTGGCCCGTCAGGTCGTGGCATGACGGCGGACGTGACCGATGCGCTGGCGGACATGCGCGCCCTCATCGGCCAGGAGCAATACCACGAGATCGGGGAATTCCCCGTGGAGCGCTCCTACGTCTGGACCTCGTGCGCCTCGGTCGAGAACGGCAACCCGCTCTACTGGGATGACGCGGTGGCCCATGCGTTGACCGGGGGTCCCGTGGCGCCGCCGTCGATGGTCTCGGTGTGGTTCAGGCCCCATCACTGGGCTCCGGGCCGAACGCAGGAGGCGCTGCCCTTGCAGGTGCACTTCGATCTGAAAGCGGCTCTCGGGCTGCCCGAAGCCGTCATGACGGACGACACCATTGAGTTCCACACTCCCGTGCGCATGGGTGACGTTCTGCGGACCCATCAGGTGCTGCGCTCGGTCAGTGACGAGAAGACGACCAAGCTCGGCACGGGACGGTTCTGGGTCATCGACGTCGTCTACGCAAACCAGGACGGGGAACTCGTGGCGGTCGAGTCCTACACGGGATTCGGCTACCGCCGGGAGCAGGGGTCGGCATCGTGACGAGCACGTCGGTCGAACCGCAGCTCCTCTGGGACGACGTCGCGGTAGGCGAGTCGTTGCCCGCTCTCCACTATGCGGTCACGGCGACGACGGTCGTCCTCGGTGCACTGGCCACACGGGACTGGCGCCCGATGCACCACGACAAGGACTTCGCCGTCGAGCGCAACGGGACGCAGGACATCTTCTTGAACACCCCCAACCAAGCGGCCTGGTTCGAGCGCTACCTCACCGACTGGACCGGACCGCACGGCCGGCTGGCCCGGGTGACCTTCCGCATGAAGGGCTCGGTCTTCCCCGGCGACACCATGTCGCTCACCGGCGTGGTGGAGTCGACCTCGGTGGACGAGGTGGGCTGTGGGTTTGTCACCGTCGCCGTGACTCTGTCCGTCGACGGTGAGGTGAAGACCACCTGTGCGGCGCGCCTGGCGCTGCCCCGAGACGCGGATGACAACCCCTGGGCCCGCCGGGGCGACCAGTGGCGCCCATCGCCATCGCCATGACGAAGCCCGCGCGAGTGTCCGTGCCCCTGTGCCCCCGAGCAGAAGAGAGATTCTGAGTGTTGGACCTTGATTTCGACCAGGAACAAGAGCTGCTGCGCCAGACGGCGCGCGACGTCCTCGCGCGTCATTGCCCGCTCGAAGTGGTGCGGGAGCATGGAGGACGACCCCGTCGGGTATCCCGCAGCGCTGTGGACCCAGCTGGCCGAGCTCGACCTGATCGGGCTGCTCCTCCCCGAGGAGCACGGCGGCTCGGGCATGTCTCTCATGGAGGGCGTCGCCCTTTACGAGGAGCTGGGCCGGGCGCTGGCACCGACGCCCCACTTCGTCAGCGCCGTGCTGAGCGGCGGCGTCCTGGCGGCCGCGGGGAGCGACGCCCAGAAGGAGGAGTGGCTGCGGCCGGTGGCCTCGGGCGAGGCCGTCCTGACCCCGGCCTGGCTCGAGCCCGAGAACGGGTTCTCGCCGCTCGGGGTGCAGACGCGGGCCGACGCGGATGGGTCGGGATTCCGGCTCAACGGGCTCAAGCGCCACGTGTTGTTCGCCTCGGCCGCGGACCGGCTGGTGGTGCTCGCCCGCACCGGTGGCGACCCCGATGCTGTCGACCTGTTCCTCGTGGACCCCGCAGCCAGCGGTGTGCGCTTGCGACAACAGTTCAGCATTGCGTCGGACACGCAGTACGAAGTCACGCTCTCCGATGTGATCGTGAGTGAGCACGACCGCATCGGACCGGCCGGCAGCGGATGGGCCACCTGGCAGCAGGTGCTGGAACCAGCGCTGGTGCTCCTGGCCGCGCAAGCCGTCGGTGGCGCGCGTTACGCCCTCGAGATCACCACGCAATACGCCAAGGACCGCCACCAATTCGACAAGCCGCTGGGTGCCTTCCAGGCGCTGGCCCACTACCTCGCTGACGCCGTCACCAACCTCGACGGCGCCGAGCAGCTGGTGCACGAGGCAGCCTGGGCCGGAGCGACCGGACGGCCGCTCGAGTCGCTGGCCCCGATGGCCAAGCTCTTCGCCTGCTCGACCTTCAGGGACATCACCGCCATGGCACAGCAACTGTTCGGCGGTATCGGATTCACGCTCGACTTCGACATCCAGCTCTATTTCCGACGGGCCAAGCAACAGCAGCTGATGTGGGCCAATGACCGTGTGCTCGAGGATGCGGTGGCGGCCTCACTCTTCGACTGAACCGGGCGGTGGTGGGGCGGCACCGGTGGTCCGCCGCACAGCTCGCGACCACCCCCCGACGTGAGGGGCACCCGCCCCTGGGGGCCGAGCACTGGTCTAAAACGGACTTGCGGTCCGATACGGACTCAGAGTCCGTATACTCTGTCCTGTCACCCCTGCCGCACGAGGAGAGAACATGGACAGCAGCCCCACGCCGACCGAGGTCTTCCAGCAGGTTCTGACGGGCATCGGGGCTGGTGATGAGCAAGCCATGCTCAGACGGTGTCGGGACGACGTGGTCTTCGAATTCCCGTTCGCACCAGTCGGGCGACCAAAGAGGCTGGAGGGCAAGGAGGCCGTCGGCGAGTATCTGGGCGTCATTGCCTCGGGCGCGGTGCCGGATCGATTGACCAACCTTGAGATGCACCAGACGGTGGACCCCGATGTGGCCGTGATCGAGTTCAGCGTGACGGGTCGGGTCCGAGACAGCGACGTGCCGTTTGCCAGGTCCTATATCGTCGTCCTGACGGTGCGCGATGGACTGATCGTGCGCTACCGCGACTACTGGAACCCGCTCGAGTCTCTCCGTGGGGTCGGTGGGACATGAGCGGCCCCCGGGGCGGCGTGGCGGGGGAGGGACGCGTCCTCGTGACGGGGTCGACCGGCACGACCGGCAGCCGGTTCACAGCCCAACTGATGGGCCGCGGCGTCACGGTGATCGCAGCGAACCGGGCTGGTGAAGGGCCACCGGGGACAAGACCACTGCGCTTTGATTGGCACGATCCCACCACGCACCCCGACGCACTCGCGGGGGTCGACCGGATGTATCTCGTTCCGCCCATCGGCGATCCGGACCCGAGCGCGTCCATGCTCCCGTTCCTCGAACTCGCCCGGCACGGCGGCGTGCGACGGGTCGTCCTCTTGAGCAACGCGCCCACGCCCGCAGGGGGCCCCGGGCCGGGCATCGTGCACCAGGCGATCACGGAGATCTTCGACGAATGGGCCGTTCTGCGCCCGAGCTGGTTCATGCAGAACGTGATCGGCGAGCACCCGCACGCCCGCATGATCCGCCACACCTCGACGATCGTGACCGCGACCGTTGGCCAACGGGTCGGCTTCATCGACGCGGGCGACATCGCACGTGTCGGTGTCGAGGCGCTGCTGGCGTCAGAGGCGCTCAACACCGACCTGATTCTCTCCGGGCCGCAGGCCCTGAGCTACGAAGACATGGCGGGTGTCCTTGCTGCAGCGAGCGGACGCGCGATCACCCATGTCGCGGTCACACCCGAAGAGGTGCCGCCACGTTACGAAGCGATCGGGGTTCCTGCTCGGTCCGCCCAGTTTCTGGCCTTCATGGACATGGTCATCGCTGCGGGGGGCGAGGACTGGACAACCGATACCGTTGAGCGAGTGACAGGCACACCCCCGCGCTCGCTCGGCGAGTTTGCCGCTGCCGAGTTCACGGCGTGACGCGTCGACCGACGGAGCGGAGGAGCCCATGAGCGCGACGAACTCAGGAGCATCGGGAACTCGGGAGAGGTCTGACGTCGTCCGCAACCGGGCTGTGATCCTCGAAGCCGCGGGCACTCTGTTCGACGAGGCCACCGACGCGACGGCGGTGACGATGGATGACGTCGCGGCCGCCGCAGGGGTTGGAAAGGGAACGGTGTTCAGGCGCTTCGGTGACCAGGCCGGACTCCTGCGGGCGATCTTCGACGCCCGGATCGCTGCACTCGTCGAGAAGATCGAATTCGGTCCGGTGCCGTTGGGCCCGGCCACGCCTCCCCGCGAACGCATCCCTGCTGCCCTCGTCGCCACGGTCGAGTTCAAGGTAGAGAATCGCCAGCTCACGAGACTGCTCGAGCGCGTCGAGCAGCGCCCGGCAAGTGCGAACTTCTTCGAGACCCCGAATTACCGCTGGGCCCACACTCTGCTGAGCCAGGGGCTCGCCGAAATCGGCGACCCGGCCCATGCTCGAATTCTCCGCGCACGCGTTGCTCGCTCTCACGCGGATCGATTTCATCGAGCACTTTCTCTTTGCCGAGGGTCATACCGTTGCCGAGTTGCAGCGTCACATCCTCGACCACTTCGCACAGATCGTTGGGCCACCAACATCTGCCGAGCAGAGCTCGGGGATGCGCGGCGCGTAGATGTCTGGGCGAAATCAACCGACACCATGTCTGAACACGATGCTCATCCGTGCGCCGGCTGACTTTGTCTTCGGGACGCTGTGCTCGAAGCGCCGCTGCGTCTGGCCACCGGTCACGAGGAGGTCCCCGCGACCGAGTTTGAACGTGCGCGACCTCCCCCCACCGTGGGGGCGGAGCAGGAACTTGCGTGGCTCACCGAGGGACACCAGGGCCACCACGGGGTCAGCAATCTCCGAGGGGATGCGGTCGCGGTGCCAGGCGACACTGTCGGCGCCATCACGGTAGAGATTGAGCCCGACCGAGTCGAACCGGACGTCGTAGTGCGCCGAGAGCGACGCGCGAGTCTCCTCCAGCCATCCGTAGTCGCCGATGTTGCGCTCGCCGATCGCCTTCCACGACGTCAGCCGTGGCTCGTCGACCTGCCGGTCGTACATCCAGCGACGCCTTTGGTTCCACGCCACGTCGCGGAGGAGCTCTTCGAAGGCCCGGTCCGAGCCTGACATCCAGCTCGGGTGGTAGTCCACCCACGAGTCCTCGTCGAGCTGGACTCGTTCGAGGTCGTCGAAGGACACGTCGACGACAGTCCTCTGGCCCGCCCACAGCGACGGCTGCCAGGCAACGGCGGGTGCGATGGCGGAATCACCCATACCACCAGTTGTACCGGGAAGCGCTCCCGCAGCCGATCACGACGCCGGCCGGCGCGCCGCACGCACACCCGGGGAATGAGGCCCCATCCTCCCCGCCAAGAGATCCGGCTCAGGCACTCCCGACGCGACGGACCTGCACCTCTTCGGAGCGGCCATCGATGATGGGTCCGGGTGCGAAGTCGACCACTTCGCCCGGAGTGGCGTCGGACATCTCCTCCCCGACGGTCGATTCGGCCTGCGATGTGTGGTCGCGCCGATAGCGAAAGGCGAGGGGGATGCACGCGGCCAGGGTGGCCACGCCTCCGACCATGATGGCGACCCTCGGGTTGGTGACGTCGGCGATCCAGCCCACCAGCGGTGCTCCGATGGGTGTGCTCCCGAGGAAGGCGATGGCGTAGAGGGCCATGACGCGACCGCGCATGGCCGGGTCGGCTTTCAGCTGAATCGTGGCGTTGGCCGTGGCGATGAATGAGATGCTGCACAGGCCCATGAAGACCAGGGCGACAAAGGCGATGACCTCGGTCGGGGCGGCGGCGACCACCAGGAGCATGACGCCGAAGGCAAGGCCGATGAGGCTGAGCATGGCTGTGCTGGGCCGGCTCCGATGAGCCACCATCAGGCCGCCGATGACGGCACCGAAGCCCATGGCCGCCATGAGGGCGCTGTAGGTGCCGGCGCCCCCGTGAAAGGTGCGGGTGGCCAGCAGCGGAAGGGTGGTCGTGAAGTTGAATGCGAAGATGCCGACCACCGCCATGGCCAGCAGTGGATCCCGCAGCTCGCGGGTCGACCACACATAGAGAAGGCCCTCGCGGACCTGCCCCTTGGCCCGGACGACCACGGGTCGCTTGTAGAGCTCGGCGGGCCGCATCATGAACAGGGCGACCAGGACGGCCACATAGGACGCGGCATTGAACAAGAAGCAGGCCGCCAAGCCGACGGTAAAGATCAGGATGCCTCCGATGGCCGGGCCGATGACCCGGGCGGAGTTCATGACGACGCTGTTGAGGCTGATGGCGTTCGGCATGAGATCGCGCCCCACCATTTCGGAAACGAAGGTCTGGCGCGCCGGGTTGTCGAAGAGGTTGACCACGCCGAACAGTGTTGAGATCAGATAGACCTCCCACATGGTGACTGTCCCGAGCGCCACCAGGAGGCCGAGGGCCAGGGCCAGCAAGCCCGAGGCCGTCTGGGTGACGTAGAGGAGCCGGCGCTTGTCGACCCGGTCCACGATCAGTCCGCCCCAACTGCCGAGCACCAGCATCGGCACGAACTGCAGAGCCGTGACGAGTCCGACATTGAAGCCGTTTCCGTGGAGTCGGTCCGAAAGGACGAGGAGTCCCAGAGCGACGGCGTGCATCCAGGTGCCCGAAGCCGAGATCACCTGGCCGAAGAAGTAGAGGCGGTAGTTGCGCACGCGCAGGGCTTGGAACGTCTGCCTGGCCGCCTTGACGATGGGGCTCATCCGTCGGCCACCAGGTGCTCGAGCAGACTCGTGAGTTGTTCGGCGAGTGCCTTTTCGGCCGGCTCCAAGGCGGCGAGTCGACGGGTAAGAAAGGCGTTCTTGAGGCTCCGGATGCGCTGGAGGTTGCGCCGACCCTCAGCCGTGATCCTGACCCGGATCACCCGCCGGTCGGCCCGGTCGGTCTCCCTCGCCACGAGGCCGGCGCTCTCCAATGAGGTCACCAGTCGGGTCACCGTCGGCGGCTGTACCTGCTCCGCTGCGGCGAGTTCGCCCAAGGTGGGGTTGCTCAGCCGGTTGACCGTGCCGAGAGCAGAGGCCTGAGCCGGTGACAGCCCCGCCAGGGCTTGCTGACGAAGCTTGCGATTGAGCCGGGTCACGGCCACCCGCAGGCGCCCGGCCAGTTCCTCCCCCGGCTCGGTGCCGCCGGACGGCGCCCGGGGGTCAGCCAATGCCGTCGGACGAGATGCGCTCATGGCTCCATTATATTTACTTTGGCTAACTAATAGCGCGCCTCCCTGCATTCCGGCGAGGGTGACGGCCATTTTCTTGCGACCGAGCGCTTCGAAGGCCTCTCCCTTCCGGGAAGAGGCACCGAGCACCGGCTTGCTAACTTGCAGCGGCCATGGCGATCGATGCGCTGAGCAGCGAGGATGCCCGGCGGATCGCACTGACCGCCCAGGGCCTGCGCGGCGCCCGTGTCACCAAGGGTGGGGTGCCGGCGATGGTGCGCCGGCTGGGGGCGGTGCAGCTCGACACCATCTCGGTCCTGGCCCGGTCGCACGAATTGGTGGCCTACGCCCGGTTGGGGGCGATCGGCCGCAGCAGGGTGGAGCAGGCCTACTGGGGACCGAAGAGCGAGACGTTCGAGTACTGGTCCCACGCCGCCTGCCTGCTTCCGCTCGAGGATTGGCCGGCCTACGCGTTCAAGCGCCGCGCCCGACGCGAAAAGGGCAGGCGTTGGCACGTCCTGCAAGAAAAGGACAAGACCTGCAAGGAGGTTCTGGCACGTCTGCGCGCGGAAGGCCCGTTGACGGCCAACGAGCTCGGCGGTGCCAAGAAGGGCGGTCCGTGGTGGGACTGGTCCGAGACGAAGATCGCCGCCGAGTGGCTGCTCGACATCGGGGAGCTGGTCTGCCGCGAACGGCGCGGCTTTGCCCGCGTCGT
Organism: uncultured Acidimicrobiaceae bacterium; assembly: GCA_963744045.1. GTDB lineage: Bacteria > Actinomycetota > Acidimicrobiia > Acidimicrobiales > RAAP-2 > Bog-473. Next base: position 161,086 of record CAVUSB010000002.1, read on the forward strand.
ACGACCTGGCCGAGCGGGCCATCCCGGCCCACCTCCTGTCCCAGGACTGGAGCGACGAGGAGTGCGCGGTACGGCTGATCGCGGCGGCGGGGCGCTCGCTCGGCGTGGCGACGGAGGCCGACCTGGCGGTGTACCACGGCGTGCCGCGCGCGCTGGTGCGCCCGTTCCTCGCTTCCTCCGGGTTGACACAGGTGTCGGTCGCAGGGTGGAGGCAGGCCGCCTATGCCGATCCCGGCGTGCTGAGCACGGTGGGCACCCGGCAGCGGGGCCGGACGGTGATGCTGTCTCCGTTCGACTCGCTCATCTGGTACCGGGAGCGCCTGGAGCGCCTGTTCGACGTGCGGCACCGGCTCGAGGCCTACACGCCGAAGGAGAAGCGCGTCTACGGCTACTTCGCCATGCCGGTGCTCGACGGGACGCGCATTGTGGGCCTGGTCGATCCCGGCCGGCGCGACGAGGTGCTGGTGGCGAAGCAGGTGACGCTTCTGCGTCCCGATGCGGTTGTGGCTGTGGCGCGGGCGCTGGCCGAGGCGGCCTCGTGGGTGGGCTGCACGTCGTGCGAGGTCGAGCGGGTCGAGCCGGTGTGGGCTCGGGGCCGCAGTCCGGGCAGAGGTGCGGACCGCGCTCGGCGGCTGAGTCGCCCCGGTGGCGCCTACGTCGCGGCGCGTTCGGCGATCTTCTCGAACGTCTTGACGTCGCCTCCGTAGGGGCCCGTCTGAGCCGGGTGATGAAGCACGAACTGGTCGAAGCCGAGCTCGGCGCAGGGTCCGACGAGCTCGTCGAACTGGTCGAGCGACGTGATGACCGGCTCGGTCGGCGTCCACAGGAGGGTCCTGCCGATGCTCGACGGCTCACGGCCGACGGCGCGGCACGCCTCACGGAGCAGGGGGAGCTGTCGCGTGACCGCGTCGAACACATCCTCGGGTGTGCCGCGCCCGCGTCCGGTGGGCCCGATGGTGACCCAGTCGTGCCCGTAGCGGGCAGCGAGCCGCAGACCCCTGGGCCCTCCGGCCGCGATGGTCAAGGGGAGTGGTCGCTGCACCGCCCCCGGGGTGCTCGGCGCTTCGACCGCGCCGTAGTGCGCCGTCTGCAGGGATGTCCGGGTCGCCGGCTCTCCGTCCACCACGGGCTGGAGCACCTGCAGGAACTCTTCGAAGCGTGTGAGCCGTTCTGCCGCGGTCCACGGCTCTTGCCCGAGGGCGGTCGCATCGGGGCCGCCGCTGCCGGCCCCGAGTCCCAGGTCCAGGCGGCCGTTGCTCAAGTCGTCGAGCGCAATCGCGTCGCGGGCGAGCGTGACGGGATGGCGGAAGTTCGGCGTGGCGACGAGAGTGCCCAGCCTGACGCGCTCGGTCACTGCTGCCGCGGCGGCGAGCACGGGTACCGCGGCATGCCAGGGTCCGTCGGGCATGCCGCCCCAACGAATGTGGTCGTAGGTCCACGCCGTGAAGAAGCCGGAGCGGTCGGCCCACTCCCACTGCCGTCGGGCGACGGACCAGCGGTCGGAAGGCAGGATCACGAGTCCGACGCGCACGGCCGTGAACCTATCTTGAGATTACGTTGTCGCGGTGGCCAACGAGAGGGAATCGAAGCGCTGGAACGACGATCGGTGGGCGGGGGCATGGCCCAAGAGGGAGCGGCTGACGGAGGCCCTGACGCCGTACCTGCTGGACGCGGTCCATGCCGGCGCGCCTTCGAGCACGCGGGTCTGCGACATCGGATGCGGCGGAGGAGCGCTGGCCATCGCCCTGGGGGGCGCGGTGGGACCGGCGGGGCAGGTGGTCGGGATCGACATCTCCGCGCCGCTGGTCGAGCTGGCGCAGGAGCGGGCGCGCCAAGTCGGTGTGGCGAACGTGTCGTTCGTCGTGGGGGACGTGCAGACCGGGGGCCTGGGCATTGAACCCTTTGATCTGGTCGTCAGCCAGCTGGGCGTGATGTTCTTCGACGAGCCGCTGGCGGCATTCGGCGCCATCCGCGCCGGGCTGCGTCGGGGCGGTCGCTTCGTCTTTGCCTCTTGGCAGGGCGTGGAGCACAACCCGTGGCACACGGGCACGGCGCTCCGCCCCTTCGTCCCGCCCCCTCGGGTCCCACCCCCGGGCAAGAGCCCGGTGGGACCGTTCAGCCTCGGTGACGACGAGTACGTGCGCGACATTCTGGGCGGAGCCGGGTTCGCCGACATCGAGAGCAGCGCGTTCGAGACCACGGTCAGGGCGCCCGCCGAGCGCGGTGGCCGACCGCTCGTTGCTCGGGTTCATGGGCGTTCCTTCCGAGCGGCTGGGGGAGGCCGAGGCGGCGCTCGACACGCATCTCGCACGCTTCGCCGTGGAGGGTGCCGGGTACGAGTATCCGCTGGCCTTCCGGATCTACGAGGCCGTCAACGCCTGATGGCCGGTTACAGCGGGACGCCGCTGGCCAAGAAGCTGGGGATCGTCGAAGGGTCGACACTGGCGCTCCTCGGTGAGCACTCTGACGTCGTGGCCGGATTGCCACCGGGGGTGACGGTGAAGCGTCAGGCTCGCGGCAAGGCCGACGTGGTTGTGGCCTTCTTCACCGAGCGGCGGGACTTCGAACGTCGGGTCGACGCGTTGGGGCGCATGATCTTCCCCGGGGGCGGCCTGTGGGTGGCCTGGCCCAAACGATCCTCGGGAAGGGTCACCACCATGGACGAGAACATCGTGCGCGCCGTGGCGCTGCCGCTGGGCCTGGTGGACAACAAGGTGTGCGCCATCGACGAGACCTGGACTGGTCTGCGCGTTGTCTGGCGGCGCGAGCGACGGTGAACGGGCCGCGGCCCTACTTCGGACGGGGAATTTGAAAGAAGGAGGTGCCCCGGGCGAGCACCGTGCCCTCCTGGTCCAGGATGCGCGCGTCGACGATCGCCATCGCCCGGCCTCTACGCACGATCTCACTCAGCACGGTGTAGGTCCCCCCGACGGGAACGGGATGCAGGTACTCGACGTTCAGGGAGACGGTGGGCGCCGAAGGCGTCTCGATCGACGGCATCAGGGCCGCTCCCGTCGATTCATCGATGACCGTCGCGATGATCCCCCCATGGACGCTCCCGAACGGGTTGGCCATATCCGGCGTCGGCGTCCAGGTCATTTCGGCCCTCCCGTCCTGCGCCGAGAGGAACTGCCATCGACCTGGACTCTCGGCATACGGCGCAGGCATGTGTGTCTCTCGCTCCTTGATCGGTCAGGGATGACGACACGCATACTGCCCGCTCCGTGGGCTGAGCACCCATTCGAGTCTCGGTCAGAGGACTGATCGTTCGCGCCTCGAGCCTTTGCATCGATGAGAATGCAGGCATCCATCAGATCGGCGGTCCGGCCCAACGGGCGAATCACCGCCTGCGTCTCGCGGCCGGACTCGGATCGGTGTTCGACGGAGTGCGCGGTCTTGGATCATGTTCGCATCGGCGCCCGACTGTGTGGAAGTTGTCGCCGCGTCGCAGTCGACAGCGGTTCGTCGTCGACTGCCGCCACTGCGTTGGTTCGGGGTTTGGTGGCGTCCGTCTGGGGTACAGCCATTGCAGCAAGTTGAAAAGGGGGTTCGCATGGTCGGAGCCGCCGGTGCGGTCTTGTCGATCATCGTCATGGTGGCAGCGAACACACGCCGCCGTCACACCACCGTGGACGACGGGCGTCGCAACGTCGTCCGTCGTGTCGATTCGACCTACTAGGCGACGTTCGTCGCGCTCGTTACCTCCCTCGGACCACCGGGGGCTTCGGAAATCAACTCAAAAGGAGTCTTCTTCATGGTGCTCGTTCTCGCATTGCTGCTCGTCCTGATCCTCTTCGGTGCCGGGTTTGCCGTACATCTGCTCTGGATCGCCGCGCTGGTCCTGCTGGTTCTCTGGGTCGTGGGATTTGCCATCGGCCGAGGCGAGGGTGCCGGCAGCCATCGTTTCTATCGCTGGTAGTCGCTTCTGGGCGGCACCGAGCGCTGAGGGGGAGACCCAGGGCGATCGCTCTACGGAAGAAAGAGGAGTCACAGATGCCCCGCAGGGGAGGAGAAGCGACCTCGAGCCAGCAACGGTCGATTCGTGAAACGGACCCGCACCGCTGCCAGGGAATCGGCCGGGTCCGCTGGTCGAGGACCGACGGGACGAGACGTGTCGTCGGTGCCATCTGACGTGGCGCCACACGGTCCGACGTCCCGGCGCGAAGGATCGGTCCGCCTCGCCCTCCTCACACTGGCCATTCTCTTTGCTGCCCTCGGATTCGCCGTCTCCTTCTTCTGGATCGTGGGCCTCGTGCTGATGGGTGTGTTGTGGGGTGTGATGCTCGCGGAAAGGCCGCAGCGCCGGGGAACCGTCAAGGGCCTTGTCACCGAAATGGTGACCGCCGTCGTCGACGAGGCGAGGGATGTACGGGATGCGGCGCCCCGAGCGGATCCCGATGCGGCGTCGCAACCGCCGGCTGGTGACGCCCGAGTTTCGGAGAACTAGAAGAACCCGATCCGGGACAATGGCCAGATTCGCAGGTCGACCTCGCCGACGATGCTGGACTCCCGGATCGGCCCCCAGCCAGCGGCTGTCACACGAATCGGGTCGGTTGTCGCCCAGCACGAAGACGTCGCCCGTGGGGATCCGATACGCGTGGTGCAGCGCAAAGCCATTGCTCGAAGGTCCCGGATAGGTGTCCGTCCGCACGTCCGGCGGGAGGAACGGCTCGGGGAGGAGACGCCCGTCGACGTAGACGCTCCCGTCCCGGAGCGAAATGGATTCGCCGGGGAGGCCGATCACGCGCTTGACGAGATCCGCCACCGGCGGGCCGGCGCAGTCCTCGTTCGGCGGAGTGGTGAACACCACGATGTTGCCCCGGTCGACCCCATGGAGGTGGTAGCTCAACTTGTCCACCACGATCCGGTCCCCGACCTGAAGGGTCGGCTCCATGGAGCCCGAGGGAATGGAGTAGGTCGCCACCACGAACGTCCGCAGCAGCACGGCGACCAGGATCGCCACGACCACGACGCCGACGAGTTCCACGATCCAGCGGGAGGACGCTGGCTGGTCCTGGTCCTGGTCCTCGGCGTCCTTCGCCGGGTCCGGACTCCGTGCCGCCTGGTCGTCGCCTTCCATGTCGGCTGAAAGTATGACCTGGGTCCCTCCACGGTGCGGATCCTTTCGGGCCTGTCGCGCCCCCGGGGCACTATGGGTCGGTGGTCAGCGCGGTCATCTTCGATTTCTACGGCACTCTCGCCCACTCCGCCGATCAGGGTGCTGCCAACGACGCCCCGAGTTACCAGACGATCTTCGCGGCGCACGGCTATGCACTCCATGAGGCGGTCCTCAACGACTATTACTCCCGCTACGACGGTGTCGAGCACGGTGAACACTCGGTCAGCGAGGAGGCCTACGAGGCCTGGGTGCGGACCCGCCTCCGTGATCTCACCGGGTCCTGTGGCGTGTCCGATCCGCACGTCGAGGACCTGGTCGATGCCCTGCGCGCGGTTGACCAGAGCCCGATGGTGGCGTACCCGGAGTCGGCTGCAACGATCTCCTCCCTCCGTGAGGCCGGACTCGCCATCGGCGTCTGCTCGAACTGGGGTTGGGAGCTCGATGCGTTCCTCGACCAGGCCGGCCTGCTGGAATTGGTCGACGTCAGCGTCACCTCGGCCCGCGCCGGATCACGCAAGCCGCACCCGGGCATCTACGACGTCACCGTCTCGGCGCTCGGTGTCGATGTCGAAGAGATCGTCTTTGTCGGCGACTCCTGGGAGCCCGACGTCCGAGGGCCGCGGCGGATCGGCATGACGGCCGTGCACGTCTGGCGCGAGGAAGAGCGGGGTGCGCTCCGGCCGCCCGTGCTCGAGCACGGGGACCACCGCGTCAGTGACCTGACCGGCGTGCTCGAGGTCATTGACGGCCTCGCACGTGTGCCCCGCACGTAGCTGGCCCGATCCAGAGGATGCTCCCGCGGGCCAGCGGCGGGCGCGGGGGTGTTCCTCTAGCGAGCGCCGACCACCGGGGGGCGGCCGTTCTCGGCCAGGCCGGTGGCCAGGGTTCTCCGAACGTCGTCGGTGAGGACGGTGAACGCTGCATGCGTGGTGCCGAGCGGTCGCCACCACACCGGGTCGTCGCAGGCCCAGGCCTCGGCGCGAAGTTCGACCTTGGTCACCTTTCCGGTGGCGGTCTGGGGCAGGGAGGGCGAGACCCGGACGTAGCGGGGGAGCCACTTGGGTCCCAGGTCGGGCTGGGCGGTCAGCCATGTCGCGAACGCCTCGGGATCGAACTTCCGGCCCGGGACCATCTCGACGGCCGCCATCACCTGGTCGCCCGCGCCCGACGCGGTGTCGGGGACCGGATAGACGGCAACCACCGCCAAATCGGGATGGCGCGAAATGATCGACTCGACTGGGCCGGCGGAAAAGTTCTCGGAGTCCACCCGCAACCAGTCACCCGTCCGGCCGGCGAAGTAGAAGAACCCCTCGGCGTCGACGTAGCCGAGGTCCCCCGTCCAGTACCACCCGCGGCGCAGGCGCTCCTGCTCGGCGTCCTCGCGCCGGTAATAGCCCTCGAAGCTGCCGCGCCCGCCGCGGTTGACGATCTCGCCGATGGCGGAGCCCGCGTTCAGCAGTCGCCCTTCGCCGTCGAATTCGGCTGGAGGGCACTCCTCACCCGTCTCGGGGCTGATGACGGCGAGGTCGACGCCGTTGACCGGCTTGCCCAGTGCGCCCTTGGGCATCCCGAGGACCGGGTTGATGGCCGCACCACCCTCGCTCTGGCCGTAGCCCTCAATGAGGTAGCAGCCGAAGCGCGCCCGGAAACGGTCGCGGTCGCGCACCGACGCCTCGGTGCCGAAGGCGCTCTTCAACGTGTTGTCTGCATCGTCGGGGCGCTCGGGTGTGGCCAGGATGTAGGCGATCGCCTTGCCCACGTAGCTGAACTTCGTGGCGCCGAAGCGGTGCACGTCGTCGATGAAGGCCGAGGCGCTGAAGCGCGGCCGGGTGGCGATGGCCGCGCCCACCATGACCGAGGGACCCCACAGCGCCATCAGCGCGTTGCCGTGGAACAGCGGCATCGGGCAGTAGCAGACGTCCTCGGACGTGTACCCGTAGCCGGGGGCGGCCACTTCGGCAATGCCGGCCAGTCGGCCCTGGGTGCAACGGACCGCCTTGGGCACGCCGGTGGTGCCGGAGGTGAAGATGAGGAGGAAGAGCGCTGCTTCCTCGACCGAACCGGCGGTGTCGATGAGGTGACGGGCCTCGTCACCGTCGCTGAATTGCTCCAGACGGGATTCGTAGCGCTCGGTGCCGATGACGAGGATCTTGTCGTCGTCCAGCCCGAGGTCGAGACCCCGCAGGAGCTCGACGCCCTCGGCGTCGGTCACGATCATGGAGCAGTCCGTGGCCCGCACGTCGGCAGCCAAAGCCTCACCCCGCCGCGTCGGGATTGATCCCCACCATGGCGGCCCCCGCCAGTGCCGCTGCGTTCAGCCAGAAGAGGTACTCGGCACCATTGGGCAGCAGCACACCGATGTGCGGCTTGCCCGAGCCGAAGAGGGAGTTGGCCAGGGCGCCGCGCGTGGCGCCCTCGTGCACTGCCTCGCGCCAGGTCCAACGGGAATCGGCGTCCATGACCCCGGTGCGGTCGTCCTCGGCGCGGGCGGCCAGCATGGCGGCGACGGTCGTCACGCCAGCGCCCATCCCGCTGCCCGGCGCACCAGGCTGCGGTCCAGTTCGTCGACGGTGGCTGCGCCGCAGAGGTGCATGGTGCGCTGCAGCTCAGACTCGTACCAGTGCAGCAGTCCCGCCACGCCGTCGGCCCCGCCGGTGGCCAGGGCCCACAGGGACGGGCGCCCGACCAGCGTCGCCCGTGCCCCGAGAGCGAGCGCCTTGACGACGTCGGGGGCCCGGCGCACACCGCCGTCGACATAGACCTCGGCCCGCCCTGCGACGGCGTCGACGACCTCAGCCAGAATGTCTGCGGTGGCCGGCGCGTCCGCGAGCTGGCGGGCCCCGTGGTTGGATACCACGATGGCGGCCGCCCCGGCGTCCACGGCACGCACGGCGTCGTCCGCCCGCTGCACGCCCTTCACGACCACGGGCAGGGCACTCAGTCCGGCCAGCCACCCGATGTCGTCCGGCGTGAGCGCCGGCTCGAACTCGTTCGTCACGACGGCCATGAACCCACCTTGGCGTGCGCTCTCGGTGCTCTCCCCGGCGAGGTTGGGCAGGACCAGGTCGTCGGGCAGGTGCACACCGATACGCCACTCTCGCAGGCGGAGACCCGAAACGGGCGCGTCGACGGTCAGGACGAGCGCCCGGTAGCCGTGGGAGGCGGCGCGTTGCACCAGGTCCTCGGTGCGCCTCCGCTCCCGCAGTATGTAGATCTGCATCCAACGGGCAGCATCCGGCGCCGCCGCCGCGACGTCCTCGAGCGGGCAGGTCGCGAGAGAGGACAGGATCAGGAGCGCGCCCCTCGCGGCGGTGCCCCGGGCGGTGGCCACCTCACCCTCGGCGTGAGCCAGCCCCTGAATGGCCGTCGGGGCGATGACGACGGGCGAGCTCACCGGGCTGCCGAGCAGGGTCGTGGCGAGGGAGACCTCCGAGATCCCGGCCAGGACATGCGGATGGAGCTGCCAGTGGCTCCAGGCCTCCACATTGCCCCGGAGCAGGCGCTCGTCCTCCGCACCACCCGAGTAATAGGCGTAGGCCATTTCGCCGATGGCGTGTCGGGCGTCGTGCTCGAGGTCCTCCAGGGAAAGGTCGGTGACCAGGGGCGCCGGACCGCTCTGCCGGACAGGGTTGTGCCCTGGCACATCGGTCCTGGCAGGATGAGCGGGCACGGGCCGCATGGTAGGCGCGCCCGCCCGCAGAGACAGCCGGAGGTGCAGTGCGTTTCTCGTATGCCGAGTCGATGACCAACCCGTCCTTTTACCTCCCGTTGGCCCAGGCCGCCGAGGCGGCGGGCTACGACTCCATGGTCGTGCCCGACAGCATCTGCTACCCAGAGGTGTCCGACACCACCTACCCTTTCAATCCGGACGGGACCAGGGAATTCCTCGAGGACAAGCCTTTCTTGGAGCCGTTCTCGCTCATACCCGCCATGGGGGCGCTGACCGAGAACCTCCGCTTCGTCACCTTCGTGGTCAAGCTGCCGATCCGCCAGCCGGTGCTCATCACGAAGCAGGTCAGTTCGACGGCGGTGCTGACCAACAACCGGCTCCTGCTCGGTGTCGGCACGAGCCCGTGGCCCGAGGACTATGAGATTTGCGGAGTGCCCTGGGAGCGCAGGGGCAAGCGGATGGACGAGGAGATCACCATCATGCGCGGGCTGATGGCCGGTGGATTCTTCGAGTTCCACGGCGACATCTTCGACATACCGTCCATAAAGATGAGCCCGACACCGAGCGCACCGGTGCCAATCCTCATCGGAGGCCACCACGAGGCGGCGCTGAAGCGGGCCGCCATCGACGGGGACGGCTGGCTGCACGGCGGGGGAGACCCCGCCGACCTTCCCGGGCTGCTGGCGCGGCTGGCCGAACTGCGCAAGGAACACGGCACGGAGAACAAGCCATTCGAGATCCATGTGATCTCGCTCGATGCCTACACGCCCGAGGGGGTTCGCCAACTCGAGGAGCTCGGCGTCACTGACGTCATCGTGGGCTTCCGCTGGCCCTACGGCGTGGAGCAGGACACCGAGACGTTGGCGACGAAAGTCGACAATCTGAGGCGGTTCGCCGACGACGTCATCGCCAAGGTCCGCTGAGAGGGAGGGACATGACCGACGCACCCCTGAACGCCCGCGAGCTGGGTCTCAAGTCCCGAGCCGCCGTCACGGCCGGTGACCGCGAGGGCTGGCTCAGCCTGTTCGCCGATGACGCCTTCGTGCAGGACCCCATCGGTCCCTCGGCCTTCGACCCCGAAGGGACGGGGCATCACGGGCGCGAGTCCATCGCCGCGTTCTACGACACCGTGATCGCTTCGAGTGAGGCCATCGACTTCGACATCACCGAGTCCTATCTGTGCGGTGACGAAGTGGCCGACGTCGGTGTCATCCGGACCACCCTGGCCGGCGGCACCCACCAGGCGATCGTCCACGGGGTGTACACCTACCGGACCGACGGCGCGGGCAAGATCGCCGCGCTGCGCGCCTACTGGGAGTTCGACGGGCTCGAGATGATCGAACTGGGGAGCTGACCGGCGTGCGTGTCCTGGTCCGCGACGGCCTGTTCACCGACGGGGACTCGCCCGCCTTGCTCGGGACGCGTTGCGCGGCTTGTGGTTCGGTGCACTTCCCGCGGGCAGATGCCTGCACCTACTGCGCCACCGAGGATCCCGAGCCGATTGAGCTCTCACGCCGGGGCACCCTGTGGGCATGGACCGCGGTGACGGCGCCACCCCCCGGATATCGCGGTGAGGTGCCTTTCGGTGTGGGCGTGGTCGAGTTGCCCGAGGGGGTGCGCATCATCACCCGGCTGACCGAGAGCGACCCCAGCGCATTGGCGGAGGGCCAGCCGATGGAGCTGCGCATCGTGCCGCTCCATCAGGCCGAGGACGGGGGCGATGTGGTGACGTACGCCTTCGCGCCGGCATGACCGGCGTCAGCGTCGCCGGCGTCGGGTTGCATCCCTTCGGGCGCTTCGAGGGCGTCTCGACGACGGACATGGGCGTGGTGGCTGTGCGCGCCGCGCTCCGCGAGGCCGCCATCGGCAAGGGCGACTTCCAGGCCGCCTTCTGTGGCACGGCCTACGGAGGGGTGGCGACGGGCCACAAGGTGCTGAGCCGTCTCGGCATGACGGGCATGCCCATCCTCGACGTGGAGGCCGGCTGCGCCAGCGGGGGCGCCGCGCTCATGCTGGCGGCGGCGGCCATTCGAGCGGGGCAATACGACACCGTGCTCGTCTTCGGCACCGAGAAGATGCCGAAGGGAATCATTCGGTCGTCATTCTTCGAGCCCTGGCAGGAGGAAGCAGGTCTCGCTTCGACGCCGGCCTTCTTCGGCTTGCGGGCGCAGCGCCTGTGCACCACCTCGGGCGTGACCAAGGAGCACCTGGCGCGCGTGGTGGTGAAGAACCGCCGGCACGGCGCGTCGAATCCGGACGCGATGTACCAGAAGGAGACCACCGTGGAGGCGGTGCTGGGGTCGCGGGTGGTGTGTGAACCGCTGCACCTCTTCATGCTGTGCTCACCGAACGAAGGCGCTGCTGCGCTCGTGTTGCGCCGCGCCGACCTCGCTCCGTCGGGCGTGACCTTGGCCGCCGCCGTGCTGCGCTCGCACATTCCCGGTTCGGTCCTGAGCGAGTCCACTCCACTGGCTGGCCTGGCCGCCGACGAGGTGCCGGCTCCGACGACGCTGGCCGCCACCGACGCCTACGAGGAGGCGGGTCTCGGCCCCTCCGAGCTGCACGTCGTGGAGTGTCAGGACACGGACGCCGCCCGCGAGCTGGGCTCGTGCGAGGAGCTCGGGTTGTGCGAGCCCGGAGGTTCCGCCGCGCTGCTCGATTCGGGTGCCACCACCGTGGGCGGCCGGCTCCCCGTCAACCCGAGCGGGGGGCTGCTCTCCAAGGGCGAGCCGCTCGGCGCGTCCGCGCTGGGTCAAGTGGTCGAGCTGGTGCGCCAGTTGCGGGGCGAGTGCGGGCCGCGCCAGGTCGAGGGGGCCCGCGTCGCGTTGTCGCACACGGTAGGGCGGGGCGCCAACGCCGGCGTCGTGATCCTCACCCGTTGATCAGCGCCGCCAGCGAGAGCTGCGACCGTCTGCTCAGGAAGCCGGCTGGCCCCCCGCCCCGTAGACCGGCTGGCCCCCCGCACCGTAGAACGGTGCGTTGAACGCGAAGACGCCTCCGTCTGAGCTCGCGATCCAGTAGCCACCAGTCGTGGGGTCTTCTGCCACCCCGACGACGGGGTGCGCCAGTGGCCGACCCGCCATCGATCCGTAGTACGGCTCGTTGTAGCTGAAGATCCCGCCGTCAGAGGAGACCAATCGGTAGCCCGTCCCGCTGGGTGCGCTCTCCATACCGACCACGGGCTGGTCGAGGTGGAGTCCGTCGGCAGAACCGTAGAACGGCGCGTCAAAGGCAAAGACACCACCGTCCCGGCCCACGAGCCAGTACCCGCCGGTGGCCCGATCGACCGCCATGCCCACGATGGGCTGATCGAGGGGGTGGCCTCCCATGGAGCCGTAGTAATGGGCATCGCCGAACGCGAAGACGCCCCCATCCGCTGCGACCAGCCAGTAACCCGCGTTATCTGGCGTGAGTGACATTGCGACGATGGGAGCGTGCAGGTTCAGCGCGGCCGCCGATCCATAGAAGGGTGCATTGATGGCGAAGACGCCACCGTCGGCCGCGGCAAAGTAGTACGAGTCGACGCCTGAGCCGGTGGAGACGGCTCCGATGCCCACAATGGGCGCATGGGGATCACTGATGAGAAAGCTCGGCTCGTCGGATGCATGGTTCGGCCCGAGGGACGACACGGCGGCACTGTCGGTAAACGTGAGATAGCCCCCGTCGGGGTTCGGCTCGGCCTGAATCCCGGCAAATGCGTTGTTGCAGCCGGGAACGGTGACCGTCCCGCTGTAGGTGTAGGTCGTTCCCTGGGCGTCGTGCGCGGAGACCTGTACGTCGTAGCTTCCCGGGTAGACGTGAATCAGTGTCCCGATGGGCCCGGTCATCGACAGCTGCCCCCCGTAAGGGTTGGGGTCCCCGGGGTTCTTCGCCCAGGCCGACAGAGAACCCGAGACACCTTGCACGGGCCCGACGGGTGAGGTGAGCACGGCCAGGATGGAGCCGGACCCGTCGTCGTAACAGGAAGGTGTGATGGAGACGACACCTTCGGTGGGTGCGGCGGCCGAGGCCTCTTGCGGGGCGATGCCGACCCCGAGGGCGCTCGCGGCGGCGGCGGCGGACAACCGCTATCGCTGCCAACCTGCCCTTCCATGCTTTCCTCGACCCCGCCACGGAGACCTCCTCGCCTACACGACTGCCACTGCCTAGCGTCTGGAGTTCGGCCTTGCAATCCGGATCTGTCCGGGCCCCTCGAGGCTGTTCCGGCGCCGAGAAGGCGAAGGATGCCCCACGTGATGCGGCCGCCAAGGCCGGGAATGCCGCGCATCTCGCCCACGGCAGTGTCCGTCATGCCCTGCTCGAGGACCATGGTCTGTGGCTGTCGAAGAACCATGGAGGGGCGCTTGGTCTCCATGCGGAAGTTCGCGGTGATGACGCGGTCGAACTCGCAGGCGCCCTTGGCCGCCCGGGCAGGGCGCGTCGGGCACGCAACCCGCACCCTCGCCCGGCAGGTGCCGCTCCACGACGTGATCCTCTCGTCCTGCCCCACTGACCTGCATCTTTTGCCCTCAATCCGGCCCTTCGACCGAATTGCGACGGTGATATCATCATGAGATGGATCTCTCAAATCGAGACTCTTCTCATAAGAGCGGCCCGCGGTCCAACCAGAAGGCGCGGACCCGCGCGGCGCTCCTTCAAGCAGCGACCGACCTCTTCGGGGAGGGCAGATCCCCGTCCATGCCCGAAGCGGCCGACCGTGCGCTGGTGTCGGTGGCGACCGCATACCGCTATTTCTCCTCCGCCGAGGACCTGTGGTGGGAGGCGACGACCGCCGACGCGTTCGAGCAGTCCGTCGAGGAGGCGATCGAGCGGACCAGGGCGGCCGGAGCCGAGCCCCAGGCGCGGCTCGAGGCGGCCGTCCGCAGCAACGGCTTCGCCATGATCGACGACCAGGCGCCGTTCCGCCGGGTCGCCCAGATCGCCCTTGAGCAGTGGTTTCGGCGCGCGCCGCGCCCGACGACCAGCAGATACCGATCAGCGCCGGGCGGCGCAACGAATTGATCAGAGCGGTGCTCAGCCCCCTGGCCGACAGGCTCCCGGAGCACGACTACGACCGGATCGCGAACGCCCTGGGTCTCGTGCTCGGCACCGAGGCCATGATTGCGCTGACCGACGCCGTCGGCCTCGACGCTCCCAGCGCCAAGGCGGCGCTGCTCGATGCGAGCCGATGGCTTCTGGCCGGCGCCCTTGCGGAGCTGTCCGAGGCCCCGGCACCCAACCGCTGATCCGACGCCTCAGCCCTGGGCGTTCGATCGGCGAGCCGTCCGCCGTCCGGAGACCACCCGCCAACCCGTCAGTCGGCCCCCGATCTCATCACCGCTCCTGTCGAACGGTAGGACAGCAACGACCGCTGAGACAGAGCCGACAACACCGAGAGTGCGGAGCCGGCCGACCCGATGGAGCCGAGAGAGAAGAAAGAACCGATGGAGGCAATCGAACAGGCCGATCCGATCGATCCGATCGAAAGGACCGAACCCTTGGAGCCGATTGAGAGAAACGAGTCCTCCGACCACAACGACCACCGTGAGGTTGAACCCGTACCCTTCGTCATCGGTCCATCATGCCGCGAACTCGGCCGTGATCCGGTGCTCAGGCGGTTGCGTCACAGGGATCGGCAAGACTGCGTGCCATGGCATTCGGGCAGCAGCAAGGGCCGCCGGCTTCGGCGAGGCAGGTGCAGGAACTGCTGGCCCTGCTCCAGGAAGCCGGACATAGCGATTTTCGAGACGCACGCGGCCCGATGGGTTTCACGCAACGCCAGGCTGCGGGAAAGTTCACTCGGGCCGAGGCCGACGCCCTCTTGGAGCGACTCGGTGACCCCGAGTCTGATGCAGGGAAACCGGTCGAGGCTCCGACCTGGCGGCGGTACCCCCGGGAGCAGTTGTTGCGCGACATTGCGTCTGAACATCTCGCGGTCGAGCTTCGTCGTCGTGGCTGGACCGTCGTCGAGCCGTGACCGCATGCCGCAAGAGCGGGCGGATGTAGCGTCCTTCGCCGGCCTGATCCCTGTCGCGGCGGACATCGGCTTCCTCGCATCGCCCGCAATCACCTCGAGGAGGTGGGCCCAATGAGAGCGACGGGCGATAGCGCCGAGAGGACTGATCAGCGTCCAGCGAACGCACCAGCTTCGCTGCACTGAACGCACGCACGCGCGGCCGGTCGTGCCGCAAGACGTTCGTGCGGTAATTCGGCTCCACACACAGTGCACACTCCGAAGATGCCATCCACGAGTCGGGTTTCTGCACATTCGAGCTCGCCCAGGTATGCACGTTCTTGGCTGAGCAGTGCGGCAACCCGCGCCCGCTCGAAGGCGAGCGTCGATCCCTCGGGGTCGTGCTCATCATCCGAGTTGCCATCAGACGTTGCGGCAATGATGTCGTCGATCTCAGCCGTCAGTGCCTCGATGTGAGCGATCGTCGTCCTCTTCTCTGCAGTGAGAAGAGCTTGTGGATTCCATTCGGTCATAAATACGGCACTACCAAGCGAGCTCGTCGTCGTTCTCGTGAAATGTTGCGGTCGGGCCGTCCTTGCCGATGGTCGCCATGCGGACGATGACCTCCGCGCCCTTTTCGACGGGCTGTCCGGCCCCGCTGAAGGGAGTCAGATCGGTGGCCGTGAAGCCAGGCTCGACCGCATTGAACTTGATCTCCGGGAAGCTCTTGGCGTACTGGACGGTCAGCATCGAGACGGCGGCCTTGCTCGCGCCGTACACGATGGAGGGGAAGTGGAACTGCCGCCGCTCGGGATTGGTCACGGCCCAGAACGAGCCGAGCGCACTGGAGACGTTGACCACGACCGGGTTCTCGGACTTCTCGAGCAGCGGGAGCGCCGCCTCGGTGACACGGATCAGCCCGACCGCATTGGTGTCGAAGACCCGCAGCGCGACCGGACCATTGACCTCGCCCGTCGCACTGATGCCGGCATTGTTGACCAGGACGTCGAGCCGGCCCTCGCGTTCGTCGATGATTCTCCAGTGCGGCCTCGACCGAGACGTCGTCGGTCACGTCGAGCTGCACGAACTGGCCGCCGAGCTCCGACGCGGCAGCTTCGCCGAGTTCGGCGCTGCGCGCCCCGACATAGACCGTGTGCCCCTCAGCGAGGAGCCGACGGGCGGTCTCGTACCCGAGTCCCTTGTTGGCGCCCGTGATGAGCGTCACAGTCATGTCGCGTCCTCCTGCTCGGTGACGAGGTGTCGCCATGGACCTTATGGGCCGGGTTCACCTCCACCGGCCCTGGCAGCCGACTGACGCAGAAAGAGGGTCCCCGACGAACGACAACGTCGGGCGCGAGCGCACTCGCTGCGGGTGCGGACCGCGTGGGGCTCCGAGGGATGCGCCGCTGCCCGGGAGGCATGCTTACAATGCGGCCGTGGCATCGGCCCGCACACCGCGCACACCGGATCCCATCTGGGTCGACGACATGCAGATACGCATGCTCGCTCCGTCGGAGTCGGCGCGCCTGGGCGATGCGGTCCGGGCCGTCTACGGCGAGACCTACCCCGTGCTTTGGACGTACGACGCAGACGAGGTGGCTCGGCGGATCTCGGCCGGCCTCTTGATCTCGGCGATCGCGGAGACGGCCGACGGCGAGTTGCTGTGTCACTCGGGTCTCTCGCTCAATGGTCCGGACGATGTCGTCGGTCACGCCGGCCAGGCGTTGACGTTGCCCGCGGCACGTGGGCGGCACATCTTCACCACGGTCAAGCGTTACCTCGTCGACTGGGCGACGGAACTCGGACTGGTCGGCATGTACAGCGAAGCGACGGCCGCCCATCCCTACAGCCAGCAGGCCCTGCTCGACCTGGGTGGCCATGAGACCGGGTTCATGCTCGGGTTCATCCCCGACTCGGTCGACAACAACGCGGCGTCGGCGTCGGGCGTGGGACGCCGGTCGGCTGCGCTCTTCTTTCTCCGTATGCGACCGGGGCGGGAGCGGATGCTGTATGCACCGAACCGCCATCGTGACATCGTGCAGGACACGATCGATATCTGTGGTTCCCGGGCCCGTCTGGCCGAGGCGCCGAACCGCACCGATCTTCTTCCGACCTCGGAGCTGCAGATCGAGAATGATCCCGGTGACAACGTGGCGGTCGTGATCGTCAGCCGGGCGGGCCACGACTTGACGCTCCCGGATCGACGCCGAGCGTTCCCGGATGTTCGCCCAGGGTGTCGATGCCCTGTACGTGGATCTCCCGCTCGACCGTCCCGAGTCGGCCCACGTGAGTGACGCGCTCGAGGAGCTGAAGCTGTCCTACTCGGGAGTCTTTCCCAACAATCACGCCGCCGGGGACGTGCTCCGGCTGCAATGCCTGCGCGATGCCACCACCTGGTGCCGCGACGTGGCGGTGGCATCTCCCCACGGTGCCGCACTCCTCCAGTACGTCATCGCGGACATGGAGGCGGCGGGCCGGCCCGTGGCGGGGGCCCAAGGTCAAGCCCTCCCCGACGACGCAGTCCCGTTGGTCGTGCTGCGATAGCCCCAGGGCCCCGTTGGTGGCGGTGCGATGCGGCCTTGAGGACGCCTGCGCCTCTATCGGTCGAACCTGCGCAACACGTCGGGCAGCTCGGTCAGCGAAGCCACCACCGCGTCGGGGCGCGGCCCGTCGTCGGGGAACAGCTCGGCGCCGTCGCGATCGATCCACACCGCACGCCAGCCGGCGTTGTGTGCACCCGCGACGTCGTTGACCGGATGATCGCCGACGAGCACGCACACCTCGGGCCCGACTCCCAGTTCGCGCTCCACCACCTCGAAGATCCCTTTGTCGGGTTTGGCGACGCGGTGGTCCTGCGCGAAGACCACCGACTCGAAGTAGGGGGACAGCCCGACCGTCTCGGGCAGCCGGCTCCCGTTCGAGAGCAGGCCCAGGCGGTAGTCGGCCCGCAGGGCATTGAGGCCGGGGACGGTGTCGGGGAAGAGCGCGGGGTCGCGGTCCCGGTGAGCGAAGTAGGAATCGCCCAACTGGTGCGCCAGCTCGGCGTCGGCCGCCGGGTCTCCACCTTCGGCCGCCCGCCGCCGCTCCAACGTGCGGCTGAAGCCGTGCACGCGCAACGCAGCCAGCGACCACACGTCGGGCAGCTCCTGCGCCACGCCGGCGCGGTCGGCCTGCAGGTCCTCCCAGCGCAGCGCGTCGGTGAAGGGTCCGGGCCGGGCAGCGCGCAGCTCGGCAGCAACGGCGATCAGCAGCGTCGCGCATGACGCGCTCGAAGTCCCACAGCGTCTGGTCCCCGTCGAAGAGCACAGCCTCGATCACGGAGCGACGAGGACCACCTTGCCGAATTTGGAACCGGCGGCGAAGTGGTCGTACGCCGCGTCGGCTTCGGCGAGCGGAAAGGTGTCGTGGACGGGGATCCGCAGGCGCCCGGCCTCCAGGGCCGGCAGCACGTGCGCCGCCATGGCGGCAGCCACGTCGGCCTTCTCGCGCCGGCTTCGGGCGCGCAGCGTGGAGCCCCCGATGCTGACGCGCTTGCGCATGAGGTCCATCAGCTCGAGCTCCATCCGCCCGCCTCCGCCGACGCCGATCACCACGACGCGGCCCCACGTGGCCAGGTGGGGCAGGACGTTGGTCAGGCTGGGCGCGCCGACGAGCTCGAGGACGACGTCATAAGGCGCCTGTGCCGCCTCGTCACCGGGAGCCAGCACCACGTCGGCGCCAAGTGCGGCGACGGCGTCACGCCGCGCCGGGTCACGCACGGTGGCGGTCACCCTCGCCCCGGCCCGCGCCGCCAGCTGCACACCAGCGGTCCCGACGCCGCCCGCGGCGCCGGAGACGAGGACGTGCTCGCCCATCTGCAGTGCGGCCTGCCGGAAGAGCGCGTCGTAGGCCGTGGTGAACACCTCGGGGAAGCCGCCGGCCTCGTCCCAGGGCAGCCCCGGGGGCACCGCGAGCGCGTGGGATTCGTCGACGAGGGCCAGGGTGGCCTGCGCCCCGCCGCCGACCACGGCCATGACCCGGTCGCCCACAGCGAAGAGCGTGACCTGGCGGCCGACCGCCACCACCTCGCCCGCGAACTCCATGCCGGGGATGTCGGCAGGCCAGCCGGGCGGCGCGGGGTAGAACCCTGCCCGCTGCACCAGGTCCGCCGCATTGAGCCCGGCCGCGCGGACCGCCACCAGCAGCTCGGTGTCGCCGGGCACGGGATCGTCCCGTTCCTCCCAATGCAGTTGCGTCTCTTGGATCACGACGGCATGCATGCGCGCCACCCTACGCGGCCGGCGCACGCAGCCACGGGTCCCCGATAGGGTCGTGCCATGGCCCTCTACGACATCCCCATCCACACCCTCCAGGGCGACGACTCGTCGCTGGGCGAGTACAAGGGCAAGACCCTGTTGCTCGTCAACGTGGCGTCCAAGTGCGGGCTCACCCCCCAGTACGAGGGCCTCGAGCGCCTGCAGAAGACCTACGGCGACCGCGGGTTCTCGGTCATCGGCTTCCCGTGCAACCAGTTCATGGGGCAGGAGCCCGGCACCTCCGAGGAGATCGCGCAGTTCTGCTCGGCCACCTACGGCGTGACCTTTCCGCTCATGGAGAAGATCGACGTGAACGGCGACGACCGCAGCCCGATTTACGCCGAGCTGACGGAGAAGGAGGACGCCGAGGGCAACGCCGGCGACATCACGTGGAACTTCGAGAAGTTCCTCGTGTCGCCCCAGGGCAGCATCGTGGCGCGCTACCGGCCCCAGGTCGAGCCCGAGGACCCGACGATCGTGGCCGATATCGAGGCGCAGCTCACCGCTTGATACCGCCGCACCCCGGACCGGCGGGGTTCGCCGCGTCCATCTTCGACATGGACGGGCTCCTCATCGATTCCGAGATCCTCTGGCACGAGGCCGAGATCGACATCCTGGGCGGTCTCGGCGTTCCCCTCGCCGTGGACGGCTGCCGCTCGACCAAGGGCATGTTCGTGGACGAGGTCACGGCGCACTGGTACGCGCTGCACCCGTGGCCGGGCGCCACGCCGACGCCCGACGAGGTGGCGGTGTCGATCGTCGACCGGGTCATTGAGCTCGTCGTGACCAAGGGTGTGCTCAAGCCCGGCGCGCACCACGCCATTGAGCTGTGCCGCTCCCGCGGCCTCCCGCTGGCGGTGGCGTCGTCGTCGCAGTACCGCCTCATCGACGCCGCGCTGGCGCACTTCGGCCTGCGCGAGAGCTTCGAGCTGGTGCACTCCGCCGAGGACGAGGACTACGGCAAGCCGCACCCGGCCGTCTTCCTCGGCGCGGCGGCCAAGCTGGGCGCACCGCCCCGGCGCTGTCTCGTCTGGGAGGACGCGCCCGCCGGCGTGCTGGCCGCCAAGGCCTCGTCCATGGCGTGCATCGCCGTGCCCGAGCAGGCCGAGCGCGACCATCCGGCCTTCGGCCTGGCCGACCTCGTGGTCGACTCCCTGCTCCAGGTCTCGAACGCCTCCCTCGACGCGCTGGAGCAGGCCCTCTTCTCGTCCTAGACGAGCGCGCGCCTCGCCGTCACGACGGGCGGAGCTGCTTCACGAACCAGATGTGACGGTCGGGCACCGGGCGGCCGTCGTGGCCGACGGAGACCCGCTCCCAGCCGGACGACGCGTAGAGCGCCACCGCCTCGGGCTGGCGATCGCCGGTGCCGAGCCGCAGGTCGGTCAGACCCAGTTCGCGGGCCGCGTCCTCAATCCCGGCCATGAGGGCCCGGGCCACACCCAGCCCGCGGGTCGCGGGATCGACCCAGAGCCGGCGGATCTGGCCGACGCCCGGGTGGATGGCGCGCACCCCGACCCCGCCGAGCGGCGGTCCGGCGGCATCGCCCCGGCGGGCCACCAAAAAGGCCCCGTGCGGCGGCTCGAACATGGTTGCGGTGAGGCCGCGCTCGTCGCCGTCGAGGTTGCCGTAGCGCATCGACGATCTCCGCCTCGGCCTGCGCCACGACCCACTGCGGACCGTCGTCGCCGTAGGGCTCTCGGGCCAGGACGAGGTCGGCCGGAATGGCGGAAGGGGAGCGATCCATAGCCTCTATCCTTTCCGACGTGGCCGGGGCGCCTGTTCCCGCCGCATAAAGGCCGCCTTCTCCCGTGTTCACACCCGTCCCCCCCGACATCGACTTCGTCGCCCTCGAGCAGGACGAACTGGCCCGCTGGTCGGCGCACCGTGTCTTCGAGCGCTCCATCGAGCAGCGTGCGGGGGCTGAGCCGTGGGTCTTCTACGAGGGCCCGCCGACGGCGAACGGCATGCCCGGCCTGCACCACGTCTGGGCCCGTGTCTACAAGGATCTCTTCTGCCGTTTCCGCACCATGAGCGGCTCGTACGTGGCCCGCCGGGCGGGCTGGGACACCCACGGGCTCCCGGTCGAGGTCGAGGTGGAGAAGAAGCTCGGCATCACCGGCAAGGAGCAGATCGAGTCGCAGGTCGGCATCGCCGAGTTCACGCGGCTGTGCCGCGAGTCCGTCTACTCCTACGTCGACGAGTTCGCCCGCCTGACGAAGCGCATCGGCTACTGGGTCGACATGGATGCGGCCTACTGGACGTTGGACTCGTCGTACATCGAGTCGGTCTGGTGGCACCTGCAGCAGCTCTTCGACCAGGGGCTCCTGTACGAGGACCTCAAGGTCGTGCCCTACTGCCCCCGCTGTGGCACCGCGCTGTCGAGCCACGAGCTGGGGCAGCCCGACGTGTACCGGGACGAGGAGGACGAATCGGCCTACGTCCGCTTCCGGCTGGTCGATGCCGGCGCTGCCGTCGCCACGGCGGTCGGCGGGGCTGCCGAATGGCTCGGCGTGTGGACGACGACACCGTGGACGCTGTTGTCCAACACCGGCGTGGCGGTGAACCCCGACCTGGTCTACGCGGTGGTCGACGGGGTCGTCATGGCCGAGGAGCTGGTGGACGCGGTCATGGGGGAGGGCGCGTCGGACCGGGTGACGGCGCGGGTCCCGGGCACGGCGCTGGTCGGGCTGCACTACGAGCGCCCCTTCGACGACGTGGCCGTGCCCCCGGGTGCCGACGGGTGGCGGGTGGTGCCGGCCTCCTACGTGACGACCGAAGAGGGGACCGGCCTGGTGCACCTGGCACCGGCCTTCGGCGAAATCGACCGCCAGATAGGCCGCGAGAACGGGCTGCCCTCGTTGAACCCGGTGGGGCCCGACGGCACCTTCACCGATGCGGTGGGGTGGCTGGCCGGCCGCCACGTCCGGGAGGCGAACCACGACATCAACGACCGGCTGGAGTCCATGGGTCTGCTGCTGCGCCGCTTCCCCTACGTGCACTCGTACCCGCACTGCTGGCGTTGCCGCACGCCGTTGATCTACTGGGGCAAGCCGAGCTGGTACATCGCGACGTCGACCCGCAAGGCGGACCTGCTGGCGGCGAACCAGACGGTGGACTGGCACCCGGGGTACATCAAGGACGGCCGTTTCGGCGAGTGGCTGGAGAACAACGTCGACTGGGCCCTGTCGCGCGACCGCTTCTGGGGGACGCCGCTGCCGATCTGGCGCTGCGGCCGAGGGCACGTGCGCTGCGTCGGATCCCTTCGCGAGCTGTCGGACCTGTGCGGGCGGGACGTGACGGGCATCGACCCGCACCGGCCGAGCATTGACGAGGTGACGTTCGCCTGCGGCACCTGTGCGGCTGACGTCGGCGCCGTCGACGAGGTCGACGAGCTGTCGGTCTGCCGCCGGGTCGAACCCGTCATCGATGCCTGGTTCGACTCGGGCTCCATGCCGGCAGCCCAGGTGGGCTACCCGCACGCTGCGGGGTCGGCCGAGGCCTTCACGTTCCCGGCCGACTTCATTTCCGAGGCCATCGACCAGACCCGGGGCTGGTTCTACTCGTTGCTGGCCATCAACACCCTCGTCTTCGGCCAGAGTCCGTATCGCCACGTGGTCTGCCTGGGCCACATCGTGGACGCCGACGGCCGGAAAATGTCCAAGTCGCTCGGCAACATCATCGACCCCTGGTCCATCCTCGACACCCGGGGCGCCGACGCCATGCGCTGGTGGATGTTCTCGCAAGGGTCTCCGTGGACGCCGACGCGGGCGACGCTGGGCGCCATCGACACGGCCATGCGGGACATGCTGCTCACGCTGTGGAACACGTTCAGCTTCTTCACGACCTATGCGTCGCTGAACGAGTTCGATCCCGCTGCTGCCGGAATCCCGGCGCCGGCGGAGCGCGGGGCGCTGGATCGTTGGATCCTTTCCCGCCTGGCCAGCACGACGGCGACGGCCACCGACGCGTTGACCGCGTACGAGCCGCTGGCGGCGGCGAGCGCGTTGAGCGACCTCGTCGACGACCTCTCGAATTGGTACGTGCGCCGCAGCCGGCGGCGCTTCTGGCGCACCGACCCCGACGCCCCCGCCGGCGACACCTTGGCGGCACAGGCGACGCTGCACGGCGTGTTGACCACGCTGTCTCTCCTGCTGGCGCCGCTGTGCCCCTTCGTGTCCGACAGCATGTGGCGACACCTGACGGCTGCCGGCGGCGATGCATCCGTGCACCTGGCCGACTGGCCCGTGGCCGACACGACCATCGTCGACCCCGAGCTCGAGGCGCAGATGGCATTGGCCCGTCGGCTGACCTCGCTCGGCCGCGCCGCCCGCAGCGAGGCCTCGGTGAAGGTGCGCCAGCCGCTCAAGCGGGCCCTGGTCATCCTCCCGGCCGACTCGCCGGAGATCCTGCGGGACATCGTCGCGGACGAGCTCAACGTCGACGAGATCGACACGGCCGAGGAGCTGAGCCAGGTCATTCAGTTCGAGCTGAAGCCGAACTTCAAGACGCTGGGCCCGCGTCTGGGTGACCGCGGTGCGGGACGGTGCAGGCTGCATTGCAGGCGCTCGACGGTGCCGCCGCCGCGGCCGCGCTCGAGGAGGGCCAGTCCCTCACGGTGGTCTTGGGCGGCGAGCCCGTCGAACTGTCGCCCGACGACGTGGTGCTGCGCGTCCGGAGCCAACAGGGCTTCGCCGTCTCCCGCGAAGGCGGGGAAGTCGTGGCGCTCGACCTCGACCTCGACGAGGGCTTGCGCAAGCGCGGGCTGTCCCGCGACGTGGTGCGGTTGGTGCAGGACTTGCGCAAGGCCAGCGGCCTCGAGGTGTCCGACCGTATCCGCCTCCACGTCGGTCGGGCTCGAAGCCATCGCCGACTTCTTCGACTTCATCGCCCGCGAGGTGCTGGCGGTCGAGGTCATCTGTGCGCCCGGTCGCGGGCGAGGGGACCCTCCTCGAGCTCGACGACGAGCTGCTCGCCGAGCCGGTGCGCGTCTGGGTCGAGCGGGTCGATCCCGCCGCCTGACGCGCCCGGCGCTCAGAGCCGGGGGTCGCCGGGGAGCAGCGACCCGGTGAGGGCGATCTGGACGCCTCCGGTGGCGGCGGGGTCCAGCACCACGAGGTCGGCCGCCCAGCGGACGATCGTGATGCCGGCGCGGTGGAGCGCGTCGGTCGCCGCGCCCAGGTCGTCCACCTGCAGCGCCAACAGGTGGGTGCGGGCGCGCTCGTAGGTGCGGCCCCACAGCACACGGCCGTCGTCTCCGGGCAGCGGGAAGAGGGCGAGGGTGCAGTCGCCGAGCGAGACGCCGGCCACGGGCCGACCCGGCGCGGCCTCGGCGTCCTCGAAGGTGACCGTGGTGCCGAGCAACGTGGCGAAGGTGGCGGCCCAGGCGAGCGGGTCGTCGACCAGCGCGCCGACGAAGGCGTGACGGGTGGCCGGCGCCAGGACCTGCGAGCGGGGGAGCGGGTCGGGCCGTGCGACCGCCGAAGCGGGGATCGACGGCAAGTTCGAAGGTGCTCCACTGGAAGAAGACGCCGCCGGTGTCGCGGGGGTCGCTGAAACACATGTCCGGGCGCGGGCGGGCCGCGATGTGCACCTCCTGCTGTTGCAGGTGCGCCATGGTGGCCTCGAGGTCCTCGACCTGCAGGGCGATGGAGTGCATGCCACCTCCGTGGCGCGAGACGAACTGGGCGGCGGCACCCTCGACGATGGGTTGGCCGACTTCGACGGCGTTGTCCCCGGCCCAGGCCATGCCGCCGCGACGGCCGATTCCCGGCTCGGTCGACTCTCCGTACTCGAGGACCCTGAGGCCGGCGATGGTGCCGAGGTTCCGGATGGCCAGGTCGTAGTCGGCCACCATCGCGGTGGAGTGGAACAGCCAGCGGACGTGGTGGTGACGGCTCATCGGGGCTCACGCTCACCGTCCCGCCGTGACCGGCAGCTCAATGCCGGTGATGTTGCGGGCCGCCGGACCGGCGAGGAAGACCACCGCCGCGGCGACGTCGGCGGGATCGACGTGGCGCCGCAGCGATGCGCCTGCGGCCATGCGGGCGGACACCTCGTCGGCGCTCTCGCCGCTGCGGGCGGCGATGGATTCGATCATGGCCGTCGAGCGGTGCGCCCGCCACGAAGCCGGGCGTCACCACGTTGACCCGGACCTGGGATCGGCCGAGCTCCTTGGCCATGGTGAGGGAGGCGGCGACCATGGCGCTCTTCGTCGCGGTGTAGCGGGCCCGGCCCGGGGGGAGCGCCCGCGTGCCGATGGTTCCGACCTGCACGATGGAGCCGCCCGGGTTGGCGCGCATGGCCTCGGCGGCCAGGCGGCTCAGCTCCATGGTCCCTATGACGTTGACCTCGAAGGCCCGGCGCCACGACTGCCATTCGCCCTCGGCGATGGCCGAGGTCTCGCCGCCGGCGGTCGCCACGTTGACCAGGACGTCGATCCGGCCGAACCGGTCGAGGGTCTGCTCCGTCAAGGCCTGGCACGAGGCCAGGTCGGCGAAGTCGAACGCGATGGGCACCAACTTGGGTCCCGGGCGCGGAAGGCGGCCAGCATCTCGGAGGCCATCGCCTCCAGGCGGGCGGCATCGCGGGCCGCCACCACGACGTCGGCGCCCTCCTGGCGGAGGGCCGCGGCGCAGGCCCGCCCGATGCCGGGACCGGCGCCGGCCACGATCGCGGTCATGCCGTGGAGCGAGGTCATGGGGGCGTTCCGGACGTCCGGGATCCGTCAGTCGCCGAGGTCGGGCGCCCACGGGACGCCGTTGATGTGGCCGCCGCCGTCGACGAAGAGCGTGTTGCCGGTCACGTAGCGGGCGTCCTCGCTGGCCAGGAACACGGCCACCGGCGCGATGTCGTCCTCGGGGTCGCCGAGACGGCCCATGGGGTTGGACGCATCGGCGGCCGCCTCGAGCTCCGGGTGGGCGGCGAAGACCGCACGGGTCGCGGCCGACTTGGCGCCGGGGCAGATGACGTTGACCCGGATCTGCCAGGCGGCCCACTCGCGGGCCGCCGTGCGGCTGGCCGCCCGCAACGCCTCCTTGGCGACGTTGTACGACGTCGTGCCCATGTGGGCGTTCACACCGTTCAGCGAGCACAGATTGATGACGGCCCCGTCCCGCTTCGCCTTCATGATCGGCAGCACAGCCTGCATGCCCCAGAACGGACCGAGCAGGCCGATGGAGAGGGCCCAGTGCATCTGCTCGTCGGTCATGGACTCGAAGCGGCCGAGTGCCCCGCCGCCCCAGGCGTTGTTCACGAGGATGTCGACCGTCCCCCAGATCTGCACGGCGGTGGCGACCATGGCCGTGACGTCGTTCTTGGCGCTGGCGTCGGTGTGGACGAAGCGCACGTCGGCGCCGAACTCGTCCCGACAGGCCCCGGCCACCGACTCGCCGGCCTCGTCGTCGATTTCGGCGACCAGGACGCGCGCGCCCTCGCGGGCGAAGCGCCGCACGATGCCCCGTCCGATGCCGTCACCCCCGCCGGTCACGATCGCCACCTTGTCGTGCAGCCGATCGGTCCCGCTCATCGCAGATCACCGTAGCCAGGAAGACCTCTGCCCGCCTCCGCCTCCGCCTCCGCCTCAGGCGACGCGGTCGAGCCGCTCGACGGCGATCAGCGTCTGTAGTGGACTGCGGGCCATGGACAGGAGGGTCGAGATCTCTCGCCACATCGCCGCATCGCCCGACGACGTGTACGCCGCCATCTCCGACGTGACTCGCATGGGGGAGTGGTCCGAGGAATGCCGCTCCTGCGCGTGGCACGAGGGCTGCGAGGGCGCGGTCGTGGGAGCCACCTTCGATGGTCACAACGAATACGGCGAGCACCGGTGGACCACACAGGGCAAGGTCATCGAGGCCGAACCCGGCCGGGCCTTCGCCTTCGAGTGCTCCATGATGGACTTCCACTACGCGACCTGGGGCTATCGCATTGAGCCGGCCGGCACGGGATGCGACGTGACCGAATGGAACGAGGATCTACGCCCCGAGTCGGTGATGGAGTTCAGTCGCCAGACCTCGGGCGTGGACGACCGCACGGAGAGAAATCGTCAGACGATGCGCGGCACCCTGGCCCGACTCGCCGAACGCCTCGAGACCTGATCTGCGCCACGGATCGGCACGATGGCGGCGGCGGCGCCTACGCCAGACCCTTGGCTCTGGCGAATGCGCTTGCGCTGTAGACGCCATCGGGAAACACGGCATCCCAGGCGTCACGGATGCCGCGGAAGTCATCGCTCGGTCCATAGGCGGACCGTGCGGCCGCGACCACCTCGTCTCGACGCGCCGCGACAACGGCACCGGATTCGTAATCCAACTGGGCGTCGATCTGGGCGATCGCCTCGGCGAACCGGGCCTTGTGCCCGATCAGGCGGAGTTCACTGGCGGGAGGCGTCACGACGGGTTCCTTTGGTCTGGCCCTGCCAGGAGGGTTTCTCCTGCGCACCCCGGACGCTCGGCGCGTGTGCTCGAGCGGCACCGGGAAGGGTGCAACGTAGCGCCCGCTGATGGGGCCCGCCGCTCAGCCGGCGTCGAGGATCTTCACCAGGGCCACCTCGAGGGCGGCGCGCTCGCGGTCGTCGAGGTGCGCCACCAGGTGGCGGTCGATCCCGTCGATGTGCTCGGCCACGGCCCGGTGCAGGACCGCTTGTCCCTCCGGTGTCAGCACGACATAAATGCTGCGCCGATCGTTCGGGCAGTTCTCCCGTGCCACCAGTCCCGCCTCGACCATGCGGTCGACCAGGCGGGTGACCCCGCCGGTGGTCAGGGCGACGTCGGAGCTCAGCTTGCTCATGGTGAGCCGGCTCTCCGGAGCGCCCCCCACATGAATGAGGACATCGAAGAACACCAGCGGGATCCCGACGTTCTGCTCGAGCTCGCGGCCCAGGCGGTCGGTCAACCGGCGGTGCGTGCGGACGATAAGGGTCATCAGGCGGAGGCGGTCGTCGTCGATCTGGCCCAGGACGCCGCAGGTCCCTCCGCCCTCGGCGGCGTCACCAGCGCCGACGCCGTCGGCCTCGCCGGGGCGCAGGTCTCCCCGCTCCTGGTCACCGCCCTTCGCCGGAATCGTCGCCGTTCCCATGGTCGCCCTACCTCAGTCTTCCCGAAATCGCCTGCATCTCCTATTATATCTTCTTGACAAGAATCTGTACAGTCAGATATAGTACGAGCAACGAATTCTCGTCAGACCAAGGAGAGCACCATGAGCAACACGACCAGCACCGCCACCCTTCCGAAGGTGGGTACCTACACCATCGACCCGGCGCACACCGAGGTCGGCTTCGTCGCCCGCCACCTGGTGGGCACCAAGGTACGGGGCCGCTTCACCGACGTCTCGGGCACCTTCACCGTGGCCGAGAAGCCCGAGGACTCGACTCTCAACGCCGTCGTCCAGGCCAACAGCATCCACACCAACCAGCCCCAGCGTGACGACCACCTGCGCACGAACGACTTCCTCGACGTCCCGAACCACCCCACCCTGACCCTGGTCAGCACGGGCCTGCGCCGGGTCGACGACAGCAACTGGGTCCTGACCGGTGACCTCACCGTGCGGGGCGTCACCAAGTCGGTCGACTTCGACCTCGAATTCCTCGGGGAAGGGGCGTCCATGCAGGAGGGCAAGACCGTCGTGGCCTTCTCCGCCAGCGCCACCATCGACCGCCGCGACTTCGGCGTGAGCTTCAACCACTCGCTGCTCGACGGCAGCGTCGTGGTCGGCAACAAGGTCGTGATCGAAATCGAGGTCGAGGCCGCCCTGGCCGACTGACCCCAGAGCGAGCGAGCACGTCTTCGAGGCCGGCCCCTCAGGGGGCCGGCCTCGCTCGATACGCTCCTCGCCATGCCTCCGCCCGCAGCCCCCCTGCGCGCGGCGCCGGCCACCGAGCTCCGCCCCATCGATTCGGGCGACCCGCACGTCCTGGCCGTCGACCTCGGCACCGGCGGCCCGAAGGTGGCCGTTCTGGGCTCCACCGGCCGGATCCTGGCCCACGCCTTCGAGGCGGTCGGAATCGATCTGACGGGCGATGGGGGAGCCGAGCAGTCCCCGCAGGGGTGGTGGGAGGCCATCGTGGCGTCGGCCCGGGCGGGCACTGGCCGACAGCGGCGTGGCGCCCCGGGACATCGTGGGCATCGGCTGCACCGCCCAGTGGTCGGGCACCGTGCCGGTCGACGACGCCGGGGTCGCCATCGGCCCGGCCATCAGCTGGATGGACTCCCGCGGCGCCAGCGCCGTCCGCCAGACCGTGCGCGGGGCGCTCAACGTCCAGGGCTACTCCGCCTCCAAGCTGGCCCGGTGGGTGCGCCGCACCGGGGGCATCCCGAGCCTGTCGGGCAAGGACCCGGTCGGGCACATCCACTTCCTGCGCGAGCAGCGGCCCGAGGTCTACGCCGCCACCGCGGTCTTCCTGGAGCCGGTCGACTACCTCAACCTGCGCCTCACCGGGTTGGCCCGCGCCTCGCACGACTCCATCACGTTGCACTGGGTGACGGACAACCGCGACATCAATGCGGTCGCCTATGACGATGCCCTGATCGGGTTGGCCGGCCTGGAGCGTTCGACGCTGCCCGAGCTCGTCCCGACGGGGAGCGTGCTGGGCGGGCTGGCCGCCGCCGCCGCCGCCGAGCTCGGCTTGTTGCCGGGCACGCCGGTCATCGCCGGCATGGGGGACCTGCACTCGGCCGCCGTCGGCTCGGGTGCCGTGGCCGACTTCGACGCCCACCTCTACATCGGCACCTCCAGCTGGGTCAGCTGCCACGTCCCCTTCAAGAAGACCGACGCCCTGACCAACATCGCGTCGATCCCCTCGGGCATCCCGGGCCGCTATCTGGTGGCCGACGAGCACGAGACCGGAGGCGCCTGCCTGACCTGGCTGCGCGACAAGGTGCTCTATCCCGACGACGCGCTGTCCGCGTCGGGCCCGCCTGACGACTTCTTCGGCATCCTCAACGACGTGGCGTCGTCGGTCCCGATCGGCTCCCACGGAGTCCTGTTCACGCCCTGGCTGAACGGCGAGCGCTCCCCGGTCGACGACCACACCATCCGGGGCGGTTTCCACAACCTGTCGCTGTCGTCGACGCGGGCCGACATGGTGCGGGCCGTGTTCGAGGGCGTCGCGCTGAACTCCGCCTGGTTGCTCGAAGCGGTCGAGAAGTACTGCAAACGCACGTTCCCCTCCCTCGCCTTCGTCGGTGGCGGCGCCAACTCGGACCTGTGGGCACAGATGCATGCCGACGCCACGGGCCGCACCGTCCGCCAGATCGAGGACCCCGTGCTGGCCAACGTGCACGGCGCGGGGCTGCTGACGCTGCTGGCCCTGGGCTACCTCGGCATTGAGGACATCCCGGGCACCGTGACGGTCAAGGCCACCTACGAGCCCGACCCGGCCGCCGCCGAGACGTACGCCGCGCTGCTCAAGGAGTTCGTCAACCTCTACGAGAAGACGAAGGCCATCCACAAGCGGCTGAACGGTCGCCGCCTCATCGGCTGACGCGTCGCAGCAACCCCCGTCCGCGCCCTCGCCGCCCGGGGGCCTCGTCCTTCGTCACGATCAGCGCCAGGGAGGTGGTGACGTGGCCGGCGAGCTCGGTGCGCAGGTGGACGTCGGTGTAGGGCGGCACGTCCACGTGCACGTCGTCGGGCGTGGACCCCAGGGAATAGTCCATGTCGACGTCGTGGCCGGCCCGCCGCAGTCGCTGCCACCAGCGACTCAATGTCGCGCCGCCGGTAGAACACCGTCCCACCCGCCTCCACCGTGGCGTCGTTGGACGACACGAGGTACTCGGTCGTGTGCACCGCCACGCCGCCCGGCCGCAGGCACGCCATCTGGGCCACCACGAAGTCCATGCCCGCGGCCAGTGTCCCGAGGTGCTCGAGGGCGCACGACGACCAGGCAAAGTCGAACCCGGTGAGGTCCGCCGGAATGGAGTTCATGTCGACGGGTCGGTAGGCCACCCGGCGCGCGAACTCCTCGGCACCGCACAGGCCGAACGCGTTGAGGTCCTCGGGCCCGCCGGCCCACTCGACCGCCGAGTCCGTCCAGCCCGACGCCACGGCGGACTCGCGCGGCTGGTCGGTGGCGACGACGTCACAGCCGGCGGCGGCGAAGAGCGCCACCAGCGGCTCCTGCCCGACGCCGAACCCGACCCCCCGGTGCCCGGCGGCGAGCAGGCCGCGCTCGCGCAGGGCCTCGGCGATGAAGAGCCACTCCCACATTTTGCGGTGGAGCATGACGTCGCGGCCGTCGTCGTCGGCCGCCCACATCGGCCGCAGCCGCTCGGCCCAGGTCCGCAGAGCCGGCGAGCGCAGCGATTCGGCCGAGCACAGTTGCGAGCGCAGCATGACCGGGGCGACCTTATAGGGGAGCCGGCCCCGCCTCGCCGCCGGACCGCTCCCGGAGGATCAGATCCGCTCGAAGTTGCGGGCCAGCTCCCAGTCGGTCACGTGGCGATTGCTGGCCAGCCACTCCTGCTCGGCGGTGTTGAGGAGGTGGTGGTGCACGTCGGCCCCGAAGGCCTCCTCGGCCACGGCCGAGTTGCGCAACGCGTCGATGGCCTCGACCAGCGTCGAGGGGATGCGCGGCACGTCGGTCGCCTCGTAGGCGTTGACCGGGTAGGGGTCGCCCGGCTCGAGCTCGTGGTCGATGCCGTACAGGCCCGCCGCGATGGCGCCCGCCAGCACGAGATACGGGTTCACGTCCGCCCCCGGGATCCTCGACTCCACCCGCCGGCCCGACCCGTGCCCCACCAGGCGGAAACCGCACGTGCGGTTGTCCTCGCCGTAGACCGCCGCCGTGGGGGCCCAGCTGCCGGGCACGTAGCGCCGGTACGAGTTCACGGTCGGGGCGGCCATCCAGGCCAGCTCCTTGGCCGCGTGCAGCTGGCCCGCCAGGAAGTGGCGGCCGAGCTTGGAGAGCCCACTGGGGTGCGCCGCCCCGTCGTCGTCGCCGGACCCGGGCGCCATCAGCGCCTCGCTGCGGTCGAGGTTCCACAGGCTGGTGTGCACGTGGCACGACGAACCGACGTCCTCCATCGTCCACTTGGCCATGAACGTCGTCGCCCGTCCCTCCTGCGCGGCAATCTCCTTGATGCCGTTCTTGAAGACGAGGTGGCGATCGGCCGTGACGAGCGCTTCGTCCCACACGACGTTCACCTCGTGTTGCCCCCGCCCGGCCTCGCCTTTGGAGTTCTCGACCGGGATGCCCGCCGCGCACATCTCGTTGCGGATCCGCCGCAGGACGTATTCCTCGCGGGTCGTCTGCAGCAGCTGGTAGTCCTCAATGGTGGAGGTGTGCGGCACGAGATTGCGCCACCCCATGGCGTCGGCCTCCTCGTAGGACTCCTTGAAGAGGAAGAACTCGAGCTCGGTCGCGCTGCAGATGCGGAGGCCGCGCTCGGCCGCCCGCTCGAGCTGCCGCCGCAGGATCCGCCGGGGCGACACCTCGATCGGCGCCCCGTGCTCGTCGGTCAGGTCGCAGATGACGAGGGCCGTGCCGGGCTGCCACGGGATCAGCCGGGCGGTGTCGTAGTCGGGCAGGGCCACGAAGTCGCCGTAACCGGTGTCCCAGTTGGTGAAGCGATAGCCGGGGAGCGGGTTCATGTCGACGTCGACCGCGAGGAGGTAGTCGCATGCCTCCATGCCGTGCTCCGCCGCGAACGACGTGAAGAAGTCCGTCGTGAACCGCTTGCCCACGGGGCGGCCGTGCATGTCGGGGAAGGCCAGCACGACGGTGTCGACCGTCCCGTCGGCGATGGCGGCATCGATG
>CAVUSB010000003.1:0-22773 GCA_963744045.1 uncultured Acidimicrobiaceae bacterium
CCCTTTGGCCACGGCCGGCCACCGGGGCCCGACGTCGGGAGCGTACCCCGTCTCCCGTCGACGCGCAGCAGCCCCGCCGGAGCGGGGCTGCAACGTTGCCACCTGGTGGGTCCGAGCGAGACGGCCCCACCCTGGGGGGTGAGGGGGGAGATGCGGGGCCGAATCGCTCAGACAAGCGTGACAGCTGTTCGTTACCGGACCGTTTGGGTCAAAGCGCTGCTGTGTTCTGAGTAGATAAGAAGACTGTAAGCCGGTCGGTGATCAGCGGAATTGGGGGCTGCATCGACTCGGGTTCTCGGTCAATGGGAGCGCTAACATCACCCGCATGTTGACGCCCACCCACCTCCGTGTCGAGCATCTGGCGACGCCGCTGCTCGGTCTCGGGAGCCGACGGCCCCGTCTTTCCTGGCGGCTGCCGGCGGATGCGGTGGCGCAAGAGGCGTATGCCCTCGAGATCGACGGTCACGCGCTCGAGCGCGTCGACTCCGACGCCAGTGTCCTCGTCGCCTGGCCTGGCGCACCCCTGGGCTCCCGGCAACAGGTCGTGTGGCGGGTCAAGGTGTGGGCCGACGGCGTCGAGAGCGACTGGTCCGAGCCGGCCTGGTTCGAGACGGGCCTCTTCGAGCCCTCCGACTGGACCGCCCGCTTCATCGAGCCGCAGGAGACCGAGCGCGCCGCCCACGTCCTGCGGCATCGCTTCCGGCTCGCCGCGGCTCCGGCGCGGGCGCGGCTCTACGCGACGGCGCACGGCGTGTACGAGGCATTTCTCAACGGCCAGCGCGTGGGGGACATTGAGTTGGCCCCGGGGTACACCAGCTATCCGACCACCCTGCACGTGCAGACCTACGACGTCGGCATCCTGTTGACGGCCGGCGAGAACACCTGGGAGGTCGTGCTCTCCGACGGCTGGTGGCGCGGGCGCACCGGTTTCTTCCAGGGCACGGACGGCTTCGGCAGCACGCTCGCCTTCCTGGGCCAGCTCCACGCGGACGACGAGGTCGTCTCGACGGGCCCCGGATGGGAGTCGGCCACCGGGCCGCTCCTGCACGCCGACCTCATGGCGGGCCAGGTCGAGGACCACCGGAAGGGCACCGGCGCGTGGCAGGCGGTCTCCGTCGTGGACGACGACCTGACGGCGCTTGCCGCATCACCGGCGCCGCCCACCCGCCGGGTCGAGGAGCTCCGTCCGCTCGCCGTGACCCGTCCCGCCCCCGATCGACAGGTCGTCGACCTCGGGCAGAACATCAACGGCTGGCTGCGGCTGACGAACGTCGGCCCCGAGGGCACCGAGCTGACGATCGTGCACGGCGAGACCCTCAAGCGGTCGGGCGACGTCACCCGGGACCACCTGAAGCCGGACTGGTTCGGGGACATGGACGTCGGCATGATCGACCGCGTGGTCGCGGCCGGGACCCCCGGCGAGGTGTTCGAACCGCGCCAGACCACCCACGGCTTCCAGTTCGCCCGCATCGAAGGCCACCCCGAGCGTCTCACTCCCGACGATGTCACCGGCATCGTCGTGCACACGGACCTGCGCCGCGCAGGGTGGTTCCGTTGCAGCGACGAACGGCTCAACCGGTTCCACGAC
This sequence comes from uncultured Acidimicrobiaceae bacterium, assembly GCA_963744045.1. Classification (GTDB taxonomy): domain Bacteria; phylum Actinomycetota; class Acidimicrobiia; order Acidimicrobiales; family RAAP-2; genus Bog-473. Next base: position 1,589 of record CAVUSB010000003.1, read on the forward strand.
ATCACCGAGTGGTCGTTCCGGGACAATGCCTGCGAAATCCCGACGGATTGCCCCGAGCGCGAGCGCGCCGGTTGGACGGGTGACTGGCAGCTCTTCATCCCGACCGGCGCCTTCCTCTACGACGTGGCCGGCTTCTCGCTCAAGTGGCTGCGGGACGTGGCGGCCGAGCAGCTCGACGACGGCCGGATCATCAACTACTCGCCGGATCCCCTCCGCCAGCACATTTCCGCCACCGGAAGGTGGTTGGGCATGCAGGGCTCGTCGGGATGGGGCGACGCCATCGTCATGGTGCCCTGGGAGATGTGGCGGGCCTACGGCGACCGCGACGTCCTGGTCGAGATGTGGCCCCACATGGTGTCGTGGGTCGAGTTCGCGGCGACCGCGGCCCGGCTGCACCGACACAAGAGCCGCCAGGAGGCCCGTCCCGAGGCGGCGCCGCACGAGCGGTTCATCTGGGACGGCACCTACCACTGGGGCGAATGGATTGAACCGGGTGCCGAGGCCGACGATCACCTCGAGCGCGACCAGGGTTCGGTGGGCACGGCGTTCCTGTTCCATTCCGCGGCCCTGGCCGCCCGCATCGGCCGGATGCTCGGTCATGACGCCGAAGCGGCTCGCCTCGAAGAGCTGGCCACCAAGGTGCTCGCGGCGTGGCGCACCGAATTCATCGGGCCCGACGGTGCGTTGACTCCCGACACCCAGGCCAACCACGTGCGCGCCCTGGCCTTCGGTCTGGTGCCCGGCGAGCTCCGGACGCAGACGGCGGAGCGGCTGGTGGGTCTGATCCGCGAGGCCGACACGCATCTCGGCACCGGGTTCCTCGCCACGCCGTATCTCCTGCCGGTGCTGGCCGACACCGGGCACCTGTCCGTGGCCTACGAACTCCTGCTGCAGGACACCCCGCCCTCCTGGCTGGCCATGGTCGAGCGCGGCGCCACGACGGTCTGGGAGTCGTGGGAGGGCATCGACGACAACGGCTGGGCGCGCGAATCGCTGAACCACTACAGCAAGGGTGCAGTCATTTCCTTCTTGCACAACTACGTCGCCGGCATTTCGCTGCTCGACGGCCACCCCGCCTACCGGCGCTTCCGGGTGGAGCCCCGGACGGGCGGTGGGTTGACCTGGGCCGAGGCGGTGCACGACTCGCCCTACGGCCGCATTGAGTCCAGCTGGCACACGGACGGCTCGTCCTTGCGGCTGACGGTCACTGCGCCGCCGGGCACGGTGGCCGAGGTCGCGTTGCCTGACGGGTCCGTTCGCGACCAGGGGCCCGGCACGGTGACCTACGAGTGCGCCCTCGGCTGAACGGCCCTGGTTTTCCAGGTATGGGAGCGTTAACATCGCTCGAACGCACGCCGTCGGCGTGACGAAAGGGGGGCCGATGTCGAAGGCCGCGATCATCTCGGTGGACGGTCACGTCCGGGCGTCCCGGAGCGACTACCGCCACTACGTCGAGCAGCGCTTCCTCGATGCGTTCGACGCCTGGGCCCGCGCCGAGGAGGCGGCCGGCGCCCCGGAGAGCGGCAACCTGAGCGCGGGCCTCGAACCGACCTCGCAGTGGGATTCGGACCTGCGCCTGAAGGACATGGAGAGCCAGGGTGTCGTGGCCGAGGTGCTGTTCCCGAACGGGCTCCCGTTCCAGGCGAGGCCGGCGGACGACATCGGCTCGTTCTCCGACCCCGACATCGACCGCCAGGCGCGCCTGGCCTACAACCGCTGGCTGGCCGATTTCTGCGCGCAGACGCCGGGACGCCGGGCCGGGCAGGCGCTCATCTCCTTCGACGACATCGACCTGGCGGTCGCAGACGTCCATTGGGCCCGGGAGCACGGGCTGGGCGGCGTCATGATGCCCGCCCTGTTGCCCGGCGGGACCTTCTTCTTCGACCCGGTGCTCGACCCGGTGTGGGCCGCCTGCGTCGACGTCGGCCTCCCCGTCAGCCAGCACGGCGGCACGGGAGCGCCCACCTACGGGCCGCCGGGGTTCGCCGCCATCATGACGCTGGCGCTCGAGCACTCGTTCTTTTCCGGGCGGTCCCTGTGGCAGATGATCCTGGGCGGCGTGTTCGAGCGTTTCCCTGCGTTGCGGGTCGCCTTCATCGAGACCGAGGCGGATTGGATCGCTCCGGTGATCCGCAAGCTCGACCGCCGACTCGACTGGGGCGACGACTGGACCGGGTGGGCCCAGACGTTGCAACGCATGCGCCAGTTCACGGGGTCCGCCCGCGACTACTGGGCGGCCAACTGCCTCGCCGGTATCTCCCCCTTCACCGAGGACCAGGTCCCTCTCGACGAGCTGGCGCGGCCGAGCGCCGACTACGAGGGGTTCGCCATCGGTTGCGACAACGCGATGTTCGGCGTGGACTATCCGCACTTCGAGTCGGTGTTCCCGGAGACGAAGGTGCGGGTGGACGCTCTCGTGCAGCACCCGTCCATTTCCGCCGAGGTGTCCCGCAAGATCCTCTACGAGAATGCCGCCGGCCTCTACGGCTTCGACCTGGCCGCCCTGGCGTCCGACGTGGAGCGGGTCGGCTTCGACATCGGGGGGTAGCGGGCGCCAGACCGTCGCCGAGTCAGTCGAGGCCGTTGCGCCGGGCCACCTGGCCCAGCCAGCCGCGCCGACGGCTTGACGGTGCGTGCGAAGTCCTCGCGGTCGACGGCGATCAGGCCGAACGTCTTGGAGAAGCCGGCGTTCCATTCGAAATTGTCGAGCAGCGTCCAATGCAGGTAGCCGCGCACGTCGATCCCGTCGGCCAGGCACTCGGCCAGGCCCTCGAGCGCCGCCCGGGTGTAGGCGATCCTGGCCTCGTCGTCGTCGGTCGCCATGCCGTTCTCGGTGACGAGCACCGGCACCCCGGCGTGCTCGGCGGCCAGCCGGACCGTGTGGCCCAGCGCGGCGGGGTAGACCTCCCACCCCGTCTGCATGGTGGGCGACCCGTCGGGCGGTGGGAGTTGGCCCTCGGGGCCGATGCGCGTCCGGGAGTACGTCTGCACGCCGACGAAGTCGTCGTCGGCGGAGACGGCGAGCCAGTCCGTCTGGGCCACCCGCCGCGCCTCGCGCCAGCGTTCCTCGCCCTTCTCGGCCGGCTGGAAGTCGACGAGGGCGAGGGTCCAGCCGGCCTGGACGGCCGGCGCCGTGGACTTGACGGCCTGCACCGCCAGCCGATGGGCCGTTGCCATCTGCTCGACGTCGGCGGCGACGATCCCCATGCGGTAGCGCGCCGGGTCGAAGCCCCCGACACCGCCTTGTTCCGACTCGGTCGGTTCCGGTCGCTGCGGACGGTCACCGGCGCCCATGGCCAAAACGCCTGTGCTGCGCATCATCGCCATGAGGTTCGGCTCGTTCAGGGTGCAGACCCAGGTCAGGAGATCCCCGACGTGTTGCGTCACCCGCGCCGCGTAGTCGGCGAAGCGGGCCGGTGCGTCCGGGGCGTTCCAGCCCCCACGGCCCGCCATCCAGCGCGGGACGGTGAAGTGGTTGTACGTCACCACCGGCGTCACGCCGTGTTGGAGGCAATGCTCGATCATTCTTTTGTAGTGGTCGAGCGCCGCCACTGAATAGAAGCCCGGCTCGGGCTCGATGCGCGACCACTCCAAAGAGAAGCGGTAGGCGTTCAACCCGAGCTCGGCGAGCGCGGCGATGTCCTCGGGGTAGCGGTGGTAGTGGTCGCAGGTGTCGCCGGACGGTTCGTTGAACGTCGAGTCGGCGGCCCACTCCATCGGCCACATGTCCGCATTGAGGTTGCCACCCTCCACCTGATGCCCTGCGGTGGCCGCGCCCCAGAGAAAGCCGTGTGGGAATCCGGTCATGGGGAGCCCTTCCTGTACGTCGGGTCAGCATCCGGCCTGCACGTGCGGCCCGGGCTCAGCGAGTGTGGCACGCGGGATCGCCGTCTAGCGTGCGCCCATGGCCGAACCACGACGGCTGCGTTTCGATCCGATCGCCGAGGCGGAGCGCCAGTGGGGGGCGCACGGCTGGTCCGACGAGGCGGCGGGGATGGCAGTCGTGACCTCCATCATGCGGTTGCAGCAGATCTTCCTCGCCCGCGCTGATGCGGTCCTGCGTCCTCTCGGTCTCACGTTCGCCCGCTATGAGGTCCTGATGCTGCTGTCGTTCTCGCGCCACAGTGCGTTGCCTCTGGGCAAGATCGGCGAGCGCCTGCAGGTCAACGCCGCCAGTGTGACCAATGCGGTCGACCGTCTGGAGGCGGACGGCCTCGTGGCCCGCCGGTCCAACCCTGACGACGGGCGGGGCACCCTCGCGGGGTTGACGACGGCAGGACGGCGGCGCGCTTCGGCGGCCACGGCCGCCATGAACGAGCAGGTCTTCAAGGACATCGGTCTCGATCCGTCGACGGTCCCGGGCCTCTTCGTCATGTTGGCGGATCTGCGGCGGGCCGCAGGGGACTTCGGGTAGACGGTGGCAACTAGTTTGACGTTGAAGTAATCTGGCCGAGTGGCAGACCGGAAGACGTGGCAGGAGCAGTTCGACCGTTCGCCGCGGCGGGCGGCCCGCTTCGAGACGATGTCGGGCGTCCCCGTGGAGCCCGTCTACGGCCCGGAAGGCGCGGAGCTGCCGGGCCAGTACCCCTACACCCGCGGCCCCTATGCCTCCATGTACCGGTCCCGGTTGTGGACCATGCGCCAGTTCGCCGGGTTCGGCACGGCGGCTGACACCAACGGACGCTTCAAGGAGCTGCTGCGCGCCGGCGGCGATGGGCTGTCGACGGCCTTCGACATGCCGACGTTGCTCGGTCGCGACTCCGACGATCCCTGGGCCAGAGGGGAAGTCGGCCGGGCCGGCGTCGCCATCGACACCCAGGACGACATGGAGACCCTGTTCGACGGTGTCGATCTGGGGAAGGTCTCGACGTCCATGACGATCAACTCCCCGGCTGCTCCGATCCTCGCCATGTACGTGGGTGTGGCCGACAAGACCGGCGTCGACCGTGCCGCGTTGTCCGGCACACTCCAGAACGACATTTTGAAGGAGTACCAGGCCCAGAAGGAGTACGTCTTCCCGCCCCGACCGTCGGTCCGGCTCGTCACCGACGTCATGCGGTTCTGCTCGGCCGAAATGCCGCGCTGGCACCCGGTGTCGGTCTCGGGCTACCACATCCGGGAAGCAGGCTCGACGGCGGCGCAGGAGCTCGCCTTCACGCTCGCCAACGGGTTCGCCTACGTGGAGGCTGCGTTGGCGGCAGGCATGGCCGTCGACGACTTCGCACCGCGCCTCAGCTTCTTCTTCAACGCCCACAGCGACTTCTTCGAGGAAATTGCCAAGTACCGGGCCGCCCGCCGCATCTGGGCCCGCTGGATGCGGGACCACTACGGCGCCGCGGACGGGCGTTCGTGCCAGCTGCGCTTCCACACGCAGACGGCCGGCGTGTCCCTGACGGCGCAACAGCCCGAGGTCAATCTGGTCCGGGTGGCGATCGAGGCGTTGGCCGGTGTGCTGGGCGGGACCCAGAGCCTGCACACCGACTCCTTCGACGAGGCCCTGGCGCTGCCGACCGAGCACGCGGCGCGCCTGGCCCTGCGGACGCAGCAGGTGATCGCCGAAGAGACGGGCGTCGTCCATGTGGCCGATCCGCTCGGCGGATCGTGGTTCGTCGAGGAGCTCACCGACGAGCTGGAACGGCAGGCCGAGGAGGTCTTCGCGCACGTCGCCGAGGCCGGCTCGGGGTCGATGCTCGAGGGAGTGTTCGCCTGCATCGACGACGGCTGGTTCGTCGGGGAGATCGCCGACGCCGCCTACGCCTTCCAGTCGAAGATCGCCAATGACGAGTGGATCATGGTCGGTGTCAACGGCTACGTGGAGGAGGACGGGGTGGCCCCATCCACCTTGTCGATCGGCGCCCACGTCGAGACGGAGCAGCTGCAGCGGTTGGCCGCGCTGAAGCAGGCGAGGGACGACGACGCGGTCCGCCGCGCCCTGGCGGCGCTGGCCAAGGACGCGTCGGACCCGACCGTGAATCTGATGCCCGCCCTCATTGAGGCGGCCCGCCAGCATGTGAGCGTCGGCGAATCGATGCGTGCGCTGGAGTCGGTCTTCGGGCTCTACACCGAGCGTCACGTCGCCTGATCCCTCCCGGGGACCGGGCGGCGCAGCCGGTCTGGAACGAATGCACGCCAATTCTCAGTCCTGTACAGTGGGATTCTCACCACTGAGCAGGAGAAACAGAGTGGCCGAAGACGAGAAGTTCGAGGCGTCCCGGGCGATGCGCCGGGCCATGTTGGGCCCTGACTACGTCGACGCCCAGACGAGCGACCCCAATCCGGCGCTGCGGGAGTTCTCCGACTACCTCACGTCGATGGCCTGGGGTGTCTGGACCCGCGAAGGGGCCCTGAGCACTCGGGACCGGAGCCTGGTGGTCCTGGCCATGACGGCGGCCCTCGGTCGGATGGACGAGTTCCGGCTCCACGTCAGTGCGCGGCTCGCGGACCGGTGTCACCGACGACGAATTGGACGAGCTGCTCTTCCAGATCGCGGCCTACTGCGGCGCGCCGGCCGGGGTCTCGGCCCGACGATCGCTGCTGGCCGTGCGCGCCGAAGAGCAAACCGAAGGCTGATCGTGACGGTTGGCTTCGTCGGCCTCGGCAACATGGGCAGCGTCCTGGCGGCCAATCTCGTCGGGAGCGGACACGACGTGGTGAGCCATGACCTCGCGGGGCCGGAACGCAATCCGGCCGGGGCGACGTTCGCCGAGAACCTGGCCGAGCTGGCGGGTCGCGCCGACATCGTCGTCCTGAGCCTGCCCGACGGGGCGGCATCCGAGCGGGTGGCGAGGGAGATCGCCGCCACCCCGCAACGACGGGTCGGTGCCGTGGTGGACACCTCCACGATCGGCGTCGCGGCAGCCCGGGAGATCGACACCCTGCTGGCCGAGGCCGGCGTCGGCTACGTCGACGCGCCGGTGTCCGGCGGTGTGGCCGGGGCCACGGCGCGGACGCTGTTGGTGATGTACGCCGGGCCGGACGCCGCCTGCCGGACAGCCGAACCGGTGCTGGCCGGATTGAGCGACCGGCGCCGCCAGGTGGGCGACCGGCCCGGCATGGCGCAGGCGCTGAAGCTGGCCAACAACTTCCTGTCTGCGACGGCGCTGGCCGCCACCAGCGAGGCCATCGCGTTCGGCCTCTCGGTCGGTCTCGACATGGCGACCATGCTGGAGGTCATCGACGGGTCCAGCGGGCAGAGCGCGGCCACCCGTGACAAGTTCCCCAACCACGTGGCGACCGGCCGCTACGGCGCCGGCTTCGCCAATTCGCTCATGGCCAAGGACCTGCAGCTCTACCTCAGTGCCGTCCGGGCGCAGGATGCCCCGTCGGTGCTGGGGCTCGTGACCGGGTCGGTCTGGGAACGCTTCGCCACCGAAGAGCCCGGGGTCGACTTCACCCGGATCTACCCTTTCGTGGCCCGATGAAGGGCGGAAGGTGCCGAGGGTCGCGTAGCCTCCGCAGCAGAGACGACTGGAGGGAGGACCGATGCGAGTAGTGGTCGACTTCGATCTGTGCGAGAGCAACGCGCTCTGCATGGGCCTGGCCCCGAAGGTGTTCGAGGTCCGGGACGACGATCTCCTCTACGTCCTCGACGAGACGCCGCCCGAAGAGCTGCGCGAGCAGGTGCTGGCAGCGGTCCGCACCTGCCCCAAGAACGCCATCTCCATAGAGGACTGAACCGGGGAAGGGACTGACCCCAGCCCCCGAGGGGAACTGGGGTCAGTCAGTCCTGCTGTCGGCGTCCGCTCGGCTACGAGGCGGTGGTGGTGCCCGGGATGTCCGTACCGCACCAGGGCTGGCTGGAGACGGCGACGAAAGAGGTCTTCTCCGCCTTCATGTACCACCCGCACGACTTGGGCAGGTCCTTCCCGAAGTCGTTGGTGAAGTTGATGTTCTCGGGCAGCAACCCGTTGCCGTTGTAGCTCTTGATGCTGCGCAGCGCCTTGATGACGGCGGCGTGCGAGGCGGTCGGGCCGGCCATCTGGAGGCCCTTGATCATCAGGTCGGCGCCCAGCCAGGACTCGTACTGGCTGAAGGACGGGAACTCGTCGCCCGAGAAGTGGGCGTACTTGTCCAGCGCCGCCTTCATCTGCGTGGTGCCGGCGTTCGGCAGGGAGAACGGGCGGAACTCGGTCTCGAAGTAACCGCCCTGCACGGCCTTCCAGGCGGGAGTGCCGATGACCTGGGAGTCGTAGCCGGTCGGGAACACCATGACCTTCGGCTTGACGCCCTCCTGCTGCAGCGCGGTGGCCAAGGCGTCATTCGAGTTGTCGTCCAGGCCGGCGTAGTAGGCGTCGCAGCCCTTCTGCTTGGCCGTCAGCGCCGGGGTCGTCATGGCCACCGAGCCGAACGGGATGGACGTGTCGAGCACGCCGGACTTGCCGCCCGCGTGCTCGAAGGACAGGTTGGTGCCGATGGCAGAGCGGCTGGACGACGGCGAGATGCTGTAGCCGTACGAGCAGGCGACCGTACCGCCGTGCGCCTTCATGAAGGCGCCGATGGCCGTGTTGACCGGGTACTTGATGTCGAGGCTGCCCACGTCGGAGGCGAACATGTTCGTGAACCCCGTCGTGCCCCACTCCGGGCCGTCGAAGAAGCCACCGGTCACCGGCAGGCCCGCCTGCTGCGGGTACTTGTCGGCCAGGAAGAAGAGGGGACTGATCGACACGATGCCCGCCGGGTTCTTCGAGATGGCGTCCTGGACGGCCGTGGCGATCTGCGTCGGGCTGGTCTGATCGTCGAGAACGACGCCGTTGATTTTGTGGCCGTCGATCCCGCCCTGCGCGTTCTGCAGGGCGATCCGGGCGTTGAAGCCGGCGGGGGCGTTGCTGAATTCCGACGAGCCCTCGCCCGTCAGCGAGGTGATCATCACGAGGGTGATGGGCGAGCCCGACGCTGCTGCGCCGGCCACGGCGCCACCGGCCAGGGTCGTGATGCCGACTCCCGCAGTGAACGCCAGGGCAGCCAGCCCCAACCTGCCCTTGTGCCTACCGGATGCTTTCCCCATGCTGTTTCCTCCCCAGGAAGTGCCTCCCGATGCCAAATCGGGAACATAGGCATACACGCCCTGAGCGCCGCGTGTCGGTCAGCCCCTTGCGACCTGGACTAACGCGCGTGTCACTTTCCCGGGCTCGGTGATCATGAGGTCGTGGCCGGTGTCGATGTCCCACTGCCGGCCTTCGGCGCGGGCCCGGTCCATGAGGGCCTTGTCGCGTGTGGCGAGGGTCGAGCTGCAACGATGTCCCTGGAGTGATGGTAGCGATAACATCCCTGCTGGCATAGGATGCGGGTCCATGCGCCGGACCTCCTTCAACGACGGCTGGACGGTCGGGCCGAAGGCCAACTCGTTCATGGAGATGATCGTCGGACCGGGGTCGGAGCCCGACGTCGTGACCCTGCCCCACGACGCCATGATCCGCACCGAGCGGTCGCCCGCCGGACACGCGGTCGACGGCGTTCTTCCCGAGCGGGAGCTGGGAGTACAAGAAGTCGTTCGAACCTGCGCCCGACGACGAGGGGAGCACGCTCCTGCTGGAGTTCGAGGGCGTCTATCGCGACGCCCGGGTACGGGTGAACGACACGCTGGTCGCCCACCGGCCCTTCGGGTATTCGGGCTTCACCGTCCAGATCGACCACCTGCTGCGTTTCGGCGAGCCCAACGAGGTCAAGGTCGAGGCACGCGCCCACGACGACAGCCGGTGGTACTCGGGGGCCGGCATCTACCGCAGCGTCTGGCTGCACCGGGGGGGACGGGTGCACCTGGTGCCGGGCGGCCTGCAGGTGGCCACGCCGGAGATCGACGACGACGTGGCGGTCGTGGTCGTGCGCGCCGAGGTGCGCAACCAGTCCGTCGGAACCTCGAGCGCCGTGCTGCGGCTCGACGTGCTCGACGCGGACGGGTCCCTGGTCGCCGGCCTCGAGGCTCCGGTCACGACAGCGCCGGGCGACGTGCTGACGGCGCGGCAGAGGCTCAGCGTGCCAGGACCCCGACGGTGGGGTCCCGACCATCCACACCTCTACACCTGCCGGGCAACCCTGATCGACGGCGACGAGGTGCTCGACGAGCAGTCGACGACATTCGGGATCCGATCCCTGACGGTGGACCCGGTCCGCGGGCTGCGCGTCAACGGGGAGCCCATCCTCCTCCGAGGCGCCTGCGTGCACCATGACAACGGCCTCCTCGGCGCCGCCACCATCAGCCGCGCCGAGGAGCGCCGGGTCGAGCTCCTGAAAGAGGCCGGCTTCAACGCCATCAGGAGTGCGCACAATCCCTTGAGCCGGCCCATGCTCGAGGCCTGCGACCGCCTGGGGGTGTTCGTCATGGACGAGACCTTCGACATGTGGACGCAGCCGAAGAGCGAGCACGACTACGCGTTGCGCTTTCCCGACTGGTGGGAGGCGGACGTGGAGGCCATGGTCCGTAAGGACTTCAACCACCCGAGCGTGCTCCTCTACAGCATCGGCAACGAAATCCCCGAGGCCGGGACGCCGATGGGAGCCCGTGTGGGGCGTGCGCTGTCCGAGAAGATCCGGTCCCTCGACGACACGAGGTTCGTCACAGAGGGCATCAGCGGCCTGTTGGTCGGAGGCTCCGAGCTGTTCGCGCACCTTGCCGAGGGACGTCAGGACACGGCGGAGGAGCCCGACGAGGAGACAGGCGTGAACACGGCCATGACGCAGATCGCCGATCGGCTGAACGCCCTCATGACGGCGCCGGTCGTCGCCCGGAACTCGGCCCAGACCGCCTCCTACCTCGATGTCGTCGGGTACAACTACATGGAGTCGCGCTTCGGCATGGACGGCGACCTCTATCCGAACCGGGTGATCGTGGGGAGCGAGACGCACCCCGCCGCGATCGACACCGGCTGGGCGGCGGTCCGCCGGTACCCCTACGTCATCGGCGACTTCACCTGGACCGGGTGGGACTACCTCGGCGAGGCCGGGATCGGGCGCACCGCCTACAGCCAGACGGGCGAAGCGCCCGGGCCACCGTCGTTCCTGGGCGAGTACCCGTGGCGCACGGCCTGGTGCGGGGACATCGACATCACGGGCCACCGGCGACCGCAGTCCTACTACCGCGAGATCGTCTTCGGCCTGCGCACCGACCCCTTCCTCGCCGTGCAGCGGCCGGAGCACCACGGCGCAGTGGCCGCCGGAACACCGTGGTCATGGACCGACGTCGTCGCCAGTTGGAGCTGGCCCGGGCACCAGGGTGCACCGGTGACAGTGGAGGTGTACGCCGACGCCGACGAGGTCGAGCTGGTGGTCAACGGCGCCTCCATCGGTCGACAGCCCAGCGGGGCGGTGCATCGCTACCGGTCGGTGTTCGAGACCACCTACGAACCCGGTGTCGTCGAGGCGGTCGCCTTCCGGGAGGGGGCCGAAATCGGCCGCACGGCGATCCGGTCCGCCGCCGGGCCGGTCCTGCTGGCCACCGCCGTCGATCGCGCCGACATCGCCGCGGACCCCGAGGACCTCGCCTTCGTGACGATCAGCCTGGTCGACGGAGACGGGGTTCTGCACGTGGCGCGGGACACGGAGGTAGAGGTCCGGGTCGAAGGGCCCGGCGCGCTGGCGGCTCTGGGGAGCGCCAACCCGGTCACCGAGGAGGGCTTCAACGCAACGCGCTGCACCACCTTCGACGGTCGCGCCCTGGCTGTCGTCCGTCCCACCGCGGCGGGGCGGATATCGCTGTGGGCCACGGCGGAGGGATGCGAGCCCCGGCTGGTCGAGATCGATGCGCACGCCTGAGCCGCAGCGGGCCCGGCCATGACCTGGGAGCTGCGCTGGCACCCCTTCCGTGGCCAGTGGGTCCTCTTCACGTCGCATCGTGACGCCCGGCCCTGGATCGGCGAGGTCGTGGCACCCGAGGAGCCGCCGGTGCCCGCGGACAATGCCCTGGCCCCCCTCGGCCGGCGCCTGCACGGGACGAATCCGGACTACCGCGGCGTCTACGTGTTCACCAACGACCTCCCCGTCTTCTCGCCCGAAGCGCCGGAGCCACAGCCGGGGGACGACGTCTACCGGACCCGCCGTGCCCTCGGCACCGCCGAGGTGGTCTGCTACCACGAGGACCCCACCCGTTCCCTGGCCGACCTGACCGACGACGAGGTGGCGGCCATCGTCACCACGTGGCGTGCACGCACCGAGGCCCTGCAGGCGCACGACGGGGTCGCCCACGTCCTGATCTTCGAGAACCGGGGAGCGATGGTCGGCACCTCCAACCCGCACCCGCACTGCCAGATCTACGCCGGGGCGATGGTCTACGCCACCATGGACCGCGAGGCGCAGGTGGCATGCGAGTACCAGCGGCGGACGGGGCGGTCGTTGCTGTCCGAGGTGGTCGAGCGTGAGGAGCGCGGGCCCCGCGTCATCAGCGAGGGCGAGCACTTCTTCGCCTGCGTGCCGTGGTTCGCGCAGTATGCCTACGAGGTGCACATCCTGCCGCGCCGACCGGCAGCGTCGCTGGTCGACCTGGACGAGGCGCAATGCCGATCTCTGGCGCTCGTGCTGCGCGACGTGGTCCGGCGGTACGACGCCCTGTGGGGCTTCCGCCTGCCGTACGTCCTCGCGGTGCATCAAGCGCCGGTCGGTGACCATCCCCACTACCCGTTCCATCTGGAACTGCACCCGCCGCTGCGGTCGCCGGGCATCCGCAAGTACCTGGCCGGCCCCGAGGTGGGCGGTGGCTCCATGACGAACGAGTCCGATCCCGACCAGAAGGCCGAGGAGTTGCGTGCCGCCCTCGCCTGAAGAGGCCCGCCTCCTCCTGTGCGCGCTGGGCGACCACGTGCGCGACCTCGTCGTGGCGGCGCGCGGCACGGACATGTCGGCGGTCGCGGGGGAGACGGTGGCCGACACCATCTACGCCATCGACCGGGTGGCCGACGACACGCTCATCGACTGGTTCGAGGAGCACTGGCCGGGCGTCCTGGTGGTGTCCGAGGGCCTCGACGAGCCGGTGCTCGTGGGCGATGCCGCGGCCTGGACGGTCATCGTCGACAGCATCGACGGCACGCGCGGGCTGATGTACGACAAGCGGTCGGCCTGGTGCCTGGCGCGGCGCCGCCCGCCCGGGCGGCGGTCTGACGGACATCGAGGCGGCGGCAATGACCGAACTGCCCACGGCCAAGCAGGGGGCGGCCGACCAGTTGAGCGCCCGGCGCGGTGGCGGACTGCTGGCCGAGCGCGTCGACCTGGCGCGGCGGGAGGGCATGGCCTTCGACGTGCGGCCGTCGGCCGCGACGGACCTCGAACACAGCTTCAGCGGGCTGGCCAAGTTCTTCCTGCCCGGCAAGCCGGCCTTGGCCACGCTCGAGGCCGAGCTCTTCGCTCGCCTCGGCGTGCGGCATGTCTTCGACGACGAGTACCTCAGCAGCGGCGGACAGCTCCACGAGCTGATCACGGGTCGCGACCGCTTCGTGGCGGACCTGCGGCCGTTGGTGCAGCACGAGGGGCTGGACTGCCATCCCTACGACGTGTGCACGGCCATGCTGCTCGAGGAGGTGGGCGGTGTGGTCACCGATCCCTGGGGCGAGCGGCTGTCGGTGCCGTTGGACAACGTGTCCCCGGTGGCGTGGGTGGGCTATGCCAACGAAGCGCTGGCGGCCCGCATCGGACCAGTGCTGGCCGAGTTGGTGGCCGAGCTGGTGGACGGTCCGGTTGCGGGGTAGGGCGTCGGGACGACTCGACCTCCTCGGTGGCGTGGCCGACTACTCGGGGGCACTCGTGCTTGAAATGCCGACCCGCCAGGGGACCGAGGTCACGCTGTGCCCGGATCGGCCCTTCGTGGTCGGACCGGCGGCGTTCTCGCCGGGCGAGCTCGAGCGACTGGCCGGTCTCGACGACACCGCTGTCCGCCGGGAGTTGTCGCCGCACCCGCGTTGGACGCACTACGTCATCGGTGTGGCGCTGGTGTTGCTGCGCCACGGCGTGATCGATGCCCCCCGCGGGCGGATCGAGATCACGTCGGATCTGCCGGCGTCCGTCGGCGTCGCCTCGAGCGCTGCGCTCGAAGTGGCGACGGCGCGGGCTCTCGGGGCGGGGACGGTCGATCCGCTGCGCCTGGCGGCGCTCTGCCAGGAGGCGGAGAACCATCTCGTCGGTGCGCCGTGCGGGATCATGGATCAGGTGACGGTGGCACTGGGAACGCCCGGCAGCGTCCTGCCGATCCTGTGCCGCCCGGCGTCGGTCGCCGACGTGGTGGCGCTGCCGGAGGGGCTCGAGGTGGTGGGCTGGCCGACGGGCGCGGCCCATGACGTCAGTGGGGCCCCGTACGGACGGGCGCGGACAGCGGCGTTCATGGGCAAGCGCATGGTGGAGCGGGCGGCGGGGTCGACCTGGCCCTGGGTGAGCCAGCTCCCACGCGACGCCGCCGAGCAGTTGCCCGAGATGCTCGACGGACAGGCGTTCGTCGCCCAGTGGGGCGGCACCGACGACGACGTGACCCAGGTCCTGCCGGACGTGGCGTATCCGGTGCGGGCGGCCACGTTGTTCGGGGTGGAGGAACACCGTCGCACCGTCGCCGCTCTGGAGGCGTTGGCCGACGGTGCGCCGGAGCGCCTCGGCCAGCTGATGGCGGCCAGCCAGCGCGGGTACGACGCCATGGGCCTGGGGCATCCGGCCGCGACGGCCGTCGTCGAAGAGGCCTTGGCCCGGCCCGGCGTGTTCGGGGCGCGTTCGAGCGGGGGAGGGTGTGGCGGCACGGTGGTCGCCCTGGTGGAGCGTGGCGCGCTGGACGGCATCGACGGGCTGATCCGTTGAGATGCTGCTGAGCAAGCCTTCGAGAGACAGGAGAGTGCCGTCATGACCGACAGCGATGGCTCGACGATCCATCTTCCGAGTCGCGAGATCGCGGCGCCGTCGTCGCTGAGCCCGGAGGCACGTTCACTCCTGTCGGTGACCCTCCCGCAGGCGCCGCCCTACCCCGCGCTGGACGACAAGGAGGGATGGCGCACGAGGGTGGCCGAGCAGGACGCAGTCATGGAGGATCTCATCCGCGACCGGGTGGCGGACGCGCCGGTCCAGGTGCAGGAGATCGAGGCCGAGCGCGTGCCCGTCTACGTGATCACCCCGGACGGCACGCCCGCGGACGAACGTCGCGTCCTTCTGTCGGTGCACGGCGGGGGCTTCACCGGAGGAGCAGGACTCAGCTGCCGCGCCATGGGCATCGGCGACGCGTTGCAGATGGGTGCGCGCACCTGGGCGGTCGACTACCGGATGCCGCCCGACCACCCCTACCCCGTGCCGCTCGACGACTGCGTCGCCGCGTACCGCTCCATGTTGGAGGAGTACCGCGCCGAAGAGATCGTCGTCGGGGGAGCGTCGGCCGGAGGCAACCTGGCCGCCGCACTTATCCTGCGCGCCCGCGACGAGGGGCTCCCGCTGCCGGCCGCGGCGGTACTGCGGACGCCGGAGATCGACCTGACCGAGTCCGGCGACTCCTTCCAGACGAACCTCGGCCTGGACAACCTCCTCACCGAGAGCCTGCTGCCGGCCAATCTGCTGTACGCAGCGGGCCATGACCTGCGGGACCCGTACCTCTCACCCTTGTTCGCTGACCTGACCAAGGGTTTCCCGCCCACGGTCCTCATCACCGGTACCCGGGACCTGTTCCTGTCCAACACGGTGCTCTTCCACCGGGCCCTGCGTGCGGCGGACATCACGGCGGAGTTGCACGTCCTCGAGGCCGGGGGACATGGAGGCTTCTTCGGCCTCGCACCCGAGGACAAGGCGGTGCAGCGTGACGTCAACCTCTTCGCCGATCGCTACTGGGGGCGTGAAGCCCCATAACCCGGAAGTCGTCCCCCCCCCCCCCCGGGGGGGGGTCAGGCGTTGCCGGGCTCAGCTCAGAGCCGCTCGGTGAGGCGCACCGTGATGGTGTCGCCGACGTCCTTCCCGATCCTCTTTCGGATGTCGGCCTTGACCGGCAGCTTGTGTGTCCCGTCTCCGAGCGCCATGAAGGAACTCTGGAACGGTTCGCCATCCATGGTTCCCCGTACCTTCACGAGACCCTTGGTCCCGAAGTACCTCGCCGATCCCGCCATGACCACGTAGGTCCATCCGCCCTTCTCGGGGCTCTTCTGCAGAACGGCCCGAAAGGTCTTGTCCACACCCGAGTCTCTTCTCCCGGGGCCTCGACCGTCCAGTGCGGCTGGGGACGTCATGGAGCGACGAGGGGAAAGGTGCCCGGAGATTCCCGCGAGCTGTCGATTTCGTACCCCCTCATTCGTCGTCAGCACGACGGTCAGACCGGACCGACCCATGCAGAAGGAGACTTCCCATGCCACATCCCGTCGTGCACGCCGAGATCCGCTCGCAGGACCCTGACGCGACCCGGCAGTTCCTTGCGGACCTGTTCGACTGGAAGGTGGCATCCGAGGGCGCATTTCCCGGCTACACCTTCATCGACACTGGGGTCGAAGGCGGGACCTTCGTGGCGATCAGCCCACGTCAAGGCCCCGACGACGAAGTCCTGTTCTTTGTCGCGGTGCAAGATGTCGCCGCCACGCTGGAGAAGGCCGAGAAGCTGGGGGGATCCATCATTCAGCCCGTGCAACATGTGCCGGGAACAAGCTTCGGCGTGTTCGCCGATGCCCAGGGTCACAGGATCGGAGTCGCCGCGAACGGCTAGCCACGACGGGCCTCGCCCGGGCCTGAAGGTCGGTGCGAGACTCTCGGCGCTCGACATCCGTTCGGAGGCGCCCCATGGCCAAGCTCGTCTACATCGCGAACACATCGCTCGACGGTTACAACGAGGACCCAAACGGCGGCATCGATTTCGGTGTCCCAGACGAGGAGTACTTCAACTTCATCAACGACATTCAGAGACCTGTCGGCACCTACCTGTACGGACGCCGTATGTACGAGACGATGGTTTATTGGGAGACTGCTCCCGTTGCAGACCAGCCGGCCTGGGTGGTGGAGTTCACCCAGGTCTGGCAGGCGGCCGAGAAGTTCGTCTTCTCGGAGACCCTGGCGTCGGTCGGGAGCAGGAGAACGAGCCTGGAGCGGACATTCGACGTCGAGGCGATTCGACGGATGAAGGCCGAGAGCACGAGTGATCTGACGGTGGGGGGAGCCGACCTCGCTTCGCAGGCGTTCGAGGCGGGCCTGGTTGACGAATGCCACTTGTTCTACTGGCCCCTCGTGCTCGGAGGAGGCAAACCCGCCCTCCCGCTGCGTCGACGCCTCGAACTGCAACTGGTCGACGACCAACGCACCTCCGCCGGCGTTGCCCACCTTCACTACCTCGTCCCTGGGTGAGCCCGCCTCTTCAGCGAGTCGGCCACTTCCACGACGGTTGATCGAGGGAGCGCTGTCCGGCCACCCGCGTCTCACCGTCTTCATTGAGAAGCTCGGGGTTCTGGACTGACTGTTTCCACCTCCTTTGATGGTGGCTCTGCCGCATGGTCGCGGCGTGCCGATTGACCGCCTCGGCCGGTCCCGATCGACGGTCCTGGTGACCGACCTGATAACAACGGGACGATGAGGCTCGTCCGACCGTCGGATTCCGCTGCACTTCAGCGGATGGTGGAGGAGCTCGAGAGCGCGGAACCGACCTACCGCGACATTGGAGGCACGCTGGCGGGCATCCGACCCGAAGGGTTCCACCACGACCACTACGAGACGTTGCTCGGCCAGGGACCTCGCACTTTTCTGCGTGCGGTGGAGGGCCTCAAGACCTGGAAAGCGCACCGCCTGCTCGGAATGGGGGTCTTTCCCGGCAGCCAGGAGATCCTCACCGGCGCGACCGTTGTCGTGACTCTCGGATCGCCACTCATTGCGCTCGCGGTCCCATGCCGGATCGTGACCGTCGTCGACGGACAGACCCGGTGGGGATTCGCATACGGAACGCTGCCCGGTCATCCCGAGCAGGGCGAGGAGGCCTTCATCGTCTCCATGTCCCCGGATCAGAGCGTGCGGTTCGAGATCGAGGCGTTTTCCCGTCCCGGCGATCCCTTCGTCAAGCTGTCGGGGCCGGTCGGGAGGGCGATGCAGAAGGGTGGCACCGCCGGCTACCTCCGGTCGCTGCAGCGGTTTGTCGACGCGGAGGCGATCGGCGACGAGCCCCGGTGACGAAGTGATCGACTACGCCAGATTTTTGGCCCGGGCCAAACCGCTCGAGCTGTAGACCCCGTCAGGAAAGACGGCATCCCAGGCATCGCGGATGCCGCGGAAGTCCTCGCTCGGTCCGTAAGCGGACCGGGCGGCTGCGACCACCTCGTCCCGGCGTGCCGCGACGACGACCCCGGAGTCGTACTCCAACTGGGCATCGATCTGAGCGATCGCCTCGGCGAAGCGGGCCTTGTGCCCGATTAGGCGGACTCCACTGGGGGGAGGGGTCATGAGAGATTCCTTTGTCGGTATTGCCAGGAGGGCTCCTCCAACGTAGCCCTCGATCGGCGGGGGACGATCGCAATCGATGAGCCACTGGGCTCGATTGCACTACCGGGGGTTGAGTGCTTCGATCACGGCGGAGAAGTCAGGCCACGCACGGCCACTGTCGACAACGGTCGACAGGAGCACATCGGTGGCCGGACCTATGCGCGCTCCGATCCCGGCCTGATCGGCGAGGCTGACGGCCAACCGGACGTCCTTGCGCGCCAGGGCGGGCGTGAACCATCCCGGGTGTTCATGGTCGAAGACGCTGTCCAGCCGCACCTTGCTCGCCGGACTGACAACGAAGCTCTCGGCAAAGAGCGTCTGCAACAGCTCGTCGGGTATTCCATGGTGACGGGCCGTGGCGACAGCTTCTGCCAAGGCGGCGACACCGGTTATCAGCAACAGGTTCGAAACGATCTTCATGGTCGCCCCGGCTCCGAGCGGACCGCAGTGCTGATAGCCGGCGGCGAGATCGTTCCAGAGCGCGTGGAGATTGCTCACGCTCGCCGAAGGCCCACCAATGAGGAAGCTCCCGACACCCGCCGCGATCGCAGACGGGGAGCCCATCACGGGGGCATCGAGCACCGCACCTCCGGGAGCCATGCCCGCCACTCGACGAACCGTGTCCGGCGAAACGGTGCTGACAATGGCCAGGGTCGCCCCCGAGGGAAGTGAGCTCAGAACGCCGTTGTCGCCCAGACAGACGCTGAGCACAGCGTCGTCGTCGGCCAGGACGATCAGTACGACATCGCTGCCGGCCGCCGCTTCCTCGAGGGAAAGGGCCTCAACCGCGCCGCTCGAGATCAGATCGTCAGCTCGATTCGCTGTTCGGTTCCACACGGTGACCTCATGGCCCGTTTCGAGCGCACGAGCGGCGAACGCACGACCCATGCTTCCCATACCGATGACAGAAACTCGCATCACGCCAGCCTATGAGTGTCGGGTGTTCTGCTCGTCGGCTCCTTACCGGTCCCAGGGGTCCGATCCTGAGATGAGCGGGTTGGAGAATCGTTCAAGGAGCCGACGGTGACGGTCGATGTTTCAGCATGCCTCTGAGCAAGGTTGATTCGGGTACTGAGGTTGCGGGCCATGTCCGGAGCGCGCTCTGGCGGCAGACGCTGCTCACGAGTTGCGTCCTCGCCGGGTGCCTCGGGCTGATCGCCCTGTTGGTGGTCTTCTAACCACACACGCCCCGACCGGGCTCCATTCCTGGCTGCGGTCATGGCCGGAACACTCGAGATGCCCTGTGTGAAGATGGTGGGATGGCAACCTGGCCGACGAACCGTGAGGATTTCGTCGTTCCAGCGCATTCTTGGGGCGATGCCGGTCGGACACATCCCCGGGTCCAGGTCACTTGGCTTTTGGTGGGTGTCATGAGTTCCCTCACCTTGGCGGCTGCAACACACCTCCCGTGGTTCGGGTCGCCTGCAAACGATGGCGTGGAGCCTCACTACAGCGCGGTCTCGGGTTACCTCGTTCCGCCGGAGTCTCCGGCGGGTGTGGTTCCGGGCACGCAGAACTGGGGCTACTTGATCGTCGCCGTTTCGATACTTTTTGCTGTGTCTGCCGCTGCGGTCGCCATCTTGTGTGCCTTCAGTCGTCGCCTCCGAAGCCGACGAGGCCTGAGCCACGCTTTGGCTGCCGTGGGGATGGTGTCGATACTCCTGGTGCTTGTCGTGGCACTGGAGTTCGTGCCCCGGGTGCCGTTCGATGGGCCCGCGACGCTGGGCTTCGATTGGGGAACAGTTCTTGGAACGGTCCTGGCAGTCCTGTCGTCCATCGCAGCCTGGTGCGCTTGGGGGACGATGAGATATCCGCATCGCTGGGGACTGGCCCCTCCCTCCTGACTCCATGCAACAAGCTCTGGCCGACCTCGTCGGCCCCGATCTCCGGGTCCTCTTCTGTGGGATCAATCCTGGAACGCTCTCAGGCGAGCTCGGGCTCCACTTCGCCCGCCGTGGAAACAGGTTCTGGAAGTTGCTCTGCGCCGGTGGGTTCACCGAATCGGTCCTCTCACCTGCTGACCAAGCGATCCTGCCCGACCTCGGTGTCGGCATCACGAACCTCGTCGGGCGGGTGACGGCCGCCGCCAGCGAGCTGCGCGCCTCCGAGCTCCGGGAAGGAGCGACCCAGCTGGAGGCCAGAGTGGAAGCGCTGCGGCCCCGCTGTGTCGCGGTGCTCGGGCTGCAGGCGTACCGGACGGCGTTCCAACGGCCGGGGGCAACAATCGGTCGCCAACCTGAAACTCTCGGTGGTGCTCTTCTCTGGCTCCTTCCCAACCCGAGCGGCCTGCAGGCCCGCTATCAGGTCCCCGAGATGGAGGAGATGTACAGGGCGCTCTTCGCCGCGACCGCCGGCGTCTGATTGGGGCCTCCCGTGTCAACGCGAGCCGTTCGCGGCATCATGTGGGCATGCGTATGGGCAAGGACGGCGCAGCAACCTCGAAGTGGTCCTTGTGGTCGGAGAACTCGGTTCTGTCCATCGGGTCGAAGGGATCCTTCCTCTCCATCGGCTCCATCGGCTCGGCCTGTTCGATCGGCTCGGTGGGATCCTTCTTCTCCATCGGCTCAATCGGGTCGGCCGGTTCGGCTCTCTCCCTCCTGTCCGCCCTGTCCCAGCGATCGGTCCTGTCCTTCCGGGCGACGAGAGCGGTGATGGAGGCCGGTTCCGCCGACGCCAGGACCGCCAAGTGCTGACGGCGTCTCGACGCGTTGTTCAGAGAGGCGGTGCCGTGCTGGCGCGTACGACGAGCTCAGCCGGAACGATGACGTGCGGATCCGCAGGAGCGCCGTCGGCGAGTGCCA
>CAVUSB010000004.1:0-15035 GCA_963744045.1 uncultured Acidimicrobiaceae bacterium
GGAGCAGACACAGGAACACGTGCGGGATCTGCAGACGGTTCTCGGTCGCTGACGTTCCGGGGACCTGCGGGCCGATACTGGCGATCTTGCCGGCGCACCGGCAGGCCTGTGGGGTCCCGAACGACCAGGGAGTTGCGATGCCGTGGTTTCCAGACTTCGTGAGTGCCGTGGAGTTGGCGCGCCGACAGACTCGGATGACCGGCCAGGCGGATCCCGTCAGCGAATACTTCAGTGTCCTGCAGTCGGGCGCGACCCGTGAACTCGAGACGGTCTGGCCGGGGGAGGTCGTGATCTACGACCCCCGGGCCGGGGAGGTTCGTGGCCACCACCAGGTCCGGCGTTTCATCCGTGAGAACCGATCTCTGTGGGCGAAACGCCAAGCCTCCGTCGAGACGGTCGCTTCGACGAGTGCCGGCCGGCGAGCGGTCGTGGAGCTCCTTGTCAACCTGCAGGACTTCGAGGGCAGGGAAGTGGCGTGGCCGATCGCTGTCGTGGCCGAGTCTCCGGACGATCTGTCCATTGTGTTCCGGACGTACTGCAGCCAGTGGCCAGTGGACGGAAGTCGTCATCTCCGGCCGCCGATACTCAAGAGCGGCGATGCGTACCCCGGCGATGTCGTCGGTCACTTCCTCGCTGCAATGGAGGGCGGAGACAGCCGGGGAATTGTGAACACCTTCGAGCTCGACGCGTATCTGCGAGAGCCGATCGGTCCGCATCTGACGCACCGTGGCACGCCTGAGCTCCTCTCCTACTTCACCGAATGTTTCGCGCCGACGGTGGCCTCCGCCTCGAGCACTGTGTCCTCACCGACGACGGAATGCGGTGTGCGCTGGAATACAACTGCGTGCGCTGGGGCAGCCACGACCTTCCCCCGCAGGCCGGCATCGCTGTCTACGAGCGGAGCGAAGGTGGCCTCTTGCGGGCGGTCCGCATCTACGACGACATTGAGCCTCCCGTCACGCTCGCATCATGAGCGGGCGAGACGGCGGGCGTGATCAGTGGCCTGCGACCTGGCCGCCGTCGACATGCAGGATCTCGCCGGTCACGAAGGGTGACGCCTCGAGGAAGAGGATGGCACCGACGATGTCGCTGACCTGGCCGACGTGGCCGAGCGGTGGAAGTTGGGTCCCGAGGTCGGCGTAGCTCTCCGGCGGGTGGACCGGGGTCTGAATGACGCCTGGGGAGACGGCGTTCACCCGGATGCCCCGCGCTGCGTATTCGACGGCGAGCGATCTGGTGACAGCGGCAAGGCCGCCCTTGGTGAGCGCGGTGAGGGCTGCCGGTGTGCTGGAGTCGGCCACGTCGACCAGCGTCGTGGTGATGTTGACGACATGTCCCGTGCTCCCCTTCTCGAGCATGTGGGCGATGACGAGCTGCGTGAGCCGGAAGAACCCGGTCAGATTGAGGCCCACCACGGTGGCGTAGTCGTCGGTCGTGTACTCGACAAAGGGCTTCGAGAGAAAGACCCCGGCATTGTTGACGAGCGTGTCGATCCGGCCGAAGGTGGCCAGGGTCTCGTCCACAATGCGGTCCGCGGTGGAGGGATCAGCCAGATCCCCGGCAACGGCGAGGAAGGCAGGGTCGGGCACCGGAGTGATCGACCGTGCGGTGCCCACCACGTTCCAGCCCTGGTCGCGGTAGCCCCTCGGCGATCCCGGCGCCGATGCCCTGGGACCCCCCGGTGACGATGGCGACCTTGCGGTCCAGGCTGTCCTCCACGGTCAGGGCGCTCGTCAGCTGGCCATGATGGGTTCCATGCCGCCCGACGTCGACCCTGCTGCGATCTCGCGGCGGAGGACGTTCAGCGCACCCACGAAGATCTCCGAGAAGGTCGGAAACGGCTGAATGGTGTCGATGAGGACGTCGAGGGGGATGTGGGCGCGGATGGCCAGCGTGGCCTGCTGCATCCACTCGCCCGCCTCGGGTCCGAGTGCGTAGGCCCCGGTCAGTCGTGTGCCATCGCTCAGGAGGGTGAGGAACCCCTTGTTGTCGGCATAGTCACGGGTGTAGGTGGCGGTCTTCGCGATCTCGGTCAGCGGGACCATGGCGCTGAAGCGGGCGGCCGTCGCCCCCACGGCCGCCGCCTGCGGATCCGTGTAGACGACCCGTGGGACGGCCTCGTAGTTCGCCTTCCTGGGTGTCCCGAGGATGTTCGCCGCCACGACCTCGCCCTGGTATTTCCCGACATGCGTGAGCGGCCACAGTCCATTGACGTCGCCGATCGCCCACAGACCTTCTGCGGCGCGCAGGTGTGCGTCGACCGGCACGCCGTGCGCGTCCTCGTCGACGCCGACCGTGTCGAGCCCGATACCCCGCACGCGCGGGCGTCGTCCCGTCGCGACGAGGATCCGTTCGCCCTTCAGGAGGCGGCCGTCGTCCAGCTCGAGCACGTAGTCGTCACCGTCGCGGCGCGCTGCGACCGCGTTCGCCGAAAGGACCAACTCAATGCCCTCGCCTTGCAGGACCTCGCCCAGGGCCTGGCCGAGGGGGGCCGGTTCACGACCGAGCAGATGCTCCGCCATGTCGGTGATGACGACCTCCCCTCCGAGCCGCCGTACGACCTGACCCATCTCGACTCCGACGGGCCCGCCCCCCAGTATCACCAGACGCCGCGGGACGGCCTTCATGGAGGTCGCCTCGCGGCTGCCCCAGATCCCTTCCAGGTCGCGCAAGCCGGAAACGGGCGGAACGACCGGGATCGGCGCCGTTGGCGAGGACGATGTGGTCGGCCGTGTGACGCACGCCGTCGACCTCGACGGCGCCCGGCCCGGCCAGCCGCCCGGTCCCTCGCAGCAAGTCGATGTGGTGATCGGCCAGCCATCGCTCCTGGCCCGCGTCCGAGTAGTCCGAGACCATGAAGTCGCGCCAGGCGAAGACGGCTTCGGCGTTCACGTCAGCGGTTGAGACCGCCTCGCGCGCTCCGTGCACCGCCTCGCCGGGTCGCAGCAGCGTCTTGGAGGGGATGCAGGCCCAGTACGAGCATTCGCCTCCGACGAGCTCTCTCTCCACGATGGCCACGCGGAGGCCGCCTTCGGCCAGGGCACCCGCACAATGCTCTCCCGGCGAGCCCCCGCCGAGCACAATGACGTCGTAGTCGCTGCTCATGTCGGGAGCTCTTCCCCGGCCCTCTCTCGCACCATGTAGAGCGCGTACCAGTCCGGCCAGTCCGGGTCGGCCTCTCCGGTCCGTTTCTCGTGCTGGCCGTGCGCCGCCTCCGCTCGGCGGAGAGCGCTGGCGAGATCATCGGGGGATTCGTACGTCGTGGCCATCGTTGGTCTCCTCTCAACGTCCTGGAAGGCGGGTCTTTATCTCCTGGAGAAGCCAGCCGTTGCCGTCAGGGTCGCTGAAAGCGGCGAAAGAGCCGTAGTCGGCGTGCTCCGGTGCGGGCCCGTCGACGCGGCCATTCGTCCCGGCGTGATGGAAGACCCCGGTGACGTCGTGGAAGCTCTCGCTGACGTCGACGCCCCGCCCGAGAAGGTCGGCGCGGGCCTCGTCGATGTCGTAGACCGTGAGCTGCAGGCCTTCGAAGGATCCGGGCGGCGCTGCCGTGAGCCCCTTGCCGAAAATGATGGAGCAGGTCGACCCGGGCGGCGTGAACTGCACGACCCGGTAGTCGTCGTCCTTCGTGAGGTCCGCGTCGAGCCGCCACCCGAGGGACCCGTAGAACTCCTTCGCCCGGTCGACATCGGAGACCGGGACGACCACGACCTCGAGCCTGAAATCGCCGGCTTGGACCGGCTCGGTGCCACTCATCTCGGCCTCCATTCGTTGGACTTGCCCTAGCCGGGACGACGCAGGAGGCGGCCAGTTCAGAGCCGCGGCAACGATGGAGGGTAGGCGATGGCGGATGCATCCTTGCAGCGGACGACGACCGACAACAACCCTTCTGCGTTCGACTTCACTTTTCCCCGCTCCCGGAGGAATGTCAAGGGTCCTGCCCGGGCTCGAACATCCTGCTGGACCTCCCTGACGGATACTGTTGGTGCCGAATCGATGAGCAACGTGTCAGAAGGCATCCGCAGGGTCGTTCTCACGCCGCCGGGAGCCGATCAGTTGGTGCGTCGAGCCGGCGCCTCGGAAGGGAAGACCGGTGTCTGATCAGAGGCGGAATCTCTCGGTGCGAGGACGTGCGGGCACGAACCCGTGCGATGGACAGCGGGTCCGCCGCACCCGACGAGGACGAACCGGACGTTCGGTTCACCTACGCCAACGAGCGGACCTTTCTCGCCTGGAACCGTACGGCCCTTGCTCTGATCGCGACCGGAGTGGCTGCGACGCAGCTCCTCCCGAAGCTCCAGGTGGACTGGGGACGCCGGCTCCTCGGCCTTCCGCTCATCGCGCTTGGGCGCCATCGTGGCCGCGGAGAGCTTGCGGCAGTGGCATGCCAATCAGCGCGCCATGCGGCGGGGCGACCCCTTGCCTCGCTCGCGGATGCCCCTCATCCTCACGATCGGCATCGTCGTGGTCGGTGCCATCGCGGTGGCACTCAGCGCTGTTCGGGAACCCCTGATACGCCGTGGCTTCCGTACCGGATCCGCAGGATCCCGGGCTGGCCGGGGAGCGCACGGCACTCGCCTGGAATCGCTCCGGTCTCGCCGTCGTGGTCTGTGTCGCGGTGCTGTTGCGCCACGTGTGGCCGCTGCACGGCACCGATCAGGAAGTGGCGCTCGGATTGATCGCGGGGGCCGTGGTCGTCTGGGCCGTGGTCCTCGCCGTTCTCACGCTGGCAGCCCGTTCTCGTGATGCGGACATGCCGCACAGTGCCAATCTCTTCCGCCTGGTGACGGCTGGGACGCTCCTCTTGGCCTTTGTGGGATTCGTTGCCGCGTTCGCCCCTTCCTGAGCGAGCGTCAGTCGTCCGGAGTCGCCGAACGCGAGACGTTCGGAGCGCAAGGCGTTCCGGCGAACCTTGCCCGCTTCGTTGCGCAGGGCCTGATCGGTGTATTCGACCGAGCGCGGGACCTTGTAGCGGGCCAACCGGTCGCCGACGAAGGCGAGCAGGTCCCCGGGTGGGACCTCTCCCGGATCTGCCTCCACGATCGCGTGCACGACGTTGCCCAGGTCGTCGTCGGGAAGGCCGATGACGACCACTGACCTGACGGCGGGGTGCTCCTGGAGAGCCGCCTCGACCTCGGCCGGGTAGACGTTCGCCCCACCCGTCAGGATCATGTCCTCGAGCCGGTCACCCAGGTACAGGTAGTTGTCCTCGTCGAGCCACCCGACGTCGCCGAGGGATTCCCACCCACCTTCGCGGCGTCGGGCCGAGGCGCCGATGTAGCGGTAGGTCGGCCGCTCGCGCACGGTCCGCAACCAGACCTCACCTTCGTGCCCCGCCGGCACTTCGTTCCCCCTGTCGTCGCAGATCATGACGGTTCCCGGCGTCGGCCGACCGACCGAACCCCGATGGGCGAGCCACTCGGTCCCGGTGATGATCGTCGCCGCCTGCGCCTCGGTGCCGGCGTAGAGCTCGAAGATGCGGTCCGCCCCGAGCCAGTCGATCCAGACCTCCTTCAGCCAGGGCGGGCACGGTTCGGCCAGATGCCACACGTACACGAGGGAGGAGAGGTCATAGGCGTCGCGCTCCTCCTCGGGCAGCCGCCAGATCCGCTTCATCATGGTGGGCACCAGGTACACGGTGTCGGCCCGGTAGCGGTCGATCGCCGCCAGGGTGGCCTCGGCGTCGAAACGGGGGAGCACGACCACGTGGCTTCCGGCCAACCACGCCGTGCACGACCAGACGATCGGACCGTTGTGGTACAGCGGAGCGGGGACGACCATGCAGCCGTCCGCCTGGCCGAAGAGAGGCGGCGCGTCCGGATCACACAGGGCCGGATCACCCGACACAATGAGTTTCGGACGTCCTGTCGATCCCCCGGAGGTGGGTGCCTTCCATGCCGGCGAGACGGCATCGGGGAGAGGGTCATCGGGCAGATCGGGATCGGGCCGGTACCCGATGGGCAGCGTCCGGCGTCCGCCGGCCAACTCCTGCGGCACGCCGATCACCACGGACGGATCCGCCAGTTCGAGAATCGCCTCGAGCTCCCGCGCCGGGAGCTTGGCCGAGACGGGCTGGGGGACGGCACCGATCTTCCAGCACGCCGCGAAGGCGACGAACCATTCGACCGAATTGGGGAGCGCGACCGTGATCATGTCGCCTGCCGCCGCGCCTCCTCGGAGAAGGTCACGCGCCAGCCGGTTTGCGGCCGATTCGAGTTCCGATCGGGTGATGCTCTGGTCGCCGCAGGTGATCGCCGGCCGGTCAGGGGCCTGCTCGGCGAGCGAGGTCAGCCTCCGGCTGTAGGAGATGAGTGGCACAGGCACGAGCGTATTGCGCCCGCCGCCCGGGAGGTCATGGGTTCCCGTTGGCGAGCCGGCGCCAGGTCTCGAACCGATACGTGACGCCCCCTTCCTCGTGGTCCTCACTCCGCATGGGCAAGAGCAAACGAGTCCTGGTAGGGCGGGAAGAACTTGGTGCAGCCGAAGTCACCCCTCACCTGCGTCAGCAGGAGCTCGTCCGCCTGGCCGATGGTCTCGGCGTAGACGGCGGCGCCGCCGATCACCCAGACGTCGTCGCCCGGGTGGGCCGCACGAAGTTGATCGAGGCTCGTCACGACCGCAAAGCCGTGGCGCAGCGGGGTCGTGGCGCGGCTGAAGACGAAGTTCTCCCGGTCGTGGAGCGGCGCTGGGAATTCGTCGTAGGTGGCACGCCCCATCACAATCAGGCCACTCGAGGTCTTCTGGCGGAAGTAGGCCGAGTCGCCGGGCAGCTTCCAGGGGATGCCCGAGTCCGTCGCGATGCCCCGCCGGGAGTCGATGGCGGCGATGAGGCGGATCATGGGTGACGTGTCCGTCACGGGATGGGAGGAGAGGTCGCGATCTCGACGACCGCGACGATCATCATGATCCCGCTGAGGGCCACGAGCGCCAAGCGGATCCGTAGGAAGCGGAAGTGCCCGCTGATACCGATGAGGAACAGGATCGTCGCCAGGTAGATGGTGTCGCGGATGTAGTTGTCGGCGTTCGACCCTGCCTCCACGCCGAGCGTGTAGTCCCGCGTCGCCCTGGCGTCGAGTGCGGCCGCCTGGACGAGTTGGGGCTGCTTGTACTCGGGCATGTAGGTGGGGCCGGGTGGCGCCTTGGTATTGGTGAACGGCTGTTCGGCGAGCCAGGCGTCGAACGCCACCTTGAAGGCGGGCCGGAAGCGGCGGACGGCGACCGCTTCCGCTGTCGTGTCCCCTGCGATGTAGGCCGTGAACCAGGTGTTGAACGTCGTCGAGTCGAAGTTCTTGAGATTGTCCGCGTTCAGGGCGGCGCGGTTCGCCTCTGTCCGCGCCGCCGAGGCCTGGGCCAGGCGTGACCGATGACTCCGTATTCCATTTGGCCGAGGCGAATCCCGTGTACGCGGCCAGGAGCGCCACGATCGCCAGCATGACCGCCTCAATGATGGACAGGGTCCGGTCATGATCCCGCCCCCCGTCATCGGCTGTCGGGATCATCGTGCTCCGGAGCGTGCTGCCTGGAATGCGCCTGGTGTCGGGAGATCTCCCCAGCCACTTCGCTCGAGGCGAGTCCCTCAGCCATGCACCGTCCCTCGTCCGTGCCGCAACCTGGTGATCCTTCCGGGCCACGTTACTCAGGGCGTCGACGCGTCGGTTCCCCCTGCCGGCGTTCCGCCCTCGGCATCCGCCAAGCTCGCAGGAGCGGTCAATAGTCTCTGCACCATGGCATCCTCCCTGCGCATCGCCGCGCCCGGCGGCGGGCGGGGATCGAGACACGGCCCGGTGACGGGACGATGACCCAAGCCGGCGCGCCACCGGATGCAGCAGCGGCGACACCTCCGGACCCCCTGGCGATCATCAGGTCGAGGAGCTATGTCGTCCTTCTGTTGTTGGGCGCCATCATCGGCGTCCCGGTTGCTGCCGTTGCGTATTTCTTCCTGGACGCCGTCGCCAGGGTCCAGAAGGAGATCTTCACCGACCTGCCGAACAGCCTCGGATTCCATGGTGCGCCGCTCTGGTGGCCGCTGCCCTGGCTCACGCTGTGCGGTCTTCTCGTGGCGCTGGCCATCCGGTTTCTGCCCGGAACCGGCGGCCACGAGCCTTCGGAGGGGTTCAAGGCCGGTGGGCCGGTGCCTCCCGTCGAGCTCTTCGGCATTGTGGCGGCGGCCTTCGCCACACTGAGCCTGGGCGCAGTGGTGGGGCCGGAGGCGCCGCTGATCGCGATCGGGAGCGGCCTCGGCGTCCTCGCCATCCATCTGTTCAAGCGGGACGCACCGCCGATGGCCATGGTGGTGATCGGGGTCGCAGGAAGCTTCGCGGCCATTGCCACGCTGTTGGGATCTCCCATCGTCGGAGCGTTCCTCTTGATGGAGATGGCCGGGTTGGGCGGTCCGATGATGGAACTGGTCCTGATTCCCGGGTTGCTGGCGGCCGGCGTGGGCGCCCTGATCTTCGTCGGGCTCGACAACCTGACCGGATTCGGGACGTTTTCGCTGAACGTGGGCCCACTGCCCCACGTCGGGTCGCCGACGGGGGTCGAGTTCCTCTGGGCGATCGTGATCGGCGTCGGCTCGGCCGTGGCCGCCACAGGGATCTTCAGGCTCGCTTCCTTCTTGCGTCCGTTCGTGCAGCAGCGACGCATTCTGCTCACGCCTCTGGCCGGCTTGGCGGTCGGCGGGCTGGCGGTCGCCTTTGCGGCGGGGACGACACACAGCTCCTCGGAAGTGCTCTTCTCGGGTCAGAACGCGCCTGCCCGGCCTTGTCCAGCAGGCGGCCGGGTGGACGGTGGGCGCCCTGCTCCTGCTGATCCTCTGCAAGGGACTGGCCTATGCGATCTCGCTGAGCGGGTTCCGGGGTGGCCCGATCTTCCCGAGCATGTTCATCGGTGCTGCGGGCGGCATCGCCCTTTCGCATGTGGGCGGGCTGTCCGTGGTCGCCGGCGCCGCCATGGGGGTGGGGGCGATGGTGGCCGGTGCATTGCGCATGCCGATGACCGCCGTGCTGCTGCCCAGCCTTCTCTTCCTCTCCGACGCCATCGACCTGATGCCCGTCGTCATCGTGGCCGTCGTCGTGTCCTACGTCGTGGCGATCTGGATCAAGCCCGCGGAGCCGGCCGCAGCGTCGCCGCCGCAGCCTCGCCTGCCGCGCCACAGCCGGCCGGAGCGGCCAGCGCCTGAACCGCGGGCTCGGGCTCCGGCGGGCGGGCGAGGATCCGGACGTCGTGCGCTGCCCGACGGCGTCGCCGACGTGTGACGGCGCTAATCCGCAGCTGAGGGGCAGGTGGCGTCGACGGGCTCGCCGTGGCCCGCCGGCACCAGACCTCCGGGCGGCGGTGTCGGCGCGTCACGCGGGCCGATGCCCCGTCGCCGGTTCGTCGAGCCGCCCCTTGCGTGACCCGGCCTGCTTTCGTCGGCCTGAGGAGCGGACCCATGGCGGCACCGACCAGAGCCACGCAACCCGCCACGAGCATGGTGGTGTGCAGCCCTGTCATGAATGCGGCATGGCTCCCCGCCGTGATCGCGTCGGCCAGCTTCGCGGGTGACCCTCTGGGGACCGGGGACAATCCCTGCGACACGACGGCGCCCTGGTGGAGCAGGCGCTCGGTCAAGCGCATGAGGGACGCCGCGCGCCACGAGTGCCGGCTTGAGGGCGGCGGCCACGGACGCCGCCAGAATGGAGCCGCACACGGCCGTCCCGAGGACGCCACCGAGTTGGATGGAGGTCGTCTGGATCCCACCGGCGACGCCGGCCTCGTCCTCGGAAATGTCCCCGACGATGGCATCCGTGGCCGATGTCACGACCAGTCCGATGCCGAGGCCCAACAGGACGAACGGGGGCCACAGATGGCTGTACGGGGAGTCCACCTGGAGGGTGACGAAGGAGAAGATGGCCAGCGAAGAGGCCAGCAGGCCGAAGGTGATGGGCAGCCACGGCCCGAATCGGTTGACGAGCCGCGCGCCCAGTGGTCCTGCGAACGCGAAGGTGATCGTGAGCGGGAGGAGGCGCAGGCCGGCGCCGACGGGGCTGAATCCGTGCACGCTCTGCAGGTAGAGAGAGATGAAGAACAACACACCGAACAGGGCGAAGAAATCCAGCAACACGATCACGGTGCTCACCGAGACGGCGCGCACGCGAAAGATGGCGAGCGGCATGAGTGGGTTGTGCACGCGGCTCTCGACGACGACGAACGCGACGAGGAGGACGAGGCCCGACGCGATGATGCCGAGTGTGCTCGACGCCCCCCAGCCCCAGTTCTGCGCGTTCACCAGGCCGTAGACGATGGCCAGGAGCCCGAAGGCGAGGGTGAGCACCCCGAGGATGTCGAAGCGCTGCCGTACCGATTCCCTGGTCTCGTTCAGGACGAGCGCTCCGACGACGAGTGCGACGGCCCCGACCGGGAGGTTGATGAAGAACACGCTCTGCCAGGAAATGTGCTCGACGAAGATGCCGCCGATGATCGGGCCGGCCGCGGTCGCGGCGGCGGAGGCGCTGACCCAGATGCCCACGGCCCGGTTGAGCTCCTCGGGAGGGAAGGCCGCCTTCAGGAGGGCCAGGGTGTTCGGGAGCAGCAGTGCCCCGAACGCCCCTTGGATCCCCCGGAGGAGGATGACGCCGTCGATCGTCCCGACGAGCCCGATGGCGACGGAGGTCAACGAGAACCCGACCACGCCGATCAGGAAGACCCGCCGGCGACCGAAGCGGTCGCCGAGCTTGCCGCCGAGGATCAGCAGCGCGGCGATCACCAGCAGGTAGGAGTTGGTGACCCATTGGAGGTCCGAGAGCGAGGCGTGGAGGTCCTTGCCGATGTAAGGGTTGGCCACGGCGACGACGGAGCCGTCGATCCCCACCATGATCACGCCCAGGGTCACGCTGACCAGCGTCAACCACGGGTTGTCCCTCAGCGTCCTGCCCGTGGCGGTGTGCATCAGTGGCCAGGGCTCCGTTCGGTCGCTGACGTGATACGCCATAGTGGCAGAGTGTGCCATTTCTGCGCAATTTTGGTAGGGTCGCGCCGGGCGCAGACGGGGGGAGCATGGGTACCGGCCTGACGGAACGGAACAAGGAGCGCACCCGGCGGGAGATCGCCGAGGCGGCCGGGCAGCTCTTCTTGGAGCGCGGCTACGCCGCGACCACCGTGCAGGAGATCGCCAATGCCGCGGATGTCTCACCCCGGACGTTCTTCCGCTACTTCCCGTGCAAGGAGGACGTGATCACGGCCATCGCCAGTGCCTCCATGGACGACGTCCTGGAACATCTGGCGGGCCACGACGTGAGCGAGAGTCTCGTCTCGGTCCTGACCGCGACGTTCTCGGCGGTCCTGGGGCCGGCCATCGACGACCCCGACGCCGCCAGGGCGTTCCAGTTCATGTTGCGGGACACGCCGGCGCTCCGGGGGCGCTGGCTGGAGGAGCAACGCCGCAACCGTGATCGTCTGGCCGAAGAGCTCCGCCCGTGGTTCGACGATGCATCGAGCCCGGTGGCCCGGCATCTGGCGGCGGGCGCCGCCCTGCTCGCCATCGACGAGGTGATGACACTCTGGGCGGATGATCCGTCGTTGCGTGATCCCCTGGGGCTCCTCGACGAGGCCCTCCGGATTCTGGACGGGCCGTCGATCTTCCCGCACAAGCGCGAGTAGCTCGTGATCCGCTCCGACGGCACCGACGAAATGTTCACCGAGCCCTACGTCGACGTCGACGAGTGGAGAGATCGGCCCCGTCCGCCATCGCTACGTGCACGGCGGATTCGCCGGCACCGAGACCCGTTTCTCGATCTACCTGCCCCCGGCCGATCGCTACCAGGGACGTTTCTTCCAGCACATCACGCCGGTGCCGGACAACGAATTCCTCGCGCAGGAAGCCTCGGGGGAGCAGGACAAGATCGGCTTCTCCATCGCGAGCGGGGGCTACTTCGTGGAGACCAACGGTGGCGGCGCCTCCGGCCGGCCGGGATCGACCGTCGACCCCACCATCGCCGCCTATCGGGCCAATGCGGCGGCGGCGCAGCACTCGCGTGTCGTGGCGGCCGCCATGTACGGCGAGCACCGGCCGTACGGCTATGCGTACGGGGGGAGCGGGGGCGGCTACCGCACCATCGGCAGCGCTGAGAACACCACGGGCATCTGGGACGGCTACGTGCCGTATGTCATCGGGTCGCCGATGGCCATTCCGAACATGTTCACCGTGCGGATGCACGCGCAGCGGCTCCTGCACGACCGCTTCGATCAGATCGTCGACGCCGTCGAGCCGGGCGGGAGCGGCGACATGTTCGAGGGCCTCACGGAGGAGGAGCGCGACGCCCTCGTGGAGGTCACCCGCATGGGTTTCCCGCCGCGGTCGTGGTTCGGCCACCGCACCATGGGGATGCACGCCTTCCCGGTGCTGTACGGGGGCCTGGTCGCCGCAGACCCTTCGTACTTCGACGTGTTCTGGACCGAGCCGGGGTACCTGGGGCACGAGGCACCCCCTTCGCTGGTGCGCGCCCGGGTCCAGGAGGAGTTCGACATCGTCGAGACCCTGACGGCCGCCCAGCTCCTCGAGGCCGGGCGAACGGCCGGGGCGCATCCCGGTCAGGCCCGCGGCGGGGTGGACACGGCCTGGCGCGGGCCCGAGGACGCCTCGCTCCCGCCGGTGGCGATCCGCCTCTCGGGCACGCCCCGCGTCGAGGTGCGCGGGGCCGATGTCTTCGTTCTCTCCGGGGCGGCGGCGGGGGCGAGGATCGGCGTGCTCTCCGTGATCGACGGCGTCGCGGTGTTCGGGCCCGGGGCGGCGGCATCCATCGAGCAGCTGCAACCGGGCGATGCGGTGCGCGTCGACAACAGCGGGTATCTGGCCGCGGAGACCTATCACCGGCATCAGGTCCCCGAGGACGGCGACTTCGCCGTGTGGGACCAGTTCCGGAACGCGGACGGCTCGCCCCGTTTCCCGCAACGCCCTCTGTTGCTCGGGCCGTTGTTCGCCGCCGCGGCGGCCGGGACGGTCCAGACGGGGCGTTTCGAGGGGAAGATGATCGTCGTCGAGTCGCTGCTCGACCGGGAGGCGCTCCCGTGGCAGGCGGACTGGTACCGCTCGAAGGTCCGCGAGCATCTGGGCGAAGCCGCCGACGACCGCTTCCGTCTCTGGTTCACCGACAACGCGCTGCACGGGGACGACGAGGCGCAGGAGGATCCTCTGCACACGGTGAGCTACCTGGGCATGCTGCACCAGGCGCTGCGTGACGTGAGCCGATGGGTGGAGGAGGGGGTGGCCCCGCCGCCGAGCACGGACTACCGGGTGCTCGACGGGCAGGTCGTCGTGCCGCCCGACGCGTCGACGCGCCGGGGCATCCAGCCCGTGGTCTCGCTCGCCGTGGACGACGGCCAACGAGCGGTGGCCCCGGTGGGCGGGGAGTTGACCTTCCGCGCCACCGCCGAGGTCCCTCCGGGAACGGGCGTCATCGTGGCGGTCGAGTGGGACTTCGACGGGTCCGGCCGGTTCGCCGAGGCCACGCACGTCGACCCGGCGGCGCAGGTGAGCGTGGAGCGCCGGCACTCCTTCGCCGATCCGGGCACCCGCTTTCCCGCGGTGCGCGTGGTGGCGCAGCGCGACGCCGGCGCCACCACCCCGTACGCCCGACTGCAGAACCTCGCCCGCGTGCGCGTCGTCGTCGGCGACCCGGGTCGCGGGTGACGGCTCGGGACTGATTCCTGGTAGACCCCCGGCATGGCACCTGATCGCATGCTGGAGATGGTGGGTCAGCCGGGCGGCCCCCTGGCCGACGCTGCGCTGTGGCCGCTCGAAGTGACCGATTCGTCTTCGTTGAGCCCGTCCTTCCGCCGCGTGGTGCTGACCGCACCGGGCATCGAGGCGCTGCGCCACCAGCCCGGTCAGGACCTGATGCTGCGGGTGCCCCTGGGGCCGGAGCGGGTGGTGAACCGCCGCTACACCGTCCGGAGCTTCGACCCGGATCGCAAGACGGTGACGATCGATGTCTCCCTGCACGGAGCGGGTCCCGGGACGGACTGGATCTCGGCCGCCCGGACGGGCGATCACATCGACGCCATCGGTCCCCGGGGGAAGATCACGGTGCGGCCCGAGGCCGACTGGCATCTGTTCGTGGCGGACGAGACGGGCATTCCCGGGGCCCTGGCCATGCTCGAGTCCCTGCCCCCCGGGTCGGCGGCGATCGCCGCTCCTCGAGGTCGACACCGGCGCCGACGAGCAGGAGCTCGTCGCGCCGCGGTCGGGTCCTTTCGACGTCCGTTGGCTCCACCGCGACGGCCGGTCGGTGCCGGGTGACCCCGGCCCCGTGCTGGAGGCGGTTGCGGCGGTGGAGCTCCCGACCGGGGACGGGCACGCCTACGTGGCCGCCGAGGCCGGCGTCGTGCGTGCGGTCACCGGGGCTCTCGGTGAACGCGGCCTGAGCGCCGAGCAGATCTCCGGCAAGGCCTACTGGCGGCGCGGGCTCCCCAATGCCGAGCACGGGGAGCCCACGAAGGAGGGCTGAAGCCCCTTCGTCAGCCGGCCTCCTCGACCGTCAGTTCCGCCGCCGGGTCGGCCTCCAGGCGGGCATCGGGGATCGGTTGCCCGCTGCGCACGGAGACCCCGTACGTGCCTGCGGCCAGACGCTGCTCCGCCCGCTCGACGGCGGCCAGCCGGTCCTCGAGCGCCGCCCTGATGGCGTCGTCGGTTCCCTCCGTCGTGAGGGGCTCGGCCGAGTCGTACATGTCGCCCGGCGCGTCCGCCGCGTCCCGGTCCGCCGTTCCTTCGGCCCCGAGATCCTTGAGCAGGCCCTCCACGCGGGATCGCTCGGCACTGAGCAGGTTCTTGGCCTTGGCGTCTTCCATCTGTGCTCCCGATCCTCGTGAGGTGTGCGCAGGAGTGGTCGCGCCTGCCGTCGCGTCGGCTCATAGTAGACCGCCCCCCGCGGCGCTCCCTCGACCGGCGCCGGCCTCCGGAGGCTCAGCGCCGATGGGGCCCGAGGCCGATGGCGCGGACGAAGTGGTTGATCTGGCGGTTGCCCTCGCGGTAAATGACGCGACGAGCCTCGCGCTGGGCGGCG
>CAVUSB010000005.1:0-499437 GCA_963744045.1 uncultured Acidimicrobiaceae bacterium
CCCAGGAGGGCGACCGCCCGCTGGTCCAGGATCTGGACCCGTGGTGGAGGCAGATCAACGAGTGGCGTGAGCGGTTCCCGTTGTACTACGAGGACGTCGAGGGCGGGGCGATCAAGCCGCAGAACGTCGTCGAGCAACTCGCGACGCGTCGTCGGAGGACACCGTCGTCGTGGCGGGCGTGGGCCAGCACCAAATGTGGGCCTCGCAGTACTGGAAGTTCGAGCACCCCTACACCTGGGTCAACTCGGGCGGGGCCGGGACCATGGGCTTTGCCGTGCCGGCCGCCATCGGCGCCAAGGTGGGCCGACCGGACCGCACGGTGTGGGCGATCGACGGCGACGGCTGCTTCCAAATGACGGCACAGGAGCTCGTCACCGCGAGCTCCGAGCAGATCCCGGTGAAGATCGCCATCCTCAACAACGCCTACCTGGGCATGGTGCGCCAGTGGCAGGAGATGTTCTACGAGGAGCGCTATTCGGAGGTCTACCTCTCGCCCGACCTGCCCGACTACGTCAAGTGGGCCGAGGCCATGGGGTGTGTGGGCATCAAGGCCGAGACACCCGAAGATGTGGGGCCGGCCATTGAGAAGGCGAACTCCATCGACGACAGGCCGGTCGTCGTGGACTTCCGCACCGACGCCCGGGAGAAGGTCTTCCCGATGGTTCCGGCCGGCGCTTCCAACGACGACATCGTCGTCCACCCCGACCAGCTGGCCCACCGATGACGCCGCCTCCGCTGCACGCCGTGTCCACCGGCGCCGTCGGTCCCGGTCGCCGGCCGACGCCGGGCCAGCGCCACCACATTCTCTCGGTGCTGGTCGAGAACAAGGCCGGTGTCCTGGCCCGGGTGGCCGGGCTCTTCAGCCGTCGCGGCTTCAACATCTACTCGCTCGCCGTTGCCCCGACGGACGAGGACGAGCACTTCAGCCGCATCACGATCGTGGTCGACGTGGAATCCGCTCCTCTGGAGCAGGTGATCATGCAGCTCGACAAGCTGGTCAACGTCGTCTCCATCGATGAGCTGTCGCCGGCCGAGGCGGTCGAGCGGGAGCTCGTCCTCGTGACCGTCGCCGTCGGCCCGACCGAGCGCTCCCAGGTCATACAGCTGGTGGGTGTTTTCGGTGGCGAGGTGGTCAGCGTGGGCGCCGACCGCATCACCGTCATGCTGGCCGGCCGTCCCGAGAAGATCGACGACTTCGAGGGTCTGCTGGACCACTACGCGGTCGAGGAGCTCCAACGGACGGGCCGCGTCGCCCTGCCTAAGCTGGAACGCCACTGAGGCCCGCGGTCCGGGCCGCCTCTCGCACTCGCACCACATCAATCCGAAAGAGAAAGAGTTCACGACATGGCCACGATGTACTACGAATCCGATGCAGACCCCGCGCTGATCGCCGGCCGCAAGGTGGCGATCCTGGGCTATGGCTCGCAGGGACACGCCCACGCCCAGAACCTCCGCGAGTCCGGCGTGGACGTACGCGTGGCCCTGCGTGAGGGCAGCAGCTCCAAGCGCAAGGCCGAGGAGGCGGGACTGCGCGTGCTGTCGCTGGCCGACGCCGCCGCCGAGGCCGACGTCATCATGATGCTGCTGCCCGACACCGAGCAGAAGGCCGCCTACGACGAGTTCGTGGCGCCGAACCTCAACGACGGCGACTGCCTGATGTTCGCCCACGGCTTCAACATCCGCTTCGGTCAGATCGTGCCGCCACCGGGCGTCGACGTCACCATGGTGGCGCCGAAGGGGCCGGGCCACCTCGTGCGGCGTACCTACACCGAAGGAGGAGGCGTCCCGACGCTGATCGCCGTGCACCAGGACGCCACCGGCAAGGCGCGCGAGCTGGCGCTGTCCTACGCGCACGCCATCGGCTCCACCCGGGCCGGCGTGCTCGACACGACGTTCGACGAGGAGACCGAGACCGACCTCTTCGGTGAGCAGGTCGTCCTGTGCGGCGGCCTGACCGCACTGGTGACCGCCGGTTTCGAGACGCTGGTCAACGCCGGCTACCAACCCGAGTCGGCCTACTTCGAGTGCCTGCACGAGCTGAAGCTGATCGTCGACCTGATGTACGAGCAGGGGATCGCCGGCATGCGCTATTCCATATCGGACACCGCCGAGTACGGCGACCTGACCCGCGGGCCCCGGGTGATCAACGAGGCCGTCCGGGCCGAAATGCAGACGATCCTCGACGAAATCCGCAGCGGTGCCTTCGCCGAGGAGTGGATCGCCGAGAACCGGGCCGGGCGCCCCCGCTTCGAGGCGCTGCGCGGAGAGGGCCAGGCCCACCAGATTGAGTCGGTGGGGCAGGAGTTGCGGGCCATGATGCCGTTCATCTCGGCCGGCAAGACCAAGGTGCAGGACGCGTCCGGGGGCTGACCAGGGGATTCCCTCCCTTCTTGACGTGACATCAAAGTGATGTCACAATGACGTCATGAAGATGTCACTGGTGGTCGACGGGCTCCGTTCCGACGTGGTGGCTGTCGGGGAGCTCGGGGACGAGACGGTGGCCGTGGTCGCCGAGCGGATCGCCGACGTGCTCGGGCGCTCGGTGCCCGGGCGCATGCTCGACCTGCTGTCGGACGTCGCCGCCGAGCTCACGGCCACGCTCCCCGACGGGCACGTGGACATCCGGGTGGCCGGCGACGACGTCGCCATGACGTATGTCGAGGACGCACCCGGTCCGGCTGCCGCGCCGACGGGGGAGGGTGACGAGCAGTCGGCCCGCATCACCTTGCGCCTCGGCGAAGCGCTCAAGTCCCGTCTGGAGGCGGGCGCGGCCGCTGACGGCGTGTCGGTGAACACCTTCATCGTGCGCGCGCTCGAGCGCGGCACCGCGAGCAACCGGAGCCGCAGCGGCCGCGTGGGCAACCGCCTGCACGGCTACGGCACGACCTAAGGAGCATCGGACATGGAGAAGACCTTCGAGACCCCGGGAGGCGTGTGCCTCTCCGTGGAGATCCATGCGGGCCTGGTGGTGGTCACTTCCACCGCCACGGACCGCACCGTCGTGTCGGTCCAAGCCGACGCGCCGGGGGCCGAGGAGCTGGTCCGGCAGGCCACGGTGGAGTGCCGGCCGGCCGGCGACCGCCAGCTCGTGACGGTGAAGCTGCCGCAGGTGTACGGCTTGCGTCTCTTGCGTCGCAACGCCGTGACGGTCCGGGTCGAGGTGCCCGAGGGCGCCCAGGTGGCGGTGGCCACGGCCTCGGCCAACGTGGAGATCAACGGTCCGGTGGGCGAGGTGGACTTCAAGACGGCCAGCGGCGACGCCTCCATCGACGACGTGGCGGCGGATGTGGCGGCAAAGACGGCCAGCGGCAACATCACCATCGGCAGGGTCGGTGGCGACATCGTGGCCCACACGGTCTCGGGCGACCTGCGCTGTTCGAGCGTGGCCGGCACCGCCACGTTCTCCGCCACGTCGGGCAATCTGGAGCTGGGTGCCGCCGGCCGCCCGGTCGAGGTCAAGGTGACGTCAGGCGACGTTCGCCTCGGCGAGCTCGCGCACGGCGCCCAGGTGATCAACGTGTCCGGGAACGTACGCGTCCTCGCTCTGGGCGAGGGCACGCTGAAGGTGCGTTCCGTGTCGGGTGACGTCGCGGTCGGTGTGGCCAAGGGCGTCGACCTTCACGTCGACGTGGAGACGGCGACGGGCCTCGTGCACTCCGACATCGCGCTCACCGACGCGCCGGGCGACGGCGCGCGTCCCGAGGCCCGGGTGGACTTGAGCGTGCGGAGCGTGTCGGGCAATGTCGAGATCGGGCGGGCGCTCGAGCACGTCGCCTGACGGCGGGTCCTACCCGAAGATGATCGGGAAGGCGTCGAGGTTGTCCATCATGTCGGCGACGGGGACGACGGGGACGACTTCGACGGCGTTCCACTGCGACAGTCCCGTGGCGTGGACGAGCTCGGTGACCGCCTCGATGCTCGACGCCTCGACCACGGACAGCATGCGATGCCCGGGATCGAGGTGGAGCGGCCCGATGACGAAGGTAATGCCCGCATCGGCCGAGAGCCGGGGGAGATCCTGGCCCAGGCCCTGAATGGCGCGCGCCCGGCTCCTGCTGTTCGAGGAGGGGCAGATGTCGGGTGGGTGGTCGGCGAGGATGGCGTACTGGGGCATGCGGTCGATCCTTCACTGGGCAGGGGGCGATCATCGCCCCCGAGGTCGGCCCTGTCCAGCATGTTCACTCGCGGTCGTGATGGCAGACGGCCTCGAGCATGATGCCGAACGGATCGAGCCAGAACGTGGCGAAGTACGGCGGCGGATACTGCGGCCACTCCCGGGGCGGATGCACGACGGTGCTGCCGGCGCGCACCACATGGGCGTGCACGTCGTGCACCGCGCTGCGGGTCGGGACGACGAAGGCGAGATGCTGCAGCCCGGTGGCGGCGCGCGAGTATCCCCGGTCCTCGGTTGCCTCGTACAGAAAGAGATAGGCGCCGCGCCTGCTCTCCGCCGGCATGTACGCGAGGGCGTCCTCGGCGGTCAGGAACGGCTCGTACCGGAGGAGCGGCATGAGCGGGCCGTAGTACGCCGCGGCCTGCTCCAGGTCAGGAACGTTGATGCCGAGGTGGCCGAGCACCGCCCCATTCTCACATCGGCGTGTGACCGGGGGCGCGCCGCTCAGCCGGGAGCGGGCGGTCAGACTGTGCGCCGTGCATCGTCGGTCCCTGGTGTCATCGGCGCTCGTCCTGGTGCTGCTCGCGCTGGGCGGCGCCAGCCTCCTGGGCCCGGGGACGGGCTCGGCGTCGTCGGCTCCCCGGCCCTCCCTGCCCACGTTGTCCTCGCCGATCTTCCGCGCGCCGAGCGATCGCGCCAGCGGGAGCGCCACGGTCTCGGGCCGGATCTCGTCGCCCGGGGGGCCGTACCTCTACGACAGTTTGGGCCGGGTCGTCTTCTTCCACGGCGTCGACGCCGTGTACAAGTACGCGCCCTACGAGCTCTACCCCGACAAGGGCAAGCCGTGGAACCTCTCGGTGGCCGACGCCTCGCTCATGGCGCGCTTGGGGTTCAACGTGGTGCGCCTCGGCATGACCTGGAGCGGCCTGGAACCGGGCACGGCCCCGGCCAACGACCCGGCCATCTGCGCCCACGGGGCCCCCGGCAATCCCGACCAGTTCAACCAGGCCGTGCTGAACCGTTACGTCGGCCACCTGCGCACCACCATCGACCTGCTGGCTCGCTTCCACATCTACACGATCCTCGACATGCACCAGGACGTCTACAGCCAGACGTTCGAGGGCGAGGGAGCACCCGACTGGGCCGTCTGCACCAATGGCGTGGCGAGCGTGGACCCGCCGGGCCGCTGGTCCGTGGCCTACGGCACCCGGGCGGCAGGCATTGCGTTCAGCCACTTCTGGAGGAACAACGTCGTGGGCGATCTGCAGGGCCAGTACGACGAGGTGTGGGGGGATGTGGCGCGCGCGTTCCGCCAGGACCCCTGGGTGCTCGGGTTCGACCCGTTCAACGAGCCGTTCTCCACCGCGCTGGTGCACTTCCACGGCGAGCACTTCGACGCCGAGCTCGAGTGCTTCTACACGGGGACGGCCCACGTGGGCACGCCGCTGCATGGTGCTCCGCCCTTGCACTGCCCGACCACCGACCCGGCGCAGGGCGTCATCCCCACCCTCGAGGCCAGCGACCCGGGCGCACTGGTCTTCGACGAGCCGGACAACTTCGCCAACCGTGGCTTTCCGACCTACCTCGGCCCGATGGACCTGCCCAACCTCGTTTTCAACGTGCACGTCTACTGCGGGGCCCGCAGTCCGGTGACGGGGAATCCGACCAACCTGCTCGCCTGTGCCGAGCAGGACGTGCACTCGCTGGGGGTGCGCGCCGCCGACCGGCCCGAAATGGCATCGCCCCTGCAGCCGGGCGGGCCGCCGTGGCTGGTGACCGAGTTCGGGGCGACGAGCTCGCCGCCGCTGCTCGCCGCGGTCACCGCGCAGCTCGACGCCGACCAGGTCGGGTGGATCTACTGGTCCTGGAAGTACTACGGCGACCCGACGGGAAGTGCGGCCGAATCGCTGGTGATGGCGAACGGGCACGTCCGCTCGACCGCCGCCGTGCTGAGCCGCGTCTATCCGCAGGCGGTGGCCGGCACGCCGCTGCGGTTCTCCTTCTCGCCGCAGACCGACGTGTTCGACATGGCCTATGTGCCCAATCACCGCATTCATGCGCCGACGGTCATCTTCGTGGCGACCGGGGTCCACTACCGGCATGGCTACTGCGCCCGGACGACCGGGGCCCGGGTGACGTCGGCCCGGGGGAGCGACCTGCTCGAGGTGCAGAACGCCCGGACCGCTCGACGCGTCACCGTGCGGATCGTGCCGGGGCGCTGCGTCGCCGGCGTGCGCCATTCCGTCCAGGCATAGGGTGGCCGCATGTGCCGCAACATCACCACCCTGCGCGGGCTCGAGCCCGTGGCCACTCCCGAGGAAATGGAGGCGGCGGCCCGCCAGTACGTCCGGAAGGTCAGCGGCGTGCAGTCGACGTCGCCGGCGACCGAGGAGGCGTTCGAGCGGGCCGTCAGGCAGGTGACCGAGGCGACGATGTCGCTCCTGGCCACCCTGCCGCCGCGCAAGCAACCCCCGCCCACCCTCCCGCCGCTGCGCCGGATCGCCGCCAAGGCCGCCGCCACCCAGACCTGACGCCGGGGGCCGCCGGATCCCTTGACATGTATATGCCGCTAGGGAAATATAACCTGTGTGACGATCACATTTGAGGTACTGGCGGAGGAGAGCCGCCGCCGGATCCTCGATCTGCTGGTGGAGGAGGAGCGCCCGGTCGGCGACCTGGTGGAGCTCCTCGCCCTCAGCCAGCCGGCGGTGTCCAAGCACCTCAAGGTGTTGCGCGAAGCCGGGCTCGTCGAGTCCCGCCCGGACGCGCAGCGCCGGATCTACCGGGTCAGGCCCCAGCCGTTGCGCGAGGTCGAC
Source organism: uncultured Acidimicrobiaceae bacterium (assembly GCA_963744045.1). Taxonomy (GTDB): domain Bacteria; phylum Actinomycetota; class Acidimicrobiia; order Acidimicrobiales; family RAAP-2; genus Bog-473. Next base: position 6,931 of record CAVUSB010000005.1, read on the forward strand.
GAGTGGCTGACGCCCTACCGCCGGCAGTGGGCGGGCCATCTGAACGCACTGGAGCGCCATCTCGAAATCATGGAGGGCACCGACGGGGAGGCCTGGACGTGAGCGGGACCGATGCCGATGCCGCCGGCGGAACCGGCAACGGCGCGGAGTACGGCACCCTCGAGCGCATCGGCGATGTCTCCGTCTTGCGCTACGAGCGTCGGCTGGCCCAGAGCCGCGAGAAAGTCTGGAGGGCCCTCACCGAGGACGCGGAGCTGGCGGCGTGGTTCCCGACGACCATTGAGGGCGAGCGCGCCCCCGGCGCGCCGCTGCGCTTCTCGTTCCGCCAGTCCGAGGGCCCACCCTTCGAAGGCGAGATGCTCGCCTTCGTCCCTCTGTCCCTGATGGAGCTGCGCTGGGGCGACGACGTCCTGCGCTTCGAGCTCCAGGCGGACGGGTCGGGGTGCAGGCTGCGACTGCAGGTGACGTTCCCCGAACACGGCAAAGCGGCGCGTGACGCCGCCGGCTGGCACGTCTGCCTCGACCACCTCGTCACCCCGGGCGACGGCACGCCGAGCCCGCAACCCTCCACGCTCTGGAAGGCGGTCCACCGTGTCTACGTGCAGCGGCTGGGGCCCGAGGCGTCGGCCGTCGGGCCGCCCCCGGACCCCGCCGCGCCGACCCGTCACGTCAGCGGCTAAGACATTCGGCACGGCAGGGTCCCCTTCCAGACTGGATTTCTCCATGAGCATGCAAGGCAAGGTCGTCGTCATCACCGGGGCCAACACCGGCGTCGGGCTCGAGACGGCGGTGGGGGTGGCGGCCCAAGGCGCCACCACGGTGCTGGCCTGTCGGAACCAGGGCAAGGCGGAAGCCGCAGCGCACGAGGTCACGCAGCGGACCTGGAACGACGACGTCCACACCGTCTCGCTCGACCTGGCCGACCTGGCCTCGGTGCGCAAAGCGGCGGACGACATCCTGACCCGCTGGGACCGCCTCGACGTCCTCGACAACAACGCCGGCGGCACGTGGACGGAGCGCAAGGAGACAGCACAGGGCCTCGAGTACACGATGGGCGTCTGCCACATTGCGCACTTCTACCTGACCGGCCTCCTGCTCGACCGCCTTCGGGCGTCTGCACCGTCCCGCGTCATCAACGTCACGTCCGTCGGCCACCACGCCGCGTTCAAGGGCATGCGCTTCGACGACCTGCAGAGCGAGCGGGGCTACGACGGCATGGAGGTCTATTGCCGCGCCAAGCTGGCCAACGTCTTGTTCACCCGCGAGCTGGCGCGTCGCATGGCAGGCACGGGCCTGACCGCCAACGCGGCGCATCCCGGCTGGGTGCGCAGCCGCTTCGGCATGGATGGCGACACCACGGGCAAGAGCGCCTTCGGGTTCAGGGTCATGCGGCCGTTCCAGATCAGCCCGCGCCGCGGCGCCCGCACTTCGGTCTTCTTGGCCACGTCCCCCGAGGTGGCGACACGCACCGGCGAGTACTGGGTCCGGTCCAAGCCAGGTCATATGGGAAAGAAGGCCCGCAACGACCAGGCGGCGCGCCGACTGTGGGACGACAGCGAGCAGATCGTCGCGGCCGCCGGCTTCCCATTGCCCTGACCGGCGGGCGACCGGCGCACGGCCGCCGGGTCGGCCGGCGGCCGGTCAGGCGTCCCGGGTCTTCATCCGCCACGCGCCCACGGCGGTCCAGAAGACGATCCAGCCCACGATCACCAACGACGAGGCCAAGGTCGACTCGGGGATCAGCGGGTTGGCGCCGGGGCCGCCGCCCCCGCCTCCGCTGAAGGGCGTCGGCAGACCCCCGGCTCAATGTGGGCCATGGCCACGCCGACGATGCCCCGCTGCACGTTGAGCAGGTGCAAAATGATGTGGCGGCTGAAGATGGGCGTCAGGATCAGCTCCAGCACGATGAGCAGGATCACCGCCACCGTGCGCTGACCCATCAGCGAGGACAGCCCGAGGCCGACCATGAACCCGATGGTGGCTTCGAGCGCGATCCACAGCCCCACATCGAACATCAGCGTCGTGGAGGGGACCAGGAACTGCGAGTGGTAGTCGGCGTAGTCCTGGTGGGCCACCGTGACCGCGAAGGCCCGGATCTGAGCCGGCGACTCGGCGGCGGGGACGGTGAAGGTGCCCCCGCCCTTGCCCTGAATGACCGTCCCCGGCGGCGGACCGAGTGATTGCCCTCCGCAGGTCACGTTCGGCGGCGGCTGGTTCGACCCCGGGCCGCCGTGGAAGTTGAAGTCGCAGATGACCTCGTCGGCGTGCGCCGCCGCCCAGCTGTCGAGGGCCGGCTGGGACAGTCCCACGGGGACGTTGACCCCGTCGTAGTTGAGCTGCGTCGGCGCGGCGAAGACGCAGACGGCGCAGACGATGGTGTAGCCGACCGCCACCATGGCGATGACGATGGCCAGGCCGGCGGGGATGCGCGCGAAGTACAGGGCCAGACGGGAGCGGCCGGTGATGACCAGGTGGCGGAACATCCCCTCGGTGAGGTCGGTCGACCCGGCGGTGCAGCCCACGACCGCTGCCACCACGAACCCGAACACGTACATGAAGCCGGCCACCAGCGTCGTGAAGATGCTGTAGCCGCCGGCGGGCCCGTAGGACTTCGGAGCGACGGCGTGCGAAATCAGCCGCACCCCGAGGAAGACGACCGGGATACCGATGTTCACCGCGATGAGCGCGATCATCAGCCCGCGCCGCCGGCGCAGCTCCATGCAGCGCGTGGTGACCATGCCCCAGGTGGGGATCCACGAGCCGCGGTGGTCGCCCCGCGTGTCCGCCGGGACAGGCGCGGGGGCGGGGCCCGGTGCGCCGACCTCGGTGATGGTCGTCATTCGGCTTCCCCCAGACGCTTGGTGACCTCGAGGAACCACGACTCGAGCGAGGCCTGTATGTGCTGGAGCCGGAAGACCGAGATGCCGCCCTCCACGAGCAGTCGGTTGATTTCGGCGATGGCGTCGCGGTCGGTGCCCTCGGGCAGCGAGATGGCCAGCCCGTCCGGCCCCGCTTGCACGTGGGCGCCAAAGGGTGTGGCGACCAGCAGGCCGTTGGCCCGGTCGGGGTCCGAGCACTCGACCTGGACCTCGAAGGAGGAGCCGGCCAACAGCTGGGAGATCGGGCCCTGGCGGATGACCTTGCCCCGGTCCACGATGGCGACGGCGTCGCACGTGCGCTCGACCTCGTCGAGGAGGTGGGACGACAGCACGACCGTGCGGCCCTCGGCCACCAGCGACAGGATCATGTCGCGCATGTCGAGCATGCCCGCAGGGTCGAGGCCGTTCATCGGCTCGTCGAGGATCAGCAGCTGCGGATCGCCGAGGAGGCAGGCGGCGACGCCGAGGCGCTGGCGCATGCCCATGGAGTATTTGGACACCTTGTCGTCGGCCCGATGCAGGATGCCGACACGCTCGAGCGCCGGGTCGACGCGACCCTTCGCCGCCGGTTCACGCGCCGCCGCGAGGATCCGCAGGTTCTGGCGGCCGGTCAGGTGGCCGTGGAAACGCGGCTCGTCCACGATCGCCCCGACCCGCGCCAATGCCACGTCACGGTGCCGGGGGACGCGGTGGCCCAGGAGGAACATGGTGCCGGCGTCCGCGTGAGTGAGGCCCAGCAGCACGCGGATCAGCGTCGTCTTGCCGGCACCGTTCGGACCGAGATACCCGAAGGCGCACCCGCGGGGGACCAGGAGCTCGACGTCGTTGACGGCGATGTTGGCCTCGAACCGCTTGGTGAGCCCGTGGGTCTCGACGGCCCACTCGCTCTCGCCTCTGGAGGCGAGGGGGGAGTCGGCCAAGGTTGCCGTTGTCATACGACCTGCCCTTCTCAGAGTGGAGGCGCGTCCTGCCCTCCCGCTTGGCCCCGTATACCCGGTATAGTACAGAGGGAAGCGGCGTTGCAGCTAGGGGGCTGTCACCCGTTTTTTCCCTGGGGCTAGCACCAGCGCGGCACGCTGCGGCGCGTGGGCGGCGGCGGCACGGCCCCGGAGCCACCGGGCCACGCGGGCCGTCAGCCGGCCAAGGCACCCACCACGTGGTTGATGCAGGCACACAGGGACGCGATGTCGTCGGATTCGATCGCCGGGAACATGGCGATCCGCAGCTGGTTGCGCCCCAGCTTGCGATACGGCTCGGTGTCCACGATCCCGTTCGCCCGCAGCACGGCGGCGACCGCCGCCGCGTCCACCGCGTCGACGAAGTCGATGGTGCCCACGACGTGGCTGCGGTCGGCCGGGTTCTCGACGAAGGGCCGGGCGAAGCCGGACTGCTCGGCCCAGGTGTAGAGGATCTCGGCGGAGCGGTCGCAGCGCGAGGCGGTCCACTCCAGGCCGCCGTTCTCGTTCATCCAGTCGAGCTGCTCGGCCAGCATGAAGATGGTGGCCAGCGCCGGCGTGTTGTACGTCTGGTCGAGCGCCGAGTTGTCGACCGCCGTCTTGAGGTCGAGGGACATCGGGATCCACCGGCCCGAGGCGGCAATCCGCTCCACCCGGTCGAGGGCGGCGGGCGAGAGCAGGGCGATCCAGAGCCCGCCGTCGCCGGCGAAGCACTTCTGCGGGGCGAGGTAGTAGGCGTCGAACTCGGCCGGGTCGACCCGGAGGCCGCCGGCGCCAGAGGTGGCGTCCACCGCGACCAATCCGCCCCCGTCGATCGGGGCGGCCGCACCCTGGGGTCGCCGGATGGGCATCGACACCCCGGTCGAGGTCTCGTTGTGGGTCAGGGCGTAGAGGTCCACCGAAGGATCGGCCCGGGGCGCCGGGTGGGTGCCGACCTCGGCCTCAATCACCTGGGGGTCCTTGAGGTGCGGCGCCGCCTTGGCGCAGGCGGCGAACTTCGAGGAGAACTCGCCGAAGCTCAGGTGCTGGCTCTGCTCGTGAATCAGCCCGAAGGTGGCCGCGTCCCAGAAGCAGGTCGTTCCCCCGTTGCCGAGCACGACCTCGTAGCCCTCGGGGAGCGAGAAGAGCTGGCGCATGCCGGCGCGCACCCGGCCCACCTGAGACTTGACCGTTCTCTGGCGGTGGCTGGTCCCCATGTAGGTGGTCGCCACGCCGGCGAGCGCGTCGACGGTGGCCGGCCGGACCTTGGAGGGGCCGGACCCGAAACGCCCGTCGGACGGCAGCAATTCGGGGGGGATGATGATGTCGGGGACGTCTGGCACGTATGAGATCATGGCACTCGTGACGACCACCCCCTCCGCGACTGAGCTCCGCCGGATCTCGCGCCGGGCCGCCGCCGTGGCGCCCTCGGCCACCCTCGCCGTGGATGCCAAGGCCAAGGCGCTGCAGGCGGCAGGGGAGCACGTCATCGGCTTCGGTGCCGGCGAGCCGGACTTCCCCACGCCGGCGCACATCGTGGAGGCGGCCGTCGTCGCCTGTCGCGACACGGCCAACCACCGTTACACCCCGACCGCCGGCATCCCGGCGCTGCGCGAGGCCATCGCCGCCAAGACCCGGCGCGACTCGGGCTACGAGGTGGCCGCCAACCAGGTGCTCGTCACCAACGGTGGCAAGCAGGCGGTGTCCAACGCGTTCGCGGTGCTGTGCGACCCCGGCGACGAGGTGCTGGTGCTCGCCCCCTACTGGACGACCTACCCCGAGTCGATCGCCCTGGCCGGCGGGACGCCCGTCATCGTGTCCTCCGACGAGACGACCGGTTTCCGCTCCTCGGTCGAAGACCTCGAGGCGGCCTGGACGCCGCGCACCAAGGCGCTGCTCTTCGTCTCGCCGTCCAACCCGACCGGAGCCGTGTACCCGCGTGACGAAGTCGAGGCCATCGGCCGATGGGCGGTGTCCAAGGGGATCTGGGTGTTGACGGACGAGATCTACGAGCATCTGGTCTACGGGGGCGCCGAGCAGCACTCCATGCCCGTGGTCGTGCCGGAGCTGGCCGACCGCTGCCTGGTGGCCAACGGGGTGGCCAAGACCTACGCCATGACCGGCTGGCGGGTGGGGTGGCTCATCGGCCCGACCGACGCCATTGCCGCGGCGACCAACATCCAGAGCCACGAGACCTCCAACGTGGCCAACGTGTCCCAGCGGGCCGCCCTGGCCGCCGTGTCGGGCAACCTCGACGACGTCGCCATGATGCGCGCCGCCTTCGACCGCCGGCGCCTCACGATGACCTCCATGCTCAACGACATTCCGGGGGTGGTGTGCGTGGAGCCCGAGGGCGCGTTCTACTGCTACCCCTCGGTCAAGGGGTTGCTCGGACGGAGCCTCCGGGGACAACGTCCGGCGAGCAGCGCGGAGTTGGCCGAGATCTGCATCAACGAGGCCAAGGTGGCGGCCGTGCCCGGAGAGGCGTTCGGCGCACCGGGCTACTTCCGCCTGTCCTACGCGCTGGGCGACGAGGATCTCGTCGAGGGCGTGCGCCGGTTGGCCACGCTGTTCGGCGAGGCACGAGACTGACCGACTTCCGTCGGGGGGAGTGAGGAGACCACCGCGGTGGCACGGGTACTGGTAACGGAGAAGATCGCACAGAGCGGGCTCGACCTGTTGGCCGAGGCGGGCCACGAGGTCGACGTGCAAGAAGGGCTGAGTCCCGAACAGCTGCTCGGCGCCGTCGTCGGGGCGAACGCGCTGATCATCAGGTCCTCCACGCAGGTGACGGCGGACGTGCTGGCTGCCGGGACGTCGCTGCAGGTGGTGGGCCGCGCCGGCGTCGGGCTCGACAACGTCGACGTGGACGCGGCCACGCAGCGCGGCGTCATGGTCGTCAACGCCCCCACGTCGAACATCCTCTCGGTGGCCGAGCAGGCGATGGCCCTCTTGCTGGCGCAGGCCCGCAACATCCCCCAGGCCCACTCGGCCCTGGTGGCGGGGCGCTGGGAGCGTTCGAAGTGGGAGGGCGTCGAGCTGCACGGCAAGGTGCTCGGCGTGGTGGGACTGGGGCGGGCCGGCTCGCTCGTGGCCCAGCGCGCCCACGCCTTCGGCATGGAGCTCATCGGCTACGACCCCTTCGTGTCCCAGGAGCGGGCGCGGGCCATGGGGGTGCGCCTGGTCAGCATTGAGGAGCTGGTGGCCGAGGCGGACTTCGTCTCCATCCACACGCCCAAGACACCCGAGACCATCGGGCTGTTCGGCCGCGACCTCCTGGCCAAGGCCAAGCCCGGCATCCGGATCGTGAACACGGCCCGTGGGGGCATCGTCGACGAGGACGCACTGGCCGAGGCGATCCGCGACGGCATCGTGGCGGGCGCCGGTCTCGACGTGTTCGCCAAGGAGCCCTGCACCGAGTCGCCGCTCTTCGAGCTGCCGCAGGTGGTGGTCTCGCCGCATCTCGGGGCCTCGACCGAAGAGGCGCAGGACAAGGCCGGCGTCACCATCGCCGAGCAGGTGTTGCTGGCGCTCGCCGGCGACTTCGTGCCCTACGCCGTCAACGTGGCGGCGCGCGACGTGTCCGACACGGTGCGCGGCTTCATGGCACTGGCCGAACAGCTGGGCCGCTTCTTCGTCGGCCTGCACGACGGGCTGCCCGACGCCATCGACATGGAGTACCAGGGCGAGCTGGCGGGGGAGGGGACGGGCATCCTGACCCTGTCGGTGCTGAAGGGGATCTTCGGCGGTTCCACCGAGGTGCCCGTGTCCTACGTCAACGCGCCGCAGCTGGCCGAGCAGCGCGGCCTGCAGGTGCGCGAGTCCTCGACCGCCACGTCACACGACTACAAGTCGCTCATCACCTTGCGTTCGGGCTCGCACTCCGTCGCCGGCACGTTGATCAGCGCCGGGCTGCACACCGAGCCGCGCATCGTCATCGTCGACGATCACCAGGTGGAGGTGCCGCCGTCGGACCACATGCTCGTGGTCCGCAACGACGACCGTCCGGGCGTGATCGGCATCGTCGGGACGGCTCTGGGGACGGCGGGCATCTCCATTTCGTCCATGGCGGTGGGGCCGAGCCCCGAGTCCGCCACGGCCATGATGGTGATCTCGACGACGACGCCGGCGTCCGACGCCGTGGTGGATCAGCTGCGTGGTGACGAGGGCATCCTCGACATCCACCGCGTCACGCTGTAGCGACGACGGCTGCGGCCCGGTCTACGACGTCGGCTTGCGCGGGACGGCCGGCCACGTATCGAGGCTGCCGATGACGGGCTCGTCCCGGTGCAGCTCCCGTCGCGGCGCCCGGTCGAGCAGCACGGCGCGCACAACCGCCAGCACCCCGATGATCAGGGCGGCGCGGAAGAGGGCGGAGAGGAGCCGGCGCATCCTCCAACGGTAGCGTGGCCCGGCATGGCCTCCCTGCAGCACATCGCCCCCATCTTCCCCACGGCGGACATGGCCGCCATGCGGGCCCACTACGAGGCGCTCGGCTTCTCCGTGCAGGTGCACGCGGGCGGCTACGGCACGGCGGCCCGGGACGGTATCCGCATCCACTTCAGGCTGGACACCGATGAGGCACCACCGGCGGGAAGGGGCGCCGCCTACCTCGCCGTCGACGATGCCAGCGCTCTGCACGCCGAATGGCGGGCGGCGGCGGTGGGGGAGACCTCGGACCTGTTCGATCCCGGATTCGGCGTTTGGGAGGCGGCCCACACCGACGGCGACGGAAACCTGCTGCGCTTCGGCTCCCCCCTCGCGCCTTGACGCCCGCCGTGCCCGATGGGACGATTAAGCTCGTCATGATGAAGGCGATCACGTCCGACCTGCTGCTTACCTGACGGCGAACGCCACATCGCGTTCGCTCGCAACCTCCTGTGCCGAAAGGCCAGGGGGTTTTTTGTTGGGCCGGTACCGGTTCGGGTCGATAGATCCGATGAAGGAGAAGGGAAGAATCTGATGGCTGAGGGACAGAGAGGGAGTGGTGACGACATGGAGCGGGGCCACCTGGCCCTGCCCTGCGACCCGTCGCCGATGCCCTTCGACAAGTACCGCTCGCACGTGCCGCTCGTCCTGCACGACCGCACCTGGCCCGACCGCCAGTTCACCCGGGCCCCGCGCTGGGCCAGCGTGGACCTGCGCGACGGGAACCAGGCTCTGATCGATCCGATGGATCCCGAGCGCAAGTTGGCCCTGTTCCAGACGCTGATCGACGTGGGGTTCAAGGAGATAGAGGTCGGTTTCCCCTCCGCGTCACAGACGGACTTCGACTTCCAGCGCTTGATCATCGACGAGGACATGATCCCCGAGGACGTCGAGATCCAGGTGCTCGTGCAGTGCCGGCAGGAACTGATTGAGCGCACCTTCGAGTCGCTCGTCGGCGCGCCGCGTGCGGTGGTCCACTTCTACAACTCGGTGTCCGAGCTGCAGCGGCGTGTCGTGTTCGGCCTCGACAAGGCGGGGATCGTCGACATCGCGGTCAAGGCCGCCGAGCTGTGCAAGAAGTACGAGGCCCAGCTGACCGGGACCGCGGTCCGCTACGAGTACTCGCCCGAGAGCTTCACGGGAACCGAGCCGGAGTTCGCGGTCGAGATCTGCGAGGCGGTGATGGACGTCATCCGTCCGACCCCCGAGTCACCGATGATCCTCAACCTGCCGGCCACGGTGGAGATGTACAGCCCCAACGTGTACGCCGACGTGATCGAGTGGTTCGGCCGCACCATCAAGAACCGCGACGCCATCATCCTCAGCCTGCACCCGCACAACGACCGCGGCACCGCGGTGGCCGCCGCCGAGCTGGCGGTGCTGGCCGGCGCCGACCGGGTCGAGGGCACGTTGTTCGGGAACGGCGAGCGCACGGGCAACGTCGACATCGTCACCCTGGCCATGAACCTGTTCTCGCAGGGGATCGACCCGGCCCTGGACTTCGGCGACATTGAGAAGGTCCGCCGCGTGGCCGAGTACGCCACGCGGTTACCTGTCCACCCGCGCCATCCCTACGCAGGGGACCTGGTGTACACCGCGTTCTCGGGCTCGCATCAGGACGCCATCAAGAAGGGCATGGCCGCCATCGGGCAGGACTACGACGAGTGGGAGGTGCCCTACCTGCCGATCGATCCCAAGCACACCGGCCGCACCTACGAGGCGATCATTCAGGTGAACAGCCAGTCGGGCAAGGGCGGCGTGGCCTATCTGATGGACACCGACCACGGGCTGGATCTGCCCCGCCGGCTGCAGGTGGAGTTCTCCAAGCGCGTGCAGGAGATCACCGAGGCGAGCGGCACGGTCATCGCCTCGGGGAAGATGCGGGATGTCTTCGAGGAGATCTACCTGCCCGAGGACGCGGGATTGCGCCTGATCACCAGCGAGGTGTCGACCGGACGCGGCCAGACCAGCGTCACCGCGCAACTCCTCGTCGACGGCCAGCACCGGACCGTGACGGGCCAGGGCAACGGGCCGATCGACGCGCTGGTCACCGCCCTCAAAGCGGACCTCGGTATTGTGCTGGAAGTGAAGGACTACTCCGAGCACACGCTGACCGAGGGTTCGGGCGCATCGGCGGTGGCGTACGTGGAGTGCGCCGGCGCCGACGGGACGACCTGGTGGGGCGTCGGCCGCGATTCGTCCATCCTCGACGCCTCGCTGGGCGCAGTGGTCTCCGCGGCGAATCGGGCCCGCGGCGGGTGATCCGTCCGGCGGTCGAGGACGATGTCCCCGAACTGGTGGCGATGATCCGCGAGCTGGCGGACTTCGAGAATCTGACCGACCAGTTGTCGATCACCGAGGACGACCTCAGTCGCACGCTCTTCGGGCCCGATGCCATGGCCCACGACTGGGTCATCGACGAGGAGGGCGCGCTGGTCGGGCATGCCCTGTGGTACCGGACGTTCTCGACCTTCCTGGGCAAGACCGGGATCTGGCTCGAGGACATATACGTCCGGCCGGGGCACCGGCGCCAGGGCTATGCCACCCAGATCCTGAACCGGCTGCGCCAGGAGACCGAGGGACGCCTGGAATGGGAGGTGCTCGAGTGGAACGTGCCTGCCATGGACTTCTACCAGCGGCTCGGCGCCCGGCAGATGGCTGGCTGGACCCGTTACCGCTGGTTCGAGGGATAACTCCCGCTAATCTGTCAGGGAGATAGAAGGAATCTTCCCCAGCTGCTTGACAGATCAGCCGTCCGAGGCCACTGTGGAGGGGGGAAGAGTGCGTTCGGAAGGAACACCATGCGTTTGCTCAAAGACGATCTGCGGGAACTGGACCTGTTCTCCGAGGCCAGCCGGTCCGAGCTGGCGGTCATCGCGAGGCAGCTGACGAGGTTGAAGGTCAAGGCGGGCAGGGTCCTCGTACGCGAGGGCGGTCTCGGCAACGAGTTCATGATCATCGTCGACGGCATGGCGGAGGTCACCCAGGGTGGCCGCAGCATCGCCACCATCGGCCGGGGTGACCTGGTGGGAGAAATGGCCCTCCTGCAGCCCTTCGGGTCCGGTCGTCGCAATGCCACGGTGACCGCGGTGACCGATGCGGAGATTTACGCCGGCTCGCCGAGCGAGTTCCGCCGCATCCTTGAGGCCTCGCCCTCGGTGGCCGCGAAGGTGCACCGGCTGAGTGAAGCCCGCAAGCCCGTGGCAGAGACGCTCGTCGCGGCATAGGGAGGAACCCCCTTCCTCTCCGCCGGCTCCGCCGGCGTGAAAGAGGACCGTCCGGGTGAGAAGCTGGCGTCGTGTCCCATGCCGCGCGTGAACCGTGATGCTCGGGGCGTGCGCCAGCACCTGGCGCGCTACAGGGACCAGCTCGTTCGGCGGTTGGAGGGAGACCGGAGTACGGCGATCGACCGCCGGACACGCAGCGACGACACCCACCTGATGCTGCTGCTCGCGTTCCAGCTCCGGCGAGGCGACAATTGCCTCGACGTGGGTGCGAACCGGGGCCTCTTCCTGCGGGAGTTTCGCCGGATCGCCCCCGAGGGGCGGCACATCGCCTACGAGCCGGTCCCGCACCTCGCCGCCGAGCTGGCACGGGACTACCCCGAGATGGATGTCCGGCAGCGGGCGTTGTCGAACGTCGATGGTCAATCGACATTCCTTCACGTGGTGGACCCCGAAATGGAGGCATACAGCGGCCTCGCCGAGGACTGGCCGCAACGTGACGTCGCCACCGAGTCGATCACCGTCACCACCGAGCGCCTCGACGACCATCTTCCCGCCGGCTGGCTGCCGGACTTCGTGAAGATCGATGTCGAAGGAGCCGAGCGCCTCGTGATGGAGGGCGCGCTGCGCACCTTCAGGGAAGCGAAGCCCACCATTGCCTTTGAACACGGGTGGCACGGCGACGAGGACCGCGACCGCTCGGAGCCGATCTACCGGCTCATTCACGACGACCTCGGCCTGCGATTGTTCGACCTCGACGGCAACGGGCCCTTGGGTATGTCCGAGTTCTTCGACGGGCTCAGGACCCGATGGAACTGGATTGCGCACGAATAGGAGCAGCGGACGCCCGGCCCGAGGGTGGCGCCGCCGCACCCGTACCCAGCCGGCGGGTGGTTGTGAGTCGGTAACCTTTCTGTTACGGTAACGAACGTGTTACCGGAACCCTTCGAGCCCGGCCCGGCCCGTCGCTCGCGCTGAAGCATGGCGAACGCCGACCCGTTCGATGCCCTGGGCGATCCGACCCGGCGGGAGATCCTGCGTCTCCTGAGCGGCGGGGACAAGCCGGTCCATGAGATCGCGGCGACCCTCCCCATCAGCCGGCCCGCGGTGTCACGGCACCTGCGCCTGTTGAAGGACGCCGGACTCGTGGCAGAGCGAGCCGAGGGGAATCGGCGGATCTACCACCTTCGAGACGGGGGAGTGCGGGCCGTGCAGGACTACCTCGAAGGCGTCTGGGGCGAAGCGGCCGCCCGGTTCCGCCTGCTGGCCGAGAACACGGCGCCGCCGCCGCCACCATGACCGCCCCGCTGCTGATCAGCTTCGACGTCGACTGCTCGGCGGACCACGCGTTCGACGTCTGGACGTCCAAGCTCAGGTCCTGGTGGCCGCGCGACCACACGGTGAGCGGCGACCCCGAGGAGATCGTCCTCGAGCGACACGCCGGGGGTCGGATTTACGAGCGGACGGCGACCGGGGAGCGCCACGAGTGGGGCGAGGTCACCACATGGGAACCTCCCCGCCGCCTCTCGTACCTGTGGCACATCGGCCGCGACCGCGCCACGGCGACCGAGGTCGAGATCACCTTCATCGACGAAGGTGCGGCGCGGACGCGGATTGAGATCGCACACGGAGGGTGGGACATGCTGGGCGAAGAAGCGGAGGCCCGACGGGACCAGAACCGCAGTGGTTGGGATGCACTGGTGCCGCACTTCGTGGCGGCTGTGGCGAAAGAAGGTTGACCGATGGCAGCAGGGAGCAAAGCGGACCCGTGGGTGCTGAAAACCGCACCGGGGAACTCGGAGTACACGATGTATCGGGACGAGGAGGCGGATCCGGCGGTGCTGGTGTGCCAGGTGGGCTCGACGAAGCTCACCTACGACTTGCGCGCCATCGACGACCTGCACGCGTTGGCTGTCCGAGCAGGGCGACTGGGTGCCGCTCGGCGCGGCCGACGAGAAGAAGGCTGCGGCGGAGGGGACGGTGGAGGCCTGGGGTCGCTCGCCCGAGAACCCGATCGGCGGCTGGTACGGCCTGCGCAAGGGGTACCGCGGGCGCTTCGGCATGTATCTTCCGCCCCTCCTCGAGGCGCTCGGCCTCGCCGAGCTCACCCACGAGGCGCGCAACAACAGCGTGCGCGCCCTCTGAAGAGAAGGAGAAACGGCACCATGACGACGACGAAGATGATCCGCTACCGCACCAGGCCCGAACAGGCCGATGAGAACGAGCGCCTCATCCGTGCGGTCTACGCCGAGCTCGCCCGAGAGGCTCCCGACGGTCTGCACTACGCGACGTTCCGCCTCGACGACGGCGTGAGCTTCGTCCATCTGGCCGTCCTCGACGGCGAGGAGAACCCGTTGGCGGCGTCGCCGGCCTTCGCGGCGTTCCAGGCCGGTATCGCCGAGCGCTGTGCCGAGGCGCCGGTCCCGGCCGGCGCGACAACCATCGGCAACTTTCGTCTGTTGTCCTAGCCGGGGCGCGTTCGCCGAGAGTCGACAGGAGTAGGGCTGCCTGCTTCTCGACAGTGCTCTTCCGCACGTCTGAAGCAGCGTGTCGGTTCAGCGCTGCGTCGCGACCGGTCCCGGATTCTTGATCTGCACGGCCACGCCTCGACTCGTTACCGAATGGCTCCCGGTCACAGCGGTGGCGGTCACGAGGTAGTGCCCGTTGGGGACCTGCGAGGTCTTCCACGATCCAAGCCAGCCGTAGTCGAACCAGACGCCCTCTCCGAGAGGAACATCGTGAAGGCCATTGCCACTCACGAAGAACTCCATCTTTGTGACGTGCGGTGGTATGCCGTAGCGGCTCGTGACGTCAGCCAAGAGATAGTGATTGCCGCTCCACACATCACCAGGAGCCGGCTTGAGGACGCGCACGGCGCTGGGTGCGAAGGAGTCCGACGGGAGGGACACAGGGTTGTACTTCCACAGGACGAGAGCCGTGCCCGTTCCGAATATCCACCGCCGGACCGGCCGGAAGTTGCGCGCTTCTGCCGCCAGTTCGAGGGATCGTTGGTCGACCGGTGGCGGATATTGGACCAAGGTCGACCCTGAGATGATGAACTTCGCTCTGGGGAGTGACGCGATGGCATCCTTGGTGCCCTCCGCCGAATTGGGTACCCGGATGAGGTGCAGCCCGCCCTGGCGCCCGGTCCACGTCAGAGCATTGACGTTGAGGAGCGGTGAGTTCAGTGTTTCGAGCGTGGGCTCGTCACCGATGATGTGGTGGACCTGCGCGGCGAGGGCGTCCAGGTTGGTGTCCCGGCTTCCTCCGGAGAACAGGACCGCCGTGCGGTAGGGAGGTCCGTACCACCACAGTGAGGTGCCGCCGGTTCCCACTGCGAACAGGCCGCCCACGAGGACAGCGCTGAGGACGACGAGCGTGATGGTGGTCCAGGGTCGTCGGATCGAAGGCCCGAGAAACTGACCGAGGATGGCGCCGCAGGTCAGCACCGTCATGGTGAGGACGGGCAGTTGGAACCCGCTTCCGTCGTCTCCGCTGGAGGAGAGGACCACGACGGTGAGGAGCACCCAGACCGGAAGGAGCCACAGGGCCTTGTAATGCAGCTGCCTCCGGTACCGTGCGATCCCCCAGAGGCTCGCGAGGACAGCAATACCCAGGGCGATGGACTGCGGCCAGCCGAGCTCGTTCAAGGCCCAGGTGATGTGCCGAAAGATGGACGACGGGCCGAGGCCGCCCGTCTGCGCGGAGAACCCGGTCGAGGTGTCGTACCCGGCAGTCGAGAGGTACTGCAGGGCCGCATGGCCTGAGACCAACCACCAGGGTCCGGCCACCAAGAGGACGACCACGGCGGGCACGACGACCGTTGTCCATCGAAGGGGGCGCCGTCGCGCGTCGAGGACGACGTCGATGGACATCACTACGAGGAAGGGCAGTGCGTAGGCAGGCGTCATCGATCGGGACAGCAGGAGGGCGGCGAGTGCAACACCCAGGACGATGCACCAGCGCAGTTCTCGGAGGTGGTCACTCCGCACGTAGCCGTAAAAGGCCCAGATGATCGCTGCGGTGACGGCGATCGAGAAATGGAACATCACGGCGTAGCTGATCGCCGCCTGATTGATGCCCACGGCCAGCGCTGTGAGTGCCGCCGCCGTCGGTCCGATCCACGTGCGGACGAGCAGATAGGCACCGACGACGAGTACCAGGAGCAGAGGCAGTTGGACGAAGATGCCTCCGTCGACGCCGAAGTTCTGCACGAGCGGCGCCGCCAGAGTCGGTACGAGAGGTGATGTCTGTCCGGTGTGCAGCACCCCGACGGAACCACTCCCGATCTCGTGTGCCAGATAGGAATAGAAGTAGTCGTCGGTGTTCGGTTGATGTGCGTGGATGCGTTGCAGGAACAGCGCCAGCCATGCCGCGGTGGTGAGCACCAGCACGGACAAAAGCGGGACGCAGCGTCGCCAGGAGGCGGGCTGGCGCGCCGGCGTGACGATCGGAGCGTCTGCAAGCGAGTCAGTCGTTGCCCTCGTTGTCGAGGTTTGGCCCCAGCCCACGACGGCAGAGTGTTGCACACCCGCACCGACTCGAGTCTGCGACCCCGGGCGCGAACAGCCCGAAATGTGTCTACCATCGCCCATGGCGGTTGGTTCGACCGCCCCGGGCGATGGGAGGCGCCGCGCCATGTTTGGTCGTCGCAAGAAACAGGCCGGCGGGGAGGGACAGCGGATTCAGGTCGACGCCGCCCTGGAGGGCGGCGTCGCCCGTGTGGAGCGATCCGCTGCGGTGTACCTGCACCATCCGACCGAGGCCACCCGGCGATCACTGCTCGCCGCGTTGGAGGAGCTCGACGATCAGACGGATCAGAGTGACGCGTACAAGGAGTCCGTCATCGGGTCGGGGGCACTGGGCTACGCGTCGAAGGGCGAGGTTGTCGGGGAGACGGGTATCGACTCCGTTGTCGATGAGGTGACGAGCATGGAGTTGCAGGCTCAGGTGGCATTGGTGACCGCAGCCAAGAACGAGGTCCGTGGACCGACACCCGCCACCTTTGCCGCGCTGCAGTCTGCCAGCGCCGCCCTCGCCGCAACCAGGCACCAAGGGCCGGGCGGCCGAGGCCAGCACGGCTAGCTCCGTGCGCGATCACGAGCATGGGCACGAGAGCGAAGCGGACCCCGCGTTCGAGGAATTCTGGAACCAGCGCTATCAGACGTCGGCGCGCATCTGGAGCGGGAATCCCAACTCCCAGCTCGTCGCCGAAGTCGACCACCTGGTGCCCGGCCGCGCGCTCGACGCGGGATGCGGCGAGGGGGCCGACGCCATCTGGCTGGCCCAGAGGGGCTGGCAGGTGGTGGCAACCGACATCTCCAGCGTGGCGATCGGGCGGGCCGCCGAGCACGCGCGAGAGGCCGATCCGGCCGCCTCGGCGCGCATCGAATGGCGACACATCGACCTTCTCGCTGACGCACCCGAGCGCGACGCTTTCGATCTCGTCTCCGCCCAGTTCATGCAGCTACCACCCGAGCCGCGTGCTCGGCTCTTCACTGCGCTGGCCGCATCAGTCCGGGCCGGTGGAGCGTTGCTCGTGGTCGGCCACCACCCGTCGGACATGGACTCCGGGGCGCACCGCCCGCGGGACGCAGAGCGGTTCTACGTCGCGGACGACATTGCCCGCCTGCTCGACCCCGGGTGGACGACCGTCCTGAACGAGGTCCGACCGCGGCCGGTCACCACCCCCGAAGGCGACGAAACCATGCTCCACGACGCCGTGCTCCTCGCGGTCCGACGATGAACGACCTGCCCGGGACCGGGCCCGCGGGCCACCCGCCCCTCGTTCGCCGAGTCCCGGCCACGCGCTGGCTGACGTCAATCCAAGTCGGGCCGGCAATTGGACCTCGCGCCGGGGCCGCCCACGACGGCATGTGAGGTCACGGTTCCCGTCGACGTCCAGTTCACGACCGTGCACCGCGTGGAAGCGGAGGTAACGGTAGCGTTGCGATAACAGTGAGCGGAGGCAGCAATGGCGGTTCCGCAGGTTTGCAAGCGGAGAGTCGGCATAGCGTCGGCCTTCTGCATCGTCCTGGGTTCCTTGGTGTTCGTCGGGGCCACCGGATCGGGTGCCAGCTCGATCACCACCAACACCTCTTATTACGTGGACAGCTCGGCGGCGTGTCCGGGATCAGGGACGCAAGCGTCCCCATGGTGTGATTTCAGCGTGGTCAACGCCACGACCTTCCTCCCGGGCGACCAAGTCCTTCTGAAGCGCGGCGACACCTTCACATCGTCGGGGATGATCCTCTATGGGTCAGGAACCTCCTCGAACAACGTGACGGTCGCTGCGTACGGTTCGGGCGCACTCCCGATCATCAACGGCAACGGGAACACCAGCTTCATCGGCGTAAATCTCTATGACAACAGCTACGTCACGATCAGCGACCTTGCCATAGAGAATTCCGGAGTTGGCATATTGATAAACGACACAACGAGTGAAACTGGCTACAGCTTCTTGGGTCTCTATCTATCGGGGAATGCCAATGGGATTCAGTCACCGACCGGCGGCAGCTCGGCAACCGTCAGCAATGTGCTTGTGCAAGACGTCGTCGGATCGGCGAACACGCTGAGCTGTAGTCAGAAATTCCTGTCAGGGCGCCACGTTGGCACTGGGAGGCGTCTCTAACGTCGTCGTCAATCGGCTCTATTCCTCCGGCAGTTGTGGCGAGACCGGGTGGGGACTCGGTCCGGGAGCGTCCAACGTGGTGGTCGAAAACTCCGAATCGGTAGACGACGGTGACTGCGACACGCCGTCAGACGTCGGTGCCACTGCGAACTATCTCGACCAAGATACGAACGTGACCTTCGTCAACGACGTCATTACCGACGTACCGTCAAAGGGAGCCGTCGACCTCTCGGCAATAGATGTCGAACCAGATAACGGTCCTGATAACGGGATCAACATCGAGGACAACTACATCGCGAACAATGCAGGACCAGGGATCCAAGTTCTTGATCAGCCCAAGTATCCGATCACCAACCTCGATATCTCAGGGAATGTCCTGTCGGACAATGGCGCGGGCTACAAAATTAGGGTGGGTCCCGTATCCGGTTTACGGCCAGATCTGGTCCGATGAATGGCTCCCGAATTACATCGAAGCATCAGGCTCCATTGTCGACAATCTCTACAATGCCCCCACAGGTACCGGCGGCTTCGAAGCGACGCACGGTGGCGCCAACCTGAATGCCTTCGCTCAGTCCAACAACCTGAGCGCCAGCGGTCCGAACAACGTGTGGTATGCGGCCGATGGTTTCAGCTGCACCACCCAAGGTGCCAACGGCTGGTCGTATCAGTCGAGTCCGGACAATTCGACATGGACAAACCTGTCCGGCTGTACGGCGATGGCAACCTTGGACCAGGAGTGGAGCACGGGAGGGGCCACGTCTGGCTTCGTGAGCAACTTCGAGGAGCTGCCACCGTCGACCGCGACGTCGTGGGTGGCCCGCTCGTGGACGGCGCCTGTCTCAGGCACTGTCAGCATCCGCGGCAGGGTGCTGATGTCGAATCCCAGCTGCAGCTCGGGCGCCACCGCCGAGATAACCGAGAACGGCTCGTCGACCCCGCTCTGGGGTCCGCAGGTAATCGCTGCGGGGGACGGCGTGGGGATCGACGCCAATCTCGATGGCATCAGCGTCAGCCAGGGCGCCGTGCTGCACTTCGCCGTGCAGGAGAGTGGTGCCAGCCAGTGCCGCGTGAGTTGGACGCCGAGCGTCACGATTCCCAATCCGGTCACGACGGTTCTCAGCCCATCTCCCGGCGTATCCATGTCCGGCGTACAGACGCTCGAAGCCAGTGCATCCGACTCCGCCTCTCCGATCAGCAACGTCAAGTTCGTGCTGACGGGAGGGTCACTGGACGACACCGTCGTTGCTACGGGCGCCTCGACCAAGACCGGCTGGCTCGCCAACTGGCAGTCGGGAGATGTGCCGAACGGCGCCTACACGCTGCAGAGTGTGGTGACAGACGCGGCCGGAAATGTCGCGTACAGCGCGGGAGTGACGATCGACATCGACAACTCTGTGAGTACCGATGTCCTGGTCCCGAGCGCTGATTCTTCGATCATGACGGGATCCAAAGTCGTGATCGACGCCGGCGCGTCCGATGCCGTCGGCGTCACGAAAGTGCAGTTCACCCTCACCGGTGGGTCCCTCAACCATACGATCATCGCCACGGCTACCAATACCGAAGACGGCTGGATCGCGTCCTGGAACAGCACGACAGTGCCCGACGGCACCTACTCGTTGCAGAGCGTCGCCAATGACGCGGTCGGCAACCAAGGGACCAGTCCGGGGGTCACGGTGATTGTGGAGAACAAGCCGCCCGTACCCAAGGTCACGGTTCCCTCGAACGGCTCCCCGGCCTCGGGAGCGGTGATCCTCGGCTCGGCCGCCCCAACCGATGTTGGTGTGACCCAGGTCCAGTTCTACCTCACGGGCGGATCATTCGACCACGCCCTCATCGCCACGGGTGGCCTGGGCACCTACGGCTGGCTCGCTGGTTGGCAGAGCACGACAGTGCCCGACGGGACCTACACCCTGCAGAGCGAGGCGACGGACGGGGCCGGCCTCCAAGCCTTTAGTGCCGGCGTGACCATCATCGTCGAGAACTCGTCGCCGACGACCAGCATCGTGATCCCGTCCTCGACCGACACCTCGGTCTCGGGGGTCCAGGTGCCGCTCGACGCGACGGCGTCCGCGAACGTCGGCGTGAACAAAGTCCAGTACTCCCTCACGGGTGGAACGCTCGATAACGCGATCATCGCCACCGCCACACCCACCGACTACGGCTGGCTCGCGCTCTGGAACAGCACGACCGTGCCCAACGGCACCTATACGTTGCAGAGCGCGGCCTCCGATGGGGCCGGTCTCGAGGGAGTCAGCAACCCGGTCACGGTCGTCGTCGACAACCCCCCGTAGACGACACCGGCTTGTCCCGTCCATCGGCTCCTCGCGTCCTGGAACGGTACGATGCTTCCGGACGGGACATACACCCTGCGATGCAGCTGACAGCCAGGGATTCAGTCCCCCGTTTCGGTGACAGTGGCAAACCAGGCCGCTTGGTGCCCCTGTACGCCTCCCTGGAGTGACACGGTGCAGGCACGCATGGGCTCGTCCGACGAGTTCTCAGGACCCGAGTTGGGAACCCGCCGCATGATGCGCGACTTGCGCCCTGAACTGTGCGGTGCCGTTCCACGTGCTGTGGCGGATGCGCCGAACGATGCGTTGCGTCACGGGGGGCTGTGGTCCGGCCAGTTGCTCGATATTCACGAGGCCGACGTTGTCGAGCATGTCCCTGATACAGGCAGCGTTGGGTTCCCAGAACACCGTCGGATCGTGGCTCGGGTTGCTCTTCGGCCCGCTCGTGACACCGTGTGGCCGGAACCGGGCGAGAGACTGGTCAGTCAGATACGCCGTTTCAAGTGTGAAGGATTGCAGAAGCAAAGTGCCTCTGCACATGGCGGCCACCTTCTCGACACCCAGCAACGGATATTCGAGGTGGTACAACAGGCCGAAGAACATGACCAGATCGAAGGTGCCCAGGCGAGCCGGGTCCAATGAATAGACGCTCAGAACCTGAGGACTGGTGACCTTGGATCCCAGCGCCTCGGCGCACAACTCGTAGCGCCTGATGCACTCGGGGTCGAAGTCCACGGAGATGACCTCGGATGCTCCTCGGCGCTCCGCTTCGAATGAGAAAAAGCCTTCGGCACATCCCACGTCGAGAACCCGCCAGCCGGTCATATCGTCAGGGAGCCCGAACCAAGGAAGTTTGTCTCGTGCCGGATTCGACCAGCCCGGCGTGATCACCCCGTCACCCAGGTCCATCTGCAAGAACCAGTAGGGTTCTGCGGCCACTCGCTCTTCCAATGTGCTCACTCGACCCCCTGTCGCGCCTGACTGCCAGGGTCAAAGGTATCTCCGTTCGCCGGAACTGGGCGATCCGTACAACCGGCCGTCACGACCACCCAGACAGCCAAAGAGGCAACGATGGGCGAGGCTCTTGCGGGAATCGCAGAGCTGTTACGTCCGGGTTCGGTGCGTCCAGCTTTCTCACCAGTCACGGTTGACGTCACCCAAATGGAGCCGGGATCGCCCGATTCCGGTCTGCGTTGACCTCCGGTACTGAAGGTGACGTTCCGCACAACGTGGGAAGCCTCGGGATGCTCTGGTGCGCTTCTTCAAGGCATAGCGAGAGGTAGAGGTCGCAGGTACCGATGTCCGAGTTGGGAGCCGGCGCCCGTGACTGCGCCAGTCGAACCAGAAAGGCCCAAAAAGCGAGGCAGCCTCAACAGCCGCGTGCGGTTTACCCGAACCCGCCGCTCGGAATGTAGGGGCTGGGCGGCCCGTCCATCCCGCGCACCATGACCGGTCCGTAGGGCCGCAGCTCTATGCCCGCTGCCACGACCTCGCGCACGGCCCACTGCTGCGCGGAGGTCAGCCAGTTGACCTCGATCGTCTCGCCGGCAGGCGCCTCGGCCAACATGGCCCGGAGCACCAGCGCGGCCGAGTCCTCCTGGCGGGCCCCGAGGGTCACGATGCGCTCGTCCTTGGCGACGGCGTACGCCTGGTCCGCATGCAGAAGGAGATGGTTGCCGGGTTGGGCCAGCATCGCCACGACGTCGACCGTGCGAGCCGAGCCGCGCACTCGCCTGTCGATGGCGGTGACCACGTCGAGCTCGCGCTCGCCGACCTCGTCCGCTTCGTAGCGGTCCACTTCGGGTGGTCGCGTCACCGCGCCGGGGCGCACGGCACCCCAGCCCGTCACGACCGGATGCAGCGTGAATCCGAAGCCGGTATAGAGGGCCATCGCCTTGGGATCGCTCGAGCACTGAATGGTCCCCGGGCTCTCCGGATCTCCATGGGAGAGGGCCAGCTTGAGGAGGTCGCGACCGACGCCGCGACCCTGGCGACCCGGCACGGTCCCGAGCTGCGACAGCATCCAGTAGTTCTCCCGCACGAACGACTGCGACATACCGACGATGGTCGCGCCCTCCTCGGCCACCCACGACCCTCCCGGGTCCGTCCCCAGGAAGTGGCGGGTGCGGTCCTGGCGCCGTCGCTCGTCCTGAATGGTGTTGCCCGTGATCGGCAGTCCGAGCCCGGCCGAAATGCCGAGCAACCCGCGCTCGAAGGCCGCGACGGCGGCGGGCACGTCAGCCTCCGTCATCTGGCGGAACGTCACCATGTGCTGACGTTCAGGCGGAGGGCAGGAATGCGGGCCGGCCTTGCTCGAACTCGGCGATCTTGTCCACGTGGCGCAGGGACAGGCCGATGTCGTCCCACCCGTTGAGCAGGCGCTCGCGGGTGAACTCGTCGAGGGGGAAGGTGCCCGACAGCCCTGCCGCCGGCGCCTCAATGGTCCCGCGGGCCACGTCAATGGTGAGTTCGAGCGTGGGGTCGTCGGTCACCGCGTCGAGCAGGGCGCGATCGAGCTCCTCGCTGACCTGGACCGGGAGGAGGCCCTGCTTGGTGGAGTTGTTGCGGAAGATGTCGGCGAAGCGCGACGAGACCACGGCCTGGAAGCCGAAGTCGGTCAGGGCCCAGACGGCGTGCTCGCGTGAGGATCCGGTGCCGAAGTTGTGGCCCGCCACCAGAATGGTGGCCCCGACGAAGTCGGGATTGTTCAGCACGAAGTTCCGGTCGTCGCGCCATTCGGAGAAGAGGCCGGCGCCGAAGCCGGTCCGTTCCACCCGCTTGAGCCAGTCCGAGGGGATGATCTGGTCGGTGTCGACGTCCGTGCGGTCGAGGGGCACCGCCCGTCCGGTCACGATGACGATGGGTTCCATCAGCGCAGGTCCTCCGGGGTGGCGAGCGTCCCTGCGACTGCCGTGGCGGCTGCGACGGCGGGGGAGACGAGGTGCGTCCGGCCACCGCGTCCTTGGCGCCCCTCGAAGTTGCGGTTCGAGGTCGATGCGCAGCGCTCGCCCACGGCCAGCTTGTCCGGGTTCATGGCAAGGCACATGGAGCAGCCCGGCTCGCGCCATTCGAAGCCCGCAGCCGTGAAGACCTTGTCCAGCCCCTCCGCCTCGGCCTGCGCCTTCACTCGGTGTGAGCCGGGCACGGCCAGTGCCCGCACGCCCCTGCGCACCGAACGCCCCTCCAACACGGCGGCAGCGGCCCTGAAGTCCTCAATGCCGCGCGTTCGTACAACTACCCAGGAACACCGTGTCGACGCGGATCTCGCGCAGCGGCGTGCCGGCCTCGAGTCCCATGTAGGCCAGGGCACGTTGGGCCGCCTCACGGTCGCCGGGGTCGGCCATGGCCTCGGGGTCGGGCACGTTCCCCGCGATCGGCGCCACCTGGGCGGGGTTGGTGCCCCAGGTGACGTGGGGCGTGATGGCCGCCGCGTCCAGCGCGACCTCCTTGTCGAACGTCGCGCCGTCGTCGGTGGGGAGGGTGCGCCAGTACGCCAGCGCAGCCTCCCAGTCCTCGCCCTGCGGGGCGCGGTCGCGATCCTTCAGATACGCGAACGTCGTCTCGTCCGGCGCCACGAGGCCCGCGCGCGCCCCGCCCTCGATCGACATGTTGCAGAGCGTCATCCGGCCCTCCATGGAGAGACTGCGGATGGCCGAGCCGCGGTACTCAATGATGTGGCCGATGCCGCCGCCGGTGCCGATGGCGCCGATGATCGCCAGTGCCACGTCCTTGGCCGTCACCCCCGGGGCCAGGTCGCCCTCCACCGTCACGGACATCGTCTTCGGGCGCACCTGCGACAGCGTCTGGGTGGCCAGGACGTGCTCGACCTCGCTGGTGCCGATGCCGAACGCGATCGCGCCGAAGGCGCCGTGCGTCGACGTGTGGCTGTCCCCGCAGACGATCGTCATTCCCGGCTGCGTCCAGCCCTGTTCGGGCCCGATGATGTGGACGATGCCCTGGTTGGCGTGCCCCATCGGATAGCACGTGATGCCGAATTCGGCCGTGTTGTCGTCGAGGACCTTGAGCTGCTGGGCCGAGATCGGATCGGCCACCGGCTTGTCGATGTCCGTCGTGGGGACGTTGTGGTCCGCCGTCGCCACGGTCAGGTCCGGGCGCCGCACCGTCCGGCCGGCGAGACGGATGCCGTCGAAGGCCTGGGGCGAGGTCACCTCGTGGAGCAGGTGAAGGTCGATGAAGAGGAGGTCGGGCTCGTTCTCGGCCGCGTGGACGACGTGCGCGTCCCAGATCTTCTCCGTCAGCGTGCGCGGTGCCATCAGCGATCGACGGCCGTGATGTGGACCTTGAGCATGCCGCCGGGCGCCTGGTACTCGACGGCGTCCCCGGCGCTGCGCCCGATCAAGACCTGGCCGAGGGGAGAGCTCGGGGAGACGACGGGGAGATCACCCTGGCGCTCCTCAATGGAACCCACGAAGAACCGCTGCGTCTCGTCCTCGTCGTCGCCCTCGTAGCGCAGGGTCACCGTGCTCCCCAGCGAGATCGACCCGTCGTCCGCGCCGGCCTCGTCGACGATCTCGACCTCCTTGAGCATGGCCTGGAGCTGGCGGACCCGCGACTCCATCTTCCCCTGGGCGTCCTTGGCGGCGTGGTAGTCGCCGTTCTCGCTCAGGTCGCCCAGTGCCCGGGCCGACTCAATGGCCTGGGCGATCTCGACCCGCCCCCGGGTCGTCAGGTCCTCCAGCTCGGCCACCAGGCGGTCGTAGGTGGCCTGGGTCAGGGTGGTCGTCTCGGTCTGGTTGGCGGAAGCGTTGGTCACGGCGTGTCCTCCGGAAGGCGGATGCGCGGGCAGTGCGATGCACTGCGCCAGCGGCCTCCAAGGCTAATCGGCCGGAGGTGGGCGGTTGGTCGGCCGGCTGCACCCTTGGTTGACGAGAAGGCTCGGCTGCGAGAGACTGGAGGGGTCATGCGCCGCTCCGAGCACCTCGTAGGCATTATTCACTAGGCGCGCACTCTCCCCGCGCGCCGTCGAACCGTCCACTGCGTGGGCGGTTTT
Organism: uncultured Acidimicrobiaceae bacterium; assembly: GCA_963744045.1. GTDB lineage: Bacteria > Actinomycetota > Acidimicrobiia > Acidimicrobiales > RAAP-2 > Bog-473. Next base: position 32,330 of record CAVUSB010000005.1, read on the forward strand.
TCAATTCCGGGCCGAAGCAGCGGGACCGGCAGCGGCGACAGCGCCGCCAGGCAGCGACACGAAGAAAGGACCACAGCAGTGAGCGAAGGCAGCAGGCATCGGGTGGCCGTCATCGGCGGCGACGGCATCGGGCCGGAGGTCTGCGCCGAGGCGCTCAAGGTCGTGGCCGCCGCCGGGGTGGACCTCGACACCACTGCGTTCGACCTGGGGGCCGCCCGGTACCTGCGGGACGGCACCGTCCTCACGGACGAGACGCTCGAGGAGCTTCGTGGCTACGACGCCATCCTGCTCGGCGCTGTCGGCCCGCCGGTCGGCGACACCACGGTCCCGCCGGGCACGCTCGAGCGTGGCCTCCTGCTCAAGATCCGCTTCGAGCTCGATCTGTACGTCAACCTGCGACCCTTCCACGGGGTGCCCGGGTCCATCGCCGAAGGCGCGGACTTCGCCGTGGTGCGGGAGAACACCGAGGGGACCTACGCCGGCGAGGGAGGCTTCTTGCGCAAGGGGACACCCTTCGAGGTGGCGACGCAGGGCTCGGTGAACACCCGGATGGGGGCGGAGCGGTGCGTGCGCTTCGCCTTCGAGCTGGCCGGTCGGCGCAACAACCGCCTTACGCTCGTGCACAAGACGAACGTGCTCACCTTTGCCGGCGACCTCTGGAACCGCACGGTCACCGAGGTGGCGCCCGAGTACCCCGACACCGCCTGGGACTACAACCACGTCGATGCCGCCTGCATCTACATGGTGGAGCAGCCGAAGCGCTACGACGTGATCGTCACCGACAATCTCTTCGGCGACATCCTCACCGACCTCGCCGGTGCCGTGGCCGGGGGCATCGGCTTCGCGGCCTCGGCCAACCTCAACCCGGCGCGCACCGGCCCCTCCCTGTTCGAGCCGGTGCACGGCGCGGCCCACGACATCGCGGGCAAGGGCATCGCCAACCCACTGGCCGCCATCCACTCCGCTGCGCTCATGCTCGAGCATCTCGGTGAGAACGATGCCGCGTCGCGCATCCTCAAGGCGCTCAGCGCCCAGTCCGATTCCATGTCAACGCCGTCCACCTCCACCGAGGCGCTCTCCACCACCGCCGTGGGCGACGCCATCGCAGAAAGGCTGTAGCCCCAATGCCCATCACACCGACCGAGAAGATCTGGATGGACGGCGAGCTCGTCGACTGGGCCGACGCCACGGTGCACGTGCTCACCCACACCATGCACTACGGGTCCGGGGTCTTCGAGGGGATCCGCGCCTATCCCACGAGCAGCGGCGTCGCCGTCTTCCGGTTGGGCGATCACATCCGCCGCCTGTTCGCGTCGGCCAAGATCTTTCTCATCGACGTCCCCTTCACCGTGGACGAGGTCATTGCGGCGTCACGCGCCGTCGTGCGGGTCAACAAGCTGACCGACGGCTGCTACCTCCGTCCCCTGGTGTACCTCGGGTACGGCGAAATGGGCCTCAATCCGCTGCCGTGCCCGGTCAACGTCTCGGTGGCCGCCTGGCCCTGGGGCACCTACCTGGGTGACGAGGGGATCGCCAACGGCGTGTCCTGCAAGATCAGCTCGTGGCGGCGCCACGACCCCAACGCCGTGCCGACGGCGGCCAAGGGCACCGGGATGTACGCCAACTCCTCCCTGGCCAAGGTCGAGGCGCTCAACGCGGGCTACGACGAGGCCATCCTGCTGGCGCCCAACGGCGACGTGAGCGAGTGCACCGGCGAGAACATCTTCGTCGTGCGCGACGGCGTCCTCCTCACGCCCCCGACGTCGGATGCCGGCGCGCTCGACGGCATCACCCAGGACACCGTCAGGACGATCGCCCGGGATCTGGGCTACGAGGTCCGTCACGAGCCCATCATCCGCACGGACCTCTACCTGGCCGACGAGGCCTTCCTCACCGGCACCGCCGCCGAGGTGGTTCCGATCCGCGCCGTCGACGACCGCCCCGTCGGTTCGGGGCGCCCGGGCCGGATCACCAAGGAGATCCAGCAGCTGTACTTCGCCACCGTCCGGGGCGAGGTCGACCAGTACAAGGAATGGTTGGACCATGTCGACTGAGTCCGAAGGCGCCGCGGGCGAAGCCCACACGCACGGCGGAGCCCGGCACTCCCACGCCCACGGCCACACGGCCCACGCGCACGACTTCGCCGTCCCCGAGCTGCCCGAGTCCGTCGACATCTTCGACACCATTTTGCGCGACGGCAGCCAGCAGGAGGGTCTCTCGCTCACGGTCGACGACAAGCTCCGCGTCGCCGAGCAGCTCGACCACCTCGGGGTCACCTTCATTGAGGGGGGCTGGCCCGGCGCCAACCCCAAGGACGTGGAGTTCTTCGCGCGGGCCAAGAAGGAGCTGACCCTCCGCAGCGCCACGCTCGTGGCGTTCGGCTCCACCCGCCGGGCCGGCGTGAAGCCCGAAACCGATGCTGTCCTGGCCAACCTGGTGGAGGCCGGAGCGCCGGTCGCCTGCATCGTCGCCAAGTCGTGGGACCGCCATGTGGCCGAGGCCCTGCGCACCTCCCTCGACGAGGCGGTGGCGATGGTGGCCGACTCGGTGCGCTTCCTGCGCGAGCACGACCTGCGCGTCTTCCTCGACGCGGAGCACTTCTTCGATGGCTACCGGCGCAATCCGGACTTCGCCTTGTCCGTGCTGGCGGCGGCGGAGGAAGCGGGCGCAGAGGCGCTGGTGCTGTGCGACACCAACGGAGGCTCGCTGCCCGACGACGTGGGACAGGCCGTCGCCGATGTGCGGGAGCGCACGAGCGCACAACTGGGCATCCACTGCCACAACGACGCCGGCTGCGCGGTGGCCAACTCGTTGGTGGCGGTGCAGGCCGGCGTCACCCAGGTGCAGGGATGCATCAACGGCTACGGCGAGCGGGCGGGCAACACCGACCTGTCGGCAGCCATCCCCAATCTCTCGCTCAAGATGCACATCCGCACGATCCCGGCCGACCGGCTGGAGCGCCTCACCCCGGTGGCCCACCACATCGCCGAGCTGGTCAACATCGCACCCAACCCCCAGCAGCCTTATGTCGGGAACTCGGTCTTCGCGCACAAGGGCGGCCTGCACGCCAGCGCCGTGGCGCGCAGCGCCGACCTCTACGAGCACGTCGAGCCCAACCTCGTCGGGAACGGGACGCGGGTCGTCGTGTCGGAGATGGCGGGGCGGTCGACGCTGTCCATGAAGGCGGACGAGCTCGGGCTCGAACTCGACGGCGAGGTCATCGGCCGGGTGCTCGACGAGCTCAAGCGCCTGGAGCACGAGGGGTACCACTTCGAGGTGGCCGACGGCTCGCTCGAGCTCCTGCTGCGGCGCGCCACCGGTTGGGTGGCCGACTACTTCACGGTGGAGTCGTTCCGCGTCATCACCGATCACGACCAGCGCAGCGAGGGCGAGGGCCACGAGGCCGCTGGCGCCGAGCTCCCCGGGGTCATGACCGAGGCCACGGTGAAGGTGCACGTGGGTCCGGAGCGCATTGTCGCCACCGCTGAGGGCAATGGCCCGGTCAACGCGCTCGACGGTGCCCTGCGCGCGGCCATCGGGGCCAGGTTCCCGGCGCTCGACCACATCCACCTCACCGACTACCGGGTGCGTGTCCTCGACACGGGACGGGGCACCGGCGCCGTCACGCGCGTCCTCGTGGACACCACCGACGGGCAGCGCACGTGGACCACCATCGGGGTCTCGGAGAACATCATTGAGGCCAGCTGGCAGGCGCTCTACGACTCCATCGTGTTCGGGTTGCTCCACGCCTCCTAGGACAGGGAGGGGGAGCGCGCATGACCGTGTGGAGCCGGATCGCAGCGTCGGTCGTCAAGCTCCCCCCGCCGCGCACGACCGCGGTGTCGGTCGAGCGCGGTCTGATCGCCAAAATGTCCGACGGCGTCGAGCTCGTGGCCGACCGCTGGTACCCCACGCACCACACGGCGGGGGACGAGCCGGCGACCGTGCTGATCCGCACTCCCTACGGGCGCACGGTCATGGGCCCGCTCGGCCGGCTCTACGCGGAGCGCGGCTACCAGGTCGTCGTGCAGAGCTGCCGGGGGACGTTCGGGTCCGGGGGTGAGTTCGTCCCGGTGCGCAACGAGCAGGCCGACGGGCGCGCCACGCTCGAGTGGGTCGCGGCGCAGCCCTGGTTCGACGGCCGCCTCGTCATGTGGGGCGGGAGCTACCTCGGCATGACGCAGTGGGCCGTGGCGGAGGACGCCCCCGACTTCGTCAGAGCGCTCAGCCTCCAGGTCACCGCGGCGAACTTCCGGGACGCCGTCGTGTTCCCCGGGGGCGCGTTCGCGCTCGAGACGGGCCTGGCCTGGATCCACGAGATCAAGCATCAAGAGCTCGGTTGGCGCACCGTCCTGCGCGCCCGCCTGCGCGGGGCCCGGGCGGTGTCGACGTCGAGCGCCATCCTCCCTGTCGGGAAGTGTGACGCCGCCGCCATCGGCGAGCCCATGGCCTTCTACCAGGACTGGCTCGAGCACAGTGCGCCGGGTGACCCGTGGTGGGACCCGGTCGATTTCGGTCGCCGGCTGGAGAAGGTGCCCCCGGCCAGCTTCATCGGCGGCTGGTACGACCTCTTCCTCAAGGCGCAGGTGGACGACTACGAGGCCCTCCGGCGAGCGGGCCGCACGGCCCGCCTGACCATTGGACCCTGGACACACACCAGCCCCGCCCTCTTCGCGGAGACGGTGCGCGACGGTCCCCGATGGTTCGACAGCCAGCTCGGTCCGGACCCCGGCGAGCGCCAGGACGCGCCGGTGCGCCTGTTCGTCATGGGCTCGCGCACCTGGCGTGAGTTCTCGCTCTGGCCGCCGGCGGGGGAGACCGAGCGGTGGTACCTCGGCCGGGGCGGCACCCTGCGCGCCGACCCCGCCGGACGACGACGGCGACACCACCCCCGACCGCTACCACTACAACCCGCACGACCCCACGCCTGCGGCGGGCGGACCGTCACTCAACATGACCACGGCGGGGCGCAAGGACCAGCGCCGCCGTGAGTCCCGGCGCGATGTGCTGACCTACACCAGCCCCGTGCTCACCGAGGATCTCACGGTCATCGGCCCGCTGACCGCGTCGCTCTACGTGCGCTCGTCGCTCGAGCACACCGATTTCTTCGTGCGGCTCTGCGACGTCACCGCGAAAGGCAAGTCCCACAACCTGAGCGATGGCATCGTCCGCCTCGCCCCCGGGCGTCCCGTCGAGAAGGGGGCGGACGGCGTCAGCAAGATCGACATCGCCCTGTGGCCCACCGCCAACACGTTCAGGGCCGGACACCGGATCCGGCTGCAGGTGTCCAGTGGCGCCCACCCGCTCTTCAACCGCAACGCCGGCACCGGCGAGCCGCTGGCGACGGGCGCCAACCTGGCGCTCCGCCGACCAGGAGATCTTCCACGACGCCGAACGCCCCTCGTCGATCACGCTCCACGTCGTGCCACTTCTGCTGGAGGGCTCGCGGGGTGGGCATGGAATGGGTTCGCCCGACCCCCTCGGCTAGCCTCCGGCGCATGACGCAGCCCACCTTCGTGCCCATCGCCGAGGCCGACCAGGTCCGGCCGGCCATGCACCTGGACGTCCCGGGCATCTGGACCACGGATCGCCCGGCCGAGCTGGTGGGGCCGACCATGCGCAAGGGGGCGAACATCGGGACCCCGGGAACGGACTCGGGCTTCGCGCTCCGCCTGGCGCACCGCTTCAAGGACGAGCTCGAGTTGGGCGAAGGCGAGTCCGCCCACGACGTGCTGCTCGGCGTCGGCCTCGTGGCCGCCAAGCGGGCCGCCCTGTTCGGCCGGGGACCGTCCATCTACGACGTCAAGCTGGCGCTGAACCTGTGGGGCTTCCTCGGTGACGTCCCGGCCGACGTCCAGGCGACGCGCCGGGCGCTGTTCTCCTCCATTTCGCACGACTACGTGGCGCAGCGGGCGCTGGTCGACTCCGTGCCCGAGGAGACGCTCCGGCAGAGCCCGGAGCAGGTCCGCGCCGGGGGCGGTACCGCAGCCGCCTGAGGGCGGCGCACACCATGGTCGTGGACGCAATCGGGGCGATCGACCGGCTCGAGATCGAGGCCGGCGGCTTCACCTTCACCGGCCGGGCCTGCGGCCCGCACGACGGGCGCAAGATCCTGCTCCTGCACGGCTTCCCGCAGACGTCGTGGGCCTGGCGCGACGAGCTCTGGGCTCTGGGGCGCGCCGGCTACCGCGCCATCGCACCGGACCAGCGCGGCTACTGCGTCGGCGCCCGTCCGGCCGAGGTCGGCGACTACGCCACCGAGCACCTCCTGCACGACGTCCTTGCACTGGCCGACGCCATGGACATGGAGACCTTCGACCTCGTGGGTCACGACTGGGGCGGCATGCTGGCCTGGATCGTGGCCTCGCGCCATCCCGGCCGCGTGCGCACCCTCAGCGTCGTGTCGACGCCGCACCCGCTCGCGCTCCACGAGGCGCTCCGTGGCGCCGATCCCACGCAGGCCGCCTACGGCGCGTCCACGGACGCCTTTCGCGCCGCCGAGGTGCCGGAGCGCCTGTTGCTGGGCGCCGACGGTACGGGAGCAGGCCTCGCCACGCTCCTGGCCGAGACCGGACTCGACGACGAGGATGCCCGGATGTATGTCGCCGCCCTGACCGAACCCGGGGCCCTCACGGCGGCCATCAATTGGTACCGGGCCATGGACGGCAACGCCCTCTCGGGGCTGAACCCGGTGTGCGTGCCGACGCTCTACGTCTGGTCCACCGGGGATGCCGCCTTCGGGTGGGCGGCCGCTCAGAACACGGCCGAGCTCGTGCAGGGTCCGTACACCTTCGAGGTCCTGGACAACGTGTCGCACTGGATCCCCGAGATGGCGCCCGTCGAGCTCTCGGGCCTCCTGATCCGGCATCTCAAGGCCCACTGAGGGCGGATCCGGGTCGGGACGAACGACCCGGCCGTGGCGCCTGCGAGAATGGCGGCGTGAGCGACTCGACCTTCGCCCTGACCGACGTGCAGCGGGACTTCCGCCAGACCCTGCGCACCTTCTGCGAGGAGAAGGTGGCTCCCAACGCGGCCGAGGCCGACCGCAACGCCGAGTTCCCCTGGAAGTCGTTCGAGGCCTGCAAGGAGATGGAACTGCCCGCGCTCGGCCTGCCCGCCGCATACGGCGGCGCGGGGGCCGACACGGTGACGGTGGCCATCATGACCGAGGAGCTCGCCCGCGTCTGCGCTTCGACGGCGCTGGCCATCCTGATCTCCAAGCTCGGCATGACGCCGGTGCTCAACTGGGGGTCCGAGGAGCTCAAGCAGGCCTACGTGCCGCGGGTCGCGTCCGGCGACATCCAGGCCAGCTACTGCCTCTCGGAGGCCGACGCCGGCAGCGACGTGGCGTCCATGCGGACCCGGGCCGTGCGCGACGGGGACGACTACGTGCTGAGCGGGTCCAAGTACTGGATCACCAACGCCGGGATCTCCGACGTCTACGTCGTGTTCGCCAAGACCGACCCCGATGCGGGTGGGCGGGGCATCTCGTGCTTCCTCGTGGAGAAGGAATGGGGGATCCGCATCGCCAAGCACGAGGACAAAATGGGCCTGCGGGGCAGTCCGACCGGCGAGGTCATCCTCGACGAAGTCCGCGTCCCGGCCTCGCACCGCATCGGCGCCGAGGGCCAGGGCTTCACCATCGCCATGCACACGCTCGATCGCAGCCGGCCCACCATCGGGGCGCAGGCGGTCGGCATCGCCCAGGGGGCCATCGACTACTCGGGGGCCTACATGAAGCAGCGTCAGGCCTTCGGCGGCCCCATCGCCGACCTGCAGGGGCTGCGTTTCATGCTGGCCGAGATGGCCATGCGCAACGAGGCCGCCCGCGCCCTGGTGTACCGGGCCTGCGCCATGGTCGACGACGACCCGACGGGGGAGCTCACGACGCTTCGGTGCCATGGCCAAGGCCTTCGCCTCCGATGCCTCCATGTCGATCACGGTCGACGCCGTGCAGCTCCTCGGCGGCTACGGCTACACCAAGGACTTCCCCGTCGAGCGCTTCCTGCGCGACGCCAAGGTGACCCAGATTTACGAAGGCACCAACCAGGTGCAGAAGGTCGTCATCGCCCGGGAGCTGCTCAAGCATCTCTGAGGCGCGACGCCTGCTGTGGTGCTCGGGCCCGGCGGAACGGCGTTGGCGCCCGGCGTTGCGGCCCGGGCAGACTTCCGGGGTCGGCCCGGAGGGCCGGTGCTAAAGTTAGAACAGGTTCTAGAAATCGCTCATCGAGGGCAGCCGGCCGTGGGCCGGAGTGGTACGAGGAGGAACGTCGGTCATGGCGCAGCCGGTAATCATCGAGGCGGTCCGCACGCCCATCGGGAAGCGAAACGGGTGGCTGTCGGGGCTGCGTGCGCCCGACATCCTGGGCGCCGCCCAGGTCGAGGTGGTCAAGCGGGCGGGGATCGACCCGGGTTCCGTCGAGCAGGTCGTCGGCGGCTGCGTGACCCAGGCGGGCGAGCAGGGCTTCAACGTGACCAGGACGGCCTGGCTCCTGGCGGGCCTGCCCTACGAGGTCGCCGCCACCACGGTCGACTGCCAGTGTGGCTCGTCGCAGCAGGCCAACCACTTCGTGAACAACCTGATCGCCGCCGGCGCGGTCGACACCGCCATCGGGTGCGGCGTCGAGGCCATGAGCCGGGTGCCGCTCGGGGCCAACGCGGCGGCCGGCGTCGGCCGGGCGATCCCCGCCGACCTGCCCTACGACATGCCCGACCAATTCACGGCGGCGGAGCGCATCGCCAAGAAGTACGACATCAGCCGAGCCGACGTCGACTGGCTCGGCCTGGAGTCGCAGAAGAAGGCGGCCGTGGCGCAGGCCGAGGACCGCTTCGCCCGCGAGATCCTCTCCGTGGAAGCGCCGATCGTCGGCGAGGAGGGCCCGCGGGGCGAGCACTCCGGCGAGAAGATGGTGGTGTCCAAGGACCAGGGCCCGCGTGACACGACGGCCGAGGGCCTGGCCAAGCTGAAGCCGGTGCTGCCCGACGGCATGCACACCGCGGGGAACTCGTCCCAGATTTCCGACGGCGCCGCCGCCGTGCTCTGGATGTCCGAGGACCGCGCCAAGGCCGAGGGCTTCACGCCCCGGGCTCGCGTGGTGGCCCAGGTGCTCGTGGGCTCCGATCCCTACTACCACCTCGATGGCCCCATCGCGGCGACGACCAAGGTGCTGGCCAAGGCCGGCATGACCATGAAGGACATCGACCTCTTCGAGGTGAACGAGGCCTTCGCCTCGGTCGTGATGAGTTGGGCCCGCGTGCACGATGCCGACATGGACAAGGTCAACGTCAACGGTGGTGCCATCGCCATCGGCCACCCGGTCGGTGCGACCGGCAGCCGGCTGATCACCACCATCCTGCACGAGCTCGAGCGCAGCGACAAGACCTACGGGCTCGTGTCGATGTGCTGCGGTGGTGCGCTGGCGACCGGCACCATCATTGAGCGGCTCTAGGCGGTACCGACTTCCGCTTCATCAGCATCGGCAGCACCCGACCGAACATTCCGGCGCCTACCTCTGGAGGGGACCGTGGTTACCACTGAGCACCTGACGTTCGAGCACGACGGCGCGACCGCCATCGTCACCATGAACCGGCCGGAGGCGAAGAACGCGCTGAGCCTGCCCATGCTCGTCGGCATGAAGGATGCCTGGGAGGAGATCGACAGCAACGACGACATCCGCTGCGCCATCCTCACCGGAGCCGGGGGGACGTTCTGCGCCGGCATGGACCTCAAGGCCATGGGCGGCAGCGACGCCGAGAAGTACCAGTCGCGCATGACCGAGGACCCCGATCTGCACTGGAAGGCGCTGCTGCGCCACTACGACCTGCGCAAGCCGCTCATCGCCGCCGTGGAGGGCTGGGCCGTGGCCGGCGGGACCGAGATTCTGCAGGCCACCCACATCCGCGTGGCGGGCGAGGGAGCGATTTTCGGGGTCTTCGAGGCCAAGCGGGGGCTCTTCCCGCTCGGGGGCTCGACGGTGCGCCTGCGCCGGCAGATCCCCTACACCATTGCGATGGAGATGCTCCTGACCGGCGCGCGAGGTGCCGGCGGAGGAGGCCCTGCGCATCGGTCTCATCGGTCACGTCGTCCCCGACGGCAAGGCGTTGGAAAAGGCGCTGGAGATCGCCGCCGTCATCGGGTCGAACGGGCCGCTGGCCATTGAGGCGATCATGCAGAGCGTGCGCGAGACCGAGGGCATGTCGGAGGTGGACGGGCTGGCCCGCGAGCTCGAGCTCGGCTGGCCCGTCTTCGCCAGCAACGACGCCGCCGAGGGCCAGAAGGCCTTCGCCGAGAAGCGCCCGCCCAACTACACCCGCACGTGAGCGGCAAGGGCCGCCCGCACGACCCGCCGGCCGGGGAGGGATTTCCCGGCGTCGACGGCCTGTCGGAGACGTCGTCGGATTCGCCACTGAACCGGCTGGCGGCCGCGGCGCGGCGCATCGGCAATGTGGCCGTGGGACAGCCGCTCGACGAGGCAGATGTGGTCGACGCGGCGGCCGAGCTGAGTGCGTTGGCCGACCGGCTGGAGGCGGCGGCCGCGGTCGAGCGGCGGACCCGCAACCAGCCCAACCCGGAGCGTGCATCCCCAGGACGTCTTCTCGACCAGCCCGGTGATCGGCTTCGCCAACCCGGTAGCGCCACCGGTGGAGGTGTGGGCGGTCGAGGGTCATGAAGGCTGGCGCGAGGTGCGGGGCCGGGTCACCTACGGCTACGCCTACGAGGGACCGCCGACCTGTGTGCACGGCGGCGTCATCGCCGAGCTGTTCGACGAGCTGTTGGGCATGTCGAACATTCTGGTGGGGCAGGGCGCCATGACAGGGACGCTGACCGTGCGCTACCGGCGACCCACCCCGCTGCTGGCCCCGCTCGAGCTGGTGGCCCGCCACACGGGCAAGGAGGGGCGAAAGGTCTACGCCTGGGGTGGTATCTACAACCGGGGCGAGCTGACGGCCGAGGCCGACGGCATCTTCATAGAGGTGCCGCCGAACCGCATGCTCGACATCGTGTCGGGCAACGCCCACAACAGCGAGGCACCGCTGGTGGACCCGGACTGGCAGCGGGTGCATGGCGCGCGGCGGCGCGACGAAGGACGACAAGCCCGGCTGAAGTGCCGCGGCGGCGCTCGATCCGGGGCGCTTGCTGGAGTTTGTCGCCAAGTTGTGAAAGATCTCTTACTAGAACGGCCTGGCGTTCCGAAGTCTCTTGTAAGGGATGGGGAAGAGGCACTTGACCGAAGCTGTGGTTCCTCAGCGTCGGCGGGAAGGAAGGCGCAGCATGGAACACCGACGCAGAGTTCCACGCCGGACCGCGGGCTGGTTCGGGGTCTGCCACATTGAAGGCGAGACGGATCCGGAGTGGCGAGACTGCCTCGTCGCCGACATCTCGATACTCGGGCTGGGGATCTCGCTCCATCACTTCTGGCCGTCGGAACTGGTGGGACGCCACATCTCCGTCGAGGCTCCTTCGGTCGGTGACTCCATCAACGTCCGGCTCGAAGGCGTGATCAGGAACGCGGATCGGACTCCCGGCGGTGTCGTTCGTATCGGAATTGAGTTCGACGGGCTCTCCGAATCAGAGGTCGCAGTGGCTGATGTCCTGCACACGCTGATCAACCGCGATCTCGTCACTCCACCCCCGCGGTCGACGAGGAGGCTCCCGGACTACGCCATTTCGAGACCCATCGCCTGATCAGCGAGCCGACTCGACCCGGGTCGTCCCGTTCCATCTCGAGGTGCGGGAGTTCACGTGGCTCTGCGTCCGCCTGTGCCGTCTCAGGGTGCGGGCGACGGGACGAAGCTCAAGCGGACGTGACGCCGGGGATTGTCGACGTTCAGGTCCACCAGCACGACGGACTGCCACGTCCCGAGGGCCACCCGGCCTCCGAGCACGGGCAGCGTCACCGAAGGGCTGACGAAGGCGGGCAGGATGTGGTCGGCCCCATGGCCCGGTGACCCGTGGGCGTGCCGGTAGCGGTCGTCGCGGGGCAAGAGACGCCCCAGCGCGGCCAGCAGGTCCTCGTCGGAGCCCGGAGCCGGTCTCCATGAGGGCGACGCCGGCGGTGGCGTGGGGCACGAAGACGTTGACCAACCCGTCACCCTGCCCCGAGCAGAAGCGCTCGAGCTCGCTGCGTGAGGTCGATGATGCGCTCCCGCGAGGCATCGATGTTCAGCTCCGATTGTCTGCATCGATCGCCCATTCTGCCGTAGCGTGCCGGCGTGCGGCACCTCTTCCTGGCAGTGGCGATGACACTGTCGCGGCCATTGGTGGTCGGGGCCGGCCAGGCGGGCGCGGCCACCGGTCGGCGCCTGGGCAGGATCACGCCTGCATCGTGGGAAAGCCACCGCGCCTCCATCGACTGGTCCGCGCTGACGAACCCCATGCTGTCGTTCCCCGACGTCGGCGTGAAAGACCAGGCACTGCAGTGGTCCGGTGGGGAATGGCACATGCTCTACAGCGACATGACGGCCATCAAGGCAGCCCCGCACGTGCACTTCGACGTGTCCGTTTCGTCGAGCCCCGATCTGCGCACTGGACGGCACCGAGGGTGATTGCCCAGAACGGTGCCTCACCCGACATCGTCCGTTCGCCCTCCGGGCACCTTCGTCGTCACCTATCAGACGCCGCGAGGACTGGCCTACCGTACGAGCAGCGACGCGTCCCTGCGGTCATGGTCGAGCGCCCACCCGCTCGGACCCGGGCTGGCGGACCGCATGATCGATGGTGCGCTGGCCTTCACCGGGAACGGGGTGATTCTCGGGTTCAAGGCCGGAACGACCACGCAACACTTCGAGATCGCCTGGGCGCCGTCGCTCTCCGGCACGTTTCATCTGGTGGGTCGGCCCGACATTGCGCTGTACGACGACACCGTCGAGAACTACGAGTTCGTGACCGTCGACGGAGCGTGGCACCTCGTGGCGACGTCGAACACGCTCGACCAGCCCTTCATTTTCACGCTGGGACCGGGTGATCCCTTGTCGCCGTCGACGTGGCTGCACTGGGGCGCCGGGCCAGGAATTGCTCGTGCCGAGCCAGTCGTTCAACAGCGGGCAGGGGATATCGAGCGTCGGCTACGAGCAGGCAAACTCTGCGTTCCTCTGTGTCGGACCGCAGGGCGAGGACTACCTGACGCTACGCCGGCAGCACGGAGCTGACGCAGTTCGGCGGATGGGGCCACGCCCGTATCGGGGTTGCTCGCAGCACCGACCTCGTGCACTGGGAGGTGCCGCCGGGTTGAGGGGTCGCCCGGCATCGGCCGGCCGGCCATCGGGGCAGTGGCCGCGAAAGAGTCGGAGCAGGTGCGCGTCGGAGCGAAAGTCTGCTGAGATGTGTCCACCGATCAGTCGAGGAGAAACGAATGACCACGTCCAGCGAGGACCTTCCTATCATTGAAGAGCCGGATCCATTGGATCCCGAGGATGCGGCGGAGGTGGCCCCGCTCGACAGCGAGATCGACTTCGACGACGAGCAGGAAGAAGATCAGCTGCCGCTGGACGAGACGGAAGCTGCGGAGGCGGGCGTGCTGCTCGATGATCCTGAAGCCCTGTCCGATGCGGACGAGTAGCTGAGGGATCGGACCGATGAGGATCGATCCCGAACCTGAGGGCACTGAGCTCACCCTGTTGGTGGCGTATCTCGACTTCCAGCGGGAAACGGTGCTGGCGAAGACCGAAGGGCTCACTCGGGGGCAAATGGCGCAAAAGAATCCGCCGTCTGCGCTGACGCTGGCCGGACTCCTCTACCACCTGGCGCTGGTCGAGGAGAGCTGGTTGGAAGTGCGCTTCAGGCGGGCTCCCGGAACGTGAGCCATGGGGCGGCGTCGATTGGGAAGCGGACCCCGATTGGGAGTTCCGCACGGCGGAAGGCGTGGATCCCGAGCAGCTGCGGGAGCGCTACAGGGAGGCCTGGGCGCGGAGTCGAGACGTTGTCTCGGCGTCGTCGGGACCTGACCAGTTGTCCGTCCAGACGCTCCGGGACGGCCGCCACTTCTCGCTGCGATGGGTGTTGCTCCACCTCATCGAGGAGACTGCCCGCCATGCGGGCCACGCTGACACGCTCCGCGAGGCCATCGACGGCACGACCGGGGAATAGGGGCGAACCGACCGAGGTGAGCTATTCCAGCTCCTTCCACTTCTCCCGTCCGAAAAGCCGGCCGAATCGTGCGGTCAACGACGGACCTTCATCACGGGCGGTGTCGGGATGCAGGACCAGGGTTCCCCGAGGTGCCGGAAGGTTCGCGGCCTCCTCGTCGGTGAGAGAGGACCGCACGAGGGTGGTCGTGATGTCGGTGATCTGGTCGCGATCGACGAATCTCAGTCCGTGCTTCGTCGTGACCGCGATGCCGTCGAACACATCCTCCTCCGGGATCTGCAGGACGTGCTCGACGATGCCGAACTCGGAGCCGCTCGAACTCAGGACCGGCGTACCGACCGACAGCGCCATATAGGAGATGGGACGACCTTCATCCACGAGAGACCTCTTTCCGTTCTTCTCCTAAAATCTAGCCAGCGGCGCCTGCAGTGCGCCGACAGAAGGGGAGGGTGACCCGTGGAGCAGCCGACCGTCCAGAATGCGCTGCAGAAGCTGGAGCCCCTGGTCGGCGAATGGGTTCTCGAAGCCAGACCGCCGGGTGGAGAGCCATGGCCGGGCGGCGGGCGATCCACGTTCGCATGGCATCCCTCGGGGGCGCACCTGGTTCAGCACACCGCGATCGAGCTCCCCGAGGCCCCGAACAGCCTTTCCATCATGGGTTGCGATGCGGGCAACGAGACCTACGTCCAGCTCTACTCGGATGATCGCGGCGTCTGTCGCATGTACGACATGAGCATCGGCGACGGCGAGTGGAGGCTCTGGCGAAAGGGTGAGCCGTTCGATCAGCGGTTCATCGGCACCATCAGCCAGGACGGGAACACGATCACCGGTCGCTGGGAGAAGTCCGAAGGCGGAGCCAGCTTCACGACCGACTTCGAGCTGGTCTATCGCAAGAGCCCCGAGTGACGAAGCCCCGAGTGACGGACAAGGCCATCCCTTGCCGGACGCGGATTCCCGGGGGAGGGAAGGAATCGGTCGTTCGCGGGGTTGGTCGAGGATGAGCAGGTAGGAAGGAGACCGGCCATGGCCCGAGCAGTGCGGTTCGATCACTACGGGGGCCGCGACGTCCTCTACATCGCCGACGTGGAGATACCCGAGCCCGCGGAGGGCCAGGTGGTCGTCGAGGTGCGTGCCGCGGGCATCAACCCCGGAGAGGCGGCCATCCGGTCCGGCGCGCTGGACAAGGTGTTCCCGGCAACGTTCCCGTCGGGCGAAGGGAGCGACCTGGCCGGCATCGTCAGCGCCCTCGGCGCGGGGGTGACCGAGTTCGCCGTCGGCGACGAGGTGCTCGGCTGGTCGTGGCAGCGCTCGAGCCACGCCGAGTACGTGGCGGTCCCGGCGGACCAGCTCATTCGGAAGCCGCCATCCCTGAGCTGGGAGGTGGCGGGCGTCGCTCTACGTCGTGGGCTGCACCGCCTATGCCGCGGTCCGGGCCGTGGACGTCCACCGCGGCGACACGGTGGCGGTATCGGCGGCTGCGGGCGGGGTGGGCACCGTCGTGGTCCAGTTGCTGGGCACGAAGGGCGCGTCGGTGCTCGGCATCGCGTCGCGAGGCAATGCTGACTGGCTGACCTCGCACGGCGTCACACCGGTCGCGTACGGGGAAGGACTGGCCGATCGTCTGAGGGCGGCCGCGCCGAACGGCATCGACGCGTTCATCGACCTGTTCGGCCCTGAGTACGTGCAGCTCGCCGTGGACCTCGGTGTCCCACCTGATCGCATTGAGACGATCATCTCGCGCGAGAAGGCCCAAGAGGTCGGGGCGAAGACCGAGGGAAGTGGTGACGCGTCGACCACCGCGGTGCTGTCGGAGATGGCCGAGCTCGTCGCGTCAGGGCAGATTGAGATGCCGATCGCCGCCACGTACCCGCTGGAAAGGGTGCGCGACGCGTTTGCCGAGCTCGAGCAACGACACACTCGAGGCAAGATCGTGCTGATCCCCTGAGTCGGTCGACCAGGGGGTTCCGGCTTTCGATCCTCTCTGACCGTGTCGGGTCACCGGCACGCGATGGCCATGTCGAGGAGGTGACCTTCCTCAGAAATCGTAGGAAGTGTGGATCGAAAGCCTCTGGGTCGGCCGACGTCACCTCAGCAAGCGACCACCAACGCGCGCCACGGAACTCGACCTCGTCGAGCGTCAGCTCCAGGTCGCGAGATCCCTCGAGGACGAACCACAGGCTGACGTCGGTATGACCCGAGTCCAGTCCGACGGTCGTCGTGACCGTGACGAACGCCGGGTCGCCATCGCCGCCCGCGAGGGAGGCGTTCGATTCCCAGCTCCTCGTAGCACTCTCGACGAGCTGCAGCGGCCGGATGCTCGTCGGGTTCGACGTGACCGCCCGGCGGAAGGAACAATCCGGCGTTCACGTGGTCGACGAGCAAGACATCGAAGGTGTGGGGATCGAGAAGGACGGCATAGGACACGAGATGCCGATCCGGGGTGGCCGGCTTGGATCGTCGGAACACGTCGTCCGTGGTCTCGAGCCACCGCAGCGTGTCGGCGATGTGCTCGGACTCCAGGGGATCGCATGGAGCGAGGTGCTCACCAGGTCATGCACTGCCCGGACGGAGTCACGCACGGGGTCGAGTCTGCCTCATCCATTTCATCGGGTACATGGGCCGGACTTGTACGGCGAGCGGCCGCCCTGGCGGTCCGGTGGCGGTCCGGCTCCGCCGGGCAGATACTGAAGCGCGTCGACGAGGAGGATCGAATGGCTGTTCAGCTCAACCACACCATTGTCCCGGCGCACGACAAGGGCGCATCGGCCGCATTCCTGGCCGAGATCCTCGGCCTGGAATCCCCGACGCCGTTCGGACCCTTCATGTGCGTCGAGACGGCCAACGGGGTCAGCCTCGACTATGCGATCGTGATGGCCCGATCGAGTCGGACCACTACGCATTCCTCGTGACCGAGGAGGAGTTCGATGCCATCTTTGCCAGGGTCACCGAGCGAGGACTGCAGTACTGGGCCGATCCCGGCCACACCCGGCCGAACGTCGTCAACGACCACGGTCGAGGCTTCTACTTCGAGGATCCCGCCGGTCACAATATGGAGGTCCTGACCCGTCCCTACGGCACCTGAAAGGAAACGGGGCCACACCTTCCTCGAGGAGTCCGGCAGGGTGCTCCAGGTTGCCCGATCGCAGATACGATCCTCCATGACGCCGGAGGAGATGGCCGACCTCGCTCACCTGCGCCGGGCGCGCGACCTCATCGACCGCGAGTACGCGCAGCCCCTCGATGTCCCGGCCATGGCACGTGCCGCGCTCATGTCGCCCGCACACTTCTCGCGCAAGTTCCGGGCGGCCTACGGCGAGACGCCTACTCCTACCTCATGACGCGACGCATGGAGCGCGCCAAGGCCTTTCTGCGTCAGGGAATGTCGGTCACCGACACCTGTGTCGCCGTCGGGTGCACGTCGCTCGGCTCCTTCAGCTCGCGCTTCACCGAGATCGTCGGCGAGACACCGTCGCAGTACCGTGGGCGTGACCACCCGCACAGCGACGTCATCCCTTCGTGCGTGAGCATGGTGGTGACGCGGCCGCAGCGCACGCCCGTACCGGTCTGAGTCTGTCGATCGACCCGTGAGCTCGTCACCCCGACGCGGGCGTGCGCAATCGGGCGAAGGGCCCACTGCGGCACCGAGCAGGATCGGAGAAGCATCCGGCGGCTCGGCCTCCGTACAATCGTCGAGATGCCAGTCACCGTTGCCGCAATGTTCATCTCCGTCCACGACCCCGAGGCCGCGCTCGGCTTCTACCGCGATGCGCTCGGCTTCGAGGTCCGCAACGACGTCAAGGCGGGCGATTTCCGCTGGGTGACCGTCGGCGCCCCCGGGCAGGACCTCGACATCGTCCTGTCCCAGCCGCACGGCGGGCGTTCGCAGACCGAGGGCGATGCCCTCCTGTCGCTCGTGACCCAAGGGTCGTTGCAGGCTGCGATCTTCCGCTCGGACGACCTCGACGCCACCTTCGAGAAGGTGCGGGCGTCGGGCGCCGAGGTGCTCCAGGAGCCCGCGTCCCAGCCGTGGGGCGTCGCGCGACTGCGCCTTCCGCGACCCTTCGGGCAACCTCGTCCGCATTCAGCAGGCGTAGCAAGAACGATGAAGACGATGACCTGCAAGCAGCTGGGCGGACCATGTGAGCACGCACTCCACGGGGAGACGGCGGACGAGGTGATCAAGGCGCAGGACCGTCACTTGAACGAGGTGGTCGCCGGCGGCGACGACGCCCACAAGGGAGCCCTGAAGGAGATGAAGGGCAGGTGGAAGCATCCCATCTCCGGAATGGGGTGGTACCGCAAGGCGAAGCGGGATTTCGCTGCGCTCCCCGAAGGCTGATCAGCGCTTCGCCACGAAGCAGCCCGACTCCTTCGTGATCGTCATCTGCCCGCCCTCCTCGGGCGAAGCGGCGCCGCCACGGCCTCCTCGAGCGCCACGCGCCTGCTCGGGCGTGGCGTCCTGACCGGCGGGAGAGGACGCAATGAACGCGAGCACGTCGCCAGGGTCGGTGCAGATCATGGTGCTCGGGTGGAGGTGCCAGGTCACCGAGCCGAACGCCGTGCGGAGGATCTCCTCGCCGGTCGATGAGGCCGAACCGCCTGTCGACGAAGTCGAGCGAAGACCACCCCAGCACCGCCCGCGACACCTCTGCGACGGCGTCGAGGTGCCGGGGTCCGTTGGTCGCCGCCAGCAGTACGCCACCGGGCCGCAGCACGCGGGCGAACTCCGCCGACGGCCCGACGGGGTTCGGGGACGTGGTACAGCATGTGGTTCGCCACGACCACGTCGAAGGAGCCGCCGTCGAACGGGAAGGTCCTGCGCGTCGCAGGTACGGGCCTCGGCCAGCTCCATCCGCGGCAGCGCGGCCACGGCGCCGGAGGCCGCCGCCACCATGCCCTCCGACAGATCGGTCAGGGTGAGACGGAGGCGGGGGAGCAGCGGCGCCGCGCTGACCCACAGCAGTCCGGTGCCGCACCCAACCTCGAGCACCCGTCCACCCTCGGGCCATTCGACCCGGCCCACGAGCCAATCGAACCAGGGCACGTCCTGCCCGCGAGTGCCTGGCGTGCAGCGCAATGCGCGCATTGAGGTTCCCGGGGTCCTTGTACTGGCGCTCCC
Source organism: uncultured Acidimicrobiaceae bacterium (assembly GCA_963744045.1). GTDB lineage: Bacteria > Actinomycetota > Acidimicrobiia > Acidimicrobiales > RAAP-2 > Bog-473. The sequence goes on from CAVUSB010000005.1 coordinate 51,535, forward strand.
GCAGGTAGTCGCCATCGGTGCCCAAGCCCTCCCGGCCCGTCACGAGGGCGGCGGCACGGTCTTGATCATCTGCAAGGCCGGCTGGTCTTCCCCCCACAGCTCGGGCATCTCCTCCAGCGGCCGGAAGCCGCAGCCGAAGTAGAAGGCCCTGGTGGCGGCATACCCCTTGTCGGAGGAGCGCGGACTGAGGGTCTTGACCTGCAGGTACGCGATGTCCCGCTCGGCCAGCCAGACCTCTGCCTCCTCCAGCAGCGCCTGCCCGATGCCGGCGCGGTGCAGCTCGGGCAGGACGCCCATGACGACGATCTCGGCGGCGTACGGGGTACGGAGGAACAGGGTCAGAAGCCCGCAGTCTCGCCCGTCCAGCGACGCCACCACGGTCGGCCCGCTCTCGGCCGACTCGACGTAGGCCGCCACCGAGGCGGGGACGCCGAACCAATGGGGCAAGGCGGCCAGGATGTCAGCGCAGATGGCGCCGGCGCCGGCGTCCTGTACCCGCAGGGACAGACCGGCGGGGCGGCTCATCGCAATGGACGCGCAGGCAGGAGGCCGGTCAGACCGCCCGCTGCACCCCTTCCCAGTACGGGTCGCGCAGCTTGCGCTTGTAGAGCTTGCCGTTGGGGTCGCGCGGCATCTCGCTCGTGAAGTCGATCGTCTTGGGTGTCTTGAACCTGGCGAGCTTGCCGGCACAGAAGGCCAGGATCTCCTCCGCCAGCGCGTCATCGGCCTCGACGCCCTCGGCCGGCTCTATCACGGCCTTGACCTCTTCGCCCCAGTCCTCGTGGGGGATGCCGAAGACAGCGGCGTCGCCGACCTTGGGGTGCGACAGCAGGACGTTCTCGATCTCGGCCGGGTAGATGTTGGCCCCGCCGGAGATGATCATGTCGATCTTGCGGTCGCGCAGGAACAGATAGCCGTCTTCGTCAATGAGGCCGACGTCGCCCACGGTGAAGAAGGCGCCGATGCGGTTCTTCCGGGTCTTCTCCTTGTCGCCGTGGTATTCGAAATCGGCCGACTGCATGGCCATGTACACGGTCCCGATGACGTTCGGCTCGGTGATCCGGTTGTCGTCGTCGTCGAAGACGGCGATTTCGCTGATCGGCCACGGCTTGCCGACCGTGCCGGGCTTCTGCAGCCACTCCTGTGCGCTGACCAGCGTGCCGCCTCCCTCGCTCGCGGCGTAGTACTCGTCGACCGCGTTGCCCCACCAGTCGATCATCTTGTGCTTGACGTCGATCGGGCAGGGCGCGGCGGCGTGGATCATGTGGCGCAGCGAGGACACGTCGTACTTGTTCCGCACGTCTTCGGGGAGCGCCAACAGCCGGTGGAACTGGGTGGGCACCATGTGGGAGGTCGTGACCCGTCGCTGCTCTATGAGCCGGAGCATTTCCTCGGGCGACCACTTGTCCATCAGCACGATCGTGTGACCCAAATGCAGCGACGCGCTCCCGAAGCGCAGCACGGCGGTGTGGTAGAGCGGCGAACCGATGATGTGCACGTTGTCGTCCTGCGGCTGGATCCCGAAGAGGAAGAGCAGCCCCGACAGCCCCAGCGCAGCCTGCTCGGGCGTCACGCCCATGCAGCGAGCGGTAGATGCCCTTGGGGTTCCCGGTCGTCCCCGACGTGTAGTTCATGACGTCGCCGATGGTGCGCCCGTCGGGCAACGTCGTCGGCTGCGCATCACGCACCTCGGCATAGGAGCCGAACCCCGCCACGTCACCGACCGCCAGCCGGCCGGACGCGTCGACACCCGCTTCGTCCGCCGCGGCGATCGCCACCTCCGCGAAGCGCTCGTGGGCCACGAAGACCTTGGCGCCGGAGTCCTTGAGGATGTAGGCCACTTCGGGCGCCACCAGGTGGTGGTTGATCGGGACCAGGTACCAGCCGGCCTGCAGGGCGGCCAGGTAGACCTCCAGCATCTCGGCGCAATTGGGCAGCAGGGTGGCCACCACGTCTCCCACGCCCAAGCCCTGGGCCCGCAGGGCGTGCACCACCTGGTTGGCCCGGCCCAACAGCTCGCCGGACGACACTTCGTCGCCCTCGGGCGTCACCAGGGCCAGGTAGTCGGGGTCTTCCTGGGCCAGCGCCCAGAAGCCGAGGTCACCCATCAGCACTCTCCTTGCAGGCTCGCGACACGAGAGCGGCAAATGGCAGCCCCCGCCGTCGGCAGGCTAGAACGTGTTCTAACTTACGGCAATTTGCCTGGACCGGCCCACGCGCCGACGGGCCGCAGAGATCAGGAGATTCGACCATGGCTGGGTTCCTCGAAGGGAAGGTCGTCGCCGTCACCGGCGGCGGTGGCGGCATCGGGCGTGCCGTCGCACTGGCCGCCGCGGAGGCCGGCGCCAAGGTGCTGGTGGCCGACTTCGGCGTGGGCATGGCGGGCGAGGACCCGAGCAGCGAGGTCGCCGAGGCCGTCGTCGGGGAGATCACCAAGGCGGGCGGCGAGGCCGTTGCCGTTGCGGACGACATCTCGAAAATGGAGTCCGGTGAGCGCCTCATCGCCACCGCCGTCGAGAAGTGGGGTCGTATCGACGGTGTGGTAGCGGTGGCCGGGATCTTGCGGGAGCGGATGCTCTTCAACATGTCCGAGGACGAGTGGGACGCCGTGATCGCCACCCACCTGAAGGGGCACTTCACGGTCTTCCGGGCCGCCGCGGCGGTCATGCGCAAGCAGGAGGGCGGGGGCGCCCTCATCGGCTTCACGTCCGGTGCCTTCCAGGGCAGCGTGGCCCAGGCCAATTACGCGGCGGCCAAGGGCGGCATCGTGTCGCTCGTCCGATCGGCGGCGGTCGGCCTGCACCGCTACGGCGTGACGGCCAACGCCATCGCGCCCGTCGCCCGCACGCGCATGTCCGCCAACGTGCCCTCCGAGCTCGCCGAAATGGGGGACGCCGAGGACATCGCTCCGATGGTCGTGTACCTGCTGAGCGACAAGGCCAAGCACGTGACCGGACAGGTCTACACGGTGGTCGGCTCCAAAATCGCCGTCTGGAACCAGCCCACCGAAGTCCGTGCCATGTGGGCCGATGGCCGCTGGACGCCCGAGGAGATCGCCGCACGGCTCGACGACAACATCGGCCAGGAGCGGATGGCGATGATCGACCGCCTGGAGCAGATGCGCCAGGCGGCGGCGTCGGGCGAGAAGCCGAACGCCTGACGCGGAGGTTCCTCAGACGATCCGGTGCAGGCGGGGCCGGGGCGTCACCGCGCTGTAGATCTCGAGCGAGTTGCCCTCGTGGTGCGCGGCCACGATGGCTGACGCGCCGTCCTGCCCGTCGGAGAAGACCTGGCTCATGCGCTGACCCCACACGACGGCCGACCGCGCGATCTGCCGGTCCGGATGCTCCCAGGGGGGGATGCACAGCTCGATCTGGTACATCGGCTCGAAGGTGACCACGTGCGTCGACGCCTCGCCGTGTTCGGCGAGCCAGGCCTCCTTCTCCTCCTCGGTCCAGATCTTCTCGGTCATTGGGCTCCACGGCCGAACGCTGGCCATGTCCTCGCACCCCCCTCTCCCCGCCATATCGGTGTCATCAGGAGAAGCCTTGAGAACGCCCGGACTTTCGCCGAAGTCGGGAAATGGCCCATCACACGCAGAGACGTCGCTCGGTCGGACCGGGATGTCGCAGGAACGTTGCAACAGCGGTGCAGAGAGGGCAGGCCCGCCCCGCTGGGCGGGTCCACCAACTCCGGGGGACGGCTCCGTAACCTGAAGCCGCGCGAGGCGCCCGCAGGGGCGGCAGCAGCCCTGCACAGGGGCGGACGGAAACGTGGTGCGGAGATGGGCAACGAAGAGATCGCCGAGCACGCAGAGCCGATTCCCGAAATGCGCCCCTGGCTCCACATGGGATGGATCTTCCGCGACGGCGGTGCGCAGGCGATTGCACGTCAGGGCAACCGCACGAGAACGCGCACAGTGCCCGAGCGCGACGAGGAGTCAGGCCGGCTGTTCCGCGCTCGCCAACGGCGCCGGTATGAGGGCATCGGCCTGGTGATGGGTGAGCAGCCACTGCTTCCAACGCCCGCGGGTGCGCAGGAGGACGATCGCCCCCGCGATGACCAGGAGGACGCCGGCGAGCTGCACCAGGTCCGAGCCGACCCGGCCGTCCTCGCCCAACCAGAGATGCTCGTCGAGAGAGCGCTCAATGCCCCACAGCACCATGGCCGTGCCGACGACGATCCCTGAGGGATACCCCTTCCGGGGCGTCCCGTTCGGCCAGCGGTCGAGCCGTCGCTCAATGACGATCAGGATGACGTACACGGTGAAGTCCTCGAGCGCCTGGAAGATCGGGACGGGCAGCCGGGGACCGGTCTGGCCGGAGTAGTACATCCCGAACCATTGGTGGGTCGGATGGCCGCCGCCCGCCACCATCAGCTGGGGTCCGAGGAGTCGACCCAGGGCCCAGCAGGCCAGGAGGACGGGAGCCACCAGGTCGAGAGCCCGGCCCAGCGGCAGCTCCGGGCAGCGACGCCGCGTCAACGTGATGCCGACCGGCACCGCGAGGAGCAGGCCACCGAAGGAGGAGAGGCCTCCCTCCCAGACGGCCAGGACATCTCCGGGCCTCTGGGTGTAGTAGCTCAGGTTGGAGAGCACGTGCATGGCACGGGCACCCACGACCGCGGCGAGGATGACCCAGAGGAAGACGGGAACGAACCAATCGGTGGGGTAGCCGTTCTTCCGCAGCCGGCGCTCGAAGTAGACGAAGCCGAACCAGAAGGTGAGCGCGAGCCCGATGCCGTAGGTGTGGACCTGCAAGGGCCCGATGTGGAAGGCGACGGGGATCGGTTTCATGGCTCGGCTCGGGCCAGGTTAGGACGGGCCGGCGGACGGCTGGGTCCGGGGGGTCGGTCCGAGCCGGGCGTGACCGGCGGCAGGGGATTGGGAAGCGGGAAGGGGCGGAAGGGGACGGACCGGCTATGGCCGACCGGCGCCGACGAAGTCGCCGCCGAGCCGGAGGCCGGTGACCCAGACGACCGCACCCGTGTAGGGCGCCTCGATCATGGAGCCCCCGCCCGCGTACATGGCGACGTGCTGGGAGCCCCCGGGACCGTAGAAGAGGAGGTCTCCCGGCTGCAGGTCACTGATGGGAACAGGCGTCGAGTCGGCCATCTGGGCCCCCGAGTAGTGGGGGAGGCTGACCCCGGCCTGGCCCCATGACCAGGCCGTCAGTCCGGAGCAGTCGAAGCCCGGGCTGGCCGAGCCCTTGGGGGATTCGGCGCCCCACACGTAGGGGACGCCCTCCTGACCCTCAGCTGCCTGCAGGGCACCGACGCCACCGGCGGCGGTGGGCGGGGCAGCCGCCTGGCTGAGACCGGCCGCCACGGCGGGAACACTTCCCCCCGAAGACGCTGCGGGTGCAGCCGCGGCAGCGGCGGCGGCCGCTGCGGCTGCCGCCGCGGCTTGCTTCTGTTTCGCGGCCTGGGCCGCAGCCGCGGCCTCTGCTTGCTGTTGCTGCTGCACGAGGGTGGCGATCTGACCCTGTTCCTGAGCGAGCGCACTCTTCTGCGACTGAATGGCTTGCGCGTTCTGCGCCACGGCGTCCTGCTCTGCGGTCACCTGCGCCTGGGCCTGCGACTGCTCGCCTTGGAGTTGGGTCTCCTGGGCGCTCAGCGATTGCTCTGCCGTGTGGAGGTTGTCGACGGCGAGAGAGATGTCGCCCTCGGCGATCTTGTTGTACTCGGTGCTCGCACCGAGGGTCTGCTCGTTGCCGGAGAAGATCGGGTTCTGGGTGGACGCCGTGCCGTCGGTGATGTAGTTGGCCACGGCCGCCTTCGACAGGGTGGCCTTGTTCTTGGACACCTCCTGCTCGTCCGCTGCCACGTTGGCCTTGGTCGTCGCGATGCTCGAGTTGATCTGCGACAGTTGGTACTGCGCCTGGTCGTACTTCTGGCTCAGCGCCGACATCTGGTCCTGGGCCTGGGTCAGCTGCGCCTCGATCGCTGCGGCCTTCGCCTTGGCATCGGAGATGGCGTCACCGGCGACAGGGCGCGCCGCTACGAACACAGTGCTTGTCAACACTGAGACAACGGTCAGCGCGGGGATCCCGACCCGCCGGAGTACACGAGCACTCCTGGGAGACCGCGGCGTGGAGTGGTGGTGAACCCGCTCTACGTCAGTCACGATGGGGATCATTCTTACCGGTTGCCCTCGGCCGATTCAAACACCGTCGGCCGAACACGCCTGTGTTTGGTAGTACCGAGGGTACGAATAGGCAGGTCATGGGTGATAACGATGAAATTCGAACATTTTGTGAACTGTGGGGAGATAACGAAACGGGTCGGAGCGAACTACGGTCGCCCGGAATGGGTGAAATGATCGAATTCGCGAGCAACGGGTCGACGGCCGGAGGCTATCTGGCTACTCCCGAGAGCGGCCGTGGTCCAGGAGTGATCGTGATCCAGGAGTGGTGGGGTCTGGTCGCCCACATCGAGGACGTGTGCGACCGCTTCGCCGCTGCGGGTTTCGTGGCGCTGGCCCCGGACCTCTACCACGGGAAGAAGATCAAACCGGGCGAGCCCGACGAAGCGGGCAAGGCGATGATGGCGATGCAGCTCGAGCAGGCGGCCCGTGACATGAGCGGCGCCGTCGACGAAGTGTTGCGGCGGAGCACGGGCGACAAGGTCGGCGTCATCGGGTTCTGCATGGGCGGCGGTCTGGCGCTCGTCCTCGCGACGCAGCGCCCGGACGCGGTGGCGGCGGTCGTCCCCTGTTACGGCATCATCCCTTGGCCGGACGCGCAGCCGGACTACACGGACATGTCGGCGGCCGTCTTGGGTCACTACGCCGAGAAGGACGATTTCTTCACGCCGGACGCCGCCAACGCGTTGGCGGACGAGCTGCGTGCCCTGGGCAAGTCGGTCGACATGATCATCTATCCCGACACGGACCACGCGTTCTTCAACGACACGCGACCTGAGGTGTACGACGCCGACGCCGCGCGTGCACTGTGGACGAGAACGTTGGAATTCTTCACCGCACACTTGAGCTGATCCGCTCGCGCCGCCCTGCTGAGCCCGCGGTGCTCGGCGGGCGCAGCGCCGCCGCATGCCGCCGGTTGGACCTGCGTCCGGCGCTCCGCTCGACCCGGAAGCGGCGACGGTGCCAGGACCGCGATCCAGTCGGTGTATCCCCGGCCGGGGTGCCTCCGCGGGGCTGTTTGTTACCATCGGGTCATGTCCGCACGCTCTCGTGACCTGCCCCGGCGCTCCTGCCTCTCTACCCCCGGTTCGAACGAGAAGTTCCTGGCCAAGGCCCCAACTGTCCCGGCCGACATGACCTTCCTCGACCTCGAGGATGCCGTGGCGCCGCTCGAGAAGGAGAGTGCCCGGCCCAAGGTCGTCGACGCCATCAAGAACCTCCCCTGGGACGAGCGCGTGCTCTGCGTGCGGGTCAACGCCTGGGACACCGAGTGGACCTACGGCGACGTGATCGAGGTCGTGGGCAACGCCGGCGAGCGCTTGGACGAGATCATGTTGCCCAAGGTGCAGTCCGCGGCCGAGGTCGTCGCGTTGGATCTCCTGCTGACCCAGGTCGAGAAGAACTCGGGGCTGCCCGTCGGGCACATCGGGATCGAGGCGCAGATCGAGACGGCGCGCGGGCTCATCAATGTGGACGACATCTGCGCGGCATCACCCCGCCTCGAGACGATCATCTTCGGGCCGGCAGACTTCGCGGCCAGCATCGAAATGCCGGTGCTCACCGGTGGGATCGATATCCCCGAGTATCCCGGCGACCATTTCAACTACGTCTTCAGCCGCATTCTCATGGCCGGTCGGGCGAACGGGCTGCAGGTGATCGACGGGCCGTTCCTCAAGGTGCGCGAGCTCGACGCGCTCCGTGAGTACTCCATGCGCGCCCGGATGCTCGGCTACGACGGCAAATGGGCCCTCACGCCCGACCAGGCGACGACGCTCAACGAGGTCTTCTCGCCGACCCAGGAGCAGTTCGACCGTGCTTTCGACATTCTCGACGCCTACCAGAAGGCCACCGAGGAGGACCGCAAGGGTGCGGTGATGTTCGGCGACGAGATGATCGACGAGGCGAGCCGGAAGATGGCGATCAAGTTCGTCACCAGGGGCGAGCGGGCCGGACTGACGCGCAGCGCCCGGCTGAGGGCCGACGCCGCCGCCGCTCCTCGTCTCAGCCGATGAGCCGGCGGGCGATCACCTTGAGTGCGAGCGTCTCGTCGGCACCCTCGAAGATGGAGAGGACCCGGGCGTCGACGAAGTAGCGACTCACCGGGAACTCCTCCGCATAGCCCATCCCACCGTGGATCTGCATCGCCTCGCGGGTCACCCACTCGGCGGCGCGGCAGACGTACGCCTTGACCATGGACGCCTCGAGCGTCCCGTCGCCGCGGGCCATGAGCCGCGCCACGTGGTACGAGCTCTGCCTCGTCGCCTGAATGATGACCGCCATGCGGCCGAGCTTGGCCTGCGTCAGCTGGTAGTCGCCGATCGGTGATCCGAACACCTTGCGTTCGGCCGCGTAGGCGACCGCCGCCTCGTAGGCGGCCTGCATGACACCGAGCGCCACGCGCCGCCGTCTGCAGTCGGCCGTTCTCGAAGCCCTGCATCTGGAGGTAGAAGCCCTTGCCCAGACCCTCCGTGCCGCCGATCAGGTTGGCGTCGGGCACGAACCAGTTCTCGAACGCCAGCTCGTAGGAGTGCATGCCCCGGTAGCCGATCGTGTCGATCGGTCGTCCCTCGAGGCGGCCCGGGTCCAGGCCGGCCGGACGATCCGGTCCGCTCTCCTGCGTGAACACGAAGCCATGGCCGTCGCCGCGTGACTTCTCGACGATGAACATGGAGATGCCGCGGTGCGCGAGGGAGCGATCGGGATCTGTGCGGGCCAACAGCATGAGCACGTCGGCGCGGGCGGCAAAGGTGCACCACGTCTTGACGCCGTTGATCACCCATCCGCCGTCGACGGGCATGGCGGCCGTGACGATGCCGGCCACGTCGGACCCGAAGTCGGGCTCCGTGACGGCGACCGCGGCGAGGATCTCGGCCGAGGCCAACTTGGGCAACCACTGCTTCTTCTGCTCCTCGGTCCCGCCGTACACGAGCGCCCGGGTCAGGATCTCGGGCCGCGTGATGAGCGACCCGCCGACCCCCAAGGAGCCCCAGCTCAGCTCCTCGGTGGCGACGACCATGCCCATGTAGTCGCTCTCTCCGCCCGACGCGAAGCCGTCGTAGTCCTCCGGGACGGAGAGCCCGAAGCCTCCGAGCTCGGCCAGGCCCTCGACGACCTCCTCGGGGATGTCCAGATTCTCGCGGTGCACGTGCTCCGCGTGAGGGCGGACCTTCTCCTCGGCGAACCGATGGAACGTCTCGCGCACGAGCTCGAAGTCCTCGCCCAGGTGGCGCGGCCCTTCGGTGGTCGCCAGGCCGGCCAGCACCGCCGGATCGCGCTGCGTCGCGGAGGAAGGGCGCCGACGCTCCCTCCCACCCGGGCTCGACGCCCCACAACGCTTCCCGGCCGGTCACGCGGCCGACGAGGTCGGCCACGACATCGGCGACGAACGCCGCGGCAATCCGGGCCTCGACCTCTCCCAGCGCGCCGTACTCCAGCGTGGCCCGTGCCGTGGCCACGGCGGCAGCGGCATGCGCCACGTCGTAGGCCACGACCTGGTTCGCATCGATGCCGCCACGCTCGCGCACCGACACGCAGGCCCGGTCCACCAAGCGTTGGGCCAGATCAACCGCGTCAGCGGCGCCGGCGAGGTCCGGTGCAGGGGGCGTCGTCACGTGGGGCGACCCTAATGGCTCCGCAAAGTGCCCATTCTCCGGCCCGGAAACCGGCGTCAGGCGCGGCGGCCGATGACCGTCACCAGCGGTGGGAGCACCACCGGGTCGTCGCCGGGGTCGACGCCGGTGAGCGACTCGAGGTAGCGGGTGACGGGACCGGGCCCGACGCCGGCGGGCGCCTCGGCCCAGGCGTCGATGACCTCGAGCCCGGCGTTGCGCACGAGCCCGGGGAGCAGCGCGCCGATGTCGGGGTGGCGCGCATCGGGCATCGACAGCGGCGCCCCCGCGATGCGACCGGCTGAGGTGATGGGTTCTTGGGCCACGACCCAACCGCCGGGGCGCACCGCGGCGGCCATCTTGCGCACCACGACCGCCGGCTCGAGCACGTGCAGCAGGAGGAAGCGACAGAACGCGAGGTCGACCTCCTCGGGCAGGGCCAGGTCCTCTCCGGCCTGGGTGAGCGCAATCACCTGTGCGTGCGCGGCCGCGGCGTGTGCCACCTCGTCGCGTGCCGACGGATCGCTGTCGACCGCGTAGACCCTCCCGTCACGGCCGACCATCTCGGCCAGGGCCACCGAGACATCGCCCCCGCCTGCGCCCACGTCGACGGAGCGCCAGCCGGGACCGAGGCCCAAGCGTGCGAGGGCGGTGGCCAGAGGGCGCCTGTAGACGTCGTCCCGGAGCCCGATCATGTCGCCCGTCTCGTCCCTGCCAACCGGTTCCACCATGCTTGCGCACTCTACGGCGCAGGCGGGCCCGGCTCCGGCTTCCCGAGGGGACCTCCCACGGCGCTCCAGCCGCCCTCGCGGCGACCGGTAACCTCCCCCTTCGTGAAAGTAACGATGTTGCTCTGTGACGCAGCCCAGGTGTCCGACGGCAAGCTCTTCATTCTGGGCGGCGGATGGAGCATGACCGGGCCCGACCCCGTGCCCTCTGCCGTGGCGCTGAAGATCGATGTGGACTGGCACGAGGCGGAGACCTCGCACCACTGGGAACTCTTCTTGGAGGACGCCGACGGTCAGCCCGTCCTGATGGAGACGGCGGAGGGAACCCAGCCGGTGGAGGTGCGGGGGGAGTTCACCGTGAGCCAGCCGCTGGGGATCCCGGAGGGCTCGCCGATCGACGTCGCGCTCGCGGTCAACCTCGGTCCTCTCCCGCTGGCCCCCGGCACCCGCTTCGCCTGGCGCCTCATGATCGACGGCGAGGCGCTTCCCGGAGCGTCACTCGGATTCACCACTCGGCCACGTCCCCAGCCGGCGGGCGAGTGACCGTCTACGACCGGCCGTTCGGCCGGTACCTCGAGGATTTCGTTCCCGGCGACATCTATCGGCACTGGCCCGGCAAGACGATCACCGAGTACGACGACCATCTCTTCTGCATGATGACGATGAACCACCATCCGTTGCACACCAACGCATGGTTCGCCGAGCACGAGACCGTGCAGGGGAAGAACGTCGTGGTGGGCAACCTGGTCTACTCCATCGCGCTCGGCATGAGTGTTCCTGACGTCAGCGGTTCGTGCATCGCCAACCTCGAAGTCGAGTCGCTCCTGCACCGCTCGCCGACGTTCCACGGCGACACGATCTACGCCGAAACGCGGGTCCTCGACGCCGCGCCGTCGAAGTCGAAGGACGACCGGGGCATCGTGACCGTCGAGACCAAGGCATTCAACCAGCGCGGCGAGGAGGTCTGCTACTTCCGGCGCAAGCTGATGGTCTGGAAGACGGCAGCCGCGCCGGCGCGTCGATTCCCCTACGGCGACGACGTCTGGGACTGAGGCCCCGCAGCTCCGGGCCGACCGGGTCCGGCGGTTCCGGGGCCGGCTGCTGGGGTGGGGAGAGGAGCATCGTCGCGACCTGCCCTGGCGGCACACGCGCGACCCCTGGTCGATTCTTGTCTCCGAGGTCATGTTGCAACAGACCCAGGTCGACCGCGTCCTCCCGTACTACGAGCGCTTTCTCGCCGCGTTTCCCACGCCGGCGGCCTGTGCGGCGGCTGGACCGGCCGCCGTGGTCCGCCTCTGGTCGGGGCTGGGCTACAACAGGCGTGCACTGAACCTGCACCGGGCATCGTTGGCCGTGGTGGCCGACCACGACGGCACGGTGCCGCACGAGGACGCTGCGCTGCGCGCCCTGCCCGGCGTCGGGCCGTACACGGCGCGAGCCGTGCGCACCTTCGCGTTCGGGGACGATGTGGCCGCGGTCGACACCAACGGCGTGCGCGTCCTGGCCCGCGGTGTCGCGGGCACTCCGCTCACGCTGCGCGAGGCGATGGCGCTGGGGGACCAGCTCGTGCCCGCCGGCGCGTCGTGGGAGTTCAATCAGACGATGTTCGACCTGGGTGCCACCGTGTGCACGGCGAAGCGCCCGGACTGCGTCGGGTGCCCGCTGCGCCGCCAGTGCGTCTGGCGCCGCCAGGGCGCGGTTGCTGCGGTGGCCGACCCGTGGCGGTCGAGCCCGACGGCGCGACCGCAGAGCACGTTCGCGGGGTCGGACCGCCAGGGTAGGGGCCGCCTCCTCGAGGCGCTGCGGCGCGGCGGCGTGCGGCGGAGCGGCCTCGCCGGTGCCTGTGGCTGGCCCGAAGACCCGGCGCGGGCCGGCCGGGTGGCGGGCGCCGTGGTGGCGGAGGGCTTCGCCACGTGGTCGGGCGGGAAGGATCCCGTCCTCCGCCTGCGCTAGTGGCGGACGTGTGACGCGGCGAGGGACGCTAGGTCGTCAGGAAGCGGACGATGCGGCGGTTCACGACCTCGGGTTGCTCGACGTGCAAGAAGTGGCCGGTGTCGTCGACGATCTCCACCTCGGAGCCCTCGGCCAGGAAGTCGAGCGGTGATCCGATGGAGGACAACAGCATGCAGTTGTCGTCGCGACCATGGAGATACAGCGTCGGTTTGGGCGTCGGCATGAGGGCCGCCGCTTGCTCGTCGGCCAGTTCGGGCGCCTGCAGAGCCGGGTCCCACATGGCGCGGTAGTACCCGATGGCAGCGACGATGTGCTCAGGGTCGCCGATCGACTCCTTGACGCGCCCGGCGTCCCACGTGCCCTCGTAGCCGGGTGACCAGTCGCGCCAGAGGTGATCGATGAAGGAGTAGTCGTCAAGCGGAAGCGCGATCTCCGCCGTCGGGGAAAGGAAGAAGAACATGTACCAGCTCTTCTGCAGCTGTGCGTAGGTGAAGAGGGACATGCCGATCGATGCGGTGGGGGGGACGGCCGCCGTCACGGCCCGGCGCCAGCGGTCGGGTTGGTGGGCGACGGCGCCGTACGTCGCCAGAGCACCCCAGTCGTGGCCGATGACGACGGCGTCGGCGCCCCCCCCGAGGGCCTCGTGCAGCGCATTGGCGTCCCGCACCAGCGCTCCGACCTGATAGCGCCCGTCCGCCGGAATGGCGGTCGGGGCGTAGCCTCGCTGGAACGGCGCCACAGCCCGGAAGCCCGCCGCCGCCAGGTCGGGCAGCAGGTAGCGCCACGTGTGGGCCGTATCGGGGAAGCCGTGCAGGCACAGGGCGAGCGGCCCGTCCTCGGGCCCATCGCTCAGACAGGCGAATTCCAGCCCGTTGGCCGTGACGGTCAGTTGTTCTGTCGACATGGGCGCAGAACGTACTGTGCCGGCGCAGGGTAACGTCGAGTGGGTGAACGTCACGTTCTACGGCGTGCGGGGGTCGTGCCCGTGCTCGGGGGATCGCTATCGGCGCTACGGGGGGAACACCTCGTGCCTCGTCATCGACATCGAGGGCGACGAGCCGCTGATCGTCGATCTGGGCACCGGCTTGCGGTCGTACGGCGACGTCCTCCAGAGGGAGGTGCGGGCGCTGGGAACGCCCATGCACGCCACCGCGCTGCTGACCCACCTGCACTTCGACCACATTCTGGGGATCCCGTTCTTCAGCCCGCTGCACGACCCCGGGGCGCGCCTCACCGTGTACGGGCCGGCACAGCCCAAATGCACCTTGAAGGACGCGCTCCACGCCGCCGTGCAGCCGCCGGTGTTCCCCATCCACATGGAGCAGTTCCGGGGCGAGCTCATCACCATCGACGTGGGGTCCGAGGATTTCTCCATCGGGTCCGCGAAGATCATGGCCCGGCCGATTCCGCACGCCGGCGAGACACTGGGCTTCCGCATTGAGGCAGAGGGCCGTTCCGTCGCCTACATGTCCGACCACCAGGCGCCGCTCGACCGGCGGGCGATTCCCGAGGCCGTGCTCGAGTTGTGTCAGGGCGTCGACCTGTTGATCCACGACGGCCAGTACACCGACGACGAGTTCTCCGCCAAGGCGGACTGGGGCCATTCGACTGCCGCGTATGCCGTGCACGTGGCGGCCGAGGCCGGAGCAAAGCGGCTGTTGCTCTCGCATCACGACCCCTCGCACACCGACCGCGAGCTCGACCGCATTCTGAACCAGGCCCGCCGGCTCCCCGAGGCCAAGCTCGTCGACGACGTGTCCTCCGCCCACGAGTCCCAGTCGATCGATCTCGGCAAAGCATAAACATGTCGGGCCTCGACCAGGCCCGGTTCCGCGAGGTGCTCGGCCACTTCGCCACCGGGGTCACCATCGTCACCGCGCTGGAGGACGGCGTGCCCGTCGGGTTTTCATGCCAGTCCTTCGCCGCGCTGTCCCTCGACCCGCCCATGGTGATCCTGTGCCCCGCCCGCAGCTCCACGAGCTGGCCCCGGATCGCCAAGGCAGGCGCGTTCTGCGTGAACATTCTCGAGGAACACCAAGAGGCGCTCTGCCGCTCCTTCGCCATCTCGGGCGGCGACAAGTTCGAGGGCGTCGGCTGGTCCCACGGCATCACGGGGTCGCCGGTCATCGACCATTCGCTGGCGATCGTCGAGTGCCGTCTGGGCGACATCTTCGACGGCGGCGACCACGAGCTGGTCACCGGCCACGTGGTGGCGATGGAGATCGGCGAGGGGAGCCCGTTGCTGTTCTACCGGGGCGGCTTCGGCCGCTACGACGCCTGATACCGTTCGCGCCATGCCAGAGCTGATCCCCTCCAAGGTCATCGACGACGTCGTGCTCGTCCGCCCGGACGTGCACGGCGACGAGCGTGGCCGCTTCGTCGAGACCTACCGGCGCAGCTGGTTCCCCGACCGGCCCGAAATGATTCAGGGCAACCGCTCGGAGAAGCAGGCGGGCGCTGTGGTCGGCCTGCACTTCCACTTGCACCAGGCCGATTACTGGTACGCGCTGCGCGGCCGTGTCCGCGTCGTCCTCCACGACCTGCGCGTCGGCTCCCGGACGGACGGCGCCACCGAGGTCATCGAACTCGACGGTGACGTCGACCAGGGCGTGTACATCCCGCCGGGGGTGGCCCACGGCTTCTCGTCCCTCACGGACATCCTGCTCACGTATCTCGTCGACAACTACTACGACGACTCCGACGAGCACGGTCTGGCCTGGGACGACCCGGCGGTCGGGGCCGACTGGGGTGTCACCGATCCGATCCTGTCCAAGCGCGATCAGGGAAACCCCGGGCGCGACGACATCCCCGACGACATCCGTCCCCGCCTGTCGACCTGACCTCATGGTGGCGGTTTCGGCGGCCCTGCCCGAGGTGGCGACGGGTCTCGGCCGGGGCCCGCTCAGGAGCTCCGCAGAGCACCGCCGCAGGCCGCCATTTGCGGGGACGCGGTCGCGGTATATGGAGCCCCGTTCATCCTGTTGAATAGGGGGCGGTGCTGATCGGGGGACTTGTCGCGGTCGTCGTCGTGCTTGGAGTCGTCGCGGCCGTCCTGATGGCCCGGCGTACCCATGACGACGAGCACTCCGTCGAGCACTACCACCGCCAGCTCCACACCCTCGAAGAGATACGGGCGCACCCGACGGCCGAAAGCGGGAACGGTCGGGACAGCGACATGGGCGCGTTCCCGGCCTCCGCGTTCCGGGTCTCGGGATCATCGACGGTGCGCCTCACCGAATCGGGCCAGTCCCCCGTCCCGCCCGTGCCGCCTCCGCCGGTGCCCAATCCCTCGGAGCCGCTGTCGTTCGACGACGCCAGCCTCGAGCCGGTCCCGGCGACCTTCATGACCGGGAACGAGGACCGGGTCATCCACTCCATCAACCACCGGCCCCGCCGCCTCGGTGGCCCGGCCGCCGCGGTCGCTGCCGTCCTCGTCCTCGTCGTCGTGCTGATCCTCACCGGGCTGCACTCCGACGACGCGAAGCACCACGGCAAGGCGCC
Organism: uncultured Acidimicrobiaceae bacterium; assembly: GCA_963744045.1. Classification (GTDB taxonomy): domain Bacteria; phylum Actinomycetota; class Acidimicrobiia; order Acidimicrobiales; family RAAP-2; genus Bog-473. Next base: position 67,467 of record CAVUSB010000005.1, read on the forward strand.
CGGCGGTGCGGCGTCCACGCCCACCACCACCCATCCGGCGACCACGCGGCATCACCGCGCGACGGCGACCACGACCACCACCACGACCGCCCCGCCCCCCGTCTCGGCGGCGTCGGCCGCGACGGCCCACGCGGCCACGTACACCGTTGCCGAGGCTGCCTACTCCCTGACCGTCGGCGCCACCTCTGGGGAGTGCTGGGTCGAGGTCTCCAACACCGCCACGGGCGGCGTGCTCTTCACGACGACCTTGCTGTCGGGGCAGTCCCATGCCATCGCCGCGACCGGGCCGGTGACAGTGATCGCCGGAGCCCCGGGCGCGTTCACGGCCACGGTGAACGGTGCGCCGGTGACACTGCCGCCGGGCAACCAGGCGCCGTTCACGCTCCATTTCCAGACCGCCGGGTCATCGACGACGACCACGGGGTCGCACTGAAGCTGCGGGTCGACGGTCAGCCTTGTGCGGCCAGCCCGAGGACGTCGAGGAGGAACGCGTAGACCAGCGCCTCCTCCTTCCACGCGTCGTAGCGACCAGAGGGACCGCCGTGCCCGGCGCCCAGCTCCGTCTTGAGGAGGACCTTGGTCGACGGTGACTCCGCCCGCAGCTTGGCCACCCATTTGGCCGGCTCCCAGTAGGCCACCCGCGGATCGTTGAGGCCCGCCGTGACGAACAGGTCCGGGTAGGTGCGCGGCGAGCCATCGGGGTTCTGGCCTGTCACGTTGTCGTAGGGCGAGTAGGTCAGCATGCGGCGATAGGCCGACTCGTCGGCCAGGGGGTTCCCCCACTCCTCCCACTCGCCGACGGTCAGGGGCAGCTCGTCGTCGAGCATGGTCGTCACGCAGTCGACGAAGGGCACCTCCGCCACGAGCCCCCCGAAGAGCTCGGGCGCCTGGTTGGCCACAGCCCCGATGAGCAGGCCACCGGCCGAGCCGCCCCGACCCGCCAGGTGGCCCGGGCGGGCGATCCCGACGTCGAGCAGGTGGCGCCCGCAGGCGATGAAGTCCGAGAACGTGTTGGCCTTGTGCTCCATCCGCCCGTCCTCGTACCAGGCCCGGCCCATCTCCCCGCCGCCGCGCACGTGGGCGATGGCGAAGACGATGCCGCGGTCGAGGAGGGAGAGGCGGTGGGGCGAGAACGACGGGTCGATGCTCACCTCGTAGGCGCCGTAGCCGTACAAGATGGCCGGGGCGGGGAGCTCGAGGTCCTTGCGGTGGACCACCGAGAGCGGAACCCGCGTCCCGTCGGGGGCGACCGCCCATTCCCGGTAGGTGGTGTAGCGGGCGGGGTCGAAGTCGCCCAGCACGGGCTCCTGTTTGAGCAGCGTCTCCTGGCGCTCGTCCAGCGTGATCTGCAGGACGCTCGAGGGCGTCACCAGCGACATGCGGCCGATGCGGAGTGCGGGGGCGTCGGGCTCGGGGTTGGCGCCGAGCCAGGTCGAGGACGGGCTCTCCATTGAGGGGACGACCCAGCCCGATTGGAGCAGATCGGCCGCGAAGGGGTCCGCACGGTCCTGGTCAGGGAGGGGGAGGACGCGTACCCGGGGCTGGGCCTCGGCGCGCTCGCTCAGGACGAGGGCGCGGCCGAAAGCGTCGACGTCCTCAATGCGGGTCCCGGGCCGGTGCGGGACCACTTCGCGCCAGGCGTCCGCCCCGGCGGGCGCTCCCAGCGCGTCGTCTCGAGCCGCCAGAACCCGGAAGTCCTGAGCCTCCTCGTTGGTGAGGACGATGAACCATCCGCTGCCACCCACGGCCGGCGTGAGATGGTCGACGGCGTACTCGACACCCTCGCTCCGGGGCAGGACGACGCGGGGCTCGGCCAGCGGGTCGGAGGAGGGTATGGCGAGCCATTCGGTGGTGTTGGTGCTGTGCAGCCCGATGAGCACGAAGGCGGTATCCCTGGTCGAGCCGGTCCCCAGAGAGAAGCGGCGGTCGAGCTCCTCGAAGACGAGCGCATCGCCGGTCGGGTCGCTGCCCAGGCGATGACGCCAGAGCTGGAAGGGCCGCTGCGCCTCGTCCATGCGGACATAGAAGACGTAATCGGCTGCGGCAGACCAGGCCAGGCCGTACCCGGTCTCGGGCACCGACTCGGGGGCGCCTGCGATGCCGGCGTCGAGTGGCCGGAACTGCAGCTCGTACTTCTCGTTACCGAGGTGATCGGTCGAGAAGGCCAGCCAATGATGGTCGTGGCTGACCGCGGCACTCCCGACGGCGAAGTAGTCCGTGCCCTCGGCGAGCACGTTCTCGTCGAGCAGGATCTGCTCCTCCTCGCCCGGCTCTCCGGCCGGCGGCAGCTCCTGGAGGCCGCGGGCGGGGCGCCGGCAGTAGATGCCGTAGTCCTTCCCCTCCTCGGTGCGCGAGTAGTACCACCACGGGCCCCGTCGGGTGGGCACCGACATGTCGGTCTCTTTGATCCTGGCCTTCATCTCCTCGAAGAGGCCGCTGCGGAGTTCGGCAAGGGGGGCTGCCTCCTGCTCGGTGTAGGCGTTCTCGGCCTGGAGGTAGGCCAGGACCTCGGGATCCTCGCGGTCGCGGAGCCAGAACCAGGGATCCTCGCGGTCGTCGCCGTGGGCCGAAATGACGTGGGGGCGCCGGGGTGCGCTGGGCGGGTTGGCCATAGGGTTGAGAGCCTGCCACGGCTGGCCACACGGCCGTGGGCCTCGAAGGCGTTTCGGCTGGCCCGGGTAGTTGTTACTATCTCCATAGGGGAAATTCCCCCTTTTTCCTCCGACCTCAGGAGCCGCATGGCCACCACGGATCTCGACCTCGGGCGGTATCAGCTCGGGTGGAGCGACGCCGAGGACTACGTCTTCAAGCCCAAGAAGGGCCTGAACGAGTCGATCGTGCGCGAGATGTCGGAAATGAAGAACGAGCCCGAGTGGATGCGGGACTTCCGGCTGCGCGCCCTCAAGCACTTCGAGCGCAAGCCGATGGCACCCTGGTTCGCCACGCAGATGCCGAACCTGGACTTCGACGACATCTTCTATTACATCAAGCCCACCGGCGGGCAGGTGGACAAGTGGGAAGACCTGCCTGACGCGATCAAGAACACCTACGAGAAGCTGGGAATCCCCGAGGCCGAGCGCAAGTACCTCTCCGGCGTCACCGCGCAGTACGAGTCGGAGGTCGTGTTCCACCGCAACCGCGAGGATCTCGAGGAGCAGGGCGTCTTCTTCTGCGACATGGACACGGCGGTGCGCGAGTACCCCGACCTCGTGCGCAAGTGGTTCGGCAAAATCATCCCGCCCAACGACAACAAGTTCGCCGCGTTGAACTCGGCCGTCTGGTCGGGTGGCTCCTTCATCTACGTCCCGCCGGGGGTGAAGGTGGACATGCCGCTCCAGGCCTACTTCCGGATCAACGCCGAGAACATGGGCCAGTTCGAGCGCACACTGATCATCGCCGACGAGGGTTCCCAGGTGCACTACATCGAGGGCTGCTCGGCGCCCGTGTACTCCACCGACTCGCTGCATTCCGCCGTCGTGGAGCTCGTCGCCCTGCCGGGGTCGCGCATCACCTACACGACCATTCAGAACTGGTCGACGAACGTCTACAACCTCGTGACGAAGAGGGCCAGGGCCGAGGCCGAGGCGCATGTCGAGTGGATCGACGGCAACATCGGATCGCGCCTGACCATGAAGTACCCGTCGGTCTACCTGATGGGGCCGAAGGCGAGCGGCGAGGTGCTCTCCGTGGCCTACGCCGGCGCCGGCCAGCACCAGGACGCCGGAGCCAAGATGTACCACATCGCTCCGGAGACGACCTCGACCATCGTGTCCAAGTCCATCTCCAAGGACGGCGGCGTCACCACCTACCGGGGCAAGGTGCACGTCGACCCGGAGGCATACGGCGCCAAGTCCTTCGTGCGTTGCGACGCCCTCCTGCTCGACGACGAGTCGATCTCGGAGACCAAGCCCTACATGGAGGTCGGCGAGCGCAGCGCGCACATCGGCCACGAGGCGACCGTGTCGAAGGTCGGCGACGACCAACTCTTCTATCTGATGAGCCGAGGGCTCTCCGAGCAGCAGGCGATGGGCATGATCGTCAACGGCTTCATTGAGCCGGTCACCCGCACGCTGCCGATGGAATACGCCGTGGAGTGGAGCCGTCTCATAGAGCTGCAGATGGAAGGCTCGGTCGGCTGACGCCCCACGGCCGCAACCCCACCTGCGGCGTGGCACCATAGAGCGGTGCCGATGCGCGAGGAATGCACGCACTTCCAGAGCCGGACCTACGCCTCCGGCGAGGTCGCCCGTTTTTGCGTCCTCGACCTGGCTCCCGAAGCGCCTTGGCGCTGCCCCGAGAACTGCCCCTCGTACCACCGGCGGATGGCCGACGTGGGCTGGGTGCACGGGAGCCTGGTGGAGCCGGCGATCGAGGACGAGCCGGGAGGGGGCGGCGACGATGTCGCCGCACTGCTCGGCTCGGCCGAGGACATCGTGAACGAGGTGGCTCCGGACATCCTCGACTCGGTGCGGGCCGAGGATGCCCGCCGGGAACGCTCCGCGAGCCGCTGGTGGCGCCGCAAGCGCTGATGTGCGGTGCCCCGGGGGCCGCCGACGGAGGTCTCGGTCAGCGACCCGTGAACTTGGGGGAGCGCTTCTCCATGAACGCAGTCATGGCCTCGACCAGATCGTCGGAGGCCAGCATCCCGGCGTTCCAGGTGGCCACGTAGTCGAGCCCCTCGGCTACGGTCCGCCCGTCGTTGGCCGCCAGGACGGCCTTGGTGCCCTGGACGGCGATCGGGGAGTTGGCGGCGATCTCGGCGGCCAGCGTCTGGGCCGCCTTGTGCACGCCCTCCACGTCGGCGGCCACGTCGTTCACCAGCCCGATCTCCTTGGCCCGCTCTGCGCTGATGTCCTTGCCCGTGAACGCCAACTCGGCCAGATGTCCCGCGCCGATGATGGCCGGCAGCCGTTGCAGGCTCCCGAGGTCGGCCACGATCGCCACCTTCGCCTCGCGCACCGAGAAGAGGGCGTCAGAAGACGCCAAGCGGATGTCGCAGGCCGCGATGAGGTCGACGCCGCCGCCGATGCAGTAGCCGTGGACGGCGGCGATCACGGGCTTGGGGCAGCGGGCCACTGCGGTGATGGCGTCCTGCAGGCGGAGCACCTCGGCCCGGCCGCTGCGGGCCCGGGCCGCCATGGACGCCGGAGCGCCGCCGCCGGAGTCGCCGCCCCCGCCGCCGGTGAGCATGCCGCCCATCGCCTTGAGGTCCAGGCCGACCGAGAAGTGCGGGCCCTCTGCGGCCACCACGACGACCCGCACGGCCGTGTCGGCGGACAGCACGGCCATGGCGCGGGGCAGGTCCCTCCACAGGTCCACCCCCATGGCGTTGCGCGCCTCGGCCCGGTCCAGCCACAAGGTGGCCACCGCCTCTGCCTCGTCGTGCTCGATGCGCAGCACCGGTGACTCGAAATCGACGGTCTTTCCCATGATCCGAAGGATAATGCGCCTGGTAGGGGGGCCAACAGGGGACCGGTAGAGTGCATGGGCCAGATCGGCATTCCTGAAAGAGGACCTGACCCTGCACACCTTCACCGCCGAGGCTTCCGCGGGCCTGCCCGGGCCCGAATGGCTCCGCGAGAGACGGGCCACCGGCTACGAGGCCGTCACCACGTGCTCGCTGCCTTCGGAGAGTGAAGAGGTCTGGCGTTACACGCCTATCAACACCCTGGTCCTGGACGATTTCGCCCCACCGGCGCATGACGGGCCGGCTCCGGCGGGCGACCAGCTACTGGCCGCGCTCACCACCGCACTGGGCCCGGTGGCCGGCAGCGTGCTCGTGCACAACGGGATCGCCAGCACCTTCAACTCGCCTGGCCCGGCGGGAGCGGGAGCCGCGGGCCTCGCCTTCGGGCGGGCCGACGACGTGCCCGGATCATCGGCCATGCTGGGCTCCGTGCAGCAAGGGGGGACGCCCTGGTGCGCCTCAACGACGCCTTCGCGCCCGACCCCGTCTTCGTCGACGTCCCCGCCGGGGTGCAGGTGGGCGCGCCCGTGCTCGTCGTGCACTGGTGCGACGGCGCGTCCGCGTTTCCGCGCACGAGCGTACGCGTGGGGGAGGGATCCGCACTGTCCGTCGTCGAGGTCTTCGCCGGGGCCGAGGGAACGGCGCGCAGTCTCGTGGTTCCGGTGACCGAGCTGGCCGCTGCGGACGGCGCATCACTCTCCTATGTCTCCCTGCAGATCCTGGGTGGCGCGGCCTGGTCGATCGCCCGTCTCGCCGGCCGCGGCGCGGCCGACTCGACGCTGCGGACCTTCACGGTCGGCCTGGGCGCGGCCTACGACCGCGTCCGCGCCGACGTCTCGGTGGAGGGGAAGGACGCCCGCAGCGAAATCCTCTCGGCGTATCTCGGTGACGGGACCCAGGTGCACGACATCCGAACCCTCCAGGACCACGTTGCGCCCCGCACCACGAGCGAGCTGCTGTGCCAGGGTGCGGTCGCCGGAACCTCGCGCTCGGTCTACAGCGGGTTGATCCGGGTGCACCGCGGGGCCGTGCGCAGCGACGCGCGCCAGACCAACCACAACCTCGTTCTCGACGAGGGGGCCCACGCCGACTCCGTGCCCAACCTCGACATCTTGGAGAACGACGTCCGCTGCTCCCATGCCTCCACGGTGGGACCGGTCGACGAGGATCAGCGTTACTACATTGAGTCCAGGGGCGTCGCGCCCGAAATGGCCGAGGGGCTCATCGTACGAGGCTTCTTCGACGCCATCATCGACCGTTCGCCCGTTCCCGCCGTCATTCCGTTCCTCCAGCGCGAGGTGCACGAGCGTCTCGACGTCGCGCTGGGCGGCCGAGCACTGCCCGCCGGTGTCTGAGACCGTGGCGCTCTGCGCGACCGACGACCTGGCCTCGGGCGAGGCGCGGCGCTTCGACGTCTCCGGCCACCGGATCGCGCTGGTGCGGATTGACGACGCGTTCTACGCCGTCGACGACGAGTGCAGCCACGAGGACTACTCGCTGTCCGAGGGCGAGGTGTGGGCGGCGGAGTGTGAGATCGAGTGCCCCCGCCACGGCAGCATGTTCGACCTGAGGTCCGGCAGGCCGTGCTCGCTGCCGGCGACGCAGCCGGTCGCCGTCTACGAGGTCAAGCTGGAGGGCGGCACGGTGGCGGTGGTGCTCCCATGACCGCCGAGCACGTCTTCGAGGTCCGTGACCTGCACGCCACGGCCGGTGGCAAGGAAGTCCTGCACGGCATCGATCTCACGGTCCGCAGCGGCGAGGTCCACGTGATCATGGGGCCCAATGGTTCGGGGAAGAGCACGCTGGCCCACGCCCTCATGGGGCGCCCGGGCACCGAGGTGACGTCGGGCTCCATCACCATGGACGGACAGGAGCTGGCCGGGCTGCCGGCCTGGGAGCGCGCCCGCGCCGGGCTCTTCCTGGCGCTGCAGCACCCCGTGGAGGTTCCCGGGGTGAGCTTGCACTCGCTGTTGGCCGCCGCCGCCGCCGGAGGCGGTGTGAGCGAGGTCGGCGCGGAGCCGACCGCCACGCTGCAGGACCGAATGGAGGAGGAGGCGAAGGCCGTGGGCCTCGATGCCCGCCTGCTGCGCCGACCCCTCAATGTCGACCTCTCCGGTGGCGAACGCAAGCGCACCGAGATGGTCCAGTTGGGCGTGATTCGGCCCGCGGTCTGCATCCTCGACGAGGTCGACTCGGGTCTCGACGTCGACGCCCTGGGAGAGGTGGCGCGTCGCTTGCAGCACGACACCACCGAGTGGGGTGTGGGCTTGCTGGCCATCACCCACTTCAATCGCTTCCTGGTGCAACTCGAGGCGGACCTCGTGCACGTCCTCGTCGACGGCCGCATCGTTGCTACAGGCGATGCAGCGCTGGCATTGGAGCTCGAGAAGACCGGCTACGCCGGGTACCAGGACAAACGCTGACCGACGGGGGCCGGCGCGCCGGAACTGCCGGCTGATCACCTGCCGCCACCTGCGCAAGGGTGCTTGGTACCGTTCTTCTCCATGGCGAACGGTGGTCCTCCGGGCGACGGCCCCGATCGCCCCCCCGAGAGGCGTCGCGGGAAGCACGCCAACCAGGATGGTCTCGCCGCACTCGGGCGTCAGATGCGTTCCGGCTCCGAAGACGCCGGCGCCGGCGCGGCGCCGCCGGGGCCAGCGTGGCCAACGAGTCGGGCCTGCGGGCCCTGGGCGCCCGCATCGATTCGGCGGGCGGCACGACCAAGGTCCGGCGCAGCGGCAAGCCGAAGTGGAGCGCGACCAAGAAGACGGTGGTGGCGCTGTGCTCGCTGATCGTCCTCATCGCCGCCGTGGTCGGCGGCGGGTACGGCTACGTCTGGTACCGCTACAACCAGATCAACAAGGTCCACATCAACGCCGAGGTGGCGGCGGCCAGCGGCTCTCCTTTCACGATCCTCGTGATCGGCTCGGACAGCCGCGTCGGGGAGTCGAGCCAGGCCTTCGGGTCGGCCTCCGTCGTCACCGGGCAACGCAGCGACGTGGTGCAGCTGTGGCGCGTGACGCCGTCGACCAAGCAGATTCAGATCATGTCGATCCCGCGCGACACCGTCGTCTCCATGCTGCCGCCGGACACCTCGCAGTACGGCACGTTCAACCGCATCAACTCGTCGTTCAACACGGGCGCCGATCAGCTGGTCAAGACCATCACGGCCAACTTCGGCATTCAGATCAACCATGTGGTCCAGGTCGACTTCGCCGGCTTCCAGGACGCCGTCAACGCCCTGGGCGGCATCTACCTCAATTTCCCCTACCCGGCCAAGGACTCCTATTCGGGCCTCGACATCACGACGCCCGGGTGCCAATTGCTGAACGGGGCGCAGGCCCTCGCCGTGGCCCGGGCCCGCCACTACGAGTACTACTCCCACGGCTACTGGCAGTTCGACGGGACGAGCGACTTCGGACGGATCCAGCGCCAAGACGTCTTCATCCGTTCGCTGATCACCTCGGCCAAGTCCAAGGTGAACCCGTTCACGGTGAACGCGTTCATCGGATCGATCCACGAAGGCGTCACCATCGACGACGGCTTCGGCGTCAACGAGCTCATCGGGCTGGCCCTGGACTATCGGTCCTTCGACCCGTCCAACCTGCAGGCGCAGACCCTCCCCACCGTGGCGACCAACGGCTTCGGGGATCTCGGGGACGTGCTGACCGTGCAGCAGCCCGAGGCGCAGCAGCTGCTGGTCAACATGTTCGGGTCCGACCTGACGACGCCCACCAACCCGCCGCCCGACGCCGCGGGCGTCCCCAAAATGCCGCCGCCGATCACTCCCACGACGGTGGCGCCGGCCAGCCCGACCACCGCGCCCACCGGGTCCGGGTCCTCGTCCGTCGCCACGACCACCACGACGACGCCCCCGCCCTCCTTCAACCCCACGCCCTGCACGCCCAGCTGAGCACGGCGGGCCGCACTGCGTGCGGGCCGCCGTCGAGCCCGGCCGCCGGGTGGAACTAGGAGGCTGCCGCCCCGACCTCGTCCAGGCCCTGGGCCAGCGCGTTCCAGCTCAAGGTGGCGCACTTGATGCGCACCGGGAACTTCACCACACCCTGGAGCGCGGCGAGCTCGCCGAGCTTGTCGAGGTCGATCTCCTCCGGCTCGCCCGAGACGACCTCGGCGCCACCGGCACCATCCTCGTCGGGTCCGAGATTGGCCTCGTGAATCGACATCATCCCCTTGAAGGTGGAGATGAGGCGGCGCACCTCACCGACCGGCTTGCCCTTGACGGCGGCCGACATCAGCGAGGCGGAGGACTGGCTGATGGAGCAGCCCGAGCCGCCGATCTTGAGGTCGGCCAGCTTGCCGTCCTCGACGACCATCGAGACCACGACCTCGTCGCCGCACAGCGGGTTGAAGCCCTCCACCCGATGGGCGGGGGGCGAGTCCAGTTCGCCACGGTTCCGTGGTGAGCGGTAGTGGTCGAGGATGATCTCTCGGTAGAGCTCTTCGAGGTCGGCCATCAGCCGAACAATCTACCGGCTTCCAGCAATCCCTCAATCAGCACCTCGATGTCGTGCTCATCGCTGAACAGGGACAACGAGGCGCGAGCGGTGGCCTGGACGCCGAGGCGCCGCATCAGCGGCTTGGCACAGTGGTGGCCCGGCCGGACGCACACGCCGAACTGGTCGAGTACCTGTGCCAGGTCGTGCGCATGCACGTCCCGGTAGGCGATGGACAGCACCCCGCCGCGGTCGGAGCCCGCGGGAGGGCCGAAGACGGTCACGTCGGAGCCCAGCTTCTCGTCGAGGCGGCCCAGCGCGAAACTGGTCAGGGCCGACTCGTGGGCCCTGATGCGGTCCATCCCGATGTCGTTCAGATACCCGATGGCCGCCGTGAGGCCGACCGCCTCGGCGATGGGCGGCGTGCCGGCTTCGAAGCGGGCCGGAGGCGGCGCCGCCTTGAAACCGTCGAGCTTGACGTCGAGGATCATGCCGCCGCCGCCGAGGAACGGCGGCATCGCGGCCAGCAGATCGGCCCGCCCCCACAGGACGCCGATGCCGGTCGGGCCCATCATCTTGTGGGCCGAGAAGGCGAGGAAGTCGACGCCGAGCTCGCGCACGTCGACGGGGGAGTGAGGGACGAGCTGCGCGCCGTCGGCCACGACGACCGCACCGGCCGCGTGGGCCGCGTCGGCGATCAGGCGGACCGGTGGGATGGTGCCGAGGACGTTCGACATGCACGAGACACCGACGACCTTGACGCCGTCGACCAACGACTCGAGGTCGTCGAGGACCAGCCGCCCGGAATCGTCCACCGGGATGTAGCGCAGGTCGAGGCCGCCGAGCTCCTCGGACAGGATCATCCACGGCACAATGTTGGCGTGGTGCTCCATTTCGGTCAGGAGCACCGCGTCGCCGGCCCGCAGGTTCGAACGCCCCCAGGACTGGGCGACCAGGTTGAGCGACTCGGTCGTGTTCTTGGTGAAGACCACCTCGTGCGCCGCGTCGGGGGCGCCGACGAAGCGCCCCGACACCAGGCGCGCCCGCTCGTACAGGGCGGTGGCCTCCTCGGCGGTGGCGTAGACGCCGCGGTGCACGTTGGCATGCGTCGTCTCGTAGTAGCGGCTCATGGCGTCGATGACGACCGTGGGCTGCAGGGCGGAGGCGGCCGCGTCGAGATACACGATGGGCCGGCCGTTGACCGTGCGTGCCAGCAGGGGAAAGTCCTTGCGCAGCGCCTCGACGTTGAGCGGCGCGGGCGATGAGGTCGGCGGCGGCGTCATCGCCATCCCTCGTACCCCTCGGTCTCCACGCGCGACGCCAGCTCGGGCCCGCCGCTCGTCACGACACGGCCGTCCACCAGGATGTGCACCACGTCTGGCACCAGCTCCTCGAGCAACCGCGTGTAGTGGGTGATGGCCAGGACCCCGAGCTCGGGGCGCGCCTCGCGCACCGCCCGCACGCCGCGCCCGACGACGCGCAGCGCGTCGATGTCCAATCCCGAGTCCGTCTCGTCCAGCACGGCGACGAGGGGCTCGAGCAGCGCCATCTGGAGGATCTCGTTGCGCTTCTTCTCGCCGCCGCTGAACCCCTGGTTCAGATGCCGGCTGGCGAACGACGTGTCCATGCCGAGGCGCTCCATCCACTCGGTCATGAGCACCCGGACCTCCAGCACCGACACCTCCTCGGTGCCCTTGCGGGCCGCCATCGCCTGGCGCAGGAACTGCGTCACCGACACGCCCTCGATCGACTCGGGGTACTGGAAAGCGAGGAAGAGGCCGGCCTTGGCGCGCACGTCGGTGGCCCAGTGCGTCACGTCCTCGCCGTTGAGCAGGATGGACCCGGCGGTCACCGTGTAGGCCGGGTGCCCCATGAGCGCGCCGGCCAGCGTGGACTTGCCGGCGCCGTTGGGGCCCATGAGCGCGTGGATCTCGCCGGCCCCGACGGTGAGGTCGACGCCACGGAGGATGGCACCGTCCTCGGCCGAGACGTGGAGGTTGCGGATCTCGAGGAGATTCATGTCGCTAAAAGCTTACCGTTTTAGTCAGGTATTCCGGTACGGTCCGCCGCCCGGATTCCGGGGAGCCCGGCGCGGCGGCCCTCACCAACCTCGCTCGACCCATTCGTCCAGGTGGGGAGACTCGTTCCCGACCGTGGTGGCACCTCCGTGCCCGGGCAGGACCAGGGTGTCGGGGTCGAAGGCGGCGAAGATCCTGCGGTCGATGGACGTGATGATGGTGCCGAAGTCCGCGTCCTCGAAGGAGGTGTTGCCCGGGCCGCCGGGGAAGAGGGTGTCGCCCGTGAACAGCAGATTCGTCCCTTCCACGGCGAAGCAGATGGAGCCCGGGGTGTGGCCGGGCGTGGCCAGGGTCTTGATGCGCAGGTCGCCGACGCTGAGTTGTTCGTCGTCCTCCAATATGAGGTCGTAACTGGGGAGCATGCCCGCATCGGCGCTGGTCACGGCGACGGAGATGCCGGCCTCGCGCACCGCCGGCACGGCCTGGATGTGATCCCAGTGCCCATGGGTCTCCACCACCTGGTTCACGCCCAGCAACTTGCAGATCTCGAGCAGTTCCTCGTGCTCGTTGGCGGCGTCAATGAGCATGGCGTCGCCCGTGCGACGGCAACGCAGGATGTACACGTTGTTGTCCATCGGGCCCACCACGATCTGGTGGACCTCGGCGGCCGCGTCGCTCCAGATCTGCTCCAGCTTTCCCATCTCCCAAGCGTCGCACATCTGGTCGCATCGCTCCCTCGTCTGGTAGACACGCTGGTACGACGCACCGCCGGCCGGCATGAGGCAGAGGGAGCCCTGGCATGAATTTCGCTTTCAGTGACGAGCAGGAGGAGCTGCGCACCGCCGTGCACCGGTTCCTGGCGGAGAAGTCGCCCGAGTCCGAGGTGCGGCGTCTGATGGACACCACCGACGGCTACGACCCCGCCGTGTGGAGCCAGATGGCCGACCAGCTGGGATTGCAGTCGCTGACCATCCCCGAGGAGTTCGGCGGATCGGGTTTCACGTACGTGGAGCTGTTGGTGGTGCTCGAGGAGATGGGCGCCGCGCTGCTGTGCGCCCCGTTCTTCGCGTCGGTCGCCCTGGCGGCCAACGCCCTGCTGACCTCGGGCGACGACGAGGCCAAGAAGTCCTACCTGCCGGGGATCGCTTCGGGGGAGACGATCGGGACGTTGGCCATCACCGAGGACAACGGGAAGTGGGACTTCTCCGGCATTGAGGCCGCGGCCACCAAGAAGGGCGACGGCTGGGTGCTCAACGGCCACAAGATGTTCGTCATCGACGGGCACGTGGCCAACCTGATCATCGTGGCCGCCCGGACCGGGGCGGGGGTGACGCTCTTCGCCGTCGAGGGTGATGCGGCGGGGCTCACCCGCACGCCGCTGCCGACGATGGACCAGACGCGCAAGCAGGCCCGGCTCGAGTTCGCCGACACGCCCGCCGTCCTCGTCGGCGTGGACGGGGGCGCCGAGGCCGGGCTGTCCAAGACGCTCGACCTCGCTGCGGTGGCGCTGGCCGCCGAGCAGGTGGGCGGCGCGCAGCACGTGCTCGACGCCTCGGTCGAGTACGCCAAGACCCGCATTCAGTTCGGGCGGCCCATCGGCAGCTTCCAGGCGATCAAGCACAAGTGCGCCGACATGTTGCTCGAGGTCGAGTCGGCCAAGTCGGCCGCCTACTACGCCGCCTGGGCCGCGGCCGAGGACTCCGACGAGCTGCCCGTCGTGGCCTCGCTGGCCAAGTCGTACTGCTCGGAGGCCTACTTCCACGCGGCGGCGGAGAACATTCAGATCCACGGTGGCATCGGCTTCACGTGGGAGCACCCGGCGCACCTCTACTTCAAGCGGGCGAAGTCGTCCGAGCTGTTGCTGGGCGATCCCTCGTACCACCGCGAGTTGCTGGCACAGCGCATCGGCATCTGACGTGGCGGGGCCCTTCAGGCTCCACGCGGGGCCGGCGGGGGACCTCGCGACGTACGCGAGCGCCACGCAGCAGGGCGCGCCGATCCACGGGTACGTGCTGCTGGTCCACGACCTGCCCCGCCCCAAGGGCGCGGCCGCCGACGTCGCCCTGACCTACCCCGCCCTGGCCGACCGGTTGGCCCGCGAGTCCGGCTGGCGCGTGGTGACCGCGTCGCTGCGCGGGACCGGGGAATCCGAGGGCGACTTCTCCGCGCTGGGGTGGCTGGAGGACCTGGCGTTCCTGGCCTCGTCCGAAATTCCCGAGTTCGCCCCCCGGCTGGTGGTGGGCTTCGGCTTCGGCGGCGTGCTGGCCCTCCACCTGGCGGCGGGCGACGAGCGGGTGGCCGGCGTGGCCTGCCTCGGCACGCCGGCCGACCTCGGCCCGCTGGCGGGCGACACCGAGGACGTGCTGGCCCGTTGCCGCCAGACCGGCGTGATCACCACACCCGGGTTCCCCGCCTCCGTCGACACCTGGGCCAAGGAGCTCTCCGTCCTGCACCCCGCGGAGGACGCCGCCCTCCTGAAGGGCCGGCCGCTCCTCATGGTCCACGGCTCCGACGACCCCGAGGTTCCCTTGGCCGACGCGCGGGCGCTGGCCGACGCCGCCACCGGGCCCTCGGAGCTGCACACCGTCCTCGGTGCCGGCCACTGGCTGCGGGCCGATCCCCGGGTGATCGCCATCCTGGTGGGGTGGCTGGAGCGGCGGCACTGACTCGTACGCCCACGCGGACAACGGGCCCACAACTCTGACCGTTGCCATGGGTGTGTCGGCTCAAAGCGGATGGAGGCCGCGCCGATGAGTAAGGCGTGTCGGGATGGGGTGGTTCGAAGTTCAGCGTCAGCATCGCCGCGCCCGAGCGCGCCCAGCCCTACGACCAAGATGCCGACGTCGCCTTTGCCGGCGCCTCGGGTCAGGAGGGCGTCACGTCCGAGCCGGAGATGGCGCGCTACTCCACGCTCGATCAATCGCCTGGCGTAACAGGCGCGCCGCACGACGAGCGTCAGGGGCCTGTGTCAAGTAGCGAACAACGACGAAGTGCCGGACACCGGCAGCCGTCAGGGCGGGGATCTTCTCGGGCGTCACACCGCCTGTCACGAACACAGGAACTCTGGATCGTTCGCTGGCCTGAGTGACGTAGCCCAGCCCGGTCCCGGGCCGGCCGGGCTTGGTGGGCGTGGCCTCCACGGGCCCCGCCGAGATGTAGGTGACGTCCTCGCCGGCCGCGCCCTCGAGGTCGGACGGACCGTGCGTCGACAGCCCGACGATCGCATCGGGGCCGAGGATGCGCCGTGCCAGCGAGACCGGTGCATCGTCCTGACCCACGTGGACGCCGTCGGCCCCCACCTCGAGCGCCAGGTCGGGCCTGTCGTTCAGCACGAACGGCACGCCGTGGGCGCGGCACACGGTCGCCGCCACGGCGGCCCGGGCCACCAGCGGCTTGGCGTCGAGCTCCTTGTCGCGCAGCTGGACCACGTCGACCCCGCCGGCGATGCATTCGTGGAGGAAGTCGGCCAGGTCGGGCCGGTCCGGCGTGCAGAGGTACAGGCGGCGCTGCGCGAGGTCGGGACCGCCGGTCACCCGCCGGCGCCGGCCGCCGCTGCCTTCGCCTTGGCCTTGGCCTTGAGCGCCTTCTTGGTGGCCCGCACCTTGGCGAGGCTCTCGGGGCTGGTGATGTCGGCCACCGAGAGGGAGCTGCCCTCCTTGCCGTAGGGGGTGGTGACCTTGCGCCAGCCGTCCGGGCGGACGTCGAGCTGCTTGCCGAGCAGGGCGGCGAAGATCTTCGCCTTCTGCTCGCCGAAGCCCGGCAGCGCCCGCAGCCGGGCGAGCAGCTCGTCGCCGCTCTGGGCGCCCTTCCAAATGGCGTCGGCCTTGTTGCCGTACTCATCGGCGATGACGCGGCAGACGGCCTGCACCCGAGCCGGCCATCGATCCGGGGTAGCGGTGCAGGGCCGGCTGCTCGCGGAAGATTGCGGCGAGCTCGTCGGGGTCCATGGCGGCAATGGCCGCGGCGTTGAGCGGCCCCTTCCCGCCGAGCCGTTGCAAGAGGTCGGCCGGCGAGGAGAAGGCCTTCTCAATCGGGATCTGCTGGTCCAGCACCATCCCGATCAGGAGCGCCAGCGGGTCGCGGCTCAGGACTGCGTCCGCCTTGTCGTCGCCGGTGATGTGGAGCGCGATCTGTGCCATGGCAAAGATCTTGGCACGACGCCGGGCGTGGCCGGAAGTGGCCGCGGGCTCCCGACGCGGGCAGACTCTCGCCATGCATATCCCGGCCAAGGTCGACTACGGAATCCGGGCCCTGCTCGCGCTGGCGGCGGCCGGGACGCCGCAGACGGCCGAGTACCTGGCCGGGGAGCAGGGTCTGCCGCCACGCTTCCTCGGCGCCATCCTGGCCGACCTGCGCCGGGCCGGGGTGGTGGCCAGCCAGCGGGGCGCGGAGGGCGGCTACCGGCTGGCCCGCGACCCGGGGGCCATCACGATCGCCGACGTGATCCGCGCCCTCGACGGGCCCCTGGCCGAAGTGCGCGGCTATCGGCCCGAGGCCACCAGCTACGACGGGGCCGCCGAGAACCTCCAGCAGGTCTGGGTCGCCGTCCGGGCCAGCCTGCGCTCGGTGCTCGAGAAGATCACCCTGACCGACGTGATCACCGGGAAGCTCCCCCCGCACGTGCAGAAACTCGTCACGGACCCGGATGCCTGGGTCGCCCACTGAGGGCGAGCGGCGCGGCGGCGGTCGCCATCGCCGCCGACGAGTACCTGTGGTTCGTGGACCTGGCGCTGCGCCAGATGACCGCCATCGTGGAGGAGCTGGGCGACGAGCTGGTCAACCGGCGGCCCCCGTTTCGCGACGCCAATTCCGCCTACGCGATCGTGACCCATTGCCTGGGCGTCATGGAGTACTGGGGCGGCGCCACGGTCGCCGAGCGCCCGGTCGAGCGCGACCGCGCCGCCGAGTTCACGGCCAGCGGCGACGTCGCCGGCCTGGTGCGGCGCACCGAGCACGCCCGCCGTCGCCTGCGGGAGGACATTGTGGGCCTCGAGCGCGGCGGCGCCTCCGGTCAGCGTGCGGACGCGACCCCGACGATCCCGTCCCCTACACCGAGACGAAGGGTGCGGTGCTGGTCCACGTTCTCGAGGAGCTGTTCCAGCATCTCGGGCAGATGGAGCTCACCCGGGACGCCCTCGTGGTCAGCCGGCGGCGATGACGACGGGAGGCGACGTGCCGATCGCCTGCAGCCTGGACGCGGCGTCGTTGGCGGAGCGTGCCGAGGAATGGCGCGCCCTGGTGCGCTCCTCCGTCGGTGACGTCGGTGGAGGCCGGCGACACGGCGGTGCATCTCGTGCTGGGCGACTCCGAGGACGCCCTCACGTCGGCGGTGGCCCTCGCCCAACGCGAGAAGCACTGCTGCCCGTTCTTCGACGTCTCGGTCGCGCTGCAGGCGGACCGGCGCACGCTGATCCTCGCCGTGCCGGACGGCGCCCAGGAGGCCCTGGCCGAGTTCGTCGCGCTGCTCGACCCCTGATCCGGACGACCTCAGGTCACACGATGAAAGGAGCGTCGCCGTCGGCGTCGATGCCGAACTCGACGATGGCCTCGGCCACGACGGAGGTCTCCACCCTCCCGCCCAGCGCGAGCTGTTGCAAGACGGCCACCACCAGGTTGGCACTGTCGACCTCGAAGTACGACGCGCAGCGCGTCGCGGGCGTCCGAGCGACCGAAGCCGTCGGTCCCGAGCGACACGTAGGGGCGGTCCACGAAGCGCGCCACCTGATCGGGCACGCCGCGCATGTAGTCGGTGATGGCGACGACGGGATCGGGCCCCTCGCCGAGCGCCGAGGTGATGACGGCGGTCTGGGGCTCAGCCTCGGGGTGCAGGCGGTTCCAGCGCTCGACCTCGAGGGCGTCGGTGCGCAGGTTCGTCCACGAGGTGACCGCCCAGGTGTCGGCGGCGACGCCGTAGCGCTCGGCCAGGATGCGCTGCGCGTCCACGGCCACGCTCCACATGGGCCCGGAGAAGCAGAGCGACGCCCGCAGCTCGCCGGTCGTGTCGGGTGCCGGGGCGAAGCGGTAGATCCCGTCGATGATGCCCTTGCGCACCGCTTCGCCGTCGGCGCCCTCGGGCAGCGCCGGCATCGGATAGGTCTCGTTGTAGAGCGTGAGGTACCAGAAGCGGTCCTGGGGGGCGGCACCGAGCATGTCCGTCACCGCCGCCTCCATGATCACGGCCACCTCGTAGGCGAACGAGGCGTCGTAGACGAGCGCGGCCGGGTTGGTGGACGCCAGCAGGGGAGACTGCCCGTCGTCGTGCTGCAGGCCCTCGCCCATGAGGGTGGTGCGCCCGGCGGTGCAGCCGGCCAGGATGCCGCGGCCACGCATGTCGCCCAGGGCCCAGGCCAGGTCGCCGACCCGCTGGAAGCCGAACATGGAATAGAACAAGAACACCGGCACCATCGGCTGGCCCCACGTCGCGTAGGCCGTCGACAGCGCAATGAAGGTGGACAGCGCACCGGCCTCGCTGATGCCCTCCTGGAGCAGCTGCCCCGAGGCGCTCTCGGCGTAATTGAGCGGCAGGTCCGCGTCGACCGGAATGTAGTGCTGGCCTTCGGGCGCGTAGATCTTCGCCTCGGCGATCAGCGGCTCGAGCCCGAAGGTGCGCGCCTCGTCCGAGACGATGGGCGCCACGAGCGAGCCCACGGTGGGATCGCGCACCAGGTTGCGCAACAGGCGGGCGAAGACCATGGTGGTCGAGACCGACTGCTGGCCCGACCCGGCGGCGAACTCCTCGAACACCTTGGCGTCGGGCCGCAGCGCCGGCGTGGGCCGGACCACGCGGACGGGCAGCGGGCCGTCGAGGACACGGCCGCGGGCCCGCAGGTACTCCATGGCGTCGGAACCTTCGGCGGGACGGACGTAGGGGGGGTCGCCCTCGAGGACCGAATCAGGGATGTCGTCGGTCATGTACAGGCGGTCGCGCAAGGCGCGTACCTGGGGCTTGGTCATCTTCTTGATCTGGTGCGTGGCGTTGCGCGCCTCGATCTCGGGACCGAGCGTCCAGCCCTTGATGGTCTTGGCCAGGATGACGGTGGGGGAGCCCTTCTGCTCGGTGGCCAGCTTGTAGGCGGCGTAGAGCTTGCGGTAGTCGTGGCCGCCGCGGGGGAGGGACCGCAGCTCGTCGTCGCTGAGGTCCTCGACCATTTTGCGCAGTCGGGGGTCCGGTCCGAAGAAGTGCTCCCGGATGTAGGCGCCCGACTCGACGGCCAGCTTCTGGTACTCGCCGTCGACCGTGGTGTTCATGCGGTCGAGCAGCACCCCGTCCACGTCCTTGGCGAGGAGTGCGTCCCAGCGCGAGCCCCAGATCACCTTGATCACGTTCCAGCCCGCACCGCGGAACACCGCCTCGAGCTCCTGAATGATCTTCCCGTTGCCGCGCACCGGCCCGTCCAGCCGCTGCAGGTTGCAGTTGACGACGAAGATCAGGTTGTCGAGATGCTCCCGGCCGGCGACGCCGAGGGCGCCGATCGACTCGGGCTCGTCCATCTCGCCGTCGCCCACGAAGCACCAGACCCGGCTGCCGCTGGTGTCGACCAGGCGGCGCGCGTTGAGGTAGCGGTTGACGTGGGCCTGGTAGATGGCGGCGATGGGCCCCAGCCCCATGGAGACGGTGGGGAACTCCCAGAAGTCGGGGAGCGAGCGCGGGTGGGGGTAGCTCGGGAGGCCGTCGCCCCCGACCTCGTGACGGAAGTTGTCGAGGTCCTTCTCGGTGAGGCGCCCCTCGACGAAGGCCCGGGCGTAAATGCCGGGCGACGCATGCCCCTGGAAGTAGACCTGGTCGCCGAATCCGCCGTCGGCCTTGCCGCGGAAGAAGTGGTTGAAGCCGACCTCGTACAGCGCGGCCGAGCTGGCGTAGGTGGAGAGGTGCCCGCCGATGCCCTCGGTGCGGGTGTTGGCCCGCACCACCATGGCGGCCGCGTTCCAGCGGATGTAGGCGCGGATGCGCCGTTCTTGGTACTCGTCGCCGGGGAACCAGGGCTCGGCGTCGGCCGGGATGGTGTTCACGTACGGCGTCGAGACGGTGGCGGGGAACTCGACCTGCTTGGTGCGCGCCCGCTCCAGGAGCTTCATCAAGAGGTAGCGCGCCCGGGCCCGGCCCCGGGCGTCGACGATGGCGTCGAACGAGTCGAGCCATTCCTCGGTCTCGCCCGGATCGGTGTCAGGGACTTGGTGGCTGATCCCGTCGAACAGCATTGGCTCCACGGTACCGGGAGGCGGGTGACCGTCACGACCATCGGGGGCCTGGTGTGACACATTGTGGGCCATGTCACCCGAGAGCGGCCCGATCGTCGTCTACACCGACGGCGCGTGCCGGGGGAATCCCGGTCCGGGCGGCTGGGCCTGGGCCGTGCCCGGGGGTGCCTACGCCAGCGGCGCCGAGGCCCGCACGACCAACCAGCGCATGGAGATCACGGCGGCGCTCCAGGCGCTGCGGTCCCTCACGCCCGAGGCGCCCGACGGGGTGGAGGTGGTCAGCGACTCGACCTACGTCGTCAAGTGCTTCACCGACGGGTGGTGGCGGGGGTGGCTCCGCCGCGGTTGGAAGAACTCGCAGAACAAGCCGGTGGCCAACCGCGACCTGTGGGAGCCGCTCATCGAGCTCGCGCTGTCCAGCCGACGTCGGTGTCAGCTGGCGTTGGGTGAAGGGCCACTCCGGTGACCGCTGGAACGACAGGGTCGACGAGTTGGCCACCCAGGCCGCCGATCTGGGGAGCGGAACGAGCGGCTGAGCAGGGACGGAGCCGGATTCGGGGGAGTGGCCCGAACGGTAGGCTGCGGACGTAACGCGCCGGGCATGGAGAGGACTCTCGCCAGTGCGATCGGGTTGTTCCGGGGAGGCCGAGCGCGCCGGACGGACGTCGTGAGCACACAGGGAGAGGAAAGGCGATGGCAGGCGAGGACGAGTTCGACATCGTCGTGATCGGCGGTGGTCCCGGCGGCTACGCCACCGCGCTCTACGGGGCGGCGGCGGGTCTCTCCGTCGCCATCGTCGAGCGGGACAAGGTGGGCGGCACCTGCCTGCACCGCGGGTGCATCCCGGCCAAGGAGTTCCTCGAGACCGCCTCCGTCTACCGGACGATCGAGGACTCCAAGGAATTCGGGATCGACACCTCAGGGGTCGCCATCGACTTCTCGGTGAGCCAGGACCGCAAGAACGCCGTGGTCGACAAGCTCTTCAAGGGCCTTTCCGGCCTGCTCAAGGGGCGCAAGGTCACGACGCTGACGGGCACCGGCACCCTCGAGGCGGACCACCGTGTCGAGGTGGTGGACGGGGAGGACGCCGGCCGCGTCGTCGTCGGCCGGAACATCGTCCTGGCGGCCGGATCGGTGCCGTTCCTGCTGCCCGGCTTCGAGGTCGACGGCCGCTTGATCATGACGTCGGACGAGTTCCTCGACCTCAAGGAGCTCCCGGCCTCGGTGGTGGTCATCGGCGGCGGCGTCGTCGGGTGTGAGTTCGCCTCGCTGCTGGCCGACCTCGGCTCCAAGGTGACGATTTTGGAGGCGCTCGACACCATCCTCCCGGGCTGCGACGACGACATCACACGCGTCCTGCTCCGCTCCTTCAAGAAGCGTGGCATCGACGTCGTCACCGGCGTGAAGGTCGAGGGCCACACGCCGTCGGAGGACGGGACGATCACGACGGTGAAGGCCGGGGACCAGACGTTCGACGCCGAAGCGGTCGTCGTGTCGGTGGGCCGGCGCCCCCGCACCGAGGGTCTGGTCGCCGACGGGCTCGGCGTCGAAATGGACCGGCGTGGCTTCGTGGCGACCGACGAGTACCAGCGCACGGGCGTGGACGGCGTGTTCGCTGTCGGCGACATCGTGGCCGGGACCCCGCAGCTGGCCCACGTGGGGTTCGCCGAGGCCATCGTCGCCGTGAAGACCATGCTGGGCGAGCCGGTCGTGCCGGTCGACAACGCAAAGGTTCCGTGGGCGATCTACTGCCGCCCCGAGGTGGCGTTCTGCGGCATGACCGAGGCGCAGGCCAAGGAGGCGGGGATCCCGATCGTGACCAAGAAGGACCCCTACGGCGGCAACAGCCGGGCGCAGATCATCGGCGACACCGAGGGAGTCGTGAAGATCATCGCCGAGCAACGGCCCGACGGGTCGGCCGGACGGATCTTGGGCGTGCACCTCTGTGGCCCCTGGGTGACCGAGCAACTGGGGGCCGGCTACCTGGCCGTCAACTGGGAGGCCTTCCCCGAGGAGGTGGCGCAGTTCATTCAGCCCCATCCCTCTTTGTCCGAGACATTCGGTGAGACCATGCTCGCGTTGAGCGGAAGGGGACTGCACGTTGGCTGACGTGATGATGCCGCAACTGGGCGAGACGGTGACCGAAGGGACGATCACCCGCTGGATGAAAGGGGTCGGCGACGCGGTCGAACGGGACGAGCCGCTCTTCGAGGTCTCGACCGACAAGGTCGACTCCGAGGTGCCGTCGCCGGCGGCGGGCGTCCTCAGCGAGATCCTCGTCCCCGAGGGCGAGACGGTCGAGGTCGGCGTGAAGCTGGCGGTGATCGGCGACGGTGCCGCGACGGCTCCGGCGCAGGATGCACCTGCTGCGGTGGCGACTCGAGCCGGCGCCGGCCGCTGCCGCCCCGCCACCACCTCCTCCCGCACCGGCACCGCCACCCGCACCCGCACCGGCACCGGCACCGGCACCCGCACCAGCTCCGACACCAGCACCCGCTCCGGCGGCATCGGCCGAGAGCAACGGCGACGGGCCGAGCCTGTTGTCGCCCATGGTGCGCAAGCTGTTGGCCGAGAACGGGATCAGCGAATCCGAGGTGACGGGCACCGGCTCCGGGGGACGTATCACCCGGGATGACGCCCAGCGCGCGGTCGAGGCGCGCCGGGCCGCGCCCCGTGCCGCCCGCACCCGCCGCCCCGGCCCCACCCGCGGCACCGCCCGTCCAGGCCGCGCCGACCGCCCCCGTGGCCCGGGCGCCCCAAGCGCCGTCCGTCTCCATGGCGTCGTTCCGGGCGGCCGGCGACCAGGTCGTGCCCTTCTCCAACATGCGGCGCCGCACGGCGGAGCACATGGTGCGCTCGAAGGCGACATCACCCCACGCCTTCATCGCCAACGAGGTCGACTTCGAGAGCTGTCGAGCGTGTGCGCAAGGCCTGGGGTGAGCGTTTCAAGGCCGAGGAAGGGTTCGCGCTGACCTACCTTCCCTTTGTCGCCCGAGCCGCCGTGGAGGCGTTGCGCGACTTCCCCCTGCTCAACGCATCGGTCGTCGACGACTCACTGCTCGTCCACGCTGAGGTGAATCTCGGGATCGCCGTCGATCTCTCGCACGAGGGTCTGATCGTGCCGGTCATCCACCGGGCCGAAGAGGTCACGTTGCGCGGGGTGGCCCGGCGCATCCGCGATCTGGCCGAGCGGGCACGGGGCCGTCAGCTCAACGCGGACGACATCGCGGGTGGGACGTTCTCCATCACCAACGATGGTCCCTTCGGCACCTACTTCACGGTCCCGATCATCAACCAGCCGCAGGTGGCGATCCTGGCGACCGACGGCATTCCGCGCCGGCCGGTCGTGGTGACGCAGCCCGACGGATCCGAGTCCATCGCCATCCACTCGACCGGCATCCTCGGCGTCAGCTGGGACCACCGGGCGGTCGACGGTGCGTACGTGTCGCTGTTCCTGGCCAAGGTCGCAGACCTCCTGGGCAGCCGCGACTGGGCTGCGGAGCTCTAAGGCCGCGCCGGTGCTGCGTGTCCGGTCGCTCGGGACGGTTCCCTACCACGAGGCGTACGGGCTCCAGCACGCCCTGGCCGCAGAGGCGGCCGACGACTATCTGTTGGTCCTGCAGCACCCACACACCTATACGTTGGGCGCGCATGCGGACGAGCGCCACGTGCTGGTCGATCCGGCGGACGTCGGCGCGGTGCTCGAGCGGACAGACCGCGGCGGCGACGTCACGTACCACGGCCCGGGCCAGCTCGTGGCCTACCCGATCGTCACGGTGCCCGACGACCCCGCGTCGGGACCGGCGCATGTGCACCGGCTGGAGCAGGTCGTCATGGCGACGTTGGCCGACCTCGGCCTGAGCGGGGCCACGAGCGACGGCGACTACCCAGGCGTGTGGCTCGACGCCGGGGGTGCCCGTCCCCGCAAGATCGCCGCCGTCGGCATACGGACGTTGCGCACCGTTTCGGGGCGTCGCCGCACCCTTCACGGTGTCGCCCTCAACGTGAACCCCGACCTGGCGATGTTCGGCCACATCGTGCCGTGTGGCATCGCGGATCGTGGCGTGACCTCGCTGGCGGCCGAGGGCATCGGCGTTCCCTATCGCGAGGTGGTCGACGCGTTCGTGACGCGTGCCACGGCGGCGTTCGGAGCGGGAAGCATCGATCGCCACGACGTCGTGCAGGGCCCGGCCGACCTGCTGGGTCCAGCGGCGAACGCGGAGCGGCCACTCCTGCGCCGTCTCCGCCAGGCGGGGGTGGCACCCGAGGAAGGCCTCGACATCGGGCAGCGCAAGCCGGAATGGGTGCGGGTGCCCGTGCGCATCGGCAAGGGCTACCGCCAACTCGGCGCGACCGTCCACGACCTCGGGCTCGTCACCGTGTGCGAGGAGGCGGGCTGCCCCAACATCTACGAGTGCTGGGCCGACGGCACCGCCACCTTCATGATCAACGGCGAGCGCTGCACGCGGGCCTGCGGCTTCTGCCAGGTGGACACCCGCCACCCGCTTCCGCTGTCAGCGGACGAACCGGAGCGGGTGGCCGAGGCGGTGGCGCGGATGCGGCTCGGCCACGCGGTGGTCACCTGCGTGGCCCGCGACGATCTCCCCGACGGCGGGGCCGGTGCGATGGCACAGACCATCAGGGCCATCCGGTCGCGCACCCCCGAGACGACCGTGGAGGTCTTGATCTCGGACTGCCGGGGCGATGCGGCGTCGCTGGACACGATCTTCGAGGCCCGTCCCGACGTGTTGAACCACAACATCGAGACCGTGGCCCGCCTGCAGCGTGCCGTCCGGCCCTCGGCCGGGTACGCGCGGAGCCTGGCTGTGCTCGCCCGGGCCGGGCAGGCGGGCCTCGTGACCAAGTCGGGACTGATGGTGGGGCTCGGCGAACGGGAAGATGAGGTCGTCGCCACCATGGCCGACCTGCGCGGCGTGGGCGTCTCCATCGTCACCGTCGGGCAGTACCTGCGGCCGAGCCGCGACCATCTCCCGGTCTCCCGCTACTGGGCACCCGAGGAGTTCGACCGACTGCGCGAGGCCGGGACGGCACTCGGTGTGGCGCACGTCGAGGCGTCCCCGCTCACCCGGTCGAGCTATCACGCCCGCGAGGCGGTCGCGGCCGCCCGAGCGCGCCTGACGCTGCCTCCACGCGGCGCCTGCAACCCGTCGGCGCCATTCCTCGCCGCTACGCTCGTCGGGAAACCGAGCACGGGCGGCACGGTGCCCGTGGGCTCGAGCACGGACAGGAGACTCGGAGGGCAACCATGGCGAATGTCGCACAGAGCCCAGAGGCTGTCGTCGAGCAGGCGGTGGCCCAGCCCGTGCTCACCCCACTCACGGCCAGCGCCGTCATCCTGGTCCTGACGATCGACGACGGCGGTGAGCCGGTGGTCCACGACTTGCTCGCCGACCTGTCGGGACTGGCTCGGACGGTCTCGTTCCGTTCCCCCGAAGGCGGGTTGGCCGTGGTGGCGGGGGTCGGATCGGAGGCATGGGATCGTCTTTTCACCGGCCCGCGACCGGCGGAGCTGCACCCGTTCCGGGCCATCGACGGCAATCCGCACCAGGCTGTGGCGACTCCTGGCGACCTCGTGTTCCATGTCCGTTCGTCCATGATGGGCCTCTGCTGGGAGCTCGCGTCGCTCGTTGTCGGCAGGCTGACGGGGGCCGCCACGGTGGTCGACGAAATCCACGGGTTCCGCTACTTCGACGAGCGTGACCTGCTCGGGTTCGTCGACGGGACCGAGAACCCGACCGGGCAGGCGGCCGAAGTCGCAGTGACCATCGGTGACGAGGATCCGGCGTTCGCCGGCGGGACCTACGTCATTGTGCAGAAGTACCTGCACGACATGGCGGCCTGGGACGCGCTGAGCGTCGAGGAGCAAGAGCGGGTGATCGGACGGGCGAAGCTGTCCAACGTGGAGATGGACGACGACAGCAAGCCTTCCAACTCGCACGTGGCGCTGAACACCATCATCGACCCCGATGGCACCCAGCGCCAGATCCTGCGCGAGAACATGCCCTTCGGATCGCTGGGCGCCGGGGAGTTCGGCACCTACTTCATCGGCTACGCCGCGACGCCTTCGGTCACCGAGCTGATGCTGCAGCGAATGTTCCTCGGGGACCCGCCCGGCAACTACGACCGGATCCTCGATTTCTCCACTGCGCTCACCGGCAGCCTCTTCTTCGTGCCGACGGCGGACTTCCTCGACGATCCTCCGGCGTTGCCGGGCGAAGGCGATGGCGCCTCGTCGCCCGGGAGCGTGCCGGTCTCCGAGGAGGGGGCTGAGCCGGTCACTCCCGGTGACGGCTCGTTGGGCATCGGCGGCCGCACCGGCCTGCCGGCGTAGCAGCCGGAGGTCACGTGTACCTGGGGTTCACCGAAGAACAGCGGGACCTGCAGCGCGAGCTCCGCCGGTACTTCGAAGTCATCGTGGCCGACGTGGAGGCTTCGCCCAGTGACGAGCCGTCCTATACCCGCTACATCCGCCGGATGGGTCAGGACGGATGGCTCGGCCTGGGGTGGCCTGTCGAATACGGTGGCCGGGCTCGGGGACCCGTCGAGCAGATGATCTTCGTGGAGGAATCCCACTGGGCCGGTGTACCCCTCCCGCTGCTCACCTTGAACAGTGTGGGACCGACGCTGATGGCCCTCGGTACCGACGAACAGAAGGAACGCCTTCTGCCGGGCATTCTCAGAGGCGAGGTCCATTTCTCCATCGGCTACACCGAGCCGTCGGCGGGCACCGATTTGGCCTCACTCACGACACGCGCCGTGCGTGACGGAGACGAGTACGTGATCACCGGCCAGAAGGTCTTCACCAGCGCGATCCAATATGCCGACTACGTCTGGTTGGCGGCTCGTACCGACCCCGAAGCCCCGAAACACAAGGGCCTCTCGGTCTTCATCGTCCCGGTCGACGCCCCCGGATTTCACTGGACACCGTTGGCCACCATTGTGGGCGACATCACCAGTTCGACGTTCTACGAGGACGTCCGGGTCCCGGTCGAAAATCTCGTCGGGACGGAGAACCAAGGCTGGAAGCTGATCACCAACCAGCTGAATCACGAGCGGGTGGCGATCTGCCCGGCGTCCGGGCTCCTGCGGAGCCTGACCGAGGTCCGTCGATGGGCGCAGGGTCATCGGCTCGGGGACGGACGCACGGTGATCGACCATGAGTGGGTCCAGATCGGCCTGGCCAAGGCGCACGCCAAGATCGACGTGCTCAAGTTGCTGAACTGGAAGGTGGCCTGGGCCGCCGACAAAGGCCTCAACCCAGCCGATGCCTCGGCCACCAAGGTCTACGGAACGGAGCTGGCCCTCGAGGTCTATCGCCTGCTCCTCGACGTCGTCGGACAAGCGGGCTACCTGGTCGAGGGGTCGCCGGGGGCGGTGCTGCGGGGCCGCCTGGAGAACCAGGCCCGAAGCCAGACCATCTTCACCTTCGGAGGCGGAACCAATGAGGTGCAGCGCGACATCATCGCCATGATCGGCCTGGGCATGCCCCGCGCCCCGCGTTGAAGATACGCCCGGGCGGTCGCGTCTCCGCGAAGCTCCCGAGCAGCTCCAGACGGGACGCTTCCTGTGAGCCGGTCACGACGGTACCCTTGAGAAGTGTTCGAACGCTTTACCGACCGGGCACGAAGGGTGCTGACGTACGCCCAGGACGAAGCGAGCCAGCTCAACCACTCGTTCATCGGCACCGAGCACCTCCTGCTCGGGCTGCTTCGCGAAGAGGACGGAGTCGGTGCCCACGCTCTGCGGTCGCTCGGGGTCTCGTTCCAAGCCGTCCGCGACCAGGTCCAGGAGATCATCGGGACGGCCGGGACCCTCCCGGCCGGCGCTCCCCCCTTCACGCCGCGGGCCAAGAAGGTCTTGGAACTCGCGCTCCGCGAGGCACTGCAGCTGAACCACAGCTACATCGGGACGGAGCACATACTCCTCGGGCTGGTGCGGGAGGGCGAGGGAGTCGCGGCCACCGTGCTCGTCAGCCTCGGAGCGGATCTCCCACGAGTGCGCCAGGAGGTGAACGGCCTCATGTCCGGCGGTCAAGAGACCCCGGGTGGCCGGCGCGTCGGCGCCCCTCATCCGGCACCGGCTCACGGTTCACCACCGAGGGAGCCGCGCTGCCCCGGCTGCGGCGCCAACATCACAGAGACGGCACGATTTCGCACCATCGTTGTTCCGCCCGACGAGGGGGATGCAGATCCTCTGCCGATACACGTGGTGTATTGCCTGGGCTGCGGGACCGCGTTGCACATGGGCCGGACGGACGGCCCGAGCTAGGAAGCGAGCCCGCCGGCAGAGCCGCAACGACTTCGGGCGACAAGGAGGGTGCAGAAATGACACGCCACTTCAGGTATGCGATCGACAAGCGCTATCTGCCGGTCCTGTTGCCGTTTCTCCTGCGGCCCTCACGAGACGGCGTGATCTTGACCGACGATGACTTCGTCGCCACGTTCGGACTCGTCAAGATCACGACGCCACGGACGAACATCACCGGCGCGCACATCACCCGGCACTACCGCTGGTGGACGGCGTGCGGTGTCCGCATGTCGCGCGCCGACGACGGATTGACCTTCGGGACGAACCGCGATGCGGGTGTCTGCGTCCACTTTGCAGAGAAAGTCCGCTCACCGCTGCGGCGCGCTGGTCATTCGGCACTGACCGTGACGGTGGCCGACCTGGCGGAACTGCAAGCGGCTCTCGGCGACGCCGAGTAACGGCGCCGAGTGGGCTGAGTCGTCGCCGCCGACGTTCGGGGCGACGATGTCCTAGCCAGGTGGAGCGAAGAACTCCAGTGCGATGTTGTCCGGATCGCGGAACGAGAGTCCCGAACCATACGGGGCGTCGACAACGCCGCCGTTGGTGATGCCCAGCTCGTTGAGCTTCGCCTCCCACTGCTCGAGCTCATTGCGACTGCCGCACGCAAACGCAACGTGGTCGAGGCCGGGCCGTCGTTCGTCGAAGGGATCCGAGCCGTGCGGATCTGGGAACTGGTGCAGGCCCACCAAGGTCTGGCCTCCGAGCAGCCACACGGCGTGGCGGAACGGCCCCGTGTCCTCGTCGATCACCGGCGGGCTCCCGATGAGGCTCTCGTACCACGGACGACTCTTCTCAATGTCGGTGACGGTCAGGGCCACATGGGTGACGCCGGGGAACTCGGGCACGATGACCTCCTGGGGCGTGTCGCTCGCGACGATATCGCCAGGTGCCGCAAAGGTCGAGCGATGTCGCAACTGGGATTCACCTGGGATGAGACCGCTCGAATCATCCGAATTGTTGACCGAGGCGAGGGCAAACCATCCCCAAGGCCACGTAGCGTTGGTGTTCGTGACGCGTTCCAGACTCGCCGTGATCGCCGTGATCAGCCTGTTGGCCACGGCGCTCCTGGGTCTTGCCGTGTCCCGTGGCTTTAGCGCGCTCGGTTTGGATCGGAATGCCATTCACCTGCTCGGCCGCCCTCCGGACGTCGACCTCTGGGTACGTGTCGCCAACTTCCTCGGCGCGCCCGTCATCGCTGCTGTGCTGATCGCGAGCCTGGTTCTCGGCGCATTCCGCCGGATCCTCTTGCGGGTCGGCGTCTTCGCCGGCTTCGCCGCCGCCGCCTTCCTCGTCAGCGAGCAGATCGCCAAGCCCATCGTCGGCGAGAGGTTCTTCGGTGAGCTCAGCTTCCCTTCGGGGAACGTGACCGCCGCCTGTGCGACGGCGGTGGCCATGTGGATCGCGCTCTACCCGGTGCTGGGGAAGTGGTCCCGCAGCATCACGTTCGTGTTCGGCGTTGCCTGGACCCTTCTCATGTCAGCGGCCGTCGTGGGCGCCATTTGGCACACCCCGCTCGACTGCGTCGGGTCAATCCTCCTCTCTGTCGGTGTCGTCACCGCAGGGGCGGCCCTGTACCAGCCGAAGCCGGCTCCGGTTCCGCCGTCGCCCGCCGAGCCTGTTCGGGTCATGGAAGGGGTCTGAGGGCGGAGCGCCTCGAGCGATAGCCTCTGGCCGGGTCCGGTGCTCTGCTGCGGACGAACGTGCCGTCTGCCGTTTCCGGTCGCACCAAGCCCCTACGTCTGTCACCACAGGGATCGCGAGCACGAGAAGGTGGAGCGCAGTATGAACGCTGGCGGACGGCCTTGACGAACGACATCGTCGATCTGCTCGGAGGACGGCCGGGATGGCGACTCGAACCGAGATCGACGCCGGGTGCCACGCCGTTGTGGGCTTTTGTCTACAACGGGAAGATCGAGTACTCGGTGACGGCCGACGGCCGCGCCATCCGCCTCTACGTGATGGAGACCGATCAGGAGATCGTCTTCGACGACGCCGAAGGCCTCATGTCCTGGTTGCGGTCCAACCGGGCCGAGGCGGCCCAGGAGTCCGAGGCGGGGAAACCGCGAAAGTCCATCTTCCGCAGGATCACCACAGTGGGAATGACGACCAGTTAGGGCGCCACCAACTCGAGGGCGATGCCATCGGGGTCGCGCAGCTGCAGCGAAGGGTGACCGCCTTCGAGCACCACGCCCTCGTGGTCGATGCCCGCCGCCGCGAGGTGTGCAGCCCAGGCTCGGAGCGCAGCACCGTCGGGCACCGCCAGTGCCAGATGGTCCAGGCCGTCGCCGGCCGGCATCGGACCGTGCCGCCCGTGACACCGGCGCCTTGGTCAGCACCACGACGAACCGTCCTCCACGGTGCGCCAGCGCGACGTAACCGACCTCGGCGTCGTCTGCGAAAGGAACAAGGCCCAGCACCGTGCTGTACCACTTCGCGCTGGCCGCGACATCGGAGACCAGCAGCTGTATGTGCGACAGCCCGGTGATCGGCGCACTCTGACCCGTGCCCTCGAGCGACGTCACCTGATGGATCCTAGTGAGAGGACCCGCGAAGCCGCTGTGCCGGCCGCGCCAGCACTAGTCTCCGGCGCCGTGCCGCACATCCGGGGGATTTCCGTCGTGACCGTCGTCCTGATCCACGGCGGCGGCGCGACCGGCCGGTTCTGGGACCGCCTTGTGCCCTACCTCGACCACGAGGCGCTGGCCGTCGATCTGCCCGGCCGCCGGTCACGCCCGGCGGACCTGGGCACGCTGAGCGTCGACGCCGAGGTTGCGTCCGTGGTGGCCGACATCGAGGCCGGGGTCGACGGAGGTGCGGTCACGCTGGTGGCGCACTCCTCAGGAGGCCTGGTCGTGCCGGGAGTGACCGCCGCCCTGGGCGGCCGGGTGCGGGCGATCGTCCTGAATGCCGCGCTGGTGCCGGTGGAGGGCGGGTGCGGCATCGACTGCATGCAGGAGCGGCATCGTGACGGCCTGCGCCTGGCCGTGGAGTCCGCGGCGCGGCGACGGGGTGACGATCACCCTGCCGCCTCCGGCCGACCCCGAGGGATCCCGCCGCGCCTACGGCGGCGACCCGCTCGACGACGCCACCCTGGCCTTCGTCCTCGATCCGGCGCGCTCGGTCGAGGACACGGTCCACCACTACTTCCAGCCCGTCCACTGGTCTGCCGCCGCCGGCGTACCCATCACCTACGTGGTGAACGAGAGAGACCGCCCCATCAGGCCCGAGATGCAGGAGGTCATGGTCCAGAGGCTGCCACCTCCGGTCGAGGTCATCCGGGTCGACTCGGGCCACCTGCTCCCGGTGACGTCACCCGCGCTGTTCGCGCGAGATCGTCAACCGCGTCGCCGGCTGAGGCAGGCGGGCCGGCATGGTGCGACGGTGGGCTCGGTGCTGCGGCCTCGCGTGCCGGCCGGCGCCGCCGCAGCAGGGCCGGTGCGGCCACGGCGGCCGCCGCGATGGCGACGACGACCACGGCCAGGCCGATGGTGCCGGCCGAGGCGCCCTTCTTGCCGGCGGTTGACGGCGTGGTGCTCGTGGCGCCACCCGGCGCCCGTGCCATCGCCGCGTGCTGGGTCTCGGCGAGCCGATCGGCGGTGGTGGGGGAGGTGGGGTGCGCGTTGGCCGCCGCCCCCGAGTAGATGGACAGGAGGTCGACGTAGGTCCCGGCGCGCATGGTGACGATCTGGCCGACCCCGTCGTGGTTGGCCGTCGCGAAATAGGTGACGCGGCGGGCGCCGGGGATGGACGGCAACGGGTCCGAGCTCACGACCTCGCCCGTCTCCAGCGAGTGCTGCGCGGTCTGCAGGAACACCTGCGCCCGCAGAGGATCGGGGAAGCGGACCAGCAGATCCTGGACCTGATTGAGACCCGCGCCCGCCTGCCAGACCCGCTCGTAGGTCGTGACGGACGCGCCCAGCGTGGACAGCGCCCTGGCGGCCGCTGGCGGATCCGGCGCGTCGGAGGCGAACTGCGACACGTCGAGGGCGCCTTGGGAGGTAACCGTGTAGCCCGCCGCGACCGTGGGGATCACCACCGCGCCGAGCGTGGGCACCGCGTCTGCACCGATGGCGTGATCGGCGGCGCCGGCGGAATGGCCACGGTCCAGCCCGACCAGAAGGGCGCACCCGACAACCGCGGCGACTCCACCCAGGCGGGCCCAGCGCCGGGCCCGCATCGTCGTCACGCGACGAAGTACTTGGCCTCTGGGTGGTGGCAGATGATGGCGTCGGTGGTCTGCTCCGGGTTGAGCTGGAAGCCCTCGCTGACGGTGACACCGATGCGGTCCCCGCCCAGAAGCTCCACGACCTTCGGCGTTGTCGGTCAGGTCCGGGCAGGCCGGGTAGCCCCACGAGTAGCGGCCGCCCCGGTACTGCTGGCGGAAGAGGCCGTTGAGGGTCGGGCCGTCCTCGTCCGCGAACCCGAGCTCCTCGCGCACCCGGCGGTGCCAGTACTCGGCCGTCGCCTCGGCCATCTCCACGCTGAGGCCGTGCAGGAAGAGGTACTCCTTGTACTGGTTCTCGGCGAACAGTCGGGCCGCCTCCTCGGAGGCCCGGGCCCCGATGGTGCAGAGCATGAAGCTGGCGTAGTCCTCCTCGCCCGAACCCGTCGGGCGGAAGAAGTCGGCGATGCAGAGCCAGGGCTCCTTGCGCTGCCGGGGAAAGGCGAAGCGCATCCATTCCGAGGTCCGGCTCTCGTCCTTCCAGATCACGAGGTCGTTGCCTTCGGCGTTGGCGGCGAAGTGGCCGTAGGCCACCGACGGCACGAGCAGGTCGGCCTCCTTGGCCTTGCCCAGCTGCTCGCGGAGCGTCGCCCTCACCCGGTCCTTGAACTCCGTGTCGTTCTCGCCGTTCTCGGGGCGGAAGCCCCACTGGTTGCGGAAGAGCGCGGTCAAGTTGAGGTACTCGGCCACCTCGTCGATCGGGATCCCGACGGCGACCCGGCTGCCGAGAAAGGGCGGGGTGAACAGGGGGTTGTCCGCCGCGACGTCGGCCCGGGCCGGCTGCCCCTCCACGGGGGACGTGTCCTGGTCGTCCAGCCGGCTGCGCCGCGGCACGTTCTTCTCCGAGATCTCCCGCCCGAACAGGGGGTCGTCCTCGCCCTTCTTCTTGAGCTCGACGAGGCGGTCCATGGTGCGCAGCCCCTCGAACGCGTCGCGCCCGTAGAAGAGCCGGCCGTCGTAGACCTCGCGCAGGTCACGCTCGACGTAGGTGCGGGTCAGGGCGGCCCCACCCAGCAACACCGGGATGCTGGACAGGGAGCGGTCGTTCAGCTCCACCAGGTTCTCGCGCATGATCAACGTCGACTTCACCAGGAGCCCGCTCATGCCGATGGCGTCGGCGTTGTGTTCCTCGACGGCAGCCACCATTTCGTTGATGCCGATCTTGATCCCGAGGTTGATCACCGCGTAGCCGTTGTTGGTCAGGATGATGTCGACCAGGTTCTTCCCGATGTCGTGCACGTCGCCCTTGACGGTGGCCAGCACCACGGTGCCCTTGCCGCCCTGGTCCGACTTCTCCATGTGCGGCTCCAGGAAGGCGACCGCCGCCTTCATCGTCTCGGCCGACTGCAGCACGAAGGGCAGCTGCATTTCGCCCGAGGCGAAACGCTCGCCCACGACCTTCATGCCCTCCAGCAAAATGTCGTTGACGATGGCCAGCGCGGGCATGCCGGCCTCGAGCGCCTCGGTCAGGTCGTCCTCGAGCCCGTTGCGGTTGCCGTCGATGATGCGCTGGGACAGGCGGCGGTCCACGGGCCAGTCGCTGTGGTCCTCCGCCGGCCCGGTGTCGGCCTTGACGCCCTCGAACAGTGCCAGGAGCTCCTGCAGCGGGTCGTAGTCCTCGGTGCGGCGGTTGTAGATGAGGTCGAGGCAGACCTCCTTGGCCCGCTCGTCGATGCGGGACAGTGGCAGGATCTTCGAGGCGTGCACGATCGCCGAGTCGAGCCCGGCCTCCACGCACTCGTGCAGGAACACGGAGTTCAAGACCTGGCGGGCCGCCGGGTTGAGACCGAAGGACACGTTGGACAGCCCGAGGATGGTGGACACGCCGGGCAGTTCCGCCTTGATCGCCCGGATGCCCTCAATGGTCTCGATCCCGTCCTCCCGGCTCTCCTCCATGCCCGTCGACAAGGGCAGGGCGAGGGGGTCGAAGAGGAGGTCCTCGGGCTCCAGGCCGTACCGCTCGACGGCGATGTCGCGGATGTTGCGGGCCGCCCGCAGCTTCCACTCCGCTGTGCGCGCCTGGCCCTCCTCGTCGATGCAGGTGCAGACGACGGCGGCCCCGAACTCGCGCGCCAAGCGCAGGAACGTGTCCAGCCGCGTGCCCGGCTCGTCGCCCTCTTCGAGGTTCACCGAGTTCAAGATGGGGCGGCCGCCGATCCAGGACAGCGCGGCCCGGGCGACGGGCCCCTCGGTGGAGTCGACCATGAGCGGCACGCTCGACTGCGTGCAGAAGCGGCTGGCGATCTCGGTCATGTCGGACACGCCGTCGGCGCCGGTGTAGTCGACGCAGACATCAATGAGGTGCGAGCCCTCCTTGACCTGGTCCCGGGCCATGCCCACGCACGTGTCCCAGTCGGCGTCGAGCATCGCCTCGCGGAAGGCCTTGGACCCGTTGGCGTTCGTCCGCTCGCCGACGGCGAGGAACGAGGAGTCCTGCTTGAAGGGGACGGCGGTGTAGATGGAGGCGGCGGAGGGCTCGTACACCGGCGTGCGCGTCGCCGGGGTGGCGTCGGCGCAGCGGGCCACGACGGCAGCCAGGTGGGCCGGGGTGGTCCCGCAGCACCCGCCGATGACGGACACGCCGAACTCCGTCACGAAGCGGTGCAGGTGCTCCGCCAGGTCCTCGGGCGTGAGGTCGTAGTGCATCAGGCCATCGACGACCGACGGGAGGCCCGCATTCGGGACGCAGGCGATCGGGACGCGGCTGGCCCCCGAAAGGTGGCGCAGCGCCTCGCTCATCTCGACCGGGCCCGTGGCGCAGTTGAGGCCGACCACGTCGACCTGCATCGAATCGAGCACGGTGAGCGCGGCGCCGACCTCGGTGCCGGGCAGCATGCGGCCGGTCAGCTCAATGGTCACCTGCGTCTGCAGCGGGACGTAGCGGTCCAGTGCGACCATGGCGCGCCGGGCGCCGTTCACGGCGGCCTTGATCGACAGCATGTCGAACTGGGTCTCAATCAGCAGGAGGTCGACGCCGCCCTCGAGCAGCCCGAGCGCCTGCTCCTCGTAGGCCTCGCTGAACTCGGCGTACGAGATGTGCCCGAGCGTGGGGAACTTCGTGCCCGGCCCCATGGAGCCCGCCACCCAGCGCGGGCGATCGGGTGTCGAGAACTCGTCGCGGACGGCGCAGGCCAGCTCGGCGGCGCGCCGTGTCAGCTCGCGGGCGCGCTCGGCCAGCCCGTACTCGGCCAGGACGACCGAGGTCGAGCCGAAGGTGTCCGTCTCGACCACGTCGCAGCCGACCTCGTAGAAGGAGCGGTGGACCTGGGCCACGACGTCGGGCCGGGTCTCCACGAGCCACTCGTTGCACCCCTCGAGCTCGGGCCCTCCGAAGTCGTCGGGGCCCAGACCGAGCATCTGCAGGTTGGTCCCCATGGCGCCGTCGAAGATGACGACGCGCTCGGCCAGTGCCTGCAGGTACGTCGAGGCGGACGGGTCGAGCCGACCGAGGAGTTCAGGCGAGTGAGTGACCACCCACACAGGATACCGGTGACCCCCCTGGCTCCCCGAACAGGCCCCGGTAGAGTCCCGACCATGGCTGCGCCACGGATCTACACCAAGCGGGGTGACGACGGGACGACCGGACTGCTCTACGGGGGGCGGGTGCCCAAGGACTCGTGGCGGATCGACCTGAACGGGGTGGTCGACGAAGCTCAGGCCGCCATCGGCGTGGCCCGCGCCGAGACGCCCGAGGGCACCGAGGTCAACGACCGCCTCACCACCCTCGCCCGCGATCTGTACGTCCTCATGGCGGAGGTGGCCACCGCCCCGGAGAACCGCGGCAAGCTCCAGGCGGGGTCCAGCCTGGTGACACCCGACATGGTGGCTGCGCTGGAAATGGGGATCGACGGCCTGCTCGCCCGCTTCGACATGCCGAGTGACTTCACCGTGCCGGGGGAGAACCGGGTGGCCGCCTCCCTCGACCTGGCCCGGACGGTCGTCCGTCGGGCCGAGCGCCGCGCCGTGGCCGAGCCCATCGGCGAAGGCTCGCTGGTGGTGGCCTACCTCAACCGGCTGTCGGACCTCCTGTGGGCCATGGCCCGCTGGCAGGAGGGACCTGAGCACGTCTTGTCCAAGCTGCACTGACCTCCCGGTCGGCGCTCACCCGGGGGAGGGGCGGGCCTGGCCTACCCTGACGGTCGTGACGACGATTGAGGACTGCCAGCTCCTGCGGTTCGGCAGCATCAATGACGCGCGCGGCAACCTGACGGTCGTCGAGGGCGGGATCGACGTCCCGTTTGCGATCGCCCGGACGTACTGGCTCTACGACGTTCCGGGAGGCGAATCCCGAGGCGGCCACGCGCACAAGCAGCTCTGGCAACTGATCGTGTCGGCCTCGGGCAGCTTCGAGGTGCTCATCGACGACGGCCGGGACCGGAAGACCGTTTTTCTCAATCGCTCCTACTACGGGCTCCTCATACCTTCGATGATCTGGAGGGAGTTGACGAACTTCTCCTCGGGTTCGGTGTGTCTCGTGTTGGCCTCAGAGCATTTCGACGAATCGGACTACTACCGGGAATACTCGGAATTTGCCGCCGCGAAGGCGGACGTCGCCGGAGGGTAGAGATGGCTTCGCGGGTCCCGTTCTTCGATATGACCTCCGCCTTCGAGGAGATCGCGCCCGTGGTGAGCAGCCGCATTCAGGCGGTTCTCGCCCAGGGCCGGTACATCCTCGGTCCGGAGTGCACTGCCTTCGAGCAGGAATTCGCGGACTTCATCGGGGTATCGGGTTGCGTCGGGGTCGGCAACGGACTGGACGCGCTGCGCCTTTGCCTCACGGCGCTCGGGATCGGTGCGGGAGACGACGTGCTCGTGCCGTCCAACACGTACATCGCGACCTGGCTGGCCGTTTCCGCCGTGGGAGCCCGACCGGTGCCCGTCGAACCCGAGGAGGCGACCTTCAACATTTCGGCAGAGGCGATCTCGGCGGCCCTTACCCCGAGGACCCGGGCGGTCATCCCCGTCCACCTCTACGGGCTCCCCGCCGCGATGCGGGAAATCGTGGAGTGTGCCCGGGCCAACGATCTTCGGGTCATTGAGGACGCGTGCCAGGCCCATGGCGCGCGTTCTCGCGGCCAGCGGGCCGGTTCCTTCGGAGACCTGGCCGCGTGGAGTTTCTACCCGGCCAAGAATCTCGGAGCGTACGGCGACGGCGGCGCCGTCACGGGAAACGACCCCGCCCTGATTGAGAGGGTACGGCTGCTCGCCAACTACGGGTCGCCGAAGAAGTACGAGCACACGGTCAAGGGCTACAACAGCCGGCTCGACGAATTGCAGGCGGCGGTCCTGCGGGTGAAGCTCGGCTGTCTCGACGAATGGAACGAACGCCGTTCCAAGGTTGCGCAGAGGTACCTCAGTGGCATCGGACACCCCGGAATCACGCTTCCTCAGGTTCCGTCGGATGCGCAGTCTGTCTGGCACCAGTTCGTCGTCCGCAGCTCGCATCGCGACCTGGTGGCCCAACATCTGCGTGCTCAGGGCGTCGAAACCCTGATTCACTACCCGGTACCACCCCATGCGCAGCCGGCGTACGAAGAATTCGCCGACCTGTCCCTCCCGATGGCCGAGCGCCTCTCGGACGAGGTGCTGAGCCTTCCGATGGGCCCGCACCTCGCGATCGGCCAGGTCGACGTCGTGATCGACGCACTCAATTCCTTCGGGGGAGCATGACTACGCTTTCTGTTCCCGGTCGCGGCACCTGAACCTGCAAAGGAGCTCCGTGGACCCTTCGCCGAAAGCTGCAGGCTACGAGCCCTTCATCGCCCCGAGTGCGGTAATCGGCGAGGGCTCGGTGATCTACCCGTTCTCGTACATCGGCGACGGTGTGCGGCTCGGACGCGGCGTGCACGTCTTCCCGGGAACGTTCATCGGCAAGCCGCCGATGGGAGCGGGCGCCCTGGCGCGACGACCGTCATTCGAACACGTCGTCGAGATCGGTGACGACTGCGTCATAGGACCCCACGCAGTGATCTACTACGACGTGAAGATCGGGCACAACACCCTCATCGGCGACGGAGCGAGCATCCGGGAGCGGTGCACAGTCGGGGACGAATGCATCATCGGGCGTTATGTCGCGGTCAACTACAACTGTCACGTCGGCGACAGGACCAAGGTGATGGATCTCGCCATTCTCACCGGCAATATGACGGTCGGCGAGGACGTGTTCATCGCTATGAACGTCTCGTCCGCCAACGACAACGCGATGGGCGCCGATCCCTACGACGAGGATCAGATCATGGGGCCGACCATAGGTGCGCGGGCCCGGATCGGTGTGGGTGCGGTACTGCTGCCAGGGGTACGTATCGGCCAGGATGCGATCGTTGCTGCTGGAGCATTGGTCACTCGCGATGTTCCCGAGAACGTGACCGTCATCGGATTTCCTGCTCGGCAGATCGTGCCCTAGTCCTCGGATCGTCCTTTTTCTTCCCACAGGAGACGTTCGGCGGGTCCCCACAGCGTGGAGGGGTAGTAGTCCACGGTGGTCTGCTCCATCATGGAGAACCGAACGCCGATCCTCAACATCCGCTCCATGAGGGACATGTCGTTGGGGATCTCGAACACCCAGTCGCTCAGTAGCAGGGGGAGGAAGCGCAGGCCGGCGTGGATCAGCGACCCCTGCATGCCCCATTCAGCAAACCGGGGAGGAAAGACGCCAAGTCGCGTCACCGTGTGATCCGGGTGCATCTGATCGATGAAGCCATACGCGACCTCCGCCTGATTGCGCCTGGCGTGCTGCAACAGGAGGTCGATTGCTTCGGGCCGTAATGCGTCGTCGTCGGCATTCGTCGCAATCCACCTCCCCCTTGCGAGCGCGAAGGCTGCGTTCAACGGTGGAGTGCCGCTGATCATCCAGGCCTCCTTGGGGTCGTCCGGATACGGCCCTCTGTAAGGGAGGTTCGAGAACTGAATGCGATCGTCACCGAAGGACTCGACGACTTCTCTGGTCTCTTCGGGTGCGCAGTCACCCACGACGATGCATTCCCAGTTCTGGTAGGTCTGTGCGAGCACCGACGGCAGGGATCGGTCGCGCAACAAGGCCCAGTTCTTGTAGGTGGGGATGACGACGGACACGAGTGGCTCGGACTCGTCGAATGCGCCGCGGTAGTCGTCGCTGCCCCGGAGACCGAGGAGTTCTCGCCTTGCGGTGGCGTCGTCGTCCCGCACCATCCGGAGCGCGAGGAGGAGGCGCTGCCGCTGCTCGGTCTGCGCCTGGGAGATCTCGGTCAGTCGCTGCGTGACCGTGGCCATTTCGCTCCGGAGTCCGTCGAGAACCTCACGCTGCGCAGCGAGATCGTCTGCCGTCCGTGCCGTCACCGATGCGACCTGGTCGCCGTGCTGCTTGATGTCGCGGAGGTCGTTGCGAGCGCTGCGCGCCCGCGTCAACCACGTGCGGGGGTCGAGACTGCGGGAGATCCGGGACACGGCGCGAGGTTAGTGAGCGCGCTGACGCCGCTTCTGGACCTCGGTCCCGAGGGAGCCGGCGAGCAAAAGGGATGCGAGCTCCCGGCCCGAGCCGCCTCGGTCACCAACCTCCCCGATGCAGACGGGTCGAGCGGGGGGGGAGGCGGCGGCGCAGCGAAGGCGAGCGGCGGTCGTTCCCGTCCGGGTGGCCGACCACGACCGCGCCGAACAGCCGCCACCCATCGGGGACGCCGAGCACCCGGGCCAGCTCGGCTTCGCCGCGGAAGGCCCCGAGGATGCAGGCACCGAGGCCGGCGTCGACGGCTCCCAGCAGCGCCGCCATGACGCCGAAGGCGGCATCGCCCGTCCAGTAGGGGATCGGCCAGTGCTCCTCGCTTTCGCCGAGCCCCGCCGCTGCCTTGTCGGGCTCGCCATAGCGGTCGACGTAGAGCCGGGCGGAGGCGTATGCCAAGAGGACCACCGGGGCCCGGCTCAGTCCGGCGTGCCACTGCGGGTGCTCGGAGCGCCAAGGCTCGTCGGTCGTGGCGTCGAAATACAGCGCCGTCTGCGCCGGCCCCTCCAACACCACCCACGCCGTCCCACCGGCGTTGCCGGCCGTCGGGGAGCGCAACGCCTGCAGCACGATCCGGTCAACGACGGCTGGGTCCACCGGGGTCGTGGCGAAGCTTCGGACCATGCGTCGGCGGCGGACGACCTCGGGAAACTCCACGATCGGGGAGTCTTCCAGCTTGCTCTCCAGGCCGGAATTCCCCTTGTCACGGGCGCAGAGCGTCGAGCCCGGGAATGTTGACCTCGCTGGTAGTGTTTTACAGTTCGATGCCGGTCCGACGAAGGGCCCGGCGCGACCCGGAGGTTCGAGAGTGCCCACTCCCCGAGATCTGCTGAACGAGGCCAAGAAGTCCATCCGCGAGGTGGACCAGGCCGACGCGCAAGCCCTGCTGGAGGGCGGCGGCGTCACCTTCCTGGACGTCCGTGAGCCCGACGAGTACGAGCAGGGCGCCCTGCCCAACGCCGTGCACCTGCCCCGCGGCCACCTCGAGTTCCAGGTCGAGGGCAAGCTGCCCGACAAGGAGGCACCCATCGTCGTCTACTGCGCCGGGGGCGTCCGCTCGGCCTTCGCTGCCAAGACCCTGGGCGACCTGGGCTACACCGACGTGCAGTCCATGATCGGGGGGTTCAACAAGTGGAAGGACGACGATCGTCCCTGGTCCGCTCCGCAGACCCTGAACCCCGCCCAGCGCAATCGCTACCAGCGCCACCTCCTGCTGCCCGAAGTGGGCGAGGTCGGGCAGCTGAAGCTCCTCGGGTCGAAGGTCCTCCTGCTCGGTGCAGGCGGCCTCGGATCGCCGGCGGCCCTCTACCTCGCTGCGGCCGGGGTCGGCACCATCGGCATCATCGACATGGATGTCGTCGACGAGTCGAACCTCCAGCGCCAGATCCTCCACAACATGGACCGGATCGGCGACCGCAAGGTCGACTCGGCCAAGAAGACGCTGACGGCGTTGAACCCCGACGTAAACGTGGTGACCTACGACGTGCGTCTGGGCGCGGACAACATCCTCGACATCATCGACGGGTACGACGTCATCGTCGACGGGACCGACAACTTCCCGACGCGCTACCTGGTGAACGACGCCTCGCTGCTCAAGCGGATCCCCGTGATTCACGGCTCCATCTTCCGCTTCGAGGGTCAGGTCACGGTCTTCGACCCCTACAACGGCCCCTGCTACCGCTGCCTCATCCCCGAGCCGCCGCCGGCCGAACTGGCGCCCTCGTGCTCGGAGGCGGGGGTGCTGGGTGTACTGCCCGGCATCATCGGGTCCATCCAGGCCGTCGAGACGATCAAAGTGCTCCTCGGGCTGGGGGATCCGTTGATCGGACGGCTGCTCGCCTACGACGCGCTCGAAGAGTCCTTCCGGACGTTCAAGGTGCGGCGTGACCCGGCCTGCCCGGCCTGCGGGCCCGACGCCGGCGAGATCGTCATTGCGGAGTACGACGATCTCTGCATGCCCCACGCCCACTGAGCGCACGAGCCGCCGCCAGCGCCGACGCGGGCTCCGAGGAGGCAGTGTCCTTCGAGTCGACCCGGGAATCGACCGCCGCCCCTCCTGACGGCGCCACTCCGGCCTGCCGCGCCGGCGCGACACCACCGGGGCGGCAAGAATCGGGCGGGAGAAATGCGGGGACCATTGCCTGAGTTCGACGTGAACGA
Source organism: uncultured Acidimicrobiaceae bacterium (assembly GCA_963744045.1). Classification (GTDB taxonomy): domain Bacteria; phylum Actinomycetota; class Acidimicrobiia; order Acidimicrobiales; family RAAP-2; genus Bog-473. The sequence goes on from CAVUSB010000005.1 coordinate 109,789, forward strand.
GAAGGAAGGCATCTACTACGGCGGCGGCTACTGGAACGAGCTCGACGCCGTCCGGCGCATGTTCAATCGGAGAATCTCGGGGAGGACGGCTGGACCATGGTTCTCCGACTTCTCCGGGGGTCGAACGGAACCGTGCCGGCGCGCCCTGATTCTCAATTGCGGAAACGGGTGGGTCGAACGCGAGATGGTCGCAGCGAATGTCATGGGTGGCGCGGTCGGCATCGACTACTCGGAAGCCTTGCTCAACGAAGCCCGTGTGGCGGCACGCAGGGACGACCTGCCATTGACGTATCACCAGATGAACGTCAATGCGGCGGCCTTCCCCTCCGAGGCATTCGACCTCGTGGTCAATCACGCGGGGGCGCACCACGTGTCCATGATCGATCGCGTCTTTCGTGAGATCTGCCGGCTCCTGCCGGAGGACGGCTGGTTTCTGTCACTGGACTACGTCGGCCCGCATCGCAACCAGTACACGCCCGCGGCGTGGGAGCGGGCGTGGAGCGTCAACAACGAGCTGCCGCCGCAGGTGCGCCAAACAATGACGTTCCCGCACCTGCCGACCATGCTCCGCGACGATCCGACGGAGGCGGTTCACTCGGAACTGATCGTCGAGACGCTGCACCGCTACTTCCACGTCGAGAAGTTCGTTCCTCTCGGCGGTGCCATCGCCTATCCGATCCTGACACACAACGAGCGCCTGTTCGGACTGGCCGACCGGTCCGAACAGGCAGCCTGGGTGGAGTACGTACTCCGGGCGGACGACGACTTCCTGACCGAGCAACCTGATTCGACCCTCTTCGCGTATTTCGCAGCGAAGCCGAACAAGGAGGTACTCCAGCGGTCCGAGGTTCTCGCACGTTGGGAACGGGAAGAGCGCGACCGCGAAGAACGTGCCCGGCTGAACGGCGGCGAGTACTACCCACGCACCGCTCTCCAGGACGCGTACACCCGTCTCGTTGCTGAGGCGGTCGAGTCCGCATCGTTGCGCCAAGAGGTCGCCGACTTGCAAGGTCAGATCGATGCGATTCGCAGTGATCCTCTCGTCTCGGGGCTGACCAAGCTCCGGGGATCCTCTCTGTTCACCGCGGTCCGCGAGAATCCGGTTGCCCGTCGTCTTTACGAGCGGGTGAGGCGGTAGGGAAAGGCCACTGACGAGGAGCGCGGCGACCGTCCTCATTCCGCTTCCTCGTCCGGCGACCCGAACCGGATGAGGTTCCCGTCCGGGTCGACGTGCGAGCCCTCGCGGACTCCGTAGGGCATACGTTCGACGGGGCGCGTGAGGCCGCCGACGCCGGGCCTGGTCCACTCCTCGTAGAGGGCGTCGGCGTCCCGTACGTCGAGGTACGTGGAGCCAGGCTCGTGGCCCGGGTCGAGAGTGAGGTGGATGCTCAGCCGGTCGCGGTTGGCGAACCCGTAGTCACCGCCTCCCTCGTCGGCGACGGTCTTGCATCCGAGTGTCGCGTAATGCCGGAGTGCGGCGGCCAAGTCTCGGACCGGGAAGATCGGGCTGAATTCGTAGGAATTGCCGCGTGCGCCGGGAAGGGCGGGGTACGCCGGTGCCCGACGCCGTCGCCTCCGCCTTGATATCGGCCAGGGCCATCAACCCCGAGCGCATCGCCTCGACCCCTTCGGGCGACAGCCGGGCCGCCAGCTGGCTGTCGATCGCCTCGGTGCCGCGCCAGACGGCCACCACCACCTCGCGCCCGCGCTCGGTCAGCGCAAGGGTGATGCGTCGGCGATCGGACGGGTCCGGGCTGCGGTCCACGTAGCCCCGGTTCACCAGGATGTCGATCGCCTGGCTCACGGCCTGCTTGCTCACCCCCAGGCCGGCAGGCAGATCGTCGCGGGGCTCGCTGTCCTCGTGCAGGCGGAACAGGATGAAGGCCCCGTTCCGGGGCAGGTCCTCGGCGCCGATGGCCTGGAGGTGGGCCCTGACGGAGCGGGCATACGTCCCGCGTGCGGCGCGCATGAGGGTCGGCGTGGCCAGGTCCGAGAGATCCAAGGGCATGCCCGCCACCATAAATGTAAGGAACTAGACAGTCAAGATCCTTGATCACTCTGGGCCCCACCCCTTCCCGATGCCTAGAGTGTCGACACGTCCGCGACCGACCTGCTCACACGCCCCGTGCCGGCGGCGGACACGCCGGCGCCGCCGGCGGAGTTCCCCCGGCTGACCTCGCGGCGAGTCAAGCGCAATCGCCGTTACTGGGGGGTCGGGTTCGTTCTCGTGGCGCTGGCCCTCGTCCTCGTTCTCGTCCTGAACCGAGGGTCCGGCACCCCGACGGCTGGCGGACAGAGCCAGGGCGGGGCGGGTCACCCCGACAAGGGGCCACCGCCGCACGCGGGAAATCCTCGCCTCGATCCGGACTGGGAGGGAAACGGACAGGCCGTCACCTTCGCCTTCGGCGGTGACGTCCATTTCCCAGCCGGGACAAACCTGGCGGATCGGTTGGCGGACGACCCGAGCGACGCTCTGGGGCCGACGGTGCCCGCCCTGCTCTCGGGAGTCGACCTCTCCATGGTGAACCTCGAGTCCGCGCTGACGGACGGAACCTGCCCGCAACCGCAGGGCAAGCAGTACGTCTTCTCGGCCCCGGCGTCCGCCGTCAGCGCGTTCAAAGGCGCCGGTGTGACCCTGATCACGGAGGCCAACAACCACGGCGAGGACTGCGGGCAAGCAGGTCTGCAGATGGCGCTGTCGACACGCGCGCAGACGGGCTACACCATTCTCGGCATCGGCCAGAACGCGGCGCAGGCCTTCACGCCGTACACGACCACCATCCACGGTCAGCACGTCGCGATCATCGCCGCCACCCAGGTCATCGACTCGGACCTCCAGGCGGCATGGACGGCGACCGCCACCCAGCCCGGCCTGGCCTCCGCCTACGACGTGAACGACCTCGTGGCCGCCGTGGAGGCGGCGCGCAAGACAGCGGACACGGTGATCGTGTATCTGCACTGGGGGACCGAGCTCGACGCCTGCCCCAACCCCTTGCAGGAGCCGCTGGCCCAGGTGCTGGTGCAGGCGGGCGCCGACATCATCGTGGGCACGCACGCGCACGTCTTGCTCGGTGGCGGCTACCTGGGCTCGGCCTACGTCGACTACGGCCTGGGCAACTTCGCTTTCTACGACAACTCACCGCCGGAAAATGCCAGTGGCTCGCTTGTCGTCACTGCGACGGGTCGCAAGATCGACCAGGTCACCTGGCGGCCGGCCGTCATCGTCGACGATCTGCCCCAGCCACTCGCCGGTGACGCCGCCACTGCCGCGCTGGCGGCTTGGAACCAGGCTCGAGCCTGCACCAACGTAAGCGTGACGCCCGGGACCCCCGTGGCCTCCGCGCAGACCGAGACCTCACCCGCGACGGCAGCTGCCGTGCAGACCCTTTCGGCCGACGCGGGGTAGCTCGGGGCCCCGAGCGAAGGAGGACACCCAGGGTGTGACGCCGTTGTCCAGACGCCACCGCCTGCGGGTCAGGGAGAGTGGTCGCCGAGGAAGCTACACGGCACACCGCCGTGGAAACTGAACGCGCCGATGGGAATCCAATTCTTCAATCCCGTCGACGGAGCGAAGTACACCCCGTGACACCGTCCCACGATCACGATCTGACCCACGGGTCCGGATTTTGGCAGTGAGCTCCGATGCACGACGTTGTCCGATACGGGGGATCCGAGCAGGCTGCCGACTCGCTCCTGGGCGCGGACGTACGCTGCCGTTTGTTGCGACGACCACCAGCCGGTGGGGGTTATCGACATTCCGAAGTTGGCGGCCAAGGAGTAGGCGCTCAGCAGCGCTATCACGCCGACCGCGCACCCGCGGGCCCAGCTCCCCCGCGCACCCAGGTACTGCCAGGCCCCCGCCAACCCGACGGCGCTCCCAATGACCAGCAGCGGGAGGAATTCGCCCACGAAGCGGTTGTCGACGAACCCGAAGACCAGGAGGGCGCCCGTGGGCAGCGCCGCCGCCACCAGAGGGATGATCATCAGTCGCACCGACCGTGGGGACGAAGGCCGGAGAATCACCACCGCGCCGACAATGGTCAGGATCACCAGCAGGGGCATGGAGCCAGTCACGCTCGTCACCTGCTCGGAGCCGAACAGCATTGTGTGAGCCGCTCCTTGTACCGGGTACTGCGGGAGCGTGAAGAAGGGGAAGATGCTCGAGACGTGAACGCCGAGGCTGCCGAAGTAGGTGCCCAACCCGGTCGGCAGGTAGTTCACGCTGAAGTAGTGCCCGTGGTTGATTCCCGCCACGTGGTGAGTCCGGAACCAGACCTGATCTTGAAGGGGATACCCGTTGAACGCACCGAACTTGAGCCAGCTGATCCCGAAGGACACCACCAGGGGGATCGCGCCTGCCGCCATGGTGGGCAGCCACAGATTGGGTGCGTCACCCGCCCGCCGGCGCCACGCCAGCCAGGCTCCTGCCGCGATGGCGCCTGCGCTCCAGGCAAGACCGGTCGTGCCCCGCGTCAGATTGACGGCCAGCACCGCGAGGAAGAGAGCGGTCACCCGCCACCACGAGGGCCGTGCAAGCACCGCGACCATGGCAACGGTTGTGACCAACGAGAGTGCGACGCTCCACGCGATGTCTTCCGAATACACCCACGGGTTGGCGGCCATGTTGACCAGCGCGGACCCGCCAAGAATGGCAGCGAAGACGATCGCATAGGTGGCTGCCTCCGCAACACCCAGGCTCGACGCGCCCCGTAGGGCCAGCCGGCAATGCCAGAGCACTATGCCGGACATCACCGCCGTCAGGATCCAGGCCAGCAGGATGGAGATGGCTGTCATCCGCCCGTCCAGCGAGTGCGTCACCAAGAGAACGGGAAGCCGAAGCAGGGAGGGAAAGAGTCCGAAGTACGTGTACTGGTGTCCGTCGTGGAGGAATGCCTCCTCACCGAGCGAGCCGTTCGGTACGTAGAGACGTCCGGCCAGCAGGGCACGACCCTGCAGGTCGTACAAGTTGCTCAACTGGTGCGTGGGGTTGACGGTTCGCAGGAGGCTCGGGCTCCTGTTCCAGTCCACCGTCAGTACCCACAGGTAGGGAACCAGAACTATTGCGGCGGCAATACTGAGCGAGAAGCAGAAGCGCCGACGATCGTTCGTCTCAACCGCACTGGTTTCGACGTGATCCTCGTCGAGTGGGACGGAAGACGGGGCACTCTCAGTCGCGGTGTCAACCATGTGGAACCCTTTACCGGCGCGGAACCGTCGCGTGGAGTCGAAGGAACTTGCTGCACTTCGTCCCCCCGGAACAAGGCCAATCGCTCCGCCCGGGGTCCGGCGATTTCGAACCCATTTGCCTATGTTGGCACGATTCTTATAGACAGATGCGGTGCGGACGATCCTCTTCGATCTTCTGGAGCGGATCGTGGCCACGTCGCCGCCCCAGCCGGTTATTGAGTTCGGCGCGCTGCGGGCACCGACCCAGACCCATCTTCCCTCAGTCCGTTCCGTCTTCGCGGGTTTCCGCTACTCGGGTGCCGACATGATGGCCGGTGTCGGCGTCGACCAGCGCCAGGATCTGCGGCAGCTCGGACTCCGCGACGGATCGATCGGCACGGCGCTGCTGTTCGACACCATTGAGCACGTGGAAGATCCGCGTCAGGCAATGGCCGAGATCAGGCGGTGCCTGACGCCCAACGGGATTGTCTTACTGACAAGTCACTTCTACTTTCCCAAGCACGCGTATCCCTACGACTACTGGCGCTTTACCGGCGACGGTGTCGCGTCCCTCCTCAAGGACTTCCCGCACCACTACGCAGCCGAGGGAGGCCTCCGGCTCTTCCCGCACACCGTCGTGGGCATTGCCGGCGGAGCTGCACTCGAGCAGCGACAATGGGACCGCAGTGTCAAGGCGGTGGACGGCTGGCTGAAGCACGGCGCCACGTCATGGAAGGAGCGTGCACTCAATCTCCTTCCCCCGGCGGTCGCGCAGATCAGCTACGAGCGCTACGCCAAGATCGAGCACTCGCCGAATTCGGAGTCGGGGACGTGACAGGCGGACCGCAGGCGAAGAGCCGCCACTCGTGGTCATCGACGGCTCTGACCGATCCGTACACGTTTTCGCGTTGCAGGTGGAGCCGGCCGCTGGCCGGCGCTTGATCGTCCTCGACCACCCGGGCTGCCCCCTCGACCGGAAGGGCACGCGTGAGGTGCCACCTCGCGGAGCGCAAGTCAACCTCCGCGGGCCCTTGGACCCGGGTGAGGGGCAACGGGTGCGCCGGCCCAGCGAACGGACAGGGCGAGCGGCTAGACAGGGCCGATGGCAACGACGACGGCTCCGGCCGAGATCTTTCACGTGAACGGCGTCGACCTGGCGTGGTCCGAGCGGGGGAGCGGCCCCACCGGGGTCCCGACCCTGGTGCTCTGTCACGGTTACACCGGGTCCGCCCTCGACTTTGCACTCGTGGTCGACGTGCTGGCGGCAGACCGGCGCGTCGTGACGCTCGACCAGCGGGGACACGGGCACTCTACGAAGACCGGCCACCTCGAGGGCTACACGCTCGAGCAGCTCACGGCCGACCTCGTCGCATTCGTCGAGACCGTCGGAGAGGGGCCCGTCGACCTGCTGGGTCATTCCATGGGCGGTCGAGTCGTGATGGGTGTCGCGCTGGCCCGTCCCGACCTCGTGCGCTCATTGGTGCTGATGGACACCAGTGCATGGTCGTTCCTCCCACCCGACGAGGAGATCCGGGGCCTCGTCCACGGCTTCATCAACGCGTTCGACCCGGCGGACGGCATGCCCACCACACTCAGCCTGGGTGGGCCCGAGGAGGCCCTCATTGAGGCGAGCACACCGGGTAGGTGGCGGAAGGAGAAGGACGCCGTTTTCGCCGGCATGGACTCCTATGCTGTCAAGGCTCTGGGCAGCGAGTTGATGGGCGACGCGGCGGACGATGACCGATCACTCCGGGCCAGACTTCCTTCCATCGCCTGTCCTACGACCGTCATTGTGGGCGAGCACGACCACCCACTGGTGGACCAGGCGCGAGAGTTGGCCGACGAGGTTGCGGACGGAAGGCTCACCGTCATTTCGGGCGCGTACCACTCGCCGCAGTTGACGCACGCGCTCCAGTGGAGGGGGGCCGTCGAGGCGCACCTGGACTGGGCTGCAACGACCAGGGCGGCGCCGTGAGCGACGCTTCGCCGCCCCAGGCAAGCGATCTGATCGAGCTCGCCGGGACGGACGTCGCCATCCCGCCCCTCGGCGTGGGCACATGGGCCTGGGGCGACAAGGGTACCTGGGGCATGGGTGGCTACGACGGCTCTCTGACGGAGTCGACCATCCGGGAAGCATGGGAAGCGAGCATTGCGGCCGGTGTCGTCCTCTTCGACACCGCTGAGATCTACGGAGGCGGCGAGAGCGAGCGCATCATCGGCCGCCTGCTCGCCGCCGACCCCGGCGTGCGGAGCCGGGTCGTCATCGCGACCAAGTTCATGCCGAGCCCGTGGAAGCTGAACGTGCGCGCTGCGCTGCTCGCAGCGGCGCGCAAGTCACGCGAGCGGCTGGGAATCGATGTCATCGACCTCTACCAGATTCATGGGCCGATTTCGCTGCGCTCCCACGACGCTTTGGCTGAGGCGCTGGCGACCGCGCACGCCGAGGGAATCGTCCGAGCCGTCGGCGTGTCCAACTACTCGGCCAAGGAGACCCGCTCCATGGACGCCGCCCTGCGGACGCGGGGGCTCAGGCTGGCCAGCAATCAGATCGAGTTCTCGCTCCTGCGCTCCATGCCGCTGCGTGTCGGGCTCATCGGTGCGTGCCGCGAGCTCGGTGTCGTGCCGCTGGCCTACTCACCCATCGGGCAGGGACGCCTGACCGGCAAGTACTCGGCTGCCAACCCCCCTCCTCGCGGCCGGTCGTTCTCGGCCCATCCGATGGCCGAGGTGGACACGGTGGTCGCCTTGCTGCGACGCATCGGCGAGGCCCACGGTGACCGCACCCCGAGCCAGGTGGCTCTGGCCTGGCTCATCGCCCAGGGAGCGGTTCCCATCCCCGGGGCCAAGAATCGGGACCAGGCCCAGCAGAACGCCGGGGCCCTGGGCTGGCGCTTGACCAGCGAGGAGCTCGAGCTCCTCACCTCGGCCTCGCTCTACGGCACCCGAGGGATCTCGCAGCGCATTTGGCAGCACGGCTGACCGCGGCGGTACCGTCTTGGGGTGATCGCCGCATTGGCAGGGACGGGACTGCCGCCCCTCGGCGGGCGTCAGTTCTTCTCAACCCAGTTCGACTTCGTCCCGGTGGCGATGATCGTCGCAGCCTTGGCTCTCTACCTGTGGGCCGTGAAGCGCAACAACGCCCTCCACCCGCGCCACCCCTGGTCGGTGGGCAAGACGGTGGCGTGGGTCGGGCGCACTCTTCTGCACCGCGGTGGCCATCTGCAGCTTCGTCGGCGTCTACGACGGCGAGCTGTTCTGGGACCACATGATTCAGCACCTGATCCTCATCATGGTGGCCGCCCCCCTCTTCGCCATCGCCTCGCCGCTCGACCTGGCCTGGCGCTCCACCTCGGGTACGGCGCACCTGGTCGTCACCGAGGCCTTGCGCTCCCGCGTCGCCAGGATCTTCGGGAACCCCTTCGTGGCCTTCGTGCTGTATGCCATCGTGATCCCGGTCAGCCACCTGACCACCTGGTACAACTACACGCTCACACAGGAGAGCGTGCACAACGCAGAGCACCTGGCCTTCTTGCTCGTGGGCTACCTCTTCTGGCGCCAGATCTTCGGCAGCGATCCAAACGAGCACCGGCTCCACCCGGCGCTGCAGTTCTTCTACCTCTTCATGGCGATCCCGATCGATACCTTCACCGGGCTCTCACTGGCCGGCGCCAGCCACGAGCTCTTCCCCGCGTACTTCACCACCCACCGCACCTGGGGCCTGTCCTACGTGACCGACCTCCATGCCGGGGGCGACATCATGTGGGTCGTCGGCGACACGCTCATGTTGTGGCCGATGATCCCGGTGGCACTCCGTTGGATGCACATGGACGAGCGCAGAGCGGATCGGATCGACCGGGAGCTCGACGAGCAGACGCGACAAGAGACCGCCGCTGCTCCCGTGCCCGATCATCCGCCGAGGTCCATCAGCTCCACGCGGACCCCATCGGGGTCGGTGCAGTAGACGAACTCGAGGGCGGTGCCGCCGAGGTCGATGCTGGTCCGGCTCGACTCGACGATTGCACCCCCGAGCTCCACGATGCGCGCTGCCGTGCCCGCGACATCGCGCACACGGAAGGAAAGGTGCGTCAGCCCGAGCTGATTCACGGCCCGCCGTTCGCGCGGTCCGAACGGTGCGGGCTCCCGGAAGGCCAACAGCTCAATGGCGGTCGTCCCGCGCCGGATGAACTGCGACGTCACGTCCACCTCGGGGAACTCCATGAGCCTGGCGAACTCGGAGCCGATGGCGTGCGATTCGGCTTTCTCGAAGCCGAGTGCATCGCAGTAGAAACGCAGCGAGCGCTCGAGATCGGTGACACAGATGCCGAAGTGCGAGAAAATGGGTTCTTGGGTGTCGTCCACGCCCGTATTCTGCCCCGTGTGGCCGGGGCACCCCGATCGTCCGTAGTCTCGTAGCCGTGACTCCAGAGAAGACTGCAGAGAAAAAGGACCCCCCGGCGAACCCCCAGCGCGTGACCGACTCGGGCATCGTCGTTCATCCGGTCTACCGAGCGGCGGACCTCGACGCCTGGGACCCGGCGACGCAGCTGGGCGAGCCGGGAGCGTTCCCCTACACCCGGGGCGTCCATCCCGGCATGTACCGCTCGAAGTTGTGGACCATGCGTCAGTACGCCGGCTTCGGCTCCGCCGAACAGACCAATGAGCGCTTCAAGTTCCTCCTGGAGGCCGGGCAGACCGGACTGTCCTGCGCCTTCGACCTGCCGACCCAGATGGGCTACGACTCCGATCATCCCCGGGCCGAGGGCGAGGTGGGCAAGGTCGGCGTCGCCATCGACTCCCTGGCCGACATGCGCCTCTTGATGGCCGACCTCCCCATGGACAAGGTGACGACGTCCATGACGATCAACGCCACCGGTGCGATCCTCCTTCTGCTCTATGAATTGGTGGCCGAGGAGCAGGGAGTGGCCAGCGAGAAGATCCGCGGCACCATCCAAAACGACATTTTGAAGGAGTACATCGCCCGCGGGACCTACATCTACCCGCCGCGTCCCTCAATGCGCCTCATCGTCGACACGTTCTCCTATTGCGCGGCGAACCTGCCGAGCTGGAACACCATCTCCATTTCGGGCTACCACATCCGCGAGGCGGGGTCGACGGCCGTGCAGGAGATCGCGTTCACCCTCGCCAACGGCATCGCCTACGTCGAGGCGGCGATCGCGGCCGGAATGGACGTCGACGCGTTTGCACCCCGACTGTCATTCTTCTGGAACGCGCACAACAACCTCTTCGAGGAGGTGGCGAAGTACCGGGCGGCGCGGCGGATGTGGGCCCGCATCATGACCGAGCGCTTCGGCGCCAAGGACGAGCGCTCCAAGATGCTGCGTTTCCACACCCAGACCGGTGGGTCGACTCTCACCGCCCAGCAGCCCGAGAACAACATCGTCCGGGTGACGGTGCAGAGCCTGGCCGCCGCCCTCGGTGGCACGCAGAGCCTGCACACCAACGGCTTCGACGAGGCCCTCGGCCTTCCCACGACGCGGGCTGCAAAAATAGCCCTCCGCACCCAGCAGATCGTCGGCTTCGAGTCCGGCGTGGCGGACACGGTCGATCCCTTGGCCGGCTCGTACTTCGTCGAGTCGCTCACCGACGAGGTGGAGCAGGCGGCCAACGCCTATCTGGAGCGAATCGAGGAGCTGGGCGGCGCGGTGGCGGCCATTGAGGCCCGGTTCATGCAGGAGGAGATCGAGGCAGCCGCCTACAGCTTCGCCAAGGCCGTGGACGACGGCGAGAAGGTGGTCGTCGGCGTGAACCGGTTCACCGACGCCGAGGCAGACCCCACCGAGGTGTTCCCGATCGACGTCACGCTCCAGCAGATACAGATCGACCGCACGCGGTCAGTTCGGGCGGAGCGGGACCAGGCCGCGGTCGAGCGCGCCCTGGCCGACGTCGCCGAGACGGCCAAGGGCAACGGCAATCTGCTCGTCCCCATGAAGGCGGCCCTCAGGCAGATGGCCACCCTCGGCGAGGTGTCGGACGTCCTGCGTGCGGAGTTCGGCGTGTACCAACCTGGGGGCTGAGCAGTGACGGCGGAGCGGTCGACCACGTTCTGGCCTCTGTTCGACCTTGTGGTTCGGACGCCGCGTCTGGAGATCCGCCTCGTTCGGGAAGAGGATTTCGCCGACCTCGTCGAATTGATCGATGGCGGGATCCACGATCCCCGCACCATGCCCTTCTTCGTGCCTTGGACTGATGCCGAGCCACAGCGGCGAGCCCGGGAAGCGGCGCAGTGGATGTGGCGGCACAGAGCCAACTGGTCACCCGACAACTGGACATTCACCGGCGCGGTATTCGTCGATGGCAAGCCTGTCGGCGTGCAGAGCGTCGAGGGCGAGCACTTCCGCGCCGTTCGATCCGTCGAGACGGGGTCATGGCTCGGGCTGCCCCATCAGGGTCAGGGTCTGGGACGCGAGATGCGCGAGGCCATCCTGCACCTGGCCTTCGCCGGGCTCGGGGCGCAGGAGGCGCTCAGCGGCGCCTTCGAGGACAATGTGGCCTCCCTCGCCACCTCGCGCTCGGTCGGCTACGAGGACAACGGGGAGGCGAGAGGGCACCGTCGCGAGGGCTGGGGGCGTACCGTTCGCTTGCGTATCGGTCGGGAGGCCTGGGAACGGCGGCGTCGATCCGACATTGAGATCGTCGGGCTCGAAGGGTGTCTCGACATGTTCGTCAGCCCGACCGGCTGACACCGCGTCGGATCACCGGTCGCGGGTCAGCCGGGCTCAAGGCGGTCCAGGTCAGCCTCGTGCCCGCTGCAGCGCGGTGGCGACCTCGGTCCTCCAGTCCACGTCCTCGCTGAAGTGGACGGCAGTCCACCCGTGTCGCGCGGCAGCCTCGACGTTGCTCAGAGTGTCGTCGAGAAAGACCACTGAAGGTCCGAGGCCGACCGCGCCGAGACGGTGCTCCGCCCGGTCGTAGAAGGCGGGATCGCTCTTCACGACACCGAGGTCACCCGAGAATGCGACCCCGTCGACGCGGAGGAGCGGCGCGAGGCGGTCCTCGATGAACCGGGCCCTCCGGGGCTCCTGGTTGGAGACCAACGCGAGCGGAATGCCGAGCTCCGCCCAGGCCGTGGCCGCGGCCATGACGTCCGGCGCCGTGACGAAGTCCTCCTCGAACCAGCATCGGAGGGCGGCCTCCACACCCATGCCCCATCCCAGCTCCTGCAGCGCTTCGCTCAGCGCGGACTCGACCGGGCGCCGCCCAGTGATGACATCGGCCCAGGCCGAGGCGAAGAAGGTCTCGTCCAGGCGGCGTGCGTCGACGCCGAAGCGCTCGCCGAAGGCGAGCTGCCACGGCCCGCGCCCGCCGCGCTGGGGATCGAGGATCACGCCGTCCACATCGAGAGCCAGCAGGAGCCGGGTGTCTACCTGAGGTCCGTCCCCCGCGCTCAACTGTTCTCCGGCTTGCCGCGAGGCGACTTCCGGCCGATCCCGGAGAACTTGCCGAGGAGCCAGTACCCCCGCCGCTGCCGCACCGCACTACGCCGGAAGGGATCGTCGGGCTCCAGGTACTCGACGGCGCCCGCCACGACCTGGTCGAACATCAATGAGGCTTCCTTGGACCGTTTGAGTGCCACCAACTCCGTTGCGATGGCCCATTTCTGATAGAGGATCGTTCGCTGGTCCCCCCCATTTCGCTCGAGACCGGCGAGCGCCTCGGTGAACAGTCCGAGCGCCATTTCGTGGTTGCCGAGATGCCGATGCGTCTGGGCCAGCTCGACCTCCGCCTTGAAGGTCTCGGTGCTGTCGGGGCCCAGGGTTCGCCGAGTGGAGCCGAGGACCCGCACCCTCAGAGGGAACTCGTCGCCGTAGCGGCGCAGTTTTCTGAGGGTGATGGCCAGGTTGGTGGCGGTTTGTCGGGAGAGCTCGCTGTCAGGGCCGCTGGCCTGGTCGGAGGATTCGAGGACCCGTTCCCAGAGCCGTCGGGCCGCTTCGTACTCGCCGAGCCGGTCGAGAACGATGGCGAGGTTGAAGTCGGTCCACCGCACCCGAACCTCGTCGTGCTCGGCCGCACGGTTCTGCAGGGACAGCGACGTCGTCAGCACCCGTTCGGCCTCGCGGAGCTCACCTGCATCTCGCAGGGCCCGGCCCAGCTGCAGCATGGCATCGAACGTGTGAGGGTCTGATTCGCCGTACAACTCCCGCCGCGCGTCGAGGACCAGCTTGGCCTCCTCCACCTCGCGCTCTTGGAGCTCGTCCATTGAGGGCTGACGTTACCGGCCGGAGTGGCTCCGGAGGGAGGGGCGTCGGCACCGCTGTCAGGCGACGGCGCGCTGCACGTCCTCGAGCGAGAGCTCGGTCGTGGGCGAGCCGCATTGCGCGCAGTCCTGCGTGTGGATGGACGACCGGATGGAGTGCGTCCGGGGCTCGTCGAGGACGACGGTGAAGGTCTTCGAATGGGGATCGATCTCGAGCTCCCAGTAGGGACGCCATTCCGTGGAGATCCGACACCGTCCGACTGCGATGCCTCTGAGGATGCGGCAGAACCGCAACTGGCGGGCGTCGAAGATCCAGGTGCTGTGGCACGAATCCAGCGTGATGATGTTCATGCCGCGAGCCTGACGGGCCCCCCTCACGCCGAGCCGGGAGACACCTGGCCGGGCGCTTGGAATCTCATTGCGGGCTCATGTCGCTTTTCGAATCGCCACCCGTCACGGACGTCGCCGGAGCGACTCAGACGGAGACGACGGCCTCGAAATGCTCGACCACTGGGAAGGGGTCGTAGTAGTGGTGCAGCGCGGCGCGCCATTCCTGATAGGCGGCCGAGCCCCGAAACCCCTCTGTGTGATCCTCCAGGCGCTCCCATTCCACCAAGAGCAGAAAGCAGCTCGGTCGCTCCACGCCGCGCTCGACCCGCAACGAGACGAAGCCAGGGCTGCCCGCGATGAGGGCCTTCGCCTGGTCCATTGCGTCGAGAAAGGTATCTTCCTGCCCGGGGATGACCTCGAGGAGCGCGTGCTCCGTGATCACGCGCTCGAGCAACCGCGCCCGGAGTGCCGGATCCGTGGCGGCGTCAATCGCCGTCCAGGCCAGGGCAATCGCACCGTCCCGCACGGCGGCGTCCGCCGAAGCGGTGACGCACGCGGCTGCGAACTCGCGTTGATGGTTGACGGCCCCGTGCGTCTCAATGCCGATAAGAGGATGGATGGTCGGTACCGCCAGCGAGACGTTGGCCATGTCGGTCGAGAACGTAGGGAGTGGCGCTCCGTCGTCGTCGGCGTCGAAGTGCCGGCCGAGCGCCTCGGCGTTGACCCGGTAGGCCTGCAGGAGCACGGGGTCCGCCTCCATGTGCGAGTAGACCGGTGACAGCTCTTCGTAGGTGAGCGAGCACCCTGAGGCAAGCGCTCCCGCCTCGAAGCAGGCTTCCACGCGGGGTCGTAAGGCGGCCAGCCCGTGGGCCGTGCGTGAGCGGACCATGTAACGGGCGGTGATGGACGCCGGAATGATATTGGCGGCGGCCGAGCTGCGGGTGACCACGCCGTGCACCTGATCGCCTGGTGGCAGTTGCTGACGCAGAAGCCCGATGGCCACCTGCGCGATCGTCAGGGCGTCCTGCGCATTGACCCCTTCCCAGGGTGCGGCCGAGGCGTGGGCCTCGCGTCCGCTGAAGTGGACGTCGAAGTGCGCCACGGCCAGGCAGCTCCCCGTGAGACGCTCCGTCGGCCAGGGGTGCACCATCATGGCGGCGTGCACCCCCCCGAAGGCGCCGCGTTCGAGCATGAGCACCTTCCCCCCGCCGCCCTCCTCGGCCGGGGTTCCGAGCACGCGGACGGTGAGCCCGAGATCGCCGGCCACAGCGGCCAGCGCCAGCCCGGCTCCCACGGCCGTGGCGGCGATGATGTTGTGCCCGCAAGCGTGGCCCACATCGGGTAGGGCGTCGTACTCAGCGCACACCGCCACGACCAGATCCCCGTCACCGGCCCGGGATTCGAGAGCCGTCGGCAGCTCGTAGACGCCCTCTCTGACCGAGAGCCCACCCGCACGCAGTGCCTCTGCCACCGCGTGGGCCGATGTGGTCTCCCCGAAACACAGCTCCGGCGTCGAGTGGACCGAGTGGCTGAGCGCGACGAGCTCGTCCAAATGTCTCTCGACGACCGCGGCGGCGGTCTCCTTGGCCGACGACGCGGCAACGGGCGCGGCGGTCATCTACTCAATGACCGCCACGACGTCCCCGGCGCCGACGGAGTCGCCTGCGCCCACCTTTATCTCCTTGATGACGCCGTCCTTCTCCGCCGCGACGGCGTTCTCCATCTTCATCGCCTCGAGCAGGCAGATTGTCTGGCCCACCTCGACCACGTCGCCCACCGCGACGAGGACCTTGACGATCGTCCCCTGCATGGGGACGGCTACCTGTCCCGACCCGCTGCCGGCCGCGGCGGCAGCGGCGGCCCGTTTGGGCCGGCCGGCGACCCGGCCCGGTGCGGCCGAGGTGCCCAGGTCAGGTACCCACAGGCGCACCGAGAAGCGTCGCCCGTCGACCTCGGCCGTCACGTCACGCTGCACCGTCGGCACCTCGTCCTCGGTCGGGGCCGGCGCGGGCGCACCGGCCACTTCGACGACCAAGTTGCTGAGGTCGAGGGTTTCCTCGACCCATTTGGTCGAGTGCGTGGCCGCCACGAAGTCCGGATGACTCAGGATCGCCACGTCTGCCGGCAACGTCGTGGCCACTCCCGTGATGCGAGTCTCACCGATTGCCCGCAGCATCCGGCGCCGGGCCGACTCGCGGTCGGGGCCCCAGGCGATCATTTTGGCAATGAGGTTGTCGTAGTACTGCGAGACGGTGTCACCCGACTCATAGCCGGCATCGAGGCGGACACCCGGGCCTGACGCCGCATGGAACGACGTGAGGGTGCCGGGCGAGGGCGAGAAGCGGCCGCCGCTCGGGTCTTCCGCGTTGATGCGGACCTCAATGGCGTGGCCGTTCCGGCTGATGTCGTCTTGGGTGAAGTCGATGGCTTCGCCCGACGCGATGCGGATCTGCCAGGCGACGAGGTCGAGCCCGGTGACCAGCTCGGTGACCGGGTGCTCCACCTGCAGGCGCGTGTTCATTTCGAGGAAGTAGAACTCGCCGTCCTGGTACAGGAACTCGACAGTCCCGGCGTTGTAATAGCCGCAGGCCTCTGAAACCTTGACGGCGGCGGCACCCATGGCGTGACGGACATGCTCTGGGAAGTCGGGGGCCGGGCTCTCCTCGACGAGCTTCTGGTGACGGCGCTGGGCCGAGCAGTCACGCTCGCCGAGCCACAGCGTGTGGCCGTGCTGGTCGGCCAACACCTGCATCTCGACGTGGCGGGGCCATGCCAGGTAACGCTCCAGGTAGATCTCCGGGCGGCCGAAGTAGGCCTGGGCCTCGCGGGCCGCCGATTCCATCGCCTCGGCCGCGTCCTCCGCGGCCGTCACGACCTTCATGCCGCGCCCGCCGCCGCCGTAGGCGGCCTTGATGGCGACCGGCCACCCGTGCAGGTCTCCGAAGGCGACCACCTCGTCAGGTGAGGTCAGCGGCTCGGAGCGACCGGGGACCCCCGCCACACCCGCCTCCTCGGCGGCCAGTCGAGAGCTGATTTTGTCGCCCATGACCTCAATGGCCTCGGGCGGCGGGCCGATGAAGGTGACGCCCCGCTCGGTGATGGCGCGGGCGAAGTCGGTGTTCTCGGAGAAGAAGCCGTAACCAGGGTGGACGGCGTCGGCGCCGCTCTCCTCAATGGCATGGAGGATCGCCTCGGTGTTGAGGTAACTCTCGGCCGCCGACTCGCCGCCCAGGGCGTAGGCCTCGTCGGCCATGCGGACGTGCAGGGCGTCGCGGTCGAGGTTGGAATACACCGCCACCGTGGCGATGCCGAGCTCGCGGCACGTCCGGATCACCCGGACGGCGATCTCACCACGATTTGCAATAAGGACCTTCTTGATCACGCTGGCCTTTCCTCCGTACGGCGGGCCTTCACAATTGCACGCACCCTATGGTGTCTGCCATGTGGGCCGGGGAGTGGGACATCCGCTGGCTCGACGAGGTGGATTCGACCAACACCTACGTCCGTGACGGGGCCAGCCGGGGGGCGCCCGCCGGGCTCGTCGCCGTCGCCGACCATCAGACGGCCGGCCGAGGGCGCCTCGACCGGCGCTGGGAATCACCGCCGGGGGCGAATCTGCTGGCATCGGTCCTGCTCCGGCCCGGCTGCGGCGCTGAGGACGTGCACCTGTGCGCCGGAGCGGTGGCGCTGGCCGGTGCGGACGCCTGCCGGGAGGTCGCGGGGGTGCGGCCGGTCCTCAAATGGCCCAACGACCTCCTGCTCGACGGCGCCAAGCTGGCCGGTGTCCTGGCCGAGGCGGAATTCGCAGGGCCCGTCCTGAGCGCCGTGGTCGTGGGTATCGGGATCAACGTCGCCTGGCCCGGGCCGGCGGAAGCGGGTGGTACCTGCCTGGACGACGTGGGCGGGACGGCTGAGCCGGTGGATCGCCGGGTCCTCCTCGACAGCCTGCTGGCGGCATTGAAACCCCG
This sequence comes from uncultured Acidimicrobiaceae bacterium, assembly GCA_963744045.1. Lineage (GTDB taxonomy): Bacteria > Actinomycetota > Acidimicrobiia > Acidimicrobiales > RAAP-2 > Bog-473. The sequence goes on from CAVUSB010000005.1 coordinate 127,468, forward strand.
GTGTGAACTGCTCGAAGAGCCTCATGGGCGGCAGGATCTGGCCGACGAGGTGCGAAGGCGATGTGCCACGCTGGGCCAGCGGGTTCGGGTCATCCTGGCCGAAGAGGAGCTGATCGGCCGGGCGGACGCCATCGACGACGCCGGCCGGCTGGTGGTCGAGACCGCCTCTGGCCTCCGGGCCGTCGAGCGCCGGAGACGTGGTGCATCTCCGGCCCGAACACGATGGGGATGGGTTTCGTGCCCTGGGCTAATATTCCTGGCACTATGCGCCTTCTCGTCACGGGAGGTGCCGGTTTCATCGGGTCGAACTTCGCCCGTTACTGGGTCGAACAGCACCCCGAGGACCATGTGGTCGTCTACGACGTCCTCACCTACGCCGGCAACCGACCCAGCCTGTCCGACATCGAGGACAAGATCGTCTTCGTCCAAGGGGATATCTGCGACCCGGCAGCGGCCGAAAAGGCGTTGCGGGGCGAGGGGATCGACACGATCGTCCACTTCGCCGCCGAATCGCACAATTCGCTCGCCGTGCTCAACCCCGGCCTGTTCTTCCGGACGAACGTCCTCGGGACCCAGACGATGCTCGAGGCGGCTCGCCAGGTCGGCGTGGCCCGCTTCCACCACGTCTCGACCTGCGAGGTCTACGGGGACCTGCCGCTCGACACCGACGAGGCGTTCCACGAAGACTCGCCCTACCGGCCCCGCACGCCCTACAACGCGTCGAAGGCCGGGGCCGACCATGCGGTACGCGCCTACTCCGAGACCTACGAGCTGCCCGTCACCATCACCAACTGCGCCAATAACTACGGGCCGTACCAGTTCCCCGAGAAGCTGATCCCGCACTTCTGTGCACTGGCCCTCGACGACAAGGCGCTGACGCTGTACGCCAGCACGGAGAACCGCCGCGAGTGGCTGCACGTGCACGACCACTGCACCGCCATCGACGCCGTGCTCGCCCGTGGTCGGGTGGGGGAGACCTACCACGTCGGCAGCGGCGTGGAGGCGTCCATCATGGAGGTGGCCGACCGGATCCTGGCCGCGTTGGGGAAGCCCGAGTCGCTCAAGACGATTGTGCCCGATCGTCCCGGTCATGACCGTCGCTATGTCCTCGACTCCTCCAAGTTGCGCAACGAGCTGGGTTGGGCGCCGTCCGTGGAGTGGGAGCAGGGGCTGGCCGAGACCGTGTCGTGGTACGCGGCGAACCGGGACTGGTGGGAGCCGCTCTTTGCCCGAGCACCGATAGCCGAAGGCTCCTGGGGAACCGGAGACACCTGAGGGTGCGGATACTGATCACGGGGGCGGACGGGCAGCTCGGTCGCGACCTGCTCGACTGTTTGGAGGGTCGTGTGCCCGATGGCGGACGCCGCTGTGCGCTGCTCGGCCCCGAGGGTGCCCGGCCGGGCGTGGACCACGAGGTGTTGGGCACCGATATCGGGACCATGCCGGTCGACGACCGGGACGCCGTTCTGACCACGTTCAGCGATTTCCGGCCAGACCTCGTCCTCCATGGTGGCGCGCTCACTGCGGTCGATCGCTGCGAGACCGAGGCGGACCTGGCCTTCGCCGTCAACGCCGTCGGCACCCGGCACGTCGCCGAGGCCGCCGCCCTGGTGGACGCCCACATGGTCTACGTGTCGACGGACTACGTCTTTGACGGGACCTCGGATCGCCCCTACCGCGAATGGGACAGCCCCTGCCCGACGTCCGTCTACGGCGCCTCCAAACTGGCAGGGGAGCGGGAGTGCCGACCCGGGTCGACGATCGTGCGCACCAGTTGGGTGTGCGGGGCGCACGGGGCCAACATGGTCGTGACAGCGCTGCGCCTGGCGTCCGAGAGCGAGGGCGAGCTCCGGTTCGTCGACGACCAGCACGGGTCGCCGACATTCACCGCCGACCTGGCTCCGGCGATCGTCACGCTCGGCCTCGACCGGCGGCCCGGGCTCTTCCACGTGACGAACAGCGGCGCCACCACCTGGTGGGGCCTCGTGCGGCGCGGTTCTGGCCGAGGCAGGCGCCGATCCTGAGCGCGTGCATCCGATCACGACCGCCGAACTCGACCCACCCCGGCCCGCGCCGCGCCCGGCCAACTCCGTGCTCGACAACATGGCCCTGCGCCTGAGCGGGTTGCCGGCCCTGCCCGACTGGCAGGACGGACTGGCCCGCCTCGTCGCGGGCCCTGCGGGCGCCCTCGGCGCCGGCATGAGCCACTCGGGCAGCGCCGGCGAGAATCGACGCCGGGTCGCCGTCATCGGGGCCGGCTATGTGGGACTGCCCACGGCGGCGACGCTGGCGCATTTCGGCCATCAGGTCGTCCTGGCGGAGCGTGAGCCGGGCAGGCTGTCGGCGTTGCGCTCCGGCCGCATGCCCATCGTCGAGGCCGGGCTGGACGAGCTGGTGGCCGAGGGCGTGGCCGCGGGCTCTCTCTCCTTCACCGACTCGGCGGTCGATGCCGTGGCCGGAGCGGAGTTCGTGTTCCTGTGCGTGCCGACGCCCCAGAGCGCCGACGGTTCGGCCGACCTGTCCTACATTGAGGCGGCGGCGAAGGAGATCGCGCCGAATCTGGCCCTCGGCGCCGTCGTGGTCAACAAGTCGACCGTGCCCGTCGGCTCCGCCAACATGGTCGAGCAGGTGATCGGCCGTGCTGATATCTGCGTCGTCTCGAATCCCGAGTTCCTCCGGGAGGGCACGGCCGTGCTCGACAGCCTCAACCCCGACCGGATCGTGGTGGGCGCGGACGATCGCGCGTGCTGCGGCCAAGGTGGGTGAGCTGTTCTCGTCCACCCGGGCGCCCTTGATCGTCACCGACGCCACGACATCGGAGACGATCAAGTACGCGTCCAACGCCTTCCTCGCCACCAAGCTGAGCTTCGTCAACGCTCTCGCCGGCCTGTGCGAGGAGGTGGGAGCCGACGCCCGCGACGTGCTTCTCGGTCTGGGCTACGACAAGCGCATCGGTTTCGAGTTCCTGCGTCCCGGACCGGGTTGGGGCGGTTCGTGCCTCCCCAAGGACACCAGGGCCCTTCTCCACATCGCCGGCGAGGCCGGGTACGACTTCTCGCTCCTGGCCGGCGCCATCGCATCGAACGACGAGCAGCTTTCCCGAGTGGTGGCCAAGGTCGAGACGGCCTGCGGGGGTTCGGCAAAGGGGGCCACGATCGCCGTCTGGGGCCTCACGTTCAAAGCGAACACGGACGATCGACGGGACTCGCCCAGCCTGGAGATCGCCCATCGTCTGTCCCATCTCGGAGCCACTGTCCAGGCGTTCGATCCCACCGTGCACGCCGAGATGGACGTCCCCGACCTGCAGGACCTGCACCTGCGGGCTGATCCCTACGCAGCGGCGGCCGGGGCTCAGGTCGTGGTCGTGCTCACCGAGTGGGACGAGTTCCGCTGGCTGGATTTCTCCCGCGTGAAGGCCTCCATGGCCGAGGCGAACATCGTCGACGCCCGCAACCTCCTCGACCCGGCAGCCGTGCGGCGGATGGGTTTCCGGTACTCGGGCATCGGGCGCCAGTGAGCCGGGTCGTCGTCGCCGGTGGCGCCGGCTTTCTGGGCTCGCACCTCTGCGACCGTCTGATCGAGCGGGGAGACACGGTCGTGTGCCTCGACGATCTCTCTACCGGTTCCCGAGAGAACGTGGCCCACCTGTTGAGCCACGACCGATTCAGCCTGCTCGTCACGAACGTCAGCGAGCAGGTCGAGGTTCCCGACGCGTCCGAGGTCGACGCCGTGCTGAACCTGGCCTCGCCCGCGTCGCCGCCGGCCTACCTCGCCCGCCCCTTCGACACGCTGGCCGTCGGCAGTGAAGGCACCCGTCGGCTGCTCGAGCTTGCCCGGGAGGCCGGAGCGCGGTTCTTGATGGCGAGCACCAGCGAGATCTACGGCGACCCGGAGGTGCACCCCCAAGTGGAGAGCTACCGGGGCAACGTCGACCCGACCGGCCCGCGCAGCGTCTACGACGAGGCCAAGCGCTTCTCGGAGAGCCTGACCATGGCCATGCACCGCACACACGGTGTTGACGTGGCTATCGTGCGCATCTTCAACACCTACGGCCCGCGGCTGTCCGCCGGCGACGGCCGCGTCGTCTCCAACTTCATTGTGCAGGCCCTCCGAGGTGAGCCACTGACGGTGTACGGGGACGGCAGCCAGACGCGCAGCCTGTGTTTCGTGGAAGACGAGATCAGGGGTCTGCTCGCGCTCCTCGACTCGTCACTCGTCGGTCCGGTCAACATCGGGAACCCCGATGAGCGTTCCATGCTCGAGTTGGCCACCTTCGTCCTGGAGGTCACGGGGTCGGCCTCGGAAATCGTCCACCAGCCGTTGCCCGTGGACGACCCGACCCGTCGCTGCCCGGACATCACGCTCGCCCGGCGCGAGCTCGGTTGGGAGCCCAAGATCGGCCTCCGGGAGGGGATCGAGCGCACGATCGAGTACTTCGCGGACAGGGTGAAAGACTGATGGCCGTATGACGGGTGCCGACGTGACCGAAGACAACATGAGCGAGTCCCACCCGTTGCGTTCTTACAAGTCGCTGACGGTGATTGTGCCGGTCTACAACGAGCGCAGCACTGTCGCCGAGGTTCTCCGGCGCATGCGGGCGGTCGAGCTCCCCGTCGTGCTCCAGATCATCGTGGTCGACGACGGGAGCAGCGACGGTTCGGACAAGGTGTTGGGCGCTCTCGAGGACTCGACCGTTCGAGTCATCCACCACAAGGTGAACCAGGGCAAGGGCGCCGCCATCCGCAGCGGCTTGGCCGAGGCGCGCGGCGATCTCCTTCTCATTCAGGACGCTGATCTCGAGTACGACCCCAACGACTGGCCCCGCCTCCTCGAACCCATCCTGCGAGGCAAAGCGCGCGTCGTCTACGGCAGCCGCTTCACCGGCGAGCGCAAGAACATGATGCCGCTGCACTGGATGGGCAATCGATTCCTCTCACTCGTCACCAACGTGCTCTACAGCTCGACGCTGTCGGACATGGAGACGTGTTACAAGCTCTTCGATGCCCAAGTGCTCGAGGGTCTCACCGTGGTCTCCAACCGCTTCGACTTCGAGCCCGAAATCACAGCCAAGGTACTCCGCCGCGGGCACCGTATCTACGAGGTTCCGATCTCCTACGCCGGCCGCGAGCCGGACGAAGGGAAGAAGATCACCTGGCGCGACGGGATCAGCGCACTGCGCGCGCTCATCAAGTTCCGCTTCACCCGGGAGTACTGAGACCCGGGTGTCCGGCACGATCGCTGCGGTCGTGGTCGACCACGACGCCGGGCCGTTGCTCGAGGGCTGCGTCCGGTCGCTGCTCGAGAACGGGGCGCTGCCCGTCGTCGTCGTCGAGAACGGCCGCGCCGGAAGTGCGGCCACGGCTCTGCGAGACCTTCCGGGCGACCCGCTCGAGGACGCCGTGCGCATCGTACGTACCGGCCGCAACCTGGGCTTCGGCGCTGGCGTCAACCGGGGTCTGGCTGCTCTGGCCGGGGAACCGACCCCTCCGGAGTGGGTCCTCGTGAGCAATCCGGACCTCGTCGTCCACCCGGGCGCACTCACCGCCCTGCGCCATGCACTCGAGACCGAGCCGGCCTGGGCACTGGTGGGCCCGCGGATCTTCACCGAGACCGGCGAGGTGTATCCCTCTGTCCGCAACTTCCCGAGCTTCACCGACGCGGCTGGGCACGCGCTTCTGGCTCTGTTCAATCCGGACAATCCGTTCACGGTGCGCTACAACCCCGGCACGCCCGCGGGCGATGTGTTGGAGGGTGCCGGGTGGGTGTCCGGATCGTGCTTCTTGGCGCGACGGGGAGCGATGGAGGAGCTCGGCGGGTTCGACGAGGCTTACTTCATGTACAACGAGGACATGGACCTCTGCTGGCGTGCGCACGACGCCGGCTGGGGTGTGGGCTTTGCCGGGACCGCAGAGGTCACGCACGTCCAGGGCGTGAGCACGGCGCGCCATCCCTACCGGATGATGGCGGCCCACCACCGCTCTGCGCTCCGCTTCACCTTCCGGACCACCAAAGGCTGGCGCCGCGCCGCGCTGCCGCTGGCGGCCCTGGTATTGGGGGCGCGCCTGGTCATGGCCACCGTCCGGATCGCTCTCAGCCGCTAGCGCGTTGCACGGGAATCGGGGTCTGCTCATCGTCGCACTCGCGGCCGTCGGGATCACGGTGCTCGTGCTCGTCCTGGCGGCAGCGGTCAGCGGGCCGAGGCACAAGGCCGCCACGATCCACGTCGAGCCGCAGGTCACGTTCGCCCTGCCCCCGGCGACGAACAGCTGTAGCGGAGCGACCGCCCAGGAGGACGGTGGAGAGAAAGTGCCGTTGACGGTCAGCGTGGTCGCCGGACAGGTCGCCGAGACCGTCGACGTCTGCATCGGCACTCAGGGGCCGTATCCCTTCATCCTCGACACGGGGGCAGGGCAATCGACCATCGACGCCGGGCTCGCTGGCCGACTGCATCTGGCGAGGGCCGGCGCGGATACCGAGTTCGCGGGCGTCGGGTGCACGGGCACAGCCCGCCCGGTCGCGGTGGGCGCCTGGTCGCTCGATGGGATCCCCCTGGCCGCCCAGCAGTTGACCGCGGCCACGCTGCCCCAGATGGGCGGGAAAGGTGAGCCCGATGGGCTGCTCGGCTCCGACGTCCTGTCCCGCTTCGGGGGCGTGCGTGTCGACTTCGATCCCGGTGCGCTGATCCTTCCTGGTCCGGAAGGCGCTCCCCTGGACCACTCGACGCCGTACACCGGACCGCAAGGGCCGCCCCCGGCAGCGCTGATGGAGGGGGAGAGCGGGACGACGGTGCCACTGACCGTGACCCCGACCACGGGCGACGTGTCGCTGAGCGTGGCGGTCGGTTTCGTCCGGGGCCCGCGACGGGAGTTCGTGGTGGACACCGGCTCCTCGCAGAGCGTGGTGTCGTCCCTGGTGGCCCGCGGACTGCAGTTGCGGACGACGGACTTGGCACAGCGCCAGTCCACCGTGTGCTCGGTGATCACGGTTCCGCTCGTGCACAGCGGTCCATGGTCCGTGCCGGGACTGGCGCTCCGTCCCCAGCTCATCGGCTCCACCGATTTCGGGACCATCACCGAATCGGGCACACAGGGCCTGTTGGGCTCGGACCAGCTCCGCCGCTACGGCTGGGTCGTCCTCGACTACGCCGGAGGCCAGATGGTCCTCGGGTGAGCGGTCAGATCGCCCCTTCTTCCATGGCGTTCTTGATCCACGGGATCACCTCGTCGAGCATGTCGCTGAGCGAGGTCGTGGCCTCGAATCCCAGTACCCGCGCCGCCTTCTCGGTGGCGGGGATGCGGCGCGCGACGTCGTGTTCGAACGGAGTGTCGGCCACATAGCGGAGCTCCGAGTCCTCACCGTGGATCTTCTTCCAAATCGTCTCGGCCAGCTCGAGGACGGTCGTCGACGTGGCGGTCGAGAGATTGAAGTCTTCGTTCAGTGCCTCGGGGCTCTCCATCGCGGTGACGATCCCTGAGGCCAGGTCTCCTCCGTAGGTGTAGTGACGAATCTGACTGCCGTCACCGAGGAGATGCAGTGGGTCTTGGCCCTTCAGCACCTTCTGGACGAGGTCCGGAACCACGTGGCTCATGGCCAGACTCACATTGCCGGAGAGGATCTCGACGTCGCCCAAGGCCCGCCGTTCTCCGATCCCGACACAGTTGAACGGGCGCAGGATGGTGTAGGGGAGCCCGTACTGGGAGTACGCGGCGCGCGCAAAGTACTCCACGGCCAGTTTCTGGAAGCCGTACGACGAGATCGGTGGCGGGATCTCGAGCACTTGCTCCTCGCTCGAGGGCCAAGAGGTCGTGGACTCGAACACCATGGACGACGAGAGGTAGGTCACCTTTTGGAGGCGACCTGCATGGTGGGCTTCGATCGCAGCGTCACACGAGGTGGCGATGATGCGTTCGTTGGTGGCCAGCAGGTCGTAGGCGTAGGTATGGAAGTAAGAGATGCCGCCGATCATCGCGGCGCCGGCGATGAAGTGGTCGCAGTCCAGCAGCAATTTCGTCATCAGGTCGACGTCCCTCGCATCGCCCTCCACGAACGTGTACGAACGGTGGTCGTCGTAGGACTTCGTGACACGGCCGTACTTCGAGAGGTTGTCGATCCCTACGACCTCATGACCGCGTCGGAGAAGCTCCTCCACCACGTAGCCACCGATAAAGCCAGCTGAGCCGCTGACGAGGACAGTCGCCATTAATCACATTCTCCTTGTGCCGTTTTCGATCTCGAGGACGTCCGGGAGGGGCTGAAGACGAACTTGCTCAAGCGCATCGGGCGGGGTCCAGATTGCTGCGAACTTCCTCGAGAGTGAGCTTCGAACCGAAGGCATATCGATACCATCTGAGGTAATGGGGGAGCCACTTCCGCAGCTTGAAGTTGGACTGCCCGCTCGTGCGCTCCAGCCAGATCGTCGGGATCTCCGCCACAGGGAGGCGGAGCCGGCGGGCCTTTGCCACAAGTTCGAGGCCAACCTCGAAGCCCTCGTCGGAATCGATGCCCACTGAGCGGACGAACTCGGTCGAGTAGGCCTTGAAGGAGTTCGTCGCATCGCGGGTTCCCACACGGGCCAAGAGGTGGAGGGAGAGTCCGGCCATCCGAGACATCGAACTCTTCACGAAGGGTCCACCGATTTGGCGTCCCCCCCGTATGTAGCGCGACGCCGCCGCGATAGCCACGCCCCGGTCGACCAGGCGCGCCAGGGTGTCGATCTGCATCGGGTCGTCACAGCCGTCCGCCATCGTCACCACGGCGACATCCGCGGCAGCCTGGGCGAATCCGAACCGGATTGCGCGTGCCGGGCCCTTTCCGTAGAGGTTGAGAACCGGAGTGACCCTCGGATCGCTCCGTTGGCACTTCTCGATCCACGGCACTGTCGTGTCGTCCGGTGAGTCGTAGACGACCAGCACCTCACAGGGCAGCTGGATCGACACCAAAATGCGCTCGAGGCACGGCACGATGGTCTCACCCTCGTTGTGCGCCAGGACGATCACCGAGACCTGTGGCTTCATAGGACGGTGCCGTTTCCCAAAGTCCCCCAGATGTCGATCACCGGCACGTCCACCTTCAGCCCCTGGTACTCGCGGTGCGGGGTGGACAAGATCAGCAGGTCCGACCGCTCGAGCACTTCCTCCAAGGGGGAGAGATTCAAGTCGACGGTGACATGCGGGTCGTTGCAGAGGACTTCCTTCGACTTGAAACGAAGAAGCCGCTTGAGCTTGTAGCTCAGGCTCGACCGAATGTCGTCCGACTCCGCCTTGAACGACATGCCGAGCAGACCGACCGTCATGGTCGAGAGTGGGTACGTCCTCTCGAGCCGAGACACCATGTACAGCGGTAGCCCCTCGTTGACCATCATCGCGGCGTGCCCGAGCACAAAGTTGTTGTTGTTGAAGGCGGCCAGCTGCATGGTGTCCTTCAAGAGACACGGTCCGGCAGCGAAGCCGGCGCCCGGCAGATCGCTGGCTCGCGGGTAGTCGAACGTCAGACCCGCCCGAATCCGCTCGTAGTCGAGGCCGAAGTCGTTCGCCATCATGAAGAGCTGGTTGGCCGTCGCGAAACGTATGTAGCGCCAGGTGTTGGTGAAGAGCTTGGCCAATTCCGCCTCTTCGGGCTGCATCCGGACCATCTGTGACGCCAGGTTCCCGAACAGCTTCTCGGCTCGGTCCAGGGCGCCTGGGTGCCGGCTCGACACGATCTGCGGAAGCTCGAACAGCTCCGTCATCGCCCTGCCCTCGGCGATCCGCTCGGGACAGAACGCGACGTCGACAGATTTGCCGAGTTCAGCGACGGTTGCCTCGACGAGGGCCGTGGTCCCCGGATAGACGGTAGAACGCAGAACCAGGAGTTGACCATCGCGTAGGACGTCACCCATCTGCGCAACCGCCTGCGATACCGCGTTGGGATCGGGATTGAGGTGCTCGTCGACGGGTGTGCCGATCACGATGACGACGTTCTCCGCCGTGGACACCACACCCGGATCCGTGGTGGCGATCAAGCGGCTTCCCACCACACGCTGGAGCACCTCGTCGGCACCCGCCTCAGCGAACGGCATGACGCCACTCTCCACCTGATCGACGGCGTCGCCGTTCAGGTCGAAGAGGGCAACCTTCAGTCCGCGGTCGGCGAATGCCAGCCCCAGGGGCAGCCCCACGTGGCCGCAGCCCCCCACGATGACCACGTCCCGCTCGAATCCCATTCCCGGCCCTTCCTTCGCCTGCAGTCATGAGCCAGCTACCGCCGGTTCCGTCTGAAAACCCCATGCTAGAGGACTCCCGGACCCCCTGTCCGTGGGACCGCTCGACGGCCTCGGGGCCGGGCCCCGGGCTTCGTCAGGTTCCGCGTCCGCTTCCTGTGACGGGTTGCTGCTCCCCAGCCCGGGCGGCCCGACGGTCGCTGGCGGGCATCCCGCCCAGGGCGGCTGTCGCTCGGACTCGGGCTCCTCACTGGAAGGGCATGGCGCGCGTCGGGCGGGTCGGCGAAACACGGCCCAGGTGCCGGCTGAGCGGGCTCCTCGGAGTAGGAGAGCGTCGGTGCACACCCTCTCCCCGACGTCAGGCGTCGCCGTGGGGACCAGGATCAATGGGTTCCGAGGTGGGCCACTTCGCCCGCAAGAATGCCACCGAAATTCGCGGGCCGTTTGCTAGGTTTCGGCGGACAATGACGCCATGCTCGCGGCGGCCGCGCAAGGGAATGCTGAGCGCGGAGAGCGGTGTCGCATGCGGTCTCGGAGGCTTTCCGGCTTCGTCAGGCAAGGGTGCGACCGCGGTATCCGTCTGCCCGGGCCTGAGGACAGATTCCGCAGCACCGGCTCTCGCCAACCAGTGCGTCGCAGCGAGCGCCTGAGTCGCCAATGGTCCTCACGCAGGAGCGTCCAACCGAAACCGACCAACCGACGGTCGTCGCCGGTACCCCGTCCGCCGCTGGGATCCGTCGGTTCATCCCTCGTCACGCGAATGGTCTCGCCCTGCTGGGCGTCTTGGTCATTAGCCTGGCAACGGCCGCTTGGTTCACGCGATCTTTCTTCTACTTCCAAGATGATTTCATCTTCCTCCACCAAGCTCAGACGTCGAGCCTGTCACTCACCTACCTCCGTGATTCCCTCTTTCAGCACTTCTCTCCCGTCTCTCGGCTGATCGACTACGTCCTCGCCCATTGGTTTCACTCGAGCGTCGCCGCTGCTCACACCTTTGAGCTGGCCTTGCTCGCGGCGACCGTGCTCGCCTTCTCGTGGACGATTTCAGAACTCGTCGGGCATCACTGGTGGCGTCACCTTCTCACCCTCGGTTTCGCCGAGTCGTTGGCACTCGTCCATCTCCTGGGCTGGTGGACGGCCACCGCGAACATCCTTCCCGCGAGCCTTTTCGGTCTGCTGACCATCGCTGGGTACCTCCGATATCGGCGCGTCGGGAATCCCAGATGGATCGTGATCTCTCTCTTGAGCTACGGCCTGTCGTTGTGCACGCACGAGCAGTCGTGGCTCGTCGTCGGCTACCTCCTTCTCTTCGACCTCCTCGTCCTGGCTCCAGGGGGTCGCATCCCGTCCGCGCTCGTCCGACTGTGGCGCGAGGGCTGGATCTGGCTCGGTTACGGATCCTTGACCGCCCTGGCCATGATCAATTATTTCGCCTACTACTACGCTCCTCTGAAGCCAAGGGCCACGGTCGGGGAACTGATCCGGTACGTCGGTGTTCAGTTCAGCCAGACGTTTGCTCCCACCGCCGTCGGGCTACGACCCCTGACAACAGGATGGACAAACAGCGCCGCCCTGGTCGTTGATTCGCTCGTCTTCGTCCTCATCGTCACCGTGAGCATCTACCGGCGTCCGAGTGCGTGGCGCGTCTGGACCGTGTTCGCCATCGGATTTCTCGCGAATTCGGTCATGATCGGGGCGAATCGCGTCGGCTATTTCGGTGTCGATTTCGGCCAGCAGCTTTACTACGTTCAAGCGCCCGCATACCTGTTCCTCCTGTGCGTCGGAGTCGCATTCTCCCTGGACCTCTCCGGAACCCCCTACGTGATGCAGCAGCATGGCGCTGACGCCGACCAGATTCCGAGACACGCCCGAGGATGGAGCCAGCGCGTCCGGGTAACCGTTGTCGCAGCGTGCGGGTTGGCGTTGGCTCTCTATGGGGTCGCTTTCGTGGCAAGCGCCACGACCATGAACGTCAAGGATCCATCAAACCAGGAGAGTGCAGTGGCGCGGGCCTACTTTTCGACGTTGCTGCGGCAAGTCGACGCAGCAAGCCGGCACGGCAGCCAGGTAGCCGTTCTCAACACGGCGGTGCCCGACGCTGTCGTGGCGTCGGCCTTTGCTCCCTGGAATAGCTTGCTTTCTACCCTGCCCGTGGTTGCGCCGGACGTTGCCGTCGACCAACTCCGCCAGGCGACGTTCGATGTCACGTCCGTCGGATCGCTGGTGCCAGTGCGGTTCCAGAGGCTATCGGGCACACCGCTGGGCCTGCCTGTTGCAGCAATTGTCGGGAGTGCCGGTGCTGACCCGCGGCGTGCGCAGTTTCCGAGCGCTGCACGCGGGGCCGATGGCTCATGCTTCACCAGTGCCCAACCAGGCGGCATAATCGACCTTCAGCTCGTGTCACCGATCAGCACGCCAGACGCGTGGCTGCTCGTGGGACTGACTACTTCCTTGGGCGGTACCGTGAACGTGTTGACGTGGAGCGCGGGAGTGCCTGCCTCAGTGGGAACGATCGATCTGTCCACCACCAGCCAGAGCCGTGACTACCTTCTGCCGCTGTCGCAGCGAAGTGTGGACCACGTGGAGCTTTCTGCGGAGACGGCTGGAGAGAATATCTGCGTCTCTTCGATCGATGTGGGCACATTCTCGCCGTCTTGAGCCGAGGGACTCGCCTCTCGTGGGTGTGCGGGGCGGGTCGTTTCCGACTGCACCGGGCAGCAGATACTCGCGTCGAAGCGCTGACCCAGCAGCTGATCCCCAAGCCGATGAGATCCGGAGGGATCTGGCGTCAGGGCGGATCACCACGAGGCACGGCGGCGTTGGCAACCGGTCGTTCGGGGTACTCCGGCGTTGCCAGCAGAACCGGAGCGGACTGCCCAGAGACATTCCTTCTTCGACCGCCGACCAGGGCATGTCGACCCGGACTGGCGCGATCAGTGAACGGTCCGATGCGCCAGCCCATCGCCAGGGACAGGGCAGCGACAGACGTCGCCAGCACGACCAGTGAGAGGCCCCACGTGATGTCGACTGTACGGATGCCATAAATCCCGTATTGCGTCAGCCCCTGCGGCAGGGTGACGAGCTGGGAGGCGAAGATGGCCCCCAGGACAACCGGCCACCATCGCAGCGGTGACCCCGACACCACGCTTGCAAAGGCAAACGGAATCAGCACCAGGAGCCAGTGAGCTTCGAGATCGGAAGATGCAAGGTAGAACCCCGCGATCAGCAAACCACCGGCCTCGAGAGATCGCGCCGGTTCGGGGCGCGTCTTCCACACAATGAAGACGCCTGTGATGGTCACGATTGCAACCAGGACGCGCAGGCCCGCGGTCACCAAGGAGGGCCAGCCGAAGAGAACCCCCATGCTCACGTAGGCCGAGTTGAAGAGGAAGAAGGCGCCGGAGATCGCTCCGCTGTCAGTGAGCAGGCCGCGGACGAAGGTGCCCATTCCGTTGAGGGATTTGGGGTCGATACCGAGGGCCACGAGGTTCAGGACCGCGACGACCAGCGCCGCAGTACCGAGCACGTTCCAGCGGCGAAGCAGGATCAATCCGATGCACAACGGAAGAAGGAGGGGCTTGAGCGCGATGCCGAAGCCGAACAGCAGTCCACAGAGGATGTATCGCTCCTGTGACCACGCAAGGAATGCGGCAGCCCCGAGCAGGGCGACGAAAATGCTGGCATTTTCGAGGCTCAGGCCATCGCTCGAGATCCCGGCGAGCGACACGAGCAAGACGCCCGTGCCCGCGGCGAGGCTGTTCCATCCCCGACCGACCGTCCGAGCAGCGATGACGACCGTTGCGACGAGGCATGCCGCCTGGAGGGGGCGGAGGATATGTGTGACCGTCGTCCAGCTGAAGTAGGAGAGTGGAGCGCCGAGGACGAGAGCTGAACTCGGGGGATACCCGTAAGGATGTCCCAAGAGTTGCACCGCGAACAGCGAGTGTCCTGTGGTCATTGCGTGGCCGGCCGCGTACACCAGGCGGAAATCGAAGCCTTCGCTGATGGATGTGTCCGACCACGTCTGCATGACCCGGTACACAAGGATCCCGACGCCGATCAGGAAGAGCACCGGACCCGCCATGGCCACAGCGCGCTTCATACCCGCAGATCGACCGACGGTGTCCCCATCTCCCATGACGGACAGGCTATATCCCGAGACCACCTTGTTCTCTGATCTGCGATGCGGATTCGTCGAAATGCAACGCCGCACTGCATCGGCTCTCAGTGGTCGCCCGTCGTCCCGTTCAGCGAGACGATGTTGCAAAGATGCACAGGGACTGCGTCTTGCGCGGGGCTTGTTCGCGGTTTTTCGAGTGCCCTGGGTCGCTGCGTTGAGGCGAAGAGCGACCGGCCGCCGAGGCTCCGGGAGGCCTCCGATCGCCACGCGCACAGTGCCCCGGTCCGGCGGGAGCAGCTACTAGCCTGAGACGCCATGGCAAGACCTGCTCGGTCCTTGGTTGGTGACGACGGCTGGTGGGCATCCCATTGGGATTCGGCGCCGGCCGAAATCAACGATTTCCTGGTCGAGGACGGGATCAAGCTGGCGGGGTCCAGAGTCGCCGACTTCGGCTGTGGGGATGGCATCATGTCAGCCGGCCTGGCGAACCTCACAGGAGCATCAGTCGTCGGTTTTGACATCGATCCGACGGACACGACGGCGTTGGAGATCGAAGTCAAGGGCCGAGGGTTTGACCTCGCCGCACTTGACGTGCAGTTTCGTTCGGCCGCAGGAGGGGTGCTCCATGCCGCCGACGCCGAGTTCGATGTCGGTGTCTCCTGGTCGGTGATGGAGCACGTCTTCGACCGCGTTGGCTTCATGGGCGAGGCGAGGCGAGTCATCAAGCCCTACGGACATTTCTTCATACAGGTGTGGCCGCTGTGGTATTCCGAACACGGTCATCATCTGTGGCAATGGCTCAGCCCCTTCGACCATCTGCGCCACAGCAGGGATGAGATCTTCGAGAAGCTACGTGGGCTCGATCGCCTCCCTATGCCCCTCGAGGTTCCTGGCGGGACGGCGGATACCCTTGACGACTACCTCAAAAGGATCGATTTGCGTCGCGAAGACTGGCTGGCGCAGACCATGGCTTCCTACGACTCGTGCAACCGGATCACGATCGATGAAATTCAGTATCTGCTCGTTGAGCATGGTTTCAGCGTCGGCCGCCTCGAACTCATGACCGGGCAGGTTCACTTGCCAGCGGATTTGCAGAGCGTTCCCTGGACTCGCCTGTCGCCGGCCGGGTTCAAGCTGACCGCGTGGCGCAAGCCCTAGGTGCCGAGTCCGAAGATCCGGCCGTTCAGGATTTCAGGTTCACCGCGGTCAACTTGACTCCTGCGGTGGTGAGGAGTGAAAGCGGTACGGTCTGCAATTCCGGGGGAATATGGATCGCAGAACTGTCAGTCTGGACTTTCGAAATGTAGAACCCGCCCGCAACGAGGGCCGAGCCGAGCTCGTCCACGGTGACCTGGTTACAGCTGGAGTACAGGTCGAACATGGCTTCGGTGAGTTCGGGGTCACCGGTGCGGTTTCGCAACTCTGCCCTGAGCTCGCGTGCGTCAAGGCGAAGGTGAGGATAGGGCTGCTCGAACCACGGCCAAAGGTGTGACCCATGTTCTGAATGGAACAAGGGCCAGATCTGAACAAAGAGGAGGCCTTCAGGCACCAGTACGCGGCGTATCTCGTGCAGCAGGTCGGCGACGTTCGAGACGTGTTCGAAGACAGACCACGAAATGACGATGTCCACAGAGCTGTCCGGCAGGCCCAGGTCCGCAAGTTGTGAAACGCCGAAGGTCGGCTGTGAGCGATCGATGGAGACGCCGTGCTCAGCCGCTTTTGCTGCGAGAAATTCCGTATCGACCCGATGCAGGTCGAGACCGATGACGGACTCCGCTCCCGTGCGTTGCGCCAGGCCGGTCGTGAGGATTCCATCACCGCAGCCAAGGTCGAGCACGCGCCGACCGTCCAGGCTCAAACCATCCCCGCCGAGAAAAGCGACGATTTCGTCCACGGCTTGCACATAGTGGCTGTCCCACCAATACGGCTGCGCGGCGAACCAGCGAACGGCCGATTTCTCGCTTGGCGCGAATGCTCCATCCTGGTCCATGCTGCCAGCCTAAGCCGACTGCACAATTGCGGTTGGAGACAAGACGGTCCACGGCTGGCAACTCCGAGATGCCCCTTGCCGAGGCAAAGTGTCCTCGCGACACCGCAGTCGGGGCTGTTCGGCGTGCCCGCACTTAGGATTGCAGCCCGCACCGGCCGAGAAGAATCTGACCCGCCACATCCCGCTGGAATAGCCTGACGGACACCTGGCAACGAAGCCACTCGAGAGGGAGTACGAAGTCCGCATGACAAGCACATCATCGAGTTCGACGGATCGTCCCGTGGATCCTCCGCGACCCCCCGATTTTCTCATCGACAGAGTTGTCAGTGGCTTTGAGAACGATGATGCCGAAAGGCACCGGGTCCTCTTCGATCAGACGGGTCAGGAGTCGTTGCGTGACATCACGACGGCCCTCGCTGGGATCGGTCGCACCTTCGCCGAATTCCCACGCATCCTCGATTTCGGATGCGGTTGTGCGCGCGTGACTCGTTGGCTCCAGTACGAGACCTCCGGCAGCGAGCTTTTCGGCTGCGACATCGACGCTGAAGCGATTGCCTGGAACCAGAGCAACCTTCCTGGGGTCCAGTTCGCCCGCAACGATCATGAACCTCCGTTGCCGTATGCCGACCAGTCTTTCGACCTGATCCTCAACCACAGTGTCTTCACGCACATTGACGAACGAATGCAAGACCTTTGGCTGGCCGAATTGCGAAGAGTGCTGAAGCCCGGTGGTATCGCGCTGCTGTCCGTACACGGAACTCGGGCGTTCGCGATTTCCGAACATGCCGCCCGCTTCGAGGGCGATACGTCGGAGGTCTGGCGAAGAGAGCTTGAGCGCCAGGGAATCCTCTTCATATCTTCGGATTCGTACGTCGGGAGTAGCTTCCCGAGCTTTTACCACACGACATTCCATGCGCCCTGGTACGTGTTCGAGCACTGGGCAGAGTGGTTCGACGTGACCGCCTATCTTTCCCATGCCGACCTGGGATTTCAGGACATCGTCCTCCTCCAACGCGACGACCGAGAGGATCGGGATCGAGCGATCGTGGCCCGTCCCGTCCACGACGAGGGAACCGCTTCGGCCGGAGATGCGCCTCTCGCCTCGGTGGGAGCGATCGACGGCGCGCGCGTGCCGCCAGTGGTCGCGGTTGCTCTCGAGCGAATCGGTGAACGTGTCAGCCGGCTGGAGGCTGCAATGGCCAAGAGCTTTTCGCAGTCTCGGGATTCCGGAGGGTCGCCGTCTTAAGGCGGCTGCTCCATTTCAGAGTGGGAAACGCCGTGTGCGCCCGTTCCTCCCGACCCTCAGGTGCCCGACGACGAGCCGGCGGCAATCTCCGGACAGACGGTGACGACTGAGCCGGCGGGAGCAGGAGCGGGCAACGGCGTGACCTCGAAGGTCCAGCGAATCCTGGTCGGCAGCGGTGACCATTTGAGGGTGACAGTCTCTCCCTGAGAGATCGTGGTCAGCGGTACGGCGGGGAATGTTGCGGCAAAGGACTTGACCCGCAATGCAATGGCTGCATCTCGTGGAGCGGTGATGACGGAGCCCCGTTGCGACAGGGTGAACGACACGTTCGGCCTATTGGGACCCAAAGCTGACCTTTGACAGTCTTTCCCTACGGGGGGAGAACTGTCCGGGTCGCCGGCAGAGACTTCCATCGGTCGGCCTCGAAGCAACATAGCGTCAGCGATCGAACCGAGTGGATCGGGGGCGTTCGTGAGGGAGCCGCCCGGAGAGCCGAACGCGGCGACCGACTTCAGATACGGACCGACGGTTACCTGAGGCATCAGGGATCCGTTCGGCTGGAAGGTCGCCGGGAGCGCGGACCCTGCAAGTGTCACGGCACGAAGCTCCGTTTCGACCTGCGCCGACACTCCGTTGAGATTTGTCGCGCTGCTGGCGAGGGGAGCGGCATTCCACCAGATGGCAAGAGCTGCGAAGGCCACCACGAAGAGAACGGCGATCGCCCCCAGGTGTGCCGTCCATGCTGGTATGCCGGCAGCATGACGCCCCCGATCCCGCCTCGAAACCAATGTCGGAAGCTCTCCTGTCGCAACCAAGACGAGAGCGGCCGCCGGGTAGAGATAGCGGCTGGCGCTGTCCTGGGAGACGCCGCGGGCCAGCAGGGTCAGCAGCCAGAACGCCACGAGACCGCTCGTGGCCATGGCGAGGCGCGCCGCCCGACCCGGACTGCGCACGACGGCGACGACTATTGCCGCGGCAAGTACCCCCGTCAGTACGGCCCCGACGGTCGATCCGCGGCCGACGAGCGCACCGACGGTGGTTGCCGTGTCTGAGCCGATGGAGCGCACGACGGAGCCAGGTGAAAGAGAGGAGGACGTGGCGGACTTGCCGATCGTCTCGTACCACACGACGAAGAGCGCGAGCGGAATGGCCGGGATCCACAGACGTCGCCAGCTCTGGCGTCGCCAGGCCAGTTCCACCATGACGCCCACTGCAAAAGGGAGCCCCACCCCAGAGCAGGCCACGCTCGCGACGAGACAGATGCAGGCACCGATATCCGCACGACGCGTACCCCGGTCGAGGAAGACCAGCGCACCGAGACCTCCGGCGACGCTTCCGAGAAATCCGAACTGGAAGGGCCAGAGGAGGTCCTGCCAGGCCGGCCCGAGCAGCATCAAGACGGCGGAAGCGGCGGCGGCAAGCACTGGGTGAAGCTTCCGCCGCAAGAGGAGGAAGAGCAGAAGGCCACAACCGACATCGAGCAGGACGAGGATCAGCTGATAAGGCCAATAGTGCCGAAGGCCGACGGTGTGGAGCAGTACCTCGTACATCGAAAACGGGATCATCGAAGGGTGTCCGTTGTGCGGCTGCAGGACGTTGTGCCAGTACCCTGAGGTACCTGCCGCTTCGATGAAGTCCCATTCGTCGAAGAAGAACGTCAGGCCTCGGCCGAGGTCAAGAAGCCAGATGGCGGCACACAGTGCTGCGGCACTGAAGACGATGACTCCCAACCAGCCGTCTCGCCGCGAGTGCCTGCTGCTTTCTTCCTGCGACTGTTCGGTCACGCAGGGGGGTGCTACGCGTTGCGCCGAAGGATCAGCTTGACCTGTCCGTTGGGACCAGCAGAGCGGCAATGCGCAAGAACGTTCTCAGCGGGGCACGTGCCCGTCCCGCCATCGTCGTTCACGGCGATGTGGAATCCCATCTGGTGGTAGCGATCAAGGACCTCGAGCGGATCGAGTCCACGGTCTTCGATGGCGCTCGGCCAGAAGTCGACCACGAGCACAATGGCCGGTGAATTCCGCACGATTCGTTCCATGCCGAGGACCACCTCAGGTTCGAAACCTTGCACGGTGATCTTCGCTACGTCGAACGTCCGGCCAGCCAACAGTTCGTCGCCCGAAAGGACGGGGACGATGAGGTCGTATCGACTGTCGGGAGTCCGAATGCCGATGCGTGAGTCACCAGGGTTCATGTCCGGAGACCCCATCGGGATCAGTCGCCGCTGCTCGCCAAGGGCCACATTGTGGGTCCTCGCGCTTGCGCTGTTCGCCCAGAGGTTCGCCTGCAGGAGTTCGTGCAGGACCGGGTGCGGCTCGACCGAGTCGATCTCAATGTCGAGGGCCAGGCGATGCACGAAGAGACTGAAATAGCCGACGTTGGCGCCCACGTCGAGAAACCGGGCGCCCGGACGTAGGAGCCTTCTCAGGAGGGCACCCGTCGACTGGTCCCAGGTCTTGCGCCGCATCAGGTACGGGCGCATGACCTCGTCCCGGGTCAACATCCAGAGAGGGCCCATGTCGGTCTCGATGAGCTCGTACGGGCCCCCGCCCTGCAGGGGTGCCGGCAGTCCCTGCGGTTTCGTCCCCGTGAACGAGCTCGCCTTGCGGATGACGGCGGCGCCCCCCGAGCGCGCGACCTGGCTGACTTTGGACATCAGAAGACCCGCTCCCGGTAGGGGGCCCGTCGGAGGATGGGCGTAGCGCCGGCGCGGGCGGCCTCGGCTTCGAGCTCCTTCGATGCGTTCCCGCGGTCGAAGATTCTGATCTCGCTCGGCGGCTGCCCCACAATCGCTTCGACGGTGGGCAAGGTGCCCCCCTCGCCCACGGCAAACTGAGCTTCGAACCCCTCGTAGGCGGCCATGATCATGGGCGCGTCTCCATCGGGATCGATGCGGAAGCGCACGAGGTCGCGGTCTCTGGCGTGTTGATTGAGACGACTCGTCTCAAGGCGGTAACCCCTCTCACGGGCAGCCGAGATGACGATCTGGCGCAGCCCGCGTTCACGCATGCCGTCAATGATGCTCGAGGCGGGCAGAGCGATGAGCTGAGAAATGTACAGCGGGTACCTCTGGTCGATGATCGCTTGGTGGGCGTTGACGGTACGGTCGCCGTCACCGATGATCCCCTCTGCCTTCGTGATGCCGCTTCCTGCGTGGTAGACGAAGCACGAAGGAGCGAGCACGGATTTGTAGCCCATGGTGTGGCTGCGGAGGCACCAATCGATTTCCTCCGAGTAGCCACGACCGAACACCGGGTCCATGAGTCCGACGTCCTGAATCACTCGGGTGGGGATCGCCATACAGAACCCCACACCCGATGGGACTGCTATCGCCTGCCCGTCGAACTCCTCGTCCATACGCTCGGATATCCAGTCGATAAGTCCCGGTTCTTCGGCCAAATGATCCGGATCGCTGTTGGGGATGGAGTAGACGCTGGCATTGTTGGACCACGCCGTAGAGGAGGAAGCCGACTCGTCCTCCATGAGGGGTCGCAGCAGCGTCGGGATCAAATTCTCGGGGAGGACAGTGTCGGAATTGAGCAGGATCACTGCGTCGTATTCCGCATCGACGGCTCGCAGCATCCCGAGGTTCATGTTGCGCGGGATGCCCAGGTTCCTCGGGGTCCGGTAGTAGCCAAACCCGAGGTCGGTGGTCATTTCACCGCAGCGTTCGCTCCAGCCCGGATTCGGGCTCGCATCGTCAAGGACCAAGACGTCGACGGAATGAGGTCCCGCGTTCAGCCGGGCCAATGAAGACAGGCACGGCACGACGAATTCCTCGCCGTTGTAGACGAGCAGAGCGACGAGAACTCGCCAGGATGAATCAGACACCGAAGGCATTGCGGACCGCCCAGATGCGCGCTGCCAGCCGGAACGCAGCGGAAGACTTCACCTGCTCCTGCTCGGCCCTGTACTGGGCGTACTCGATCCGTTGGTGTTCCAACTCGCTCCGGAGGTTCACGACTTGCTCACGGGCGTCAACCAGCCGCTCGGTGAGGTCGATCACTCGTGCCGTGGCCATCTCCGTATCCACGAGGGCCTGAATCAAAGAGAGCCGGTCGAGCTCCTTCTCTAGCGCTTCTTGCACGGAACCTCCTTGGAACGCCGCAACGATTTCGTCAGCTCGGTGTGAGCGCCATGACATGGCGGTAGAGATCGGCGAGATTATCTGCGGTCGCCGCCCAAGTGTATTTCGTCCCGGCGGCGATGCAGGACTCTATCTGGAGGCGGGCGAGTGCAGGGTCGCTGAGCAACGAATCGGCCGCCTCGGCCAACGCGTCGGGGGACCAGTCTTCGGCGGATACCGGAATGTCGGGAGCCAGCTCTTGCAGCGGACCGAAGCGGGTGAACAGGGTCGGTGTTCCGAAACGTGCCGCCTCGAAGGGAACCAGTCCGAATCCCTCCGCAGAGGACGGATACAGCACCAGATCAGCATGACGGACGAGCCAGTTGCGCTCGGCTGACGGGAGGTCCGGGAGAAGAAAGACGTCCGATTCGAGCGTGTCGCGATGGTGCAGCCTCATGTTCGCTTCACTGAGTCGCGAGGAGCCGTGAGGCACAGTCGGGCCAGCCATGACGAGGGCGTGTGAATGTCCACGTTCACGGAGGAGCGCGACGACGGCCATCGCAATATCTCTGTTCTTGTGGGCGTAGTCGGTACCCAAGCAGAGGATGAACTGTCCTTCGACGAAACCCCGTGCCGCGAGCTCGCGAGGCATTTCGGTGGGCTCGTTGCCGGTGAGGTGCTCGGTCCCGAAGGGGATCGCACGCAGTCGTTGGGGGTCGATGGGCAGGCGCTCCATCTCGGCCTGTACCTTCACGTCCTCCGAAATGACGACGACCGCGTCCGCGTCGGCGGCGCCGACGCGGAGTGCCTCGCGATACAGAAGCCACTTCTCTGTGTCCTCGTGGTAGGCCCCGTTTCGGTAGGCGATCAAATCCAGGACGGTGACGACCACGCGATCCGCGACCGTGCGCCAGCGATCGACGGAGAACCACTGATCCGGTTGCACCATCCGGTGCGCGACATCGCAATGATCGAGGCCATCGAGAGTGTCGAAGTTGACGATGCGCGGGGTGACCTTCGGCAGCGAGAGGACTCTCGTCGCGTACGGCGGGATGTCGGTACGCAGCGCCACCACAACCTCGCGCACATCGCGTCGAAGGCACAGCGCCTCGACACAGGCCAGGATCGAGACCTGGGTGCCCATTTCATGAGGTCCGAGGTAAGAACCGTCGACGACGACGCGGAGCCCCATGACCTTGGTCCGGGCCAGCCCGTGGGTGAGGGCGAGTGGCGACGTCGTCGATCGCGCCTCGAAGTCCACGAACTCGACCTCGTTGGGGTAGAGGGTGTGGATCCAGTGCCTCTCTTCGGGATGGAGGTCGTCGAGCGTTCCCATCCTGTGGGGAGCGTCGCCGGGTGCCCTGTGGCGGAGGAAGAAGGTTGAGTCGTCGACGAGGTGGATGAAGCCCCTCGACCTTGACCGGACCGAGAAATCCGCCAGCGTCCCGGCCAACTCCGACTTCGGCCCGGGAATAGTGCCACCGACGGCGCCCAGCGCCGAGGAAGACAGCAGGACCGCAACTCCGGCGGCGGTCGGAATGGGGCATGGGGGATCATGGGGGCCGAGCTCGCGAAGGCGACGGCTCACCGAGGTGGGGTCATTGCCTTCGGGGGGCTGCGGCGTGGGCTCGTTTCTCACGGGGAAACTCAGGAACCCTGCGTCGTTGCTGAAGAACGAGACGGTCGCCACCCGCAGGTCGTCGGCCATGAGTTGGAGCGCCCGACCGAGGAAATTGTCCGGCAGGCTGACGGCATCCGCCACTGCCAGCACGGGCAGGTGGTGGAGTTCCCATGCCTGATTGATCAGGTCGGCGGGGCTGATGGCCATCACGCATTCGCAACCCAGCTCCCGGAAGGCGACCATCGCCTCGCCCGAGGGCCCACCGGCGACGATATGGATCCCGGCAGACCGCAATGACCACACGGCGGTCATCATGTGTTCGGCTTGGGCGGGCCACACGAAGAGGGCAGCGACGGCGGGCACGCGATCGATCGCGGTTGTGCGATCGTGAACAGTCGTCACGCGGCGAAGGCTACTAGGCCACATCGGGCCGGCAGGGGAGGCCCCGCCCGAAGGAAAAGGGGGCGCGGGCCGCCCGGCAGACCATTCCCTCTGGCCGCGCCGACGGGGTTGATACTTAAGCAGCTACTTGAATATTAAGGACGGGCCGCCACTCGGCGAGAGCGGACGCCTACCGCAGTTCATTCAGGGCCCGACAGCCCCAACATGTCCGTCACGCCATGGTCCCGACCCGCGGTGTAGCCGCCGTCCACGGGCAAGGCGTGGCCCGTGAGGAAAGAGGCATCGTCGGAGAGGAGGAAGGCGGCCACGGCGGCGATCTCCTCGGGCCGGCCCATGCGGCGTCCGAGCTTGTGCTCATGGACGATGTCGGCCAGCGCAGCCTCCATGCCGGGACCGAAGATGGCGGCGGTCATGGGAGTCTCAATGAATCCGGGACAGACCGCGTTGACGCGGATGCCGCGCCCGGCGTAGTCGATGGCCATGTTCTTGGTCAGGAGGACGACGCCGCCCTTGGACGCGCTGTAGGCGCTGCCGCCCGCCGTGCCCTCGAGGCCCTCAATGCTGGCCACCGTCACCACCGAGCCGCGCTGGCCGTCGTTGCCCGCGGGCTGGCGACAACATCTGGCCGATCACGTGCTTGGCCATCAAGAAGGTCCCGGTGAGGTTCACGGCGATGACGCGGGCCCACTCGTCCGCCGGGAGCATGTGCACCGGACCGCCGCCCGCCACGCCCGCCGCGTTCACCAGTCCGTCGACGTTGCCGCCGAACGCCACCGCCCCTCGCACGAGCTCGACCACAGAAGCCTCGTCGGCCACGTCGACGTGACCGAAGAGCCACCGCCCCTCGTCGCCGCCGTCAGGGACCTCGCCCTCCGGCGCCAGGTCGGCGCCCACGACGCGCGCCCCCTCGGCCAGCAGTCGCGTCGCGGTGGCGCGGCCGATGCCCGAGGCCGCCCCCGTCACGATGTAGGTCCGGCCGTCCAATCCACGCATGGTGCCTCCGCTGGTCGCTGGTCGTTTGGTTGCGCCCGGCCAACCCGGGCTGATAGGAGCAGTGCACAGTTCTAGCCCGGGTCTGCGTCCCCGGGACCGTCCATCGACCACAGTCCCAGGGGGAGCCACGTCATGAAGTTCGCGCTGTTCTACGAAATCCCCGTCCCCCGCCCATGGGAGGAGGACAGCGAGCTCATCGCGTACCAGAACACGCTGGAGCAGGCCATCGCCGGCGACAAGTACGGCTGGCACGCCTTCTGGACCGTCGAGCACCACTTCCTGCAGGAGTACTCGCACTGCTCCAACCCCGAGGTTCTCTACGGTGCCATCGCTTCTCGAACCGAGAACATCCGGCTCGGCTACGGCGTGCGCCTCATGCCCAAGCCCTACAACCACCCCGTGCGCACCGCCGAGTCGGTCGCGGTGCTCGACCTCTTGTCAAAGGGCAGGGTCGACATGGGCGCGGGCCGCTCAGCCACACGGGCCGAGCTCGAGGGTTTCGGCGTCGACCCCGCGCAGAGCCGCCAGATGTGGCAGGAGGCCCTCGAGCACATCGTCGGCTGCTGGACCAACGAGGAGCACGAGTTCGACGGGGAGTACTGGCAGATGCCGCGGCGCCGCGTGCAGCCCAAGCCGTGGCAGAAGCCGCACCCGCCCCTGTGGGGAGCCACCACCAGCGATGAGGGTCATGCACAGGTGGGCGACCTCGGCCTGGGCCTGTGCTCCTTCGCCGTCGGCCTTCCGCCCATCGGAGGTGAAGCGCAAGATCGACGTGTACCGGGCGGCCGTCGAGCAGTGCACCAAGCCCATCGGCGCCTTCGTGCACAACCAGGCCGCGACCTTCACCATGGCGCTGTGCGGACCCGACTCCGACAAGGCCAAGGAGGAGGCCCGCGAGTCGTTCGAGTGGTACCCCAAGACCGGCGCCCGCCAGATCGCCACGCTCACCGACTGGATGGCCGAGCGCAAGCAGGAGCTCGGCAGCTACTCCTACGCCGCCGACATGAAGAAGACCGACGACGAGGGCACGCTCGACCTCCTGAGCCTCGAGTACCTCGTCGACGCCAACGCCTGCGTGCTGGGGACGCCCGAGGAGTGCCTGGAGGCGTGTCGTGCCTACGAGGCCGCCGGGGTCGACCTGCTGCTCTGTCTCGTGAATCCCTACAACATCTCCCACGAGTCGGTCATGCAGACCATTGAGCTCATGGGCACCGAGGTGATCCCGCACTTCGCCTGATCGATCCTGCCCTCCGCCGGGCCGACGCTCATCGGCGGAGACGGCCCGCCTTGCTTTCGGATGCGGATCTTCTATAGTTACCTACATGACTAGTGAACTGCTGCCCCAAGCGGTCACCTTCCACCTGCGGTCCGATTCGGGTGTGCCCGCCTACCTCCAGCTCGTCCAGCAAGTCCGCCAGGCCGTGCGCATGGGGGTCCTCGACGTCGGCGACCAGCTCCCGACGGTCAAGGAGGTGGTGGCGGAGCTCGCAATCAACCCCAACACGGTGCAGAAGGCGTACCGCGAGCTCGAGCACGAGGGCCTGGTCGAAGGGCGCCAGGGGATCGGGACCTTCGTCGCCCGCCGCCCCAACGGCCCCCCGCCCGGCACACAGGTCCGGCTGGCCCGCGGCCTGTCCAAGTGGGTGGACTCCGCGCGGGCCGAGGGCATGGACGACGAAGCGATGGAAGCCCTCCTGCGCGAGACATTGCGCGGGACGACGGCGGTCGAAGTCGCATGACGGGTCCGTCAGTCGAGACCGGCGGGCTGGGCAAGCAGTACGGGCAGCTGTGGGCACTGCAGGACTGCTCGCTGCAGGTCCCGTCCGGGCGGGTCACCGCCCTGCTGGGCCCGAACGGCGCGGGCAAGACGACGTTGCTCCGGCTCCTGACCGGACTGGCATCGCCCAGTGCCGGTTGGGCCCGGGTGCTCGGACGGGACCCCGACGGCTCCGAGGAGTTCCTGGCCGACATGGGGTATCTCGCGCAGGACGTGCCGCTCTACAGGCGCCTGAGCGCCGAAGACCACATCGGGCTCGGTGCCCACCTCAACAAGCGGTGGGATGCCGAGGGCGCGCGGGACCGCCTGGCCCGCCTGCACGTGCCGACGGATCGGCCGGTCGCCACCTTGTCGGGTGGTCAGCGGGCCCAGGTCGCGTTGGGCCTCGCCCTGGCCAAGCAGCCCGGGCTCCTGCTCCTCGACGAGCCGGTGGCGGCCCTCGACCCGCTGGCCCGCCGGGAGTTCCTGTTGGCCCTCAGCGACGCGGTGGCCGACGGCGGTGTCTCGGTCATCCTGTCGTCCCACCTCGTCCACGACCTCGAGCGCGTGTGCGACCACGTCATATTGCTGAGCGCCTCGCGCGTCCAACTCTGTGCGGACATCGACGACGTCTTGGCCACACATCGCATGCTGCTCGGCCCGCGCCGTCCCCTCGACGCGGTGGAGCCGGGCCTCACCGTCATCAGTGCGACGCAGACGCAACGACAGACCCGGTTGCTCGTGCGCACCGACGGACCGGTGCTGGACCCGTCGTGGGAGCAGGCCGAGGTCGGCCTCGAGGACGTGATCCTCGCCTATATGGGCAACGAGGGAGCCGGCATCGGCGCCGAACGAACGCCTCGTCATCTGGAGGTCGCGCCGTGAACCACCTTGTCTGGCGTCTGCATCGCAACCAGGCCTACTTGGCCGTCGCGGCCCTGGCGGCGCTCACCGTCGTCCTGGTCGTCACCGGCATCACCATGGCGGACGACTACCGGACGGCGCTCGCCAATTGTGCGGCCACGCAGAGCTGCGGGGATCTCAGCAGCATCCTGTTCCGGGGCGACGGGGCGATCATCGATCTGGTCGATCTCACCATGGCCGTCCCACTTCTGTTCGGGCTGTTCTGGGGAGCTCCGCTGCTGGCCAAGGAGTTCGAGGACGGCACCCACAACCTGGCCTGGACCCAGGGGGTGAGCCGCTGGCGCTGGCTGCGCGCCAACATCGGTTGGTCCCTTCTCGCCGCCGCCGTCTGGGGCGCCGCCCTCGCGGCCCTCGTCAGCTGGTGGCGTTACCCCGAGAACGCGTTGGCCTCCCGCTTCGATGCGTTCGACATTCAGGGCATCGTTCCCGTCGCCTACGCGCTCTTCGCCGTCGCGCTCGGGATCGCCGTCGGCTCCGTCATCCGTCGCGTCCTGCCGAGCCTGGCCGCCACGTTGGTGATCTTCGTCGCCTCAGGGTGGTGATCGGCGTGTACCTGCGCCCGAATTACCTGGCGCCGGTCACGAAGGTGTTCCCATTGCAGGGCTCTGACGCCGGCCCCAGCGGCGCCTGGATCGTGTCGCAGGGGTTGGTCAGCCCGACGGGGAAGTCCCTCGGCCCGGGCCTCGACTTCTCGCAGTTCCCCGCGGCATGCCAGGCCGCACCACCATCCGGGGGCAAGGGCGTGCTCGGTCAGTGCCTGGCGTCCCACGGCTTCCGCCAGGCGGTCACCTTCCAGCCCGCCGGCCGGTTCTGGGCCTTCCAGGGCATGGAGGCCGCCATCTTCGTCGTCCTGGCGGCGGCTCTCGTGGGATTCGCCATCTGGTGGGTGCTCAGTCGCGACGCGTGAGCCGACCGCCTCGCTTCCCGCCGCTACGGCACGAGCGCGATCTTCCCCACCGCGCGCCGGCCTAGAGGTCCTCCAGCGCGCCGGCCACATCGTCGAGCGGGTACTCGGTCGGACGCACCGGGTCCAGCGTGCCCGCTGCCACCATGGCCAGCAGATCCTCGAGGAGCGCACGCTGCTCGGCCGCATGCGTCATGGCCCAGATGCCCCAGTCGATGCCGATGACGGACCGGTTGCGCAGCAGGACCTGGTTGAGCGGAATGGAAGGGATGTCGCCCGACGCGAATCCGATGACGAGGTAGCGGCCCCGGTCGCCGAGCGCCCGCAGGGCTGGCTCGGCCAGCGCTCCGCCGATGGGGTCGACCACGAGGTCGACGCCGGTGCCCCCGGCCCACGCTCGCGCCGCGTCCTTGATCGTCTCTGCTGCGGGGTCCAGGACCGCTTCCGCGCCGGCGTCGAGTGCCGCCTGGCGCTTGTCCGCGCTCGACGCGACACCCAGCACCCGGCAGCCCAGCGCCCGCGCCACTCCGATCGCCGCCAGTCCGACGCCGCCACCAGCGCCGAGGACGAGCACGGTCTCGCCCGGCGCGGCATGGGCCCGGTCGCGCAAGGCGAAGAAGCACGTGCTGTAGCTCTGCGTGAAGGTGGCGGCCCGAGCTGCGTCCAGCCCCTCGGGCAGGGCGATGGCCGAGTGCGCCGCAATGACGACGCGGCTGGCGAAGCCGCCCAGGCCCACCGAGGCCAGCACCCGGTCGCCGACGGCCACGGTGTCGACGTCGGACCCGACCGCCACCACGTGGCCCGCGACCTCGCTGCCCGGGCACGAAGGGGAGGGAAGGTTTGATCTGGTACTGCCCGGCCACGAAGAGACCATCGACGAAGTTCACGCCGGCCGCCTCGACCGCGACGGCCACCTCGACCGGGCCCGGGAGCCGGATCGGGGCGTTCCTCCACCTGCAGGACGGAGGGTGGTCCCAGCTCATTGCAGACGGCGGCGCGCACGGCCGGCAACGCTAATGGGTCCGGCGGGAAGGTCCCTCGGAGGTAGGTGGGGGACCGACCAGAGCTTCCGCGCAGGATTCCTGCGTCGAAACCCCTGCTCAGGTTCCCAAATTCCGCCCAACAGCCGTTGTCTTTCAGGAGCCGCTTAAGGGCACTTGGACCCAGGCCGAAAGTCACATGTGCTCCCGCTTCAGCCCCACCCTCTTCCGGCCAACACGGCCGGATCGACCGCGCTCGACCCCCCACTCTCGTTGGAGCGTGCGCCGCTGGGTCTGGATGAGCGGGCTGGCGTCCGTCGCCGCCTTCGCACTCGGCGCGGTCTACGCCGTTCCCGCTGCGGTCTCGTCGCCCGACTACGGCGCGCAGCACGTCCGCGAGCCGCCCTGGTGGCCAGCGCAGGTGCCGTCCACCACGACAACGACTTCGCCAGACTCCGACTGCCGTACCCGCCCCGGCCCCCGCCTCCGCTCCCACACCTGCCCCCGCCGTAGTGGCCGCGGCCCCGGCCCCGGCCCCGGCCGCCCCGGCCCTTCCGGCCTACGGCGGTGCGACGGCTTCGGGCTGCGCCGCCGCACTGGCCTACCTGCAGGCCTATGCGGCCCCGGGCTTCACCCTGGACTGCCCGGGCTACGCCGAGGGCCACGAGGCCATGACGTGCGTCCACGACACCTCCGCCTACCCCGACGCCTGCCCGAACGGCCCGACGATCGCGATCTCCGATCCGTGTCCCCAGGCGTACATGAACGAGAGCGCCAACTCGTGGAACCTGACGGGCCAGACTCGCGACCGAGCAGCAGAAGTTCGGCGTCTCCTACTCCGGGATCGATCCCTTCGGAGCCTGCCCGTCATAGCCCGCCCCTGAGGGGCCGAGCACGTCGAGAACGCCTTCTTGTCGCCGCCCGGCGCACACGGCCCCGGCTTGTCTACCGTCGCGACGTGGAGCGCCCCGGGTCCTTGCCACTGGTTCGCCCCGTGCGCCCCGACGAGCTCGCGCTGCTCCCCGACCTCGAGGTGGCGGCCGATGCCATGTTCGAGCCGCTCGGGATCGGCCCGCTGCCCGGTCCGGGCACGGTGGATGCGTTCGCTGCCGCGCTGGTGGTCCTCGTGGCGGGCGACCCTCCGGTCGGCTTGTGCCGCATCGACGCCATCGACGGCATCGTCCGCGGCGCCCATCTCGAACAGCTCTCCGTGCATCCGGACCACGCTCGCCACGGCATCGGACGAGCCCTGCTGCGCGCCGGCTGCGCCTGGGCCGCCGAGCACGGCTATGCCGACATCACCCTCGCCACGTACCGCGACGTGCCCTGGAACGGCCCGTTCTACGCGTCGGAGGGGTTCGTCGAAATCGGACCGGTTGACGACTTCCTGCGGGCCCACGGCTTGCCTCCCGAGGAGCCCGTCATGGGCCGGTTCGGGGCCCGTGTCCTCATGATCAGGAGCTTGTGAGCTCCGCGTACCGGAAGCAGCCGACGAGATGGTCGTTGATCAGCCCGCTGGCCTGTAGGTGGGCGTAACAGACGGTCGGCCCCACGAAGCGGAAGCCACGCCGGCGCAGGTCGGCGCTGAAGGCCTCCGATTCGGCGCTGACCGGGGGGAGCTGCGCCGTGCGGCGCCACTTGTTGACCAGCGTCCGCCCACCCACGAATCCCCAGATGTAGGCGTCGAAGGAGCCGAACTCCTTCTGCACGTCCAAGAAGAGGCGGGCGTTCCGCACGGTGGACTCGACCTTGGACCGGTTCCGGATGATGCCGGGGTCCAGCAGCAGCTTCTCCACCCGGGCCGGTGTGAAACGTGCCACCTTGGCGGGGTCGAAGCCGGCGAAGGCTTTGCGGTAGCCCGCCCTGCGCTTCAGGATCGTCGACCAGCTCAGCCCGGCCTGCGCGCCCTCGAGGACCAGGAACTCGAAATGCTTGACGTCGTCGTGTACCGGCACGCCCCATTCGGTGTCGTGGTACGCCACCATCTCGGGGTCGTGGCCCGCCCAGTCGCACCGCTTCACGGTCGGCGATTCGCTCATGACGCCACGCTAGGGCCGAGGTGTGACGTTGACCACGAGTGCACCGGCGCGCCTCGTGCCGATGCGCCCGTCACCGCTTGCGACCGCGTGTCCAGTGTCGCGGTAGAGCCGACGATCTCGCCCAGCCGTACATGTTCAGATCGAAGAAGGGCTCCCGGTCCATGTCGGTGAACGGTCCAGCACCAGCCGCGCCGTGACGACACATGGGCCACCGAGGAGCGAGGTGGCCCTCAGGCCCCGCCCCCCGTCGCCGCCTTGACCGCCGTCTCGGCCGCCCAGCGGTAGTCCGCCTTGCCCGACGGCGACCGTTGGATCGCGTCCACGAACACGACGTCCTTCGGCAACTTGTAGCGAGCGATGTGGGTCGAGGCCTCCTCCACCACGGACGCAGAGGTGGCGGTCGCACCCTCGGAAAGCTGGATCACCGCCACCACCTCCTGGCCCCAGCGCTCCGAAGGCCGGCCCACGACGACGACATCCGCCACACCCGGGTGGCCCGCGATCGCCCGCTCGACCTCTTCGACGAAGATCTTCTCGCCCCCCGAGTTCACCGTGACCGAGTCCCGCCCGAGCAGCTCGATCTGACCATCCGCCCGATGCCGAGCCCGGTCACCGGGGATGGAATAGCGGACACCGTCGATCACGGGGAAGGTACGCGCCGTCTTCTCGGGGTCGCCGAGATACCCCAGAGGGACATTCCCGGTCTGCGCCAGCCAGCCGTTCCCCTCGTGCCCCGGCGGCAGCACGCGGGACAGCGTCTCGTCGACCACCAGCGTCCCGGGACCGGGCAGGAACGAGCCCACCGCGACGTCGTCGATGGACGTCACGTGCATCTGCGCCCCGGTCTCCGACGACCCCGCCGAGTCCGAGATGACGAGGTTGGGGATGCGCTCGACCGCCATGGCCCGCACGGCCGGCGTCAACGGCGCCCCCCCGTTCCCGACCGCAAAGAACGACGAGAGGTCGTAGGACTTCCGATCCAGCTGCACGAGCAGCGGGCGCAGTACCGCATCGCCCACGATGGTCATGGAGTTGGCCTTCTCGCGCTCGACGACGGTCCACACGTCATCGGGATCGACTCGGCGGGTCTCGTCCGGGAAGATCAGCGTGGCCCCCTGCGCCATCAACATGAAGCAGGCCCACTGCGCCGCGCCGTGCATGAGCGGCGGCAGGATCATGAGGCGCACGGGAAAGCTCGACGCCAGCCGCTCCGTCAGCTCCTCGTAGCTCGTGACGATCTTCCACGTGCCCACCTGCCGTCCGCCCATGGCCGCCATGAAGATGTCGTGCTGACGCCACAGCACGCCCTTGGGCATTCCCGTGGTGCCTCCCGTGTAGAGGACGTAGAGGTCGTCGGGGGAGGGCTCCACCGGAGGTCCCTCGGGCGAGGACGCGGCCAGCGCCTCCTCGTACCACACCGCCCCGGGCAGGAGGGGGTGGCCCGATTCGTCCTCGACCTGGAGCAGCACCTCGGGGGGCGAGGCCAGCGTGGGCAGCACCTCGGCCAGGGTCGGGGCCAGCGAGGAGTGGAGGATGACGGCCCTGGGCTTGGCGTCGTCGAGCAGGTACTGCAGCTCCTCGCCGACGTAGCGGTAGTTCACGTTGAACGGGGCCACGCGGGCTCTGTAGGAGCCCAGCATCCCCTCGAGATACTCGTTGCCGTTGTACAGCGCCAGGGCGACGTGGTCCTGTCCCGACTCCCAGGCCGCCAGGTCGGCCCGTTCGCGGTGCACGCCCAGGCCGCGGCCGTGCAGGTAGGAGGCGAGACGGCGGGAGCGCTCCTGCAGGT
This sequence comes from uncultured Acidimicrobiaceae bacterium, assembly GCA_963744045.1. Classification (GTDB taxonomy): domain Bacteria; phylum Actinomycetota; class Acidimicrobiia; order Acidimicrobiales; family RAAP-2; genus Bog-473. The sequence goes on from CAVUSB010000005.1 coordinate 160,496, forward strand.
CGGCGTAGCTCAGGCGGCGGTCCCGCCACACAATGCATTCCCGGTCGGCCAGGGTCTCGACCAGCGTGTCGAAGGCCTTGGCCAGGTTGAACTGGACAGTGTCTGATTGGGGCACGGCCCCGCACTGTACCGGGGGGTCGTCGGGCCCGGTTGGGGACCCGGGGCCGCCATCGGCAAAGATCACGGCGTGGACGTCCGCAATCCCGCCACCGGTGAGGTGCTCACCACCATTGAGAGCCTGACCGTCGAGCAGACCGATGCCGCCATTCTCAAGGCCGCCGCCGCCTTCGAGGAGTGGCGTGCGGTGGCGCCCGGGGACCGGGCCCGCCTGCTCCGCCGCTTTGCGGCCGCCGTGGACGCCGACATCGTGCAGCTGGCCGCCCTGGAGGTGATCAACGCCGGTCACGTGGTCGGGAACGCACGCTGGGAGGCGGGGAACGTGCGCGACGTCATCGAGTTCTACGCCGGCGCCCCCGAACGCCACAGCGGCCGGCAGATCCCGGTGCCCGGTGGCCTCGATGTCACCTTCCACGAGCCACTCGGTGTCGTGGGCATCATCGTCCCCTGGAACTTTCCCATGGCCATCGCCGGCTGGGGCTTTGCCCCGGCTCTCGCCGCCGGGAACACCGTGGTGCTCAAGCCGGCGGAGCTGACCCCCCTCAGCGCGTTGCGCCTCGGAGAACTGGCGCTCGAGGCAGGCCTCCCGGAGGGCGTCCTGCAGATTCTGCCGGGCAAGGGCAGCGTGGTGGGCCAGCGCTTCGTCGACCACCCCGCCGTGCGCAAGGTCTGCTTCACCGGCTCCACCGAGGTCGGGCGCAGTGTGATGGCCGGCTGCGCCCAGCAGATCAAGCGGGTGACGCTCGAGCTCGGCGGCAAGAGTGCGAACGTGGTCTTCGCCGACGCCGACATCGAGCTGGCCGCGGCCCGGGCCCCCTACGGCGTGTTCGACAACGCGGGGCAGGACTGCTGCGCCCGCTCGCGCATCCTGGTCCAGCGGTCGGCGTACGAGCGGTTCATGGAATTGCTCGAGCCGGCGGTCGCCGGCGTCAGAGTCGGTGATCCGACGCTGGAGGAGACGGAGATGGGCCCGCTGATTTCGGAGTCCCACCTGGCCAGCGTGGCCTCGTTCGTGCCCGACGATGCTCCCGTCGCTTTTCGCGGCAGCCGCCCCGAAGGCGCGGGGAACTGGTTCGCCCCGACGGTGCTGGCGCCGGTCGAGCCGGGCGCGCGGGCGGCCACCGAGGAGATCTTCGGGCCCGTGGTCGTCGTGATCCCCTTCGAGGACGAGGCCGATGCCGTCCGACTGGCCAACGACACGCCCTACGGGCTGTCCGGATCGTTGTGGACGCGCGACATCGGCCGGGCGCTGCGCATGGCGCGCGCCCTCGACACCGGGACGTTGTCGGTCAACTCGCACTCGTCGGTGCGCTACTGGACGCCGTTCGGCGGCGCCAAGCAGTCCGGCATCGGGCGCGAGCTCGGTCCCGACGCGCTCGAGGCGTTCAGTGACGTGAAGAACGTTTTCATCAGTTCGGAATAGCCGCCGGCAGGAGGAGCGACATGAGCGACGACACCATCCCCTACGCCCACCGGCTCGCCGGCCGGGTCGCGGTCGTGACGGGCGGTGCGAGCGGGATCGGCCGCGCCATGTGCGAGCGCCTCGCCAGCGAGGGCGCCTCGGTTGCGGTGGTCGATCTCGACGAGGATGCCGGTGGCGCCGTGGCGGCAGCGGTGGGCGGCATGTTCGTGCGGGCCGACGTCACGTCCTCCGACGAGGTGGAGGCCCTCTACGCCGAGGTGGCCGGCCGCTACGGCGGTCTCGACATCTGCTGCAACAATGCCGGCATCAGCCCGCCCGACGACGACTCCATCCTCGACACCGGACTGGAGGCGTGGGAGCGCGTGCAGCGGGTGAACCTCACGTCGGTGTACCTGTGCTGCAAGCACGCCCTGCCGCATCTCGTGGCCCGCGGCAAGGGATCGATCATCAACACGGCGTCGTTCGTCGCAGTCATGGGTGCGGCGACGAGCCAGGTGAGCTACACCGCTTCGAAAGGTGGTGTGCTGGCCATGTCACGTGAGCTCGGCGTGCAGTTCGCCCGCCAGGGCGTGCGGGTCAACGCGCTCTGTCCGGGGCCTGTGAACACCCCGTTGCTGCAGGAGCTCTTTGCCAAGGATCCCGAGCGGGCGGCCCGCCGCCTGGTGCACATACCCATGGGGCGTTTCGGCGAGGCCACCGAGATCGCCGCCGCCGCGGCCTTCCTGGCCTCCGACGACTCGTCGTTCATGACGGCGTCGACCTTTCTCGTCGACGGCGGGATCTCGGGGGCGTACGTCACGCCGCTGTGATCCGGGCGAAGAAATGAAGCCCTGGAGCGAATGCGCCGACGACGGCACCGCGCCCGACTCCGAACGGTTCGCGCCTGCTGTTGATGCATGGCTGGCGGGCCTCGGTCTCGTTCGCGACGCGGTGCGGCAAGAATTGGTCCGTCGCCAACTTGCCGCGAACCTCCCCGCCCGGGCCGAGCCGCTGCGGGTGCTCGACGCCGGGTGCGGGCAGGGAACGCAGGCCATCGCACTTGCCCGTCTCGGCCACCGTGTCGTCGGTCTCGACGTCTCCGACACGCTGCTCGAGTCGGCGCGAGGAACGGCGGCACTCGAGGCGGCGGACGTGCGCCAGCGGTTGGACTTCGTCGTCTGGCGACCTGCTGGCACTCGGGGACGAGCACGTCGGGCACTACGACCTCGTCTGCTGTCACGGGGTGGCCATGTACCTGCCCTCCTTGGAGGACACCGTGCGGGCGCTGGTACGCGCCTGCCGACCGCGTGGCCTGGTCTCGCTCCTCACCCGGAACCGGAGCGGGATTGCCATGCGAGCCGGTATGCGCGGCGAATGGTCTGCCGCACTCGAGGGGTTCGACGCCCGCTCCTACGACAACCGACTCGGTATCGCAGCCGTCCGGGCCGACGAGCCGAGTGAAGTTCGAGCGGCGCTGGCGGCCGCTGGCGCACCCTGCACGGCCTGGTACGGGGTGCGGCTGTTCACCGACCACTGGGGCCGGGAAGCGCCAGGTGACGACTTCGCGCAGCTCCTTGCTGCCGAGGAGGAAGCCGGCCGTCGCGATCCCTATCGTGGGCTTGCCGCGTTGACCCACACCATCGCCCGGGTGCCCTGAGGAGCTGCTCAGCCCCCGAGGCTCTCGCGGAGCTCCTGCACCTCGTGGCGCAGGTCCGCCACCTCCGTCCTGAGCTCGGCCAACTCCGACCGGAGGTCGTCGAAGAGGTCGACGGGCGCGGGAGCAGTGGCGGCGCCCGCGCCGCTGTGCGGGGGCGCGTCCAGGTCAACCGAAGTGTCGGAGGCGACCAGTGGGGTGGCCCAGCGCTCCTCCTTCTGCCCCGGACGGCGTCCGACATTGCGCGCGAGCGGCTCCTCGCGCGAGCCCAGGAACTCGAGCTGATGTTGCATCTCGTCGAGGCTGTCGAACTGTGGCCATGCGCTCGGTGCGGATGCGGAGCTCGCCGACCGTCTGCGGGCCCCGCGAAGAGAAGTACGGCCAAAATGGCGGTCTGGCCGGCGTCGAGACCGAGCGCCTCATGGAGCACCTGGCGGTAGCGCACGACCGAGCGGCCGTGGGAGGGGAGCACGAAGCGAACCAGCTTCTGTTCCTTGAGCACATCGAGCGCGGCGAGCACCGTCGTCTCGTCGTAGCTGACGACCGGCTCCCTGTTCGAGGTCTGGTTGCAGGCTGACTGCAGGGCGTTGATGGTGAGCGGGTACTGCTGGGGGGTGGCCAGCCCCTTTTCCATCAGCGCGCCCAGCACCCGCGCGCACTCCGGGCTCAGCTGCATGCGACGGAGCATATGGCGCGCTCGAGCTCGGAGCGGAGAGCGCTCGGCCGTGTTGCCGAGGCCACGGTGTGCAGAGAGTGCACCCGGAAACACTTGACTCGTCAGCGGAGCGCGCCGGCCAGCCGGACGCGAACACGGGCGATGTCGGCCTCGGCATGGGGATGAACTGGGGACGGCGAGGGCGCCACTTGGGGATGACCCGAAGAAAGATGGGGAGAACGTCTGGATTTCGCGAATCGCCATTGACCTCGCGAGACGGGTGGCGCAATCTGTCGTCAGTTCGGAGACAAGAGCCCGCCGAACCTCAAGCGAGCACCGCAAGGTAGGAGCGAGGGAAGCCCGAAGGGAAGCCGCAAGGCGGAACGGGGGGAAGCCGAGAGAACGCTGCAGAGCGGGATCGAGGAAAGGGAGCGAGACCCGCGAGGGGACCGTGACCGGAGTGGGCACGAGGATCCGACTGAGATGGTCCGTGGTGCGTCACGGTGACTTCCCTGGAGTCGCCGGGGCCGGCCCGGGCCGGGGTTGTCCGACACGATCCCGGAACGGTGCCAGCGGCCCATCGCTGACGTGGCCCCGAGGAGCACGGGAGGCTTCGGCCGAACGGTTACTCGGGGTTGCGTCGCGCCCGGGCCCGGATGTCGCTTTTCCGTTCCGGGGCCGCCGGGCGGTCCGACTGAGTCCGTGTCGGGCCTCACCCAGCGAGGGAACGCCGGGGAAGTCGGCGCTAGCGCGAGAGAGGCCCAGAGCTTGGCCGGGCGTTCGCCGGCCGCCACCTGGCGGTTCAGCTCGGCCTGGACGAGGGAGAGATCGTCGGGGTGCGTGACGCCGATGCAGCGGCCCGAAGCGGGCAGCACCGTGAACGAGCTGGTGGCGAGAGACTGAGCGACAACCTCGGGCAACAGCACCTCGGCCTCCTCGGAGGCATCGGTGGCGGCATCCATGGCGGCCTGGAGGGTCCTGTGGAAGGCCGGGGTGAAGCCCCAGAGGTTCATGGACACCCGGGCGTCGGGCGGCAGGATGGCCGGCTCCCTGCCGTCGCCGGCCACGAACCCCCCTTCGGGTGTCCGGGTGACCTGGCGTCGCTCGTCCACCCTGATAGCGTGCCATCGTCTGCGACCTGGCAGATGCCCCGGGTGACCGGCGAGGATCCGATCACGGCATCGGTCAGGCGGTAGCCGACCAGCGCGTTGACGTCGGGGCGGGTCCGGAGGTGGGCGACGAGTTGGGCGCAGGCCGCGCCGCCGTAGATGTCGTCGGCGTTGCCCACGCCGTATGGCGTGTCGCCGACGTGGTCGGACGCGCTCAGCACCGCGTGGACGGTTCCGAGCGGCTGGGGCTGCGTGGCGAAGCGCACGTCGACGGCGTCGGGCCAGACGTGCTCCACGTGGTAGCGGATGGCGGGACCGGTGCTCGGGCCGAGGACCAGGACGATGGTGCCGAACCCCGCCGCCACCGCGTCGGAGGCCACCAGGTCGATGACGGCCTCACCGTGGGTGCCCACGGGCGCCAGGGGCTTGCAGCCGCCGTATCGACGGGCCCGCCCCGCGGCCAGGATGACGAGCGCCGGAGCGGTGCCGTCGTTCTCCACGCTCATGCGCTCCAGCGGAAGACGGCGCTGGCCCAGGTCATACCGCCGCCGAACCCCGTCAGGAGGAGGTGGTCCCCGTCGTTGACGCGGCCGGTCTCGAGGGCGTCGTAAGGGCCAGCGGGATGGATGCCGAGGAGGTGTTGCCGTAGCGGTCGATGACGATCGCGGTGCGTTCCTCGGGGATGCCGAGGCGCTGGCACGCAGCTTGGATGATGCGCACGTTGGCCTGGTGCGGCACCATCAACGAAATGTCGTCGGGCCCCAGGCCGGCGTCGGCCATGGCCCGTTCGGCCGATTCGACCACGACCCGGACGGCCCGCCGGAAGACCTCCTTGCCGTCCATGAACAGCGTCCCGCCGTGCTCGCACTTGAGGAGGTGCCGGAGCGAGCCGTCGGAGTTCAGGTTCCAGCTGATCAGGCCGCCCGGACCGTCGACCGGCTCGACCAGCACGGCGCCGGCCCCGTCGCCCGACGATGATGGCGATTTTGCGGTCGTCCATATCGGTGACCCGCGAGAGGGTCTCGGAGCCGATCAGGAGGATCGGGACCCGAGCCGATGGAGATGAGGCCGGCCGCGGTGACCAGGCCGTAGACGAAGCCGGAGCAGGCCGCGTTGAGGTCGAAGGCGCCACCGCGTATGCCGATCCCGTGCTGCACGCTGGGCGCCGTCCCGGGGATGATGCCGTCCGGCGTCGTCGTGGCGAGCACGAGGTTGTCGACCTCGTCGGCGGTCCGCCCGGCGCGGGCCAACGCCTCGACCCCGGCCTCAATGGCCAGACCAGAGGTGGTGCCGCCGATGTGGCGTTCGCGGATGCCCGTGCGCTCGACGATCCAGGCGTCGCTGGTGTCGAGGTTGAGCGCCATGTCCTCGTTGGTGACGACCTTGTCCGGCACGGCGATGCCCCAACCGGTGATCTTGATGCCCGTCACGCGGCGGATCCGGAGCGTACGGCGTGGATGCCCACGAACCCTGCGTCCCCGTAAATGATGCCGCCCGTGTTCACCGCCACGCCGAGGCGTGCCCCGGCGACCTGGCGGGGCCGGCCCGCCCGCGGAACTGCGTGGCCAGCTCGACCACCTGCGCCAGACCCGTTGCGCCGAGCGGGTGGCCGCGGCCGACGAGGCCGCCGCTGGAGTTCACGACGAGACCGGGGGAGTCGACGCCGGTGGCGCCCGCCTCGGTGGCGGGTCCCGCCTCGCCGGGGCCGAAGAAGCCCAGCGATTCGAGGGCGAAGAGCTCCTCGGCGGCCGTGGCGTCGTGCAGCTCGAGCAGATCGGCGTCCTCGGGGCCGAAACCGAACGCCTCCCAGGCCGCCTCGGCGGCCTGGGTCAGCCGGTCGTGGTAGTCGAGCAAGCCGTTTCCAGAGCGCGCCACCGAGCCGATGATACGGGGCGCCGAAGCCGGGGCCGCGATGGAGGGACCGCCCAGCACGATGGCGGCCGCGCCGTCGGTGAACGAGCTGCACATGAGCCGGGTCAGGACGCCGGCCACCTGGGGGAGGCGAGAACCTCCTCGATCGTCACGCGCCGCTGGAACTGCGCCAGCGGGTTGCGTGCCGCATGCTCGAAGGCCTTCACCGCGGCGGCGGCGATCTGGCGCACCGTGGCGCCGACTTCGGCCATGAGCCGGTGCGCCCATCCGTTGTTCAGGCCCATGAGGATGCTGCCGGCGGGGTTGTCGTCCTCGTGGCGGCGGTCGTGCAGGTCGTGGCGGTACTCCGCCGGGAGGCCGTCCTCAATGCCGGCGATCGTCCCGGCGCGGTCGCCGGTCCACATCTTCTCGACCCCGAGCGCCAGGATCGGGCGGTCCTGGGCGACGGCCGCCAGCGTCGCCAGATGCAGCGAGGAGCTCCCGCCGGCGCACGAGTTGTCCACGTTGATGATGGCGACCTCGCTGAGGCCGGCCTTCCTGAGCCAGGTCTGCCCGCGCACGCACGCCTTGATCGCTCAGCCGTCCCGCCATCGCATTCCCCATGATGACCAGGCCGAGTTCATGGGCCGACACCCCGGCATCGCCGAGGGCCTCGTGCACGACCTCGTAGGCCAAGGTGTCGGGCTCCTGGTCGCGCCGGCTCATGTCGCTCATGCCGGTGCCGAGGATGGCGACGTCAGTGCCCTTCATGCCGACACGCCCGCCAGCGCCTGACGGTGCTCGCCGACGAACGCGGCCCGCAGTTGGCCGAAGTGCTCGACGGCGGGTGACCCGGCCACCATCACGAGGATGTGCCGGGCGCCGGCCTCGGCGTAGCGGTCAGGGCGACGGCACAGGCATCGGGCGAACCGGCGACCAGGTGGCGCTGGAACGCCTTGGTCGGGAGGCGGTAGAGGTCCGAGAGCCATTGCGGCGCCCTCGACAGGCGCCGCTGTCGTCGTCTCCGACACAGGCAAAGACGACGACGCCGGCCTCGCACGGCCTCGGGATCGCGGCCGGCCTCGGCCGTCTCGCGTCGCAGGGCTGCCAGCGCCGCGCCCGTACTCGTCGGGGGCGAGGAAGAGGGGAACCCAGCCGTCGCCGACCGCGGCGGCCCGCTGCCGGGCGGCGTCGCTCGAACCCCCGAACCACAGCGGGACCGGCGCGGACGCCGGTTCCTGCACGTAGTCGGCGCCTCCCGCGTCGGGGCCGGCCCAGGCCTGGCGCAGCCCGGCGACACCCTCGTCCATGAGCTGACCGCGCCGGTGGTAGTCGATGCCCGCCCGCACGTACTCGGGCTCGTGGATGCCCACGCCCAGCCCGAGGACGAAGCGCCCGCCCGAAAGGAGCTGCAGCGCGGTGGCCTGCTTGGCCACGACCGAGGACGGCCGCAGGGGCAACTGCAGCACGCAGGTCCCCAAGAAGGGCCTGGTCGTCGCGAGCGCCGCCACGGCCAGCGTGGTGAAGGCCTCGCCGATCGGGTGGGGCCAGTAGAGGTGATCCACCGCCCACAGCGAGTCGGCGCCGGTGGCTTCGGCGCGGCGGCACAACTCGGCGACCTCGTCGGCACTACCGGTAGTACTCTCGGTACTACCGTCTGCGGCGGAGAGTTCTCCCTGCGTAGTGGCGGGGAGGATGAAACCGAGGGTGGGACGCGGCGCTCCACTTCCTACCGGGGTCACACCGCCATAATACGTCGGCGGCCGCGGGCGTGACTATTCCGTCGGTCAGCGGGTCGGGTGCACGGCGCCCGATGCTCCTCCCGGGGCGCCGAGGACCGAAAGGGTGCAACGGGCCTCGCAGATGGCCCGCCCCTCGTCGTCGCTGAGGGAGATGCGCCAGACCTGAATGGTGCGCCCGACCCGAACCGGCGTTGCCTCCGCCGTCAGGTGGCCGTCGCGCACCGAGCGCAGGTGGCTGGCGTTGAGCTCGATCCCGACCACGCTGCGCCCGGGCTCCGCGGCCAGCGCCGCCCCGTAGCTGGCGGCCGACTCGGCGAGGAGGGCCGAGACGCCCCCGTGGAGGATGCCGTAGGGCTGGTGCACCTTCCAGTTCACGGGGAGCCGCATGACGACCCGCTCGGGCCCGGCTTCGATGACCTCGACGTCGAGAAGCTCGTGGATGCTCGCGCTGCCGTCGGGCAGCACCGTCCCGTCACCTGGAGTGGAAGGGGGAGTGGTCACCGCCGGATGATAACGGTGCGGCGTTAGCCTGACCGCGTGCCCGATCTGGTCGATCTGCGCAGCGACACCGTCACCCGGCCCACGCCGGCCATGCGGCGTGCCATGGCCGAGGCCGAGGTCGGAGACGACGACTACGGCGAGGATCCGACGGTGCGATGCGCTGGAGGAGGCCTTCTCGGCGCGGGTGGGCAAGCCGGCGGCGCTGTTCGTCCCCTCCGGGGTGATGGCGAACCAGATCGCGCTCCGTGTGCTCGACCACTCCCGGCTCCGCCGTCGTGGCGGGACGTCGCCAGCACGTGGTCTCCTACGAGTTCGGCGCGGCGGCCCTGAACGCCGCAGGTCCAGTTCATTGCCGTCGACGACGAGGACGGCATGATCGACGCCGCCGACGTGCCGGCGGCCAGGCGGGCCGCCGAGCACCATCAGCCCGAGGTCTCGCTGGTCAGCATGGAGAACACGCACATGGCCGCGTCGGGCGCCCCCTGGACGACCGCTCGCCTCCAGGCGCTCGTCGAAGGCGGCCGGACCGGTTCCCATCCACATGGACGGGGCCCGTCTCTTCAATACCGTCGCGGCAACCGGCATCCCGGCCGCCGAGTGGGCCGCGCCCGCCACCACCGTCATGTGCTGCCTGTCGAAAGGGCTCTGCGCCCCCGTGGGCTCGCTGCTCGCCGGGAGCGAAGACGTGATCGCCGAGGCGCGGCTGGCCCGCAAGCGCCTGGGCGGCGGCATGCGCCAGGCGGGCGTGCTGGCGGCGCCTGGCCTCATCGCCCTGCGGGACATGGTCGCCCGGCTGCCCGAGGACCACGCGCGGGCCGCCCGGCTGGCGGGCGCCGTGGCAGCTGCGCTGGCCTAGCTGCGGGCTCGACCCGGCCACGGTGCGCACGAACATCGTGACGTTCACCCATGCCGAACCGGAGAAGCTCCTGGCCCACCTCGAAGGTCACGGCGTGCTGGCGCACGCCATCGCGGCCGAGACCGTTCGCTTCGTCACGCACCACGACGTCGACGATGCCGGCGTGACGCGTACCATCGCCGCGCTGGAGGACGCGCCGTGAAGATCCGCATCGGCATCAGCGCGGGCGGCGAGAGCCTCGGCCCCGAGGCGATGGTCGCGTTGGGGCAGGGGATCGCCGGGACCGGCTTCGACTCGCTCTGGCTGCCCGAGGTGCTGACGCGGCCCGGCCCCGACCCGCTGGTCGGGCTGGCCTGGGTCGCAGGCGCCTGCCCCGGGCTGAAGATCGGCACGACCATGCTGCTGCCGGGCCGCAACCTGGTGTGGCTGGCCAAGGCGGTGGCGACGCTGGACGTGCTGTCGGGCGGCCACTTCCTGCTGACCTTCGTGCCCGGGCTGGCCGTTGGCGGCGAGAGCAGCGCCATCGGCATACCCACGGCGACGCGGGCCGAGCAGATGGAGGACGCGCTGCCGGTGTTGCGACAGCTGTGGTCCGGCGAGGTCGTCAGCCACGAGGGCCCGGCCGGCTCGTTCAGCGACGTCTCGGTCACCCCGCAACCGGCGCAGCACCCTTTCGACGTCTGGCTCGGTGGCAATGTGCCGGCCGCGCTCGACCGATGCGGGCGATTGGCCGACGGGTGGCTCCCGGCCTTCTGCACCCCGGCCGATGCCGCGGCGGGCAAGGCCGTGATCGACGAGGCGGCCGCGGCGCATGGACGCGCCATCAGCCCGGAGCACTTCGGGGTCAGCCTGGCCTACGCGCCAGAAGGGACCGACGTCGGCGCGCTGGCGTCGTCGCCTCTGGCCCGGCGGGCCCGCGGCCGTCCGCTGGAAGAGATCATCCCGGTCGGGCGCGGCGGCTTGCGCTCCATGCTCGAGCAGTTCCTCGAGGTCGGGTTCTCGAAGTTCGTCGTGCGCCCGATGGCGCCGCCGGAGGAATGGCCGCGGGAACTGGAGCAGCTGGCCGACGCGGTGGGCGACCTGCAGACGTGACGGGGGCGGCCGCGCCGACCCCTACGCTGCCTGCAATGTCCGAGCGCCCTCTCACCCTCATGGCGGTCCACGCCCATCCTGACGACGAAGCGATCAGCACGGGCGGGATCCTCGCCCGCTACAGCGCCGAGGGGGTGCGCACCGTGCTGGTCACGTGCACCAACGGCGAGCTCGGGGACGCGCCCGGCGGGATCAAGCCGGGCGAGCCGGGGCACGACGAGGCGGTCGTGGTGCCGCTGCGCCGCCGCGAGCTCGAGGCCAGCTGCGAGGTCCTGGGCGTCACCAACCTGGAGCTGCTCGGCTATCACGACTCGGGGATGGAGGGCTGGGCGCAGAACGACGCGCCCGACTCCTTCTGGCGCACGCCGGTGGCTGCTGCCGGGAGCCGGCTGGCCGCACTGATGCGGGCCTTCGAGCCGCAGGTGGTCGTCACGTACGACGAGAACGGCTTCTACGGGCACCCCGACCACATTCAGGCCAACCGGGTCACGCACGCTGCCATCGCGGAGTGCGGCATCCCGGCCAAGCTGTACTACACGGCGATGCCCCGCTCACGGCTGCACGGGTTCCGCGACCTCATGGTCGAGGCGGGCGTGGAGGTCCCCGAGGAGGTGCAGGAGAACCCTGACTTCGGGACGCCGGACGAGCTGATCACGTCGACGGTCGACTGCAGCGCCTTCACCGCGCAGAAGTACGCCTCGCTCGCCGCGCACGCGAGCCAGAGCGACAACATCTTCTTCTTGAAGATGGGCGAGGAGCTCTTCGGCTCCATCATGGGGGCGGAGAGCTTCGTGCGGGTGCAGGACTCGACCGGCGCGCCGGTGCCCGAGGACGACTTGTTCGCCGGGATCCGCTGATCCTCTCAGCCCGGAGCGACTCGGCCCGAGCCGAGCCGGGCCTGCGCCCCGCCGGGAGAGAGGGACGCAGGGCCCGGTCCGGTGTGGTCCCTACGTCGCGGTGCCGGCCGGGGTGGTGCCGGCGCGAGCGTGGGGAACCGATCCGACGAGGCACAGCGCGGCGGCGGCGATCAGCACGACCACGGCGAGCAGCTCGACAACGAAGGCCTCCTTGGCGAAGGGGGCCAGCCACGAGTCCTTGAATCCGAACAGCCCGACCGCCACCGACAGCAGGAAGCCGGCGAGGGTGCTGATGACGAACCCGATGCCGATCAGCGCCGCCCAGAGCCGGCGGACGGCCACGACGCCGATGCCGATCGACCAGCCCGGCGATCGACTGCAGGAGGAAGAGCGGACCGATGGTGGGGATGGAGCGGTAGCCGTCCGTCTCGCTCCAGAGGTGGAAGTGGATGAAGGCGGACCAGACCAAGAGCGCACCGCCGAGAACGAAGACGGCCGTCGCGGCCAGGTGGAGCGGCCGGCGGGAGCGGCCGGGACCGAGGACCAAGAGGGCTCTGAGGGTACGCATACGAGGCATCCGGAGACGCTCCTGGTGTTGGATGTCGGGGCTGATGGCGGCCACGAGAGGGATACGGGCCGGGGCCTGTCCGGGATTGGCCGGCACTGGGGTGAATCCCAGGTATGGGGTCGCCCGTACACCCGATGATGAGAGAATCACGTGTGGCCGAGGGCGAACTGTCCGACGAGGCGCTCCTGGCCGGCATGGCCGTGGGGGACCAGTCGGCGGCCGTCACGTTCACCCGGCGTTACCAGCGTCGGCTCTTCGGCCTGGCCTATTCCATGACGAACGACGCCGGGGTGGCCGAGGACGTGGCCCAGGAGGCGATGATCCGGGTGTGGCGCCATGCGCCGGTGTTCGACCCGAGGCGCGGCTCGGTGACGTCCTGGGTCCTCACCATCACCCGCAATCTCGCTATCGACGCCCTGCGTCTCCGCCGTGCGGTGCCGACGGATCCGGACGACTTCGCCGCCTCCGCCATGACCAGCTCGGAGCACAATCCCGAGGACGCCGTGCGCCGGGGTGACGCCCGCGAGATCGTCCAGGGTGGCCCTGAAGGTCCTGCCCGAGGAGCAGCGCCGGGCCGTGGTGCTGGCGGCCGTCTACGGCAGGACGGCTCTCGAGATCAGTGAGTCCGAAGGGATCCCGCTGGGCACGGCGAAGACGCGTATCAGGACGGCGCTGATCCGGTTGCGGGCCGCGGTCGAGCCGGCGGAGGAGGCGCGCGATGACTGACGACGTGCGGGAGCGTGGCTGCGAGGAGTACGGCGACGAGCTGGCCGAGCTCGCCCTCGGCGTGCTGACCGGGCGCGAACAGGGCGCGGGTGCTGTCCCACGTCGAGTCCTGCCCGCGCTGCGCCGAGGAGCTGGAGATCCTCTCCCGGACCGCGGACTCGGTGGTGCAGGCGGCCCCGGACATGGAGCCGCCGCTGGGATTCGAGGTGCGCCTCTTCGAGCGGATGGGGCTGCCCGACGTCGCGCCGCGGCGCCGGCGCCTCCGCCCCTCGCGCTGGGTGCCGGCCGTGGTGGGCGTCGCCGCGGCGGCCCTGGCGCTCGGCCTGGGGCTGAGCCTGACGTCGTCGTCCCCGAGCCCGACCGTGACCGCGCAGCCGCCGGGCGCGCACCGGGTGGTGACGGCGGCTCTCGTGGAGCACGGCACGACGGTCGGGCACGTCATGACCGTGAGCGGTGCCAAGCCGTGGATATCGATGATGATGTCCGATTCGTCGGCGCACGGCACGGTCACCTGTGTGGTCGTGACCGACGACGGCAAAACGCATCACGTGGGGACGTTCGAGGCCGACAAGGGGTACGGGGCGTGGATCGCTCCGCTGCCCGTCGAACCCCTCCGACGTGCGCACCGCCGAGGTGGAGTCGCCCAGCGGGACGGTGATCGCCACCGCCACGCTGGGCTGACGTCCGCCCCTAGTAGCGGTAGGTGTCGGGCTTGTAGGGCCCCTCGACCGGCACGCCGATGTAGTCGGCTTGCTCCTGGCTCAGCGTCGTGAGCTTCACGCCCAGGGCGCCGAGGTGCAGGCGCGCCACCTTCTCGTCGAGGTGCTTCGGCAGGACGTAGACGTCGTTGACGTACTGGCCTGTCTGGGTGAACAGCTCGATCTGCGCCATGGTCTGGTTGGTGAACGAGTTGGACATGACGAAGCTGGGGTGGCCCGTCGCGTTGCCCAGGTTCAGCAACCGGCCCTCGGAGAGGACGATGATGGCGTGGCCGTCGGGGAAGATCCACTTGTCCACCTGCGGCTTGATGTTCACGCGCTCGATGCCCGGGGTGCTGGTCAGCCCCGCCATGTCGATCTCGTTGTCGAAGTGACCGATGTTCCCGACGATGGCCTGGTGCTTCATGCCCGCCATGTGCTCGGCGGTGATGATGTCCTTGTTGCCGGTCGTGGTGATGATGATGTCGGCCAGCGGCAGGATGTCCTCCAACGTGGTGACCTGAAAGCCCTCCATGGCCGCCTGGAGTGCGCAGATCGGGTCGACCTCGGTGACCACCACACGGGCGCCCTGGCCCGCGAGGGACTCGGCGCAGCCCTTGCCGACGTCGCCGTAGCCGCAGACGACCGCCACCTTGCCGCCGATGAGAACGTCGGTGGCCCGGTTGATCCCGTCGATCAGCGAATGGCGGCAGCCGTACTTGTTGTCGAACTTCGACTTCGTCACCGAGTCGTTCACGTTGATGGCGGGAAAGAGGAGCTCGCCCTTCCTCGCCATGTCGACGAGGCGGTGCACGCCCGTCGTGGTCTCCTCCGTGACGCCCTTGATCGCGTTGGCGATGGAGGTCCAGCGACCCTGGTCCTCGGCCAGACTCTCCGCCAGCACGGTCAGAACGACCTCGAACTCCTCCGAGTCAGCCGTCGACGGGTCGGGCACGGCGCCCGCCTTCTCGAACTCGACACCCTTGTGCACCAAAAGCGTGGCGTCGCCGCCGTCGTCGAGAATCATGTTGGGGCCACCCTCGCCGGGCCACAGCAGGGCCTGGAGCGTGCACCACCAGTACTCCTGCCAAGGACTCGCCCTTCCAGGCGAACACCGGGACGCCCCGGGGATCGTCGACCGTGCCGTCCGGGCCGACGGCCACGGCGGCGGCGGCGTGATCCTGGGTGGAGAAGATGTTGCAGCTGGCCCAGCGCACCCGCGCGCCGAGCGCCGTCAGCGTCTCGATCAGCACGGCCGTCTGGATGGTCATGTGCAACGAGCCGGTGATGCGGGCCCCGGCAAGAGGCTGGGACGGTCCGAACTCGTCCCGCATGGACATCAGTCCGGGCATTTCGTGCTCGGCCAGCTCAATCTCCTTGCGTCCGAACGCGGCGAGGGAGAGGTCGGCCACCTTGTAGGGGAGGGGTGAAGTCATTGACGTGCTCCTTTGGGTCAGATGAACGTGCGCAGGCGCGCAACATCGCAGCGGGCCGAACGGCGGAGGCGCAACGCACGTGCTCCGACCTCTGTCGGAGGCCGTGTACCCGGAACAACTCTAGGCCAGGGCGTCAGAGCAGGGGGACACTCCTACATGGCGATTGCAGCGGCCCTGGTCCGGAAGGGGGTCCGGACCAGGCGCCCAACCCCGGGCGTGCACCGCCCGAGAGCGCGGCGAACGTCCACCGGGATTGCGACGTCCAATGGCATAGTTGGAAGGTGGGAAACGACACCTTCTACGAGATCTTGGGCGTGACCCCGACTGCCTCGGCGGAGGAGATCAAGGCCAAGTACCGCAAATTGATCCAAAGGATCCATCCCGACCTCGACGGCCCGGCCGCTCTCTTTCGTCAAGTCCAAGAGGCATACGAGGTGCTGTCGGATCCCACTCGTCGAGCCGCATACAACCGATCGCTCTTGGTGCGAGAAGGTGCACCGCCCCGGACGCCGCCGAGCGGCGCGCCGGCGAGCTCTTCGGGGGAAGCGAAATCCGATCACCGGCCCCGTGGCGGCCAGTCCGGATCGGGGCAGGAGCGAACGGGTGCGACGAAGGCTTCGAACGGATCCGCGCCGCACGCCAAAGATCGAACCGCTCCGAAGGAGTCCGCCGCTCGGTTGTTCGTGAGCGAGCATCCCGCTCGCCCGCTTGCCATCTGTGGGGCGGCGTTGCTCGTCGTCGGGGCGGCCATGGACGACGTCGGCAGGGGAGTGATGGTGCTGGGCGTCGTAGTGCTCATCGCTGCCAGCGTCTCTGGACTCGGCGGGCGCGGAGCGAGGGAGCGGGAGGCCTATCAGCGCATGGGCATGGCGGCCGTCGACGCCATGACCGGGCGGCAATTCCAGGTCCTGCTCGAGCACTTCTTCGCGAACAAGGGATACCGGGTTGCCCGATTGGGTGTCCGCGGTGACCTGGGCATTGGTTTGCTCCTCGCCAACAGCCACGAGCGCACGATCGTGCAGGTGAGGCGCTGGACCGGTGTGGTTCGCCAGGACGCGGTGCAACAGGCCGCCGACGCCCGGGCTCACTACGGGGCCGGGCGCGCCTTGGTGGTGACGTCGTCGAACTATTCCCAGCAGGCCGTGACGGCGGCGAGTTCGAACGGTGTCACGTTGTGGAACAGGTCGATCCTCGAAGCCGAGCTCTCCGCATTTCGCGGCCAATCGGGCGTCAAGAAGCTCTCCTCGGATCTGCGCACCGGGTCGCGGATCTGCCTGGGCTTCGTGGCCGCTCTCTTCGTGATTCTGGTCTCGTCCAGTGTGACGAGGACGCGGAAGCGGAGTGCGGGCAAGCGCGCCGGCGGGTGACGCGACGCGCTTCGGTACCGATTCTCATTCGGCTCCCGTCTGCGTGAAGTTGGGCCACAGATTCAGGTCGATGTCGGGGAAGCCAATGGAGAGCGCGAGGGCGTCCGGCCTGTAGAGCTCGACGAGCCTCCGACGGGCATCTTCGTCCACAGAGAACGCGTTGGTCGTCGGGTTCACCCTCTTCCTTATCCCATCCGGGACGAACGGCTCCAGGCCGAGGAAACGAAAGGTGCGCTCGAGCTGGCCGACGGGGTCGGTGACGCAACGCTCGTATTGCAGCACGAGGATCTGCTCGGGTGGAAAGTGCGCAGTCCATCGGAGCAGGGCATCGTGGTAGAAACCGCGGTTCACCGCGTCTTGGTACGCCTCCACCGTCAGCCTGCCGCGGTCGCGATGCTGGTGGGCGAGCCCGGCGCGGAAGCGTTCCACGGGGTCACGCACCAGCGCCAGCAGGCGGGCACGCGGGGCGGCCTGGGCGAGGAGCGGAGGCACCCACGGGAGGTTGATGTAGTCGGGGGTCCACTCGCCTGTCAGGCGCCCGGCCGGGCGCGGGAACCAACTGCGGTACTCGGCGCATTCCGCCGGGCCGAAGGGGCGGATCGCGTAGCGGCCGAAAAAGTGGCGCTCCTTGTGGATGTCGGGACGAGAAGAGACACCGGGGTGGGCGCAGACGAGGTCGTACCACCAGGTCGTCCCTGCTTTTTGCGCACCGATGCCGACGAAGTCCGGCGCCCCTGTCGCCTCACCCGGCCCGGCCGGTGGGGGAGTGGGGTCGAAGCCGTCTTCCCAGGGCGCGTACTTGCCGAAGAGGTGCAGGATCGACCGCCGGGTGGGCGCAGGCAGCCTGTTGAACGCGGGCACCGCGACCCGGCGCACCCCGTGCAACCCGTCCGACCTGATCGCGCCCTCGGAGGGTGCCGTCACCGGCCCGTCAACCAGCTCGACCCGACCCGGCCGCTGCCGCCAGCGCTGACACGTCCGCCATGCCGAAGGATCGCATGCCCTCGAGGGCGGCCAACCCGTCGAACTCGTCGAGGATCCGCTCGAGTATGGCGAAATTCTCGGAGTGGTACTGCGAGAAGTTGTGCGGATGCCACCACAGATGAAAGATCGTGCCGCGCCGCGCCGCGTGGCGCATCCCGGAGCGAAGGCGGGCCAGGCGCAAAGGCTCGAGCCGTGCCCTGGCCGGACTGAACGGCCTCAAGAAGGCGCTCGCCGGCACGTCGCAGAGCCCCGATTCGAGAAGGACGTCGTCCCACGCCGTGGTCGGAGGAACCGAGACCCCGACGTAGGTGTCGGCCAGCCTGGCGCCACGGCGCACGGGGCCGCCATCGCCGCCCTGGACGACGCGGTGACCCCAGGTGCGCTGAGGACCCCGTATGCAGCGGAACCCGGAGTCGAAGATGGCATCGGCATAGGCCGGATTCCACTGGTTGCGGGGGAACACCAGACTCGTCGGTTCCAAGCCGCGCGACTGGGCGATGGACCGTGCCGCCGCCAGATCGGCCCGGAAGGTGGCCTCGCTCTGTCCCGGCTCGAGGCAGTAGTAATGGGAGAACGTGTGCGACCCCACTTCCTGGCCGGCTCGCGAAGCAATGAGGTCGACCAGCGAGCCGGCCAAATGCTCCGGATCATTCTCCTCGTCGTTCCCGATGGCCTCGACGTAGGGATCGAGCTCGGAGGATGCGTAGGTCGGTCGGTCGCGGGGGAGGTGCGCCTCGAGCTCGTCACGGGTGGAAGCGAAGAGGAACCCGACGGTCGCCCAGGTGGCCCGGATCTGCCGATCCGTGAACAAGGTGACCATGTCCTCGACCGCACGGCGAGCGTTGCCGAGCCTGTGGTAGAGCGCGTCGTTGCGCGCCACATGGTCCCGGATACCCCAGTGCAACTCGAAGTCGAGCGAGATGACCAGGGCTCCAGGCCGGTCAGGCGTGCTCACCGCCTCCACTTCCCCACAGCGTCCCTCCTCTTGCGACCCGCCGTTGCTCAGAGTTGCACGCCAACCGCCTCACGGTCGCTCCAGTGCACCGATGGTAGTGGACGCTATGCGGAGGGGATCGCTCAGCGGACCCCGTGGCGCCAACGGCGCCGCAGGTAGCCCCAGAGCGTCGGGTGGTAGTAGAGCCCTGACCCGGGGGCGATTCCTGCCGGCTCGGGCTCGGGCCGGCGGCCCGCCATCACCTTGTCGACCTCGGCTCCGAGGAGAGGGAGCCCGTGTACCAGGTGCAGGTCGGGGTAGGTCGCGATGGAGTCCTGGCCGGTGACGTCGAAAGTGGCCTGCGCCAGGACCCCGCCCGTGTCGATCCCGGGATCCACCAGGTGCACGGTGGTGCCGACCCATTCGGGGTGCTGCTCGGCAAGCGCCCAGTACCCGCCGTGCACCCCCCGGTATCGAGGCGTGATGCCGGCATGCATGTTGATGACGGGGCACTCCAGGGAATCGAGCAGGCGTGGTGCGATGATGCGAGTCCCTTGGACCACCACCACGGTCGGCCGCAGGGAGGCAAGCAGGGCGCGGGTCTCCTCGTCGTTGACCGACGGCACACGGTGAAGAGGAGCCCAGCGCCGTGTATCGACCGAGGCTGCACCCAAGATGTCGGCACGACGACGCGCGCCCTTGTAGCGGAGGACAGGATTGAGGGCCGTGACAAAGAGGACCTGACCGACCACCGAGAGCCATCCCACCCGTCGCGCTCGCCGGCGAGCCATCTGGAGACGCGACGGCGGATCCTCAACGATCACGACCAGGTCGGCCACCCGGGAGTGGAGGAAGTTCGCGACGATGTCCGTGGCCGAGCCCGGACCTGCAAGGAGGACCGCTCGCCCGCGTGTCTTCGGTTCCGCCGGCCCGGTCAGCGCGTCTCCCGAAACCATGCGACGGTGGCTCGCAATCCCTCCTCGAGTGTCGTCGCTCGGACTCCCGGGAACAGCATCTTGAGGCGTGTGTGATCGGCCTGCGAATCGCGCACATCGCCAGCCCGCGGCTCGAGATGCTTCCGTGGGAGCTCTCGGCCCATGATGCCTTCCAGCACGGCGATCAGGTCCAGCAGCGACACCCTCGATCCGTAGGCAAGGTTCACCGGTTCCGGATCGGTCACTCCCCGCCGGATGGCATCGGCGAGCACGGAAACAACCGTGCCGACGAACGTGAAGTCCCGGGTCTGCGTGCCGTCACCGTGCACGGGGAGTTGTTCCCCGGCCAGCGCACACGAGACAAAGGCGGGTACGACGGCCGCGTACGCGTGACCGGCCGACTGCAGCGGCCCGAACACGTTGAAAAAGCGGAAGGCGAGCACAGGAAGGCCGAACGAACGACCGTAGGAGAGGGTGTACGCCTCGGTGGCGAGCTTGCTGGCGGCATAGGGACTCACCGGCATGGCGACCTGGTCCTCCCGTTTTGGAAGACCCGGGTTGGCGCCGTAGACCGACGACGAAGATGCCACGACAACGTGGGGCAAGCCGTGGCGCCGCGCTGCTTCCAGCACCATCATGGTTCCGGTGGCGTTGACCTGATGGGTGGCCATGGGATCGGCCAGTGAGCGGGGTACCGACGGCCGAGCGGCCAGATGGACGACCGCCTGGGCGCCCGTCATGACGTGGTCGAGCACGTCAGCGTCGAGAAGAGAGCCTTCCCGGAACTCGACCGACGGCGAGGCTGCCAGGTTGTGCCGGAAGCCGGTCGAGAGATCATCGAGAGCGACCACGTGATCGACGAAGTCTTCCTGGTCGAGCAAGTGGCAGAGATTCGCACCGATGAATCCAGCACCGCCGGTGACGACTACCTTCACGGTAGGGGAGGGGCGGTCACAGCGACTCGACGCGTGGTCCCCGTACTCGGTTTCGGGTGTCGAGCACGTACCGTGCGTGGGCCCGGACCATGTCGTAGTCGAACGCGTCATGATCGGTCACGATCACCACGGCGTCGGTCTGCTGCACCTCTTCTGCGGTCAGTTCGACGTGCACCATGTCGGCGGCATCGGGCGACACGTGTGGGTCGGCGACGCGGACTTCGGCTCCCAGCGCCCTGAGGCTCTGCGCGATCACGAGGCCGGGTGACTCACGGACATCCCCGGTGTTCGGCTTGTAGGCGATACCCAACAGCAGCACGCGGGAACCGTTCACGGAGCGCTTGTCCCGGTTGAGGGCGAGGGTCAGGCGAGACACGACGTAGTCGGGCATGTGGGCGTTGATGTCGTTCGCCAACTCGACGAAGCGGAACGGCTGCCCCAGACTCCGGCGCACCTTCCAGGACAGGTAGCTGGGGTCGATGGGTAAGCAGTGTCCTCCCACACCGGGTCCGGGCGTGAACCGCAGGTAGCCGAACGGCTTGGTCGACGCAGCGTCGATCGCTTCCCAGATGTTGATACCCATGGCCTCCGCGAAGACCGCCAGCTCGTTGGCCAGTGCGATGTTGACGTGGCGGAACGTGTTCTCCAGCAGCTTGGTGAGCTCGGCCTCCCGCGTGCCCGAAACCGGCACCGTCAAGTCGACCAGGCGATCGAAGAACGCCTGCACGGCGTCGAGCGAGTCCTTGTCGATGCCCGAGACCACCTTGGGAGTGTTGACGAATCCCCAGGTGGCGTTGCCCGGGTCGATTCTCTCCGGGCTGTAGCCGAGGTGAAAGTCCCGCCCGGCCACCAGCCCAGACCCCTCTTCGAGGATGCCGGCCACGAGGTCTTCGGTGGTGCCGGGGTACGTGGTCGATTCCAAGATCACGGTGGCGCCGGCGCGCAGAGAGGAGGCCAGCATCGCGGCGGCGTCCGTGACGTGCGAAAGGTTCGGGACCCCCTCGCTGAGTGGCGTCGGAACGTCGATGACGGCAACGTCGAACCCACGCGTCCGTTCCGGATCGCTCGTGGGCTCGTAGCGCCCGGTTGCCAGTGCACTGTTCACCACGTCGTTGGACACGTCCTCGACGCGTGACTCGCCGGCAGCCAGGCGCTTGATCTTGGTCACGTCGACATCGAAGCCGACGACGTCAAAGCCGACTTCGACCGCGCGCATGGCGACGGGAAGTCCGGCGTAACCCTGGCCGACGACGACCAGGCGATCCCGCTGGTCGTCAGCCACCGAGGGCTCCGCCGGCCTGGGGCTCGACCGAGGCGGAATCGTGCCGAGCGTGCGGCCTCGCGAATGACGTGAGGTGACCTCCATCGAGGGCGCTCAGGCCACGGGCCTCTCCATCGAGCGACGAATGGGCGATGGCGAAGAGCAGCCGGCGCACCCTTTCACCGTCACAGCACTCGGTGGCGTCGGCGAGCTGCTCGACCCATGAATCGAACCACGCCATCGGCGAGGTGATGGGCAGGAGCCGGGAGATCGAAGAGTGCTCGGTCCCCATGACCTCCTCGTCAGACTCCCGAAGGTCCTCCGCCAGCTTCTCGCCTGGCCGGATGCCGGTGACCTTGATCTGGATGTCGACGTTCACCCGCGGCACCTGACAGTTCGATCATCCTCCGGGCGAGGTCGATGATGCTGACGGGCTCGCCCATTTCGAGCATGAAGATGTCCTTGCCCTGCGACAGGAGCGACGCTTGGAGGACGAGTTGCACCGCCTCTTCGACGCTCATGAAGAACCGGGTCATCCTGGCATCGGTGACCGTCACCGGGCCGCCGGCCGCGATCTGGCGGGCGAACGTCGGAATGACGCTTCCCCGGCTCCCCAGCACATTGCCGAACCTCACCGCGCTGTAGGCGCCGTTCTGAGGCGATCGATTCAGCAACATCTGCTCCGCGGCCCTCTTGGAGGCGCCCATGACGCTCGAAGGATGCACCGCCTTGTCGGACGAAATCAGCAAGAAGCGGTTCACGCCGACCGAGACCGACGCCTCTATCACGTTGAGCGTCCCGAAGACATTGGTCCGAGCCGCCTCGACCGGGTGGTCCTCGAGCACGGGAACGTGTTTGTGGGCGGCGGCGTGGAGCACGACATCAGGCCGGTAACGCTCGAACGCGTGGAAGAGCATGACCCGGTCGTTGATGTCGACCAGGGCCTGCTGGCAAGGTCCGTCGATGTCCGACACGGTGTCGTGCAGGTGCGTCTCGTCGTGGTCGAGCAGAACGAGCATGGCTGGCTCGAACCCGGCCACCTGGCGGCAGATCTCCGACCCGATGGAACCGCCGGCCCCGGTGACCAGGACCCGGTGACCTTGGAGCGACCGGCGAACCCCATCGAGATCCGTCGCGACCGGGGTTCGGCCCAAGAGGTCCTCGATGCTCGGCTCCCGAGCCCGGCGGATGGCGAATATCCCGGTCGGAGCATTCACCACGTCGCTCACCGTGGGGAGCACCTTCATGGTGATGCCGGCTGCCTCAGCCGAATGCAGCACGTCGGCGATCATCTCCGGCGAGGCGCCCGGCATGGCGAGGAGCACTTCTTGGAGCTCGTAACGGCTCGTCGCCGCAGGGATGTCGCGAATGCTCCCGACGACAGGAACACCGACGAGCGACTTGCCGTGCACCGACGTGTCGTCATCGAACACGGCCACCGGGATCAGACCGGCGTCAGGGTTGCGCAGCATTTCGCGGACGGCCCCTGCAGCAGCGTCGCGGCTGCCGACGATGGCCACCCGCAGGCCGCTGCCCCTCGAGCCGCGCTGCCAGGCGAAGATGCGCGAGTGGAAGCGGATCAGGCTCATGCCGGCGGTGGCGAAGATCAGGCCGACCGCCAATACCGAAGGGTGCACCAACTGATAGCCCGCCAAGTGGATGAAGAGGGAGGAGACCGCAAGGACCGCGCCGACCGTTGCCGTCGAGAAGATCATCTGGCGCGCCTCTTCGAGGCCGGCGTGTTGCCACATGCGGCCGTACAGCCCGTAGATCCGGTTGCTGACCAGCGTTACGACCACCACGAAGAGCACGAAGGCTTCGAAGTGCCAGCCGTACTCGGTCGGGGCGACATGACGCCAGTAGAAGATTTCGGACGCGCTGTACGCCGCCACCACGCAGAAGGCATCGAGCACCATGAAAAGCAGCCGGGCCCGCACCCGGCTGGCCTGAATGGCGATCCGATGCGAGAGCTGATCGGAACTGCCGGCGGCCAGTTGGTCGGACGCCGTTTCAGGCTCCGAGCCGAAGCGATCCTCGTTCGGTCCCGTCATCGCGACACGCTCAACAGCCGCCGAAGCGTCACAATGCACCTCCTGGCCTCACAGCGTGCCCTCCATCCCCGTGCCCGCCTACTCAATGTAGCGCTCTTTTCAAAACCCCCACATGTCCGTACCCGACCGGGGGAGCGACACACCAGCACCGGCCTCCGTCACCGGTTTGTCACCCTCTCCGTCGCCGGTCTGGCACCGTCTGGGTCATGGCTCTGTCACGGTCTCCCGACACGTGACCCATCGCCGGACCTTCGGCTCGACCGCGCATACGGATCCCCCCGCTCGTTGTCCAAGCGTTGTGACGGTTGGGTCCACTCGGCCCTATTTCGGCCGTGACGGCGATGCCAGTATTCTGATGACAGCGGCAACCGGGTCCGCGAGAGCCTGGTGGCGGCGCTCAGGTCAGACCGTTGCAACGCCAGTGATGCCGGACCATATGGAGGGGCCGGTGCCGTCGAACGAGCGGGTGGGGCTGTTAGCTTGTTCGGCCTCGCCGGGTACACATCGGATGTCAGGAGAAAGATGGAGAGAGGCGACTACTGGAATGCGCTGATCCGGGGCTGGTGGCTGATCGTGATCTTCGGCTTCATCGGCCTCGGGCTCGGTTTGATCTCACCCCGCACGCACGTCTCGACAAATTTCGTGTCCGTCTCGGCCGTCGGGTCACCTCCGCCGCAGACGATCAACGGGGGGACGGGCTCCTTGCTGTCGGCCAGCCAGATCATGTACTACGGCGGCTCGGACGCGGTGCTGAACGCAGCGAGCAAGCAGTCCGGCCTGAATTGGCCCGCGTGGGTGGTCCGGGACCGCGTCACACTCCAAGGTCCTCCGCAACAGAACAGTACGGGGCCGACGAGCGGCCAAGCCGGGGTGATCGACGTGAGGGTCTCGGCACCGACAACGGCCGACTCGCTCGCCCTGAACAATGCCTTCGACTACGCCCTGGGCGACGAGGTCAATTCGGTGGCGCAGTCCTCTTTGAACGCGTCCGTGACCGCGACCCAGGCGAAGCTCTACTCCATCATGAACGAGCTGCAGACCAAGCAGTACCCTCCGGGCATCACCCCGCAGGCTCTCGGTGTTCAGGTGACTGCTCTCCAGAGCTACCTGGCCACGCTCGTCGTGTCGACGCCGAGCACGGGGTACTCGGTTCTCCACAGCGCCGTCGTCCAAGAAGTGAGCAAGCAAACCTCGGGCGCGGCGCTCAACAGCCGTAAACTCCGCGCCGCGGCCGGCCTGCTCATCGGTGTCCTCGTGGGCGCCCTCCTGGCCATGGCGATGTGGCTGCTGGACAGGCGCTTGAAGACGGCCAAGCGGGCACAGCTCGCCTTCGGGTACCCGGTCGTCGCCGAAATACCTTCCGCCTCGAGCGATTCGACCGAGTCCTACCGCATGCTTTGGCTCTCCGTCTTCCGCGAGCCGCTTCCGCTCCCGCCGCTCGACGGGACCGAACCGTTGTACGACGGCGAGAGCCCGCTGGTCGACTCCGGTGTCGGGGGCCGCTCGGGTCCGCCGGAGATCACATGAGGCAGTCGCTCTCGGACGTCGTTTCTGCGCTCAAGCCCGCCAAGCACGCCGCCCGCAGCGTCGTGATGGTCACATCCCCGGGTGTGGAAGCCAGCTTGGCCGACGTGGTGATCAACCTCGCCACGGTCTGCGCAGAGGTCGGGTTGCGCGTGGCGATCGTGGGCACAGCCGGTCTTGCCGTCCCGGACGACGACTCCCAGCTGGCGCTGACAATGCCCTTGTGGAACAGGAGCGGTTGGCAGTCCCTCCCCGGCGGCGGCGAGGAAAAGCCGTCCCTCGACGACCTGCGCGCCCGCCTCACGAGCGGTCCCGTCGATCCGGCCGATGTGGAGGCCGCGCTCGGAGAGACCGGCGTTCCCGGCGTGTCACGGTTGGACCTGCGGTACTTCGTGGCACATCCAACGCAGGTGGTGGTCCGCGCGCCGGGGTGCTCGCCGCGCTGGACGACATCGTCGACGTCGTGATCCTCGAGGTTCCCTCGTACCTCACCGTCCACCACGGCGAGGCCCTGACACCCCTGTCCGACGCCGTGCTCGTCGTCGGGGAGCGCCGCACGACGACCGTCAGCCAGGTCCGGAGGACAAAGGACACCCTCAAGCGCCTCGGTGCGCCGGTCGTCGGCATGGCCCTGACGCGTTCGCGCGAGAGAACCTCTATCTGGGGCCATGACTCCGACCTGGACGCGGAGTTGGAAGAGCTGTACGAGGAGGAGTCGGCCGAAATGGACGACCCGACCGCGCAGATCCCCGCCGTCGTCTCAGAGTCCGTCGGCATCGTCTCTCCGATGCCACTCGACGAGGGAGCCGCCGGCGACGATGCACCGCCGGAGGCCTGACAGGCAGGACAGGCCATTTGGCGCAGCCAATCTCCTCCAACCCGTTCGTCGTCGTCTTCGTCGGCATCGCCTTGTTCCTCATCGGACGGGTCGTCATCCGGCGTATCTCCGAGAGCGAACGCGATCCGTGGCTCGCCAAGGTCCTGACGGCGTGCCTGATCCTCCACCTGATCTGCGCTCCCTTGCAGATCTGGGTCGTCGACCATCTCTACCAGGGGATCGCTGACTACAACCGGTACGACACGCAGGGGTCGCTCCTGGCGCCCGGGTTCCGCCACCTCGACTTCTCGCTGGCGCCCGGCCATCTGCCGGGAATCGTCGCTGACGGGTCGGTCAGCATCGTGACCGGTGTCGTCTTCGCCATCGTCGGGGTCAATCAGGCCGCGGGGTTCATGGTCTACAGCTGGCTCGCGTTCATCGGGGTCGTGTACTTCTACCGGGCCTTCACCGTCACCTTCAGCGGAATGGGCAATCGCCGGTACGGCTACGTGCTCTTCTTCCTTCCGAGCCTCATGTTCTGGACCTCGGATGTGAGCAAGGAGGCACTCATGGTCTTCTTGCTTGGCTTGACCGCCTACGGCTGCGCCATGATCCTCGCCCGCCGCGGCGGTGCCCGCTGTTGGGTGCTGATCCTCGCCTGCTCCGTGGGGGGCGCGTTCATCCGACCCAATCAGATGGTCCTCGCCGTGGGGGGGTTCACCATCGCCATGCTCTTCAGGCCCGTGAGCGCCACCACCCGCTACGAGCCGGGGCGCCGCACCCTCTCGCTCATCCTCCTCGGCTCAATGGTGGGTGTCGCCATCTTCGTGACACTCAACTTCTTGCCCGGACTCCACGGCTCACTGTCGCTGACCACGATTTCCGCCAACAACTCTGCCGCGAACAACTCCGGCGCTGGGTTCGGGAGCACCGTCGCCTACTCCGCGAGCCCCCTCTATTACTGGAGGGACGTCTATGTCGTCCTGCTGGATCCACTGCCCTTCAACGCGCACGGTGGAGGAGAATGGCTCGAGGCATTCGAGAACATGGTGCTGCTGGTGTTCGCGGCGTTTTCGTTTCGGCAGCTGCGCATCGTGCCTCGGGCGGCGTTCGCTCGACCCTACGTGATCCTGTGCGGGTTCTTCGTCGCCTCCTTCTGTTACGCCTTCGCCGCCCTGGGCAACCTGGGGCTGATCACCCGCGAATCGACGGTGTTGTCGCCCTTCCTGCTCGTGCTGTTCTGCATCCCCCGCGGGCCTCGCTACCGCCCACCCCGCTACGTCTGGGAGCTGCGACGGCGGGACCGGGTGGCGCGACGGAGGGCGGCCCAGCGTCGCGCCAACGCAGCGCCGGCGGGGAGACGAGTGCTGCAGGACTAGCGGGAGAGCAAGGGCTGGAGCGCGTCCCGCCAGCGCTGGGCCATGAGATCCAGCGTGAAGGTCGATTCGCACCGCCGACGGGCCGCCTCCCCCATTGCCGTCCGGCGGCCGGGGTCGTCGATCAGGGTGCCGACCGCGGCAGCGATCGCGTTCACTGTGCCGTCGACGATCAGGCCCGTCTCGCCGTCCCGGATGACGCTCGCCGTCCCGGGTGCGGCCGTCGCCACGATGGGCAGGCCGCTCATCCCCGCCTCGATGAGCACTCCGGGCAGGCCCTCGCCGGCGGGACGGCTGGGGAACACGAAGATGTCCGAGCGATTGAGGAGCTCGGGTATGTCCGAACGCTCCCCGAGGAGCTCAATCCCCTGGGCCGTCGCCTGAGGCGCCAGAGTGGCGGCGAGCGGACCGTCGCCGACAATCAGGGCCTTGACCGTGCGCCCTTCCGCCCGCAGGCGGCGTACCACCTCGACAAAACGGTCGGGCTGCTTCTGGGCGGTCAGGGCTCCGACGAAGATCAGGGTCACCTCTGGGGAGGCCGGCAGTTCGGAGCGGGGACGGTACTGCGACGGGTCCCGCCCGTAGGGAATCATGACAACGTTCTCGGTGGCCACCTGAAATCGCCCGGTGCACTCCTCGAGCACCTCGTCGCCGACGGCCACGACGAGGTCCGCCCGCGCCATGATGCGCCGCCACATGAAGTCGCGCGGCTTGGACGATGGTCCCGCGAACGTCCCGATGACGCAGTAGACCAACGGACGCCCCGTGCCGATGGTCGCCGGCACCGCGTACTTCATGGCGTCGCCGCCGTGGGCCACCACCACCGCCGGATCGACATCGGCGAGCATTTTCCGGAGCCGCAGGGCCAGTCGAGGGTCAAAACCCTCGGCGGGCTTGTTTCTCGGGGGAGAGCCGAGAGAGAGGTCGACGGCTACTTCAGGCGGCCCGTCGATGAGGCCGAGGAGGGAATGGCGCACCACGCCGGGCTCGTCCAGGCGGTCGGCCAGAAGGCGGGCCCCGAGTTGGGCCCCCCGACCCCGAGGCGTCGGGACGATATGCACCACCGTCGGATCGCCGCGCTTCTCGAATTCCGCCGTCTCCACCGAACTTCCTCCTCCTGGTCCCGAGCCGCCGCGAGCGTAGGTGAACCGCGCGTTCTCTGCAGGTTGTCCACGTACCGCTCCGCTACGATTGGCGAACCGGAGGCGACGGGGATGACCGGTCTGCCAACTGCCCGCTGTTGAGCTCATTGGGGGTGCATGCGTACGTTGGTGGTCGCCCACGAGTACCCGTGGCCGTCCAGCAGCGGGTCGCGGCTCCGTCTCCTGACCACGCTGCAGGGCCTCTGCAAAATGGGCCCGACCGAGCTCTTCTCGATCACCTCGGTGCGGCGCACCGACGTGGACGAACCGGATCCGTCGCTCGGACTCGAGAAAGTCGACCGCGTCACCGTCCGGGCCGCCGACGTCCTGGCGGGAAGCTTGGCCCGGCCCTGGCTCCCCGCGGCTGTTTCTGTCCGCGACCGTGACAAGGTCCGGAGCTCGCTGGCCCGGTTCACGAGCGGCACCTATGACCTCGTGTGGTGCTTCGACGTGCGGGCGTGGGTCCTGGCGGAGAGATCCGACCTGGCACCCACGGTGCTCGACCTCGACGATCTCGAGCACTACAAGATTCAGGGTCGCCTCTCGGTCGACTCCGGCGACCGCACAGCCATGCGCCGCTGGAGGAGCCTGCCCGGCCGAGCCTTTTCGCGACTGGACGCGCTCCGCTGGGCCCACCTCTATCGGTCGGTCTCGAAACACGCGACGCGGACCGTTGTGTGTAGCCAGGTCGACGCCCAGCGCGCCAGTGCGAGCGGCGTGCAGCGGGTGGTGGTTGTGCCAAATGCGTACCCCCGGCCCGACCGGCCGGTGGGACGGTCCGTCGTCGGGTCGCCGCCGTCCGTCCTGTTCCATGGCACCATGCGATATCCGCCGAACGCAGACGCTGCTCGCTGGCTGGTGCGTCGCATCGGTCCGGCACTGCGAAGCCTCGTTCCCGATGCGCGGATTCGTCTCGTCGGCCTGGTCAACGCAGACCTGGCCGAACTGGACGATCCCCCGTGGACAACGGTGGTGGGTCCCGTACCGGACATCGCGAGCGAGCTGGGCCGGGCAGACGTGGTGGTAGTGCCAATTCGCTTTGGCAGTGGCACGCGCGTGAAGATCCTCGAAGCGTTCGCCCACAAGATCCCCGTCGTGTCGACCTCGCTCGGGGCGGAAGGCTTGGGCGTCGAGGACGGTCGGCATCTGCTGATCGCCGACTCGGCCCAGGGGCTGGCGGCGGCGTGTGCCCGGTTGCTCACCGAGCCGGAACTGCGCCAGCATCTGGTGGACGCCGCATTCGAGCACTACCTCGACGCGTTCGACCGTCGCGTCGTCGAGGACCAGATCTCCGCGGTGGCACGTGCCGCCGTCGCCGCAGGGGAGACGGTGGCACGGTGAGATCACTTGTCGTGGCCCACAACGTGCCGTGGCCGCCGCTCGGAGGCGGCCTCGTCCGGCAGGCCCAGATCGTGGAGACGCTGGCAGCAGTGACGGACCTCGACCTCCTCGTCGTGCATGATCAGCGGCGCACGAAGATGTTCGTGCCGCCGTCGGTTCCCGCTCTGCGTTCGATGAGCGTGCAGTATCCCCGTGTGTCCTCCCAAGTTCGATGGCGCCTGGAGTGGGCGGCCCGTCGCGGCGTGCCTCTCGAGGTCGTCATGGCCAGAGGCGACGACGCGCCGCGCCGCGCCCTCCAGGAATGGGCTGATCCTCCCTATGACGTGGTGTGGTTCGCGACGCCCGCGCTCTACGAGTGGATGGGACGGCCGAGACTCGGTCCAACCGTCGTGGATCTCATGGATCTCGAGGACATCAAGGCGCGACTGCGCGCCGAACTGCTGGCCGAGCAACTGCGGTCGCAACGCCCGCACCACTCCGCTCGCACCCGGTTTGCCCGCTACCAGACCCGCCTGAACGGCAGTGATTGGCGTCGATTCCAGCACTCGGTGGCCGCGCAGGTGGAGCAGGTCGTCGTTCCGAGCGATCTGGACGCAGCCCGTTCGGGTCTGCCGAACGTCACCGTGATCCCCAACACGTACCCGAGGCCGCAACGGCCAGTCGGGAACCCCGGTACAGCACGTCCGCCGACCCTGCTCTTCCAGGGGAGCTTCGGGTACCCACCCAATATCGACGGAGCCGAGTGGTTGGCGTCCGCCATCGCCCCGCGTGGTGCGCGTCGCGGTTCCCGGCACGGAGGTGCGCCTCGTCGGACGTCCCGCGACGACTGTCACCCGGTTGCACCAGCCCGGGGTGTTGACCGTGGTCGGCCCGGTCCCCTCCATGGAGGAAGAGCTCGCCCGCGCCACCGTGGCCGTGGTCCCGATCCGCTATGGCGGTGGGACACGGGTGAAGATCCTCGAGTCCTTCGCGCACCGAGTCCCCGTCGTGTCCACGAGCCTCGGTGCCGAGGGTTTGGACGTCGAAGACGGTGTGCATCTGCTCGTGGCCGATGGCCCGGAGCAGTTCGCCACGGCCACGGTCCGCTTGCTGCAGGACGGCGAGCTCCGTGCACGCCTGACCGAGGCGGCAGAGGCGCGCTACCTCGAGCGCTACGACGGCCGTTTGGCGGACGAGGGTGTCCGGCGTCTGGTCGAGGGCTTGGCGGAGGTCAGCACTCGCTCGTAGGCCTCCAGCGTCTTGGACACCACGGCCTGATCGTCGAACTCAGCCTCGGCTTTCCGACGGCCGGCGGCGCCCATGCGCCGGCGGAGAGCAGGGTCGACGACCAGCTCCTCTATCGCCGTGCTGAGTTGCTCCGGGTCGTGGATCGCGACGAGGAGCCCTGACTGGCCGTGCGAGACCACTTGGCGGCAGCCTCTGATGTCGGTGGCGATCACCGGCAGGCCACTCGCCGCAGCCTCCATCGCCGCTCGCGGGAAGCCTTCCCGGTAGGAGGGGAGCACGAAGAGATCGAAGCTCGGGTAGAGGCTCTCCATGTCGTCCCTGCTGCCGGCAAAGATGATCCGCCCCCGCCGAGTCGCGGCGGCCAGGTCCTCGGGCGCGATGGTGTCTGCCTTCTCGGGGTCGGATCCGCCCACCACCACGAAGACGACTTCGGGGTGTGAACGCCGCACGCGTTCGGCTGCCGTGAAGAGCTCACGAAAACCCTTCTGCCAGACCAAGCGTGCCACCGTCCCGACGACGACAGCGTCCGCGTCGATGCCCAGATCAGCGCGGCACCGCTCGGCGGCGCTGCTCGTCCGGAGCAGGACGGAAGCGTTCCAGGTCGACGCCGTTGCCGAGCAGCACGAGCTTCCTGGCCGGGACGCCCCACCGGGAGAGAACCTCGAGGTCCTCGGGGTTCTGCACCAATTCGGCGCCCGAGCACAGTGACGCCGCGCGCTCGAGGGCGTACACCACGGATCTCCGCACCACGCGATCCTCCGGGCTGGCATAGAGCCCGTGCACGGTGTTGACGATGCCGGGCACGCCGGCGCCGCGGGCAGCCACGCGGCCATAGAGACCTGGCTTGGGGTTGTGGGTGTGGACGATGTCGGGTTCGAGCCGTCGGAAGAGCTGCCACAATTCGGCGAGCGCCTGGAGGTCCTGCGCCGAGGGCGACAGACCTGGTCGCGTGCCGAAGGGGTATGTGGCGGATTCCCCACGACTCCAGCTGGGGCACGAACGGTCCCGGGGCCGATACCCCGATCACGTCCATGCCCGACTCGCGGAAGGCCCGAAGCTGAGGACCCAGAAGGAGCACCAGGCTCATGTCCACCGTGGTGACATGGACCAGCCTCTTCCCGACCAGGACGCTCAAGGCACCCGAGCCATCTGCCGATAGATGTCGCCCACGGCGCGACTGGCCTGGCCCACATCGAACATGGAGCTCCGGAGCCTGGCCTGCCGGCCGAGCCGGTCGCGCAGATCCGGGTCCGTAGCCAGGCGCGCCATGGCCTCGAGCAGGGCGCCGGGGTCGTTCGGCGGCACCAAGAGGGCGTTGACCTCGTGTTCGAGGACCTGAGGGACCCCGCCGACCCGTGTGGCCACAATGGGCAGCCCGAGACTGGTCGCTTCCATCAGGGTCACGGGAAGCCCCTCTTGACGAGAGGCCAGGACGAAGGCATCGGAGCCCGCCATCAGGCGCAGGGCGTCGTCGCGCTCGACCGAGGAACTGGAACCGATCGTTGAGTGCCAGTTCGATGTGGCGTGCGTGGAGCGTCGTGCGCAACGGTCCTCGGCCGGCCGCGGCGATCCGGACGGGGAGCCCCCGATCGGCCAGGAGCCGGGCCGCGTCGAGCAGCACGTCGTACCCCTTCTCGTGTCGGAAGTTCGCCACCGTCGTGAAGAGGAACTCGTCGTCGCCCACCCCGAGCTCGGACCGCACGCTGGACCTGAGCTCCGCCCTGCGGGCGATGAGGGAGTCCGACTGGGACAGGTCGACGCTGTGCACGAGCATGGTGGCCCGGGCTCGCAGGCGCGGCGGGAGGGAGTCCGCCGAAGCTTGTGACACGGCGACCACCCGTTCCCGTTTTCCCATGGAGGCATGCATCAAGGCCTTGAGCACCAAGGGCGTCCGACCCCACAATTGGTGTTCGGTGTACACCAGACCCGGCCGCGTGGCGCGGGGAAGCGACGCCACGACCAGCTGACCGAGGGCGGCCGCATAGGCGAGGTGGAAGTGCACGATGTCGTAGTGGCCCTCGACCAGGAGCCGGCGGAAGGCCAGGAGCCAACGCGGATCGGCATCGTGTGCAGCACCGAGATTGTGCACCGGCGTTCCACCGGCCACGACCGTCGACACCAGGCCGTCCTGGTGCCCGAGCACGTAGGCCACCTCGTACTCCACGCACTGGTCCCCGGCGGCGACCATGTCCACCAGAAGCCGTTCGGCGCCCCCGAAGCCGAGGCACTTGATCACCAGAAGCACTCGGAGGGGTGCGCCGGGCTCCCGGGGGAGGAACCCCTGTTCAGCGCGCACACGTCGATAGTACCGGCCGCAGCATCGCTCTCCTTGCCCTCTGCTCGGAGAGGCTTCGGGGAATGCGATATTCTGGCGTTTCATATCGGCCTGAACGAAAGGCCTGCGTTGGCGGGCGGGAGAGGTGACGCATTCGATGACCTTGCCGACTCCCTCGGATGGGGGAGTGCCACCGTTCGCGAGCGACCTCGCGTCGGGTAAGGGGTCGTTGCCGGACGAGCCGCCGAGCCACCTGATCTACCGTCACGAGGCCGGGGCGAGAACCTCGCTCAAGGCCCTCTGGGCAAGTCGCGACATCATCTACACCCTCGCCGAACGGGACATCCGGGCCCAGTACAAGCAGGCCACCCTGGGATTTCTCTGGGCGCTGATCTACCCGCTGGCGATGCTGGGCATCTTCACCATCATCTTCTCCCGCGAATCTTCGAACGGGATCCCCGGGATTCCGTACCCGATCCTCGCCTACATCGGCATCCTGTGCTGGACCTTCTTCTCCGGGAGTCTGGGCACAGGTGGCGTGTCGTTGCTGTCCAACAACGCGCTGATGAGCAAGACCCAGTTTCCACGCGAATGCTTCCCGCTCGAGACCATTTTGGTGACGGCGGTGAACTCCGTGCTGGCGTGGATCCCTCTGATCATGCTTTTCATCTTCTATCGCTTCGTCCCCTATCCCACGACGGTCTGGGTACCGCTGTTCGTGCTCATTGAGCTCGTCTTCACCATCGGGATCACGGTGATGGTGTCCGCGCTGATCATTCAGATGCGTGACCTTGCCCAGGTGCTTCCCATCATCATCATGTTGGGCCTGTTCGCCACGCCGGTGATCTGGCAGTTCAAGAAGATTCCCCCGAGGGCGCAAATCGTGTACGGCTTCTTCAGTCCGCTGGGGCCGGTGATCGACGACACCCGCCGCGCCATGCTCCTCGGCCTGAACCCTGTCCCGGGTCCATTGCTGGCGGCCATCGCCGGCAGCATCACCTACCTCGTGTTGGGCTATCGGGTCTTCAAGCGGTTGGAGGTGAACTTTGCCGACATTGCCTAACGGGGCCATCCGCGCCGAGCATGTCTGGAAGAAGTTTCGCGCCGACCGCACCGCGCCGCTGTTCTACGACCAGTTCGTTCGCATGCGTCGCTCCATCACAGGCGGGACGCGCCGCGACTACCGCTGGGTGTTGAAGGACGTCAGCCTCAACGTGGAACCCGGGGGAACCGTGGGCCTCATCGGCATCAACGGCTCAGGGAAGACCACGCTTCTCAAGATCATCAGCAAGGTCACGTACCAGTCGGCCGGCACGTGCCAGGTGCAGGGCCGTCTCGGGGCGCTCCTCAGCGTGACAAGCGGCATTCATCCCGACCTCACCGGGCGCGAGAACGTCTTCCTCTACGGTGCGGTGCTCGGCATGCGCCGAAAGCTCACCCACGACCGGTTCGACCAGATCGTCGAGTTCGCCGGGCTCAGCGACGCCATCGACCGCCAGGTCAAGTTCTTCTCGCTCGGCATGCAGATGCGGCTCGGTTTCTCGATTGCCGCCTTCCTGGAACCCGACATCCTCCTCGTCGACGAGGTGCTCTCGGTGGGGGACGCCAACTTCCAGCAGAAATGCATCCAGCGGATCGAAGAGGTGGTGCGCCAGGGCACGACGCTCGTCTACGTCTCGCACGATCTGTCGTCGGTCGAAGCCGTCTGCAAGCAGGCGTTGTGGTTGGCCGACGCCGAGGTGAGGGCCGCGGGCCCCACCAGCGAGGTTGCTGCTCTCTACCGGTCGTCCATTCAGGAGGACGCGTCGGTGGCCACGTCCAACGACGGTGTCGTCGAGGTGCTGAAGGCGACGATCAGCGGGCCGGACAGAGGACAGGTCCGCTCGCTCGAGGAGGCCGAGGTCCGCATCACTCTCAATGCACCCGAGCCGGTGGAAGCGGACTTCTTCGTGGGTATTTCGCTGGGAACCGCCTTCCCGATCTTCATCACCAAGCACCACGGGCTTTTCCCCGCCGGCGACTTCGAGGTGAGCTGCCGACTCCACAACATCCCACTCCCCAAGGGCCACTACTCGGTCTGGACGGCGATGACGAGTTTCGGCAAGTGGGCGGAGACCCCGTTGCTGCCCTGGAAACCCGTCGCATCGTTCGACGCGTTCGGCCCCGACGTCCTCCAACCACCGGAAGGGGTGATGGTCGCCGCTCCACTCCACGTGGGGGCAACGTGGGACGTCGAATGACCACCACGACGACGATTCTCGTCGACGGCGGGGTGCGTCGCGAGGTCAGCGGAGGAGCAACCGGTCCATCAGACGTGCCGTGAGTACGCTGGTCGGCGCACCGGCGATCGCCACCGACGAGGGACTGACCGAGTTGGAGCCCGCATCGGAGAAGAACGAGATCCGGTTTCTCGTCATTGCGCTCCTCGCGACCGCAGTCATGTGGGTGGTTCTCTTCGTCATCCGCGTCCACGCGCATCAGATCAACGTCGACGACTACGCCTACGCAAACCTGGCCCGGGACATCGTTCACAACGGCAACCCCGTGAGTGCGTTCCTCCATTCCGGAACCTCATCGCCGTTGGTCCCGGCGTTGGCGGGGCCCGGCTCGGACATCGGGGGCGTCTACGGCGCCATGACCGTGGAGCTCCCGTTCCTGCTCCTTCTCGTGGCCGGCTCCTTCTACCTCGCCCGGCTCTGGGTATCGCCGGTGGCAGCAATGGTTGCGGCGCTGGTCGTCGGCCTCAACAAGGACGTGTCGAGTTACGCGCTCATGCTGCACTTCGGCGTGCCGACGGCGGCGGAGCTGATATGGGCGATCTATTCGTACATCCGGAGTCGGCAGTTCAGGGATTGGAAGTGGTCCCTCATCTTCGGCGTGGCCATCGCCGCCATGCTGCTGTCCAGGTCCATGTCGGTCGTCTACATCGTCCCCCTCGTCGCAGTCGCGGGAATCGACCTCGGGATAGACGTGGCGAAGAACGGCGGTCTTGTGCGTTGGCCGGCGTTGGGCGCCGTGGCGGCCACGCTGGTCCTCGCCGGACCGTGGTGGCTGGTATCGGGCCATGCGGCCCTCCACTACCTCCAAAATGCCGGCTACCAGCCGTCATCGGGTTACACGTCGAAGGGCGCGACCCTCGACCTGGCGGCCATCAGACAGCGTCTCAGCTGGACCTTCGCCGAGCTCGGGTGGGGGGAGGCATGGGCGCTGGGACTCGCCCTGCTGGCCGCCCTCTGGGTCGTCGTGCGCCATCACCGCACGTTGCACCTCGCGGGCCTGTGGATTTTGGCCGCATGGGCGGTCTTGGCGACGCTCGTCCTGTCCAGCAGCTCCAACGACGGCACCGCCTTCGGCCTCCCGGTGGTCGTCGTCCTCGTGCTGCTGGCGGCGGCCGTCCTTGGGCAGGTGTCATGGCGGCTGCTGCCGGCTGTCGTGGTGGTCGTCGCCGGCGTCCTCCTCGTGGGTCTGGTGGGCGAAGTCTCCGGACAGGGGTGGTGGTGGCCTGCTGCGCCGTATCGGGGGGAAGTCGTGGATGCCGGCGGCACCTTCCGTACCAATACCGACCAAATCACGGCGCAGGTGGCACGCGTCATCGGTTCGTCTCCCACGCTCGTCGCGCAAGACAGTGATCTCCTCAATACCAACGGCATCGGCTGGTCTGCCGGTACCAGGCCGCTGTCGCTGGTCGTTCCGCCGTCGACGCCCAACGGTACCGACGTGGCCATACGAGACCTGGCTCGGGTACGCACCGTGATCACGGGGTCGACGAGTGCCTCCTATCACTCCTTGGTGAACCAGGCCGCCGTCGAAGCCGCAACCGTCAAGGACGGATTCCGACTCACGCACGCCTGGATCGGGCAGAGATACAGCATTCTCGTCTGGCAGCGAGGAGGGAGCTCCCGTGCCATCAGCCTGGCCCCGCCTGCCACCAGGGTGCTCTCGCCGCGCGCGGGGGCCGTTGTGAAGGGGAACACCTACGTCGTTGCCACTGTCTCGAGCGACGTCTTCGCGGTGACAGGTCTCGACTACATCGTCAGAGGCATGGGCCAGACAAGGACAGTCATAGCCTGGAGAACCGGATACGGGTGGATCGGAGCCTTGGGAACAGAAGCTCTTCCCAACGGGACCTATGTCGTGCAGAGCGTGGCGACAGACGCCGACGGTGGAGTGGGACGGAGCAAGCCGGTCGCCTTCCGAATCGCCAACTAGTTCACTCCTCTAGGGAAAGAACGCGTGGTGCGTGATCGAACCGGTCAGACGTCCGGCTCGTATGCCGAACGAACGGACCCACTGATGGCGGCGCGCCGGTCTGACCAGACCGGGACTGGCCACCAGCAACCAGACCCACGTCTTGGCGGCGCCCCGATAGTCCCGCTTCATCCCCTTCGACCGGTACTGCCGGTAGAGCAACGGTGCGCATCGGCCGTAGGCCAAGGCGCCACGGAACGTGGGCATGCCGTCGGCCTGCTCGCGCTTCGCCACCAACGCATCGGCCGCCACTGCGAACCGGTACCCGGCCAATTGGAGGCGCCAGGACAGATCCGTATCCTCAGACGGCGGGATGTCTTCGCGGAAGCCGTGCACCGCCTCGAACGCATCTCTGCGGACGGCCATGTTGGCTCCCAGGGCGAAGGGGAGGAATCCCATCTGGCGGGTCGCCGCCGGGATCGGAGCCGACTCAGCGTTCCCGTGCAACGAGCCGAAGTCGAACACACCCGCGACCAGGTCGGCGCCGGCGAGCTCCGCCACAATCGCCGCAAGCCAACCGGGCCGCACGATGTCGTCGGCGTCGCAAAAAGCCAGGTTCTGGCCCCTGGAGAATTCGACACCGATGTTGCGGGCACCGCCCGCGCCCGGACGGGCCGACGCGTCCACCCAGTGGAAGCGCGCGTCGCGCTCCGCCCATCGCTCCAGGCAGGCGCGCGTGCCGTCGTCGGAACCGTTGTCCGCCACCACGACCTCCCAGTCGCAGGGCAGTTCTTGGGCCGAAACGGCCTCGAGTTGCATCTCGACCCAGGGCATGCCGTTCAAGACCGGCATGACCACGCTGACGAGCGGACGGTCGCCCTCGCTCTGCTCGCCGGCCATGCCGATCTCCTCCCGCCCTGTTCGTCCGCCGCGCCAATGTTCCCGGCTCCATTGTTAGCCTAGCGACGTGGGGGTGGCGTGAAGAAGGAGCCGAGCGTGTCGGACCTGGCCGCGGCACCGCGCCCCGCGGCGCCGGATGCGGTCGCGGCGGTCGTGCTGACCCATCGCAGACCACGACTGGCCACCGGGGTGGTGCGGTCGCTCATTGGCCGCGAGGGCCTCGCACCCGACCGTGTCGTGGTGGTCGTGAACGGGCACGGCGGGCTTGACGATGCCGAACTCGAGCAGAGCGTCCGGATGGTTCGGCTTCCGCACAATCTGGGACCGGCCGGTGGCTTCGGGGCCGGGATGGCGGCGGCGTTCGCCGATCCGTCAGTCCAGTGGGCCTACCTGTGCGAGGACGACGTCGGGCTGTTTGCACTGCCCGGCCCGAGGCTGGCAGACGTCGTCGGCAGAGCTCAGAACCGGGGTCGGTTGCCCGGGCCGCCCGTTGGCGCGGTCGTGGCCTACGGACGCCGCTTCGTCGGCCGAGGCTCCCATACGGTCAACCTGGTCCCGCCGGCCGGGTCCCCCGACGAGCTCGTCCCGGTCGACGTGGCGTGTTGGGGGGCGACGCTGCTGGCGCGGGCGGTTTTCGACGCCGGCATCGTCCCGGACCCGGAGTGGTTCTTCGGTCTGGAGGACTTCGACTTCTTCTGCCGGGTGCGAGAAGGCGGATTCGATGTGCTGGTCGACGCCGTGTCGGCTCGGGCGGTCGCCGACCAGCAGACGTCCGCCGGCCGAACCGAGGTTCTCGCGCCACAGCGCCCGACCGACGAGTCGGAGTCGTGGCGCTCCTACTATCACTCCCGCAACTCCATTCTCCTGGCCCGACGCCACGGACGTCCCTCGTGGCACGCGTGGTACCTCGCCTACACTGCGCGTCATCTGCAAAAGGCGACAGGGCGTGACGAGCGCAAGGCGATTCTCAGGGGCCTCTGGGACGGGGCCCTGGGCCGGTTCGGCGAGAATCCCCGGTACGGACGGACCCGAGGCGAGCTCACAGATCCGCACGAGGACTCTCGGGCTTGACGAACCCGTTGCACTTGGTGGCCTGCTGCCGCGCCGTATGAGCGCCGCGTCAATCTCCTCAACGCGCGAGCACAACCCCACGCCCAGCCCTCGAAGGGCGAGCTGAGGCGGCATGTGCGGAATTGCCGGCCTCCTCGACCCGAACGCGTCGACCAGCGCCGATCGGCTCGGCGCACTGGCGTCGGCCATGGCCTCATCGTTGGAGCATCGCGGTCCTGACGCGGGCGGCGCCTGGAGCGATGCTGATGCCGGCGTGGCCTTTGGTCACTGCCGTCTGGCCGTCATCGATCTCGGCCCGGGAGGAGCCCAACCCATGGTCTCGTCCGGTGGCCGATGGGTGATTGCCTACAACGGGGAGATCTACAACCATCCCGATCTCCGGCATCGATTGGAGCTCGCCGGGACGCGCTTCCACGGGACCTCCGACACCGAGGTCTTGGTGGCGGCGGTCGAGCGTTGGGGAATCGACCGGGCGCTCGATGCCTGCGAGGGCATGTTCGCTGCCGCCCTCTGGGACAGAAGCGAGCGCGCACTGCACCTGTTGCGAGATCGATTCGGTGAGAAGCCGCTCTACTACGGCTGGGTGGGGACGGTCTTCGCGTTCGGGTCAGAGTTGAAGGCTCTGGCCACCCTGCCTGGGTTCGCGCCGGAGCTCGATCGTGCGGCCGTCGCCAGCTACCTTCGCTACAACTGCATCCCGGCCCCGGACACCATCTGGCGCGGCGTTCGCAAGCTGCTTCCCGGACATTTGGTGACGTTGAGTGAGTCTTCGGTACCAGGAGCGCTTCCGGGACAGCGCTGCTACTGGTCCGCCGCCGATGCAGTGGCACGGGCTCGACAGCACCCGTTGACCACCTCGGACGAGGAGATGACCGATCGTCTCGAGGACGCACTGTCCGACGCGGTGGCGGCCCGCATGGTCGCCGACGTCCCCGTGGGGGCATTCCTCTCCGGCGGAATCGATTCGAGCACCATCGTCGCGCTGATGCAGCGGCACGCCACGGGTTCAGTGCGGACCTTCACCGTGGGATTTGCCGATCGGTCCTTCGACGAGTCGACAGAGGCGGCCGCGGTGGCGGCGCATCTCGGAACCGACCACACGGCCGTCAATGTCGGCGATGCCGAGGCGGTCGGGGTGATTGCACAGCTCCCGGACATCTGGGACGAGCCCTTCTCCGACGTCTCCCAGATCCCCACGTACCTGGTCAGCCAGGTGGCCCGTCAGCAGGTCACCGTGTCGTTGTCGGGAGATGGCGGCGACGAGCTCTTCGCCGGCTACAACCGGCATGCGTGGCTCGACCGGGTGTGGGGGCGCGCCGCCGCAGTGCCCGACGGGGTCCGTAGGAATGTGGGGTCCGCGCTCGGGCGGATCCCACCTTCTGTGATCGAGCGGGCCGGCCGGGCCGGTGGCGTCCTCCCGGCGCGCTGGCAGGTGCGCAACCCGTCGATCAAGGTGGCCAAACTGGCCCGGGTGCTCGCGGCGTCGGATACCGAGGACGCGTACAGGGCTCTGACCACCCATTGGGCCGATGCCGGCTCGATGGTGCTCGGGGCCGACCATCAGACTGGTTGTGACGACAGGAGCGGATCACCCGTGGCGGGGAGCGGCATCACCGAGCAGATGCTCTGGTTCGATCTCGTTCGCTATCTTCCCGATGACATTCTGGTCAAGCTCGATCGTGCCGCCATGGCGGTGTCTCTCGAAACCCGTGTCCCATTTCTCGATCGACGGCGTCCTCGACCTGGCCTGGAGTTTGCCTCTCGACGCCAAGTTGCGAAAGGGCCAGACCAAGTGGCTGTTGCGCCAGGTGCTCGGACGTCATGTGCCGCCAGAGCTCGTCGAACGGCCGAAGATGGGATTCGGCATTCCCATCGGGTCGTGGCTGCGTACAGAGCTGGCCCCTTGGGCCGAACACCTTCTCGACGAGCGGCGCCTGCGCTCTCAGGGTCTCCTGGACCCGACCCCGGTTCGCCGGGCCTGGGATCTGCACCGCTCCGGGAGACGTGATCTGGGCTACGAACTCTGGGACGTGCTGGTCCTGCAGTCGTGGATCGACCGCTGGAGACCCACCCTTGGCTAGCGCGGCGGGCGAACGCGCACTCCGCCGACGGGTAGCCTTTTGCTGGTCGGCGCCGGCTGGATGGGCAGGGGCCTGGGCACGTTCGGAAGGCGAGTGGGGGTGGCTGTGACCAGGGAGAACGAGGAGCCGTCATCCTGGATGCGGATCGTCGAATATCTGCGGTGCCCACGGTGCGGTGCGACGTTCGCAGTCGAGGACGGAGGGGTCTGCTGCGCTCGGCGTCATCGGTTCTCCGAGCGATCGGGGTATCTCGATTTCTCGGCCGAATCACGGGCCGGCGGGACGACGACACGGACGCTCTCGAGCTTCGGTTACGAGTGGAACGCGTTTGACGCGATCCGTGACGAAGACGAGTCGTTCGCCGCCATCTACTTCAAGGACGTCGACCTTCCCGGCCTGGCGGGACGCGTCGGTCTCGACGCCGGATGCGGAAAGGGTCGCTTCACCCGCGTCCTCGCTCGGCACCTGAAGACGATGGTGGCTCTCGACGGCTCCGATGCGGTGCAGGCCGCCGTTCGCAACCTTGTGGACCAGGAGAACGTCGGCGTGGTCAGGGCCGATCTGCGCCTCCCCTTGTTCGAACCCAGAAGCTTCGACTTTGTTTCGAGCCTGGGAGTGCTCCATCACCTCGATGACCCACGGCGAGGTTTTCGGCACCTTACCGAGTACCTGGCGCCCGGAGGCCAGATGCTCGTCTACCTGTACAGCCGCCCCGAGACGTTGAACGTCCGGGCCATGGGCCTCGCTGCTGCTTCGGTGCTGCGCCGTGCGACCGTCAAGCTGCCCCATCCGCTCCTCAGGGCACTGAGCGGCCCCATCGCCGCGCTTCTCTTCACGGGCGTCGTGCTGCCGGGTCGTTGGGGCGACCGTGTCCACAGTGGCGCGCTCAGTCGTCTGCCGATGAGTACGTATCGGGACAAACCATTTCGGAGCCTCGTTCTGGACACGTTCGATCGGCTCAGCGCCCCGGTCGAGTATCGCTACACATGGGCGGAGCTCGAACCATGGTTCGAAGACGCCGGCCTCGTGGTCGACTCGGCACGCGATGAGACGGGTTGGTTCGTGCTCGCGCACCGCCCGTGACCGAGGCTGCGCCAGACGTGCGTCCCGTCGACTCGGAACCAGCCGTGCGGCGAGGGGCCCGGGTGCCAGACGATCCGAGTCTTTCGATCTGCATCCTGGTGCTGGAGCAGGCGGACCTGGCACTGGACTGCCTCGATGCTCTGCGGCGACCAGGTGCCAGTCCTTCCGGGACCGAGCTCGTCGTCGTGGCGAACGGCACGCCTCGCGACCAGCTTGACCGCTTGGCGGGGCACGAGGACGTCGTCCTGGTGGTGAACCGGGAGAATCTGGGTTTCCCCGCCGGGTGCAATCAGGCTGCATCCGTGGCCAGGGCCCACTTCCTCGTGTTCCTCAACGACGACAGCACGGTGGCCGACGGATGCCTCGCTGCGTTGCTCCGCGCCGCCTCCGACGACCCGGCAATCGGTGCCGTTGGGGCCTGCATCCTGTCCCCCGACGGCAGGCTGCAGGAGGCCGGATCGGTCCTTTGGCGTGACGGCTCGGCGGCCCACGTGGGGGAGGGCCTGTCGGCAGTGCCCGGTGCATACGGACATCCTCGGGACGTGGACTACGCGTCAGCAAACGGGTTGCTGGTCACCCGGAGCGCGTGGGACGCGGTGGGCGGGTTCGATGAACGGTACTTCCCTGCATATTTTGAGGACGTGGACTTGTGTCTTGCCTTGGCCGCTCGCGGCTTCCGGATCCGTTACGAGCCGGAGGCCCGGGTGGTTCACCGCGGCAGTCAGAGCACGACGAGCCTCTATCGGGAATTCCTCTTGACCCGGAACCAGCGGCAGCTCGTCGAGAAGTGGGGTCCGGCTCTCGACCTGTTCGAGCCAAGGCCACTGAAAGAGTCCGGGCCGGAGTACGACGCTGCAGTGGCGCGGGCGATACGGCGGCGGGATCACAGCGCAACCCCGTCCCGTCCCGTCGCGGGCGGTGCCGCCGCTGCGGGACCGTTGGACCCGCTGCCGGCCGATCCGACGCTGGCGGCCGCGCAGCTCAGGGCCGAATACCAGTCCTACCTCGAGCAACGTGTCGCCGCCGGAGACCAGCGGATCGCCGTGCTGGAAACGTATCTCGCGGCGTTGTGGGGCGTCCGGTTCCGGCGCTGGGCCGGGGCCCGTCTCGCCCGGCGACGGACCTGAGGCCGTGCCGTCGACCGCGGCCGTGCACCCACCGCGAGGGCACCTGGTCGACACCGCGCCGGCGTGCACCGTGGGAAGCGGGGTCCTCTCGAAGCGAAGGGAAAGAGGGATGACCGAGCAAGGACCGCCTCCTGGTTGGGTTCTCGGAGCTGCTGCTAGCTTCGACCGCGTGAGGGCGCTCGGGACGGGGTGGGGGACGGGCGACACGACGGTGAGCGGCTCTTGCGACGACTCGGCTACCTGGACCGTGTCACTCCGCTCGGTGCGTAGTGCCGTACGGGGATTCAGGCTGCCGTTCCTGCAGGGCGGTGGAGAGTGGCGATGACGGGCGGCTCTGCTGCAGACGGGGGAACCTCCCAGGCGCACCGTGGCGAGAGCCCGCCGGGACGCTTCAGCTGCGTGGTCGACGAACATCCTCGGTTCCACCTCGAGGCGCTTCGCTGGTTTGCGTGTCTCACCGAGGTGGCCGGGGTGGACCCGCACGACCTCGTCGTCCACGTGGTCGGGCGGCCCACTTCGGACGTGCTGGAGTTCTTGAAGGCCCAGGAGGTGGCAATCCGATCGGTCGACCGGTTCGACGAGCGGTCGCCCCACTGCAACAAGATCGCCGGCGCGCTCCGCCTGGCCGAGGACCGTCCGGAGGGGTTGATCGCGCTCTGCGACACCGACATCGCCGTGCTCGAGGAC
Source organism: uncultured Acidimicrobiaceae bacterium (assembly GCA_963744045.1). GTDB lineage: Bacteria > Actinomycetota > Acidimicrobiia > Acidimicrobiales > RAAP-2 > Bog-473. Next base: position 205,066 of record CAVUSB010000005.1, read on the forward strand.
CTGCGTCGACTGGCTGTCCCACCCGGCTCCATCGCCGGCAAGACGGTCGACGCGCCGCTACCACCCCTCGACGTCATCACAGGCATATTCGACGCCGCAGGGGTGGCCGTTCCCCCGGCCGTGGCCCTGCCATGGGGTCCGGACCAGTGGACCCTGAGTGGGAACAGCAATGGGGGTCTCTATGTCGTGCCGGGCTCCCTCCTCCCCCGGGTTGCGGGAGCGTGGGCGACGTGGGCCTCCTGGCTCCTCGACCGAATGGAGCTGCTCAAGGAGTGGAGCGTCCACGTCGACCAGGTGGCGATGGCGCTCGGGTTGGCCTCCGAGGCCATCGGGTCATACCCCCTCGAGGTGCGGTGGAACACGCCTACCCACGACTTGACGAGGATCCCGGCCGATCCGCCCGTGCCAGCCGTGCTCCATTATCACCAGCAGGTCGATCGAAAGGGCCGGATATGCCCTGTCGGAAGACCGTCGATCGACCAGCGTGTCGCGAGTGCGAACGAAGCCATTGGCAGGATCTGGAGCGCGGCGTCGCCCGAGGAGACCTACCAGGAGTGGCTGTCCGAGCTCGGCCCTTCGGCAACGTCACAAAGCATTCGTGACGAACATCGCGCGATCGTCGGACGAGTCATCGCCATGGTGGCGCCAGACTCGGTGCTCGAGGTGGGGTGCGGAGAGGGCGACCTCATCGCTGGCCACGCCGTGGGGCGGTACGTGGGTGTCGACGTCTCTTCGGAAGCAGTGAGCCACGCTCGTCTCAACCACCCCCGCGGCGAGTTCTTGATCGGATCCCTCGACGAACCGGTCGAGGCCGATGTCGTCGTGGGGCTCGGTGTCCTGACCGAAACAGCCTCCGACAGCGAGTACCGGCGAACGGTGGAGGTGCTCTGGCAATCCACGAAACGGGTCCTGGTGGTCTCCGGCTTCGAGGCCCCCCCGGGGGAGGTCGATCCTCGGGCGACGTTCCACGAAGCGCTCTCGTCGACCTTGCGTCGGGTGGCGCCGGACGCCGAGGCGTACCCGATAGCCGCCAACGGGCCGCTGACGACCTTCGCGGTGTTGCGGCCCGTGCCCGACGGCCATCCGCGGGACTTCTCCTCGTCCACGCTGGCGCCACTCGTGCGCCGCCATCCCGACGCGGCGAGGCTCATGGAGATGCGGATGCACGCCCGGAGGACCACCGGGTTTTACCCCGATCACTCGCCGCGTTTGTGGGAGTACCCGGTAGTCGCCGATCTGATCGAAGACCACCTGCCGGCCGGCAGCCAGCTCCTGGACATCGGCGCCGGTGTCTCCCCGTTGGCCCCGTTCCTGACGAGCCGCGGCTACGAGGTGGACACCCTCGACCCCTCCTCGGTCCATCGGGACTGGAGCGATCACAAGGAGTGGAACGAGTGGCACTATCTCGATTACGGATCCGCTGGCCTCGCTCGCCGGTCATGGAACTGCACCCTGGACGAGTTGCCCGAAACGCTTTCGTACGACGGCGTCTACTCCATCAGCGTCATTGAGCACGTTGCGGCCACCGATCGGCGGATGCTTCTCAACGACATATCGCTGCGCACGCGGCCGGGCGGCCTCGTCATTCTCACCATCGACCTGGTGCCGGGCACTGACGATCTGTGGAACATGAACCTGGGGGTCGAGGTGGACGACCCCGCAGTCCACGGCACCTTGCCCGAAGTCATCGGGGAATGCGCCCGGGTCGGTCTCGACGTGTTCCACCAGGACACCGTGCGCGAATGGCCAGGAACCCACGTCGAGATCGGGCTCTTGGTGGCTCGCCAGACCCGGTCGGAGTCCTCAAACCGCAGGGGATTGCGCTCGTTCGCTCGGCGCCTGCGCCAGCGGGCCTAGGCAGCTGCGCTCGCCGCGGCGAGGGCGGCGAGCACATATGGCGCGAGCCATCCGGACAGCCTGCAACGTGGACGCGCGCTCCGTCAGTTATGCCTGCTGCTCGGCATGCCCAACCGTGGGCGCAGGTGCATCGCCGTCGGTCGCGCCCTGGTGTCCTCTGAGGGCGGCCACCTGGCGAAGCGGCCGGGTCACTCGCCAACTGGTCGAAGCCTGCATCCGTTCGTAGAGCTCGTTCATGGCGATCAAGTCGGCCCTCATTCGGTCGCGATCGCTCTCGAGCGCATCCACCCGAGCGTTCAATCCCCGGATCTCCCACTCTTGCAGCCGGGCAGTCTCCCGGATCGTGTCGCGCTGCATCGACAGGATGGCGAGTTGGTGGCGATCGCCCAACAACGCAGTCGTCCAGGGCGACTCGCCCCCCAACGCTGGCAGGGCCAAGGGACGGTGCGGGCCTTCGAGCGAGTGGAGCACTTCGACCAAGTGCCGGTGTTCGTCGAGCAGCAGATCCGAGCCATCAGCGTCCTTCTCGCGGAGGAGCTGCGGAGAAATGCTTGCGGCCGCAGCGGCGAGGTCCCAGTGAGGAGCATGCGCAGCAAACTGCGGGAGACTTCCCAACCAGATGGCAAGATCGTTCAGCCTGTCGACTGGGTTCTCGACGATCGACTCGTACCGGGTGACGAACGTGTCGACGCCGACGAGGCCGGCCAGGCCGCTTCGGTTGTAGCGCTCCCAGAGCGCCACCCCGTCGGCCAGTTGCAGGCGGTCCCGGGTCCGGAGCGAGCGAGCCACCGACATGGGTGAACGCCAGATGTACACGGCGGCAACCGGCTTCGGGATGTGGGCCAGCCAATAGGGCAAGAGGAGGCAGGTGCGCGGGTCCTTCCACACGACCGGCCCGGCGTTCGGGAACGCCGTGCGGGCTGCTCCGGCCGGATCGCCGAGCTCTTCGAGGCCGGGGTCGGTCACCCACTCGAAATCGGGGTCGGGCGGGCGATCCCACGTGCCTCCCAACCGCTCGAGCAGGTTGTCGCAATGGAAGGCGAGGGCCCGACTCTCGAAGTGGTCAGGATTGTCTTCCGATGGTTCCCACCGGTCCGACTCGACGGGTGGCGCAAGTCCGAGATGTCCGAGAGCGCCGGTCACCGCAGAGGTGCCACTGCGGTGCATGCCCACCACGAGCACCCACGGCCCGACCGGCATGGTCTCGACTGGAAGGGTCGGTGGGCTGCTCATGGGCTCAGTCTCGAAGGGCTCGTGCGGACGTCGATCAGCGCAGCCGGGCATAGGCGCGCCGGAAAGCGGCAGCTCGGCCAGGCGAGCTGTAGATGAACCTGAGAACCCATCCTTTCGGACCGGGCGGGTAGGTCACGACTCCCGAACGGCGTGCCAGGACAGCTCGTCGATTGGCCTCGCTCACAACGAGCCCGATCGAAGACAACGATTCGGCCACCGCGGCAGTGGCCTTCGGGTCGACGGTCGGGGCCGACGATGCGGCATCCGGCGCAACCGACTCTCCGTACGTGCTGGGCGCCATGTCGATCGCGTAGGGCGCGAGCGCCCAAACGAAGTGGCTGACCGACCAGTTGGGATTCATTGCCTGGGCGGTGGCGCCGAGTGCAGCCACCATCTCCTCCGGGAGCCCGTCGCGCAATGCGGGGTCGTACTCCTCGGAATAGAGAGAGTGGAGATCGTCTTTGCCGATCACGCGCCAGCCGCAATGCTCGACCAGGCGTTGCAGCGTCTTCTCCGTGAAGAAGCGCAGGTTGGCTGGATCGAGAGGGCCGGCCTCCTGCGCTTCGAACTGCCCGCACAGGATTTTGAGCGCCATGTCCATATGGGCGACGTGGGGGACAGTGAGCACGAGTGGGGGCGATCCATGAGCCAACGACCAGGTCGAGAGCGCCGTCAGGAGTTCCTGTGGTTCCGCAAGGTGCTGCACGGTGTCGATGAGCAGCATTGCGCCGATCTCGTCCGTGCCGTCGAGTGTGGCCTTCAACGAGGCCACGTCAGTGAACGTGCCGGGCACGACCTTGACCCCAGGGTACTGGGGTCGCGTCTTTCGCTGCGCGACGTCGTGTTCGACGAGGTCGACAACCTGGCGATCAGCGGGCCGCTCAATGTCGCCCAGTAACCGCGTGACGTTGCCGCGCACCTCGCCGATGTTGGACGGCCGGGTTCTTGTGTCTGCACTTCGTGCGATCTCCTTCTCGGCCGGTTGGCGCGGAGAGGCAGTGGTGCCGACGTCGGGCACGGGCGGGTTGTCGACCAGAACCGACCGCGTCGCTTCGAGAAAAGCGCGACCGTAGCGCTGGTCGGGCTCCAGGTGGTTGCCCTCGGCCCACTCGTTCCAAGCCAATATGAAGAGATAGTTCTCTTCCACCGCGAACGTTTGCCAACGAGTCGGCGGTGATCCTCAGCCACTGCTCGTAGCGCTCCGGGGTGGCGTCGTGGTAGATCGTGGCGCCCCGGGCCCGACGGGCTGTGTTGTCCCATCCGACCATCACCGAGGGGAACCGTTTCCATGGCCGGTCGAGGAACTCTATGGCCGATTCGACAGCGGATTCATAGTCGAGAATTCGATGGTCCCCGAGCGTCCCGAGTGCCGGATGCAACTGGTCGCCCAAGACCGGCATGAAGCCGACGGAGGCATCGAGACCGAAAGGCTTCGGCCCTTGCCCGCCGGGGGGAATCCCCCAGGACTCGACCCAACACAGGTACAGATCGGGGAAGCCGGCACGCTGCACCTCGGATCGCCAGATTTCGCTGGTCCGCAGGAGGTTGGGAATCAGCGTCGGACGGTAGATGAGCATGAGTGGGCGACCGTCAATGGTGATGTAGCGGGGATCCCTGAACGCCCGCAGGAGGTCGCGAATGTGAGCACGATCGTCCTCTTCACTGAACTCCTGGCGCATGAGCACGTGACCGGTCTGCGCATCCCAGCCCCGGGTCCACTCCTCGTTGGCCCAGCACAAGGCGAAAGGGAAATCCGGCGTGCCGGACGCCAGCACCTCTTCGAAGGGTCGCTCCAAAAGTCTGCGGCCCTGGAACCAGTAGTGGTAGTAGACGAAACCGTGCACGCCGTGTTCGCGCGCCAGCTCCGCCTGTGCGATCCGCACTTCGGGAACCCGCAAGTCGTAGTAGCCAAGTTCGCCGGGGATGTGGGGCTGGTAATGCCCAGGAAAAAGTGGACGGGCCTTGGTCACGTTGTGCCACTCGGTGAAGCCCTTGCCCCACCACTCATCGTTCTCAGGAATGGGGTGGTACTGCGGAAGATAGAAGGCCAGTGCCTTCGGCTTGCCAGTGGTTGCGCTGAAGTTCCCCCTGGTGTCCATGCCCTTCAGGATACGACACAGATCACCCTGGTTCCCAGGTCAGCCCCGGGACTGCGCCGCCACGATCTCAATGACTCGAGCCTGGTCGGCGGCCGAGAGTGCAGACCCGGTGGGCAGGCACAGACCCTGATCAAAGACCTTGGCGCAGTTTCCCGGGCCCACGAAGGTGGCTCCGGAGAACACAGGTTGGAGGTGAAGGGGCTTCCACGTGGGGCGGGACTCAATGTCCGCCTCCTCGAGGGCGACCCGGACCTGCTCTCGGTCCGCACCGAAGTCCTCGGGGTCGATGAGGATGCAGGTCAGCCAGTAGTTCGAGGTGCCCGTGGGAGTGCGAGGCATGGTCGAGAGGCCCGGGAGGCCGCCCAACCCGGCCGTGTAGAGCGCATCGATGTTCCTCCGCCGCTCTATCCGATTCCCGAGTCCTCGCAGTTGTGCTCTTCCGAGGGCCGCAAGCAGGTTGGACAGTCGATAGTTGTATCCCAAGGTGGTGTGCTCGTAATGCGGGAAGGGCTCTCTGGCCTGAGCGGCCAAATGGCCGGCTCGCTCGGCCAACTCCTGGGACCCGGTCACCAACATCCCGCCGCCACTCGTTGTGATGATTTTGTTGCCGTTGAACGAAAAGATGCCTGCGACGCCGAAGGAGCCCGCGGCACGGCCACCATGGGTCGACCCGACCGCCTCTGCCGCATCCTCTATGAGCGGCACCTCGAACCGTGCGCACGTCGACTCCAGCGCCGAATAGTCGGCGGTCTCTCCGTAGAGGTCGACCGTGATCACCGCGGCCGCAGGGCGACCGTTCGCGGCCCTTTCGGACAGCGCTTCCTCGACCAGGGCCGGGTCGAGGTTCCAACTGTCGGTCGAGCAGTCGATGAACACGGGGTGCGCGCCCAGGTAGGCGATGGCAGCAGCAGTGGCGATGAAGGTGAAGGACGGGACCAGAACCTCGTCTCCGCGCTCCACCCCGCTCAGGAGCAGAGCAAGGTGCAGCGCGGCCGTGCCACTGGAGAGGGCCACGGCATGTGCGACGCCGGTCCTTTCGGCCATTTCGCGTTCGAAAGCGTCGACGTCGGGACCGGTGGGTGCGATCCAGTTGGATTCGAACGCTTCGAGCAGCATGCGCCGCTCTTCAGGTCCCACCTCCGGAGGGGACAAAAAGACGCGGGTCACGGGCGGCTCCCGGCGGGCTCGCTCAGTCCGCCGACCAGGGCGGCACAACCGAGCACGAGCACCGCCACCGACAGATCGACTCCCAGGGCAACGGCCATCGAGCCATGGCCTAGCACCGCCACGACGGCGAGGACCACCGCCTCGAGCGCGATGTAGGCCGCACTGGCCGCCACGCGGGACCAGCCTTTCGCGACCAGGAGGTCGTAGGGATGGGCACGGTCACCGGCCAACAGTGACCGCCCGGAGCGACGCCGCCGCACCACAGCACACGCCACCTCGGTGACCGGGACGACGAGAAGAGCGAGGGCGATCACGCCCTTCGACCCGCTGATGCCGACACCCCAGGTGTAGGTCAGAAGCACGGTCATGGACGCTCCGATCAGGTAGGAACCCCCATCCCCGAGGTAGATACGCGCAGGCGGGCGGTTGTACCAGAGGAACGCGACAAGGGCAGCGGTCAGAGACACCGCGAGGAGACGGCCGGGTCCGGCAACGAGGACAGCGAACCCGGCAGCGGCCAGCGCGGCGACACCTGCAGCCAGCATGTCGAGGCCGTCGAGCAAGTTGAAGCCGTTCACGAGGACGACGCTGGCGGCCATGATGAGCGGCACACCGATCCAACCGGGTACGTGGACCGGCTGGGTGACGGCGATGAGAGCTCCCACAGCGAGCTGTGCGGCGAGGCGCGCTGACGCCGGAAGGCCGAATCGGTCGTCGGCGACCCCTACGGCCAGAGCCAGGGCAAGCGGGACGAGTACGACGGGTCGACCCGCCCCGGCGCCGACCGCCACCCCGGCGAAGACGGCAACGCCACCCAGGTACGGGACCGGAGCTTTCTGGGCTTTGAGGGGTCCGGGGCGATCCAAAATATCCCAACGACGGGCAGCCACGATGCACGCCGGCGCCGCCGCCGCAGTGACGACGAGGGCGGTCGCTGCAACGAGGAGTACCTCCGTCTTCACGGTCCGTCGGCCCGGGCGGTCCATTGCATGACGCAGGACGCAACGCCTGCGTGCAGCTCGAATCGCTCGACCGTGTGGAATCCGGCCCGTCGGTACAGGGCGACCGCCGTTTCGTTGTCCGCTGCGACCACGACGTGAGCGGCGTCGAATCCGCGCCGGCCAATCTCCGCGAGGAAGCCCTGCACCAGAAGCGTGCCGGCCCCCCGGCCCCGCGCCGCCGGATCGACCGCCACCGCCAACAGCTCCGCTCCCTCGCCCGCACTCGCAGTGCCGTGGCGAAGGGTCTCCATGACCTGCCGCCAGGATCGGAGGAGGCGGGCACCGGCCGGGAGCGCCGCCGCGACTCCGTCGCGCCACACGAAAGCCCGGTAGAGAGCTGCCACATCGGTGGACCCTGCGATGAAGCCCACGGGTGCGCCCTCGTCCTCCAGCACGAGCAGGAAGGAATCCGGAGTCAGGACAATCCGGCGGTACAGCCTGCGGAGGAACCCCGGGCCGAGGAACGTCAGGAAGCCCTCACTGATCTGTCCGGCATGGAGTGTTGCCGCGGTGGCGGCGTCGCCATCTCTGCCGGTACGAAGCACCATGCCCTTCCATGCGCTCGAATTCGTCGACCTCGCCGCCGGCGCCGAAGCGCTGCGGCGGCGACCGTCACGGCCCGATTGGTGAGAGGACCCGTGACGGCAAATCGTACTTCTCCGAAGGCAGCGCGGTCTCCGTTCCAGGAGGTCGAGATGGCACGCCGGGGGTGCGGGCGCTACGATCCGTCGGGGTGTGGGGTCCGAGACCTCGCAGGCATTCCATGTTGACTTACGGAGGTGGGAAGCATGTCGAGTACTGCTAGGTGGGTGATTTGTGCGATTTGCGCCGTCTTGGGCGTCATCGCCTTGATCTACGCGGTGATTTACCTGGCCGTGCCGATCCACTCGCTCCCGGGCTTCGTCCCGGGCAAGAAGGCAGGAGCCGGTCACTACCACAAACGAGCACTCCTGGTCGCGATCATTGGCATTGTGCTGATCGCAATCGCCGCCTTCTTGGGAATCGGCGCGCGGAATGCGAACAAAGCTGGAGCGGGATCGAGTCCCCGGTCTTCGGAGGCCCCGGTTCCCGACGGCTCCTGAGCGATCTCAGGTTCGGACCGGCGTCGCTTCCACGATGAACTGGTAGCCGAACATCGTCGGCCACGTATTCGACAAGAGCCGATCCGCGAGCCGGAGAGTACGTGCCTTGTTGCTTTCGATGCCCAGAGCGTCCAGCGGGAGACCCACTGGCTCAATCCGCTGGATGGCGAAGCCCCGACTTTCGATCAGCTTGGCCAGACTGCGGCGGGTGAAGAACCTCAGGTGCGTGGCATCAAGAATGCCCCGCTGGTCGTAATCGAACATGCCGAGGGCAGCCCGGAACCTCGGGTACCAGTGGGCCATGTTCGGCACACAGAAGATGGCGGTCCCGCTCGGCGACAAGACGTCCCTGACCTGAGAGATCAGGGTCCCGGGACTCAGAACATGTTCGAGCACATCGGCCGCCAGAACGACATCGAAGCCTGAACCCACCTGCGATGGGATTCCCTCGTTGAGGTCGGCCTTGACGAAGTAATCCGTTCGCTCTCTGACCCCGTCGATGTCGTTGACGTCGACGCCAACGACGTGGTGCCCCAAACCTCGTAACCGCTCGTCGAGCAAACCGCCCGAACACCCAAGGTCAAGGATCCGGCTCTGTGGTCGATGTTGTAAGAGCTTTGTGATTCTGCCGTGTGAGCTGTCTTCGCTCGGCTTGAGCTGGTACTCCTCGACGAGCGCGATGCGGCTGCCGTCTCCGAAGCCGGCCTTTTGCAGCCGGTAGAGGATTACGTCCTTTGTGACATCAGCCGCGTACCCCAAACCATCCACGTAACAGATCTCATCGCCGTAATAGGTGGGAATCGGAACCTCGGCAATGCGCATGCCGGCATCGTGGAGCTGGATGATGATCTGTGTGTCGAAGTTGAACCCGTCGGAGTTCTTCTCGAATGGAAGTTGTTTCAGAGCGGCCACTGAGTACGCGCGGTATCCGGAATGGAACTCGGACAAGTTGGTGCCGAGCGCGGCATTTTCGAACCGAGAAAGGATCCGGTTTCCGACGAACTTGTACAGCGGCATTCCGCCCTCGCGTGCGGCGCCCTTGATCATGGTGCGCGAACCGAATACCGCATCGGCTTCGTCGGCCAGCAGGGGAGCGAGGATGTCAGGCAGCGACTCAGGCGCATACTGGCCATCGCCGTGCAGCATCACGACGATGTCGAGCCCGTGCTCGATGGCGAGCTGGTACCCGGCCTTCTGGTTGCCCCCGTACCCGAGATTCGTGGGTTGCCTGATCAGGGTGATCGGTAAATCGGACTGCTGTTGGTAGCCGAGGCCCACCAGGTACGTGGAGTCCTGACTGTGATCGTCACTGACGATCACCTCTTCGATGTCAGCTCGCAGGTCCGCCGGGATGCGGTCGAGCACCTTCGCGAGCGTCGTCGCTGCGTTGTACGCGACGACCAACACCCCGACCCTCTTCTTCTGGATGGATGGGTCGGACCCCGGGTTCACGTCATCCACCACTCTGAATCCTCCCAAGTCAGCCGCTGGTCCACCAGTTTACCCAGTGGCAGGGCCGAGCGAAATGAGGGAGTCAGGAAGCCCGGAGGCCCAGTATGTGCCCATCCGGACCGCGACCCCGATCGATCCGTGAGAGCAACCGGTGCAGGAAGATCCCCGGTTGCCAAACGATAAGTCCGAGGGGACGTGTGTTCAGTTGCGGGGCCCAGAGGTCTTGTTGCTAGGCGCCATGACTCTTGCGCCGGAAGCGGTCTCGGAATCCAAGGAACTTGCTGGCGAGCTCATCGGAGAGCCCCAGGTGCCGCTTCGCCCAGTCGTACGCGCTGGAGCATCTGCCGATCGACAAAAATCGGGATGGCGTGCGCCCCGTCGCCAGGCCGCGGCCGATACTCGGTGGAGCGGACGACGGGGTCCACTTCGATGCTGAAGTAATAGAGCGCGAGGGAACGCCGTGCCGTCCCCTCGGGACAGCGCATCGGTTCCGGGTGGCCATGGAACGACGTCGCATCGGTCGTGAAGATCAGGACTCGATTGGCAATGGGGCTGACCTTCTCGACACACCTCTTCATGTCGGTGCTCCACAACTCGAGGTCGCCGCCGTATTCGGGCTTCCAGTCCTCGTTGAGATAGAGGATGAGGTTGGCTCGACGCTGCCAGTTGCGGTTGTGGGGATGGACGGTGAAATCGGCATGCATGTTGAGGAAACCACCCCTCGCCGACTGGTGGAGGCCACCGCCCTCCAAGGAGGGGTCGGCGATCAGATCATCCACTCCGAGGAGCGTCCCGATGAAATTTACGAAGCGGGGTGAGTTGAGCTCCTCGAGAATCCGCTGCAGGGTGGGTCCCCACGTCGTCGCGTCGGTATGGCTGAACTTGCGTTCGTTGATGTGCAGGTAGTTGTTCCATCGTTCGGGATCCAAGGGTGGGAACTCGGCGACGGCCGCCTTCGCCGCATCAGGCTCGAGGAAGTCATCGATCACGATGTGTGGGTACGGCTCGGCGGACTGATATTCGACGCGGAGGCGCTCGGCGTCCCGCTCCAGGCGATCGATGTCGAGGACGGGCAGGGGCGTTTCGGTCTCGTTTTGGAGCGTCATCCTGTGGGCGTCCCCGCTCGTATGCCGACTGGCATCTGGGTCCTGCCTCCCTGGTATCGCTGGTGAGTCCGAATAACTGCTTCTGGTGAGCCCTTTTGTGTAGCACGCATCTGGCGGTCGAGCCCGGCCCTTGTGATGCTCGACAGGGCCACGCCTCTCGTCAATCCACTGCTCTTCCCGCCCGCAGCCCAGGTTACTGCGTCGTCGGTCTTTCGCCAGGTGGTGCGCTCCCGGTTCCGTTCCGAAGGGGAGTCGATCCGCACTGCGGGCCTCCAGAGTCTGGGCCAAGAATTGTGAAAGATTTGAGAGTAGCCTCAAGGGCGCGCCGGTCTCCGGAGGAGCGACCGTGCCCACGAAAACGGACCGCGTCCAGGTCCGCTGCAACTGCCATAGCCGCCATTGCCTGTGCCTTTCGTCCTCCACACCTCCGGGGTTCGAAAGGCAGTTCACGTCAGCGGATCAGGCTCTGGCACAGCGCTGGTGGAGGCGTGGAAGTTCTTTCGATCTGTAGGACGTTTGCTTCAGGCTGCGAACCTTGGGCGATGGGGGCCACATGGACTTGGCGATCCGTGAACGTGGTCCCCGTGCGGACGATCCCGTCCATTTCCACGGCCACAGCGTGTTTGACCGGATCGGTCGTGACCACAACGGTGTGTGTCGTACCGGTACCGACGACGAACGAGGCCGCTTGGACAGTTTTGGGCCCGCCGCTGATGGAGAACGTCATGTCGACGAGTTGCGGATCGATGGGCGTCTCGATCGCCGCCACGGTGTATTTCCCTACCTTGAGCACAGGCACCGACTCCTTCGTCTTTGTCCGAGGAGCGTTCACCCTCAGCTGAAGGGTGTGGAGGAAAGGCCGACCGAGTTCGACGGTCTGCCAGGTTGTTCGAGTGTATTGCTGGCTCGCGACGGTCGAATAGTTCTCCCCGTTGGAAATGTAGAGGCCGCTGCAGTCTCCAATGACGTACAACTGGCCGGCCGGAGCCCATGGAGGCAGCGAGTTGCCCCTGGCGACGCGGCCCTGCAGCGGATGACCCGTCAGGTCGCTGATTGTCTTCTGGGCCCCGACGTAGCTGACTGCTTGGCTGTCGGTCCACTCTTCGTTGGGGACGATTGCAATGCCGATATTGGCCGCAATGCTGAAGAGTGCCACGACGCCGATGAGGGCAACCGCACCGGTCCGCACGCGGCGCCGGCGTCCCTCCAGCCGACGAGCGATGTCGGCCATACCGACCGCGCTGGCCAACACGAGAAACGGAACGAAGTCGCCCAAATACCTCGGACCGATGTAGCCCCACAACATCAGCGCAGCGGCGGCGCTGGCCGCGGCCAGAAGGAGGAGGCGGGTCAGTGCCACCTTGCCGAGCGCCTTGGGTCGAAAGGCCGTGACGAGTCCCCAAATGCTCAGAAGGAACAGCAGAGGTGTCGATGCGGGAACGCTTGCCGTCCGATACAGCTTGTCGAAAAGTACGCCGTTTAGGTCTTTCGGCGGGCTCGTGGGCAGGGTGACAAACGGAAACACACGGCTGAGACTCAAGCCGTCTGGCCGGAGGTACGCGAGGAGGTTGGTCGGTACGTACTCGAGGCCTACTTCCGAATTGTGGTTGGTGGCAAGGAACTTCTGGCGGTACGCATTGACGTGGGACCAGACCTGGTCGGTGATCGGCACCCCGAACGGCACGCCGAACTTGGCGTAGTTGAACGCACCTCCGAGTGCAAGCGGGATCAGACCCGCTGCGAGCACAGGAAGAAACCAGCGTCGATTCTCTTGTCCGCCGCGACCCATCAGGAACCAGATCGCAATGAGGCCGGCACCTACGACACAGGCCCAACCCGTGGTCGCCCGGTCGAAATTCGCGCAGAGGATCAGGAGCCCACTGGCAACGACGCGTCGCCACGACGGCTGCTCCAGCACTCCGAGAAGGGCGAAGATGGTTGCTGTCGTCAGGCAGATACTCCACGCGATGTCCTCGTTGAAGACATAGGGGATCGACGCAAGCAGCATCCAGATCGTGCCGCCCATGATCGTGGCCATCAGGACCCCGTACGCAGTGGCCTCGGTCCTGCCCATCACGCATGCACCTCGGAGGAGGTACCGGACGCGCCAAAGCAACAGCGCTGCGAAGAGTCCTGTGAGCAACCAGGCCAGGAGCATGGAAGAGGGCGTGAGCTTGCCGTCCAGGCTGCTGGTTACCAGCAATATCGGCATGCGGATGATGGAGGGAAACAAGCCGAAGTAGGTGTACGTCCGCCCGTCATGCACGAACCCCTCGATGCCAAGAATTCCATTTGGCAGGGACAGGCGACCGTGGAACATTGCTCGGGCCTGCAGGTCGAAGAAGTTGCTCTGGAAGATCGATTCGCGAAGCGGGTTGGTGGGCCCCCAGTCCGACCACAGGATCCAGACGAAGGGCACCGCCGTGAGCGCGATGGCGATCAGCGATGCCCAGGTGAACCGTCGACGACCAGCGTCGAGGTCTGACCGCGCGACCGCCATGTCGTCTGCCGGGGCATCAGCCGCACCGCTTTCGTCCTCGCGCGAATCGGTCCGAACGTGCCCGGGCGGAACAGTTTGAAGGGAGCTGCCGGTGCCTTCCCCCATTGCGGAGGGAGTGTAGCGAAAAGGTGTTGACTCGAAGGGTCGCTGCTCAGGTGCAACCCAGTGAGCAGCGTTCACCGCGGCCACGGCCCGGAGGCGGCGACAAGGTAGTCGGGATAGTCTTTGACCCGTGAAGAGCGGCTTCATGCGGCTGTGGCGGCTCGCGCAGACCCCTCAGGGACTGAAGGTCATCAAATACACGATGGTGTCGGTGATCTCCGCTGCGACGTCGCTGGTCATCCTCACGATCGTGTTCGGGGTGCTTCGCTTGTGGGGCGAGGTCGTCAGCACGCTGTTCTCCAACATCATGGCCGGTATTCCGTCCTATTACCTCAACCGCCGGTGGGTGTGGGGAAAGGGAGGACGATCCCACATCTGGCGAGAGCTGCTCCCATTTTGGGTGATGTCAGTTTCGGGCATCCTCTTCGCTTTGTTCGCGGCGACGCTGGCTCACAATTTCGCCGATGCGCACCATCTCGACCATTTGGCTCGAACCATCCTTGTCGTGGGGGCGAACGTCGCCGCCTTTGGCATCCTGTGGTTCCTCAAATTCATTATCCTTAATCGGCTGTTCGCGGAAATCGCCGATGCCGAAGTGGGCGCCTGAGGCATTCCGACCAATCGGGAAGGTGACTGCGTCAACAGATGGGGCAAACATCGACGGCTGCGAGTGCAACGCATCGATCGGACGCGTTCGTGACGACACCCAAAATCTCAGGTACCTCCGCCGAGCCGTTTCTCCATGTGACGGCATCGTTTCGACAGTGACGGGAATCGCCCGGATGTGGCATCGGGGCCCGTGTCGGGGTCAAGATTGCGCAGAGGAATTCGGATGAGCGTCTCCGGTACTCCGAGCTTCGAGTCCACCGCGACCTCCGTTTCAGATCCATCCTCGGCGTCGACTGAAGCGGCACCGACACCAGAATCTCGAGAAACGGGCACATGGAAGGTGGGCGGATTGGACCCGTCCGTCGTGAAGGCGCTGACTGTGATCGGTTTCGCAGTTCCGGTGATCGGATACCTCGCTCTCCTTGGGCATTACCAGATGAATACGCCGATCGGCGATCAGTGGTACGACGTCTCGGTCATCCGTGCGTCGTACCATCAATTCCCGGACTGGACCTCACTCTGGGGCATCCACAACGGCAACCGGATTTTCTTTCCGAACCTCATTGTGGTGGCGTTGGCCCACACCGTTCACTTCAACATCGAAGTCGAGCAGGACCTCGCCGCGGTCATGTTGCTGGCCGCCACTGCTCTCTTCATCTTCTCCCACAAGCGCCGGTCGCCTGGAACACCACTGCTCTTCTACTGCCCCGTCGCCTTTTTGACTCTCTCTTTCGCCCAGTGGCAGAACACCCTTTGGGGCTTCCAAATGGCGTGGTTTCTCGTCTTGCTGTCTCTCGCCGCGACCATCGCGCTCTTGGATCGGCCGACGCTGACCTGGCCGACCTTCGTGGGCGCGGTGGTCGTGGCGGTCGTGGGCACCTACTCCTCAACGCAGGGGCTGCTCATCTGGCCCGTGGGACTCGTGCTGCTGTACCTCCGAGGTCGGGCGAAATGGACCTTCGTGAGCTGGATCGGGGTGGCGGGCGCAACCGCAGCGCTCTATTTCTACAATTTCACCGATCCGAACGGCGCGCGGGCCGCCAGCCCTCGCAATGCACTCGACCACCCATGGGCGACGCTCAAATTCTTCGTGTACGCCATCGGCGACATCGCCGGCGTGCAGCCGCAGAACCGTGTAGCCGCCAACGGAGGCGTGATGGTCTTCGGGGTCGTGATCTTGGTGTTGGCCGTGCTCGTGCTCGTGAAGTGGGGATACCGCAGAGACGAGCACAGCGGGGTACCGATCGGTGTCGCCTTGATCGTCTTTGGACTTCTGTTCGGTCTCTTGTTTACCGAAGACCGGGTTATTTTTGGGCTGCGGGCGGCTGCACAGTCCCGGTACACGACGAACGACATCCTCGTCCTGGTGGGCATCTACCTGGCAACGCTGAGTGGGCTCTCCTCGAGCGAGCCAACGAGGACCGAAGGCGGGGGAGAGCGGGTGCGCGGAGCCCCCCGCGCAGGCATTGCCCGGGTGATGGGCTTCATCGATCGCATCAATCGCCGTACGATCCGATGGATCGCTGTTGCGGCAATCGTGATCCAGGTGGTCTCGAGCGTCCATTACGGCATTCCGGGGGCTCGGGGGTTTCAGCAGACCTCTGTCGTGGACGCGAACATCACCCGAAATATCAACCACGAGTCCGATGCAACCGTGAGCTACGGACTCGGAATTTTTGTCCCTGAGCCGGCGAGTTGGTTCAGGGAGCAAGCGGAGTTCCTGCGGGAACATCAACTGAGTCTGTTCGGATGAACTGAGGTCCAGACGAAGCTTCGAGGTCCGAAGATCCTCCCGTCCGCTGATCGGGATGTCCGAGACCTCGAGTGGTCTGGTTGGGACGGTGCTGGGTGGCCGCGCCCTCCGGCCGATGAGGGCCGGGCCTCGTCGGACTCGAGGACAAGGGCCCCGTCAGCGAACGAGATCCGCCCTCTTCGACCTCGGACCCTTGTCCTGGTCGCGGGATTCGACGACAGACCGATTCACCGACGAGCCCGATTCGCGCCCACCTCGTCCGTCCGTAACGCGAGGGGAAGCGTCAGCGTCTTTGGGATATTGTGACCCCTGGAGTCATCATCCTGAACTTGCCCTGGGAACGAACTGTGGTCGGGCCCCAGGCCTGAGGTCCGGCCCGCGGATGCAGGGGAGGTTGGGGCCGAGGGTGCGTACGGGCGGACGGGGAAGAGTCGATGACCGAGAGAATGTTTGTCCGAGGCTTGGGCTGTCTGGACGTCCGGGGCCGGGCACCGACCTCCGGCACCGTGGCGCCGGCAGGTCGAGGTCCGATACGGCAGTTGCATTCGAGGAGGGTTCCGTGAACCGGCAGTTCGCCTCACTGGTCCTCGTTCGCGACGCCCGCGACGGAGACAGCGGGCGCGACCGAACTGACAATGGCGTCAACAGGTTCTCAGTACGCCCCTCCCAACGTTTGAACAATTCCTGCACAACAACGTGCGAAGGTCTTCCAGCTCGGAGCCGGCGACCATCTGAAGGCCGACGTTCCACGACGTCCCGGCCGAACCCAACTCTTCGAGGTTCGTCGGCTCTGTGAGCGAGTTCATGAGGGTGGAGACGGACCAGTTGACGGGCACGGCCCTCCTCGCCACAGCGGGCTCGCGCGTGCATTCCAGGGGAGGTCGGTGATGGCGACCGCCACCATGACCGGTCGGGAACAGGTCGACGACGGTCGCGTCGAGGATCGGTCACCCACGACGCGCTCGCCGGAGGAGCTCAGCCGCCGGCGGTTCTCCATCGCGGCCGTGATCGGAACGGCGCTCACGCTGCCCTTCATGCTGTGGCTGCTCTGGGACCTGTGGTCCGGCAAGGTGAACGTGATTCGAGGCGTCTCCTTCGACTACTTCTACGATCGCCAGGCCCGAGCCATGTTTCATGGCCACCTTTGGGTACCCAACGGCCAATTGAGCATCGAGGCGTTCGTTCACGACGGTCACCAGTTCACGTACTTCGGCGTCTTCCCTTCGTTGATCCGGATGCCGATCCTGCTCTTCACCAGTCGCCTCGACGGCGACCTCACTGCGCCCTCGCTGCTTCTTGCGTGGCTCGCGACCGCCGTGTTCACCGGCCTGCTCCTCTGGCGACTGCGAGTCCTCATCCGCGGCAATGCGCTCGTCGGCCGTGCGGAGGCAGCCTCGTACGGGGCGCTGATGGCCGGCGTGATGGGCGGCTCGGTGGTCATCTACCTGGCCGCGACGCCCTTCGTCTACAACGAGGACTTCGCTTGGAGCATCCCGCTCGTCGTCGGCGGCTTCTTCGTGCTCCTCGGAATTCAGGACCGGCCGTCGCGAGGCCAGATGGTCGCCCTCGCCGCGCTGGTGATATGCGCAAACCTCGACAGGACACCGGGCGGCTACGCGCTCGTCTTCGGATGCGTCCTCGTGGCGGCATGGTTCGCCCTCGGCAAGGCGGGAACGGAGGCCCGTCGTTGGGCAGTCCCGTTGGTGGCGATCGGCTTGGTTGGGTTTCTCTTCAACGCGGTCGTGAACTACGCGAAATTCGGCACTTTTGTCGGACTGCCGCTGCAGGACCAGGTGTGGACCCAGCTCAACGCGTATCGCCGCCACTTCCTGGCCGCCAACGGCGGAAAGCCGGAGAACCTCGACCACATCCCGGCCCAGATGTGGGCTTATTTCCAACCCTTCGGAGTCCGCTTCTCCACTCTGTTCCCGTTCATCACCCCTCCCGGATCCCCCGCCTCGGGCCTCGGGGCGGTGATGGAATTGACCTACCCGACGGCCAGCATGACGTCGACGGCACCTTTGCTCCTCGGGCTCGGCGTCTGGGGGACGGTGACAGCATTTCGGCGACGAGGTCCCGGTCGCGTCCGCCTGGCGCGGCTCATCCTGGTGACCGCGGTCGTGGGGACGGGCGGAGTTGTGGTCTGGGGGTATATCTCCCAGCGGTACATCGCGGACTTCATCCCCTTCTTCATTGTCGCGGCGGCGATCGGCATGATCGAAGTCTGGCGTCTCCTCGACGGGCGGAGCCGTAGAGCGCGTGGTTGGGCGCTCGTGGGCCTCAGCGCGCTCGCCGCATACGGAGTCGCCGCCAACGTTGCGGTCGCCGCCTTCCCGGTCCCACAGTTCACGCAGACCCAGCTGACGAACTACGTGCAGGCGCAGCAGTCGTTGAGCCTCGGCTCTCTCGGTGGGAGCGTGCGGACCGGACAGTCGCTCCCTTACTGGGGTCCCGCGGGGGAGCTGTTCGCGGTCAACCACTGCTCGGGTCTCTATCTGTCGAGCGGTGACGACAGCTCGTCGGTGCCGGGCCAGCAGATTGAGCACTACACCTGGAGTCCGGTCGAACAAAGCCCCACCTTTACCCGCGAGATCGGGTTCACGTTCAACCGACCAGCCGGCCTTCTGACCCATCCGGTGACGCTCATGACCTACGGCAGTGCATCGCTCGTGCTCGTGCCGGTGCCAACGAACTCCGTCCGCCTCGTGCTGGAGAACTCCGGAACTTCCATTGCGTGGCCCCCGCCGCACGGTTGGATCCTCCCGATCACCTACTTGCATTCGCAGAGCCGCTTCACCGTCACCGTCGACCCGAATCTCCATTCTCTGGTCCTGACGTGGTACGGGTGGCAGTACCTCGACCACTACGTCGGCGGCAAAGGACCGATCGTCGTCCGGACGACTCCTCAGGCCTCCGGGGGTACGACGCCGATCATCACGGTCGCGAACCTTCCGACGCCGTCGACGCCCCACCCGATGGCGCTCTGCCACAGCCTGGTGGGCGACCGCTGACCGATGTCGGCAATGAACGGAGACCGGCTGCAGATGGGAAAGCGGCCGATTGAGCCACTTTTTAGAGCATGAGCACCACGTTCACCGACCTCGAGCCTCCCCAGACAGTCGAGGACACTCCGGGTCCTCCAGAGAGCGGAGCTGATCGGAGGCGCTTCACCTGGGCCGTTCTCATCGGGATCGCCGTCATCACCGTGCCGTACCTCTGGACCCTCTGGGACCTCTGGTCGGGAGGAATCGACCCGCTCCGGAGTGTGGCGCCGGACAACTTCTACGACATTCAGGCGCGGGCGTTGTTCCACGGTCACCTGTCCATACCGAACGGGTCGATCGGGGTCGAGGCCTTCGTCTACCAGGGGCATTCGTACACGTACTTCGGGGTCTTCCCGGCTCTCCTGCGGATGCCGATCCTGCTGGTCACGAGCAGTCTCGACGGTCGGCTGACGGCCCCGTCGATCCTTCTGGCATGGATCGTCACCGGCCTGTTCACTTCGCTGCTCCTCTGGAGGGTGCGCGTTCTCCAGCGCGGGTCGCAGGCGCTTGGCTGGGGGGAAGCGGCCTGCTACGGCGTGTTCGCAGCCACCGTGATGGGTGGAAGCGTGCTGGTCTACCTCGCCGCCTCGCCTTCCGTCTACAACGAGGACATGGCGTGGAGCGTGGCCCTGGCGCTCGGCTCCCTCTTCGCCCTCCTCGGTGTCCTCGAGGCACCCTCGCGTCGGCGGGTGTTGCTGCTCGGACTCCTCGTGCTCGCCACCAACCTCGACCGACCCTCCACGGGCTATGCCTGCGCCTTTGGTGCCCTGCTCGCGGCCGGCTGGCTTGCCCTGGCCCGCAGGGAGCCGACGGATCGCCGTTTCGCCCTGTCCACAGCGCTCGCGGGACTTGTGCCGCTGATCGTCGCGGGCATCATCGGCTGGGCAAAGTACCGTGCTCCCGTCGGCGGCTACCCGCTGAAGGACCAGGTGTGGACCCAGGTCAATGCCCATCGCCGGTACTTTCTCGACGTGAACGGCGGCTCACCGTTCAGCCTGCATTTCCTGCCGAGCACCTTGGCCGCCTACTTCAACCCGGCCGGGCTCCACCTGACGAGCACGTTCCCCTTCATCACGACCCCCGCCCACTACCCGGTCGCGGTGGGCAAGGTCGTGCTGGAGCAGACGCAGCCGACGGCCAGCATCGTTGCGTCCATGACGCTTCTCTTCCTGCTCAGTTGCTGGGGGGTGATCGCGGCTTTCCGGCCACGGGCGTCCGGCGCCATCAGCCTGACTCGTATACCGCTGATCGCCGGGGCGATCGGAGGGGCCGGCGTGCTCTTCTTCGGTTTCATCTTCAACCGCTACTCGGCCGACCTGCTGCCATTTCTCATCCTGGCCGGCGCGGTCGGTCTGGTCGACATCTGCCAACGCATCGGCGCTCGCCGGCGACTCGTCGTGATCGCGGCGGCGTCGCTCTTGGTCCTGCTTGCACTCTTCGGTGTCGTCGCCAATCTGGCGATCGCGGCGTCACCGGTTCCTCAGTGGACATCCGTAGAGGCCAAGAACTACCTCTCGGTCCAACACTCGATCACACCCGGTTCTCAGTCAGCCTCCGTGATCCGCAGTGGCCCGCTTCCGTACTGGGCCCCGGCGAATCAGCTCTACGCGGCGCCCGGATGCTCGGGCCTCTATCTCTCCACCGGCTACGCATTCTGGGACTCACCGGGACAACAGATCATGCACTGGACGTGGATCCCGATTGAGCAGGAGAAGGCCATCAACAGCACCATCGGGCTCACGTTCAACGTGCCGCCGCAGAGCATCCGGACCGCCGTCCCGCTGCTTCGGTACGGCTCGTCGACGCTTGTTGCCGAACCCGCCGGGGGCGGCCAATTCAACATCCGCCTGGAGAACCCCGGAACCCCCCCCAATACCTGGCCGGCGCCGGTCGGATGGAACTTCCCGGCCCATGAGCACCTCCAGTACCGTATTCAGGTCATGACCGATCCGACGCTCAACCAGATCAAGGTCACATGGTACGGATCGATCATGTTTGTGCACTATCTGCACGGAAAGGGACCCGCTCACGTCACCGTGAATGGGCCAGGGTCGCCAGTGTCGGTCGCCGACGTGACCGAATCGTCACCCGACCTGAGCCTATGCCAGCGCCTGCTGCACGGTTAGCCTCTCCCGTGGTGACCGGCTAAATGTCGTATCGGCCCGGCCCAGACATGGTCGACACAACGACGTCGGCCGGACCGGCCACGAGCGTCGAATCGACAGGCCAGAGGACCGCCGACTCACCGCGTGCGGACACGTTGTCGTGGCTGATTCCCGTCGCGACGATCCTCGGCTTTGCGATCCCGGTCGTGGCCTATCTGTGGATGATCCACGCCTACGGGGTCAACGTCATCTTCGCTGATCAATGGGATGACGTGGCACTGATCGGTCATGCGCACTCCGGGACATTGCACCTCTCAACGCTGTGGTCCCAGCATTACGAGAACCGCATCTTCTTCCCCAACCTGGTCGTCCTGGCCCTGGCCTATACCACTCACTTCAACGTGCTGACCGAGGAGTACCTGAGCGCCTTCATGTTGTTCGGCGCCACAGCGCTCCTCATCTGTGCCCACAAGCGTCGATCACCGGAGAGACGGTGGATCTGGTACTGCCCGGTGGCGTTCCTCCTCCTGTCGCTCGCCCAGGCCGTGAATGCACTCTGGGGCTTCCAGATGGCCTGGTACCTCGTGCTCCTCATGGTCACGCTGGCCTTGTTCCTGCTGGATCAGGAGCCGCAGCGATGGCCCGTCTTCGGATGCGCCATCGCGGCAGCGGTCATCGCGAGCTTTTCGTCACTCCAGGGTCTACTGGTGTGGCCGGCGGGACTGCTCCTCATCTACCTGAGGCGGCGCTCCCCACGCCTCGCCATCGCCTGGATCGGCGCCGCCGTGCTGGCCGGCGTGATCTACTTCGTCGGCTTCAACTTCAGCGTCTCCCAGTCAGCCTCCCACCGCCCGTCGGACCTGCTGAGCTTCTTCCTCCGTGTCGTGGGTGACATAGTCGGGGAGACCCGGCCGGGTGTCCTGGTGACGCTCTTCGGCATCGCGCTCGTCGTACTGGCGATCTGGGTCCTGGTGCGCTTCGCTCTTGTGGAGCGGACGACCACCGGAGGTCGGCCCCTCGCGCTCTCGCTCATCGTCGTCGGTCTCCTTTTCTCGGCGCTGACCGCGTACGGTCGATCCGGACTCAACGTCTTTGGAGTCGACATAGAGGGCCGCTACACGGTCTTCGCAATCCTCGTCCTGGTCGGTCTGTATCTCGCTGTCTTGGATCCACCCGCGCGACGATCGGCAGATGGTGGATTCTTCTCCGATCCCCTCTTCGCGCTCGCTCGAGTGGTCGTCGGGGTGGCGATCGTCCTGACGGTGACCGTCGGATCGGCCAACGGCATTTCCCAGGCACGATCGATACGAGACAATCGGCTCTACCTTGGTGAGGTAACCGTCAGGGCAAGCCAGTACCCGGACAGGGTGGTCAACAACCTCGATTGGCTGGAGTCGGCCCAGTCCATTCGCCATCGGATCACGATCGCGAGAGAATTTCGCCTCAGCCTCTTCGGCACAGGTGATGCAATGAGGTTCCTGAGCGCGAAGCCACTCAACCTCTACAGCACGCCACTGCGCGCGACCGTCAATCTTCCTCATAACGGGTCGACGCTTCACGGGAGGCAGTACCTCGACGTGACCGTTTCAGACCAATTTGACGTGAAAAAGGTTGATTACGTGCTCAGCGGCCCCGGCTTTGAAAGCGTGTCGTTCGCTACCGGACATCAGTCCACGTACGGCTGGATCGGCAGATGGATCACCTCGACAGTGCCCAACGGGAGCTACACGATTGAGGCGAAGGTCAGTGACTCGGGAGGTCGAACGGTCATCACCGCTCCTATCGATGTGCGTGTGGAGAACTAAGGACTACAGGTGTCCGACGGGCGAAGTCAGATCGGCACGCGTCGAGGATCTCGAGAAGCGAACCCGCAGGATGGCCCGCAAGACGCTCCAGCCAACCCTGGGCGTCAGCTTCTTTCCTTCGTCGATGGATCTCGGGTTGTAGGCCACGGGAATTTCGAGAATCTGATACCCAAGACGCAATAGCCGGCATGGGACCTCGGCATCGAAGTCGAAACCGTCACACTGCAGGTTCAGGGCCTTCACTACGTCCGCCCGCACCACCTTGTAGCACGTCAAAATGTCGGTCAAGCGGGTAAAGAAGAGCACGTTCGCTGACCATGTCAGAGCCTTATTGCCCGCATAGCTCAAGAAGGGAGTCTCGCCGCGTCCCTGGTCTTTGAAGCGTGAACCGAAGACTGCCGGTCGTCCTCCGTTCTCGAGGTGGTCGAGCAACAACGGTATCTGGGCAGGATCGAGCTCCAAGTCCGCATCCTGTACGACCAGAATGTCGCCGGTGGCCCGTTCAAATCCGGTACGTACCGCGCGCCCCTTGCCCCGAGCCTCATCTTCCAATACCAGGACGATCTCGGGAGAGGCCGGGAAGTCGAGCAGCGCTTGACGGGTCCCATCAGTGGAGGCCCCGTCGACAACGATTATCTCTCGCTCCATGCCGTAATCGACTGCACACACACGGTCCACCAAGGTGGCAATTGTCTGCACCTCGTTACGTACGGGTATGACGATCGAGAGTTTCATTTCAGTCATGAAATGCGGCCGCAATGCGGGCGCCTTCCTCGAGCTGCTCCATCCCGTCGATCGCCAACCAAGGTCCAGCGAACGGGTACGCTCCGACGGAGCGTCCCGACTCGAGTGCAGTGTTCAACAGCTCGGGCATCTCGAACGACCGTCCGTCCGGCACGAGCTCCAGCGCCGACCAGCGAAAAACGTAGATCCCTGCATTGATTGTGTCGATAATTTGGGGTTTTTCGACCACGCCCGTGATGCGATCACCATTGAGCTCAATTACCCCGTACGGATGTTTCAACTGAAACTCGCGTGTCACCACGGTTATGTCGTTGCCGTGCTCTTCGTGAAATTCGATCAAGCGACGCAAATCGATCTCGGTGAGCAAATCACCGTTCATCACGAGCAAAGAATCACTGTCCTTCGCCGTATGTCCGAATTGCTTTCGAACAAGTGCGAGAGGTCCTGCCGTGCCGAGAGGTTCAGATTCGTGGGCGTACTCGACGTGGACTCCCAGGTGGGCGCCGTCTCGAAAATACGTCTCGATCAGCTCAGCCCGGTAGCCGACGGCAATAACGATGTCCCGCAGTTCGAAACGCTTCAAGCGGGTGATGATCTCTTCGAGAATCGGGTGCTCGCCGACCGGCAGCAGCGGCTTCGGGATGGTGTAGGTGAGAGGGCGTAAGCGGACGCCGAGACCGCCAGCGAGCAAGACGCTCTTCATACGGCGTACTCCTGCGTCCGGTAGGCGTCGAGATGCGCCTCGATCCAATTCGTCGTGCGGCGAAGCCCTTCTTCGAGCGACACCTCGGCCCGCCAGCCGGCCAATTGGAGGGCCTTCGAGCTCTCTGCGTGGAGTCGTGAGACCTCGCTCTTTTCCGGGCGGACCCGGCGATCTTCGACCATGATCTCAAGGTCGTGACCGACAATCTTGGCAACCTGCTCAATGACGTCGCGGATGCTGGTTTCGACGCCCGAGCCGAGATTCACGACCTCGCCCAGGGCAGCCTCGGAAGCGGCCACCTCTGCGAATCCACGGGCGGTGTCCTCAACATACGTAAAGTCGCGGATCGTATCTATCGCCCCGAGCTTCAGCTTCCTGTCGGTCAGGGCCTGGCTGATGATGGTCGGGATCACGGCGCGGGCGGACTGGCGCGGTCCGTAGGCGTTGAACGGGCGGACGATGGTAATTGGCATACCGAACGAACGGTTGAAGCTGATACCCAGCGCGTCGGAGGCGATCTTGGTCGCGCTATAGGGCGACTGCGCCTGGAGCGGGTGCTGCTCGTCGATGGGCGTATATAAGGCTGAGCCGTACACCTCGCTCGTAGACGTGAGGACGACGCGCTCCAGAGTACCAAGCTCCTTTGCGACCAAGAGAACGTTGGCTGTCCCGAGTATGTTTGTGTCAATTACTTCTTGGGGGTGCTCGTAGGAATAGGGGATACCGACGAGGGCGGAAAGGTGAAAGATCACATCGGCGCCGGTGATGATCTCGCGCATCGCGTCGATATCCCTCACATCGCCAAAGGTGATGTCGACCTCCCGCATCACGGGCTCGGGCACGTAGCTGAGGCATCCCCGCTCCGCGCGGGACGTGTACCGCAGCATCGCCCGAACTCGGGCTCCCACTCCGACGAGATGCTCTACGAGAGCGCTACCGATGAAGCCCCCGGCCCCGGTCACCACCACCGTTTTGTCTGCGAACCGCACGACCGCCCTTTCACTGCTTGCCGGAGCAAGCGCAAACATTACTACCCGTGCTGGACCCTAGGAGAAGGAGTCTGGCACGTCCCACAACAAGCCGCCGGTCCTGACGGCAGGGGGTTGTGCCGGATTTGGTAGAAATACGGCCGGCGGTCGTTCGACCGATCTCATGGATCGGCGCTTCGAGAGTCATGGCCCTTCTCCCACAACCGGAAAGCCAGCCGAATGCCAGTCCATGGAAGCGTCGAGCAGATTCTCCGTAGGCTCAAAGAGCTCCCGTCCCTCTATGTTGTCTTGGCTCTCACCGTGGGAACGTTCCTCGTCTTCGCCCAGCCGCCAGGTCAAGGCTTGGACGAAATCAGGCACTTCTACCGAGTCTGGACCTTCACCGGCGGAGCGTTCGTTGATGCCCACGGGCGAGCCGGTGGGCCGATTCCGCAATGCCTGTCCGTGTATATGAATCATTTCGCCAGTGCGGCGTCAGGGCGAGCACCGTTCTCGTTTTCCCAGTATTGGCAAAGTCCGCAGCCCTGCACGACGAAGCCCGTATTCGGGGCGTATGGGACCGCCGTCTACAACGCCCCGATTGCCTACCTCCCTGAAATAATTGCCGTCGGGATCCTGCGGGCTGTCGGCGCGCCGATTCCGTTGATCTTCTTTGCGGGTCGCTTTGCCACTCTCCTCGCCTTCGTCGGCATCTTCTATGTGGCGATTCGCCTGATCCCTGTGGGAAAGCAGGTGCTCTTCGTGCTGGGCTTGTTCCCCACGACGCTCCTGTTGGCGTCCACGTATTCGGCCGATCCGATGCCCATTGCCCTGGCAGTCCTGGCTGTCAGCATGACATTGCGCTGCCGCCACCGCGATGTGCCCGACAGACATACGTTCCCTATCCTGTTTCTCGTACTGGCAGCACTGACGCTCACGAAACCCACGATGTTCATTTTTGCTCCACTCCTGTTCATGGTGCCAGCGCCCGGGTTCGGTCGGACGCGTCCCCGCCCAGTGCTTGTCCAGGCCGCAGCCGCCGTCGTCGTCGTGGCACTTGCGGGCGTGTGGAGCCTGGTCACACGCCGGGTGAAGATTGGCAACGTCTATGGCTTGAATCCCGACAAGCAGATTCACTTCATCTTCCACGATCCGTTCGGTTATGGCTGGGTCCTGGCGCGGACCTTCTTCGAAAGCATGGGAGAAGCACGCTGGCTGCCCGGATTCATCTTTTCGATTGGTTTTCCCCGCCCTTTTGTTCCGGACAACATCTACGCCCCGGTCGGGTTGGTGATCGTCGGCGCATTGACGCTGTGGTACGCCTATCAACTTCAAATCGGCGCCAAGCGACGAATCGATCACGGGGCCCTGACCCTGGCGTGGCTCCCGATCGTGCTGACCGTGGCAGGCATCATTCTCGTCGAGACGACCCTGTTCGTGTATGGGACGCCGTTGGGCCAGCCGGTGACCGCTGCAGAGGGCCGATATCTCTATCCCTTCGTGGCTCTGCCACTTCTCACCATTGACTGCTTTCGCAGTGAGAGGCAAGTGTTGCGCTCGACTCGTTGGATCGTTGTCGGAAGCGTCATCATGCTCACGTGGCTGGTGATCAAGATCTTCGTCCATGACTACAACCTGTAGGGGACGCGTCGCTGGTGGCACCGATGACTCGTGCAGGATTCGAGTGACTAGCTCAATCTCGCCCATTGCCCCTGAAGCTGCGGAGCGGTGGTCGTTGTTTCGCGGGGCTCGAGACACGGAACGCGCCGGGTCGGGGAGATTTCGCAGCGATATCGAGGGGATGCGCGCCATCGCAATCCTCCTCATTGTTGCCTATCACGCTGGGATCCCGGGGTTCGGTGGGGGGTTCATTGGTGTCGACGTCTTCTTCGTCATCTCAGGATTTCTGATCACGAGAAACCTGCTCGACGAATCGAGCACCAAGAATTCGATCACACTCTCTCGCTTTTGGGCCAGAAGAGTCCGTCGCCTGGTGCCGGGTCTGGCCCTGATGGTGATTGCCACGCTCATCGCGAGCTCGCTGATCGTCGCCCCTTTCGACATGCTGGAGATATCGAAAGAAGGAGCTTCAGCAAGTCTCTACGTGTCCAACATCGTCTTTGGATTCAAGGCGCAGAATTATTTTGCATCGAACATCAACAAGAGCCCATTTCTGCACACATGGTCACTCGGCGTGGAGGAACAGTTCTACCTCGTGTGGCCCTTTGTCCTGTATGCGGCTCTCCTCCTGAGCAGGCGCACGGGGGTCGTGGTTCGCAGGCTCGCGGTTCCCTTCTTTGCGGTCATTCTGGTCGTCTCGTTCGCAGCGAATGTCATCCTCACTCGTAGCGGTAGTTCTTGGGCGTTCTTCAGCCTTCCGACCCGGGCATGGGAGTTTGCCTTGGGTGGATTGATCGCTACCCTCGCGGTTCGAAAGTTGTCGCCACGGTGGAGCCTCCTTCTCGGTCTGGCGGGGTTGGCCGCTATTGCGTACGCGGACCTGGCTTTCAGCGACGCAACTTCGTATCCCGGGTCCAACGCCCTGTGGCCCGTGGCGGGTGCAGGCTTGCTCATCCTCGCCGGACAAATGGTGGATGCCTCGCGCGCCACGATGATCATGCGGGCGCTCGCGACACGACCGATGAGGTGGGTGGGCCGCCTCTCCTATTCGTGGTATCTCTGGCACTGGCCTTTCATCATCCTTGCCGTGCTGGTCGCCGGCAATGACAGCGTCATCGTTCGAAGCGGCGCGGCTGTCGCCTCACTGGGCGTGGCGTACGCCGCATACAAGATGGTCGAGAATCGGCTCCGGTTCAACCAGGCGCTGATTCGATCTTCCCGCAAAACGTTTCTGGTGGGGTTGGTGATCACGGGCGTGACGTTGGGGACGGCTGGTGCGGTATGGGAGATAGCCACCCAAAGTACCCCAGCTTCGTATGCCGCGCTGCAATCCGCCGCCCTCCAAGTGTTCTTTCCGAAGTGCACTGCCGCGAAGACGCCTCAAGGCGTCTCCTACTGTGCTGGTGGCGATCTGAGCAGCAAGACAGCCGTGGCACTTGTGGGGGATTCGCACGCGGCAACGTGGTTCAACGAGCTGAGTGCCGTTGCCAAACGGCGGCACGTGCGGGTGGACGGCTTCATGACCTCTGGATGCCCATTCGTTCCCATTGTCATGAAACCCGCCATCGCGAACGGGCCGACGAGCACATCACAGTGCCTCGAGGCGCGGGCACAAGGAATGCGCGGTTTGGCGGAACTGAAGCCGGCTGGAGTCATATTGTCGGAGCATGATCGTCAATATCTGGGACTGATCTTGGACAAGAATGGAAACGTGCCGAGTCAATCCGTACAGGTTGCGTCCTGGCGTGCGGCATTCAAGAAGTTTCTCGTCCAGATGCAGGCTCTGGGAATACGTCCCGGAGTCATCCTCGATGATCCGACGCTGCCGTACGAGCCCTCCGAATGCGTCTCGCAAACGCAGTCGCTCGCGGCGTGCGAGGCGACGAGGTCGGGAGCCCTTTCTATCGGTGAGCCGCTGATAAGGGTGGACCTCGGTGTCCTGAAGTCCGACCCGTCGGTTCCTGTGCTCGCCCCCTCTGACTATCTCTGCAACGAAGCAGGGTGTCCGCTGGAGCTGCACGGCCGCCTTCTCTATGCCGATGACAACCACCTGACGCTCGGGGCGACACAGTTGATGGAACCCCAGCTCTCCAAGTTGCTGACGTCGGTGCTCGGTGGTGGCTGACCACACCGCTCCGTCTGTGACGACGAGCTCCGTGTCGGAGGCTGAGGGAGAAACTCGGTCGCGATTCGTCGACCATTTGGACCCCCGACTGGTGAACCTTCTCACCGTTGTCGGATTTGGCGTTCCGATCCTTGGTTACTTTCTCTTGATACTTCATTACGGGGTCAACGTGCCCTATCAAGATGGTTGGAGCGACATCACGGTGATTCACCAGTGTTCTTCGCATCCGCTCAGCTGCGGCACGATATGGACTCAACACAATGAGGACAGGCTCCTCTTTCCGAACCTTGTCGTCATTGTGCTTGCGCACACGAGCGACTTCAATGTTCGGGTCGAGGAGTTCTTGAGCGGCACCATGCTCGTCGCTGCGACTTTTCTGTTGATTTACGCCCACAAGCGTCGGTCGCCCGAGATCCCGTGGCTCTATTACTGCCCGGTCGCCATCCTCGCCTGTTCCGTGGTCCAGTACGCAGCAACCCTCTGGGGATTCCAGATGGCCTGGTACCTGGTCTTGCTTGCGTTGGCCCTCGTGGTCGTATTGATTGACCGTGACGAGCTCACCGTGCTCACTCTCACACTGGCGATCGGGGCTGGCGTGATCGGGAGCTACTCGTCCGTGCAAGGCCTTCTGGTCTGGCCGGTGGGAATGGTGCTCATTCTCTACCGTGGTCGACCACGTCACATCGTCGCAGTGTGGCTCCTGGCCGGATGTCTTACGACGGCGCTCTACCTCTACCACCTCAACATCAAGGCAGGCTCGACTCTGCCGAGTTCTCTGACCCACCATTCGATCTTCCCGGGGTATTTTTCCATCTTCGCAATCGGTGACGTGCTCGGGGTTCCAATCAAGCCCGGTGGGAGCAATGCTGGAATCTTCTTGTTCGGCGTGGTCATGGT
This sequence comes from uncultured Acidimicrobiaceae bacterium, assembly GCA_963744045.1. Classification (GTDB taxonomy): domain Bacteria; phylum Actinomycetota; class Acidimicrobiia; order Acidimicrobiales; family RAAP-2; genus Bog-473. Next base: position 235,038 of record CAVUSB010000005.1, read on the forward strand.
CCTGGTGGCGCTGGCGGCGCTCGGACTCTGCGGACTGCGACGAGACAAGACCACCGCGAGCCCCGTCGGAGCAGCGCTCATCTGCTTCGGCCTCTCCTTCTCAGTCCTCGTTGCTCTCGGACGTCATGGACTGGGGTACTGGGGCGCAAGTTCGTCGGGCTACACGATCTACAACGTATGGATCCTGATCGGTGTCTACATGGTCTTGCTCGACCGGAAGCTTCGGGTGACGAAACCGAAGGTCGATTCTTCGACCGGATCATTCTCCGAACGGCTGCTGTTTGTCGTGGGACGAAACAACTATCGATATGCGATGTGGATGGTGCTCTTCTTCATGGCCTTACAACCCATCATCGGGGTCGGAAACGCGTTGGAGGGAGCCCGGACCATTCAAGCCGCTGAACTCAGGTCAGTGTCGACTGCCAGGCACATCAACAGCGCGAGTGATCTCGAAATATTGGACAACTTGAACTTCTACCAATCACCCGCGCTCACCACAATGCAGGTGCGTATCGCCGAGGCACTTCATCTGTCGCTCTTTGCTGGAGTGGTTCGTAAGACAGAACGGTGAGTTCAGGTGTGGCCGGGGCCACAGGTTGGCGTCGGCGATATACGCGCTCAGGTCGGCAATCCAACTATGTGACAAGGACGCATCGATGGAGTTCCTCGCTGCAGGGCGAAGAGGCGCCAATACGCGAAGCACTGGACTGACGGGGAAATCATTGAGTTCCGGATGTCGAGGCCGGGACGCGAGTACCACCGTTCTTTTCTTGTCTTGGTTGTCCTGAGTCCGAAGATGTACCGGAAAGCGATGAGTCCAAAGCAGTTGCGATTAAGGCGATGAGTGAGACGTGAAAGAGAACAGCAGTTTCTATTAACTCACGTGGGAGTTCAGTAGCGGCGAAATCCCAGACCGCAACAAACCATACGCCGGTAAAGAGAAATGCAACTGTCGACACCCAGATGGCCTTTGTCATGCGATGGCGGATCGCAGCAGCGCAAAAGAGGAAGCCCGCGACGCCGACCAGAATGAAGCCATAGAAAGAATCTGACGATCTCGGTGCGCCCGAAGGAGTATTTGGAAGAGCGGCCGAGCTCCGATTTCCGTACACGATCGTCGATGCCCAGGAGGGCAGTGCCAGCGTCGAGATGTAATCGGGATTCATGGTCATCAAGGGCGCCGCGTGGACAAATGGCTCGATCAGTGCCGTTGAAGGATGAGTGGCCAGGAATTTCAGATAGATACCTTGGCCTTTTTGGTCAGCCCACCGTTTGAATCTAGGGTCATCGGCGAGGCGGTATTCGGCGTATGGATCAGCGAATTGGTTGACGTTAACCGGCTGGCCGACCTTCGTGAACGGCGGCGGGAGCGTCAGAGCTGACGTGTGAGGTAGTCCGTGGCTGTAGAAGTACGAAAGCTCTCCAGGGTCGGTGGCGACGCGAAACTGGATGATTCCAGCTAACTGCACTTCGGAAGGGTTCGTGGCGGCTATGCCGGACGGGCTCACGGACGACGTCTGAAGAGCTGTCAAGGTGCCCCAGATTCCGATCACAACAATGCCGGTTCCCGCTATCAGAGCGAGACGACGAAGCTTCGGGCGTCGCCAGGCAAGAACGAGGAAAGGTACAACAAGGGCAACAATGATGAAAGCCTGAACCTGACGACTAAAGGTCCAGAGAACAGCCACGGACAAGAAGGCTGCGAGCGATCGCATGTCCATACGACGCGCGAGCGCCAATGATGCAGCAAGCAATAGCACGGTCAGAGAGATAGTGATCGATTCGCTGAGCACGATCCGATTCCATTGGATCACCGGCGCGCAGAGCGACGTGAGGAGAACCAAGGCCTGGGTGATGATGCGGATGGCTCGAACTGTGAGAACTCTGCCGATCTGTACTGAGAGAGCAATCCAGCAAATCACGCCAATTGCAATCTGCAGAATGACCCGGCCTGCCGAGGACGCCCCGAAGAAATAGACAACAGGTATGGTCCAGAGCCTCTCGGCGTGACCGAGAAAACTGACGGTCAGATAAGTATGGCTATCCGGAAAGTTGTCGAAGACATGAGGAGAGGTAGCCCAACTGAGTGCTGCGTACGCGATGACGTACGCCGAATAGCAGATGATGGAGGAGGTGTGTCTTCGCATCCAGAGGCGTAGATCTCCGATATCCATGAACCTTCCCCATTCAGGTGGATCGCCATTCGTGTGAACGTCGAAAATATAGCCACGAGGAAGAGCTGGTATCTGGCGCTGTGCATGGCCAGTGGCGTTCTCGGAGTTATGTGCGTTCGAAAACAAACAGATGGTTCAAACCAAGTTCGAACCGTGAAGCTTTCACGAGGCGTATTGAAGGAATCGAAAACTCCTCGGGGACGACCCGGGGGTCGAAGCCGTGGTGGTTGGCAGTATCCATGCCATGCAGCAGACGGAGTCGGATGCCGACATCCAGGATTCGATCTACGACTGGGGCCGGAACGGTGATAATGAGCTTTCCGCCTGGCCTGAGCAGTGTTGGCACGGCAATAGCCCAGGTCGTCAGCGCCTCCTGAGAGACGTGCTCAATTACCGCCAGCATGACCACGGCGTCGAAGTCATCGCTCTCCTCGATGACTTCTGGAAATGAGCCATGCCGAAATGTGTACGGACCCGATGGCCACGATGGCTGCGCGTCGGTGTCGATTCCGACCCCCGACTTGATCAAGCGGGATGCCTGGCGGAATAAGGCGCCATCGGCACATCCAACGTCGAGCACGTTCGCACCGTGCGGTATCCAGCGGAGCGCTTGCGTTATTCGTTGGCGCTGTAGCCAACGGTCGACTCCATTCATTGTGATCGGGATTCTTTGCTTCGAAGGGGTTTCACGATCTCCAGTCTGGACTCGAGACGAGTATGCGGGTCTGCCATCAAGCGGTGCTTTCCGTGGGTATTGTTGTTGGTCCGTTGATAAATGCGCCAGCGTTTGTGGCCGGCACTCTCGCTGCTCTGGCTCTCGTGAAACGGGTGACTATCCCGAAGGTCGCAACCGTACTCCCTACGATGATGAGACTTTCGGATAGCGAGGCCAATCCAAAGTCGCTCAAGGGTGTTTTGGCTTTGTTGATCAGCCAGAGCACAAAGAGCGCCAGATTGAGTGCGAGACCGACGATGACGACAGTCACGCCAGTCCCGATGCAACGGTTGGGAAAGTTCGCCTTACCGACGAATGCAAAGCGGTGACCGACTCCCGTTGGGGTGAAGGAAGAATTGTGGGCAAGAACAGCTCCAGCGAGTAGGCCTTGCATGCCGAGCACCAATGCAATCCCAGAGAAGAAAACCGGCTGCCAGACGAGCGAACCGATCTCAACTCCGCGGGGCTGGGCAAATGAAACCCCCAACATCGCCAGCCCAAGCGCGAGCAGTGCCAAGCCAGGGCCCACCAAAAGAAGATCAGGAGCCAACATGAAAATCAGGATGACGTGGCGCCATCCATCAGACCAGGTTGACAATTTCGATTGTCCGATTCGGGGCCGGTAGCCAGTCTCAATCTCTTGAATTCGCAACCCCGCTCTTGCGGAATTGATCAGCATTTCACTCGCCAGCTCCATTCCCGGTGAGCTGAGTTTCATTGCTGTGAGCGATCCCCGCCGGAAAGCTCGAAAGCCGGATTGGCTGTCGGTCACCACTCGGCGGCCGCACGCCCTGGCCGTCAAGAAGGTCAGAACGGGCGTGCCGATGAACCGATGGAGAAACGGCATGGTTTGTCGGTTGGCGGCGTCAAGACGTGAGCCCACGACGAGGTCAGCGCGATCATCGATGATGGGAGCAACAAGATCGGGGATTTTGCCCAAGTCGTAGGTGTAATCCGAGTCTGCCATGACCACGATTTCGTGTTCAGCGGCATCGAACCCTGCCAACAGCGCGCTGCCGTAACCAGGCTGAGACTCCTTAATGACTCGTGCCCCCGCTGTCCGCTGCACGTTCGTATAGAGTCATCGGTGGAGCCGTTGTCGACCACGATGACCTCGCCCATAAGGTCCCCTGCTTCGAGACTGTTCAAGGCCTCGTGCACGCAAAGACCGACGGAGCTTTCCTCATCGAGACAGGGCAGCACAACAGACACGCCGATTTCGTTGGACCCCACGTACTTCTCTCCCTAACCCAGGCACTGCCTTTTCCAGATCCTAGTAAAACAGCACTTGCTTTGTGGAGGGAATCGGTCAAGAGTCCCCAAATGTGCGGATAAATCCTCGTTGTTGACTCGGCTAATCGGTGTGGGTTTCCGTTGACCGTAGTCACTAGGGCGAATCGGGGTGTGGACGAACCGGCGCCACTTTGTTTTTCGGCTGACGGGTGTGTCCCGGCGCAAGGGCCTTCGAGCGATAGGCGTCATGTATCCGGGCGATCCGCGCTACCGAGATTTCAGAGGAGGCAGAGAACGCTACGGCCGGCCAAAGGCGACTGTCGTGACTGCCCTGCTCGTCGAACATGCGAGAAGGGGCTCCTGCTCCGACCGCAGCTTCGGCGCGATGGTCTGGGCGACGCCGCCAAATCCCGCTGTGATCGCGGACGAGCATTTCCGTCGTTCGCATACCGGGGTACTCCGTGACCCATCCTGGTCTCGAGTTGCCCCCGGGCCTATATTCGCCTGGTACGGTCCGCTGGAAACGAACTCAGGACCCGGAGTCAGGACCTGAAGGGCAATATGGCAACGGTAGAACAGCCGCTCGACGAACAGAAGCCCCAGGCCAACGCGCGTTGTCGTTCACTTCTGGCGGTGGCTTGGTCTGATCACCGCCAGTGGCTTGGCCCTGCGTGTCCTGGTCGTCATCGTTTCCCGGCACGAGAAGGTGAATGGCGACGGGTACGAATGGTCCGCTCAGGGCAATCTGAATGCCGCGGGGCATTGGTTCGTAAGTCCCATGACCCTTCGCCCAGACGCTCTCCGCCCCCCGGCTTGGGCGATGGTCCTCACTGTTTGGGCCTGGCTCGGTCAACACAGCCATTTTTCTCAGCAGATGTTGGCTTGCGTTATCGGATCCGCCACGGTTTTGCTGATCGGAGTGTGTGGCCGACAGGTGGCGGGAGACCGTGTGGGCCTCATCGCGGCGGCCATCGGCGCGGTGTACGCCGGCTTGTGGGTGTATGAGCGGGCCATCCTGTCGGAGACCCTGCTTTTGCCCGAAATTGCCGTCTTTCTCCTCTTGGTCTACAGGTTCCGGAATGCCCCTTCCATCGGGAGGTGCGCCGTTCTCGGGGGCTTGTGCGGAGTCATGGCCATGACCAGGTCCGAGCAGATTCTGGTCTTCCCTCTCGTCGTGGTCCCCGTCGTTCTGGGGGTCAACCGGGGCAACTGGCGTCGTGCCGTGACCTGGCTCGTCGTCGGGGTCGTCGTCCTGCTTCTGGTGTTGATGCCCTGGACCATCTTCAATTTGAGTCGCTTCCAGCGCCCGGTGTTGCTTTCGAACGGGTTCGGACCTGCTGTTGCCACTGCCAATTGCCAACCCGCCTACTACGGATCGCAAATCGGTTATGGCGAGTTGTCCTGTTTGTACCCGTTTTACGGCGGCGACCAGTCGATCTCTGACGGGAAGTATCTGCACAACGGGCTCCAATATGCAGAAGGCCATTTGAGTCGGGTGCCATTGGTGGTCTTCGCGAGAGAGGGTCGAACCTTCGGATTCTGGAACCCTTTCCAACAGACGACCATTGATGCTCAGTGGATGGGCACCTGGGTGGGAGTCAGCCGACTTGAGATGGTCAGCTACTGGCTATTGCTCGTGCCCGCGGTCATCGGGGCCGTGGCGCTCCGCCGCCGTCGTGTCCCCTTGTACCCGCTCTTGGCCTTTGTGGTCATAGTGGTGATCGCAGTCGGGACCGGCATCGGGGACCCCCGCTACCGGGCGGCCGCTGAGGTGCCTCTGGTATTGCTCGCGGCGGCCGGCATCGATAATTTGCTGCCGGGCGGGAGAGGGTCCTGGCAGCGCTCGGGCGGAGATTGAGCCGACGCCTTCGACGGTTGTAGTCTCGGACTGAGAGGGTCTGTGCACGGCTCGATTTCGTGAGGATTCGAAACGCATCCCATGCGTCACGTGTTTGGGAAGGGAACAGGGGCGCCAGGTGTCGGAGATCGTGTCGGCGAGCGAGCGAGAAGGGGACAAGGGCCGTGACGACGGCCCGGTTGTCGAGCTGCTTATTCCTGATCACGATGCCGCAGATCCCGTTGTATCGATCGTCATACCGGCCGTCAACGAGAAGCTCACGATCTCTGAATTCGTTTCGTGGTGCAAACAGGGCCTTCGCGATGCGGGTGTCTGCGGTGAGGTCCTCATAGTCGACAGCTCGGACGACGGCACTGCGGAGCTCGCTCTGGCGGGCGGTGCCCGAGTACTACGTACGCCAAAGCGAGGACTGGGGCGCGCCTATCAAGATGCGATTCCTTACATTCGCGGGCGCTATGTCGTGATGGGTGACGCCGACTGCACCTACGACTTCCGACAGCTGGCTCCCTTCGTCGCAAGACTCGAAGAGGGTAATGAATTCGTCATGGGCTCCCGATGGCTGGGCACCATCGAAGATGGGGCAATGCCTGCGCTGCATCGCTACGTGGGAACTCCTTTGACCACCTGGATCTTGAATCGCCTCTACGGCAGTCGCTTCACGGACATTCATTGCGGCATGCGTGGCATCAGCAAGGACGCGCTGCAACGGATGGGCCTCGCCTCACAGTCGTGGGAATACGCATCGGAAATGGTGCTCAAGTCGGTCCTGATGCAGCTTCGGACGACAGAAGTGCCGGTGACCTTTTACCGCGACCGCGACGGCAGGGTGTCACATCACAAACGATCTGGGTGGTTCTCTCCATTCTTGGCCGCCTGGATCAACCTGCGAACCATGTTCGTCTTTCGAGCACAATTCTTCATGCTCAAGCCAGGCCTCGCTCTGCTGGCTCTCGGACTGCTATTGACGCTGCCGTTGAGTTTCGGTTCGATCACGGTCGGCTCGTACACATTCAGCCTGTACTGGCAACTTCTGGGGGTCACTCTCGCTGTTTTGGGGCTGCAGAGCGCCTTTTCCGGAGTACTTGCTCAGGTCGTGTCCGACTACTCGCCCAAGTCCGGAGCTCGCTGGAAAGCGCGGTTTCGCTACACGCGGACGGTCCTCTTTAGCTTCGCCCTCTTTTTGGCGGGCGCACTGCTCGTTGGCATGCTGCTCGTCGAATACTTCGTTCGGGGCCACAAACTTCCCGGTCCATCGTCGGCGGTGGACCATCTGGCGGTGACCGGCCTATTGTTCGTCATCATGGGTTTCTCGACCTTCTGCTTCACCCTTTTGCTTCACGCCACGGGGGTGAAGTTCGGTCGAGGTGCCGTGGCATCGGAGAATGGTGGCTAAGACCTCCCGTTGGCCAGGTTCCGATAGGCGGTCCGGATGAACTTCGCAGAGGAATTCTTCGAGGAATCCATCGAGGTGCTGAAGCGGATCGACGCATCGGCGGTCGAGGCGAGTGCTTCGAAGTTGGCCGAAATTCGTGAACGCGGGGGCCGTCTCTTCGTGCTGGGTGTGGGTGGGTCCGCTGGTCATGCGTCGCATGCGGTGAACGACTTCCGGAAACTCTGTGGCTTCGAGGCCTATGCGCCCACAGACAATGTCTCCGAGCTGACCGCCCGCATCAACGACGATGGCTGGGACAGCGCCTTCTCGGACTGGCTGGACGGGTCCCATCTCAGCGAGCTCGACGCGCTTCTGGTCTTGTCCGTTGGTGGAGGGGATGCCGAACGGGGCGTTTCCGCCAACCTGGTCGCGGCGATGGAGTTCGCCCGTACCCGCGGCGCTTCCATCATCGGCATCGTCGGACGTGACGGAGGGTTCACGGCGAAGGTGGCTGACAACCTGGTGTTGATACCCCCCGTCTATCCCGAACATGTCACTCCGCATACCGAAGGGCTGTGCGCTGTCGTCTGGCATCTGCTTGTCACGCATCCTTTGTTAGCGCGCCAGAGCGCCAGGTGGGAAGAACTGAAGTGAGTCCTGGACCACTCTCCGAGCTGTCGAAGGTCTGCATCGTGGGAGGTGCTGGATTCATCGGGAGTCACTTTGTCGATCGTCTACTGGACGAAGCTTCCATCGAATCAGTGACAGTGTTCGACAATTTCTCCTCCGGGCGGGAGTGGCACCTCGATCGGCACGCGGGGAACGACAGACTGCACATCGTTCGCGGGGACGTCGCCGACTTCGACCGTCTTGCTGCCGCAATGGTGGGAATGGACTCGGTCATCCACCTGGCATCGAACCCTGACATCGCGCGAGCGGCGGTCGAACCGGCGATCGATTTCGATTCCGGAACTGTCCTCACGCACCACGTGTTGGAAGCGATGCGGGTGTCGGGCGCGACCCGGATCATGTACGCATCTGGGAGCGGGATTTACGGGGACCTTGGCGAGGAAGAGGTCGACGAGGACCATGGCCCCTTACTGCCGATTTCGACTTACGGCGCCAGCAAGTTGGCGGGAGAAGCCTTGATCTCCGCTTACTGCCACATGTTTGGTCTTCGCGGGTTCGTCTTCCGGTTTGGCAACGTCATCGGGCCCCGTCAAACGCACGGAGTGGGCTACGACTTCCTTCGTCGTTTGTCGAGCGAGCCATGCCATCTTTCGATACTCGGGGATGGACGGCAGAGCAAGTCCTACATCACATGTCCTCGACGTCGTCGAGGCTGTTCTTCTTGCGGCCAGACATGATTCGAATCCCGTGGCGACCTACAACGTCGCCACGGGCGACTACATCACCGTGGGCGAAATCGCCCGGATGGTTGTCGAGGTGATGGGGTTGGATTCCGGGGCCACCGAGTTCGAGTTCTCCGGAACGGATCGAGGATGGAAGGGTGACGTCCCGGTCATGAGGTTGAACACCGAGCGCATACGGAGCCTCGGCTGGAGGAATACCATGTCGACCCGCGAGGCGATGCGGGCTTCCTTGGAGTCGATGCTCGAGGAGGTCCGTTCGGGAAAGCTCACATGACGACCCAACGGGTTCCGAGCCGGCCAGCCGTGTTCCTCGATCGTGATGGGGTGATCAACCGACCCAAGCTCAGACAGGGCCGGCCGCACCCTCCTGATTCCGTGGAGGAACTCGAGATCTATCCCGACGCCTCGACCTCCCTTCGTCAGCTGGAGGCCGCTGGATTTACCCTGGTTGTCGTGACGAATCAGCCCGACGTCGCAAGGGGGAAGCAACGCAGAGAGGTGGTCCACGAAATCAACGAGGAGCTGATTCGGCACCTTCCAGTGGAGGCGGTTTACGTCTGTTTTCACGACGACGCCGACGGATGCCGTTGCCGTAAGCCCGCTCCTGGGCTCCTCTTGGAAGCCGCCGACGATCTCGGACTCGATTTGGGCCGCAGCTTCATGGTGGGTGATCGCTGGCGAGACGTGGAGGCGGGCCGAAGAGCTGGGTGCCGAACCGTCCACATCGACCGCCATTACGCCGAACGTGCGCCTGAACGCCCGGACGTGGTCACAACGGGCCTTGCCGAGGCCGTGAACTGGATCAAAGAGACACGATATCGTGGTGGGCGATGGAGCGGGACGTCGGGCGGGGGAGCGGTTTGCGGATAGAGGTCTTTGCCGATGGGGCGGACCTGGAGGGGATTCTCGAGCTCGCCGCCGACCCCATGGTGAGCGGGTTCACGACCAACCCGACTCTCATGCGAAAGGCGGGGATCGAGGACTACGAGGGGTTCGCTCGCAAGGTGCTCGATCACGTGCGGGACCGACCGATCTCCTTCGAAGTCTGCGCGGATGATTTCGAGGAGATGCGGCGGCAGGCGCTCCGATTGTCCTCATGGGGTCAGAACGTCTACGTCAAGATTCCCGTCACGAACACCGAAGGGATCAGTTCCGGTCCCCTCATCGCAGACCTGACGGCTGAGGGCTTGCGCCTCAACATCACTGGCATCCTGACCTTGGCCCAGGTGCGGACCGTGGCCGAGTCATTGTCAGCCAGCCCCGGAGCCGTCGTGTCGGTGTTTGCCGGCCGCATCGCGGACACGGGACGGGATCCGGTCCCTCTCATGGCGGCGGCCGTCGAACTGCTGCGGCCCTACCCGACCCTGAAGTTGCTCTGGGCCAGCCCACGCGAAGTTCTCAACGTGTGTCAAGCTGAGTCGATCGGTTGCGACATCATCACCGTCACCCATGATCTTCTCAAGAAACTTGGAGGTCTTGGCAGGAGTCTCGAAGAAGTGTCGCTGGACACAGTGAAGATGTTCTACCGCGACGCCGTCCACGCGGGCTACCTGCTGTAGTCGGAGGCGGCTGGCCGATGACAACGACGGGACAACCCGAGAGCGACGACTGGAATCGACACTGGGGAACGTTCGGAGACGCGGTGTCGGGAAACCCCGCCACCGTGTACCGGAGTCGGCTGGTTCTCGAACTTCTGGGACCTGTTGATTCCGATGCCGTGGTTCTCGAGATCGGATGTGGCCAGGGTGAGTTCACGCTCCTGTTGGCGGAGACGTATCCCCAAGCCGACGTCCGAGGAATCGACAACAGTGCTGAAGGAGTTGTGCGGGCTGCCCAAATGGCCCGCACTCGAGGGCTGTCCGTGTCCTTCGCGCAACGTGATCTGCTCCAGAAGCTGGAGCTCACGGATGTGGATCGCGGCCGGGCCACCCTGGCGGTGTGCTCAGAAGTTCTGGAGCACGTCGACAGACCCGATGTGTTGCTTCGCAACGCGACGGACTACTTGGCTCCGGGCTCTCGGCTCATCGTGACCGTACCCGGAGGCCCTCGCTCGGCCTTCGATCGCCACATCGGACATCGTCGCCACTTCACTGCGAAGCGGTTGCGGCGACTCCTCGAGGAAAGCCACTTCGAGGACATCAGGATTCATCGAGCCGGGTTCCCGTTTTTCGATCTTTACAGGCTGTTGGTGATTGCTCGCGGGAAGCGACTTATCGCCGATGTGGAGCAGTCGAAGTCCGCACTGGGCGAGGGTACGTCGGGGGCAGCTCTTCGCTTCTTCAATCGAGTATTTCGGTACAACCTCGACTCGTCACCCCTTGGTTGGCAGCTGCTCGCGGAGGCCCGGCTGTCGTCGGACCCCGTCTCGTGATCATCACGCGGACGCCGTTGCGGATCACCCTCGGGGGTGGCGGCACCGACCTGCCCTCCTATTACGAACGTTTTGGCGGTCTGGTCTTGTCGGCAGCCGTCAATCGATACATATACATCGCAATCAACCGGACGTTCACCGACGATTATTTCCTCAAGTACTCGAGTCTTGAACGGGTTGAAAGTATCGATGACATTGAGCATCCGATCATCCGAGAGGCACTTCGGCTTCATCCGATCGGACCCTCTATCGAGCTCGTGAGCGTGGCGGACATCCCTGCAAGTACCGGACTGGGGTCGTCGGGCACGTTCACGGTCGGGTTGCTGCGTGCGATATATGCATACCTGCGACAAAGCCTTACTACCGAGCAGAATGCCGCTGAAGCTTGTCACATAGAGATGGATCTCCTCGGTCGTCCGGTCGGCAAACAAGATCAGTACGCGGCCGCGTACGGTGGTCTGCAATACATGACCATTGGGCACGATGGCCAGGTGACGGTGGCGCCTCTCGGGGCCTCTAACGAGACCGTGCTCGACCTTCAAGAGCATCTCTGCATGTTCTTCACGGGGTACTCACGTAACGCTGACTCCATTCTCGAAGAGCAACGCGTCGGCTCGAATCGTGGCGATGCGGATGTCATGGAGAGCCTGCACGTCATTAAGGAACTCGGGGAGTCGAGTCGTGATGCACTGCAGCGGGGCGACACCGCTACCTTCGCCGCTCTCATGAATGAGCACTGGGAACACAAGAAGCGTCGATCGTCCACCATGTCCAACCAGGCGATCGACCATTGGTACCAGGTTGGGATCGAGAGCGGAGCCCTTGGTGGGAAGCTGGTCGGCGCCGGGTCCGGTGGATTCTTGCTCTTCTACACCAAGGACACCGACCGGCTTCGCGCCGCGATGAATGCCGAGGGTCTCAGCGAGGTCCGATTTCAGTTCGACCACGATGGCTCCGTCGTCCTCGTGCGAGATTGAGATGCAATGCGTCGTATTGGCGGGAGGGCTCGGTCGCAGGATGCTGCCTCGCACTGAACGTCTGCCCAAATGCCTTCTTCTCGTAGCCGGCAGACCATTCGTCGATTGGCAGTTGGCATGGCTGGCTGCGCAGGGCATTGAGCACATCATCATGAGCATCGGATACCGGGGCGATCAAGTGCGACATCACCTCGGCGACGGCAGTCAGTTCGGAGTACAACTGTGTTATGTCGACGAGGGGGATGCACCGCGTGGGACCGCTGGTGCTCTCCGACTGGCCGTGGATCAGGGAGTCGCCGAACAGACGTTCTTCGTGCTCTACGGTGACTCCTACCTCACGGCAGACCTGGGTGAGATCGAAACCGCTTACATCACCCAAGATGCTCCGGTTCTCATGACTGTCTATCGCGATGACGATGGTCTTGAGAGGCCAAACGCGGTGTTCGACGGAACGATGGTGACACGGTACGAAAAGGGCCTCGTGGATCCGCCCGACGACATGCGCTTCGTCGACTACGGGCTCTCGGTATGGCAGCGCCCGGTGGTCGAATCGATGGTGCCGGAAGGCAGGTCGGCGGATCTCGCGGATCTGTTCAAGGTGCTGAGTGAGTCTGATCGACTGGCGGGATTGGAGATCCGTGAGAGATTCTACGAGATCGGCTCTCCTCGCGGGCTGAACGATCTGGAGTTCTACCTACGAGGGGCTGACGCTCTCAGAACTCCTCCCGAGAGCTCTCGATAGCCTGGTTCCGCAATGTCGTGGCCAAAACAGCGAGCGCCCCTCACCGACGAGCAGTCTGCGATCATGGAGGATTGGATACGTGAGTTTCTCACCTCTGTGAAGTCCGCACGGTTCGGATGGGTGAGTCGTTTCGACCATACCTTTCCGGCTCGTTCTGCCTCCGCAGACCTCCGGACATTGGAGATCGGAGCGGGCACCGGTACGCACATGCAGTTCGAGACGAGCGGTGACTATGTTGCCCTCGAAGCATCAGAGCAGCTCGCCGCTCGAAATTCCACCGGCGCGAGGGCGTGTCTGTTGTCGTTGCCGATTGTGAGCAGAGGCTCCCTTGGGATGACGGTTCCTTCGATCGGGTCCTGGCCATCCATGTGCTCGAACATCTCTACAATCTTCCCGCTGCGCTGGACGAAGTTGCCAGAGTGCTCCGGCCTGGCGGTATCTTCTGCGTCGTGATTCCCTGCGAGGGCGGGGACCTCTACTCGCTGGGCCGACGATTTACCACGAAGCGGATGTTCGAGAAGCGGTACAAGACACCCTATGAGTGGATGATCAAGCAGGAGCACTGCAACACGGCTCGAGAAGTGCTCGACGAATTGGGTCGCCACTTCCGGGTGCGGACCCGTCGATTCTTCCCGCTGAGGGTGCGGGCAGTTGATCTCAATCTGGTAATTGGGCTCGAGTTGACACTCAAGTCGTCAGATCGGTCCGCCAACCGACTCACCTGACGTTGCCGGCGGCACGGACCGGTTTGAGCTCTCTGAGCCAGGTGACGACCACCGCTGGTTGTGTGCAGCCGATTGGGGACTTGGCCTCGCTGGCCACGGAACGTCTTTGCTATATTCGGCCCACTTGCAGGAATAATGCATCAGGCCGGCGGCTCGGAGTCCGAGTCGTCGCCGACGTAGGTTCCATAGGGGAAGGCGGATCCGATGACACGCTCAAGCGTCGACATCACGATCCCGGTGCTGAATGAGCAGCGTGCCCTCGAGAGCACTCTCAGCACACTTGCTTCCTATCTGTCCGCGGAGTGCCCCTACGACTGGACGATCACGGTCGTGGACAACGGGAGCACGGATCGGACCTGGTCGCTCGCTGAGGCCTTTGCGGCGGCAAATTCCAATCGCGCGCGCTATTCGGCTCGACCGTCGCGGCCGGGGGGGTGCTCTCAAGGCAGCGTGGTCAACCAGTAGTGCCGATGTCGTCGCCTACATGGATGTCGATCTCTCGACAGGGCTCGAATCCTTGCGCCCACTACTCGATCCCATCGTCGAGGGTGAAACCGACATCTCAATCGGTTCGCGCCTTGCCCCGGGGGCCGATATCGAGCGAAGTGTGCAGCGAGAGGTCGTTTCGCGGATCTACAACGTGATCGCCCGGGCATTCCTTCGATACGAAATCCGCGACGCGCAATGCGGGTTTAAGGCGGTGCGGGCAAGTCTCGCTCGGGACCTCATCCCACGAGTCGTCGATGACGATTGGTTCTTCGATACTGAGCTGCTGACGCTGGCGTGGCGAGACGGCTTACGGATCAATGAGATTCCTGTGCGTTGGATTGAGGACGACGACTCTCGGGTCCGGATCGTCACAACTGCACTCGACGATCTCCGAGGGATTTGGCGACTCTGGAGGACGAAGGGTGGCTCCGTGCGTCAGGGCCGACCTCTCTCGAGGAGCCAGGACACCTCCGTTCCACGGCCCGATGATGAGAATCGGGCGGTCGATTTCGAACGCTAGCGGATGTGCTGCGTGCGAGTGGTGCGGCCGCCTCGGATCATGCAGCCGTGCCACAATTGTCGGCAGTGAATCCCGGCCCCACTTTGTAGAGGGTGTAGCCGCTGTAGCCGGCATACGGTGCCGCGCTGTGGATCTGGCCCCGTAGCACTATCCGCGAATCCCTGCCTGGCGCCATCCACCCGGCTTCGGGCGGGGTTGCCGAACGGATGGCAGACCTCGATTTTACGACGTTCGACGAAATGTAGATGTAGGAGTAGTGGCCGTCATCGATTGTCTCTCGCCATGCTTGGCAAGAACCGAACGTCGCATAGGTTCCGTCAGAGCCACTGATTCCCAAGTACTGCACGTAGTTCGAAAGATCATTGCCGTAGAACGGATACTGCAACAGCGCGAACTCTCCGAGAACGCCGATTCGAATGTTGCTCTCGTGCCGTAGCCAGGCCGACGAAGACTGCAACTCACTGCCGGGCGAACTCGTGTATCGATCGCGTAGATAGCTTTGCTGAAGCGGGAATCCCACGATTATGACGATCGCGCCAATCGTGACCCACAAGAGTGCAGGAACACTGCGGCTCGTGCGGCGGCTTCTGAACAAGAGGATCACGGCGCCGACAGCAAGCCCTCCCACTCCGATGAGGAGCCCGGCGAGAGAGTCGATTCCCCGGACAGGCCCGCCGACGAAGCGCTCGTTGAAGAATGACGTCGGCCAGATCCCGGCATCGAACTGCGTCGCCGCGAGGATTGCCCCATAGGCAAGAAGAACCCATCGGACCCGTTCCCATGCAGAAACGACCGGATTGATCGGCAGCATCACAAGGCCGAGGATCACGGCAGCATCGCCATATCGGATCTGGTCGACAAAGAGCACGGGCTGGCCGTACACAACGAGATACTGGGGAGTAAAGAGGAAGATGACTCCCGAAGCGAGACCCACCAGACCGAGGATCCGCTGCAGGCGATCGCCTTTGGCGACCGCCAGCACGAGGCCAAGGACGGACAGACCGAGGAGGGCCCACCAGGCTGGCCCAAAGGCGAGTCGGAGCCCCGGGAGGAAGTACCTGCGCCAATCGGTCGCGTTGAACACGAAGTGCGCCACGGTTGAGGACGGGGTGGTGAGCTTCGGACTGGGCAAGGCGAGGGGCCCGAGCTTCAGATGGAACGGCGGAATCGGATTACCGATTGCTATGAGGTTTCTCGCATACCAGAAGCCACCGGTCAGGACCGCCACCACCACCCACGTACCCCAGCTGCGGACTCTCTTCTCGCGAAGGAACCAGACCCCAACCGTCAGGACAACGACTGGACCGATGAAGGTCCACTTCGTCCCGAGAGCGAGACCACTGGCGGCAGCGGCCATGATCCAGGCCGTCCGCTCTGATCTCTTGCTCAGAACTCGAGCATTGACGAGCAGGGCAACCGCAGACAGCAGCAATGCGAGCCCGACCACGTCGTCGTAGGCGCCCCCCGGCTGGGTCGCGACGAGTCCCGGAGTTCCGAACAGGATCGCACTACCAGTGAGTGTCACGGCGCCGACCCCGAATGGGCGACCTATGCACCACGACGCCAGGAGGGCTACTCCCAACCAAAGGATATTGACCAATGGTGAGAGCACGTCGTTGCCCATGGCGAGGATGCCGAACGCATGGATGAGCTCCGATGAGGCAGGGAAAAACGCCGTGACTCCCTGTGAATCGACATAGTGAATCGGCGTGATGGAATGGTCCTGGACAAATCGGGCGGCGAACGGCATGTGGTACCAGAGCGTGTCGGTGCTCAGCATGCCGTGGTGGTAGGAGGACACGATCTGCGTGCTCCATTCCGCCAGGACGACCGACACGACGACGAGGGCCGCAACTTTTGCTGCTCTTGGTTCGGACCGCTCGTCTGCAGGTGGGGGAGCGGGTTCGCCTGAGCTTCCCCAAGTGGTTCGTCTCGCTGCCCAGATTGCCGCAAGACCGAAGATGGCAAGTGCGATGACGATCGGTGCGACTCGGTACAGATCCAGGCTCCCGAGTATCTCTGAAATACAGATCAGCACCGTGAGGTCCATGAGGATCTCAACGAGGCGCGCTCGGGCCCCCTGCCAATCGCTCATGAGCCTGGCACGCCAGAAATAGGAGCCGAGGTGGAGAGGGACCAGCGCGACAGCTAAGAGGAGAATCCCCTCCACGTACCTGCTCATTTGTTGTCGCTTATCCCGCTCAGCTCGAGGTCAGAAAGGATTCCGGTGGAGATCCGGCGCCCATCCGCTCGTTTGTAACACCGGACGAAGATAGCGCAACCACTTCGAGCTTTGCGAGCACCACGGCGAACGCCCGTGCGCGGTGAGCCTGCTGTCTCGCTCGGCGTGAGTGGGTCATACGACGCCGGGTCCGATGCGCGTGTCCGCCGGAATGGCCAGCTCCGCTGACGACGGTACTCTTTTGGTCGAGTACAGGTGATCAGGCCCCCGTAGCTCAGGGGATAGAGCATCGGTTTCCTAAACCGTGTGCGAAGGTTCGAATCCTTCCGGGGGCGCCAACCGTCCTGTACCCGTGGCAGGAGATAGGGGCCTTGAAGCTCCCTACTCCACATCCCACCGCTGCTGAGGTTCCCAAATACCGCAGCTTCGTCCCTCCCGTGCACCAGAGTGGCTGTGGACCTGGCCCCGTGCCGCACTCGGAGCTACCGCCATATCGGCGACTGCGGCCCCGTCCCCCGAGAGCGCCGCTACAAGACCTGTCGTAAGCTAATTCCGACGCTCAGCCGGACCAACTGCACTGAGGGAGGGCGGAATCGTGGACGTTCGCTCGGCACAGACAGACCGGGGTATCAGGCTGATCCCGTCCGAGGGGCCGGCAACGGGCCACTTCCTGCAACCGAAATGGGGTGACCGTCCATGGGGAGAGGGCGACCTCCGTGACCGTCTGAACGTGGTGTTGCCGCTCTTCAAGGGCGAGAGCATCCTCGATGTCGGCTGCGCCTCCCGCTACGGAAGGTCAGACTGGCTCCACGGCGTGATCGCCAGCAGCTTCCCCAACGTCGTCGGCATCGACATCAACGAAGAGACGATCGATCGAATCAAGTCAGAGGGCTTCAAGGCGTACATGGCCGACGCCCAGGACTTCGACCTCCATCAAACCTTCGACACCGTCTTTGCCGGAGAGATCATCGAGCATCTCGATAACGTTCACGGGCTTCTGACCAGTGTCCGGCGTCATCTCGGACCCGGTGGACGCTTCGTGCTGACGACACCGAATGTCTTCTACATCGGTGGCTTCGTGTACCGCTTGGGGGGACACGGTCAGGTTCACCCAGAGCACACCGGCTGGTTCTGCGAGGACACACTTCGACACGTTCTCGAAGTGAACGGCTTTCCACGCGTTGACATCTCGTTCAGCGGCCATGCGAGCCCGACGCCACTCAGGAAGGCGGCGACCTTCACTGCCCAGCATCTGCTTCCTCCCCGGTTGGCTATGGACACTCTGATTGCGGTTGCAACCGTCGACTAGTCGACGTCGATCCGCCTCGGAGCACTCATATTGCCCTGTAAGCGCACCAACAAGAGCGCCCGAGAACCGACATGGCTTCGGCACTCCATCCATAGCGCCTCCTCTTGCCTACTGAGTCGACGTCTAGCCCACAATCTCAATTGGGAGGCTGGCCGATCGTGCCCCGATGCAGCGCGGCGCCGCCAAGGCTGGTTGGCTATTTTTCGTTCTATCGCTCGACAAGGAGTCGCAGGACCGAGTGGTGGGCTGCCAGACTGACCGAATCGATCTCGCTGAACTCCTGAGCTTGCCTGGTGTCCAAGAGGAATGTGTCTTGCGTTCCGCCGTCGGCTTCATGGCGCTGCACGGAGGGGCGCAGGATCGAGGCACCGACATCATCGCCCGTCGGGCTGCCGAGCGGTCCGGTTCCTCCTACTACGCCATCGTTCAGCCAGGCGGGTTGCGAGTGCATCTCACCTCCCGGTTGCACGACCCCGATCATTCGGAACGACTGCGGGCATTTCTTCAGCACGTCGAAATCGCGATCTCGGTGCATGGCTTCGGGCGCGACGGGTTCTCGCTGTGGGTGGATGCTGGGCGCGGCCCGATCATCGAGCCCTACGGGCCTGCACGACGCGGGCAGCAGACTGGACCCCTGCGGGGGATCATCGTGGGTGGCCTGAACGCAGACCTGTTGGATGCCGCACGCCGCCTGTTGCGAAACCGCTTTGCCGGGTACCACCTCGCCGACGAGCGGGTGCGGCTCGGCTTCCACCCCGACAACCCTGTCAATCTGCCTTCTGCACACGGCGTGCAGATCGAGTTGCCCCCGGGCTTACGCGGTATTGGCGATCTCGGTGAGCACCTGGCGCCCAGGGAGTGCGCCACCGTTGACCAGACCGTCGACGCACTCGTCGAGCTGGCGGACCGGGCCGGCGACCTGATTCGACCATCCTCGGGGTCGTGAGCGGGTCGGGGCATCGACGGGGGATCCGCTACCTCGAGGAATTGATCACGGTGGCGCCGCGGGCACTGCACCGTCGATCGTGCTGTATCGGCGACCGCTCAGCCGCCGGTGGCCACCGCCCGTAGTTCGGCGACGGCGTCACGCATGATCGCCCCGAGCTCTCGGCCGTCGTCTCCGCTGGCCCACCGCTGCATGGCAACACGCAGAACGGTCATTCCGGACTCGGCGGCCAAGGTGGCCTGCGGCTCGCCCACCCCCCGTTGGCGCAGGGTGGCGGCGATGGTGGCCGCATAGTCGGCCAGCTTGGCCAGTTCGCGCTCACGCAGTTCGGGGTTGGCCGCCAGGACGGCCTGACGTTGGCGGGCCAGGTCGCGGCGGGACTCGCCGAGCATGGCGGCGGCCTCGTCGAGGCCCCGCGACACGGCGTCCAGGGGTCCGTGCGCTTCCGGTGCCCCGGCCACGCCGTTCACGATCCTCTCCTTGAGCAGCGCGGACCCTCCGAACAGCACCTCGCGCTTGTCGGCGAAGTGCCGGAAGAAGGTGCGTTCTGTCAGCCCGGCCCGCTCTGCGATCTGTGCCGCGGTGGTCTGGTCGAACCCTCGCTCCGAGTACAAGGAGAGAGCCGCCTCCTGTAGTCGTCCGCGGCTGTCCGGCTGCCAGCGACCCATACATCGGATCCTAGTGTTGACAGTCACCGACATCACGTCTACCGTTGATGGCAGTTACTGACATCAACGAGTGTCCTGGAGGTCCCAATGAGAATCTTTGTCACCGGCGCATCGGGCTGGATCGGCTCGGCAACCGTGGCCGAGCTGCTGGAAGCTGGCCACGAAGTGGTCGGCCTCGCCCGTTCGGACGAGTCGGCGCAGCGCGTGGAGGCAGCCGGCGCCATTGTCCGCCGTGGTGATCTCGACGAACCGGACGGTCTGGCGCGGCTGCATCGGACTCGGACGGGGTGATCCATCTGGCGTTCCAGCACGAGGTGGCCTTTGGCGGCGATTTCGCCGCGGCTGCCGCGGCCGATCGCCGGGCAGTCGAGGCGATGGGCTCTGCCCTCGCCGGCTCAGATCGGCCTCTGGTGCTCGCCTCGGGCCTGCTGGGGCTCTGCGAACGGTCGCATCGCCACCGAGAGCGACGGGCTGGTGCCCAGCGCCGAGATCCGCGCCATTCCCGCAGGTCTGCGTGCCGCCACCGGCCTGTTCACGCTGTCCCTCAGGGGTGTCGGCGTGCGCTCCTCGGTGCTGCGCCTGCCGCCGACCGTCCATGGCGACGGCGACAACGGATTCATGGCCACCTTCGTGGCCATCGCCCGCCAGCGCGGCATGGCGGGATACGTCGGTGACGGCGCCAACCGCTGGGCGGCCGTGCACCGCTCCGATGCGGCCCGGTTGGCCCGTTTGGCCGTCGAAGCTGCTCCCGGTGGCTCGGTGCTGCACGCAGTGGGCGACGAGGGTGTCCCTTTCCGACAGATCGCCGAAGCGATGGGCCGCCACCTCGACGTCCCGACGGGGTCGGTGACCCGGGCCGACGCGGTGGAGCATTTCGCTCCGCTGGGGCATTTCGTCGGTCTGGACAGACCCGCGTCCGCCGCCATCACTCGGGAACTGCTCGGGTGGGAGCCGACCGGACCGAGCCTGATCGAGGATCTCGAGCAAGACCATTACTACCGGCAGACGTAGCTCGGAAAGCCATGCCGCGCCTCTCGCTCCTCCCGGTTCCGAGTCGAGTCACAGTGGTTGGGCCGTATCGAACGCCTCGACGTGCTTGCGGAGCTCCGCTGCCCATTGAAGCGAGCCTCGGAGGTGCTCGACGCGAGGCGGGGAACTGATCAGCGGTCTGTGAGGTCCGCACTCGACCGTCCTCGGTTCTCGGTCTCGAGAGTTCCGAACGATGTCCGGTAACATGCGGCGTTCGAAAGCGGAGAGCACACCATGTCGGGTCATCAGGAATTCAAGGCGCTCACGGCCGAAGAGGTGCAGCGAGCCGCCGAGCGCATCGCCGAAATGGAGAAATGGGCTCGTGAGGCCTACCTGAGCACCAAGCACGTCGAGGACATCGAGGACATCTGGGTCCGTTACTTCGAGGCCGAACACCACCTCCACTGGATCATCCCGCCGGCCACCGAGCCCGAGGCGCCCTGAGCGCCACTAGGACAGGCTCCGACGCCGTCGGCGATGCGGTCGCCGATCCCCTTGTCGATGTTGCGCCAGTACTCGAGTGCCCGCTCCAGCACCGGCGGTGTGACCCCCTGGCTGAGGTGCCCCACCACATTGGAGACGAGACGAGTCCCGCTGGGCGTCGTCCATGACCTCGCGCACGAGGGTACCGGCTTGACCCCAGTCGTCGTCGTCCCGGCGCAGGGTGTACGCGGCATGGACGAACTCGCCGTCGGCATCCCATCTCTCGACGTAGGGATAGCGTTCGGGATCGGCCGCCGGTCCGCCCTTTGAATTGGGCGCGTACACGGGGTCGGCCACCTTGTCCATCCGCATCGCGCCGTCCTTGCTGTAGCTGTGGACCGCAGCCTGTGGCGCATTGACGGGGATCTGCTTGTAGTTGACGCCCATGCGAGCCCGGTGCGCGTCGGCATAGGAGAAGACGCGGGCCAGCAGCATTTTGTCCGGGCTGACGCCGATTCCGGGCACGAGGTTGTTCGGCTCGAAGGCGGCCTGCTCAATCTCGGCGTGGAAATCCGTGGGATTACGATCGAGGGTCAGCTGTCCGACCTCGTGCAATGGGTAATCGCCGTGGGGCCAGACCTTGGTGAGATCGAACGGGTTGAACCTGTACGCCCTGGCTTCTTCGAAGGGCATGATCTGCACCCGCAGCGTCCAGGTCGGGTAGTCGCCGCGCCTGATCGCGTCGAACAGATCGCGACGGTGGTAGTCCCCGTCCTCGCCTGCGATCCTGTCGGCGTCCTCTTGGGTGAGGAATTCGATGCCCTGGTCCGTCTTGAAGTGGTACTTGACCCAAAATCTCTCGCCGTTGGCATTCACCCACATGTAGGTGTGGCTGGAGTAGCCGTTCATGTGGCGCCACGACTTCGGGATGCCCCGGTCTCCCATCAACACGGCCACCTGGTGGGCCGACTCCGGTGACAGGCTCCAGAAGTCCCACTGCATGTCGTGATCGCGGAGGTCGGAATCGGCCCGGCGCTTCTGGGAGCGGATGAAGTGTTGGAACTTCATCGGGTCACGGAGGAAGAAGACGGGTGTGTTGTTCCCCACCATGTCGTAGTTGCCCTCGGAGGTGTAGAACTTCAACGCGAAGCCACGCGGGTCCCGCCAGGTGTCCGGACTGCCCCGCTCGCCGGCGACCGTCGAGAAGCGGATCAGGGTGTCGGTCTTGGTACCGGGCTGGAAGACAGCCGCTTTGGTGAACTGGCTGACGTCGGCGTTGACCTGGAAATGGCCGAACGCGCCGCCCCCTTTCGCGTGCGGCTGTCGCTCCGGGATGCGTTCCCGGTTGAAGTTCGCCATCTGCTCTATCAGGTAGTGGTCCTGGAGCAGGATCGGGCCATCCGGGCCGACGGTCAACGAGTGTTCGTCGCTGGCCACCGGGATCCCTGCGTCCGTTGTCGTCGGATCGACGTCATGGTTCGTCGTCATGACCACCCCCTTGCTCGGGTATCGCTGCCCTCGACTCTACGGCAGTCCTGTCTGCACGGAGCAGCGTGCCAAGGGCACCATTGCTCCCGACGTTCCTGGAATACCCCGTGCTGACAGCGGCAAACCGCCGTCTCATGTTCGCGCGCAGTCAGCGCGACGGGTCGCGCACGCCGTGCAGTTCCACCCGGACCGTGATCTCGGGATAGACGCGGACCATCAGCATGCTCGGCGGCTTCATGCCGAACTCGCGGATGTCGAAGATGTCCTCTCCCGTCAGGGCAATGCCCTCCTCGTGGACCTCGATCTGCATGACGTGCCCGAACGTCCGCGTCTTGCCGTGGAACGAGACCTCGCCGGTGACCTCGTAGTTGGGGTGGGAGCCGTCCGGGACGATGCGGGTCAGCCGGCCCGCGATGGTCGGGAAACGTCGCGCGTCGATGCGCCGTCGCAGTTCGCGGTCGTAGAGCTGGTTACCCGACGTGAGGCGCTCGACCTCGAGTTCCAGTTCGCCGGCTACCGCCTGGGAGAGGTCCAGCGATCCGTCGGTACGGGTCGCAGCCTCGAACCATCCGGTGATCCCGCGCGTCTCGGTGTTGATCGGGTGGAGGCTGGAACGTCCGCTGATCCAGATGCAGGAGCGGACCGAGTCGAGGGTGTAGCGAGTGAGCGCCATCTGCCTTCCGTTCCCCCGGGTTTGTCCGCCCGGATCCACCGCACGCGTCGCACGAATACTGACATAAAGTCCCCGCATGGCTCGTCTCGATGTTCCCCCTGGGGACGGTGGCGACGCGGTGCAGATCTGGTCCTTGCAGCCCGAGCTGGGAACGGCGGCGACCCGGTTCGTGCGCGCGGCCTACAACAAGAGCATTCTGCCGACCCGAGTCCGTGAAGCGGCCAGAATGAGGATCGCCCAACTGAACGAGTGCACCGTCTGCCTCGGATTTCGCGCGGACACCGTCAAGGCGCAGGGTCTCGACGAGGAGTTCTACTGTGCGGTGGGAACTCCCGACGGAGCCGGGCTGAGCGAGCAGGAGCGCTTGGCGGTGGAGTACGCCGAGCGGTTCGCCGTCAACCATACGAGCATCGACGACGAGTTCATCGAGCGGCTGCGGAACTCGTTCACCGACCCTGAGATCTTCGACCTGACCGTCTGTCTCTCGGCGTTCCTCGGGCTCGGCCGGACGCTGCGGGCGCTGGGGATCACCGAGACGTCGTTGACCGACGTCTAGCGACCGTCATCAGGCGGCGCGTCGAATGCGACGTCACGATCTTTGATCGCTCGCCGCAGCCCGAGCTCGGCGACCTGCTTCGAGAACGCCCTCGCTTCGGGTGCACGGTGACCTATGGCGTCGTTGAGTGCGGCGAACCGCTGGAGCTGTGAGCGGCCCATCAGCTCGACGCCCATGTTGACGACCCGCTTGTTCGCCACCAGAAGGTCGCGGCCGATCAGCGCCATGCGCTCCCCCAGGTCGAGGGCCACGCGGTCGAGCTGGTCGGCCTGCGCTGTCGCCACCACCAGGCCGATCTCCTGCGCTTCGCGCGCCCGAAATGGTGTCGCCGGTGAGGACCAGTCGCTTCGTCCACTGCGGCCCGAGGTGGTAGAGCCACATGTTCGTGGGCGGGACGCCCATGGAGCGCACCGGTGGGAAGCCGAATCTGGCGTCGTCGGCGGCCACGACGAGATCGCAGTGCAAGGCGAGGTCGGTCCCGCCGGCCAGGCAATTGCCCTGGACCTGGGCGATGACGGGGAGCGCACAGTTCCAGATTCTGGCCCACCCGTCCCCGAGGGCCAGCATCGCTGTCACGTCACCTTCGATGGCGGTGTGCTGGGGGACGTCACCCGGATCGGCGTCCTCTGCGATGAAGCCGTACCCCGAAGAGAACGATCGTCCGGTGCTCCGGATGATGACGACGTGCACGCCGGCATCGGCCTCAGCTTCCGCCACGGCGGCCAGGATCTCGCGCATGCTGCGGGGCGTCAGCGGGTTGTGCTGGTCCGGGCGGTTGAGCGTCAGGCGCCGCACGCGGCCGAGCTCCTCGACGATCAACGTGGTGAAATTCGTTGTCACTCCTGGTCGGCTCCAGACTGCAGGCGGGACTTGACGACCTTGCCGCTCTCGTTGCGCGGGAGCGCGTCGACAACGGTAATGCGGCGCGGGACCTTGTAGTCGGCCAAACGGGCGAGAAGGAAGGCGCGCAGTTCGTCGGCGGACGTTCCGTCGCGCAGCACGACCCACGCTGCCACGTCCTCGCCGAGGACCGGGTGCGCCACGCCTGACACGGCGGCCTCGCGCACCGCGGGATGTTCGAAGAGCGCAGCTTCCACTTCCCCGGGCACCACGTTGTGGCCGCCCGCGGATGATGATCTCCTTCTTCCGGCCCACGATCCAGAGGTGGCCATCGGCGTCGAGCGAGCCGAGGTCCCCGCTGCGCAGCCATCCGTCGGCCCAGCGGTCGTCGGCGCCCGTATCCTCGTGCAGGTAGGACCGGGCGGGACGCGTTCCGCCGATGGCGACCTCTCCGACCCGTCCGTCCGGCAGCCCCGCACCGTCGGTGTCGACGATGCGGACCTCGACACCCGGCAGGGGCACCCCGACCGATCCGAGGTGCCGCCCGCCGTCACCCATCGGCATGGCGGTGACGGCGCCGAATTCGGTCATCCCGTAGCCGCACAGGAGCTCCGTCCCCGGGAGGCCTGCGCCAAAGCGCCGCAGGGTGCCCGCGGCAATCGGTGCGCTCCCCACGGTGACGACAGCCAGACTGGAGAGATCGGCCGTCCCGAAGCGGGGCGAGCCCACAATGAGCTCGACCATGGCCGGCACCAGGAAAGCCGAGACAGGACGGTCCCGCTCCACTGCGGCGACCCAGGTCTCAGCGCTGAAGCGGGGGAGGATCCAACCGCTCAACCCGCCGCGCAGGGGACCGGTGACGAGGAGCGACCCGCTGGTCGTGGCGAACGGCGAGGAGGACAGGAAACCGAGGCCCAGCCAGGACGATGGCACCCTGTCGCTGGTCGAAAGGCCGCCGTGCCGCACCACCACGCCCTTGGGCCTCCCGGTCGTCCCCGAGGTGTACATGATGTCGGCCACATCGTCGGGACCGTAGGCCGGCTCCAAGTCCCGGTCGTCGTGGGCAAACAGGTCGGCCCAAGGGAGGTCGCCCCCTGCTCCGGTGGACACCACGGTGCGGACCGCGGCCCGGACCTCGGGGACGACTTCGCTGCAGAGCACCACGGACGCGCCGGCGTCCTCCAGAATGCGACCGAGCTCGACCGGCCCCAGCCGGGCCAGCAGCGGCACCGCCACCGCGCCCGCTTTATGGATGGCGAGATACGAGACCAGCCACTCCAGTGGTTCTTCGTTGCCGATGAGCAGGCCCACCCTCCCGCCGCGGCCGAGTCCCAGATCCTGAAGGCCCCTGGCCAATCGATTGGTGCGGCGATGCCAGTCGTCCAGGGTGAGCTCGCCGCCGTCGGCCAGGTTCCGCCACGCCACCGCGTCCGGAAAGGTGCCGGCCAGCTGGTCCACCAGGTCGGGTTGGAGCAAGGTCATCGGGGTGCGTGCCGTCGGCACATCAGTACGACACGCCACCCTCGAGAATCGAGCGGGGATTGTCGACCAGCATGGTGGTGATGTCGACCTCGCTCACGCCCCGGGCCCGCATGGCCGGGAGCACCTCGTCCGCAATGTAGGTCCAGCGCCAATTGCTCGATGCGTCCATCACCGAGCGGGGAAACCAGTCGACGAAGCACATGGCATCGTGCGAGAGAACGATCCGATCGGCATACCCCCGGGTACACAGGCGCGCCACCGCGTCGACGCGTTCCTCCAAGGTGATGCCGGGCAGGCCGAAGTGGTCGAAGCCGAGATACGAGCCGTTGTCGATCAGGCTCAGGTGGTAGTCGGTGTTGATGGTGCCGCCACTATGGCCGATGACGACGCGGCCCAGGTCGACTCCCTCCTCCTTGAAGATGCGTTGCTGCTCCAGACCCCACGGCTCCGGCGGCGTCGGCGTGTGCGTCGTGATGGGCACCCCGGTCGATCTGTGAGCCTGCGCCACTGCTCGGAGCACGCGTTCGACGCCGGGCGTGATACCGGGACGATCGGAGGCGCATTTGAGGATGCCGGCGCGTACGCCCGTCTCGCCGATCCCCTCGCCGATCTCGCGGACGAACATGTCCACCATCGGCTCCGGCCCCCCGAGAACGGTGCCCGGGCCCTGGAAGTGGAAGAACATGGGGACCTCGTTGTAGGTGTACACACCCGTCGCGACGACGACGTTGATCTCCGGCACTTGCTCGGCGATGGCCGCCACGCGCGGGATGTACCGGCCGAGCCCCACCACGGTCAGGTCGACCAGGGTGTCGATCCCGTGGTCCTTCAGTTCGCGCAGCTTCGTCACCGCCCGGGCCCGCTGTGCCGCCTCGTCCCATTCATCCGCGGTCTTCTCAATTTCGGGGCTCAATACGAAGATGTGCTCGTGCATCAGCGTGCGCCCGAGGAGGCTGCCGTCGACCGGACCTCGCACGGTACTGACCTGGACCATCGCCTCCCCTTCTCCGTTGCTCCGCGTGGCGATCGTAGCGAGGTGCGTCCACCCGCAGCCGGTGGTCCAATTGTCACAGCACCGCCACAGCGGGGCCTGCGTCAGTGTCGAATCGAGCATGGTCGGATGGGGTTGCCGTCGAGCAAGGAGCTCTCCACATGTCAGATCACGTCCAGCCGAGCACACCCGCAGACAGAGACAGGGCGAAGGCGCGGCTGCGGTTCCTCACCCGAGGCGCCATGGTCACGGCCACCGGCGCCACCGCGGCCATAGGGATCTTGGTGGCCCATGACCGCAGCGGCGCCACCGCCAGCCGAGCCACCACGGACTCGACGTCCTCGTCGAAGGGGTCGGTGTCCACGACAACCGGGAGGTCCTCGTCTGGTACGACGTCGCGCTCCTCCGAATCCGGCACGGCCGGGACGTCCACCTCGTCGTCGTCCTCGACCCCGACGACCACGACCTCGTCCCCGACCGTGACATCCGGCGCAACGTCGTGATGCGGGCCGCTTGCGCGCCTGCGCCCGACTTCGTCACCCGCTCGTTCCGCGCCATCGGGACCACGGCGACCGTCGTGGTGCAACAGCCGGCCGACGCCGGCACGGCCGTACGTGTGCTGGCGGACGAGCTCGCCTCCATCGACGTCACCTGCAGCCGGTTCCGTCCCGACTCCGAGCTGCAGGCACTGCACGCGAACGCCGGCCGGACGGTGGCCGTGAGTGCGCTGCTCTTCGAGGCGTTGTCGGTGGCATGTGAGGGGGCGGAGCTGACAGGAGGGGCTGTGGATCCCACGGTGGGAAACGCCATCGCCGCACTCGGCTACGACGCCGATCTGCCTGAGGTCCGGTCCCGGCCTCCAGGGCCGCCCCGTGCGCTGGGGCGCGTCGCCGGGTATCACCACGTGCACCTCGACGCCCGTCACCGCGCGGTCAGGATTCCGCGCGGTGTCACTCTCGATCTCGGTTCCTCCGCCAAGGCGTTGGCCGCCGACCGGGCCGCGGCCCGCATCGCCGATCGCATCGGGGCAGGCGCGCTGGTGAGTCTGGGTGGTGATGTCGCCGTCGCCGGGCCTCCGCCGCCCGCCGGCTGGCCGATCGGCATTGCCTGCAGATCGTCGATGCCCCCCGAAGAGACCGACCAGGTGGTGGCCATCGGGCGCGGCGGCTTGGCCAGCTCGGGTACCTCCGCCCGCACGTGGGCGGCCGGTGACCGGGAGGTCCACCACATCATCGATCCGCGCAGTGGCGATTGCGTCGAGCCCTTTTGGAGCGTCGTCTCGGCCACCGGCTCCAGTTGCGTCCAGGCCAACCTCGTGACGACCGCCGCCATCGTGTGGGGCGAGCGGGCCCTCGACGAGCTGCAGCGCTTCGAGCAGTCGATGCGGCTCGTCCGTCTCGACGGGAAGGTCTTCCCTCTCCGTGGGTGGCCCGAGGAGCTGGCGGCATGAGCTCCAGCGCTCTCCGGTAGGCCACGCGGCGCGCCATCAGTCGCGGGAGCGCGCCTGCGGCCACCGGCCGATCGCGGCGGCGTCACAATGGCGGCATGCGGAGCGAGCGGCCATGACAGCGCAGGGATTCGTGATCCGGGACGCCGACGACGCTGACCTCGGCCGTGTCGTGGAGCTCCTGGCGCTTGGGTCCGTCCCGGGCGGCCCCGCGAGCACCGAGGATCCTGACGACCTCGCTCCGTACGGCGCCGCACTGCGCGACATCGCCGGCGGTGGCGGCGCCCTCCTGGTGGCCGACAGGGTGGGCGACGTTGTCGGGGTCTGCCAGCTGATCGTCTTTCGGCACCTCCAGGCCCACGGGGGACTGTGTGCCGAAGTCGAGTCGGTGCACGTGCACCCCGATCACAGGAACGGGGGAGTGGGCGCCGCGCTCATGGCCGAGGCCGTCGCCCGGGCCCGCGGGCTGGGCTGCTACCGGGTCCAGCTGACCTCCAACACGGGCCGTCCCGACGCCCATCGTTTCTACGAGCGGCTCGGGTTCGTGCCTTCCCACCTGGGATTCAAACTGCGCCTGACGTGAGCCCGGGGTGATGTTGCCAGAGGAGTCGTAATCATGTAATCTCGTAATATGACGAACAGCGAGACAGGAAGGGGAGCCCAGCGAGGGAGGCGGCGTTCCGCCAGCCCACCGCCCTCCGGGCCCGAGCAGGAGAGGCTCATCGGGGCCTGGTTCGCCGGCCGGGTGCCTGCGGCCTGGTACTCGTCGAGCCCGACGATCACCATTGACAGTGACGAGATCCAGGTGGTCGGGACACTCGCCCCGCCCCAGCTCCCCGAGGGAGCGGGCGAGGACGAGGTCCGGGTTGCCGAGCAGGCCCGCATCAGCGGATTCCGTGAGGAGAGCCGGCTGGCCCGCATGCGCATCGCCGACGAGGCCCAGCCGGCCTTCCGCCGTGCCGTGTCGTGGGGGGCCGAGTGCGGGGCTTCCCGCGTCCTGTTCACCACCGCGGGGGTGCCGGTCATGACCAGGCTGCGCATGGACGACCGCCAGGCCCTCGACACGTTGATCGACGCCGGGGTGGCGCGCAGCCGCAGCGAGGCTCTGGCCTGGTGCGTCCGCCTGGTGGCGCAGCACGAGGCGGAGTGGATCCGCGAGCTGCGCGACGCCATGTCCGCCGTCGAGGAGGTCCGCAACAAGGGTCCGAAGAGCGGCGCCGGCCAGGCCTGAGCGCGCAAGCGTGCCAGCATTGGTCATGGCACAGGCACACTTTCATCAGGTTCAGGCTGACCTGCGCGAGCCGTACCGCGCGCTCACGAAGGCCATCCCCGACGTCATGGCGGGCTACGGCACTCTCCACGACGCAGCCTTCGTCGAGGGGGCGCTCGACATCAAGACGAAGGAGCTCATCGCCCTGTCCATCGCCGTCACGCGCGAGTGCGACGGGTGCATTGCGGCCCATGGCCGGAACCTGGCGCGCCTCGGCGCCACCGCGGAGGAGGTCGCCGAAATGATCGGCGTCGCCATCACCATGAACGGTGGCCCCGGGCTGGTGTGGGGGCCGCGCGCCCTGCAGGCTTTCCTGGAGTACAGGGACGGCGCAGCGGCAGCAACGCCGCCGGCCTAGCTCGGGGCGACCGGCGTGAAACGGCAGTCGAGATGCTTGATGCCGTTGATGAAGGGCGACAGGAGCCGGTCCGGCTCACCCACGGCCTCAATGTCGGGCAGGCGCTCGAAGAGGTGGCGGAACATGACGTCGATCTCCTGGCGGGCCAGATGTGCGCCGAGGCAGAAGTGCGGCCCGGCGGCGCCGAATCCGATGTGCGGGTTGGGGTTGCGCCGCACGTCGAAGGTGAAGGGATCCCCGAAGACGTCCTCATCGCGGTTGGCCGAGTTGTAGAACATGATCACCTTGTCGCCCTCGACGAGCTCGACGTCGCCCAGCACGGTGTCGGACGCGACCGTGCGCCGCATCCAAATCACGGGAGAGCCCCAGCGCACGATCTCGTCGACGCCGGTGGCGGCGATACCCGTCGGGTCCGCCTGCCATAGCGCCCGCTGCTCGGGGTAGGTGGTCATGGCCAACAGGCCGTGGCTGATGGCATTGCGGGTCGTCTCGTTGCCCGCCACCACCAGCAGGATGAAGAACGCCGCCACCTCGGTATCGGTGAGCGCCTCCCCGTCGACGTTCGTGTTGACCAGAGCGGACGTGACGTCCTCGGTCGGGTGTTCCCGACGGAAGGTGGCCAGGTCGATCATCAGCAGGTTGAGCTGCTGCGCGGCGGTCATGAAGGCGACCATCGGGTCTTCGCCGGGCGTGACGTACTCGGGGTCGCCGGCCGACAGAATGACATTCGACGCGTTGAACACGGTGTCGTAGTCGGCGGCGGCGATGCCCATCATGTCGCAGATGATCTCGAGCGGGAGCCGGGCCGCCACCTCGACCACGAAGTCGCATCCTCCCCGCTCAGCGACACGATCGATGACGTCGTCGGCCACCAGCTCAATGCGATCCTCAATCGACTTGATCATGCGCGGGTTGAAGGCGGCGGACACGATGCGCCGCAGGCGGGCATGCCGCGGGTTGTCCATGTTGATCATGGAGCCGAAGAAGTCGAGCATCTCCTCGGGCATGTCGACAATGGAGGTGGCGCCGTGCCCCGACTGGAAGATCTCCGGGTGCCGGCTCGCCTCGGCGATGTGGGCGTGCCGCGTCAGGGCGTAGTAGCCCCTCCCCTTAGGGATCACGTAACGCAGGGCCTCGGGGATCTCGGGCTCCTCGTAGAACGGCATCGGGCGCTCACGCCGGAGCGTCTGGAAGGCGCCCTCCCGCTCGTCCCAGGGCCGAGCCCAGAACTCGGTCGCAGAGAGGTCGATCTCGTCAGCCGTGAGGACGGCGCGTGGTTCCACGAGTTGCCACCCTATCCACCCTCCCTACACTGCGGCTATGTGCGACACGCTCTGTGCCCCCGGTCCACGCGGCATGGTGTTCGCCAAGAACTCGGACCGGCCGCCCGGGGAGGTCCAGATCACATGGCCCTTCGGCCGGCGCGCCTCGGCCGGCTGCACGCTGCGCACGCAGTACCTCTCCATCGGTGACACCGGCGCGCACGCCGCCTTGCTCTCCTGTCCCACCTGGCTCTGGGGTGCCGAACATGGCGTCAACGAGCACGGCGTCGCCATCGGGAACGAGCGGGTCAGCACCACCCACGACGCCGCCGCGGCAACGCCGGGGCTGATCGGCATGGACCTGGTCCGTCTCGGGCTCGAGCGCGCCCGCAGCGCGGCCGAGGCGGTCGACGTCCTCACGGGGCTCCTCGAGACGTGCGGGCAGGGTGGCATCGCCGACGCCGCCCATCAGGAGTCCTACGACTCGTCCTTCCTCATCGCCGACCCGACCCGGGCCTTCGTGCTCGAGACGGCCGGATCGGACTATGCCGTCGCGCCGTTCGCGGCCGGCGTGGCCATCTCCAACCGGATCATGCTCGAGGACTTCGACCGGTTCCGCGACCCCGCCCAAGACACGGCCTTCGCCGATGTCCGCCTGGAGGCGAGCCGCCGTTTCCTCGCGTCGGCCGATTCCAGCGGGCTGACACCGGCCACCACCGCCGCCCACCTGCGCGATCACGGGACCGGCCCCTGGGGCGCCCCCGGCACCGGCGGTCCGGTTCACCTGCCGCCGACCGGGGTGCATACCGACGGCAGTGGCGTCAGCGTCTGCATGCACGTCCGCGGGCTGGTCGTGACCACCGCGTCCATGATCGCCGAGCTGCCGTCCGATCTGGCCGAGGGGGCCCCGCTGCGGGTCTTCGTGGCGGCAGGGAGCCCGTGCGTCAGCATCTACGTGCCCGCCTTCCCTCGTACGGCCGCCGGCCCGCCCCCGTTCGTTCCCGTCGAGCTGTCCGGCGAGGAGCTGTGGCACGCCAGCGCCGCTCTCCGCCAGGTCGTCGAGGCCGACCCTGACGCGCTGTCGGTCATCCGGGAGACACTCACGCCGGTCGAGGACGAGTTGTGGGCCGAGGCGCAGGACGTGCTCGAGGAGCCATCCCGCTGGGCCGACGTGGGTGGGACGTGGGGCAGCCGGGCCCTCCAGGCACTCCGGTCCTGCATCCCCTCCTCGCCCTAGGCGTGGCGGTACGCTGCGCTCACACGCCCGTGTGTGCCTTTACTCGCCTAGGGGGATGCCATGACCGACGTACTGACTGAGGACGAGATCGCTGTCGGTGATGTCGTCAGCACGCAGCTCGAAAAGATGTGGGGTTGGTACCTGGCCGGGGGCATCATCGCCATGATCTTCGGCTTCTTCGTGATCAGCTACCGACATGCCAGCGTCTACGCCATCGTCTACCTGGCCAGCGGGTTCTTCATCGCCGGGGGGCTCTTCGAGCTCGTCGGCGGCCTTCGGGCGGCGCGCCAGCGTTGGCCTCTGATCATCTTCGGCGTGATCTGGATCGGCGCGGGCATCGTCGGCTTCGTGTGGCCGCACATCACCATCTTCATCGTGGCCGTGCTCATCGGTTGGGGCTTCTTGGTGTTGGGCATCTTCGACATCGTCAACTCCATCCGCTACCACTACCTGCCGTACTGGTGGGCCTACCTCATACGCGGCATCATCGCCGTCGCCCTTGGCTTCCTCTGCATCCGACACCCCGGCGCGCCGTTGACAGCGTTGGTCGTGCTCATCGGCATCGGGGCCATACTGTTCGGCGCCGTCGAGCTCATCGGGGCCTTCTCGGCCCGGCACGCCACGAAGCACTGGGAAGCCTTCAAGGCGCAGGCGCAGGGCAGCTGAAGCCGGCGGGGGAGCAGCGGTGCGGCTGGCCAGCTTCTCCCTCTCTCAAGGGCCCCCACGCCCCGGACTCATCGTCGGCGATGAGATCCTCGACCTGAGCGACGCTGCGACCGGCCTCCCGCCGACGATGGCGGGGTTGCTCGCGCTCGGCGGGGAGGGCCTGGAGCGGGCGCGCACGGCTCCTGCTGGCCGGGCGGCCCGCCACGACCTTTCGACGGTGCGGCGCCACGCGCCGGTGCCCGATCCGCCGGCCATCCTCGCCATCGGCATGAACTACCGGGCGCACGTGGCCGAGTTGGGCCGCGAACCACCCGAATGGCAATACTGGTTCAACAAGCAGCGCACGTCGATCAGCGGGCCCGGCGATCCCATCGTGTTGCCCGCCGTGTCCGACAGCGTCGACTACGAGGGTGAGCTGGCGCTCGTCATCGGCCCGCGCTGCCAGCACGTGCCCGCGGCCCGGGCCTTCGAGGTGGTCGCCGGCTTCACCATCATCAACGACGTCAGCGCACGCGACTGGCAGTGGCGTTCACCCACCTTCACCATGGGGAAGTCCTTCGACACGCACGCCCCGTGCGGCCCCGAGCTGGTCACGGGCGACGAGCTCGGTGATCCGGGGTCACTGGCCATCCGGACCTGGGTCAACGACGACCTTCGCCAGGACTCGACCACGGCCGACCTGATCTTCGGATGTGCCGAGATGATCGAGTACCTCACGACGGCCTTCCCGCTCGAGCCGGGCACCATCATCGCCACCGGGACACCCGCCGGCGTGGGCGCCGGCTTCGACCCGCCACGCTTCCTGGCGGCTGGCGACGTCGTGCGGATCAGCATTCAGGGGGTCGGCGAGCTGACCAATCCCGTGGTGCAGGGCGGCCCATCCCGGCCAGTCGGCATCGACTGAGGGCGAGGACCGCTCACTGGCGGCGCCGTCGCGCGTGCAGCGGCGTCGAGTGGATCTCCCGCCTTGCTCGATCTCGAACACCGCGGGACGGGGTGATCCTCGCCCTTCTCCTTCGTCTGGCCCGTGCAGATAGTGACAGACGCCAGCGCGGGTGAGTACGGTACTGACCTGAGCCCCGGAGATCGTGCGGGAGGTTGGCTCATATGGATTGGCGAAGGTGGACTCGTCTGCTCGGGTGCCCCATGCTGGGGATGCTCCTGATCGCGCTGCTCCTGGCCTTCAGCCCAGGTCGCTCTGTGGCAACCACGACGCCTTACGCCGCAACCGGGTACTTCTATGTGACCCAGAAGGCGGGCGGCAGCGGCTGGACGTTGGTGACTCCTCAGGGCGAGCCTTTCTACGCGTCCGGTATCGACACTGTGGCGCCGGACGGCTCCGGCACCGACCAGACCACGGGTATCTGCCCTTACTGCGTGACGGTGCAAAATGACTTCCCGAGCACCGCAGCCTGGGCGGCGTCGACAGTGACCCAGCTCCGCTCGTGGGGGTTCAACTCCCTCGGCGGCTACTCCGACCATGCTGACCTTCGAACCCAGATGCCCTACGAAGTCCAGCTGTCCATGGCCAGTGGAGCCGACTGGTTTGCCCCTTCATTCGTGACGAACGCCGACCAAGTGGCGGCCGCCAACGTGGCGCCCCTGGCCGACGATCCGAATGTCATCGGCTACTTCACGGACAGCGAGCTCGACTGGGGGCCGTTGCTCGGTAGTGGCTACGGTACGAACGAAACGGCCTTGCAGCAGTATCTGCAATTGCCGGCCGGGTCCCCTGGCTTGGCAATAGCCCAGCAGTACGTCGGCGACCCGAGCGGATTCCTGACTGCGTTGGCAACCCGTTACTTCTCGGTGACGACCGCCGCCATCCACATGTACGACTCGAACCATCTCATTCTGGGCGTGAAGGCCGAAGGGCAGGAGATCGAACCCAATCTGATCAAGGCGGCCGCGCCGTACGTCAACGTCTTCAGCATCGAGGACTACATGTACGCGCCCGGGGTGGATCAAGTCGTCAACCATCTCTGGCCTCCGTACCTTCCCGTGCAGCAGAACCTTGCCGACCTCGAAGCGGTCGCCAACGTTCCTCTCATGATCGGCGAATACTCGTTCACGTCGACCGCCAACAGTTCGAACGACCCCGACAACACCCCTGCCATCTACGACACCGCGAGCTCCCAGCAGCAGCGTGCCAACTACTACGAGCAGTACATCGCTCCTTTGTACGAGGACACGCCGGCACTTGTCGGCGACGATTGGTTCCAGTACGTCGACGAGCCACCAGGCGGACGCAGCGGTGACGGAGAGAACTCTGACTTCGGCATGATCGATGTCAACGGCAATCCTTATCCGACCATGGTCGCTGCCACGCAACTCATGCACAACGTCATTGCCGATGAGACGGGGGACAACGGATCAGTCTGCGACTCGTGGGCCACGGGTGATTCCGGGGTGACGTGTACGGCCACCATGCCTGCCCCGACGACCTCTCCGTTGACCGTCGTCACCACCGTGTTGCCGTCGGGTAACGTCGGCTCAGGTTACGACGACATCTCCGGAGGCGTCTTTGCGGCCGGCGGAACGCCCGGTTATTCCTACGCGATCACACAGGGTTCGCTTCCCAAGGGTCTGACGCTCGATTCCACGAGCGGGATCATCTCGGGAGTGCCAACGACGACCGGCACCTCGTCGTTCACCGTTCAGGTCTCCGACGCCGCTGGAGATCCGCCGGCCACGCGAGCACTCTCCATTGAGATTGATCCCGAAGTGGCGCTCACCGTCACGACCACTTCAATACCGAATGCGGCTCAGACCGTGCCCTACTCACAGCTGTTGTGGGCGACCGGTGGCGACCAGCCGTACAATTGGGTCATCACCTCGGGAGCGCTGCCCGCGGGTCTCACCTTGAATACGGACGGGTACATCACCGGTACGCCCACCGTGTCGGGCACGTTCAAGTTCCAAGTGAAGGCGACCGACTCGTCGAGCCCCGCTGAGACGGCGACGGGTGGCCTCACGCTGAAGATCCCTCCCGTGACCAGTGTGCTCACGCCTTCGGCTGGTGCAACGATTCAGGGCACGACGTGGCTCGACGCCGGCGCATCCAGCCAAAACGGCATCGCGAGTGTGCGGTTCGAGATCTCAGGGGGGACGATCAGCGATCGCGTGCTCGGGACCGCAACTCCGAGCTCGGTCGGTTATCTCTACAACTTCAACCCGGCGGGGCTGGCGAACGGGACGTATTCCATTCAGAGCATCGCCACGGACAATCAGGGTCTCTCGACCACCAGCAGTCCGCTCAGCGTCACCATCTCGAATCCCCCGACGACGAGCATCGTCCTACCCTCGAGCGGAGCGTCGCTGTCCGGATCGACCGAGCTGGACGCCTCCGCCTTGAACGCCACCAGCGTCGAGTTCCTCCTTCTGGGCGGAGCCTACGGCTACAACGCTCAGGTGCTCTGTACCGCGACGCAGACGTACTACGGGTGGCTGTGCGCCTGGAACACAAGCACGGTCCCGAACGGCTCGTACGCCATCGTGTCCGAAGCCTCCGGTCCTACCGGGACTGCATACAGCAGCTCCGGGGTCGCCGTCACCGTGAAGAACTGATGCCCTAGCCGCACTCTCGCCTGGCTCCTCAGGGTGGACCGGAGCCCGGTCCGTGACGACTTCCTATTTTTGCGATGACAGGGACACGTTTCTGAATGTGTGTCGATCCTCCTCCAGGCACGGCAGAATGGGGGGGTGAACGACGCCGATTCCCAACTGAGCGATGCCGAGCGTGCCGATCGCCTGGACAAGCTCCAGGGGATCATGGACCTCATGCGGCCGGCCGTGCAGGCCGACGGGGGTGACCTCGTGCTGGTCAGGGCCGACGTCGAGGCCGGGGTGGTCGAGGTCCAGCTCCAGGGGGCGTGCAGCTCGTGCGCCATCAGCTCCGCCACCCTCTCGGGTGGGGTGGAGCGCATCCTGCGAGAGCGCCTGCCCTGGGTGACCGAGGTGGTGGGCGGGATCGACGACTCGCTGAGCATCGACGAGAGCGCCGCGCTGGGCTCGGGCGGCTACGTCCCGAGCCTCTAGCCGTCCGCCTCGGCTCCACGCGCCAGGCGCGTTCAGGCCGGGTGCACCAACTTCTGAGCGACCGGGGACATCACCGCGCCGAACTCGGTGACGAGCGACAGCAGCAGATCGTCGACCGAAATGATCCCGGCGAGGTCGTCGTCCTCCAGGACCGGAAGACGCCGGGAGGTGGCTGTCTTGAAGATGGTGAACGCCTCGTAGACGTCGGCCGATCCCTGAATCGTGACGGGATCGGCGGTCATGACCGCCTCCACCGGGGTGGAAGCGGGCTTTCCCTCGCCCACCCCGCGCACGGTGATATCACGGTCCGTCACGATTCCCACCAGGCGATCGCCATCGACGACCAGGAGCGAACCGACCCGGTGGTTTCCCAACAGCCGCCCGGCCTCCTCGAGCGTGCATCCCGGAGGGACGGTCACCGGTGCTGTTCGCAGGCACTCTCTCACCAGCATGGTTGTTCACCCCGTTCTCGGTGTCCGACCCGTCCTCTTACCGGCCACAGAGTAGGGGAAGCGGCCGGCGTGGCCTTGGCATGGGCCCGCCTAGTGGGGTTTCGGTTCCTTGGGGAGGCCGAGCACGCGCTCGCCCACGATGTTCCGTTGGATCTCGGCCGTCCCGCCCCAGATGGTCTCCGAGCGCGAGAAGAAGAACAATGACTGCAGGTTGTTGACGGGGTAGCCGGCTGTTGCCCGGCGGGCGCCGGGGAGGAGGCTGTCCTCGCCCTCTTCGCCCAGCAGGATCTGGCCGTCCATGCCCAGGATGTCCATCCCGAGCAACAGGGTCTCCTGGTGTGCCTCCGACCAGAACATCTTGTTGCACGCACCCAGCGCCGCGGTCGTATGCGTGCCGTTGAGCACGTCGGTCAGCGTGCGGAAGCCGTTGATCTGCATGATCTTGATCTTCGACCACGAACGCGCCAGGCGCTGGCGGGTCAGGGGATCGTCGGCGCGACCCCGCTGGCGCGCCTCGGTCAGGATCTCGTCGAATTCCTTCTGAAATCGCCGGTGGCCGGTGGTCGACGACGTGCCTCGCTCGAAACCCAGGGTGGTCATTGCAACCTTCCACCCGTTGTTCACGCCGCCGATGACGTTGTCCTTCGGACAACGCACATTGGTGAAGAAGACCTCGTTGAATTCCGCTGAGCCGTCAACCTGCTCGATCGGCCGCACCTCCACCCCGGGCTGCTGCATGGGGACCAGCAGGTACGAGATGCCGGCGTGCTTTGGTGCGTCGGGGTCGGTGCGGGCCAGAAGGAATATGTAGTCGGCATACTGCGCCTGCGTCGTCCACACCTTCTGCCCGTTGATCACCCACTCGTCGCCGTCGAGCTCGGCACGCGTTTTGAGGCCGGCCAGGTCCGACCCGGCATCGGGCTCGCTGAACCCTTGGCACCATGCGATATCGCCCTTCAGGATGCCCGGGATGAACTGCTTCTTCTGTTCTTCGGTGCCCCACTGCAGAATGGTCGGCCCGACGAGGGTGTCGCCGAAGAAGTCGGCGCGCAGCGGTGCGCCGGCCCGGGCGAACTCCTCGTTGAGCACGACCTGTTGCAGCAGGCTGAGGCCCTTCCCGCCGTACTCGGTCGGCCAGCTGGCGCAGATCCATCCGCCGCCGTACAACTTCTCGGTCCACTCCGTGTTGAAGGCCTTGCGCTCGTCGGGGGTCATGGAGAAGCCCGGGCCGCCCCAGCCCTCGGGGAGGTTCGCCTTGAGCCATCCGGCGATCTCGCTCCTGAATTCCTCGGCTTCGGGTGGGTAGGCCAGGTCCATACGAGGCACGGTACCCGGCCGATCAGCCCCTCTGTGACCGGGTCCGAGCCCGAGCCCGCGTGGGCAGCCCGGTATCATGCTCGTGCCGTGTTTGTTGGCGTGATCCCCGCACAGGGACGACGGAGAAGGAGGTGCTGCCATGTCGAGGGGCGAACCCCCCAGTAGGACTGCCGGCGCATGTCCAACTCCGCCCCTTGGCTGATTCGCGCCACGAGGGTGCCCTGAGCCGCGAACCAGGGAATGGGCACGCAGTCGGAAGCCGGGCATTGATCCTCTGGTGGGCGAGAGCGGCGCCCGCCGGACATCCGATCCGAACCGGTCCCTCGAGGACGTCAGAGGAGGGAGTTCCATGGCCACGCCACCACCGACGAGCGCGCCGGGGCGCTCACGCTTGATCCCCGTTCGTTCCCGCGACGCTGAGCGCCCCCCGCACCAGCGCCGCCGCCGCACACGCCGCATCCTGGCATCCGAGGGTGTTTTTGATTCCATCGTGTCGCTGGCCGGCCTTCTCGGCCGCCCGGTGCGGAACCAGACCGGGCAGGAGATCGGCCGTCTGGACGACGTCGTCGCCCGCTGGGCCGACGGGCAGACGTACCCCCCCGTCAGTGGTTTGGTGATCCGGGTCGGTCGCCGCCTCGCCTTCGTGCCGGCGTCCGCCGTCGACCGGATCGGCCAGGCCGAGGTGATCCTGCGTTCGGCCCGCCTCGACCTGCGTGATGTCATCCGCCGCCCCGGCGAGGTGCTTCTGGCCAAGGACGTGCTCGACCACCAGCTCGTTGATGTCGAGGGAGTCCAGGTCATTCGTGCCGCCGACCTCTACCTGGCGGAGGTGATCGGCCGCATCCGACTGGTGGGAGCCGATGTCTCCAACGCCACGCTCCTGCGCCGCCTGGGCCCGCGCCGGTGGCGGCCACGCCCGACGCCCGATCGCGTCATCGACTGGGCCGCCATTCAGCCCTTCACCGACTCGGCCAAGGACGTCAGCGGCGCGGCCACCCACGTGCGCCTCAAGACGACGAATGAGGGCCTGCATCGCCTGCGTCCCGGCGAGCTGGCCGACCTGCTCGAGGACCTGCGCCGCGACGAGCGTCGTGAGCTCCTGGCCGCGTTGGGCCCGGACGAGGCCGCCGATGCCCTCGAGGAGATGCAGCCCGAGGACCTTGAACAGCTCTTGCGGGAGTCGGATCCGGTCGAGGCCGCGCGCCTCCTCGCCGCCATGGAGCCGGACGAGGCGGTCGACGCACTGCGCGACCTCCCCGTCGCCGTGCGGGGCGAGGTGCTCACCCACATTCCCGCCGTGACAGCGCTCTCGCTGCGCGAGCTGCTCGGCTACGAGGAGGACGAGGCAGGTGGCATCATGACCACCGCGCTCGTGACGGCCAAGTCGGGGGACAAGGTCAAGAAGGTGGCAGACCGGCTCTCCGAGGCGCGGGCGCACGGCGCCGACCTCGACGCGGTAGCGGTGGTGGACGACGACGGCCGCCTTCTCAGCGACGTCAGCGTGCTCGACATTCTGTTGGCCCTGCGAACCTCGAGCGACACGCGCATGTCGGCGCTCCTCGGTGACGAGGACGTGGTGACCGTGAGCCCCCACACGTCGGCGGGCGAGGCGGCCGGGCAGCTGATTGAGGCCCGGCGCCATTCCATGGTGGTCGTCGACGACAACGCGCGTCCCATCGGGCGCATACTGGCCGACGACGTGCTCGACGCATTGGTGCCGACCAAGGGTCGATTTCACTTTCCACGCCTTCTGTCATGAAGCTGAAGGTGTCGCGGCGGTGGCTGATCTACCTGGCTGCCGCCGGGCCGGGATTGATCGCCGCCGCGGCCGGCAACGATGCCGGTGGCATCGTCACCTACTCGTCTGCCGGGGCGCAGTTCATCTACCGCACCCTGTTTCTCATGGTCCTGATCACGGTGGCCTACGTCATCGTTCAGGAAATGGTGGCGCGTCTGGCGACCTACACGGGTAAGGGCCTGGCCGCCCTCATCCGGGAAGAGTTCGACCTGCGTCTCACCGCCTTCGCCATCACCGCCTTCGCCATCGCCAACATCGGCCTGATGGTGACCGAATTCGGCGGCATCGCCACCTCGTTCGAGCTGTTCAATGTCTCGCGCTACATCTCGGTCCCCATCGCCGCGGTCGCGATCTGGTCGCTCGTGCTCTTCGGTTCCTACCGTTACGCCGAGCGGATCTTCCTACTGCTCACCGTCGTCTTCATCGCCTATCCGATTGCCGCCGTCCTGGCGAAGCCCAATTGGCACGAGGTCGCCGTCAACACCGTCTGGCCCCATTTTGAAGCCTCGAAGTCGTTTCTCCTCCTCTCCGTCGCCCTCATCGGCACCACCATCACGCCGTACATCCAGTTGTACGAGGCGGGTGCTGTCGTCGACAAGGGCGTCAAGCCCGAGGAGTACCACTTCCAGCGCGTCGACGCGATCACCGGCGCCGTCCTCGCCGCCATGGTGGCGATGTCGATCATCGTCGCCACCGGGGCGACGATCGGGGGCACCGGTCCGCTCACCTCGGCCACGACGGCCGCCGAGGGGCTGAAGCCCGTCGCCGGTGCTTTCGCCACCACACTGTTCGGTCTCGGTCTCCTCGGGGCCTCCGCCCTGGCCGCGGCCGTGGTGCCGCTCTCGACGTCCTACGCCGTGGCCGAGGCGATCGGGGTCGAGCGCTCCGTCTCGTCGAGCTTCCGCCAGGCCCCCGTCTTCTTGGGCATCTTCACGTTCCAGATCCTCATCGGTGCGGCCGTGGTGCTCGTCCCGGGCAACCTCATCACGCTCATCCTCAACACCCAGGTGCTCGAAGGCGTGATCACGCCGATGACGCTCATTCTGATTCTGGTGCTGGCCAACCGGCGCTCGCTGCTCGGTTCGGCGGCCAACGGCCCCGTCGCCCGCTGGGCCGGCGGATTTGCCATCGTCGCGGTCGCCGGCGTGGCCGCCGTCTACGTCGTGCTCACCGTTCTCGGCTGGTTCGGCCTCGGCTGAGCGGTGGGTCTCCGCGGTCGCCTGGCGGCGCCGTTTGCGCAGGACCAGGGGGTTCGGGGAGGCTAGAGGGTCATGGTGAGTCGAGTCGGGACATCCGTTGCCTAAAACGCCTCGCCAGAAGTGGATCGAGACAAAGGAATCCTGGGAACGCTCACGCCACATTGAGCTGCCGGCTCCGATTGCCGCTGCACCGCCCCGACCTGGGGGTTTGCGGATCGCATTCCTGATCTATCGAGGTAACCCCCGTTGCGGCGGACAGGGCGTGTACACCCGTCATCTGACCCGCGAGCTGGTGGCCATGGGTCACTCGGTCGAGGTCTTCGCCGGCCCGCCGTGGCCGGAGCTCGACGAGGGGGTGGGACTCACCCCCGTGCGCGGCCTGGACCTCTACCGCCAGCCCGATCCGTTCCGCGTTCCGGCCTGGAGCGAGTTCACCTCCCGTGAGGACTGGACCGAGTTCGCCATCATGTGCACGGCAGGATTCGGGGAGCCCCTGGCCTATTC
Organism: uncultured Acidimicrobiaceae bacterium; assembly: GCA_963744045.1. Classification (GTDB taxonomy): domain Bacteria; phylum Actinomycetota; class Acidimicrobiia; order Acidimicrobiales; family RAAP-2; genus Bog-473. Next base: position 277,722 of record CAVUSB010000005.1, read on the forward strand.
ACTGCGGGCCCGACAGCTCCTGGCGCAGCGCCGGGACGAATTCGATGTCGTGCACGACAACCAGTGCCTGGGCAACGGCATGCTGGGCATGGTCGAAGACGGCTGGCCGCTGTTGACGACGTTGCACCATCCCATCACGGTCGACCGCGAGCTTGCCTTGTCGCACACGACGAACCCGTGGCAGCGCTTCACGACGCAGCGCTGGTTCGGATTCCTCGGCATGCAGGTGCGCGTGGCCCGTGCGCTCCCGGCAGTGTTGACGGTGTCGCAGAACTCACGTCAGGACATCGCAGCCCAGATGGATGTCCCCCCCGAGCGCATGACCGTCGTCCCGGTCGGGGTCGACCACACGGTCTTCCGCCCCTTCGAGGACGTCTCGCCCGGTGCCCGGGCGCATCATGGTCACGTCGAGCAGTGATGTCCCCATGAAGGGATTGGTGCCTCTGCTCGAGGCAGTGGCCAAGCTGCGCACCGAGCGCGACGTCGAGCTGACCGTGATCGGCCGCCCCAACGAGGGTGGTCGGGTCGAAAAGGCCATTGCCCGATTGGGGCTGGCTGATGCCGTGCAGTGCGTGAGTGGCATCACCGACGATGAGTTGGCCCGCCTCTACGGCGAGGCAGAGGTGGCCGTCGTGCCGTCGCTCTACGAAGGCTTCTCGTTGCCGGCCATCGAGGCGATGGCATGCGGGGTGGCGTTGGTGGCCACCACGGGGGGCGCCCTCCCCGAAGTGGTGGGCACCGACGGCGAGACGGGTTTGCTCGTCGCGCCGGATGACCCGAGCGCTCTGGCCGGCGCAATCGCCCGTTTGCTCGACGACCCCGAATTGCGGGCTCGGCTCGGCGCGGCGGGACGCGAGCGAGTCATGAGTCGGTTCACCTGGCAGATCACCGCGGCCGGGACCGCAGCCTGTTACGAGGCCGTCATGGCCGGGGAGCCGCTGCCGGGTGCGCCGACGGTCGTGGCCGATGGCGACAGGACGCCCGTGGCGCGAGGAGCAGCCCGATGTTGACCGTTGACTATGACCGGCTCGGGGTCGCACCCGGGGATCGCGTACTCGATCTGGGCTGCGGATTCGGGCGCCATGCCTTCGAGGCCGCCCGCCGTGGTGCCTCCGTCGTGGCGCTCGACGCCGGCCCCGAAGAGGTGGCGCAGGTGCGCGGCACGTTCGCCGCCATGATTGAGATGGGGGAGATCCCTGCGGACCATCCGGCGACGGCGGTACAGGGTGACGCGTTGTCTCTGCCGTTCGATGATGGAACCTTCGATCGCGTGATTGCGTCGGAGGTGCTCGAGCACATTCCCGACGACTCGGCGGCCATGCGCGAGCTGGCCCGCGTCCTTCGCCCCGGAGGCTCCATGGCGGTGACGGTGCCGCGTTGCGGGCCCGAGGTCGTCAATTGGGCATTGTCGGACGAATACCACGACACGCCGGGCGGACACGTGCGTATCTACCGGCGATCCACGCTGGAGCGCCGGCTGAGCTCGGCCGGGCTCGAGCCCACGGGTCATCACCACGCCCACGGGCTGCATTCGCCCTACTGGTGGCTGCGCTGCCTGGTCGGTCCCTCGAACGACTCGCACCCGGCTGTCGAGGCGTACCACAAGGTGCTGGTCTGGGACATCGTCAAGGCACCTTTCGTCACGCGCACCGCCGACCGGGTGCTGAGTCCGGTCATCGGCAAGAGCCTGGTGCTCTATTTGACCAAGCCGGTCGCCCGCGTGGCGGACCTGCCCGACTCGCGCCCCACACTGCCCCGCGGTGTTCCCGGCCGGCGCGGACCGACCACACCAAGCCAGGGAGCTGCGGCATGACCACAGAAGAAATCCGATCCGCCACACTGCCGGAGGTTCCCGGCATCCTGACGAGCGCTGATGTGCTCGCCACGGGCCACGCCATTGCCGCGGTGCAGCGCCACGATGGGCAAATCCCGTGGTTCGAGGGTGGCCACTGCGATCCGTGGAATCACGTCGAGGCGGCCATGGCGCTGACCGTCTGCGGGCTGGTGGACGAGGCCGTCGATGCCTACCGTTGGCTCGCTCGTCGCCAGCTTCCCGACGGGAGCTGGTTCAACTACTACCAGGGCGACGTGGTCAAGGACCTCCGGCTCGACACGAACGTGTGCGGCTACCTGGCGGCCGGCGCCTGGCACCACCATCTGATCACGGGCGACGTGGAGTTCCTGGGCGAGCTCTGGCCGACGATTGAGAAGGGCATCGACTTCATCCTGCGTTCCCAGCAACCGGATGGCTCGGTGCTGTGGTCCCTCGATTCGACCGGCCGACCCGAGCGCTACGCCTTGCTCACCGGCTCGTCTTCCATCTACCACTCCATGCGCTGTGCCGTCGCCGTCGCCGAATGTCTGGCCAAGGACCGGCCGGACTGGGAGCTGGCGGCCGGGCGCCTCGGGCATGCCGTGGCCCATCACCCCGGCGCCTTCGCGCCGAAGGTCGAATTCGCCATGGACTGGTACTACCCCATGTTGTCGGGCGCACTCGAGGGTGAAGCCGGCCGCCGCCGCATTGCCGAGGGCTGGTCGACCTTCGTCATGGAGGGTCTTGGGGTGCGCTGCGTCTCAACGGGCGACTGGGTGACGGCGGCCGAGACGGCGGAGTGCGTGCTGACGCTCGACGCCCTCGGGATGGAGAGCCCGGCTCTGGACCTCTTCGCGGCCGGGCAGAACCTGCGGTTGCCGGACGGGTCGTACTGGACCGGCATCGTCTACCCCGAGCGGGAGACGTTCCCCAAGGACGAGCGGACGACCTACACCTTCGCCGCCATGGTGCTGGCGGCGGACGCCTTGTCGAACACAACTCCCGCTGCCGGCCTCTTCCGAGGTGAAGGCCTCCCGGCCGCACTCGACCTGGCCGAGCCGCACTGCGGGGACGCCATTGAGGGGTGCACCGTCGCCGACTCGCCGCAGCGCTTCTCGCGCGGCTGAGGCAGCGCGCCGAGGACGTCGTTCGCGGCGGGAGTGGAAAGAGGCGGACGCTCGGCCCGACAGGGCCCCGCGGGTAGATTCACCCTCGATTCCGATGCCCTCTTGCCGACGCCCCGACCCATCCGGTGTCTGATCCGCTGACCGCTGGCGAGGACCCGCGGGTGACGCGCCGGCGCCGCCTCACCCTGGTGGCGATGTGCGTCGCGCAGGGCATGACCCTGCTCGACGTCACCATCGTCAATACCGCGCTGCCGTCCATTCAGCGCGAGCTGCACATGACGGCGGGCCAGCTCGAGTGGGTGATCAGCGCATACGCCCTCAGCCTCGCCGCCTTCATCCCCCTCGGCGGTGCCCTCGGGGACCGCTACGGCCGGAAGCGGTTCTTCCTGATCGGCATGGTCGTCTTCACCATGGGCTCCGTCGCGTGCGCCCTCTCCACCTCCGACTCGGCGCTCATCGGCTCCCGCGCCCTGCAGGGCACGGGCGGTGCGCTGATGTCAGCCCTGACGCTGGCCATCCTGACCGAGACCTACCCGGTCGAGCGCCGGGCGGGCGCTTTCGGCATCTGGGCGGCGATCTCGGGTCTCGGCTTCGGGCTCGGACCGGTGGTCGGAGGAGCCCTTCTCTCGGTCTTCAGCTGGTCCTCGGTCTTCTGGGTCAACGTGCCGTTGGCTCTCGCCGGGTTCGTCATCGCGTTCGTGGCCGTCGCCGAATCCCGCAACCCCGAGGGCCGCGCCCTCGACGTGGTCGGGATGGGCGCCATCGCGCTGGGACTCCTCGGCATCACCTTCGGTCTCATCGAGTCGTCCAGCCACCCGTGGACCTCCTTCGACGTGGTTGGACCGCTGGCCGTCGGCGCCACCCTGGTGGTGTTCTTCGTGCTGTGGGAGGGCCGGACGTCATCGCCCATGCTGCCGCCCAGCTTGCTTCGGGCCCGCAGCTTCGTCTCGGGGTGTGGCGTGTACCTGCTCACGTACCTGGCGCTGGCGGGAGTCATGTTCTACGTCACGCTGCTGTTCCAAGACGTCGAGGGTTGGTCGCCCTTGCGCACCGGACTCTCATGGTTGTCCATGAACATTCCGTTCATCGTGGCCGCGCAGTTCGCCGGAAGGCTCCGCCGGCGCTTCGAGCCCGTTGTGATCGTGGTCAGTGGGTGCATGGTCGGCGCGGTCGGCGTCGCTGTCCTCGCCTTGCTCTCGGACACCACCCCGTTCGGCGTGGCGTTCGTCGGCTACGTGCTGCTCGGGACCGGGTGGGGCACGCTTGTACCCGGCGTGGTCAACGTCGCCATGCGCGATGTACCCCCAGGGGTCTCGGGCGGCGCGTCGGGTCTCGTCAACGCCGCCCGCCAGGTCGGGACCTCGGTGGGGCTGGCTGTCCTCGGAGCAATCGGGGTCCACGCCGCCACGAGCGCCTGGGCGAGCCGCAGCGCCGGGGTGCCGGGGGCGCCAGGACAGGCCCAGCACGTCGCAGGGGGTCAGATCGACGTGGTCAGCCACTCCCTCGGCTCGCAGTACCGAGGGGACGCAGTGGCTTCCTTCGCTTCGGGGTACCACCTGGCGCTCATGGTCGCCGCCGGAGCGACGCTGGTCGCGGCCGTGGTGGCGGCGGTGGGCCTCCGTGCGGGCGCCGGAGCCGCTGAGCCGACGCCAGTCGTGATCCCGGCCCCGCCGGCAATCGAAGGAGCGGACTCCCGGCTCTGACCCGATGCCGCAGCGGGTCAGTCAGGCAGGGCGATGCGGCGCAGCACGCGGAGGCTGCCGCAGGCCCCGTCGTCGGTGAACTCGCCCGAAGCGAGCGCGGCGCAATAGAGCTCGTAGGGGGGTCGACCCCCGTCCGCCGGGTCGGGGAACACGTCGTGGATGGCCAGCCAACCGCCGAGGGCCACGTGCGGCGACCAGCCGCGGAAATCAGCCCAGGCGGGATCCTCGCCGTGCCCTCCGTCAATGAAGCAAAAGGCGAGCGGCCGGTCCCAACGCGCCGCCAACGTGGGGGAATCGCCGACAATACCCACGACGGACGACTCGAGCCCGGCCGCCGTGATGGTGCGACGCCAGTGCGGCAGCGTGTCGATGCGGCCTATGGCGGGATCGACGAGGTCGGGCTCGTGGTATTCCCATCCCGGCTGGTTCTCCTCCGACCCGCGGTGATGGTCGATGGAGAGCAGGGCGGCCCCCGTCGCTTCGGCTGCCGCCCCCAAGTAGACAGTGGATTTCCCGCACCAGGCGCCGATCTCCACGAAGGTTGCCGGTGCAGCCGTCGGGAGCTCGGCCTGGCCGGCCCGCAGGGCCGCCGCGAACAACGCCTCCCCCTCGTCGTCGGGCATGAAGCCCCGGGTGCGGCGCGCCGTGGCGAAGAGGGACTGCACCCGCGTCGAGTCGAGGCCTTCGGTCCCGGGCATCCCCTCGGTCATCAGGGCGTGGGTGTGCCGGCCGCCCGCAACGATGCGACCAGTCCGGCCCGCTCGCGCGAACCGAAGGCCACGTTGACCCGGAGCCGTTCGACCGACTGGGCCACCCGGCGCGGCCCCGACGACAGCGGGTTGTCGTTGAGGAAGTCGATGGCTCTCTCGGCGAACGCGGCGTCGCCGCACAGGGCCGGGATCGCCTCAATGATGCGAGGCGGCGCGTTCTTCGGGAAGCGATTGAGCACGGCGTCCCAGGTCTCGGTGAGGCGGGTCCACACGGCCTGATTGCCCACGGAGTTGGCCAGCAGCGAGCCGAGCACGGCGAACCCGTTCTGGCTGCGCACTTCGGTCATCGCAAGGTCGAAGGTGCGGAGGCACAGGTCCACGTCGGGAAACGCGGCCAGTGCGCCCAGAGAGCGCATCTCTTCTTGGGGCGTCGCGGCGGAGCGGTAGCGCTCCAGCAGCGCGTCGTAGTCGCCGGGCCGCAACAGCTGCGCGACGACGGCCAGTGTGGCCGACTCGATGTCGGGCGGGATCGGCGCACCGGAGCCGCCGCCGATCGGTGAGGCGTCGAAGCGCCGTGCTGCCTCGGCCCGGACCTCGGCGTCGGCGCCGACGGTGCCCAAGAGGTTGATCGCCAGTGCGCGGAGCATCGGCGTCCGGTCGTTCTCGCCCGGTATGGCGTCCCACCCGAGTCGCCGCTGGGTGGGCCCGACGAGCGCCGCCACCGCCTCGTGGAGCGCGTCCTCCTGATCGGCCCGCGCGATGCGCCGGGTCAAGAGCAAGGCCGACCCGACCGGCGACCAGGCCGCAGGTTCGGGCTCGTCGCCCAGCCGCGAGGCCAGGACCAGGAACTCCTCGAGCGTCGAGAGGCCGGCGAGGGTCGTCGCCCAGGTGTCGGCAACAAAGTTGGCCCGCTCCAACGGGGTGAGCTCGGGAAGGTGCTCAGCGAGCGCTGTCCGGTGCGCGGTCTCGTAGCCGACACGGAAGATGCCCCACCCGCCCGCGTTGACCACAGCAAGGCCCTCGCCGGCCTCGGCGATCGCCTCCGGTTCGGCATCGAGGACGAGGTGGCGGAGCGGCGCGCCAGGCTGGCCGCCCGAGGGGAGGGCCCGCACGGCGACGGGGACCCGCCACACCGAGCCGATGGACGATGTCTCGCCCGCGGGCACCGGTCCGAGCGCGAAGGGTTGCTGGTCGAGCGTGTCGCCGCGCAGGGACACGAGCGGGTGCCCTCCCTGCAAAATGAACGTGTCCATCACGTCGCGCACGGGTGCGCCGCTCGCGTCCTCGAGCGCATCCCACAGGTCGCTGGTCACCGTGTTGGCATACGCGTGGGCCTTGAGGTAGGACCGCACGCCATCGCGGAACACTTCGGGCCCGATGTGCTGCTCGAGCATGCGCAGGACCCCACAGCCCTTTTCGTAGGTCAGCACGTCGAACATGCCCTCCGCCTCCTTGGGCGGCCCCACCGGGTACTCAATCGGACGGGTCAGGTGGAGCGCGTCGACGGCCAGGGCGGCCTCGCGGGAAGGGGCGAAGCCGATCCACCGGTTCCACGAGGGCCGGAAGGCGTCGACACAGAGCACCTCCATGAACGTCGCGAAGGCCTCGTTGAGCCAGATGCCCTCCCACCAGCCCATGGTCACCAGGTCCCCGAACCACATGTGGGCCAGCTCGTGCGCGATGACGTCGGCGACACGCTCGAGCTCGGCGCGGGCCGCCTCGTCCTGGTCGACGAGGAGCGCCGTGTCGCGGAACGTGATGCAGCCCAGGTTCTCCATCGCCCCGGCGGCGAAGTCAGGTATGGCCACCAGGTCGACCTTGTCCCCCGGGTAGGGGATGTTGAAGTAGTCGGTGAAGAAGCGCAGTGCGAACGCGCCGACTTCGAGGGCGAAGCCGGCCAGAGGGAGCTTCCCCGGTGTGCAGACGACCCGGAGGGGGATACCGTCCACGTCGACGGTCTCGGTCATTTCGAGCCGGCCAACGATGCAGGCAACCAGGTACGTGGACATCTTCATGGTCGGTGCGAACCGGATGCGCTGTTTGTCGCCCACCTGGTCGATCTCGACGACGGGGGAGTTGGAGATGGCGTCGAGGTCGGGCTCCACGATCAGGGTGATCTCGAAGACGGCCTTGCGATCCGGCTCATCGAAGCAGGGAAAGGCGCGCCGAGCGTCCACCGACTCGAACTGGGTCGTGGCCATGGTGTGGGTCTCGCCGTCGAGACCCGTGTAGGTGGACCGGTAGAAGCCGCGCAGCTTGTCATTGAGCGTGCCGCTGAACCGGCAGCTGATGGTGCATGGACCAGGGGGAATCAGGTCGGCCGGCTGAAAGGTGACCTGCTCGAGCTCATCGTTGAAGCTCACGCTGCACAAGACGGTGACACCGTCGGAGGTCAGGACCTCGACGTCGCTGATCGCCAGCTCGGCTGCGTTCAGCACGATCTCGCCGGCCGTCTCGTGGACGATGGCGTCGATCCGAACGGTGCCAGAGAAGGTGGCGGTGGCGATGTCCGGCTCGAGTTCGATGGAGTAGGTCTCGGGCTCGATCGTTCTCGGCAAACGGAACGGCTCCGAGCCGGGCGCGACGGCTGACGCGGGAGCTGAAGGCATCCGTGCAGGCTACCCGCGGTGCCGCGGGTAGTTTCTCGCTCCGTGCCCCCTCAGGAATCAGCCCCCGCCAACGAAGCCAACGGCCATGACCTCGACGTGGTGGCCATCGGATCGCCCCTCCTCGACGTCATTGAGCTGGCAACCGCCGAACAGCTGGCCCGGATCGGGCTGGAGAAGGGGTCGATGACGCTCATCGACCTGCCCCAGGCCAACGCCGTGCAGGAGTTCATGGGCGCCCCCCGTTTCGTCTCGGGCGGATCGGTCGCCAACACGACCGCAGGGATCGCCGTGCTCGGGGGCAGCGCCGGGTTCGTCGGGGCAGTGGCCGATGACGAGGTGGGCCGGACCTACACCGAGAACTTGCGGGCGGCCGGCGTCGAGTTCGAACCCCATCTGAGCGAATCGGCGGCCGCGGACGGCCTCGGCACCGGGCGGTGCGTGGTGCTCATCACAGAGGATGCCGACCGCACCATGGGGACCTATCTGGGGGCCGCGTCGACCTTGTCTCCCGAGGGTGTGCCGACCTCCTTCGTGGTGCGCGCCTCCATCGTGCTGCTCGAGGGCTATCTGTGGGACGTTCCCGCGGCCAAAGAGGCGATGCGCCACGCGGCGGCCACGGCACACGGCGCGGAGGGCGCGGTGGCCCTCTCGCTGTCGGACCCGTTCTGTGTCGGCCGCCACCAGCGAGAGTTCCTCGACCTCCTGATCGACGACGTGGACATCCTTCTCGGCAACGAGGAGGAGGTCACCATGCTCTTCGGGGTGGACTCGTACCAGAGCGCCCTCGAGGCCGCAGAGGAGACCGGGCTGCTGGTCGTCATGACCCGGGGAGCGCAGGGCGCGACCGTTCTGACGGCCCGGGGCCCTGAGGAGGTTCCGGCCGCCCCCGTCAGCGACGTGGTCGACACGACAGGCGCCGGGGATCTCTTCGCAGCGGGCCTCCTGTACGGCCTGACCCACGGCATGGGCCCCGTGGAGAGCACCCGCCTGGGCGGCCTGTGCGCGGCCGAGGTCATCTCGCACACGGGGGCCCGCCCCGAGGCCGACCTCAAGACCCTGGCGGCCGATGCCGGCCTCCTCCCGGGCTAGCCGGCCGGCGGCGTGAGCCTTTCGATCGGCATCGTCGGACTGCCCAACGTGGGCAAGTCCACCCTCTTCAACGCGCTCACGAACAACGAGGTGCTGGCGGCGAACTACCCCTTCGCCACCATTGAGCCCAACGTGGGCGTGGTGGCCGTGCCCGACCCGAGGCTCTGGCAACTGGCCGATCTCTATGACGGCGCTCCGGTGGTGCCGGCGACGGTGACCTTCGTCGACATCGCCGGGCTCGTGCGCGGCGCGTCCCAGGGTGAGGGCCTGGGCAACAAGTTCCTGGCGGCCATTCGGGAGACCGACGCCATCTGCCAAGTTGTCCGTGCCTTCCACGACGACGATGTCGTCCACGTCGACGCGCGGGTGGACCCGGCCAGCGACATCGAGACGGTCAACACGGAGCTCATCCTGGCCGACCTGCAGACGGTCGAGCAGCGGCTGCCGCGGTTGGCGCGCGAGGCGAAGGGCGACCCGGCCCTTCGGCCGACCGTTGACGCGGTCACCGCCGCCGAGAGCGTCCTCGGTGCCGGCCGCACCATCACCGAGGCGGGGTCGAAGGGCGAAGTGGACGTGGCGTTGCTGCGCGATCTGCACCTGTTGACCGCGAAGCCCTTCATTTACGTCTTCAACGTCGACGAGGGGGCTCTGGGCGATGCGGCGCTGGTGGCCGGCCTGGCCGACAGCGTCCGCCCGGCTCAGGCCGTCGTCCTGTGCGCGCAGATCGAGGCGGAGGTGGCGGGTCTCGACTCCGCCGACGCCGCGGAGCTGCTGCGGAGTTACGGGCAGGAGGAGTCGGGGCTCGAGCAGCTCGTCCACGTGGGCTTCGCCACCCTCGGCCTCCAGACCTTCCTGACAGCGGGGCCGAAGGAGGCGCGGGCCTGGACCATCCATATCGGCGACACCGCCCCCAAGGCGGCCGGTGTCATCCACACCGACTTCGAGCGCGGCTTCATCAAGGCGGAGGTCATCAGCTTCGAAGACCTCATCGGTGCGGGTTCGGTGGCGGCAGCGCGCACCGCGGGCCGGGCTCGGATGGAGGGCAAGGACTACGTCATGCGCGACGGCGACGTCGATGACGGGCACTCGCTGAATTTGGCGCGCGACGTTCAGCGTGCGCCGCAGGAAGTAGATATCGATCACCTGGACGCCAGCCGCCTCGCTCGGCCGTAGTCCGGCGAACGCACAGAGCCTCTTTCAATCAGGGCGTGCTGCAGGTCGTCAAGGGCACCGACGACCGACTCACAGGTTGCGCCGGCCTCGTCGCTCGTGCTGGCGCATATTGCTGTAGGACCTTCTGTCTCGTCGAATTCTCACGGCGAACATCACCGACGAGCGCCCGATCGCCAGCAAGTTTCAGGTCACGCCCGCAGCGGGCCGCATGTATCAGTCATCGGCGCAGAGCATCGCCGAGAGCACCGCGACACCGCTCGGCAACATGACCGAGGACTACGTACAGGGCTGCGTCACATTCACGACGCCGAGCGGCGTAGGAACGCTCACGGTCCCGGTGACGGGTCTGTACCACGTCGACGCGGTGACGACGTTTGACGCGTCGGCCCGTGATTTCGATGTGTCGAGTTCCGCTTCAACACCTGAGGACCCACGCCCACCGGTGCGCGCAGCATCCGGATGCGCACCGTCGACGCCGCGTCACGGGACGATGGAGGGCGTCACGCCGGGCGGTGGTCACCCATTGGCGTTGCCGTTGGCGTTCGGTGGGGTGACCGTGAACGACGTCGTGTTCTGCTTCCCCTGCGCGCTGAGCACGTACCAGAGCCCGCCGTCCTGGTTGATGGCCTGGCCCATGACGACGCCGGGTGCGACGTCGCCGTTGTAGGTGTAGAGCGGGTGGCCGCCGTAGGAGAGCTGGGTCGAGCCGTCGGGACGGCGGAGCGTGCCCACCAGCGAGCGGTCGACGCCCTTGCCGATGCGCACCGGCCCGCTCGCGACGAGAGGGGGCCATTGGAAGATGCAGACGTCGCTGAGACAGGCGCTGTGGGTCGGCGTATCGGGGACGAAGTCGTACAGGGTGTCGCCGCCGCCCGTGGTGAGGATGGGCCCGACCGGTGAACGCTGCAGCGCCAGCGTCAGTGAGTTGTCGGTGGTCGGCGGGCCCGACAGCGTCGTCACGCCCCCACCAGCGCCCCCACAGGCGCTGACGAGGAGGGTCAGGCCGGCGAGAGCTGCCGGCACGACCGCTGCGGTGCGGCGCAGCCGGCTCCCCATCAGGATCCCAACGCCACCACGTTGGTGCCGAGCAACCAACTGAGAGAGGCCAGTGCATCCGCCGTGGTCCAGTCCGGTGCCTGAGGGTTCCGCAGGTCGTGCAGGCCACCGTCGTCGAGGAGACCGCGCAGCTTCGCATTCAGCGCGCCCTTCTGGTTCGGCGCCGAGGCGTCGACGAAGCGCTCGCGTCCGGACGCGTCGATGAGGATGTAGCCGTCCGTGTGGTCGACGTCGTACGTCAGCGGCGTGCCGGTGTACCAGTCGATCTTGGCGGGTTGCGCCTCGGGCACGATCTGGTACTCCACGCCGAACGGCTTCCAGAACGCGGCGATAGCGGCCGGGGTGCCGGTCCAGAGGTCCCACTCGGCCCCGAATTCCTTCTCGTAGGCGGCCAGGCGGGCCACGGTGTCACGTCCCGGATCCACCGTCGCCTCGACGAAGACGACGCGCCGTGCCAGACCGGCGGCGCGCAGGTCGCGCTGCAGGGAGATGAAGGCGCCGGTGACGAGCGGACACTCGTCCTGGCACAGGCTCAGGAAGGGCGCCAGGACCACGACCTTGCCCCGCAGCCCGGCGAGTGAGACAGCTTGTCCTCGCTGGTTGACCAGCGGCACGGTCTGCGGTGTGGGCCGGTCGAGGATCAGGCCCTGGCTCGGCGGCGGGGCAGCCGGCGCCGAGGAGCCGCAGGCGGCGAGCAGCACGCCGAGTGCAGAAGCGAGAGCCAGGACGGTGAAAGGGGTCCGGCGGCGAGCGGAGCGGGTCAGACGTCGTCCTCCCCGGGAGGCAGGAAGGTGAAGGGCAGGTCGGCCAATGCGATCAGTGTCGAGGCGATCCAGCGGGCCAGGTCGTCGAAGACCGGCACGAGGGTCGACGGCTCCTCCAGGTGGTGCTCGCTGAAGCGCAGCGAGCCCTCGTACGTGGCCTCGGCGGCCCAGCGCATGGTGCCGTCCACCTCGTCCGCCTGCGTCCGCACCTGCTCCAACGTCGTGGCGGTGCGCACCAGATCCGATGGGTCTCCCAGCGGGCCGGTGGCCGGCAGCGCGGTCATGACCTTCTCGGCATCGGGCGCCTCGGCCATGCGCTGCACCCGCAGCGCGACCTCGATCACGACCTCGGGCAGCTCGTCGGGTGGCTCGCCGATCGACCAACTGCGATAGGAGGTCTGACTCCACGTGGGCCAGTCGAGCGAGATGTCGGCCCGCACCCGGGGCGGCTGCTCCTCGCCCGGAAGGCTGTAGGAGGTCTCCCAGGACAGGTCGCCCAGGAAGACGTCGACCTGGAAGCGCTCCTCCACCGCCTGACGCTGCAGGAGCGCCCGGTCGAAGGAGGAGCGGATGGTGCCGATGAGATCGACGAGGAGGTGATCGAGCACGCCGCACGAGGATAGGCCCCTCTCGGGGGCCCCCGGCTTCGCCCGCCCGACCGGGCGCCGGCTGTTACCGTCGGCCGCGTGGGCACGGCTTCGGTATGGCTCGAGCGCAGGGTCATCGCCTATGCGCACCAGGGGGGCGCCTGGGAGTCGCCCTCTTCGACCCTGCATGCCATTCGGCACGCGATGGAGGTGGGAGCGACGGCCGTCGAGCTCGACGTCCACGCCACGGCGGACGGCGAGCTGGTGGTCTGCCACGACGCGACGGTCGACCGCACCACCGCCGCGCAGGGGACGATCGCCTCGTTCACGCTGGCGCAGCTGCGTGCGATGGACTTCTCGTACTGGTGGATCCCCGGGGCCGACGTCACGCCCGGACAGCCCGCCGCCGACTACCCGTTCCGTGGCCGGGCGCCGGGTGATCCGTCGTTCGGCATCGCCACCCTGCGCGAGGTCCTCGAGCAATTCCCCGGGCTCGTGCTGAACCTCGACATCAAGCAGACCGCACCCGTCGTGACGCCCTACGAAGAGTCTCTGGCCCGGCTCCTGGCCGAGTTCGGCCGCACGGACGACCTGATCGTGGCCTCCTTCCTCGACCCGGCCACCGACGCCTTCCGGCGGTTCGCTCCCGACGTGCCGACCTCGGCCGGCACGATGGCGACGGCCGCGGCGTGGCAGGCCGTCCAGGCGGGGGAGGACCTGCCCGAGAGCCCGGCGGTGGCCTTTCAGGTACCCGAGCGCCAGGGGGACCTGGTGATCGTCGACGAACGGTTCGTGGCTGCGGCACACCGGGCCGGCAAGGCCGTCCACGTATGGACGGTCAACGATGCGAGGTCCATGGAGCGCCTGCTCGGCCTCGGGGTCGACGGGATCATCTCGGATGTGCCCACCACGCTGTGCGACGTGCTGGGCTCAGCGGGAGTTGCCTGGAACGGGGAATGAGACCACGGGCGGTCGTGTGATCACGCCTGGTCGTCGGCGTCGGGTCAGCCGCGACCGCAATTCGGCTTCTTGCCGTGGTTGGCCTTCTTCTTCTTCCTGAGCTTGCGCTTCACCGTTCGCTTCGACATGAGGCGAAAAGCCTAGACGGAATGGGGCAGGCAGTCCGATAGCCTCGGACGCATGCGGTCCGGATGGCTGCTGCGGGACGGCGATGTGGTGTGTGCGCTCGAGCTGGCCGACTCGCCGGCGGAGCGCGGCGCGTTGCGTGGGCGCCCGGGCTGCGAGGGGGCATTGCACGTGGAGGGTGTCCGCACGGTGCACACCGCCGGCATGAAATTCCCCATTGACGTGGCCTTTCTCTCGACGGACCTGACTGTTGTGCGGCTGGCCCGGCTCAAGCCGTGGCGCGTGGCAACGGGGGGCCGGACGGCCCGGAGCACCGTGCAGGCCGAGGCGGGGTCGCTCGAACGCTGGGGAGTGCGGGTCGGCGACCAGCTCGAGGTGCGCGTGGTCCCGAACGGCGCGAACGGCGCGAACGGCTCGAACGGTGCAGCAAGCGGCATGCCGTGAGCGAGGCGCGGCGGGGCCAGCTCGTGCTGGTGGCCACGCCGATCGGGAACCTCGGAGATCTCTCGCCCCGGGCGCGCGAGGTGCTGGCGACAGCGGACCTGATCTGCTGCGAGGACACGCGCCGCACCCGGGCTCTCCTCTCGGCGAGCGGCATCACGGCGAAGGGGCCGCACGGCGACCGCCTCCTGTCGCTGCACGGGCACAACGAGGCGTCCCGGCTCGACCGGGTGGCCGGAGCCGTGGCCGGGGGTGCGACGGTGGCCGTCGTCAGCGACGCGGGCACGCCCGGTATTTCGGACCCTGGGGCCTGGCTGGCCGCTCGCCTGGCCGATGCCGGCGCCACGGTCAGCACCGTGCCCGGCCCGTCGTCGGTGCTCGGTGCGCTGGTCGTGAGCGGCCTACCGGCCGACCGCTTCTGCGTCGAGGGATTCCTGCCCCGCAAGGGACCCGAACGCCGCCGGCGCATCGGCGCGCTGATGGCCGACGCGCGCACCACCGTCGTCCTGGAGGCCCCGAGCCGCGTCGCGGCCACGCTGGCCGAGCTGGCCGCCACTGACGCGGCCCGGCCGGCGGCAGTGGTGCGCGAGCTGACCAAGCTGCACGAGGAGGTCTGGCGGGGCACGATCGGCGAGGCGGCGGACGTCTTCGCGGGGCGGGAGGTCCGGGGCGAGGTCGTCCTGGTCATCGGCGGTGCGCCGCCAGCGGAGCCGGCCGGCGAGGACGATGTCGAGGACGCGGTGCGAGCCGCGCTCGGCGACGATCCCTCGGCGGGCCCGCGCCAGGTAGCCGAGCTGGTGTCGGTGTCACTCGGCGTGCCCCGACGCCGTGCCTACGAGGCGGCCCTGCGCGTGCGCCGGGGCACCGGAGGCGGAGGGGACACGTCGGGCGGCGCCTGAAGGCGCCGGTACGCTACCGGCGGTGCCCCCGTATTACCTGACGACACCGATCTATTACGTCAACGACGCGCCGCACGTGGGCACGGCGTACACCACGGTCAACGCCGACGCCCTGGCACGCTGGCACCGCCTCCTGGGCGACGACGTCTGGTTCATGACGGGAACCGACGAGCACGGGGCCAAAATCGTGGAGGCGGCCGAGGCGAACGAGACCACCCCCAAGGAATGGACGGACCGCACCTCGGCGCGCTTCGTGGAGGCGTGGAGCCGGCTCGACATCGCCAACGACGACTTCATCCGGACCACCGAGCCGCGCCACTACGAGGTGGTCCAGCAGTTCCTGCAGCGCATCTACGACAACGGGTACATAGAGCTCGGGTCGTACTCGGGCCTGTACTGCGTCTCGTGTGAGGACTACTACCTCGAGGACCAGCTCGTGGACGGCAAGTGCCCTGTCCATGGCCGCCCGGTCATTGAGATGAAGGAGGACAACTACTTCTTCAAGCTCAGCCAGTTCGAGGAACGCCTGCTCGAGTACTACGAGAGCCACGCGGACTTCGTCCGCCCGACGTCCAAGCGCAACGAGGCCCTCGGCTTCATCCGGGGAGGGCTGCGGGACGTGTCGATCACCCGGACCTCCTTCACGTGGGGCGTGCCGGTACCGTGGGACAGCGGGCACGTCTTCTACGTCTGGTACGACGCGCTCATCAATTACCTGACGGTGGCCGGCTACGGCGGGGATCCCGCCGTGTTCGAGGCACGCTGGGGCGCCGCCCACCACCTGATCGGCAAGGACATCCTCAAATTCCACTGCGTCTGGTGGCCCGCCATGTGCATGGCGGCCGGCCTTGCACCGCCCGAGGAGATCTTCGTCCACGGGTACCTGCTCATGGGCGGGCAGAAGCTCGGCAAGACGATGATCGCGTCCGGGCTGGCCGGCGGCGAAGGGGCCGGGCCCCTCAAGATCACCGACGTGTCGCCCCTGGCGCTGGCCGACGACTTCGGCGTCGACCCGCTGCGCTACCACCTGCTGCGCGACGTGGCGCTGGGCGGCGACGGCGATTTCTCCTACGAAGGCATCGTGGCGCGCTACAACGCGGATCTGGCCAACAATCTGGGCAACCTCGTGTCGCGGGTCACGACCGTGGTGGGCTCCAAGTGCGGCGGGGTCGGACCCGGCTGCAATCCGACCAGCCCGTTGGCCCCGGTGGCGGCCGCCGTGCTGCACGCGGCCGCCTCCGCCTGGGCACGCTGGGCGCCCCACGAGGCGCTCGAGGAGACCTGGCGGCTCATCGGAGCCGCCAACGCGGAGCTCGAGTCGGCCGAGCCCTGGAAGATGGAGCCCGGGCCGGCCGTGGACGCGGTCCTCGGCGACGCCCTCGAGGTCCTGCGCATCGTGGCCGTCCTCATTGCGCCGGCCATGCCGTCGACCGCGCTCGAGATCTGGCGCCGCATCGGCGTGCCGGGCGACCCCTCCACGGCCCGCGTGCCCGACGACGCCCGGTGGGGTGGCTACGCCGGCGGCGCGGCCGTGGTGAAGGGGGATCCCCTCTTCCCACGGCGGAAGGCCTGACCTTGGCCGGCTGGTTCGACTCGCACTGCCACGTCCAGGAGGAGTACCTGCGGGGGGACGAGGCCGGGGCGGCGGACCTGCAGCCAGTCCTGGCCAGGGCGGCCGCGGCCGGCATCACGCGGATGGTCTGCATCGGGACCGGGGCCGCGACCTCCGAGCAGGCGGTGGCGGTGGCCCGGTCGACGGCAGGCGCGGGGACCGCCCCGCGGGCCTGGGCGTCCGTCGGGCTGCACCCGCACGAGGCGAGCGAGGGTGTGGACGAGGTGGCGGCGCTGCTGGAACGCGAGCTGGCGGCGGATGACGGTGCGATCGTGGCGGTCGGGGAGTGCGGGCTGGATTACTTCTATGAGAATTCTCCGCGCCGTGCGCAACGGGCCGCCTTCGCCGCGCAGATCGCGCTGGCGCAGGCGCACGAGCTCGCGCTGGTGATCCACGCGCGTGACGCGTGGGACGACCTCTTCGACGTGTTGGACGCCGAGGGCGTTCCGGCACGCACCGTGCTGCACTGCTTCACGGGCGGACCCACAGAGGTGGAGCGATGCCTGCACGCCGGCATGTACGTGTCGTTCAGCGGCATCGTGACGTTCAAGAATGCGGCCGACGTCAGGGAAGCCGTCGCGCGCTGTCCGCTCGACCGTTTGCTCGTCGAAACCGACAGCCCGTTCCTCGCTCCGGTGCCCCATCGCGGTCGCACGAACGAGCCGGCCTACCTTCCCTTCGTCGGTGAGACGATCGCCGCGGTGAAGGACTGCGCGATCGACGAAGTGCGGGAGCACAGTGCGGCGGCGGCCGCCATGGTGTTTTCCACAGGAAGCTAAATCACGCGCTGTTGCGCGTAATACGAGAACCTTGTGACCTGGGTGTTTGACGTTGAATTCAGGGGAAAACCGCTCCTGAACAGGGAGTTCATCTAAATGTCGCGGAGCACGAACATCGTGACCTGGGAAAAGAGCGCGCGAAAGGTTTCCCCCGATTTCGGGTTTGCGTGGTCCGCAATCGGTTATCTATGTTCTCCAGAAACCCCCCGCCACCCGTACGTCGGCGCGGGTGTGCACTGTGTCCCCGAAGAAGGGTGGAGCCCTGCGGAACCAGAGCACTGGGGGGAGGCGCCTCGGCGTTGCTGCAGCTCTTTGCGGCGCGTTGATCGGTGCGCCTCTCCTCTTGTTGCAGAGCGTGTCTGCGCACGCGTCGCGGCCTCAGGCCGCGACAGGCAGCGCGCACGAGAACGAGAGCACTGCGGTGCACACGTCGTCACGCGCCGACGGCGTGCGGCTGCCGTCGCATCTCGTCGCGTATCAAGCGCCGACCACGACGTCGACCACGGCGGCGGCGACCACGACGACGACCGCGCCGCCGCCCACCACGACGACGACCGCGCCGCCGCCGACCACGACGACGACGACCGCACCACCGCCCCCGCCGACCACCACCACCACGACCGCGCCACCGGTGCACGCAGCGTCGAACAGCGAAGGTGGTGACGCCACGTGGTACGCGGCGGCGCCGGCGGGATACTGCGCCAGCCCGACGCTCGCGTTCGGGACGGTGCTCACCGTGGTGAACAACGCAACCGGTGCATCCACCGTCTGCACGGTTGACGACCGAGAGGCGGCGGGTTACCCCCGCGTGGTCGACCTCTCGCCCGAAGGCTTCTCACAGATCGCCGACACGAGCGAGGGAGTGGTGGACGTCACAATCTCCTGGTGACCCTTTCTGGCGCCGACATCGCACAGCTGCTGTCGGCGCACGGTCTGAGGCCCAGCCGAGCCCTCGGGCAGAACTTCGTCGCTGACCCCAACACCGTGCGCCGTATCGCCCGGCTCTCGGGCGCCGGGCCAGGGTCGGACGTGCTCGAGATCGGAGCGGGCCTGGGTTCGTTGACGCTGGCGCTGGCCGAGACCGGTGCCCGGGTCGTGGCCGTGGAGACGGATCGCCACCTGATCCCGGTCCTGCGCTCCGTCGTGGAGGGTGCGGGGGTGGAGACCGTCGAGGGGGACGCCCTCGAATTGGACCTGTCGGCTCTCCTGGCCGAGCGCAGCCCCGGCCCGTGGAGCCTGGTGGCCAACCTCCCCTACAACGTGGCCACGCCCCTGGTGCTCCGGACGCTCGTGGAGGCGCCCACGGTGGCGCACCTCCTCGTCATGGTGCAGCGGGAGGTGGGCGAGCGTCTGGCGGCGTCTGCGGGCGAGGACGCCTACGGGGCCGTCTCGGTCCGCGTCGCCTATTTCGCCCGGGCCGAGGTCGTGGGCCGGGTGCCCGCCTCGGTCTTCATCCCGCGGCCACGGGTCGAGTCGGTCCTGGTCCGGCTCGAGCGCCGGGCCGAGCCGGCCGTCGATCCCTCCCTGGTCTCCTACGACCGGCTGAACACGGTCGTCCGGGCCGGGTTCGCCCAGCGGCGCAAGATGCTGCGGCGCTCCCTGGCCGGCGTGGTGGATCCGGCCGCCTTCGAGCGGGCGGGCGTGCGGCCCGACGCCCGGGCCGAGGAGCTCGACGTCGCGTCCTGGGGCAGGCTGGCGGCACTGTGACCGACGAGGCTGTGACCGACGAGGCCGTGACGAGGCGGTGCGGGGGCGCGCCCGGTCCTGGCTCCCGCCAAGCTGACGGTGTCGCTGCGGGTGACCGGCGTGCGACCCGACGGGTACCACGAGCTCGAGGCGGAAATGCTCACCCTCAGCCTGACCGACGAACTGCAGTTCGTCGAAGGGGGGTCCGGGCTCGTCGTCGACGTCGAGCCCGGAGTGCGGTCCGGCATGCTGCCGGGGCCGGGCCAGAACCTCGTCGAGCGGGCGCTGGTGGCCTGCGACCGCCGGGCGGCCATCCATCTGACCAAGCGGATCCCGCTGGGCGGCGGGCTGGGCGGGGGATCGGCGGACGCAGCAGCCGTGCTCCGCTGGGCCGGGTGTACCGACCTTGACGTGGCGGTCGGGCTCGGCGCCGACGTGCCGTTCTGCCTGGTAGGTGGGAGGGCCCGGGTCGAGGGTGTGGGGGAGAGGGTCACGCCCCTCGCGTTCGAGGCCCGGGACTACCTGCTGCTCCTGCCCCCCTTCGGCGTGGAGACGGCCCGGGTCTACCGCGCCTGGGACGAGGATCCCCGGTGGGAGGGGCCGAACGCGCTCGCCACCGCGGCGCTGGTCGTGGAGCCACGCCTGGCCCCCTGGCGGGACGCCCTGCGGGAGTGGGCCGGGCGCGAGCCGGTGCTGGCCGGGAGCGGCTCGACCTGGTTCGTCGAGGGCGGTGCGGCGGCCGGGGAGGTCGTGCCCCACGAGCTGCGCATCGGGGCCGAGACCGCCCGGCTGGTGCGCGCCCGCACGGTGCCGGCGGGCTGGGAAGGGGACTGAAGGGAGAGCGGGAGCGGGGCGGGGGAAGTTACTTGCCGGCCCGGCGCTGCCACCGGGTGGCCTTCAGCATCTTCTTGTGCTTCTTCTTGCGCATACGCTTGCGACGCTTTTTGATCAGTGATCCCATGTCGTGCGGCAGGCTAGCGGTCCTCGGGGTCGACTGCCAGGTCGGGCCCCGGATCAGGAGGCAGTCGTGGACTTCGAGATCGTCGGGCTGGACCATGTGCAACTGGCCATGCCAAAGGGCCGGGAGGCCGACGCGGAGGCCTTCTACGTGGGGCTTCTCGGGCTGGTCCGCCTGCCCAAGCCCGAACCCCAGGCCTCGCGGGGCGGCTGCTGGTTCGCCAAGGGGCCGGTGGCGGTGCATCTCGGTGTCGACGAGGACTTCCGCCCCGCCACCAAGGCCCATCCGGCCTTGGTGGTCCGTGACCTCCCTGCACTAGAAGAGGTCCTTCGTGCCGGCGGCGTCGAGGTGCGGCCCAATCCCGACGCGGCGCCGGGTGCGGGCTCCTACCTCGACGACCCCTTCGGCAACCGGATAGAGCTCATCGCCGGCGACTGAGCCGGCGGCTGCTCGCCGTCACACCGGGAGCGGGTGGAGGCGCCGGCAGGGACGGCGGCGGACCGTCCCCACCGGCGACACCGGAGGCAGGGGTTCTCCGCGCCTTCGGCGGGAGGTGGGACTCCGCCTCCAGGGGGTACTCACAGGCAGTGTGCCTTCCGCAGCTGGGGGGCAGATTGGCGTCCCCTGAGCGTCCGCGAAGAAAAGAACGCGCACGAGCGCCGCGCTCAGGCCTTCTCGGTCGCCTCGTCGGGGCCGGGCGTTACCAGGCGGGCCGGTTCGGTGATGGTCGGGAGGCGCATGGTCATGCGTGCCCCGCCGCGGGGGTCGTTCTCGGCCAGAACCGTGCCGCCCTCGGCTTTGACGACCTGGGCGACGATGGCGAGGCCGAGGCCGGATCCCGGCAGCCCGCGGGCTTCGGGCGAGCGGTAGAAGCGGTCGAAGATGTGGGGCAAATCCGCCTCTGCAATGCCGGGGCCGTGGTCGCGCACCACGACCGTGCCGTCCCGGCACTCCACCGACACCGGCTCACCGGAGGGGCTCCATTTGCGGGCGTTGTCGAGCAGGTTGCCCACGGCCCGGCGCAGCCCGTCGTCGCTCGCCACGACCCAACACGGCTCGGCGTCGAGGTCGAACCGGACGTCCTTCGAGCGCCCGTGGGTGTTCTGGACGGCGACCTCGTCGTGGACGAGGAGGTCGAGCCGGAGGGCTTCCCGGGCTGCCGGACCCCGGTCCCCCCGGGCCAGCTCGGCGAGGTCGCCCACAATGTCGGTCAGCTCCTGGAGCTGGACGAGCACGTCGTCGACCAGCACCGACCGGTCCTCGGCGCTGAGTTCCTCCACCCGGCGGATCACCTCGAGGTTGGTACGCAGGCTGGTGAGGGGTGTGCGCAGCTCGTGCGAGGCGTCGAGCACCAGCTGGCTCTGTGCTCGGCGCGACGACTCCAAGGCCGAGAGCAGACGGTTGAAGGTGCGCCGGAGGCGCCCCAGCTCGTCGAAGCCGCCCGGCTCGAGTCGGCGCGACACGTCGGTCGTCTCGGCCAGGTCCTCGACGGTGTCGGTCAGCGAATTGAGCGGCACCAGCGCGGTGCGGGCCACCAGCCAGCCGAGCGCGACGGCGAGCAGGACGCCCGCCAGCGCCACCGCCCCCAGCAGTGCCGCCAGCTTCTTGAGCTCCGAATTCACGTCCACGAGCGTGGCGATCTGTAGCGCGCCGCCCTCGGCGAGGGGCTCCCCGTTGATCAACGTGCCCGCGGGCAGGTGCTCGACGTACTCGCGCATCTCGTTGCCGTCCACCGTCACGGTGGTGAAGAAGGAGGGGGCCAGGTTCACGGCGACCAACCGGACCTGACCGGTCACCGGCAGGCCGCCCCCGGTCACGACGCCGCCGGTGTCGTCGATCACCTGCCCGACCGTGGCGGTGGTCGACCCGAATTCCTCGCCGGCCAGGATCCTCTGCGCCGCCGTCGTGAGCGAGCTGTCCGCCGCCTGCAGCAGGGTGTGGCGTGCCACCAGAAAGGAGCCGAGCGACGCGGCCAACACCGCGACGACGACGGCCACGGTCGTCGCCAGCACGAGCCGGGTGCGGAAGGTCACGGGTCCCGCAGCACGTAGCCCACGCCTCGCACCGTCTGGATGCAGCGCGGCTCGCCCCCTCTTCCAGCTTTCGGCGCAGGTAGCCGACGTAGACGGCCAACGAGTTGGTTCCCGAGTCGAAGTCGAAGCCCCACACCCGGTTGAGCAGGACCTCACGCGTCAGGACCTGGCGGGGGTGGCGCAGGAACAGCTCCAGGAGGTCGAACTCAATCCGGGTCAGCTCGAAGGTGCGTTCGCCGCGTTGGCCCTCGCGCGACGAGAGGTCGAGGCTCAGGTCGCCCACGCGCAGCAGGCCGCCCTCGCCCTCGAAGCGCCGCCGCAGCAGGGCGCGCAGCCGGGCCAGCAGCTCGGCCAGGGCGTAGGGCTTCACCAGGTAGTCGTCCGCACCGGCGTCGAGCCCTTGGACCCGGTCGTCGATCGCATCGCGCGCCGTCAGCATCAGCACCGGGGTGTCGTCGCCCGCGCTGCGCATGCGCCGGCACACCGTGAGCCCGTCGAGGTCGGGCAGACCAAGGTCGAGGATCAGCGCGTCGGGCGGGGCCTGGGCCAGGGCTTCGAGCGCCTCGCCTCCCGAGGGAACCGTCACGACGTCGTAGCCCTCGAGGCGCAGGGCACGGTCAATGGAGCGGCGGACCGCCGGGTCGTCGTCGACCACCAGAATGCGCACGAGCACAGAACCTATCGCCGCGCTTCGCGCCGGGCACGGCCCCGCCGCGTGTCTAACCTCTAGACGGCGCGTGCCCTTCCGGGGTAGTTCAATCGGCAGAACGTCGGCCTTTGGAGCCGGATGTTGGAGGTTCGAGCCCTCCCCCCGGAGCACTGCTGATGCCAGTGCGACGACGGCTGCCGAACCGCTGTCGCGGTGGTGGTGACCTTCCTTGCCTGGACGGTGAGTGGCAAATTCCCCGGTCGGCTATAGGCCCCGGCAAAAAGGCTCAGATGGTGCTCCTCGAGCACTTGGACCTGCTTTCTCACCTGTGAGGCGGCGCCAAAATCTCCCAGGTTGTAGGCGAGCTGGTCGTCCGATTCGTGATCGGCATTCCGGAGGGCGAGAGCGGCCTTTGCTTCGAGTGAATAGTACCCGCGAGCCCCATTCAGTCCGTCGTGGAGCCCGAACCCGACCTGCACGACGATGACGATGACGATGGCCGAACGTGCCGCCCACAGGAGGAGGCCCGTCACCGCCGGCGGGGATGGGGCCGCGCCGGGCTCGCTCGGGCGACGGCATGGTGCTTTTGCCCCGCTCGTCCTCTGCGTCCTCGTGGTCTGCGACGCGGACGGAGTTGCGGTGCGGGCTCAACGCAATGGTTGGCCGTCCCAGGAGTGACAAGTAGATGCCAATGGGGATCAACAGGTCGAAGGTTGTGTAGCGGGACTGGCTGGCACCCCAAAAGCCGGTTATCACCCGGCCGTCGGTGACGATGGCGGCAAAAAGGAGACCTGTACACACCAACGCGACGCCGACGGGGCTGCCTCCGGATTCGTCTCGGCGGACGCCATAAGCGGCCAAGATTCCAACCGCCAACACGACGATGACAGACCCCAACAGTCGCACTGCGGTGTAGCCGGAAAATGGATACGGGGTCACCGACAGCTGAAGTCCCACCACATTGCCGATGGCAAAGGAGAAGAACTTGAACGCGAGCAGAGGGTTGTGCCACCAGATGCCCTGATAGGGCGAATTCCTGTAATCGTGGAAATAGAGCACGACGGAAGCGAGCGCCGCGACCGACCACACCGAGAGTGGCGGCCGGAGTACGCCTCCGGTGATAGAGCAGAATCAGTCCGACCGGCCAGATGAGTCAGACCACGAGCGACGAGAAGCTCCAGCACCTGTCAGCGGCCGCTGGCCCTGTCCCTCTCGGCCAGCTGGGCCAGGTAGTCGTTGTACGCCGCCATTTCCTTGTCCTCCTCTTTCTCCTGTGCGGTTTCCTCCGGCACGGGCGCGGCAGCGGCCGCCGCACCGTTCGAGTCGCCGGGAGCGCCGCCGGCGGAGGCGGGCGGCGTGGTGTCCTCGGCCGCCTCGTGCACGAAACGCCACCACATGTAGACGGCGTACCCGGCGAAGAGGGGCCACTCGAAGACGTAGGCCCAACTGAGGGTGTTGCCGCTCAGGGCGCGGCTGACCTGCCAGAAGCACAGTGCCAAGAAGGCCGGCACCACAATGAGGATGACCACGTGGAGCTTGATGGCGCGGCGCGAGAGCCAGACGTTCTTCTCCATCAGCCGTCCGGGAAGAGGAAGTCGGAGAGGATGCGGGCCAGCTCGAGCGGCCGGTCCCCCTGAACGCTGTGGCCCGCCCCTTCGACGCCGATGACCGTCGCCGTGGGTTGGCGGCGCAGCAGCTCGTCGACGTCGGCATCGTCGACCACGGACCAGGCCAGGCCGCGCACGAGGAGGAGCGGCGCCGTGAGCCCCGAGACGGCCTCCCAGAGGTCGCCGAAGTCGGGATGGGCGGCCGTCACGGTTGCCTCGGGGCGGAACCGGGCGTAGCGCCAGACCCAGCTGCCGTCCTCGCGCTGGACCGCGTTGTGCAGAATGCCGCGGCGTAACGAGGACTCCGAGCGGCCCGGGTTGTGCTCAATCGTGCGGGCCAGGAGCTCGTCGAAGCTGTCGAAGCTGGCGGGCCCGTTGACGAAGTTGGTGATCGGCGCCGCCTTCTCGGCGTTGACCCCGGGCGTGACGTCGACCAGCACGAGCGCGCGCACGAGCTCGGGTGCGTGGGCGGCGAGGGCGAGCGACGAGACGCCGCCGAGCGACATGCCGACGACGCCGCGGGCATGCGGGGCGAGCTCGGCGATCACGGTGGCCAGGTCGCGCCCGTTGCTCTGTGGCGAGATGGCGCCGTCGGGGCCGCCGTCGGAATGGCCGTGCCCGGGGAGGTCGACGGCCAGCAGCGGCCGGCCCAGGGCCAGCGCCACGGTGTCCCAGGTGTGGGCGTTCTGCGCCCCGCCGTGCACCAGGACGAGCTCGGGTGGGCCGCTGCCCCAGAGCAGGCTGGAGACCGCGCGACCGGGCGAGACCTCGACGTCCACCCGCCGCACTTCGGGCGGCCCGTCGTAGGGGAGCCCGTATTCGGCGGCGTTCTCGTGGAACAGCCCGAACTCGTCGTAGGCCTCCAGTTCCGGCACGCCCACGAGTGTCCCATACGCACGCTGAGCATTGCGGCGGGCTAAGAATGCCGCGATGCCCGAGCGCCGTCTTTCCGCCGTCGTCCTGGCCGCCGGGGAGGGGACCCGGATGCGGTCCGAGCGCCCGAAGCCCCTGCATCTCCTGTGTGGTCGTCCGATGATCCTCCACGTGCTCGACGCCATGGCCGAGGTCGACGTGCGGCGGGTCGTCGTCGTGGTGGGCCATCGGGGCGAGTGGGTCACCAAGACCCTGGTGCAGCACGCACCCCCGACCATGGAGATCGAGTTCGTCGAGCAGTTGACCCAGACAGGGACCGGCGACGCGCTCGCCGTGGGGCTGACCGGCCTGCCGGACGACGACGACGAGGTGGAAGACGTGGTCGTCCTTCCCGGGGACACGCCACTGCTGCGCCCCCAGACACTGGCCACGCTGGTGAGGGCGCACCGGGCCGAGGACGCCGGTGCCACCCTGCTCACGGCCGTCGTCGAGAACCCCCTCGGATACGGGCGGGTCGTGCACGGCAAGGACGGGGGCGTGACCCGGGTGGTCGAGGAGGCCGACGCGACCGAGGAAGAGAAGCTGATCGACGAGGTCAACACGTCCATCTACTGCTTCCGCCGCAGCATTCTGGCTCCGACCTTGCGTCGGCTCAGCCCGGCCAATTCCCTGGGCGAGTACTACCTGACCGACGCCGTGGGGGTCCTGAGCAGTGCCGGCTACGCGGTGCGCTCACTGGTGCTGCCCGACTCCATGGAGGCGGCGGGGGTCAACGACCGGGCCCAGCTTGCCGTCGCCGAAGCCGAGCTGCGCGACCGCATCAACGAGCGCTGGATGCGACGCGGCGTCACCATGTGGGACCCCGAACGCACTTACGTCGACGCCGAGGTCCACCTGGAGGCCGACGTCTCCCTGCTGCCGGGGGTCATCCTGCGCGGCAACTGCGCCGTGGGGGCCGGTGCGGAGATCGGGCCGAACAGCCTCCTGACCGATACGACGGTCGGCGACGGCGCGGTGGTGGCGGCGAGCGTCTGCACCCGGGCCTTCATCGGCGCCGGCGCGCGCATCGGTCCTTACAGCGTGCTCGAACCCGGGGCCGAGGTGGCGCCCGGGACGGAGTTGGGGCCGCACTCGGTGGTGGCGGGACCCCAGGCCTGAACGGGCCGAAGGGGCCGGCGACGTGGCACACGGCGGCGCACTAGCGTTGGGACTGTGGAGCTGATCCCCCGGCGTCGTCTCGAGATGTTCTCCGGGCGTGCCCACCCGACCCTCGCCCGCGACATCGCGACCCACCTGGGTGTCGAGATCGGGGAGGCGAACCTGCGTGAGTTCGCCAACGGCGAGATCTACTGCAAGTACGACATCTCCATCCGCGGCTGCGACGTCTTCATTGTGCAGACGCACGCCAGCCCGGTGAACGACTCGCTGATGGAGCACCTGATCATGATCGACGCCGCCAAGCGCGCGTCGGCCAAGCGCATCACCGCGGTGTGTCCCTACTACGGCTACTCGCGCCAGGACCGGAAGTCGACGGGGCGCGAGCCGATCACGGCGAAGCTCGTCGCCGACATGCTCTCGGCGGCGGGCGCCGACCGGGTCATCAGCGTCGACCTGCATTCGGGGCAGATCCAGGGCTTCTTCGACACGCCCTTCGACCATCTGGTGGCGGCGCCGGTCCTCGAGGCCTACATCCGCGAGAACTTCGGCGACGACGTCGTGGTGGTGGCGCCCGATGCCGGGCGGGTCAAGGTGGCAGAGCGCTACAGCCAGCATCTCGGATTCGACCTGGCCCTGGTGCACAAGACGCGGCCGCGCGGCACGTACAACGAGGTCAAGGCCCGGCACGTCGTCGGTGACGTCGAGGGCCGCCACTGCGTGCTGATCGACGACATGATCGACACCGCCGGGACGATCTGCGCTTCTGCCGAGCTGCTCTCGGAGGCCGGGGCCTCGGACATCTCGGCCATGGCCACGCACGCCGTCCTGTCCGACCCCGCCGTGGACCGGTTGAAGGCGGCGCCCATTTCGCGGGTCGTGGTGACCGACACGCTGCCGGTGGCCGAGGACCGGATCTTCGACAAGCTCGAGGTCCTGTCCGTCGCCAAGATCATCGCCGACGCCATAGACGCCGTCTTCGAGGACACCTCGGTGTCGGAGCTCTTCGGGGGCGACAACCTGGTCTGACGCCTGCCTCTGGCTCGCCGTGGGTTGGTCTGCGCCCGCCCGAGGCGACCGGTGGTCCACCCGGCTGCGGCGCGGCTACGCTGGTGGGCCGTTCGCCGGAGGCCCTGCGCCGTCCGCGAGCACCGTTCTTTCCACCTGAGGAGATTCGCAATGGCCGAAGTCGTACTCGCCGCCGAAGTCGGGCGCCCCACGGGCTCGCGCGCCGTGCGCCGCCTGCGGCGTGAAGGCAAGATCCCGGCGGTCATCTACGGCCACGGGACCGACCCGCTGCCGGTGGCCATCGTGGCCCGGGAGCTCCGCATCGCGCTCAACAGCGAGGCCGGGGCGAACCAGCTGCTGTCGCTCGACACGGGCTCGGGTACGTTCCTGGCCCTCGCCCGCGAGATGCAGCGCCACCCTGTCGCGCAGACGGTCACGCACGTGGACTTCATCATCGTCCGGCGCGACGAGGTCATCGCCGCCGACGTGCCGATCGTCCTCGTGGGTGAGGCGCTCGAAGTGCAGCACGGCGACGGTCTGGTCGAGCAGCAGATGTTCACGCTCGCCATCAACGCCTTGCCGACCGCCATCCCCTCCGCCATTGAGGCCGACATCAGCGCGCTGACGATCGGCGGGCAGGTGCGGGTCTCCGAACTCTCGCTGCCGACCGGCGTCACGACCGACGTCGACCCCGAGACCGCGGTCGCCCTCGGGCAGCCGCCGCGTGTCACGGTCGACGAGGAGGCGGGCGAAGGCGAGGGCGAGGAAGGTGCCGAGGCCAGTGCCGGCGCCGAGGGTGGAGACGCGTCGGCCGAGGCGGGCAGCGAAGAGAGCTAGGCCCTGCGCCGCCCTTTTGCCCGGTCGGAGCACCGGGGGACGCCGGCGGACCTGCTCGTCGTCGGGCTGGGCAACCCCGGGTCGGAATTCGCCGGGAGCCTGCACAACGCGGGGTCCGACACGGTTGAGCTGCTGGCCCAGCGCCACGGCGCGTCGCTCCGGGCCGAGAAGGGCGTCGGGGCCCGAGCCGCGGTGGTGACGCTGGCCGGGCGCCGGGTGGTCCTGGCGGTCCCGACCACGTACATGAACGACTCCGGATCGTCCGTGCGCTCCCTGGCCACGCGCTTCGGGATCGACGAGCCTTCGTCCGTCGTGATCGTGCACGACGAGCTCGACCTGCCACCGGGCACCGTGCGCCTGAAGGCGGGGGGCGGCCTGGCCGGGCACAACGGTCTCCGGTCGGTGCAGTCGCACCTCCACTCGTCGGACTTCCTGCGGGTGCGCATCGGAGTGGGCAAGCCTCCGAGTGCTTCCCAGGGGGCGTCGCACGTCCTGCGCCGCCCGCCCAAAGCGGTCCGCGAGCTCCTGACCGCATCGGTCCAGACGGCAGCGGACGCGGTCGAACGCATCGTCGCCGACGGCATGGACGCCGCCATGCTGTGGTGTCACTCGCTGCCGAGCTGATCGATGACGACCGTTCCCTCGACCCCATCGCCGGATCGGGCAGCCGAGCCCGCCACCACCGGCACCCTGGCCGCCCTACCCCGACTGCTGCGCAGCGAGCCGGCCCTGGCGGCGCTGATCGGCGCGGCCGACGCCACCGTGGCCGTCCCCGAGGCCGCTCAGGCGGCGGTCGCCGCCGCACTCGCCGCCTTCACCCAGCGCACCCCGCTGCTGGTGATCACCGCGACCGGTCTCGATGCCGAACGGCTGGGCGACGACCTCGCATGCCTGAT
This sequence comes from uncultured Acidimicrobiaceae bacterium, assembly GCA_963744045.1. Taxonomy (GTDB): domain Bacteria; phylum Actinomycetota; class Acidimicrobiia; order Acidimicrobiales; family RAAP-2; genus Bog-473. The sequence continues at coordinate 306,872 of CAVUSB010000005.1, forward strand.
CGCCCCCGACGACGACCCCGGTGTCGACAGCGGCGCAGGCCCGGTCGTCGGCGCGTTGGCGGGGCCGGTCGTGGTGCTGCCGGCCTGGGAGACCCTGCCCTTCGAGCGGGTCAGCCCCGAGACCGAGACGATGGGCCGACGCCTGGCGGTGCTGCACGCGCTGACCGGGGCGCCGGACCCCACCCTCCCGCCGTCCCCCCGGGTGATCGTCGCTCCGGTCCGCGCCATTCTGCAGCGGCTTGGCCCGCTCGAAGGCACGGCGCCGATCGTCATCCGCCCCGGGCAGCAGGTCGACGTGGGCGAGCTCCTCCCCGAGCTGGTGGCCAAGGGGTACCGGCGCGAGCACCAGGTGGAGCACCGCGGCGAGTTCGCGGTGCGAGGCGGCATCGTCGACGTCTTCCCCTCCACCGCCGACGCGCCCGTCCGCATCGACCTGTGGGGCGACGAGGTGGACCGCCTGACCGCGTTCTCGGTCAGTGATCAGCGGTCGTCCCACGACCTGCGCGCCGTTGCGCTCTACGGCTGTCGCGAGCTTGTCGTCACGCCGGCGTTGCGCGACGCCGCATCGAGGTTGGTGACGCGCCGGCCCTGGGGCGCGTCGGTGTGGGAGAACCTGGCCGAAGGCACGCAGTTCGACGGTATGGAGTCGTGGCTGCCCTTCCTCGACGACACGGCGCGGGTGCTGCCCGACCTCCTGCCGGCCGGGGCGCAGGTCGTCCTGGTGGAGCCGCGCCGCATTCGCGACCGCGGTGTCCAGCTGCTCGACGAGGAGGCCGCGCTCGCCGAGACGCTCGCCGCGACCTGGGGTGCCAAGGAGGGGGACGAGGAGAGCTTCCCCCGGTTGCACGTGCCCTTCGAGCGTCTGCTCAGCGAGAGCGCAGCCGGCGTCACCGCGCTGCCACCGGTTCCCGAAGGCCCGGACATGGCTGCACTCACGGTGCGCCGTTTCGACCCGGTGGCGGGGGACCCGGCGCGCCTGGCAGCAGGAGTCGGCGCACTGGTGGGCCAGGGTTACTCGGTCGTCCTGTGTGCGGCCACCGCGTCGGGGGCGACGCGGTTGTCCGCCGCCTTGGCGGCCGAAGGCGTGCACGCGCCGGTCCTCGCGGCCGCGCCGGGCACGGCGGGGGCCTGCGTGGTGGCGGCGCCGATCACCAGCGGGTTCATCCTGCCCGAGGTCAAGGTCGCCGTCCTTTCGGAGACCGACGTCACGGGCCGGCGCGTCCCGCACCGCCGGGCCCGTCCCCGGGCGCGGGCGGCCGACGGCTTCTTCGACGACCTCGAGGCAGGGAGCTTCGTGGTGCACCGCCAGCACGGCGTGGCGCGCTTCGAGGGCGTGACGACCAGGACCATGGGGGGGACGACCCGCGACTACCTGATCCTGCAGTACCGGGGGTCGGACCGTCTCTACCTGCCAGTCGAGCAGATCGAGGCGATCACGCCGTACAGCGGCGGCGAGTCCCCGACGCTCTCGAAGATGGGCGGTTCGGACTGGCAGAAGACCCGGGCCAAGGCGCGCGCCGCGGCCAGCGAGGTGGCTGCCGAACTGGTCGAGCTCTACCGCCGCCGCCTGGCCGTCGAGGGGAGGGCGTTCGGCCCCGACACGCCGTGGCAGACGGAGATGGAAGCGTCCTTCGGGTTCGTCGAGACCGAGGACCAGCTCAAGGCGATCGCCGACGTGAAGGCCGACATGGAGGAGCCGCGGCCGATGGACCGCCTGGTGTGCGGTGACGTGGGCTTCGGCAAGACCGAGGTGGCCGTGCGGGCCGCCTTCAAGGCGGTGCAGGACGGGACGCAGGCGGCCATCCTGGCCCCGACCACGCTGCTGGCCAGCCAGCACGCCCAGACCTTCGCCGACCGCTTCGCGCCGTACCCGGTCCGCGTGGAGCTGCTCAGCCGTTTCCTCTCGCCGGCCCAGCAGCGCCAGGTCGTGCAGGGGCTGGCCGACGGGAGCGTCGACGTGGTCGTCGGCACCCACCGCCTGCTGGGCCAGGACGTGCAGTTCAAGGACCTCGGCCTCTTGGTGGTCGACGAGGAACAGCGGTTCGGGGTGACCCACAAGGAGGCCGTCAAGCGCATGTCCGAGGGCGTCGACGTGCTGACGCTCACGGCCAGCCCCATCCCGCGCACGTTGGAGATGGCGCTGACCGGCATCCGCGACCTCTCCATGGTCAACACCCCGCCCGCCGACCGGCGGCCGATCCTCACCTACGTCGGGGAGCACGATCCTTCGGCCATCAGCGAGGCGCTGCGACGCGAGATGTTGCGCGAAGGGCAGGCCTTCTACGTCCATAACCGCGTCTCGGACATCGACCGGGTCGCCCGGGAGATACGCGCCATGGTTCCCGAGGCCAGGGTGGCGGTGGCACACGGCCAGATGGACGAAGGAAGCCTCGAGACGGTGGTGCTCGACTTCTGGGGGCGGCGCTACGACGTGCTCGTCTGCACCACCATCATTGAGTCGGGAATCGACATGCCCTCGGTCAACACGCTGATCGTGGATCGGGCGGACCTCCTCGGGTTGGGACAGCTGCACCAGATCCGGGGCCGGGTCGGCCGGAGCGGCCAGCGGGCCTACGCCTACCTGTTCCATCCGGCCGACCGCGTCCTCTCCGAGCAGGCCTACGAACGCCTGCGCACCATCGGCGAGCACACCGAGCTCGGCTCGGGCTTCAAGATCGCCATGCGCGACCTCGAGATCCGGGGTGCGGGCAACCTGCTGGGCTCGGACCAGTCGGGCCACATCGCCGCGGTGGGCTACGACCTCTACGTGCAGCTGGTGGCCGAGGCCGTGGCCGAGGCCCGGGGCGAGCCCAGGCCGACCCCGTCCACGATCTCCATCGACGTGCCGGGCGACGCCCATCTGCCCAAGGACTACGTGGCAGCCGAGGACGCCCGACTGGAGGCGTACCGTCGGCTCGCCTCCGCGACCTCCATGGCCGACGTCGACGACATCGGCGCAGAGTGGGTGGACCGCTACGGGCCCTTGCCGGTCGCTGCGGACGGCCTCCTGGCGCTGGCCCGGCTCCGCGCCACCGCGCTGGCGCGCGGCATCAGCGAGGTGGCGATGAGCTCGGTGCGGGCGGCGGGCGGTCGCCCGCCCACGGTGCGGGTCTCACCGGTGGCGCTGCCGGCCAGCGCCCAGGTGCGGCTGCGGCGTGTGGCCCCGGGGGCCACGTACCGGGAGGACCTGGGCCAGCTGCTCCTCCCCATCTCCAACGGGGATGCAGCGCCCGACACGGTGCGGGGCGTCATCGAAGAGCTGCTCCCGCTGGCCGATGTGGGCCCCGCGGGGGACACCTTGTAGAGTGCGCGGCGCATGAAGCGGTTCCTCGTCCTTCTTGTCGTCCTGGCCGGCGGTCTGGCCTGGGCGGCGTTCTCGGTACCCTCGAACGCCGCCACCGTCAACGGGAGCGCCATCACCCAGGCGGATCTCAATTCCGACGTCAGCGCTATCGCCAACAGCGCCTACTACCAGTGCTACCTCAACTCCGAGGAGTACCTGTCGTCGCAGGGGAGCGCGCAGTCGCCCCCCGTCCTCGGTGCCGGCACGGGCCAGGACGCCGGGGACCACCCGACCGCGACGACCGCCTTCGTGGCCAGCTATCTCGAGACCGACATCGGCCACCAGCTCCTGCTGCAGCTGGCCGACGAGCGCCAGGTCAACGTGACCCAGTCCGACCTGGTGACGGCGCGGTCCAACCTGACCGGGCAGATCTCGGAGGTCATGTCCGAGATCCTGCAGACGCCAGAGGGCCAGAACGTCCAGTACGGCTGCAGCCTGACTGGCCAGGCGCTGACCGGGCAGCAGGTCCTCGACTCCATGCCGGCCTCGTTCGTCGACCAGCAGGTGCAGTTCGTGGCCGAGGCCAGCGCCCTGGAAGAGGATCTGGCCGGCGTCGGCTCGAGCGGCGCCGACCTGCAGCACTACTTCTCGGCGCACAGCGCGCAGTTCGACACGGCGTGCCTCAGCGCAGCCGTCTACTCGAGCGAGAGTGCAGCGCAGGCGGGCGCGGCCCAGGTCGCATCGGGCACCCCGTTCGCCACCGTGGCGGCGGGCACCAGCGCCAGCGGCGGCGGGGCACTCGGCTGCGACGTGCTGTCGGACCTCGTCACCAAGCTGCCGTCGCAGGCCGACCTCAAGAGCCTGGCCACCGGCGTCGTCTCGGCGCCCATCAATGACAACGGGACCTACGTCCTGCTCCAGATCACCTCGCGGACTCCCACGGCGTACAGCAAGGCGAAGACCGCGGTGGAGAACGCCGTCCAACAGGCCGGCGCGACGGCGACCCAGACCCTGCTCCGCTCTCTCGAGCGCCACTCCTCGGTGAGCGTGAACCCGCAGTACGGGGTGTGGGTACCCGTGAACGCCTCGGTCCTCACGCCGCTCACCCCGGTGCCGTCGGACGTCCTCAATGCGTCGGCCAATGTCCCGGCCGCCGCTCCGGCCGTGTCGGCTGTGCCGGGGGCGGGGACGTCGGGGACGGGCAACTCGGGCGACCGGGCAACTCGGAGTACGGGCAACTCGGGGACGGGCAACTCGGGTACGGGCAACTCGGGTGCTGGGGCGGCGTCATCATCCTCGGGTTCGGCTTCGACCACCCCGTCCAGCGGCTGAGCGTGCCGCGGCGCCGCCCCCACGTGACGGTGGTGGGCCTCGGGCCCGCCGGCGCCGACCTCGCTGGGCAATGACGCAGCCGACGAACTGACGCAGGCGGCGACCGTGGGACGCGCCTACCTCCGGACGGCGCGGCACCCGGCGGCCGCCCGCTTCGAGGATGTGCCGGCCTTCGACGACCTCTACGAGGCCGCGGCGACGTTCGACGAGGTCTATGCGGGGATCGTCGAGGCGCTGGTGGCGGCCGCGCTCGAGGCGGCACCCGATCCGATCGTCTACGCCGTGCCCGGGTCACCGCTGGTGGCCGAACGCACCGTCGACCTCCTGCGGGCTGACCGCACGGGTGGATGTGACCACCCGTGCGGCACTCTCCTTCTTGGACCTGGCCTGGGTGGCGCTGGGCATCGACCCCTTGGCGGCCGGGGTGCGCCTCGTCGACGCCGGCGTCGCCGGTCCTGTGATCGGACGCGAGGGTGGCCCCTTCCTGGTCGCCCAGTGCTGGTCGCGGCATCTGCTCTCCGAGGTGAAGCTGGCCGGTCCCGACGACGACGGCCTGGAACTGCCGCGGCCGGTGCTCCTGCACCACCTCGGCCTCGAGGACCAGGTGGTCGCAGCCGTCGACTGGTGGGAACTCGACCGCACCCTGGAGCCCGACCACCTCACGTCCGTTTACATCCCCGCCTCCGTCCCCACCGAGGGTCGCATCGCCGGTGACGAGGTGACCCAGCTCGTCGCACTCATGGACACGTTGCGCGAGCGCTGTCCGTGGGACTCGGTCCAGACGCACGCATCCCTCATGCCCCACCTCGTCGAGGAGAGCTATGAAGTCCTCGATGCGCTGGCCGACCTCGCCGAGGCTGACGCGCACGACGACGCCTACGCACACCTGGAGGAGGAGCTGGGAGACCTGCTCTTCCAGATCGTCTTCCACGCCCGCCTGGCCGACGAGGCGGGCCAGTTCGATCTGGCCGATGTGGCGCGCCACGTGCACGACAAGCTCGTCCACCGGCACCCGCACGTGTTCGGCGACGTCGACGCGGACAGCGCCGATCAGGTAGTCACGAACTGGGAGGCGATCAAGAAGAGCGAGAAGGGACGCACCAGCGTGACGGAGGGTATCCCGGCAAGCCTCCCTGCACTGATGCTCACGACCAAGCTGGCCCGCAAGGCGCGCTCCGTCGGATTGGAACCCGACGCCGCCGGTGCCGGGCTGGCGGCGCCGGCCTTGGCGGCGTTGACCCGGCGGGCGGAAGGGAGCGAGCCCCAGGCCGACGATCCGTTGTCGGGCGACGGCAGGGACCTCCAGGCGCACGTGGGCGAGCTGCTCTTCGCTGTGGCGAACCTGGCCCAGCGGCTCGGCGTCGACGCGGAGCAGGCTCTGCGCGACCGCGCACTGTCGTTGCGCGCGGACATCCTCGCAGCCGAGGGCGTCCCCGAAGACCAGGTGGGCAGCCGCTAACGTTGTGCCCCGTTGTCCCGCCAGGGGGGACAACCAAGGAGAGATGTCGTGAGCAGCATTGAGCACGTGATCGGGCGCGAGGTCCTCGACTCCCGAGGCAACCCGACGGTGGAGGCCGAGGTGTGGCTCGATTCGGGCGCACGCGGCCGCGCCATCGCTCCGTCCGGCGCCTCCACGGGTATCCGCGAAGCGGTGGAGCTCCGCGACGGCGGCGAGCGCTTCTCGGGCAAGGGCGTGCTGCAGGCCGTGGCCAACGTCAACGGTGAGATCGCCGACGTCGTGGGCGGGCTCGACCCGCTCGACCAGCGTGCGGTCGATTTCGCCATGATCGACCTCGACGGGACGCCCGACAAGGGCCGGCTCGGTGCCAACGCGATGCTGGCGGTCTCGCTGGCCAGTGCGAAGGCCGTGGCGGACGACCTGGAGATCCCGCTGTACCGTTCCATCGGAGGGGCCAACGCCCACGCGCTCCCTGTGCCGATGCTGAACGTGTTGAACGGCGGCGCGCATGCCAACAACTCCATCGACTTCCAAGAGTTCATGGTCATGCCCGTCGGTGCGGCGTCCTTCAGCGAGGCGCTGCGTTGGGGCGCCGAGACCTACCACGCGTTGCGTAGCATCCTCAACGAGCGGGGCATGTCGACGGCGGTGGGCGACGAGGGCGGCTTCGCTCCTGACCTGCCGCAGAACGAGGACGCGATCAAGCTTCTCCTCGAGGCCATCGAGCGGGCGGGGCGGGTTCCCGGGCGAGGAGATCGCCCTGGCGCTCGATCCCGCCACGAGCGAGCTGTGGGACGACGGAGCGTACGTGCTGGCAGGGGAGGGGCGGACGCTCAGCCCCGCAGAGTTGGTCGACTACTGGGTCGAGTTGGCGGACCGCTATCCGATCGTCTCCATTGAGGACGGAATGGCGGAGGAGGACTGGGACGGCTGGGCCGCCTGCACCAAGGCCCTGGGCGGGCGCGTGCAACTCGTGGGCGACGACATCTTCGTGACCAATGCCGAGATCCTGGAGCGGGGCATCCGCGAAGGGGTGGCCAATTCGATTCTGGTCAAGCTCAACCAGATCGGCACCCTGACCGAGACGCTCGACACCGTGGCACTGGCGGCCGGAGCCGCCTACAGCACGGTGATCTCGCACCGTTCGGGGGAGACCGAGGACACGACGATCGCCGACCTGGTGGTCGCGGTCAACGCCGGACAGATCAAGACGGGTGCGCCGGCGCGTTCGGACCGCGTCGCCAAGTACAACCAGCTGCTGCGCATTGAGGAGGATCTCGGCGAGTCGGCCAGCTTCCCGGGGCTCGCCGCCATGTCGGGCCGGGGAGGGGCCGGGCGTGGCGCGCCGTAGTCGGAAGCGGCAGGCGCAGCGCCGTCCCGCCGGAGCGAAGACGTTCGCGACGTCGTGGTTCAATGGGCCCGCCGGGCGGGCTCGTCTGGCCTTCCTGGGGGCGGTCGTGGCCTCCGCCGTCGTCCTCTTCGCCTGGTTCCCTGCGGGCTCCCTCATCAGCCAGCGTTCGAATCTGCACGGTACCGAGGCGGAACTCAATGCGCTGCATGCGCAGGACTCCGCCTTGGCACAGGAGAAGAAGAATCTCAGCGACGCGGGAGAGATCGGGCGCATCGCCCGCGAGCAGTACCAGTTGGTGAGCCCCGGACAGCAGTCCTACGAGGTCCTGCCGCCCTCGGGCGCCACGGCCGCCGGGACCCCGTACGCCGGCGACCCGGGGTCGGACGGTCCGGTCACTCCGTCGGCGACGGCGGAGCTCCCCCCGGGAGGTGTCACCACCACGACCACCACGACAATGCCGGCGAAGCCCGCCCCATCGGGCGAGCACACGGGCGGCACGCAATCGAATGCTGCGTCGACCTCATCGGGCGGCTTCGCGTCGCGCGTGCTGCACACCCTCGAATTCTGGCGTTGAGCCCGGAGGACCACGCCGGGGCGGCGCGGCCGGGCGCCACGGTCGACGCGGACTCCGAGGCCGTGGCCGGGCTCCTCGGCCGCCATCCGGGAGGTGCCTTCACGGTGGTGGTGCGAGGCGAGGGGGGCCGCCCTGTGGTCATCGCCAACGAGCCCTACCTCCGCGACGGGACTCCCATGCCGACGCGGTACTGGCTGGTGGACCCCGAGTTGCGGGTCCGCGTCGGTCGGCTCGAGGCAGCGGGCGGGGTCCGGGAGGCGGCGGCTCAGGTGGACGCCTCGGCGCTCGCCGAGGGCCATCGCCGCTACGCGGCCGAGCGCGACGCCCTGATCCCGCGGGACCGGCCCGGGCCGCGCCCGAGCGGGGGAGTGGGAGGCACCCGGCAGGGTGTCAAGTGCCTCCACGCCCATGTGGCCTGGTGGCTGGCCGGCGGGGATGACGTCGTCGGGGACTGGGTCGCCGACCCGGTTGGACCTGACCCGGACGGAGCCCTGACCGCGCTCGCTCTGTGATACTCGTCGGCGTGACAGACGCCGGTGCGCTCGCTGCGATCGACTGCGGCACGAACTCGACGCGCCTGCTCGTGGTCGGGTCCGCCGGGTGACGTACGTGGCCCGGGAGATGACCATCACCCGTCTCGGCGAGGGCGTCGACGCCACCCGCCGGCTGAGCCCGGAGGCCATGGAGCGCACGTTCGCCGCGCTGCGGGCCTACCGCTCCATCATGGATGCCGAGGGCGTCGGCCGCGGCCCGCCTGGTCGCCACCTCCGCCGTCCGCGATGCCGCCAACGGCGAGGCGTTCCTCCTCCCGGCCGCCGAGATCATCGGCGCGCCGGCGGAGCTCCTGCCGGGAATCGAAGAGGGTCAGCTTTCGTACGCCGGCGCCAACGGACGACCTCGCGGTGACGGACGCGGCCGTCGTGGTCCTCGATATCGGCGGCGGCTCCACGGAGATCGTGACCAAGGCCGAGGCAGGGATCCTCTCGGTGTCCCTCGACATCGGCTGTGTCCGGCTCGACGGAGCGCTTCTTGCACGGGGACCCGCCCACGGCAGCGGAGGTGGCCGATGCGGTGCGGGCCGTCGGCGCAGAGTTGGATCGGGCCAGCCAGGCAGTCCCGCCACTGGTGGAAGAGGGCCGGGCCAGGCGACTTGTCGGCCTGGCGGGGACCGTGTCGACCCTGGCCACCTTGGAGCTGGGGCTGGCCGAGTACGACAGGGAGCGCATCCACCATGCGGTGTTGACCGCGGCGTCCGTCGGTCGCTGGTGCGATGTCCTCGGCGCCGAACCGCTGGCCGAGCGGGCTCGCCGACGCGGCGCTGCCCGTGGGCCGACGGGATGTGATCTTCGGCGGGGCGTTGGTGCTGCGGGAGGTCATGGCACGCTTCGCCTTCGACGAATGCATCGTCTCAGAGGCCGACATCCTCGATGGCCTGATCATGTCCCTGCGACTGCACGCGGACGGACCGGCCGACGCAGAGCGCGCGCGACCTGAGGCTACGGCACGCCCAGTTCGTTGAGCGCCTCGTCGACGCGGTGCTGGAACGCCTCGGCCGAGTACACCTGACTGCTCTCCAGGAGATGAAGGCTCAACGCAGTCGACCGGATCGGATCGTGCAGCAGGCCGCCGACGATGTCGGCGCACTCCTCCACCGTGGAGAAGGCCGTGTCGCAACCGAGCGTCCGGATGACCTCCCGGGGACCACCCTGTCCGTAGACGACGGGGATACAGCCGAAGCTCGCTGCTTCAATGGGCGTGATCCCGAAGTGCTCCAAGGCTTCTGGGAACTCGTCAGGGTCGACACCGAAACCGGCGGCGTGGATCAACACCGCCGAGCGGCCGTAGAGGGAGGCCAGATCCCTGCGCCCGATGTTGGGGTAGAGGGTGCAGGGGAGTCCTTCGGCCAGGTCCTGCAACTCGTAGAAGCGGGCCCGTCCGGCGGGGCTCGGATGGATGGCGCCGGCCAGGGCGAGCTCGACTCCTTCGATTCCCGACTCGACCACCCGGCGGAATGCCTCAATGACGACGTCCTGGCGCTTGTTGTGGCCGCCGGCGAAGAACCGCCCCACCGACAGGATCGTCCGGCGCTCGTTCCAGGCCAGGCCGCCCGTGGCCCCTGGCCACACTGCGGGGGGAGTGATCACCCGGATGCCGGGTGCAGGCAAGCCGTAGTGCCGTATCAGTCCGTTGACATGGCGGCGCACGAATTCCGAATAGACCCAGATTTCGTCGAATTCACCCAGCCACGAGCCCCGTTCGACGATCTCTTGTTCGGGCACCCAGAAGGGAAATTGCAGCTGGTACACGCTGTAGTCGCCGAAGGCATGCGTCGGCGGGAGGATGGTGTTGCCCAAGACCACCGAGAAATGACACGTCTCCGGCTCGATCTGCGCCCAAGGGACCGGCGTCCCGACGGCCTGGTCGAAACCGAAGGTGCCCGCGATCTGGCGGAGGCGCGTCGTGCTGTACCGGTGCGGCGTCGCGATCGCCACATGTGCCGTCCCGAACGAAGTCGAGAAGTGCGAGGCCAGCTCGAACAGGACGCGCTCGCCGCCTCCCGGTGTCAGCGGATACGGGGAATAGAGGACGACCTGGGCGTCGCCCTTGGCCCCGCCGCCGGTGCGCGGGTCGGCGCCAACGTCGTTGAGCGGCGGCCAATTCGGTACGCGGAACGAAATCCGACGGCCTGTGTCCATGGCGGGCTTCGAGCCAGGGACCCCACTTGGACACGAACCGGGCGCGGTTGATTTCGCGAGATGTTGTGCAGCCGGAGCTGGCTGTTGGAGGTTGTCTTGCTCTCAATGTGGATGACGCGGGCTGCCGGGTTGACCATGACCTTCCCGCAACGGGTCCAGAGCTTCAGGCACAGATCGGCGTCCTCGTAGTACGCGGGCTCCCACTCGAAACCGAAGCCGCCGACCTGGAGAAAGTCCGACCTTCGCATCATGAGGCACGCCGCGGAACAGAAGTCGACCGCGCACGGCGTGTCGTAGTGGTCGGGCCCCCAGACCGCGCCTTTACCGACCTGGACCACGTCGCCTGTCGGCAGCGCGAGACCGCCCACTTCTTGGACCCGGCCGTCGGGATAGAGAAACATGGGGCCCACCGCGGCGACGCCAGGGTCGCTCTCCATGGTCGCACTCAGCGCTTCGATCCAACCAGGTTGCACGAATGCGTCGTTGTTGAGGAAGACGATGTAGTCGCCGCCGGCTTCGTCGACGCCGATGTTGTTGCCCTCGCCGAAGAACCGGTTCTCACCCACCTCGACGAGCACGAACTCGTCCTGAGCGTGGCGCGTCCGCAGAATGGCGAGTTCGTCGGCGTCGGACCCGTTGTCGACCACGATGATCTCCCGCAGCAGCTCGCTGCGTGCCCCGGCGAGTGCGTCCAGGCATTCGATCGTGGTCTCCGCCTGGTTGTAGTTGAGGACGATGACCGATACGTTCCTGCAGAATGAATCAGACGCAGTGACCAACGCGGCGTCCGGCTAGTTCTCGGGCTGCGCCGGGGCCTGGGCCTTGCGCGCGAGCAATCGTGACATCAGCCGGACGGGTGCGGTGATCCGCCACGAGGTCGACCGCCGCATGTCGTCGATCACACTCTGGGTCGTGGCCGCCTGTCCTGCGTACGCCTCGGCTTTGCGACCCTCCGCCTCGAGGAGCGCGTTCGTGTCGGCCAGTTTCGCCGAGTAGCGCGAGGCCGTGGTCGAGACCTTCGCCGAGAGCTCGTCCACACGGTCGAGGAACTCGGCCACGAGGTGCTCCCGCTCTCGTCGCGCCGCCTCGATCTGTTGCGTCAGCTCGAGCCTGACTTCCACGAGTTCGTTCGACACGCGAGCGTTCTCGTCCTCGTAGACCCTGAGCGCGGACAGGAACGCCTCCCGCTCGGCATAGTGCTGGTCGATGATCCGCCCGATGAGGGCGTGCACCGCCGCCGACGGTTCGGGTTCGCCTCTGAGCAGCTCGTGCAGTTCGACCTGCTCGGAGGACAGCGTCAGCAAGGCTCCCACCGCGAGCGGAGCGTTGCGCAGCATGTCCACGATCGGCGTGGCCCCGTCCATCGGACGCTGGGCCACGACCGCTTCGGTCGTCAGCCCGAGCGAAATGGAGACCGCCGGGTAGGTGTCGATCACGCGTTCCTTCACCTCGGTGAAGTTCGACGACACGTCGGAGGCGGTCGTGGTGACGACAACGACGGCGCCGGGTGCCATCACCTCGTGCCAGGCCGCGAGGTCGGGCACGCCGGCAGCGGCCGAATCGAGGAGTGACAGGTGCAAGAGCCCGGCCGTGGCGTCGCGCAGTGCGACCAGTCCGGCGTGCTCGGTCTCGTAACCCTGGAACGCCGGCCCGAAACGGCTGGAGAACTCGCTCGTCAGGTTCTTGAAGTCCTCGGCGCCCATGGGGGATTCCGACGGGAGGAAGACGGCGGCGCACGTCCTTCCGTCCTCGGAGCGGAGCACTGCTTCGCAGGTCGAGCGGAGGGCGTCCTCGTCGCCGGGGCCGATCTCGACGACGACTGCGGGCCGCGCCATGGCGACGAGCCAGGACACGAGGGGTGAGAAGCGGGAGCGGCCGGGCTCTGCCGGGGATGACCGGTCCAGGGGGAGGACCTCCGCGGCCGGCGGGGCCGTGGCGACGTTCTTGTCGACGGAAGACCCAGGGGCCGTCGTCACGATTCGTGGCCAGCGGCTGCGGCGGTGGGTGGCCGGACGGCGAGGGGGGACCGCAACGTTGCACAGGTCCTTCTGTACGCGCAGGGTCTCATGCGTTCACACATGGTCGGATCCATCCCTCAGAGGGCACCATCTTAGTGAAGCCCCCAGCTGGCTCACTGGGCCCGGCTCGTCTGTCCGACCAGGTCTCGAAGGCGACGGACCAGTGCGGCCGGATCGCCGTAGTGCGTGTCCGCGTAGAGACGGCCGGCCGCCGAGACCTGGGATCGGTGCGCCTCGTTCTGAAATGAGTCGGCGGCCTGCAGCAGTTCCGACGCATCCTGGAAGGTGGCGCCACCAGACGACCGTGCGTGGACGGCACCGGGTCCCGGGCGGTCCGGCACGATGACGGGGGTCCCGAAGCGCAACGCCTCGACGCACTCCCTCGCGATGTGCGCTCCCGGCGCCAGGTCGATGCAGGCGTTGGCATGAGCGAGCAACCGCCACAGGTCCATTCGTGTGTCGACCGTGACCTTGCCGCGCAGTGCCCGTCCCTTCCACGCCGAGGCCACTGCATCCTCGAGGACCACGACATCGGCTTTGGAGAACGCTGCGCTCAGCCAGGCCGCCGCAGCCGGAGGATCATCGGTACGCGCCGGTGCGATCACTGAGGACGAGCAGATAGTCGGTAAATCCGAAGCCATGGTGGCGGTGTCGCTCCGCCAGCCGGTTCACCGGGACGTGGATGCCGACCGGGTCGTGGTCCCCGACCAGCGGGAGTCTCTGCCACGCCGGTTCGGCCGCTCCAACGGCACCCGACAGGAAGTGCACGGCCTTTGGAGCAACGTGGGCGAGCACCGCCGCGACCTCAGCCGTCAGGTCGTCGACGATGACGGTCGTCTCGACCGCGAGGCCCTCGGGCCACGCCATCCTCCCCAGAGGGCCCATTCCTTCGAGGTCGAAAGCACCGTCGGCGCGTCGCCCCGGAGGCCCGGGTACGAGGACGGCCACCGGTCCGGAGCGACTTGCAGCCCCGGCGACCGATCGGGTCACGAAGGCCAGCTCACTCCGGTCTTCGAGCCAGTGGCAGCCCACGATCACGGCTGCCGGACGGTTCAAGGCTGCGCCTCCCGCAACGAGGTCACCTGGCTCTGCAGGCGAAGGACCTCGGCTCGCAACTGCACGATCTCCTGACCGAAGGACCCGACCAGGTCCTCCGTGACGGCCTCTTGCGCGGCCAGGCGGTCGGCGATGAGGTCACAGTGCGTGGCAATGGCGTCCGTGGCGCCCACCAGCGCCGCGAGCAGGCGACGATCCGCCCGACCGGAAATGCGGCCGGCCCAGGAGCGCAGTGACCCCTTGGTGGAGGCGTTCCTGTCCGACCACACGCGGCGCAGGGTCACGACCGGCTCGGCGGCGTTGACGGGTCCGAGCGGGGGCGGTGCGTCGGCGGGCCGGCTCAGCATCTGTGGCGCGACGTCGGCCGCATCGGTCATTGCGTCGTGAGGGTCGCGTACCATCGATTCCAGTCATCCTTCTCCCCGGGGCGAGCCAATCCGCACGACGGATCCGCACGGGTGAGGTGTGGGTTCAAGTAGCGGTCTCCGTCGGAAAGGTACTCCTTCCATCGGTCGACGAACTTTACGACGTCGCCGACACCGCCCGCCGTGCCGCGACTGGGCGACTCGTGATGGATGAGCTGGGCTGCGGGCTCGTACAAGCGTGCGGAAGCCCACTTCAGCGGCGCGGAGGCAGTAATCGACGTCGTTCAGGTCGACCCCGAGCGTCTCGTCGAATCCGCCGAGGAGGTCGAAGACGGCGCGGCGGGTCGCCAGGCAGGCGCCGGTCACGGCCGAGCATTCGCGGGCGGCTGTCGCCATGTGCAGATAGCCGGGGGCCTCCTGGGGCAGGCCCCCGAGGACGTGTCCGGCGGCCCCGGTGAGGCCGATGACGAGGCCGCAATGCTGCAGGTGACGGTCTGGGTAGAGGAGTCGGGCGCCCGCGGCACCGACGTCCGGCCGGAGCGCCTGGGCGCACAGGGCGGAGAGCCAACCACCCTGGTGTGCCTCGATGTCATTGTTGAGGAACACCAGGACGTCCCCCCGTGCCACCAGTGCGCCCGCGTTGTTGAGGGCCGCCCAATTGAAGGGTCGGGGATCGGTCAGGACTCGGACGCCGGGGCTCTCGGCGAGGTGCTCGACCAGGGTGAGGGTCTCGGGGTCGGAAGAACCGTTGTCGATGAGCACGAGCTCCGATGCTCGTGTGCGCGCTGGTGGTGGCAGCCAGGGAGTCGACGCAGGTGCGGAGCAGCCGTGGCTCGTCGCGGAAGGGAATCAGGATGCTGACCGGGAGGTCGGCCGGGACCGACCGCACAATGCGGGAGACCGAAGCGGAGCCGGCGTCGACCCGTCCATCGTCCCCGCGACGGCGGAGGGCCTCCTCGACGTGGCGGGCCGATGTGGTGCCGACGTCATGCAGGTCTTCGGACCGGTGGCACAGCACCTCCGCGATGTGGGTCACCTCCTCGGCGATTTCAGTGGCAGCCAGCGCGCACTCGTGCTCGAGTGCCGCCGTGTCGCAGGCCACGAGACGGGGCAGGCGATCGGCCACGCCGGCCCCCATGGCGAGCGGGCGGCCCACGTAGGCGCTCGTGAGGAGGAACTCGGGCGAGAAGTCGGGTTTGAACCGCGGCGCACGCCAAGTCCCGTCGGCGCTCACCAGATCTTCGTCCCCGTACACCACGCTCATGGGCGTGAGCGCGGCGGTGAGCAAGAGGGCGGTGTCGGGGGCCCAGACGTCACCCGGGAAGAGGAGTGCCCGAGCGAGGCCCCGGCTCGCCTGGAGGCCGATCCCGAGGAGCTCGCGTTCCGTGCCAGGCCCTCCGGCCCCGAGGACGCTGACGCGCCTCCGGTGCCGCAGCGCCATCGCACTCTGCACGAGACCACGGATCTCGGGCAGCCTCTTGTCGGGCGCCACGACGGTGAGCGACCAGCCGCCGCGCTGTCGGCGAATGCTCTGGAGCGTGCGCCGGACGGCGGCCGGCTCGGCGTCGGCCACGGCCATGACCAGGCACAGATTCGATCCCCTGGTCGGCGCCCGCCCTCCGCATCCGCTGCTCCTCGCGGTGGCGCGCCCAGTCCGCGTAGGGTCCAGGATCCTGCGAGACGTCGGGAGGGAGGGGCGGTAGCGCCCGAGGGGCGTAGAGCACCCGTTCCACGCAGGCAATCTACTGGACCCGCTCCGGGGTCTCGCGTTGGCGCAGGTGAGCGTGGACCTGTCACGATTCGCCGATGGGGATATGCGACCGCCTCCTCATGGGGCCGGGACCTTCGAATTCGTACCCGGAAGTAACCATGGCGTTGGCGGGTCCCGTGCTCGGCCACCTCGATCCGCAGTTCCTGGCGCTGCTCGACAGCACCAACGACCGGTTGCGCCAGGTCTTCGGGACGTCGAACGCACTCACCCTTCCCGTGAGCGGGACCGGCTCCGCCGGCATGGAGGCGTCCTTCGTCAACTTCGTCCGCCCTGGCGACCCCGTCGTGGTCGGCGTCAACGGGGTCTTCGGCGAACGCATGTGCGAGGTCGCCTCACGCCACGGCGCCGACGTCATCCGAGTCGACGCCGAGTGGGGCGAGCCGGTCGACCCCGCCAGCCTGCTCGCAGCCCATCCGGCTCCCGCCATGATCGCGGTCGTCCATGCCGAGACATCGACGGGCGTGCGCAACGACATTGCACCGTTGGGGCGAGGCAAGGGCGATGCACTGCTGCTGGTGGACATGGTGACGTCGCTCGGCGGCATTGAGGTTGCCGTCGACGACTGGTCGGTGGACATCGCCTACAGCGGCACCCAGAAATGCCTCGGGGTCCCGCCGGGCCTCGCCCCCCTCACCGTTTCCGAGCGGGCCTTGGACCGCCTGGTCGAACGGCCTTCGAGCTGGTACCTGGACCTCAACCTCTTGGCGCGCTATGTCAACGACGTCTCGGGCGGCGCGCGGGTCTATCACCACACGGCGCCCGTGCTGATGGTGGCGGCGCTGCACGCCGGTCTCGGAGCGCTCCTCGACGAGGGGCTCAAGGAGGCGTGGGCACGGCATGCCGAGTGCGGCCGGCTGCTGCAGGACGGGTTGGCCGACCTCGGCCTCGAATTGCTCGTGGCCACAGACCACCGTCTGCCACAGCTCACCACCGTGCGGACCCCGGACGGTGTGGACGAGGCCGCGGTGCGGCGCGAGCTCCTCTCAACGTACGGCATTGAGATCGGCGCAGGCGCGGGCCGGCTGGCCGGGCAGGTCTGGCGCATCGGCTGCATGGGGCACACGGCGCGTCGCCGCAACGTCCTCGCCCTGTTGGGCGCGCTGAAGGAGGTACTCGGACAATGACTGCGGCCAGGGCGGTGCGCCACGCGCCCCTGGAGCTCCAGGGGAAGCGGGTGCTGCTGCGCTCGTTGACGGAGAACGACTTTGCCGCCTGGCACGAGGTGCGGACCCGGTGCGCCAGCTGGCTCCTGCGGTGGGAGCCCAGGCCCAAGGGCGCTCCGGCTCCGGCGGAGGATCGTCCCAGCTTCGCGGCGCGCTGCGGCATCCGCGAGCGCGAGCGCCACCTGGGTACCGGCTACGGGTTCGGCATCTTCGTCGGCGACCGCTTCGCCGGGGAGGTGACGCTCTCGTCCATTCAGAGAGGGCCCTTCCAGAGCGGGTTCATCGGGTACTGGATCGACGAGGAGCTGGCCGGTCGAGGTCTGACGCCCGAGGCGGTGGTCGTCGCGCTGCGCTTTGCCTTCGAGGCGATCTCGTTGCACCGGGTCGAGATCTCCATCATTCCGAGGAATACGGCCAGCCGGCGGGTGGTCGACAAGCTCGGCATCCGCGAGGAGGGGATCGCCCTGCGGTTTCTGGAGATCGACGGGGTGTGGGAGGACCATGTGCGCTACGGGATCACCGCGGAGGAATGGGCCGTCCGCGAGCGGGACCTGGTCCAGGAGTGGCTGGAGGCCTGATTGTTACGCGTCGATGCCACCCACCACAGAAGGTGAGTGACGGAAGAACTGCTCCACGTCGTGCTCGTAGGTGTAGGACGCGGGCGGCTTGCCCGTTTGCCGTCGTAGGCGCAAGGACCGGATGAACGACTGCACGGCGCCGGCGCTGGTGGCGTTGTACCTGAACCCGGTGGCGGCGAAGCGCCTGGTATCGACGCCACGGCCGTAGCGCAGCAGGTCCTCGAGCTCCGCCGGCAGGTCGAAGAGGCGGGCCAGGGGGCGGATCTTCAAAGGGCTGAACGGTGACAGGGGGACGAGCCGCGTGCCGCAGATCGTCGCCACCTCGCTCCAGGGGAGCCGCCCTTCCGCGGCCACGTTGAAGAGCCCGGGAATCCCGGCCTGGGTGACGTGGAGAAGCGCGCGCACGACGTCTTCCTCCTCAATGAATTGCAGGAGCGGATCGAAACCGAAGATGGATGGGCACACGGGCCGTGCGAGGTTCCGGCTGATCGGAGTGGTCAGATGCTCGCCGAGGACGTTGGCGAAGCGGAGCACGGTGACCCGCGTGCCGGGGTTGTCCTCCGCGAAGTCACGCATCAGCCCATCGGCTTCGACGAGAGCACGCTCCACACTGTTCCTTACGGGGCTCGTGCGGGGGGTGTCCTCCAGGAAGGTGTTCGGGTCGCTGGCCGCGGAGCCATAGACCAGAGTGGACGACTTGACCACGATGTGCCGTACCGACGAGCCGGCTGCCCCGGCAGCGGCCAGGAGGTTCATCGTCCCGATGACGTTGATCTCGTGCATGGCCCGCCTCGGCACGGATGAGGAATTCGTGATCATGAAGGTGTGGAGGATCGTGTCGACCTGCGTCGCCTTCACAATCCGGTTCATGATGGAGTAGGTCTGGTCGGCGCGGACGAACTCGGCTCGCTCGAACGGGACCGACGGCGTGCCGGTCCCCATGCCGAGGATCACGCTCATGCTCGGATCGGTCTCGAGGGCCTGGATCATGCGGCCACCCCAGAACGTGTCGGCTCCGGTGACCAGGACGCGACGGCTCATGGCTGCCTCAGCCGAACCAGACGCTGCGCCGGTCGCGCAGCATGTCGTACACCGACTCCTGGAGGAGCGTGCGGATGTGCTCGGACTCCTCCATGATCCGGCTCTTCGAGTACCGGTCCTGATCCGGCGGAACGTCGAAGTGGACTGGTGCGAGCACGCGCAGCTTGAACTTGGCCGGGAAGGGCGTGACCACGCCGAGAGGCCCGAGGGCGAGCACGTTGGCCGTGATGGGGAAGTAGGGGAGACCGAGGGCGCGGGCCACGCTCGGCAGGCGGAGCACGACCGGCATCGCCTCTTCGGCGCCCACGACGGCGATGGGGATCACCGGGACGCCGGCCCGCATGGCGATCTCGACGAAGCCACCACGCCCGAAGCGACGGAGCTGGTAGCGGTCGGTGAACGACTTGGACGTCCCCTTGGTGCCCTCGGGGAAGACCAGCGCCAGCTGCTGCTGCTCCTTCAGGAGCCGGTAGGCGTTGGCCGGACGGGCCGAGACGCCGCCGGCGCGCGCCCACAGGGTTCCGACCACGGGCACCGTCCGGAAGAAGTAGTCGGCCAATCCGTACACGGGTCGCCCGAGCTCCTTCTCAATCCCATGCATGATGACCGGCGCGTCAGAGGGAATGGCGCCGGCATGGTTGGCGACGAGCAGCGCGCCGCCCTCCGCCGGGATCTTCTCCAGGCCCTCCCACTCCGTGCGGAACCACTTCGAGTAGATCGGCTCGTAGATTGCGCGCGCCAACGCTCGCGTCCGTTCGGATCGACCCCACTCGTCGACATCGGAGAGCCGGGGATCCTCGGGCTCACCGGTGTGCTCAGCGGCAATGCGGATGGGCACGACGGCGGTCGATCGGTTCTTCTCGCCCACAACCGGGCGCCCGCTGGCCACCGGGCCATCGTACCGATCGCCTGGGCGCCGGGGTCCAGGGCGGGGGAGTTACGGGCGGGCAGCCCCGATCAGGCCCTCGGTGAAGATCGGGGAGTAGGACACGGTCGCCCCGGTGAAGGGGGCCTGAATCACCGTGTCGGTCCCATAGGGTCCCGAACCGGCATACATGACCACGTGGTCGACCTGGTCGTCGCCATCGAGGTTGTAATAGAAGAGCAGGTCACCGGGTTCGAGCGCGTCGAGCGAGACGTGGGTGAGGGAGGGCCACTGGGTCTCGGTCGTCCTCGAAATGGTGACGCCGGCCTGGGCCCAGGCCCATTGGACGAGGCCCGAGCAGTCGAATCCCACGCCGGCTTGCTCGCCACCGAAGACGTAGGGCACGCCCAACTGGGACACGGCCGCCTGCACCGCGGCCATCCCGGCACTGCCACCCGATGCGGATCCGCCCACCGGGCCGGTCGCGCCCCCGGCTTGGTTGGCCGCCGTCGTCGCCGCGGCGGCACTGGAAACACCGCCGACCGCCCCTGCCACGGTGGCCGCCGTCGCCGCGGCAGCCGCGGCCTTCTGCTGCGCCGCCGCGTTCCGCGCCGCCGCCGCCGCCGCCGCTTCTTGCTGGGCCTCTTGGATTGCCGCCGCCGCGACTTCCTGTGCCAGCTGGCCCTGTACCTGGTTCAGGGTCGCCCTCGTCGCCGCGGCCTCTTGCTCGTTGGACTGCGCGAGCGCTTTGGCCTGTGCGGCCTGCGACTGGGCCTGTGCTGCCTCGGACTGCTGCGCGGCCTCCTGGGCCTGCAGACGCGACTCCGACTGCAGCAACGAGGTCTCGTCCCTCGAGAGATTGCCGACGATCTGGTTCGTGTACTGGTTGCGTTCTTGGTTCTGTGTCGCGGACTGCGAGAAGTAGGAGGCGAACCCGGTCTCCGGCGTGCCGTAGACGTAGGCTGCGACGGCGTCAGTGGCGACGAGCTGCTTGTCGGCCTTCACGGCGGAACGCTCCTGGACGAGGCTCGTGGCGATGGTCTGCAACGCTGCTTGCGCGTTCTGGACATTCTGCTCCGCCGTGTCGTACTTCCCGTCGAGGATGGAGGTCTGCTGCTCCTCCTGGGCCAGCGTCGCCTCCACCTGGCCGACTTGCGACTTGGTGGCGTTGATCTGTGACTGATTCGGCGCGGGTCCGGGCAACGTGGTGGATGTCGTCGCGCCCGCGTTCGTCGCTGCCGTCGTCGACAGCGACGCGGCAAGCAAGCCGACGATCATGGTCAGCCAGACAAGAGGAGCCCGCCTGCGGACAGTGTCCCGACAATTCACTGTAACCACGGCGCATCAGCGTAATGGCTGCTTGGTGGCAATTTCGGCATCCCTTCCGTGTCCGCCCCGGCGCATCCCGAGTTCGCGCGCTGTTCACGTTGTGTTTGTCTCTCGGTATCGGTTCGATCGGCCATTCGATTGACCGTCGACCTTTGTCTCCATAGGGTCCACGTACGTGAACACGGGTGTCGTCACCGTCGCTCAGGGGAGACTCAGGGGCGTTTGGCGCGGTGACCTGTGGTCCTTCTCGGGTATCCCCTACGGCCGAGCGCCGGTCGGGCCGTTGCGGTGGCGACCCCCTTTGGAGGCCGAGAGGTGGAGCGAGGTGCGCGACGCGTCGACGTTCGGGCCGATCGCCCCGCAGTCGCCTGCCCTGCCTGGCGTCACGAGCCCGGCGGATCCGGCGGCGTCCGAACCGCACAGCGAGGACTGTCTCTCCCTCAACGTCTGGACGCCCGAGTTACCGGAGTCACCAGTGGCGCCGGGAGAAGGCCGCGCCGTGATGGTCTTCATTCACGGGGGTGGTTTCACTTCGGGTAGCGGGTCCGTGTTCCTCTACCGGGGCGGGGAGTTGGTGCGCAACGGCGACGCCGTGGTGGTGACGATCAACTATCGGCTCGGTGCGCTGGGGTTCCTGGGTCACCGGGACCTGGCCGATCCCGACGGGCTGGTCGGAAACTGGGGCATACAGGATCAGCTGGCTGCCTTGCGATGGGTGCACGACAACATTGCGGCCTTTGGCGGTGATCCGGGCGCCGTCACCGTCTTCGGGGAGTCCGCCGGAGGATTCAGCGTGTCCACACTCCTGGGCACGCCTTCTGCGAAGGGCCTCTTCGGGCGCGCCATCGTGCAGAGCGGGGGCGCACACGTGCACACGCTCCACGAGGCGGAACGATCGGGTGAACGTCTGGCCTCCGTCCTGGGCCTTGCCTCCTGTACCCGCGGGTTACTCGAGAATGTCCCCGCCACCGAACTCGTGGCCGCCACCGAAGAGCTCGGCAAGCGAAGCCCCGATCCGGGGATGCTGCCGCTTCCCTTCCTTCCCGTGGTCGACGGTGTCCTGCTGCCCGACCACCCGCTGGCCGCGGTGGCCGATGGCGCCGCAGCCGGTATCGATTTGCTGATCGGGACGAACCGGGACGAGCTGACCCTCTTCGGCCTCGGGAACCCCGCACTGATGGCGCTCGACGACGACGGCGTGACACGTTGGGTGGGCAACGCCGCTCCCGACATGCCCGGAGCCGAGGTGATCGACGCCTACCGGTCGGCCCGGCACGCGCGCGAAGAGTCCATCGAGGCCAATGCCATCTGGGTCGCCGTCGGCACCGACATCGTCTTTCGCTGGCCGAGCCTCCAGCTGGCGGCCGCCCACGTCGCCCGGGGCTCGCGCGCCTTCGTCTACCTGTTCGACTGGGAATCGCCCGCGTTCGGGGGGATCCTTGGCTCGTGCCATGCGCTGGAGCTGCCCTTCGTGTTCGGCGCGGTCAGCGATCCGGCCGTGCAGGTCTTTTCCGGGGCCGGCGCTGATGTCGAGAAGCTGTCGAGCCAGATGCAGCGAGCGTGGCTCGCTTTCGCCGCCACGGGTGACCCCAGCCACGACGGCATCGGCTCCTGGCGCCGTTGGGAGCCAGCAGAGCGCGCCACCATGATCTTCGGGGCCGACACCCGGCCCGAGACGGCGCCACACGACCAAGAGCTGGCCGTCCTGGAGCGCTATCGCCCGCTGGCGTCGGGCGTGCCCGGCTAGCGGCTCGACACGATGGCCTGCAGCCGTCGATCATCGCGATCGAAGGTGCAAGAGATTTGCACTGTCGGCTGAAGCCCATTTCTTTCCAGAGCGGAGAGTTCTCACCGGCTGATCGCGTCCGACGGTGGCTACATGGCGGTGTGCTCAGCGGGATTTTGTGGTCGCCTTGTGTATTCGCAACGGCAGGTGGCGGATGCCCGTGTGGCGGTTGCTGCGCGTCCATTGCACGGGCGCCGCGAGCGTGAATGAGTCGACCGAGGCAAGGAACTCTTCGAGCGCCACGCGGATTTCGAGCCGGGCGAGGTGTGCGCCGAGGCAGAAGTGCGCGCCGTGACCGAAGGCCAGGTGTGGGTTGGGCTGACGCTGCAGGTCGAACGCGTCCGGCTCGTCGAAGCGTTGCCGGTCCCGGTTGGCTGATCCCTCCCACACGAGCACCTTCTGTCCGGGACTGATGCGTTGCCCGCCGAGCTCGCATGCAGTTGTCGCCGTCCTGCGCTTGGAGGGCGAAGGTGTCGTCCAGCGCAGGATCTCCTCCACCGCGGTCTCCATCGGCGCCTGTCCGGACCGCAGGAGGTCGAGCTGCTCGGGCCATTCCAAGAAGGCGAGCATTGCGCCGGCGACGGCGTTGCGGGTCGTCTCGGCGCCCGCTGAGAACAACAGGGAGAAGAAAGCCGTGAGCTCTTCGTCGCTGAGTCGGGGCGGGTCGGTGTCGGGTAGCTCGGCGTGAATGACGGTCGAGAGCATGTCATGACACGGCGCCGCTCGCTTTGCGCTGATGAGCGTCGCGCCGTACTCGTACAGGTGGCCCACGGCGGCCTGCCGTTCCGGGGTCATGGACAGAAAGTCGGATTCGTCGGGAATGTCGAAGATGTGCTCGACCGCGTCGAAGAGAAGGTGACGGTCCGCTTCGGGCACGCCGAGGAGCAGACAGATGGCCTGCATGGGGAGCTCGGCCGCCACGTCGACCAGGAAGTCACACTCGCCGTCGACCGAGTCGACGAGCCGGCGCATCCGACCTCGCAGCTCCTCCTCCAGATCACGAACGGCCGCCGGTGTCAGTCCTCGGGTGACCAGGCGGCGGATGCGGGCGTGCCGGGGGTCGTCCATCATGTTCAGGACGATCCCGGCCACGGGGAGGTCCTGCAGGATCGTCCCCCCGTAGGGTCGGTCGCCTCCGGTCTCCGACGAGTAGGTCGCGGCGTCGCGGAGCACCTCGAGCACCTCGTCATACGTGGCGACCGACCAGAATCCCTCGCCGTCGGGAGTGTGCGCGGTGGGCTCGTGCCACCACACCGGCGCCTGGTCCCGGTGGAGCCCGAAGATGTCGTGCGGGAACCCATCGGCAAAGGTGTCGAGATCGGTCAGGTCGACGTCGCCGAGGTCGTGCACCATCGGGCCATCCTCGTGACGAGGCCCGGCTGGGTCAAGAATGATGACCCGGGGGGCGTAGCCCAACAGGCAGAGGCAGGGCGCTTAAACCGTCCCCAGTGAGGGTTCGAATCCCTCCGCCCCCACGCAGTGTGCTTGGCCCCTCGGGTTTTGTGGTCCATTTCGGGGCCATGTGCCGGCGCCGCCGACCGTTCCCCAGGAGTGATGCACGACGGCGTTGACATCGCGGTCCTCGGTCCGGTCGTGGTCGCCGGGACGGCCGGGCCGTTTCACCGGCCCGCCGCTCGTGAGCTCGTGGTCTACCTCGCCTTCCATCGAGGTGGCGTCCGGCATGCGGAATGGCCGCTGGCGATCTGGCCCGAGCGGCCGGTGTCGTTGGCGACCGCGCATTCGACCTCCTCGGACGCCCGCCGGGCGCTCGGCCGCGACGCGCAGGGCCACCAGCATCTTCCTCGTGGTGTCGCCCTCCGGCTGGGGGACTCGGTCACGACCGACGTGGAGCGGTTCGCGTCGCTCGCAACGTCCGACGACCCCCAGCAGCTCCTCGCGGCCATGGGCCTGATCCGGGGACCGCTCTTTGCCGGATTGCGACGCACCGACTGGGCGGTCTTCGATGGAACCCAGTCGGACGTCGAGTCCCTGGTCGTGCGAACGGCCCTCCGAGGTGCGGACGCGCTGGTGCGGCTCGGGCGTGGCGACGTGGCCGAGTGGATGGTGCGGCAGGGGCTGCGGCTGAGCCCCTACGACGAGCGCTTGTACCGAGCGCTGCTCGTGGCGACGGATGCCCAGGGCAACCGGGTCCGGCTGCATGCCGCCATGGCCCAGTTGCGGACGCTGGCCGGCGAGGCGACCCGTCCACCAGGCCGGACGGTGGCGCACGCCCGAGAGGACTGCCTCCACCCTGCGACGACGGGCCTCTACCGTGACCTGCTCCTCGGGTCGCCTGCTGAGGGAGGGCACCCCGCCAGGCTGTAGGGTTGCCACCCGCCATGGCGAGAAGCTCTTCTGGGAAATCAGTTGCACGCGCCGCCGCAACGGGCGGCGGCACCACCTACCGCGGGCAGATGCCGGTGAACTGGTACGCCGCGCTCGTCATCATCGTCATTGTCGGGGTGGCCTCCATTGCCCTGGCCAAGTACAACTACAACAAGGTCCCGACGGTCGTTGAGCCAACCGTCGGGACGTCGTGGCACGCCGGCCTGGCCTTCGACATCTGCGGCACCATGGAGGCTGCGCTTCCCGCTTCGCCTTCGAGCGCCTCGGGCCTCACGACCAGTGGGAGCGGGGTCCTTCTCGTCGAGCCCAAGAGTTCGAGCGAAGCAGGCAACAATGCGACCTTGGGCAAGTTCGCCCAGGGGTATACCGGGTTGACGTTGACCAACACCAAGCTCAAGTACCCGTCGACCAAGGTGCCTGCCTACACCAACGGCGAGAAGTGCCCGACCGGTACGCCGGATGCCGGCAAGGCCGGCATTGTGCAGGCGCGTTCGTGGGTGATCTCCACCACGACCTCCAAGAACCACGAGGAAGAGGAAACCGGGGGTGCCACGACCACCGAGCCGGCGAATCTCAAGTTCGCCAACCGGCAACTGATCACGACGGGCTTCGTGCCCAAGGGGACGGCGATGCCCAAGCCGCCTTCCTCGACCATTCTCGCCCTGCAGCAGGTGTTGGCCGGCGGTGCGGCACCCGTGGCCACGACCACCACGACCGCTGCCGCCGGCGCGACGACCACGGCGCCACCGGCCACGACGACGACAACGTCTTCGTCCACGACGACGACCAAGTAATGAAGGCGGTTGTCCTCGTTGGGGGCGAGGGAACGAGGCTTCGTCCCCTGACGCTCTCGGCTCCCAAGCAGATGCTCCCCATTGTGGGCGTGCCCATGATCGAGCGGGTGCTCATGCATCTCGCTTCGCACGGCATCGATGACGCCGTCCTCTCGCTGGGCTATCTGCCCGATGCCTTCATGGAGGCCTACCCGGACGGCCGGATCGCCGGCATGGGCGTGACCTACGCCGTCGAATCCGAACCGCTCGACACGGCCGGCGCCGTCCGCTTCGCCGCAACGTTCGCCGGAGTCGACGAGACCTTCGTGGTCGTCAACGGGGATGTGCTGACCGATCTCGATCTGACGACCCTGGTGGCCTTTCACCGCGAGCGCGGGGCTGAGGGCACTATCGCCCTTCACCCGGTGGCCGACCCCTCCGCCTTCGGCGTGGTTCCCACCGACGATGACGGTCGGGTGCAAGCGTTCGTCGAGAAGCCGCCACACGACGAGGCTCCGACCAACGAAATCAACGCGGGCACCTACGTGCTCGAGCCGTCCGTCCTCGCTCGGATCCCCGACGGGGGGCGGGTCTCCATTGAGCGGGAGACGTTTCCGGCCATGGTGCGTGACGGCGGGCTCTTCGCGCGCTCCGACGACAGCTATTGGCTCGACACGGGGACCCCCGCCGCGTACCTCGAGGCAAATTTCGACTACTTGAACCACAAACGTGGCCCGATCGTCAGACCGGTCCTCACCGACCGCGGTGATGGTGTCCTGCTGGCGGGCGAGAGTGACCTGGCCGGTCAGGTTGCCGCACCCTCGGTCATCTTCGCCGGCTGCGTGATCGAGTCCGGGGCCCGGGTCGAGCGCAGCATCCTCGGGCCCGGGACGGTCGTGTCGTCCGGTGCGCGCGTCGTGGATTCGGTGCTCATGGGCGGGTGCCATGTCGCCGCTGACGCCACGGTGGGCGGGTCCGTGATGGGCCCGCGGTCGATCGTGGGGCAGCGGGGCGATGTCCGGGCGGTTTCCGTTCTCGGCGCCGATGCAGTGGTCTCATCGGGGACGCTCGTCGACGGCGAGCGAGTGTCGGGCTAGAAAGGCCGGGGCATGCGTACGCTGGTTACAGGAGGCGCCGGGTTCATCGGATCCAATCTGGTCGACCGTCTGCTCGTCGAGGGGCACGAGGTCGATGTCGTCGACGACTTCTCGACGGGCTCGCTGCTCAACCTGGCCGAGGCCCGTGGCAGCGCCGGGCGGGCCCTCACCATCCATTCCCTGGACATCACGGCGCCGGCCGTCATTGAGCTGATGGCGCGTCGCCGCCCCGAGCTGGTCTTCCATCTGGCTGCCCAAGCCGACGTGCGCGTCTCGGTGGCGCGACCTGCGTTCGACGCCACGGTCAACATCGTGGGCTCGCTCAACGTCCTGGAGGGGGCGCGCCAGGCCGAGGCAGAACGGGTCGTCTTCGCCGCCAGCGGCGGCACGCTCTACGGCGAGCCGGCGGCCGAGGACCTCCCCGTGCGCGAATCGCACCCCCAACAGCCCCTGTCGCCCTATGGCGTGTCCAAGAAAGCCGTCATCGACTACCTGGTGGCCTATCGCGAGCTGCACTCCCTCGAGTTCTGCGCCCTCGCCCTGGGCAACGTCTACGGGCCGCGGCAGAACCCCCACGGCGAGGCGGGCGTGATCGCCATCTTCGCCGACCGCGTGCTGCGCGACGAGCCGGTGACGATCTTCGGGGACGGCGAGCAGACGCGGGACTACGTCTACGTCGACGACGTCGTGGACGCCTTCGTGCGCGCCGCCACCCGCGGTGGCGGCCTCGTCTGCAACATCGGGACCGGCCGCGAAACGTCGGTCAACGAGCTCGTCGCCGCCATGGCATCGCAGTCAGGCAAAGAGATTCAGTCCGTCCTGGCGCCCCTGCGGCCCGGCGAGCTGCTGCGCTCGAGCCTCGATGTCGAGCGGGCGGCGATCCAGCTCGGATGGCGCGCCTGGACCCAGCTCGACGACGGCGTGCTGGCGGTGCTCGAGTTCGTGCGCTCCCGCGCCGACTGACGTCAGCGGAAGAGGTCTTCGTCCGGCGGCCGGATCACCTCGGCGCGCACCGAGGCGGGGCGCAGCCATTCCGCCGGAACCCCGCGCACGACTGCGACGGGCACACCGCGATCCTTGCCCATGACCAGCTCCGCGGCGGACGCCAACTCGTCGGCGACGCAGATCTCCGTGGCGACGAGCTCCCGGCCGCCGGCATCGGTGGTGCCCTTGAGATCGACGACGGCGGCGACACCCGCACACCCGATGGCCACGTCGGTGACGCCCCGCCGCCACGGCCTGCCGAAGGTGTCCGAGACGATCACGCCGAGCGTGATGCCGAGGGCGTTCTCCAACCCCGCCCGGATGCGGCGTGCGGAACGGTCCGAATCCACGGGCAACAGCGCCGCGGTCCCGTCCGCCACGTTGGACAGGTCGATGCCGGCGTTGGCGCAAATGAAGCCGTGCCGCGTCTCGCTGATCATCAGGTCACCGCGCTGGCGCAGGATGCGCACCGACTCCCGTCGCACCAGTGCCAGCTTGGCCAGCGGGTCGGCGTGGTCGAGCTCGACGAGCTGGCCCTCCGCCTTCGAGACGATCTTCTGCGTGACCACGACCACGTCCCCGGCCGCGAGCTCAGGACCGTCGGGCTCGGCGGGCGCGACCGCTCCGACGATGAGCGCGGCCAGGTCGGTTCCGGGGGCCACCTCGCCGAGGCCGGTGATGGGGATGATCTGCACGCCCTCAGCCGGCGGCATCGACCACCGTGCGCGCCAGCGCCTCGGCCCGTTCCGGCGTGCTCATGACGGTGGGCGCGACCACGCAGCGCACCCCCTCGGCCTCAATGGCCGCCGCATGGGAGGCGTCGGCAACGTCCACGACGAGCGTGCCGACCCACGGTGCATACAGCCGGGCCACGCCGACCACCGAGGGCTCGGTCCCCAGCTCCGCCATGAGCCGATCGGCAGGCCCCTTGAGCGCCGCGCCGGCCACGATGGGTGACACGCCCACCACCCGGTCCCGCCGGGCCACCAGGGCATCGCGCACACCGGGGACGGCCAGCACGGGTCCGATCGAGACGACTGGGTTGGAGGGGCAGACCACAATGGTCTCGGCGTCGCCGAGCGCGTCCATGACCCCGGGCGCCGGGCGTGCCGTGGCGGCCCCGTCGAAGCGCACGCCGCGCACCGGCACGGCGTGGTGCAGCCGGACGAAGTAGTCCTGGAAGCTGACTTCGGTCCCTGGCGCGCCCAGTGCGCTCGCCTCGGCCAACGCGACCCGCGTCCGCAATGGGTCGTCGGTCACGGGAACCAGGTGCACCGCAATGCCGCGCCGGCGCGCCAGCTCGGCCGTCACGGCGCTGAGCGGCTCGCCGGCCCCCAGCCGGCCCGTGCGGAACAGATGCGTCGCCAGGTCGCGATCGCCGAGGCGGAACCAGTCCTCGCCGCCCAGCCGCGCCAGCTCGTCCATGACGGCCCAGCTCTCGCCGGCCACGCCCCATCCGGTCTCACGGTTGTCCATGCCGGCCAGGGTGTACGTGACGGTGTCGAGGTCGGGGCAGATGGAGAGGCCGTGCAGCTCCATGTCGTCGCCGACGTTGACGATCCCCGTGATGTCGCCGGCCGGGACGACGCGTACCAGCCCGGAGAGCATTCGGGCGGCCCCCACGCCGCCGCACAGAGCCACCAGCACGCCATGAGCATACGAGCGCCCGGACAAGGGTCGTTCCCGCTGCCCCTGGTACCATCGCCGCCCGCCATGGCAGTGCGCATACCAGCGGATCAGCATGAGACCGTGGTGTCGGTCCTGCGGGAGGCGGCCCGGGTGAACGGCGCTGTCGAGGCGTACGTCGAGCCCGATGGAAGGGGCGGACGGCGCAGCCTGACCTTTGCGGCCTGGGACCGCGCGGCCGACGGCGTGGCCGGCCACCTCGCCCGCCACGGGGTCGCCAAGGGGGACGTCGTCTGCCTGCTCCTGCCCTCGAGCATTGAGTACGCCGTCCTGTATGCCGCGCTGCTCCGGCTCGGGGCCATCACGTCGGGGATCAATCCGCGCATGGGAGCCGGCGAGGTGGCTTCCATCGTGGAGCGTGCCGCGCCGGTGCTCCTGGTGCTCGACCCCGAGACGGGCCTGCGTCCCGACGCGGGGACGGTGGAGGTGGTCACCCGCGCCGAGGCCCGGAGCTGGTGGGACGGGGAGGGGCCCGACAGCTGGCCGCGGCTGGCCTCGTCCGACCCGGTGGCCGTGGTCTGGACCAGCGGGACGACCGGGCAGCCCAAGGGCGCGGTCTTCGATCACGCCAACCTGGCCGCGGTGGCGCGCGGGACCGACGTGCTGAGCCATCCCGGGGACCGCCGGCTCTCACCACTGCCCTTCGCTCACGTGGGCTACATGACCCGCGCCTGGGACGAGATCGGCAACGCCGTGACGACCGTCATCACACCTACGCCGTGGCGCGCCGACGATGCGATCCGCGTCTTGGCGGACGAGGCGGTGACCGTCGCCCAGGGCGTCCCGACGCAGTGGGCGCTCATGCTGGCGAGCGAGGCGCTCCCGCAGGCCGATCTCAGCTCCCTGCGCGTGGCCGGGACCGGTGCGGCGCGCATGACGGCGTCCATGGTGGCCGAGGTGCGCCGCCGCTTCGGCGTGCCCGTGGTCGTGCGTTACACGTCGACGGAGTCGTCCCTGGGAACGGGCACGACGCTGACGTCGTCCGACGAGGAGGTGGCGACCACGGTCGGCCGCCCGGTGGCGGGGGTCGAGCTCGCCATCGTCGACGACGACGGCGAGCCGGTTCCCGCCGGTTCGGTCGGCCGCGTCCTCCTGCGCTCGGCTGCGGTCATGCGGGGCTACTGGGGTCGCGGGCCGGGCCGCGGTCGCTCGGTGGCGGAGCTGGTGGACGCGGCGGCGACAGCGGCTGTGCTCGCTCCGGACGGGTGGCTGACCACCGGCGACTTCGGGCGGCTCACGCCCGAGGGCAACCTGCAGCTGTCCGGCCGGGCCCACGAGCGCTACATCCGGGGCGGCTACAACGTGTACCCGGCCGAGGTCGAGGAGGCACTCTCGTCGCACCCTGCGATCGCCCGGGCCGCGGTGGTCGGCGTCGCCGACGACGTCCTCGGCGAGGTCGGCGTGGCCGTCGTGGTGGCTGCGCCGGGCGCGCAGCCCGATCTCGCCTCGCTGCGCGCCCACTGCGCCACCGAGCTGTCCGATTACAAGGCACCCGACGCCCTGGTCGTGGTCGGCGAGCTCCCGCTGACCCCCATGATGAAGGTCGACCCCGTGCGCCTCGCGGCGCTGGCGGCACGCGGCGCCGAGGAGCGCCAACGGGGGCTGGCCCAGAGTCGTCGCCCCGGCGCCGGGGTGCTAGGCAGTGGCCCCACCGGAGAAGAAGACGAGAAGGAGCGCGCATGAGCCCCACGACACGAGTCGGGGAGTCCGATCCGAACCGGGGCACCGCCCCCGAGGCCATCACCCCTGGCCGCTACACCGGGCGGGTGGCCGTGGTCACCGGGTCGGGTTCGGGCATCGGGCGCGCCACCGCGCGCCGCCTGGCCGCGGAGGGCGCCGCCGTGGCGTGCCTCGACGTCGCCACCGACGCCATCGAGGCCGTGGCTGCAGAAATCAACACGGAGTCGGCCGAGGCAGGCGGTCGGGCCATCGCGGTGCGCTGCGACGTGACCGACGAGGACGGCGTGGCTGCCGCGGTCGCGCAGGCCGCCGGGGAACTGGGGTCCATCACCAATCTGTGCAACATCGCCGGCATCGGTGGGTTCGCCCACACGCCCGAGCAGTCGTTGAGCGGCTGGGACAAGATCATCGCGGTCAACCTGACGGGGACCTTCCTCATGTGCCGGGCCGTGCTGCCCGGCATGCTCGAACTCGAGCACGGCGGGGCCATCGTCAACACGATCTCCACCGCCGGCATGAAGGGCCAGCCGTATTCGGCCGCCTACTGCGCCTCGAAGGGCGGGGCGCGGCTGCTCACGATGGCGCTCGCGGTCGAGTACATGGCGCGGGGCGTACGCGTCAACGGCGTTGCCCCCGGCGGCGTCGACACGCCGATCATCCACAACTTCGGGCCGCCCGCGGACGCCGACTGGAAACTCATAGAGCGGTTGATGTCGCCCATCGGCTTTGCCTACCCCCACGAGGTCGCCGGAGCGTTCGCCTACCTCGGGTCGAGCGAAGCGGACTACATCACCGGGGCGATCCTCTCCATCGACGGGGCGATCACGACCTGACCACGTCCGACACGTCCCGGGCCGCGACGGCGGCGCGCCTGCGCGTCGCGCTCGACGCAACCCCGTTGCTCGGGCTCCCGACGGGCGTCGGGGCGTTCTGCCACGGCGCGTTGGCGGCCCTGGCGCAGCGCGCCGGCGTCGATGTGCACGCCTATGCCGTCAGCTGGCGCCGCCGTCGGCTCATGGAGGCGAAGCTCCCCGACGGCGTCGCGGCCCGGCAGCGCCCCATGCCGGCACGACCCCTCCACGCGCTGTGGACCCGAGGGGACTTCCCGCCGCTGGAATGGTTCATCGGGGCCACCGACGTCGTGCACGGGACGAACTTCTTGGTGCCCCCGACCGGTCGGGCCGCCGCCGTGGTCTCGGTGCACGACCTGACGCCCCTGCACCATCCCGAACTGTGCAACGCGGCGACGCTCGCCTACCCCGGGTTGATCCGTCGCGCCCTCGACCGCGGCGCGTGGGTCCACACCGACTCCGCGTTCGTGGCGGGCGAGGTGGTGGAGGCATTCGATGCCGACCCGTCCCGCGTGCGCGTGGTCAACCCCGGCATCCCCGATCTGCCCGTCCCGGCCGAGGCGGCCACCGCTGCCGTGCTGCGGCGCGTCCTCCCGCCCGGCGTCGAGCGCTTCTGCCTGGCCATCGGGACAGCCGAGCCCCGGAAGGACCTGCCGGGGCTGGTGCGGGCATTCGGCGCAGTGGCCGGGCGCCAACCCGACGTTGCCCTCGTCCTGGCCGGGCCGCCGGGGTGGGGCGAGGAGGCCCTGGTCTCGGCCATTGCCGCCTCGCGCGTGCGCGAGAGGATCGTCCGCACGGGCTGGGTGGAGGAACCCGACCTGGCGGCGCTGCTCTCCCGGGCCAGCCTGCTGGCCTTCCCCTCCCTCTACGAGGGCTTCGGCTTCCCGCCGTTGGAGGCCATGCGCGCCGGGGTGCCCGTGGTGGCGACGCGGGCGGGCTCGCTGCCCGAGGTGCTCGGGGACGGCGCGCTGCTGGTCGAGGTGGGCGATCACGACGGCCTCGTCGAGGCGCTGGCCACCTGCCTCGGCGACGAGGTGGAACGCCGCCGCCTCATTGCCGCGGGGGCGGCCTGGTCGGCGCGCTATTCATGGGAGCGTTGTGGTGACGAGCTCGAGGCCCTCTATCGCGCTGCGGCGGCAGGCCGTGGCTGAGCGGTCCGCCCTCTCCGTGCTCCTCGCCGCGGAGCAGCTCCGCCGGCGCGTGCCGGGCGGCATCGGCGCGTACGCCCGCGGCCTCCTCGGCGGCCTGGCCGTCGCCGCCACGGAGGGCGACGGGGTCGAGGTGGCGCTGCTGGCCAGCCGGCCCCCGGGCGGGGCCGCCGATCCGCTGGCTGCGTTCGGCCGGCCGTTGCACACCTCGCGGCTGCCGGGCCGGCTCTTGACCCGGGCCTGGGACCACCGGTTGATCCGTGCTCCCGGCGGGTTCGACGTCGTGCATTCGGTGTCCCTGGCTTCGCCCCAGCTCCGGCGCTCGAGCTCCGAGCGGCTGGTCGTGACGGTCCACGACGTGGCCTGGCGCCGGCACCCCGAAGCCACGACGCGTCGCGGGGCGCGCTGGCACGAGGCGGCGTTGCGACGGGCCAGTGGGTCCGATGCCGCACTGGTGGTCCCGTCCCGGCTGGTGGCGGCCGACCTGGCGGCGATGGGCATCGCCGACGGCCGGATCACCGTGGTGCCGAGCGGCGCCGATCATCTGCCCCCGCCCGATGCCGTCGCCGCCGATGTCCTTCTCGGAAAGGTGGGCGTCGCCGGAGAGTTCCTCCTCACCGTGGGCACGCTCGAGCCTCGCAAGAACGTGGACCGGTTGGTGCGGGCCTTCGCCCAGGTACGCGACTCGCTTCCGGGCCCGTGGCCGCTCGTCATCGTCGGGCCGTCGGGATGGGGCCCTGAGCCGCCCGTCCCCCGGGCCGCCGACCACGTGGTCTTCACCGGCCCCGTCCCCGACGTCGTCCTCTCCGAGATCTACCGGCGAGCCCGCGCCTTCGCCTATGTGCCACTCACGGAGGGCTACGGCCTGCCGCCCCTGGAGGCCATGCTCGTCGGCATCCCGACCGTGGTGTCCGACGAGGTCCCGAGCGTGCGCGACCTCGGTGCGGTGGGACCGGCACCCGCCCGCATCGTCGACCCACTCGACATCGACGACATCGCCGGGGGACTGGCCGACATCCTGACCGACGACGCCCTGCGGGCCGACCTGGCGAGCCGGGGTGCGGCGTACGCGTCGACCGCGGACCTGGCGCGCGGCGGCGCGCGCCCACATCGAGCTGTGGCGGTCGTTGCGGTGACGGCCGAGCGCCTGGACCTGTCGCTCGACGTCTCGGCCGTCCCGGCGCGGCCGGGTGGCGCCGGCTACTACACCATTGCGCTGGCCCGCGGCCTGGCCGGGCGCGACGACGTGGGGCTCACCCTCCTGGCGCGGCGCGGTGACGAGTCGCGCTGGCGCGGCCTGGCCGGTGGCGCCGCGGTGCGCGGCGTCGTGCCCGCCTCGCGGCCGGGCCGGCTGGTCTACGAGCAGGTCCGCCTCGGTTCCGTGCTGCGCTCCGTCGGGGTCGAGGTGCACCACGGCCCGCACTACACGATGCCTGCCCGATCGCCGGTGCCCTGCGCCGTGACGATCCACGACTGCACGTTCTTCGACCACCCCGAATGGCACCTCCGCTCCAAGGCGGCGTTCTTCCGGCGCGCCATCCGCCGGGCCGCACGGCAGGCCGCGGTGGTGATCTGCGTGAGCCAGGTGACGGAGGACCGGCTGCGCGCCGTGTGCGATGTGCGGGCACCGGTCGTGGTGGCGCCACACGGGGTCGACCATGAACGGTTCACCCCGCGCCAGCCGGCCGAGGGCGCCGACCGCGCCGTGCTCGGCGCGCTGGGCGTCCCGGCCGACCGGCCCCTGGTCGCCTACGTCGGCACGCTCGAGCCCCGCAAGGGGCTGGTTCCCCTCATCGCCGCCTTCGACCAGGTGGCCCGTGCCCATCCCGACGCCGTCCTGGTCCTCGGGGGACAGACCGGCTGGGGGATGGCCGAGACCGAGCGCGCGCTGGCCGCGGCCCGGCATCCCGAGCGGATCGTGCGCACCGGCTACCTGCCCGACGAGGCGGTCCCCGCGCTGCTCCGCCAGGCCGCGGCCGTGGCCTACCCGGCGCTCGAGGAGGGATTCGGGCTGCCCGCCCTCGAGGCATTGGCCTGCGGCGCGCCGCTGGTGACGACCGAGGGCACCGCCATGGCCGAGATGGCCGACGGAGCCGCCCTCCTCGTCCCGCCCGGCGACGTGGATGCGCTGGCCGCCGCCATCGGCACGGCGCTCCAGGAAGGTCGCGCCACGTCCCGGCGGTCGCTCGGGCTCACCGTCGCGGCGGAGCGGACCTGGGAGGCGAGTGTCGCACTCCATCTGCGGGCGTATGCGGTCGCCCGTGCGGCCTCGCAGTAGGGTTCCGCGGATGCGCGCGCTGATCACCGGCGGAAAGGGCTTCGTGGGCCAGTGGCTGGCGGCGCACCTCAAGGACCGCGGCGACGAGGTCGTCGGTGATCGACATCGAAACGGACGTGGCCGACGGCGCTGCCGTGGGCCGGGTGATGGCCGACATCGTGCCGGAGGCGGTGTACCACCTGGCCGCCATGACCCACGTGGGGGAGAGCTGGGAGCACCCCGGCCAGGTGCTGCGGGTCAACGTGCTCGGCACGGCCGAGATCCTGGCGGCCGCCCGGTCGATCGAGGGCAGCCCCCGCGTGCTCGTCGTCAGCTCGGCCGAGGTCTACGGGGTCGTCACCCCGGAACAGCTGCCCCTCGGCGAGGACACGCCCACCCGGCCCGCCAGCCCGTACGCCGCCAGCAAGCTGGCGGCGGAGGCGGTGGCGTTCCAGGCGTGGCGCGGCTACGGCCAGCCCGTCATCGTCGTCCGGCCCTTCAACCACATCGGCCCGGGCCAGTCACCCAACTTCTTCGTGCCCGCGCTGGCCAAGCGGATCGTCGACGCCCGCCGCAGCGGGGCGCGGTCCCTGCCGGTGGGCACCCTGACGACCCGGCGCGACTTCACCGACGTCCGCGACGTGGTGGCGGCCTACCGCCTCCTGGTCGAGCGCGGCGATCCCGGGGAGGTGTACAACGTCTGCTCGGGGCGGGACGTGGCCATGTCCGAGGTGGCGGACCAGCTCCTGGAGCTGGCGGGGGCGGACCTCACGTTGGAGACCGATCCCGCTCTGGTGCGGCCGGTCGACGTGCCCGTGTTGCGCGGCGAGCGCGGAGCGGCTCCGCGCCGCGACGGGCTGGGAGCCGCACATCCCCTCGCGACAACGCTCGCCGACGTCCTGACCTCGTGGGAGGCGGACTGACGGCGAGCGTTGTCGGTGTGCGAAGCGGGGTCGCTCAGGCGGCGCTGACACGCTGGCGGATCTGAGTCCGGACCTCACGAGCCTGCTCGCGGGCCTTCGTCGTGACCTGGCTCACCGAGGAGGGCAGCTTGTCCTCCAGCGGTTGGAGGGTCGTCTCGACGAACTGCGCGGCGGTCTCGGCGAAGTCGTCGATCTGGTGGATCCCCTTGGCCACGCCCTGGCGCACCTCGTCGATGCGCTGGTCGAGCGAGAAGTCCTTGGAAAGCCGCTGCTGCAGCTCGACCCGCTGGACCTGGGCCCGCTGGTAGCCCAGCACGCCGAGGCCGACGGCCACGTATGCCGCATCGCGGGCGAGGTCCGTGACACCCTTGGAGATGTTGGTGATGTTGGTGGGTACTTCAGGCATGTGAAGCCTCCTGTCTGGTCGGTTCACTCCGACGTTCTGGACGCAGGAGCCGCCGGCAGGCCACTGCGTTCGTGTACAAGAGTATCACGTCTGTTAAACAGTAGCAAGCACCGGGAGTGTGTTTCGTGCCTGAAGGGGTAGATGCCGGACCGGATAGCCTCGACCCCCTGATGGACGCCCAAGTGCCGGCCGTGGTCGCCGTCGTCGTCACGAACGGGACCGGGCCCTGGCTCGAGCAGGCACTTTCCTCGCTGGCGGCCCAGGACTACGAGGAGATGTCGGTCCTGGTCCTGTCGACCGGGGAGGGCGAACACGAGGTGACCGAGCGGGTGGCCCGCGTCCTCCCCGACGCCTTCGTGCGGCACCTGCCGGGCCGGCCCGGCTACGCGGCGGCGTCCAACGAGGCCCTCGGCATGGTGGAGGGAGCAGCCTTCTTCCTGCTGCTGCACGACGATGTCGCCCTCGACCCCGACGCGGTGCACAAGCTGGTGGAGGAGTCGTTCCGGTCCAACGCCGGGGTCGTCTCGCCGAAGTTCGTGCACTGGGACGACCCCCGCGTCCTGCTCCACGTCGGGATGAGCTGCGACAAGACGGGCGCCGTGGTGGATCGCGTCATCGAGGGCGAGGTCGACCACGGTCAGCACGACGCCGTACGCGACGTCTTCGTGGCCCCGGGCGGCTGCATTCTGGTCCGGGCCGACCTCTTCGCCGAGCTCAAGGGCTTCGACCCCGGAATCGTCGCCATGGGGGAGGACCTCGACCTCTCGTGGCGCAGCCAGGTCGCCGGCTCGCGCGTCGTGGTGGCTCCGGACGCGCGGGTGCGCCACCGCGAGGCGGTCGCCAGCGGGCTTGAGCCGCTTGGCGGTGGCGGGCGAGGCCGCCGGTCGCCACCCCGTGACCCTGCAGTCGCTGCAGCGGCGCCACGAGTTGCGGGCCGTGCTGAAGTGCTACACGCGGCTCAGCCTCTTGCGGGTCTTGCCCCAGGCGGCGCTGCTGGCCTTCGGCGAGTTTCTCGTCGCCGTGCTGGCCCGCGACCGCGACCGGGCCCGGGCCGTCACCGGTGCCTGGCGCTGGAACTTCCGCCGGCTCAGCGAGCTGTCGGTGCTGCGGGGCCAGCTGGCCGACCACCGTCTCTTCCCCGACGCCGAGGTGCGGCGGCTGCAGGTGCGGGGGAGCGCGCGGCTCTCGAGCTACTTCAGCCGCCTCTCTCACCAGGGCCTCGAATGCGGCGAACGCGGTCGCGGCGCGGGAACGCCCGGAGCGAGGACCACGAGCAGGCCGCCGCGGTGGCCGTCCTCACCGGGAGCGTGGGCTCGGCCTTCAGCGAGGACGCGGACTTCGACGACCTCGACGACCTGGGCCGGCGCTCGGGACGGGACCGTTTCGGCCGCCGGGTCCGGGCGTCGCCCCTGACCACCGGACGTCAGCGCACGGTGGCTGTCGTCATCGCGTTCTTGGTCATCGTCCTCGGGACCCGCGACCTCTTCTTCGGGACGCTGCCGCTCGTCGGGCAGCTCGCCCCGCTCCCTTCCTGGTCGACCAGCTGGCACCACTTCTTCTCGGGCTGGCAGTCGGCGGGGGTGGGCACCACCGCGCCCGCCTCGCCCGCCTTCGGGCTGATCGGCCTCGGCGGCACCGTCGCTCTTCGGCGCCATGGGGACCTTGCAGCGGGTCTTGCTCCTCGGGTGCATCCCGCTCGGCGCCTGGGGCGTCTCGCGCTTCCTGCGCCCGCTGGTGTCGCCGCGGGCCCGCGTCGTGGCGGTCATCTGCTACCTCGGGCTCCCGCTGCCCTACGGCGCGCTCGGCCTGGGCCGCTGGGACGGGCTGGTGGCCTACGCCGCCTTCCCCTTCATCGCGCTGCGGCTGGCCCGGGCGGCCGGCGTGGAGCCCTACGCGGTCGCGCCCGGACCGCACTGGCGGCGCCGGCCGGCGGGCCAGGTCGTCATCCTCGGCGCCGTCATCGCCGCCGCGGCGGGCTTCGCCCCCGCCGTCGTCCCGATGGTGCTCGTCGTCGCGGTCGCCTGGGTGCTCGGGAGTGTCCTGGTGGGCGCGGGCGGGCCGGCATGGCGCGTGCTCGTCGTGGCGGTGCAGGCCGTGGTGGTGGCCCTGGTCCTGGCCCTGCCCTGGGTCGTCGGTACGGCGCTGGCGGGCAAGGGATCCGTGGCCATCTTCGGCCTTCCCATCGCCGGGGCGACGGCGCCGAGCTGGGGTGACGTCATTCGCTTCGCCGTCGGGCCGGTGGCCCGCTCGCCCATCGCCTGGTTGCTGGTGGCGGGCGCGGCGCTGCCCCTGGTGATCGCCCGGGGCACCAGGCTGGCCTGGGCCTCGCGCCTGTGGGTGATGGCGCTGGCGTCGTGGGGCATCGCCTACGCCGCGCTCACGGGGCGGGCTCGGCTCGTTCACGCCTTCGGAGACCGTCGTGCTCGCCCCGGCGGCGCTCGCCGTCGCGGCGTGCGTCGGGCATCGGCATCGCCGCCTTCGAGAACGACCTGAGCGGCCGGGAGTTCGGCTGGCGCCAGCTGGTCAGCGTCGGGGCGCTCGCTCTTCGTGGCGCTCGGCCTGCTGCCCGTGGTGGGCGGCGCGGTCGGCGGCCGCTGGGCGCTCCCCTCGCAGGGCATGGAGCAGCCGCTGGCCTTCCTGGCCCGGCCCAGCACGGGCGTGGCCCGTGTCCTGTGGCTGGGCGATCCCCGGGCGCTGCCGTCGGGTGGATGGTCGGTTGACGCCGGG
Organism: uncultured Acidimicrobiaceae bacterium; assembly: GCA_963744045.1. GTDB lineage: Bacteria > Actinomycetota > Acidimicrobiia > Acidimicrobiales > RAAP-2 > Bog-473. Next base: position 346,417 of record CAVUSB010000005.1, read on the forward strand.
CCTGGCCTACGCGCTGACCCCCCAGGAGCTGCCGGACGCGACCCAGGTCTTCGCCCCCGCCGGTCCGGGGCCGGCCGACGAGGTCGCCCAGGCCGTCCGGCTCGCCGTCGCCGGGGGCACGGTCCACCTCGGTCGCCTGCTGGCGCCCGCCGGCGTGCGCTACGTGGTCGTGGTGGACGCCTTGGCTCCTTCCCTGGTGGGGTCGAGCCCCGCGTCGGTCAGCGCGCCTCCGCCGGCCGGCCTCAACGCCGACCTCCTCGAGCAGAACGACCTGCAGGTGGTGCCGGGCGTCCTCGGCGCCCAGGTCTACGAGAACGGGGCCGACATGCCCGTCACCGCCGCGCGCGCCACCGCACTGCCGGTGCAGGCGTCGGCCTACCCGAGCGCGGCGGACGTCGCGGGCTGGCAGTCGGTTCTGAGCCCGCTGTCGTCGGGTGGGCCGGCCACCGGCACGGTGCCGGCGGGCACCCTCTACGCCGGCTATGCCCCGGCGGGGAGCTTCACCCTGACGCTGGACGGGCACACGGTGGCGCGGCAGCCGGCCTTCGGCTGGGCGGCGCAGTACGCGGCGAGTGCCAAGGGCGGGGCCACTCTCTCGCTCTCGCAGTTCCCCTTCGTGCCGCTGGTGGTGCTCCTCGAGCTGGCTGCCTGGGTGCTGCTGGCACTGGCGCTGATCGGCCGGCGCCGCGGTCCGTTGGCTCCCTCCACCGTCACGTCGGCGCTCCCTGTCACCGAGAGTGCGATCCTCGATCGAGACGGTGACGTTCTGATGCCGGCCCACGTCAGTCGTCAGCGCCGGTGGCGCGTTGCCGCACTCGTCGTGCTGGTGGTCGCCGGGGTCGGGATCGCCGTGGCCGTGCGAGGGGCGCCGGTGCCCGTCGCGGCCGCGCCGGCGCCCAGCGCGCTGGTCGGCGCGCCGGACGCGGAGTCCTCCGCCTGGTACTGCACGGGCCAGTCCACGGCCGGGGGCGCGTCGCCGGGTTTCCTGGTGCTGACCAACACGACGGCGAGACCCGTCGCTGCCGACATCACCGCCACGTCGGACTCGGGAGCCACCGCCGACACCACCGCGACGGTGCCGGCGCACGGGGTCGCTCACCCCGGCCGTTCCCGCGCTCGCATCGGGCTCGTGGGTGTCCGAGACCGTCGTCACGGCGGCGGAGGCGTGGCGGTCACCCAGACGGTGAAGGGCTCGTTGGGTTGGTCACAGGCGCCGTGCCAGACCACGACCTCGCCCCAGTGGTACTTCGCCGGCGGCTCCACCGCGGCGGCCAACACGCTCTCCGTGTCGCTGCTGAATCCCACGTCGACGCCCGTCGTGGTCGATCTCAGCTTCGTCACGCCGGGCGGCATGGTCCACCCGATCAACTATCAGGGGATCGTGCTCCAGCCGGGCCAGGTGGCGGCCGAGGACGTGGCCTCGGAGGTGCAGCAGGTCAACACCGTCAGCACCATCGTGAGCGCGCGGACCGGCCGGGTCGTCGCGTCGGAGGTGCAGGGCATGGTCGGGGCGGGTGCGACCTCGGGCGGCCTCGCGCTGGTGCCGGGGGTCGCCACCCCGCAGGCCCATTGGGCGATACCCCAGGCGCAGGAGGTGGCCGGCGGCAACTCGGAGGTCGACGTCTTCAACCCGGGGCCGTCGACGGAGGCGGTCACGGTGCAGTTCCGGTTGCCGTCGGGGCCGCTGGCCCCGCTGACGGACAAGGTGTTGCCGGGGACGACGTGGGTGCTCCCCACGAGCTCGCAGACACGTCTCCCCGCCGGCGAGACCTACACCACCACCGATCGACGCCACGGGAGGGCCCGGCGTCGTCGTGGGCCGGACCGTGAACATCCCCGGTTCGACCGTGTCGCCCCAGGACGGAATGGCCGTGGCCGTGGACGGTCTGAGCACCACGTCGCCCTCGGGCGAGTGGGTGGTGCCGCCACCGGGGACAGCCGCCAAGCCCGCCGTCAGCGGGGTCGCCCCGGCGTACCTGGCACTGCTCAACACCTCTGGCGGTCCGGAGAGCTACCGAGCGTTCGCCTCGACGCCGTCCGGCGATCACGTGCTGGCCACGGGCACGCTGGCCGCCGGCAGCGTGGAGATCGTCTCCGGCGCACCATTGGCGGCCGCCGGGCTGCATCCCGTCCTGGTGCACTCCTCGGGGCCGATGGCCGTCAGTGAGGACCTCGGCCCGTCCGCCGGCGTGGGCGTGGTCTCCATGCCCGGCATCCCGCTGGCCGCCGCCATCGGGGCCTGAGGCATCGGGCCTACAGGTTGTGGCGCTGGTAGCGCCGCCAGAGGGCCCGTCCGCCGGCCAGGACCAGCTCCCAGCAGCAGGAGGGCGAAGAGCAACGGGCCGGCGATGCGGATCACACCCTCGACGCCCGTGACGAAGCCGCCGATGCTGGCGTGCCAGGCCCGGACGAGGCCGGACTCGGGCAGCGGGCCGGGGGGCGGCGGCGGCGCGCTCTCGCCGACCGTGACGGTCAGCGTCGAGTACGACGTCTGGCTCGCGAGCAGTTGCAGCTGGCCCTGCAGCTGCTCGATCTGGGACTGAGTGGAGTCGATCTGCTCCTGGACCGCCAGCACGTCGCCCACCGTCGTGGCCTTGGCCAGGATGGTCAGGTACTGCTGGCGGCTGGCCTGCAGCGCGGTGATGCGCGACTGCAGGTCGACGTACTGGCCGGTGACGTCGGTGGCCTTGGTCGTGAGGTCCGACACCCTGCCGAGCGCCTGGGCCCGCTGCACGACGTCGGCGAAGCTGTCCACCGGCACCTGGAGGGTCACGCTGCCCGAGGGCGGCTGCGCACCCGACTGCGTCTGTGAGTTGGCGACGAAGCCGCCGTCGGAGACGGCGAGGGCGCTCAACTGCGTGATCGTCCGGCTCAGCTTCCCGCGACCGACGGTCAGTGTCAGGGAGCCGGTCTGCTCGATTTTGGCGGACTGGCCCACCGCTCCCTTGGGCAGGCTCTGCGTGTCCGGAGGCGCGTGGTGGTGCTCGCCGAACCGGACGCGATGCCGAACGCGGCCCGCCGGAGGTGCAGCGTCCTTGCCTTGCGCGGTCCCGTGGCGCGAGGTCAGCCCGGGTGCGGTCGTCGTCGTGCTCGGCGCGGTGGCCGGGACCGTGGCCGGGGTGTGGGGCGGCGCAGCGGTGATGGTCGGGTGCGCCGGGCTGCGCACCAGCGCGCCGACCGCACCGGCCAGCACGAGCAGGACCACGATGCAGGCGGCGATCGAGAGGATGCGGTGGCGGCCCGCCACGCCGGTCAGGCGGCGCAGGCGCCCCGGCTGGCCATCGACGTCGGCACGCCTCGGGCTGGCGGCCGTCCCCGCCGGGACCTCGCGCTGCCGTCCCCGTCGGGGACCTCGCCGCTCGCCGTCCCCGTCGGCGGACCGTGGCCCCGCGTCCGGCCGCCCGCGCCAGGATGTCGTCGGCGCCCGGTGGCAGGGACCTCGAAGGCCGCCCCGGCGCGGGCGAAGAGCGAGGCGAGGCGGTCGTCGTCGAGCATGGTCATGGGCCGGTCTCCTCCGTCCGAGGTGCGTCCCCGGCGCCGGCGAGGGCGCACAGGGCGGGGTCGGCCGCCAGGCGGCGGCGGGCCTCGTGCAGGCGGGACTTCACCGTGCCCGGTCGCCGGCCGATGGCCAGGGCGATGTCGCGCTCGCTCAGGTCGGCGTAGTAGCGCAGGACGACGGGGACACGGAGCGACAGGGGCAGCTGCTGCAACGCGGCCAGCACGGTCTCGGCCACCTCGCCCTGGGCGGCTCTCGCCTCGGGGTCGGCGCCCGCCGCGGGCAGCTGGGCCAGCGGCTCGTCGCCGGCGCGCCGGTCGCGGTGGGGGATCTCCCGGCGCAGCTTCGAGTAGCAGGAGTTGACGACCACGCGGTAGAGCCAGGGCCGGATGCTCGGGACGGACGAGAGGGAGTCACGGAAGCGCCAGGCCGCGCAGGTAGGCGTCCTGCACGGCCTCCTCGGCGTCGGCCCGGTTGCCCAGGATCAGGCAGGCGGTACGGAAGGAGGCCACATACCCGTCCTCGAGCCAGTTCTCGAGCTCGTGCTCCACCATCCCCCTTCATGACGCCGCGCCGCCCGAACCGGTTCGAATACGGGTGCGCCGGCCGAGCGCGTCGAGGGGCCTAGCGGGCGGCTGGTCCCTCCGGCGTGCCGGTGGCGGGGTTGGGCGGGGGCCACGGCGGGGGGGCCCACGCCTCGGGGTCGGCCTGGCGGGCCGGGGACGTGGGGGCGGCGGGGACGGCGACGGCGCCGGGACTGCCGTCGGTCACGGCGTGGGGGCCGTCCCCGTTCCCGTTGCCGGCGCCGTTGGCACCGTTGGCGGCCGGCGCGGCGATGGCCGCCTCGTTGAAGTGCGGCACGGACTTGGTGCCCTCGTCGTGCACGGGCGACCCGTGGGCCTCGTCGACCAGGCGGGCCACCTCGGCGCCGTCGATGATCTCGTTGTCGAGCAGCGCGCGGGCGATGGCGTTGAGGCCGCCGCGGTGCTTGCTCAGCACGTCCATGGCGCGCTGCTCCTCGACCCGGAGGATGCGCTCGACCTCTTCGTCAATGACCTTGGAGGTGTCCTCGGAGTAGTCACGGGTGTGCATGAGGTCCTCGCCCAGGAAGACCTGGCCCGCCGATCCCCAGGCCATGGGGCCGATGGCCTCGCTCATGCCCCACTCGCGCACCATTTTGCGGGCGAGCTCGGTGTTGCCGACGAGGTCGTTGGCGGCGCCGGTCGACAGGTCGCCGTAGACGAGCAGCTCCGCCACGCGGCCACCCATGCGCACGCAGAGCGAGTCCTCGATGTAGTCGCGGGGGTGGATGTGCCGCTCCTCCATCGGGAGCTGGTGCGTGACGCCGAGGGCCATGCCCGTCGGCAGGATGGTCACCTTGTGCACCGGGTCGGCGTTCTCGAGCACGTAGGCCAGCACGGCGTGGCCGCCCTCGTGGTAGGCGATGCGCTCCTTCTCGGCCTCCGAGAGCACCATGGACTCGCGTCGCTGCCCGAGCAGCACCCGGTCCCGCGCCGTCTCGAAGTCGGCCATGGCGATCTCGAGGCTGCCCCGGCGCACGGCGTGCAGCGCCGCCTCGTTGACCAGGTTGGCCAGGTCGGCACCGCTCATGCCCGGCGTGCCCCGGGCCACCACGCTGAGGTCGACGTCGGTCGACATCCGCTTGCCCTTGCAGTGCACGGCCAGAATGGGGAGCCGCTCTTCGAGGTCGGGCAGGGGCACGACGATCTGGCGGTCGAAGCGGCCCGGCCGCAGCAGGGCGGGGTCCAAGATGTCGGGGCGGTTGGTGGCGGCGATCATGACCACGCCCTCGGCGGTGTCGAAGCCGTCCATCTCGGAGAGCATCTGGTTCAGCGTCTGCTCGCGCTCGTCGTGCCCGCCGCCGAGGCCCGCACCACGCTTGCGCCCGATGGAGTCGATCTCGTCGACGAAGACGATGGCCGGCGCCTGCTTGCGGGCGGTCTGGAACAGGTCGCGCACCCGGCTGGCGCCGACGCCCACGAACATCTCCATGAAGTCCGAGCCGCTGACCGACATGAAGGGCACGCCGGCCTCGCCGGCGACGGCGCGGGCGATCAGCGTCTTGCCGGTCCCGGGAGGGCCGACCAGGAGCACGCCCTTGGGGATTTTGGCGCCGATCTCCTTGAAGCGGGCGGGGGTCTTGAGGAAGTCCACCACCTCGCTGATCTCCTGCTTCACCCCGGTGTAGCCCGCCACGTCCTCGAAGGTGGTCGAGGGCCGGTCGCTGCTGAAGGTCTTGGCCTTGGAGCGCCCGATGGACATGATCCCCGACATCTGGCCCCTGGTCTGGCGCCCGATGAAGTAGATGAAGCCGACGGCGATGGCGATGATGAAGATGTAGGGGAGCAGGGCGGTGAAGAGGTTCGAGGACGGGGTCGGGAAGCTCACCTGGACGCCGTCGCTGCGCATCTGGGTCACGTCGTTGGGCAGGGAGGGGCTCGGGCCCTGGACCGTGTAGGTCGTCCCGTCCTTGAGCTTGCCGGTGATCTGCCCGGTGGCGTTGGAGATCTGCGCCGTCGTGACCTGCTTGGCCTGCACGTCCTTCAAGAAGTTGGTGTAGGACATCGACTTGGCGTTGTTGGTCTTGATGGTGCCGACGGCCAGCAGGATCGCGACGATCCCGATGGCCAGGACGCCCCAGAGCCAACGCCAGTTCTGGCCCGGCGATTGCCCCTGCTGGGGGGTCCCGTCGCCGCCCGCAGGCGCATTCGACTTGCCGGTCGGCTTTTCCGTACGCTGCGGACTCACGCCTGCCATGCTAGGCGCCGACCCTGGTCCGTGGTGACCGCCCCGTCACTTTGCCGTTCCCCGCCCACGCAGGGTTGACCTGCAGGTGGCGGCGCCTGTGGCACCGGTAACGTCTTGGCGATGACCGATACCGAGCCCGGCGGGGCGGCTCCCGGGCCCCCGGGCCCGCCCGCACGCCCCCCCGGACCCGTTCCGGACGGATACGTGCCCCGCGAATGGCTGCAGCAGGCGGCCCCCCCGCCCCCGGTCGTCGTACCGCCTCCGGCGCTCTGGCCGTCCACGGCCGGTGGCGTGGCCGGTATCCCGGGCGCATCGCCCGCTCCACCCGCCGTGCCGTACGACCCGACGTTCTCCCAGCTGCCGCCACCGCCCTCGGTGGTGCCCGCCGGCGATCTCCCCTTTCTCGATACCCCGTGGGTCCCCCCGCAGACGAAGCACCAGGCCTGGATGTGGCTGCTCTACGCCCTCATCGGTTTCCTCGTCGGCCAGGTCGGCGCGCTGATCTTCGGCTACGTCGCCGGCGCCATCGCCGGGAAGACGAGCGCGCAGATGACAGCCATCGCCTCGGCGTCCGTCCCGCCGGAGTGGTACGTCGTGGCCACGCTGCTCGGCCTGTGGATCGGCTTCATCGGCGCGCCCTGGCTGGCCAGCCGGACCCAGGGCACGCGCCACTTCTTCCGCGACCTCGGCGTGCGCTTCAAGGTCATCGACCTCGTCGGGATCGCGATCGGCATCGGCGGCCAGATCCTCGTGGCCGTCATTTACGCCCCGTTCCAGCACGACATCCACGACTTCAACGGCCCCTCGCAGAAGTTGACGGGAGGCTCCCACGGTGGCGGCTTCATCGTCATTGCCGTCTGCACCGTGCTCCTCGCCCCGGCCATGGAGGAGCTGTTCTTCCGCGGGCTGCTCCTGAAGGGCCTCGTCCGCCTGTTCACGAGGTTGGGGGCGCCCGGCGGCGCCCGTACCGCCGGAGTCGTCCTGGCCGTGATCGTCGACGGGCTCCTCTTCGGCCTGGCCCACGGCGAATGGGTGCAACTGGCGGGCCTGGCCGTCTTCGGCATGATCCTGGCAGCGGTCTCGTACCGGACCGGTCGCCTGGGCATGAACATGGTCGCCCATGCCTCCTTCAACCTCGTCGCCATCGTCGCCATCGCATCGAGCGGGAGCGCCGTCATCCACTGAGCCACCGGCCCGGTCGTCTGCCGGGTCCACTGGGTCATGCACTCGGGCGTGCACCGGGCGTGCACCGGGCGTGCACTCGGGCGTGCGGTGCGGTGCACGTTCTCGTCGCCTCGCGGGCGCCACCTATGGTGGGGCCCCGTGAGCCGCATGGACCAGGTTTTCAAGGCGTACGACGTGCGCGGCACGGTGCCCGACCAGCTCGACGCCGACATGTGCCGGGCCATCGGCCGGGCCATGGCCCGCTTCGCCGAGGCGCCGCGGATTCTGGTCGCCCGCGACATGCGCGAGACCGGGGTGGGGCTCTCGGCCGCCTTCTCCGAGGGCGTGCGGGCCGAGGGTGTCGACATCGTCGACCTCGGCATGGCCTCCACCGACTTCATGTACTTCGCGTCGGGCCATCTCGATTCGCCCGGCGCCATGTTCACGGCGTCGCACAACCCGGCCCAGTACAACGGTCTCAAGTTGTGCCTGTCCGGGGCGCGACCGATCGGGCGCGACACCGGCTTGGCCGACATTGAGGCCGGCGCCGAGGAGTTGCTCGGTGCGCCACTGCCGCCCCTCACGGGGAGGTGGACGCGAGCAGAACCTTCTCGACGAGTGGGCCGACCACGTGGTGTCCTTCGTCGACGTCGGGTCGCTCCGTCCACTCAAGGTGGTGGCCGACACCGCCAACGGCATGGGCGGTCTCGTCGTGCCCATCGTGTTCGAGCGGCTTCCCTTCACGGTCGAGATCCTCTTCCCCGAGCTCGACGGGAACTTCCCGAACCACCCGGCCGATCCGATTCAGCCGGAGAACCTCGTCGACCTGAAGGCGGCCGTGCTCGAGCAGGGCGCCGACATCGGGCTCGCCTTCGACGGCGACGCCGATCGCGTCTTCCTGGTCGACGAGAACGCCGACCCCGTGTCGGGCTCGCTGACGACGGCGCTGGTGGCGGCGTCCATGCTGGCCAAGCACCCGGGCGAGACGATCCTGTACAACCTCATCTGCTCCCACGTGGTGCCCGAGGTCGTGACCGAGTTGGGCGGCAAGCCGATCCGCACCCAGGTGGGCCACTCCATCATTAAACAGGTGATGGCCGAGACGGGGGCCGTCTTCGGCGGGGAGCACTCGGGCCACTACTACTACCGCGACAACTTCCGGGCCGACTCGGGCATCATCACCGCCCTCCTCGTCCTGGAGCTCCTGAGCCAGAGCGACCAGCCGCTCTCCAAAATGCTCGAGCCCTATCAGCGCTACGTCGATTCGGGGGAGATCAACACCACCGTGACGAGCCCGTCGGCCACCGTGGAGGCCGTCGCCGCGCACGAGCGCGAGGTGGGGGCCTCGGTCGACATGCTCGACGGCCTCACCGTCGAGCACGGGGACTGGTGGTACAACCTGCGCCCCTCCAACACCGAACCGCTCCTCCGGCTCAACGTGGAAGCGAGGACCGCCGAGCGCTGCGCGGCCCACGTCGCCGAGGTGCAAGAACTCATTGCCACCTACGCCGGCCGCGGAGCCGGCCCGAACTGAGGAGCTCCCGATGAGCCTTGACCCACTCCTGCTCGATGTCCTGGCCTGCCCGGAGGACAAGGGACCGCTGCTGTGGTTCGAGGACGAGGACATCCTCTACAACCCGCGGCTGCGGAAGAGCTACGCCGTGGTGGACGGCGTGCCCGTGCTGTTGACCGACGAGGCGGCCGCGGTCGGGGAATCGGAGCACGAGCGCCTGCTGGCCAAGGCCGAGAGCAATCAGGTTCGGGCCACCGGTCCGGCGTCTGGGTGACCCACGGGGCCCCCTTCGACGTGCTCGACACGCTCGGGATGTGGGAGGCCACGGCGGCCCTGCCCGAGCAGGTGTCCGGGAGCACTCGGGGCGGCCGATGACGCGTTGGCGCGGATCGCTCCCGTGGGCGGCGCCTTCCGCGCCGTCGCCGCATTCGGTCTGGGCACCGGGGGCATGGCCTGCGTCGCCGCAGCGGCCCTGACGACGCCCGACCTGACTGTCCCGTTCTGGGTCGGTCACGGTTCCGCCGTTCCGGCCTTCGTGGGCGCCGACACGCTGGTCCTCGCCGTCTCGTCCTCCGGTGGCACGGCCGAAACGCTGACGGCGGCCGAGAAGGCGGTCGAACGTGGGGCCGTGGTCGTGACCGTGGGCGGCGGACCCGGCGGTGCGCTGGCCGCCCTGGCGGCCGACGCGGGACTGCCCTGGTGCCCGACGCCGGTGCGCTCCGAGAACGCTCCGGGGGGCGGGAATGGTTCCACGGCGCGCGCCGGCGCTGGGGGCGACGACGGCGCCCCTGCTGGTCGCACTGGCCCGGGCCGGGCTGGGGCCCGACCGCACGGCGTCGGTGCGCGCCGCCGCAGAGAACCTGGCCCGGAGGCGGGACGCGCTCCTCGCACCGGGCGCGATGCCCGAAGCGTTGGCGCGCCGGCTCGGGCGCACCATCCCGCTCGTCTACGGCTCGGCCGGCGCGGCGGCCGTGGCGGCGCACTGGTGGAAGACGCAGGTGAACCTCAACGCCAAGGCGCCGGCCTTCGCGGCGACGTTGCCCGAACTGACCCACGACGAGTTGGCCGGGTGGGGCCAGGGTGGGGACGTGACGCGCCAGACGATGTCGCTCGTGCTGCTGCGCCATGCCGGCGAGGGGCCGCGCACCGGCGCGGCTGTTCGCCGCCGTGCGGGCGGCGACGGACGAGGTCATGGCCGACGTGTTCGAGGTGCAGGGCGAGGGCGACGACGAAGTCAGCCGTTTCTTCGACCTGACCTTCGTGGGCACGCTCGTCTCGCTGTACCTGGCCGCCGGCGAAGGCGTCGACCCCGGACCGGTGCCCGCCGTCGACGAGGCGCAGGGACCCGGCTGGCTGTAGGCGGCCCGCCGCCCGAGGGCCGGTCCGGACGTTCTCGATCCGTGTCGCGCCCCGCCCGACGCTCGGCGCGCCGCTCGTTCAGTTGAGCCGCTCGACGATCATGGCCATGCCCTGGCCGCCGCCGACGCACATGGACTCGAGACCGAAGGTCTTGCCCGTGTCCTCCAGCGCGTTGAGCAGCGTCGTCATGATGCGGGCGCCGGTCTGGCCGAAGGGGTGGCCGAGCGCGATGGCGCCGCCCTTGACGTTGAGCTTGTCGAAGCTGATGCCGAGGTGCTTGGCCGAGGGGATCACCTGGGCCGCGAAGGCCTCGTTGATCTCCACCAGGTCGATGTCGTCGATCGTCATGTTGGCCCGGGCCAGGACCTGGCGGCAGGCGTCCACCGGGCCCAGGCCCATGATCTCGGGATTGAGGCCGGTCACGCCGCTGGCCACGATGCGCGCCAACGGGGTGATGCCCAGCGCCTTGGCCTTGGTGTCGCTCATGACGATGACGGCAGCGGCGCCGTCGTTGAGCGGGCACGCGTTGCCGGCGGTGACCGTGCCGCCCTCGCGGAAGACCGGCTTGAGGTTCGACAGGCCCTCGAGCGTGGTGCCGGCCCGCGGGCCCGTCGTCCTTGGTCACCACCGTCCCGTCGGGCAGGGTGACCGGGATGATCTCGCGCTCGAAGAACCCGTTCTGCTGGGACTCGACCGCCCGCGTCTGTGACAGCAGCGCGAACTCGTCCATCTCCTCCCGGGTGACCTTCTCGTACTCGGCCACGTTCTCCGCCGTCTGGCCCATGGCGATGTAGACGTCGGGAAGACCCGGCTGCGGGCTCCACGGCTCGGTGACGGCGGGGGCGCGGAGCTTGGTCCGCTCCTCGGCGGCGGCGAAGTCGACGTTGTGGGGACCGACGTCCGACGCGCCGTGGGAGTAGCGGCTCACCGTCTCGACGCCGGCGGCGATGAAGACGTCGCCCTCGCCGGCGCGGATGGCGTGGGCCGCCATGCGGATGGTCTGCAGCGAGGACGAGCAGTAGCGGTTCACCGTCACGCCGGGCACGTTGTCGAGGCCGGCCAGCAGCGCGGCCACGCGGGCGATGTTGTAGCCCGCCTCGCCGGCGGGCTGCCCGCAGCCGAGCAGGACGTCCTCCACCTCGGCAGGGTTCAGCTGGGGCACCTGTTCGAGCACGGAGCGCAGAACCAGCGCGCTCAGGTCGTCGGGCCGGCACTCGACGAGCGAGCCCTTGTTGGCCCGTCCGATCGGGGTGCGACCGGTGGCGACGATGACGGCTTCAGGCATGGTGACGGCTCCTCGAGTTTCGATCGTGTGCCCGGGGAACCCGCCCCGAGGCGGATTGCAGGTTACTTGGCGGTAGGGATCGGCCTTTCGGCCCCATTGGCCGCCCGAGCGGGGCGGACTGTAACGTGTTCTAGCGCGTCGGGCCCGCACGGCCGGGCCGGCGGCGACATGGCGCTGACGTGGGTCGATGCGGCGCCGCCACCCGGGAGGGACACGATGGAGATTGCCTTAACCGAGGAGCAGCAGGCGCTGAAGAGCGAGCTGCGCGCCTACTACGAGAACCTGCTGACCCCCGAGCTCGAGGAGGAGCTCTCGCGGGCAGGGGGCATCGGCCCCGTGGTGCGCAAGGTCGTCAAGCAGATGGGCAGCGACGGCTGGCTCGGCATCGGCTGGCCCACCGAGTGGGGCGGCCAGGGCCGCTCGGCCATTGAGCAGTTCATCTTCTTCGACGAGTCGATGCGCAGCGGGGCACCCGTGCCGATGCTGACCATCAACACCGTGGGCCCGACCATCATGAACTTCGGCACGCAGGAGCAGAAGGAGTACTTCCTGCCCAAGATCCTGGCCGGGGAGATCCACTTCTGCATCGGCTACACCGAGCCGAACTCGGGCACCGACCTCGCCTCGCTCACCACCCGGGCCGTGCGCGACGGTGACGAGTACGTCATCAACGGCGCCAAGATCTTCACCAGCCTGGCCGGCGACGCCGACTACATCTGGCTCGCGACGCGCACCGACCCCAACGTGGCCAAGCACAAGGGCATCTCCATGTTCTTGATCCCCATGGACACCCCGGGCATCCGCGTCGTGCCCATGAAGCTCCTGGGCGACCACAACATCAACTACACGTTCTACGAGGACGTGCGCGTGCCGGCCACCGCATTGGTGGGCGGCGAGAACCAGGGCTGGAACCTCATCACCAACCAGCTCAACCACGAGCGGGTCACCCTCTGCTCGCCCGGCATCATCGAGCGCGTCGCCACCGACGTGCGGGCCTGGGCCCAGGCCACCAAGCTGCCCGACGGGCGGCGCGTCATCGACCAGGAATGGGTGCAGGAGCATCTCGCCCGCGTCTACGCCGAGCTCGAGTTCCTGCGCCTCATCAACTGGAAGGTGGCCTGGCAGGCCACGCAGGGGCACCTCGACGTGGCCGACGCCTCGTCGATCAAGGTGTTCGGCACCGAGTTCTACCTCCGGGCCTTCCGCTCGCTGATGGAGATCCTCGGCCAGGCCGGCTACCTGACGCGCGGGTCACCCGCCGCCGTCGTCGCCGGCCGCCTGGAGATGTACGCCCGCTCCATGATCATCCTCACGTTCGGCGGCGGCACCAACGAGATTCAACGGGACCTCATCGCGATCTTCGGCCTCGGCATGCCGCGGTCGCTGCGCTGAGCCGGGACACGAGCGAGGAGATTCGATGGACTTCAACTACAGCGAAGAGCAGGAGGCCGTCCGCCAGTTGGCCGGACAGATCTTCGGCGACCGGTCGACGCATGAGCGCCTCAAGCAGATTGAGGCCGCGGCGGGCGACGACGGGCCTTTCGACCGCGAGCTGTGGAAGGAGCTGGCCGATGCCGGCCTGCTCGGCATCCACCTGCGCGAGGACGTCGGGGGCGCGGGGCTCGACTTCGTGGCGGCGTGCCTGGTCGTGGAAGCGGCCGGCCGGACGGCGGCGTACGTCCCGGTGGTCGAGACCATGGTCTACGGCGCACTGCCCGTCGATCGCTTCGGCACCGACGAGCAGCGCAAGACGTGGCTCACCGGGGTGGCGAGTGGCGAGACGATCCTGACGGCCGCCCTGGCCGAGCTGGTCGGCGAGGTGATCCTGCCCGGCGGGTCCGAGCCCGCCACCACGGCCACCGCCGAGGCCGATGGCGCGTGGGTGCTCTCGGGCACCAAGGCCTGCGTGCCGGCGGCCTTCGTGGCCGACGCCATCCTGGTGCCGGCCACCTGCCGAACCGCCGACGGAGCCACCACGGGTCCCGGCGTCTTCATCGTGGAACGGGGCGCCGAGGGTGTCGTCCTGACGCGACAGACGACGACGACCGGGCGGCCCGAGGCGATCGTGGAGCTCGACGACGTGCGCGTCGGCGCGGACCGGCTCGTGGGCGAGGGTGCCGACGGTGCCGCCGTGATCGACTGCATCACCGAGTTCGCCACGACCGCGCTGTGCATCGAAGAGGCCGGCGTGTGCGCCTCGGCCCTGGAGCTGACCGCGGAGTACACCAAGACCCGCGTGCAGTTCGAGAAGCCGATCGCCACCTTCCAGGCGGTCGGGCAGCGCGCGGCGGATGCCTACGTGGACACCGAGGCCATCCGGCTCACGGCGTGGCAGGCCGCGGCGCGGCTGGCCGCGGGCCTGCCGGCGGCGTCGGAGGTGGCGATCGCCAAGTACTGGGCGGCCGAGGGTGGTCAGCGCGTCGTGCACGCGGCCTCGCACCTCCACGGCGGCGTCGGCGTCGACCGCGACTACCCGCTGCACCGCTTCTTCCTCCTGACCCGTCAGATCGAGCTCACGCTCGGTGGGGCGAACGAGAGCCTGCGCCGGTTGGGGCGGATCCTGGCGGTCGAGCCGGTCTGAGGGGGGGTATCCCCTCGCGACAGCTCAGTCCGGAGCGCTCCTCAGTCCGGAGCGCTCCTCAGTCTGGAGGGCCCGGCGGAATGGGGTTCGAGAGGCCCAGGCCGTAGCCGGCCAGGAAAACGCCTGCCTCCTCGTGGCGCGGGTAGCCGCCGGCCAGCTTGTGGAAAGCACGGGAGTGGTCCGGATGGGTCAGGTGTGCGACCTCGTGCACCAGGACGGAGTCGAGCACCCAGTCGGGCACGACACGGAGACGGTGTGACACGCGGATGTGGCCCGAGTAGTACGAGCACGAGCCCCAGCGCGCCGTCTGGTTCGTGACCCAGCGCACCGATTGGGGGCGGGCGCCGACCAGGTAGCGGTCGCTCAACGCAATGGCCCGGGCCAGCAGGCCCGCGTCGTCGAGCCCGGATTGCAGCCGGTGGCGAGTGAGCAGGCGCTCCACGAGCCAGTCGATGGTCTTTTGCCGGCTCTCGACGTCGAGATGGGCGGGCAGCGACACGACGATGCGCCCGCCGACCCACTTGGCCTCCGACGTCTTCTTGCGTCGCTTGCTGATGCGGACCTCGACCTCGGGCGCCGCCGCGGCCTTGCGCACGTCCTCGTTGGCCGGTGCGACCTCGACGAGGTCGACGGAGTCGGGGTCGTTCTCCGCTCCGTCGTGCGCCTGGGGTTCGAGGTCCACGGGCTCGGACGCCGGTGCCTCCCACGGGCCGGGCGCGCGGGCCGCATCGTCCTGCGAGGGATGGGTCTCGAAGAGGCCGGCGGTGTCGAACAGGGTCACGTCGGGCATTGTGGCCGACCAGTGTGACCGAGCCGTGCATGCCTGGTCAGCATCCGTGCATCCGGGGATGCAAGTGTCTACGATTCGGGACGCCCGTGCACCTCGTCGTCGGGCAGAGAGCGAGAGGTGGGGCCGTGGGAGTCTTGTTGGCTTCGGGTGGGGCTGGTTTCGTCAGCATCGTGTATCTGGCGGTCATCGTCCTGGTGTTCGTGGCGCTGTGGCACATCGTCGCCAAGGCGGGCCGTCCGGGATGGGAAGGCATCATCCCCATCTACAACTACTACGTGATCCTCAAGATCGTCGGACGCCCGGGGTGGTGGCTGATCCTGTACTTCATCCCCATCGTGAACATCGTCATCGGGATCATCGTGTTGTACGAGTTGTCGAAGTCCTACGGCAAGGGCGGCGGCTTCACCGTCGGGTTGATCTTCTTGTCCTTCATCTTCTTCCCGATACTGGGCTTCGGTGACTCGCGCTACCTCGGCCCTTCCGCCGGCCCCAACAAGGTGGTCTGATCCCGCACGAGGGGACGGACGAGCGCCTGGCGCAACCTAGCCGAGCACCAGCTCGGCCATGGTGCGCAACGTCGCGACATCGCCGTTGATGAGCATGGTCGTGGCGCGCGACTCGCGCCACGCCTCGAGGTCATCGCGGATCTTCTCCACGGGGCCCACCAACGCGATCTCCTCCACCAGGGAGGTCGGGACGGCGGCCGCGGCGTCGTCCTTGCGCCCGTCGAGGTAGGCGTCCTGAATTTTGGTGGCTGCCTCCTCGTAACCCATGCGTGCGAAGACGTCGAAGTGGAAGTTCATCTCCTTGGCACCCATGCCCCCGATGTAGAGCGCGAGGTAGGGGCGGAAGCCGTCCGCGGCCGCCTCGGTGTCGTCGCTGAGCACCGTGGGAGCAAAGGCCAGCACCTCGAAGTCCTCGGCACTGCGGCGCGCCCCGGGCCGGGCGAAGCCCTCGTCGAGTGAGGCCTCGAAAGAGGACATGGCGCGCGGGGAGAAGAAGATGGGGAACCAGCCGTCGGCGATCTCCGCCGCCAGGGCGACGTTCTTCGGACCCTCCGCTCCCAGAATGATCGGGATGTCGGCCCGCAGCGGGTGCACGATCGACTTGAGCGGCTTGCCCAGGCCGGTGCCGCCGGGATAGGGCAGCGGGTAGTGCGGGCCGTCGTTCGTCACCGGCTTCTCGCGGGCGAGAACCTGGCGCACGACGTCGACGTACTCGCGGGTACGGGCCAGGGGTGCGGGGAAGGGCTGGCCGTACCAGCCCTCGACCACCTGGGGCCCCGACACGCCCAGGCCGAGGACGAAGCGCCCGCCCGAGAGGTGGTCCAAGGTCTGGGCCGCCATCGCCATCGCGGTCGGGGTGCGCGCCGAGAGCTGGCACAACGAGGTGCCCAGGCGCACCCGCTCCGTCTGCGAGCCCCACCAGGCCAAAGGGGTCAAGGCGTCGGAACCGTAGGACTCCGCGGTCCAGACGGAGTCGTAGCCGAGGCGGTCGGCTTCCGTCACGAGCTCCACTGCGTTGGGCGGCGGCCCGGCGCCCCAGTAGCCCATCTGCAGGCCGATCTTCATCGTTTTCACGTGGACTCCTCTTGTTCGAGCCGGATCGGCTCGCGGCAATTCAGTGCTCCCAGACGATACCGTCGGACCGGCCCGCCATTCTGTGCCTGGCTCCTCGCGCGGCCCCTTCGGGCGAATGCACCAGAAGGTGTGTGTCGCTGCGCCGGCGCAAGCGAGCAGCTGTCTGTCATTCGCCACTGGGACCGAGGCGTTGGCAACCTTCTCGTGGTCTCAGTCGTGAACAGTGATAGATGACGTGGGACCACGCGCGCCAGGTTGACCTCGCGAACACGCTCGGGGGTTCAGATAGCGGTGAAGACGTCCGGGGAGAGCTGCGCATGACAGGGGCGGTGCCGCGCTCCTTCGAACTGGCCTTCGCAGACCTGTACCGGCTCGCGTACCGGGTGGCCTTCCGCATTCTGGGAGACCGTTCCGACGCCGAGGATGTCGCACAAGAGGCGCTGGCCCGAGCGGCGCTGCGCTGGTCCAGGCTGCATGAACGGCCGGAGGGCTGGGTCTGCCGGGTGGCGTCCAATCAGGCCATCGATCGCTACCGGCGGCAACGACGTCGCCCCATATTCCGGTGGGTCCCGTCGGTATCGTCGACGAGAGATTGGGGGAGCGGGGCGACCTCGTCGCCGCGCTGCGCAAGCTCCCGCGTCGCCAGCGCCAGGTCGTCGTTCTGCGCTATCTGGCCGATTTCTCGGAGGAGGACGTCGCCCTCGCTCTCGGGTGCTCGGTCGGTACGGTCAAGTCGCAGGCCTCCAGGGGACTCTCGGCGTTGCGCGGCCACTACGGCGGGCAAACGGGCACGGACGGGGACGATGTTCGAGCATCTTGACGATCCCGCTCAGGAGGTCGACCCGGGTGCCCGCGAGTTGGCGATGGTCAGCCGGCGAGCCCGACAGATCAGCGCTCGGCATCGCTGGACGCTCATGGTGGGATTCTGCTGCGTCCTCCTCGCCGCATCGGTCGGCTTCTTCGTGGCCGGTCCCTCGGTCACGCAGCCCTCGACATCGAGTGCGGACTACCAGTTCAACCTCCTCAAGGGAAAGGTCCCCGTCGGCGTCTCCGTCCCGACGACGGCGCTGGTCGATGTGGAGTTCGCCGACCAGCGGGACGGCTTCGCACTCGCAGCCCATAGAGGCCAAGTGCTGTTGGCCGCGTCGACCGACGGGGGGGCGACGTGGCAGGTCCGCAACGACGATCTGCCGTCAGGACTGGGGGCGGACGATGGCTATCCCGGCCAGTTCGAATTCGTCGGCTCAACCGGCTACCTCTGGGGGGCTCGCTCGACTGGCGGGGCGCCCCTGTGGGTGAGCCATGACAACGGCGCGACCTGGCAGGTCGCCGAGATCGGGCCCTACGTGCTCGACATCAGCGCCATCGGGACCAACGTGTGGGCCCTGACGAGCGAGTGTCCCGCTGCCGTTGGCGTCACCGCTGCCACGACCTTTTCCGCGGTCGGTGTCGAACAGTCAGTCGACGAAGGCGGCACGTGGACGTCGCTGCATGCTCCCGCCCTGACCGGCGGGCTTCCCGGGGGGTACGGTCTGCGCGGCGTCGAGTTGGCGCGGCATCACCATCACCCGCGCCTACATGCTGGCCAGTGTGCAAACCGGCCCCTCCGCAGTTCCGTTGTGGCAACTGTCCTTCACTGCCGACTCCGGGGTCACCTGGACGAGTCGCGTCGTCCCCTGCAGCGGAGCCATCGCCCTCGGAGCGGAAGTCGCCGCCTCGAGCACCGAGGATCTGTGGTTGCTGTGTGGCAGTCAGGCCACCGCCGGTTCGCAATCCAAGCAGCTCTTCCGGTCCAGAGATGGCGGACAGTCATGGTCGTTGGCGGCGTCGGCCACTGGGCTCGGCACGTCGCCGCCGGTGTCCGTTCCGCCCAACCCGCTGCCGCTGGCGGGTTACGTGGCACCGTTCACGGTCGGTCACCACAATCTCGCGATCGCCTCACCCGAAGACGCCTGGCTCTTCCCCTCGCGCGCTGCTCTCTATGCCACGTCGAACGGTGGCGTGAGCTGGGAGCAGGTTCCGGAGCTGGCCGCCGCGGGGTTCGCGGGCGGTGGTGAGGGAAACATAACGTTCCTGAGTCCGAGCGATGGTTGGATCTGCGCCTATGGCATCGGTCTCTGGCAGACGACGGACGGGATCCACTGGCATGCGGTCGGAATTGGCTGACGCGTCAGCCCGCTTCGCTGTCGCGCGACGTGAACCAGTGCGACGCGCATTGAAGATATTGGGATCCGTCATGGTCGTGTCGGTACTCACGCTGGGTGCAACGGTTTTCGGAGCGAGGCCGGCGGAGGCCAACTCGGGCGTGACGGTCGGGGGAGACGAACAAGCACGTGTCGGGGTCGCGTCCCCCAGTGACGACCTTCTGGAGCAGTTTTCGCCGCAAACGAAGAGCACGTGGTGGGCGGTCGTCGTTGACAACGCCACCTCGAAAAGCTCCGTCATCCGTACGGCCGACGGCGGGGCGCGCTGGCAAAACGTCTCGCCACCCGTCTCCCCGGTCCACATCGGCTCCTTGTCTGGTGACTTCCTCAACGCAGAGGTTGGATGGGTTCTCGTTGTTCCGTTGTCCGATCCGGCAGCCCTGTCTCCCGAAGCGATCTTTCGCACACTCGACGGCGGCAGGTCCTGGGAGTCTCTTGGTTCGCTTCCATACGGTTGCCAGCTCGACTTCGTCGACCGTGTCGACGGGTGGTGCAGCGTCCTCGGCGCGGCGGCGGGTTCCGAGAGCGTGTCGCTGTACCGCACCCTGAACGGTGGTGACATTTGGAGCCTCGTGTCACAAACGGTGGTGCCCCCGGCGACCTCGTCCCCTGCCGCCCTCCCTTTCGGCTGTGACAAGGACGTCACGTTCACCTCGCGCACGGTTGGCTGGGCTTCCACCGCCTGTGCTGCGGGGGTGCCCTACCTGTACACGAGCGACGACGGGGGCGCCGGCTGGAAGCAGCTGACTCCTGTACCGGTCCCGCCGGGCGTGTCGACCTCTGGGGGATGGGACATGGCCCGGCCCGTCGTCGTGGGCAGCGAGGTCGCTGTCGCCATGAGGTTCGGGAGCGAGCACGGTGTGTCAGCCGTCGCGACGAGTGCAGACGGAGGTGGGACCTGGCGTACGCAGGTGGTTCCGGGTCTGCGGCAGCCGGCGATGGTGGACGTCGTCGATCCCAGGCACTGGGTAGGTACGGACGGGACCGTGCTTGTCGCCACGGGCGACGGAGGGAGCCACTGGAAGAGATGGAAGCCGGCGGTGGCGATGAAGGATGCGCAGGGCACGCCGCTCACGCTCGACTTCTTGTCGCCGACGCGGGGGTGGGCTGTGCCGCGAGATGGCGGCGGGCCGTTGCGGCGGACGACGGACGGCGGGAGAACCTGGGTGCCCATACCCATCGCAGCCAGTTCGTGAAAGGTGGTCTGCGCTCCGACGAGTGTCAGACCTTGGCGACGATCTCCTCGGCGAACCAGTGCACCGGGCCCAGGCGGGCGGCCAGCGCCTTGTCGTCGGGAGTCCCCGGCGCGACGTCGACGAACATCCACGGAGCGCACACGAAGTCGGTGACGCCGGCGTCGGCAAAGCGACGGTAGAGGTCCACGCTCGGTCGTTCGTTCAGCGACAGGTAGACGGTGAAGTCGTCCTTGTCCCGACCCGCCTTGTCCAGCGCGTCGTGGAGGTCGGCGAGGTGGATCCACGCCTCCTCCTCGCTGTAGGCGCCGGCGGCGATCCAGCCGTCGCACAGCTCCGCCGTCCGGCGCAGTGCGACAGGGGAGTGGCCGCCGCAGATGAACGGCACCGGCTCGGTGGGCGCGGGCTCCATCTGGCATTCGGGGACGTCGTAGAAGTCGCCGTGGAACTCGACCCACCCACCGCGCCAGAGGGCGCGCAGGGCGACGATCATTTCGTCGAGGCGCTTGCCGCGGGTGGCGAAGTCCTGACCCGTCAGGTCGAACTCCTCCTTGCTCCAGCCGACGCCGATGCCGAGGCGCAGCCGGTTGTTCGACAGCACCGCGGTGGTCCCGACGCTCTTGGCCACGGTCATGAGATCCCGCAGTGGCGCGATGTAGATGCCGGTGGTGAAGAGCAGGTTCTCCGTGGCGCCCGCACAGGCGGAAATCACCGCCATCGGGTCAGGCCAGGCCGTGTGGTCCTCCCAGCCGGGCGCGCCGTCCTCGGTCTTCGAGTACGTGTAGCGCGAGGAGCGCTGGCGTGGGTTGAAGAGGTGGTCGGAGACGTACATGCCGCCGTACCCGAGGCCGTCGCACTCCTTGGCCATCGGGAGAATCTGGCTGGTCGGCAGGAAGGCGACGGCCTGATGGAACCGCACTTGATGGTCGCGCACGGTGCCGGGCCTCAGCGGGCCCGGGGGGGCAACGGCGTGCCCCCGACGGGGGCGGACGGGGCGAAGGCGATCGGTATGTGCTTTGTCCCGTTGATGAAGTTCGACTGCAGGCGCTGTACCTCACCGTCGAGGCGCATGTCGGGGATGCGGTCGAGGAGCCGGTCGAACATCACCATGATCTCCATGCGGGCCAGGTTCGCCCCCAGGCAGAAGTGCGGGCCGCCTCCGCCGAACGCGATGTGGTTGTTGGGAGAGCGTGTGATGTCGAACGTGTCGGGGTTCTCGAACGCCGCCTCGTCGCGGTTGGCCGAGGTGTGCCAGAAGACAACCTTGTCGCCCTCCTTGATCTCCTGCTCGTGCAGCTCCATGTCGCCCGTTGCCGTGCGGCGGAAGTGCATCACGGGTGTGACGTAGCGGAGCATCTCCTCGACTGCCCCCGGCAGCAGCGAACGGTCCTGGCGGAGCAGCTCCCACTGGTCCGGGTGATCGAAGAAGGCGGCCATGGCCCCCGACATGAGGTTCCGGGTCGTCTCGTTGCCGGCCACGATCAGGAGGAGGAAGAAGAGGTCGAGCTCCAGCTCGTTCAGCTTCTCGCCGTCGACCTCCGCGTTGAGCAAGACCGAGACGAGGTCCTCCTTGGGCTGGAGCTTGCGGGCCGTCGCCAGCTCCTCGGCGTAGGCGTAGACCTGCATGGCCGACTCGCCGGGATCTGCACCGGGGACCTGGTACTCGGGGTCCTCGGCGCCGATCATGCGGTTGGACCAGTCGAAGACCATGCGCCGGTCCTCCTGGGGGACGCCCAGGAGCTCGGCGATCACGAGGAGGGGGAGCTCGGCGGAGATCTCCTCGACGAAGTCGGCCGTGCCGCGCTCGCACACGGCGTCGATGATGCCGTCGGCGTAGCCGACGATCTGCTCCTCCAGGTCCCGCACCATCTTGGGCGTGAAGCCCTTGTTGACCAGGCGGCGGTAGCGCGTGTGCATGGTCGGGTCCATGTTGACCATCATCAGCTGCTGCTGGGCCAGCTGGTCGTCGTCCATGTCGGGGAAGAGCGAACCGCGCCGGGCCGACGAGAAGTGCTCCCAGTCCCGGTTGACCTGGACGCAGTCGTCGTAGCGCGTGATGGCCCAGAACCCGCCGCGGGGTGCGCCCTCCTGGGGGTGCCAGAAGGCGGGCGCCTCCCGGCGGAGCTCGGCGAACCACTGATAGGGCACCCCGGCCACGAAGTTGCGCCCGTCGATGAGGTCGATCTCCTCGAGGCTCAAGGCCCCCCCTTTCGCGCACTCCGGCGGCCCGGCCCGCCCACCTGGTGCCTGCCCTTCGGGGCAATTTCTAGAACGTGTGTCAGTGATCATAGGCAGGGACCGGGTGATGACAAACCCGCCGCACACCGCCGCCGCTCGGCCGAGATGTTCGGGGTGGAACCGGGACGGCACGGCGGCGAGGGCACCAGGTCGAAGATCTCGTGGGGAATCTGTTTTCGGGCGTAGAGCAGGCCGACGTTAGGCGGCGGCTCCGAGGGCCATCCGGCCGGGGCCCGTCGATGGAGGCGAGCACGCCGCTGGAGAGACGCGCGTCAGTGTCGTCACCGAGGACTCCAGGAAGGCAAGGGCGGGCCACCGTCGTCGAAACGAATTCGGGAGGCTCGGCGCCCCAGCCTGGTGCGAACGGGCCAATCCACCCAGCGGGTATGTTCGCCGGGCGGCCATCGGAGTTCCCGACCTGGGCCGAGCGAACCAAGGACGGCGTCGTTGACCTACTGCCTGGCCCTACGACTCCACGAGGGCATGCTGTTCCTCGCGGACACTCGCACCAACGCGGGCGTGGACAATGTCGGCACCTATCGCAAAATGCACGTCCTCCAGCCGGCCGAGGATCGGATCTTCGTGATCGAGTCGGCCGGCAGCCTGGCCACGACGCAGCAGGTCCTCGACCGCATGGCCCGGGACCTGGCTGCCGGCGAGGCCACGGAGAACCTGGCCACGGTCAGGCATCTGTTCGAGGCCGCGCTCTACCTCGGGCGAGTGAGCCGCGAAGTGGCGAACGAGCACAAGGAAGCGCTGGGCGAAGCCGGCGCCGACGCCACGGCAACGTTCATTTTGGGCGGGCACGTCGGGGACGAGGAGCCCGACATCCTCCTCGTCTATCCCGAGGGCAACTACATCCGCGCCTCGGACGAGCGCCCTTTTCTGCAGATCGGCGAGAGCAAGTACGGGAAGTTCATGCTGGAATTGGCGGTGGAGGCACACGTCGACCTCGTCACGGCGGCCAAGATCGCACTGGGGTCCATGTTGAGCACGGCCGCGGCCAACCTCTCGGTCGGGCCTCCCTACGACATCGGCTTCTATTTCAACGACACGCGCACCCTCAGCCAGTTCCGCATCGACAACGATTCTCCGTTGCTCGAGAAGTTGCAGAAGGTGTGGGAGAGCCATCTCGTCGACGGCATCGCGAAGCTGCCGGCGATCACGCAGGACGACCTGACGGAGATCGACGACCCGAGCGCCATTGAGATTCTCGAATCGACCGACTAGCTGCGCGGATTGGATCTGGACGCCTTGGGGGGCACGATCGTGGACGACGACGGTGCGCACGAGCATGAGCATGAGCACCCCGATCATCTCGCTCCCGAACGGGTGTCGACAGGGTCCCTCCCGTCCGACGCGGAGATCCAGTCGATCGTCTCGACGGGCTACAAGCGCTTTCGCCACATTGACGAGGGGAGGGTGGCCGACTACATCCCCGCTCTCGCCGCGGCCTCGCCCGAGGCCTTCGGCGTGGCCGTGGCCGGCGTCCACGGGAGGGTCTTCGCCATCGGCGACGCCGAGCAGGAGTTCACCATTCAGAGCATCTCCAAGCTCTTCGTCTTCGCCCTGGTCTGCAACACGCTCGGGGCAGCCGAGGCGCGTCGCAAGCTGGGCGTGAACAGCACGGGACTGCCCTTCGACTCGGTGATGGGTATTGAGCTCAACGAGGACCGCACCATGAACCCCATGGTCAATGCGGGCGCCCTGGCCACGACCAGCCTCGTCCCCGGTGGGTCGCCCGAGGAGAAGTTCGAGCACATCGTCACCGGCCTCTCGGTGTTTGCCGGCCGGGTGCTCGTGGTGGACGAAGAGGTGTACGCATCGGAGGTGGCGACGAACGATCGCAATCGAGGCATTGCCCATCTCCTGAGCGGCTACGGACGCTTGTACTGCGATCCTGACGTCGCCACCGACATCTACACGCGGCAGTGCTCGCTGCGCGTGTCGGCACGCGACCTGGCTGTCATGGGGGCGACACTCGCAGACGGCGGCGTCAATCCGCTGACCGGGGTGCGGGCAATTTCGTCGGGGTCCTGCCGGCGGGTCCTGCCCGTCCTCGCCACCGCCGGTCTTTACGAGCGCTCGGGGGACTGGCTCTACGACGTCGGCCTTCCGGGTAAGAGCGGGGTGAGTGGGGGACTGGTGACCGTGTCTCCCGGGAAGGGTGGCGTGGGGACGTTCTCGCCGCCGCTCGACGAGGCGGGCAACAGCGTGCGCGGCCAGCGCATGACCACGTATCTCTCCGAGCGCTTGGGTCTGAACCTGTTCGCCTCGTCGCCGCGCCCGGAGGGACCGGCCGAGAGCAAGGGTTGACATCCGCCATTCACAAGTAAATACTTGTACAAGTAGATAGTTGTGAATGATCTGCACACGTCGAAAGGATGCCTGCCATGACCACTGCCACCGACCGCACCGAGACCACAGAGACCGGCGATGACTTCGAGAGATCGGTGACCCTCACCTGCCTCCCCGGTGGACGTGCTCGCCGCCCTCCGGACGCCCGAGGGGATCTCGTCGTGGTGGTGCCCGGCCAAGGGCTCGGCCCAACATGGGGGCACCCTCGAGATGGCGTCACGCTCGGGCAGCAAGATGCTCGACCTGCGTGTCGAACCCTCCGAGGAGGGTCGCGTCGTGTGGTCCGTGCTGCAGGCACCGCTCACGCCCGAATGGGTCGGCACGACCATCGTGTTCGAGATCGAGGCGGCCGGGAGCGGTACCACCCTCCACTTCCGCCACCGCGGGCTCACCGCGCAGTGCGACTGCTTCGACATGTGCCAGGAGGGCTGGACCAACGCCCTGGACCGGTTGGTCTCCTTCGTCGAGACGGGCCTGATCGCCTACGCGAGGGACAGCTTCCACTCCACCCTGAGCATCGCCGCCACGCCCAAGGCGGTGCTCGCGGCCTTGTCGACAACCGAGGCGGTGGCGTCGTGGTGGGGTCCGGCCATTGGCTCGGCAGACGTGGGGGGCACACTCATCGTGTCGTTCATGGGCGGGCGCCAGCGGATCGTCATGGACGTGGAGCCCGCGTTCGAGAACCGGGTCGTGTGGGCCGTCAAGGAGTGCCCCCTCACGCCGGAGTGGATCGGGACGACCATCTTCTTCGACGTCGCCGAAGCCGGCACCGGATCGATGCTGTACTTCCGTCATCAGGGCCTCACCCCGGAGCTCGAATGCTTCGACATGTGCCACGCGGGATGGACGCACTTCCTCGCCAGCCTGGTCTCCTACGCCGAGACCGGGGTCGGCCGGCCGGACAGGGAAGGCTGAGTCCACGTGGCCGCCTGCACGTCATCGGGAAGAATGACGGTCTGATGACCGCAGCCCGGGAAATCGAGAGCCCCGCAGGAACGGACGCCGTCCTGCGGGCTCTCGCCGACCCGCACCGGCGCGAGATCATGCGGCTGATTCGGGACTCCGAGCTCCCGGCCGGCCAGATTGCCACGCACTTCACGCTGACACAGCAGGCGGTCAGCCAACACCTCACGGTGCTCAAGCGGGCCGGCCTGCTCGAGGAGCGCCGCGAGGGCACCCGCCGGCTCTACCGGTTCCAGCCGGCGTCGCTGGAGCCCGTGCGCGACATGCTCGACGAGTTCTGGCCGGATGCGCTGCAACGCCTCAAGGGCGTCGTCGAACGCGATCACCCCAAGAAGGAGGCGAAGGGCTCATGACGGATCCGGTTACCGCCAGCGTGCGCATCAGTGCGCCGCCCGACGTCGTGTTCCCGTACTTCACGGACCCGGCGTTAGCGGTCAAGTGGATCGCCGACGCGGCCTTTCTCGACGCGCGCCCGGGCGGCACCTTCTCCCTCGACGTGCGCGGCAACCCGGCTCGCGGTGAGTACGTCGACGTCGACCCGCCGCACCGCGTGGTGTTCACCTGGGGCATAGAGGGCCGGGGCGACTTTCCTCCGGGGAGCAGCACGGTCGAGGTCGCCCTCCTGGCGGACGGGGACGAGACCGTCGTGACCCTCACACACCGGGACCTCCCGACCGGGGACTATCGCCGTTCGCACCGGGAGGGCTGGGGCGAATTCCTCGAGGTCCTGAGAGGCGTGGCCGGCTCCACTCTCCGGACCTGAACCTGCCGGCCGCCGCGGCGCATCGAGGCAGATCGGGGCGGCGGCCCCACCCGGCCCGCCCCGCCCGCCGCAGGCGCGAACCCCGCGCCCGAGCCTCCGAAACGAGAACGTGTTACAGTTTTCGTAGCGCGGCCTTGACCTGGCAGGGACCGCAGAGTGCACGCGAGGCTGCCCCACGATGTTCCTCGAAGAAAGCCCCGAACAGCAGCAGCTGCGCGCCGAGCTGCGCCGGTACTACGCCGATCTCCTGACCGACGAGGTGCGGGCGGGCCTGGCCGAGGGTGGCGAAGGCGGCGAGGCCTGGACGCAGGTGGTGCGTCAGATCGGCAAGGACGGCTGGCTCGGTATCGGGTGGCCGAAGGAGTTCGGTGGGCAGGGCCGGCCGGCGACGGACCAGTTCATCTTCTTCGACGAGACACGGCGCGCCGGTGCGCCCTTCCCCTTCGTCACCATCAACACCGTCGGGCCGACCATCATGCGCTTCGGTACGGACGAGCAGAAGTCCTTCTTCCTCCCGCAGATCCTCGCCGGCGAGCTGAACTTCGCCATCGGCTACACCGAGCCCACGGCCGGCACCGACCTGGCATCGCTGCGCACCCGGGCCGTGCGCGACGGCGAGGAGTACGTCATCAACGGTGCCAAGATCTTCACCAGCGGCGCCGATCAGGCCGACTACGTCTGGCTGGCGTGCCGAACCGATCCCGACGTCCCCAAGCACAAAGGGATCTCCATTCTGTGCGTGCCCACCACGTCAGCGGGCTTCGAGTGGTCGATCATCCACACCGTCGGCGGCCTGACGACGACGCAGACCTTCTACGACAACGTGCACGTGCCGGTGGCCAACCGGGTGGGCGACGAGAACGAGGGCTGGCGCATGATCACCACGCAGCTCAACCACGAGCGCGTGGGTCTCGCCGCCTGGAGCGGTCTGGCCATTTCCTTGTACGAAGACATCGTCGAGTGGGCCGCGGCGCAGGCCACCGACGACGGCAAGACGCTGATCGACCAGGCATGGGTGCAGATGGATCTCGCCAAGTGTCACGCCGAGTTGCAGGCCATGTGGCTGCTCAACTGGCGCATGGCGGTGCACGTGGCCGACGACGAGCTCACCGGCGCCGAATCCTCGTCGATCAAGGTCTTCGGGACCGAGCGCATCATTGAGGTGACCCGGTTGTTGCTGGGCGTCGTGGGAGCGGCCGGGTACCTCGTCCCCGGCTCGCCCGGCGCGGTCCTGCGGGGCCGCCTGGAAGCCACTGGACGCCAGGCCCAGATCAACACGTTCGGGGGCGGGGTGAACGAGGTGCAGCGCGAAATCGTGGCCACAGCCGGTCTGGGGATGACCAGGGGGCGCGGTGACGCCTGCTGCGGGGACTGGGGCTGGGCCCGGGACGGCTCGGGCGACGGCCACGGAGCGGTTCGAGGAGCTGGCGCCGTTCCCGGACCACACTGTCGAGCTGGCGGCGTTGGTCGGGCAGGCGGCAGGCGCGCCGAACCTGGCGCCCGACGCGGTGAACGTGCCGATGATCCGGCACTGGGTCGAGGCGATGGGCGATCACAACCCGGCGTACGTGTCCGACGAGGCGGCGCGTGCCGCCGGCTACGACGAGCTCATCGCCCCGCCCACCATGTTGCAGGCCTGGATCATGCGCGGCCTGCGCGCATCGCTGCTGACCGAGGAGGCCCGAGCCCAAGGGGCGGCGCAAGGGAGCGGGCCCAACGAGAAGATGATGAAGCTGCTCGATGACGAGGGCCTGACCTCGGTCGTCGCCACCAACTGCGAGCAGCACTACGACCGTCCCCTCGTGGTCGGCGACCGGTTGTTGGTGCGCTCGGTCATTGAGGCGATCTCGGACCCCAAGCGGACCGGGCTGGGCACGGGACGCTTCATCACCACTCGGCTCGACTACGTCGCCGTTCCTGACGCGGACGTGCCGGTGTGGCGGGCGACGGACGACGAGGTGCAGGCCCTCTACGACGCCGGGGAGGCGGTGGCCACCATGCGCTTCCGGATCCTCAAGTACCTGCCGCCGGTGCGGAAGCCCCCTCGACCGCCACGCCCGCGGCCGGCGATCACGCAGGACAACGCGTTCTGGTTCGAGGGTGCCCGCGCGCACAAGCTGCTGATTCAGCACTGCACTTCGTGCGGCACCCTCCGTCACCCACCGCTGCCAGCCTGTGCCGTCTGCGGCTCGCTGGAGTGGGACACCGTCGAGTCGAGTGGTCGCGGCACGGTGTACTCCTACGTCGTGGTGCACTACCCGCAGGTGCCCTCGTTCGAGTACCCCCTGCCGATCGGCCTCATCGAGCTGGAGGAGGGAACGCGGGTGGTTGCCAACCTCGACGGGATCGAACTCCACGCCATTGCCATCGGCCTGCCCGTGCAGGCCACGTTCGTCGACTTCGACGAGGAGCTGTCGTTGCCCGTGTTCGTGCCGGCAGGGACGCAGGGCGGAGAGGGGACCTGATGGACTTCAAGCTGACCGACGAGCAACTCGCGGTGTCCGAAGCCGCCAGTGGGATCTTCTCGGGCCTGGTCGACGCCGAGAAGATCGCAGCAGTCGAGGCCGGCACCGACCGCATCGACCGCGACCTGTGGAAGGCGTTGGCCGACGCCGACCTGCTCGGGCTCGCCATCCCCGAAGCGGACGCGGGCGCCGGCTATGGCCTGATGGAGCTCTGCCTTTTGCTCGAGGCGCAGGGGAACGCGGTGGCCCCGGTTCCTCTGTGGTCGACTCTGGTGCTGGGTGCGCTCCCGCTCACGCACTTCGGCTCGGAGACCCAACGCGGCCGCTGGCTGCCCGGCGTCGTCGCCGGCGAGGTGATCCTCACGGCTGCCCTGACCGGCAGCGCCAACAGCCCGACGTCCATGCCCACGGTGCGCGCCAGCGCTGCGGGCGACGGGTGGCTTCTCCACGGGACCGAGCTGGCCGTGCCTCACGCGCATCTGGCAGACCGCATTCTGCTGCCGGCGCGTACCGAGGACGGCCGGGTCTTGCTGGCCCTCCTCGACCCGGCGGCGCCAGGTGTCACGCTCGAGCGTGCTGTCACCACCAACCGCGAGATCCACCCCCACCTGCACGTCGACGGGGTGGGCCTGGCGCCGGGCGACATCCTCATCGGCCCGGAGCTCGGCCGCGCCGCCCTCGACTTCACCCTGGTGGCGGCGACCATTGCGCTGTGCGCGCTGCAGGTCGGCGTGTGCGAGGCGGCGCTCACCACGACTGCGGCCTACCTCAACACCCGCCAGCAGTTCGGCCGTCCACTGAGCACGTTCCAGGGCACCATGCTGCGGGCCGCCGATGCCGCCATCGACATCGAGGCCATGCGCGTCACGTGGCAGAACGCGGCATGGCGCTTCGACAGCGGCCGTGACGCCGCCGATGCCGCCCGCGTGGCGAAGTGGCAGGCCTCCGAGCGCGGCCAGCGCGCGGTGCACGCCACCCAGCACCTGCACGGCGGTATGGGGGCGGACATCTCCTATCCGATCCACCGGTACTTCCTCTGGGGCAAGCAGATCGAGTTGTTGCTCGGGGGGCCCAGCGCGCAGTTGGCGAAATTGGGGGCGGACATCGCGGAGCAGGCCCTGACACGGGCGGAGGCGGCGACGTGAGCGCGCCCGAGTCTCCGCCCGCACTCGACCTCTCGGGGCCGACCTTCTCGTCCGTCGTCGTGGGTGAGGATCTCCCCGCGCTCGTGCTCCCGATCACGCGCACCTTGATCGTGTCCGGTGCTATCGCGAGTCGCGACTACCAGGACGTGCATCACGACTCGGTGCTGGCCAAGGAGCGGGGATCCCAGGACATCTTCATGAACATCCTCACGACCAACGGGCTGGTGGGGCGTTACGTCACCGACTGGTCAGGCCCGCGCAGCCGCCTGTTGGAGGTGGACATCCGGCTGGGTGCGCCGAACCATCCCGACTGCACCATGACCCTGACCGGCTCGGTCACGGACAAGGGCGCGTTGACCGACGACGGCCGGTACGGCAGCGTGACCGTCTCGCTGCGCGGCGCCAACGACCTGGGCGACCATGTGACCGGCACGGTCACCGTGCTCCTCCCGGTGGCGGAGTCGGCGGGCGCGTGATGGCGTACTCCCATTCGTTCTCGGGTTCGACGGCGATCGCCGGCATCGGCGCCACCGAGTTCTCGAAGGACTCGGGCCGCTCCGAGCTCCGACTGGCCGTCGAGGCGGTCGCCGCGGCCCTGGCCGACGCCGGCATTGCCCCTTCCGAGGTGCAGGGCATGGTGACGTTCAGCTCGGACACCAATCCCGACATCGACATCTCGCGCAGCCTGGGCATCGGCGACCTGACCTTCTTCAGCCGCATCCACTACGGCGGCGGCGCGGCGTGCGCCACCGTTCAACAGGCTGCGCTGGCGGTCTCCTCGGGCGTGGCCGACGTCGTTGTCTGCTACCGCGCCTTCAACGAGCGATCCGGCAGCCGCTTCGGTGCCGGCGTGCAGGGGAGGGCACCGCTGCCGAATGCCGAGAACGCGCACATGGCGTCCTACCTGCCGGTGGGCCTCCTGACGCCGGCCTCCTGGGTGGCGATGGCGGCGCAGCGCTATCTGCACGAAACCGGAGCCACCAGCGAGGACCTCGGCCGGGTGGCCGTGGCCGACCGCAAGCACGCGGCGACCAATCCCAAGGCGTGGTTCTACGAGCAACCGATCACTCTCGAAGAGCATCAAGCGAGCCGCTTCATTGTGGAGCCGCTGCACCTGCTCGATTGCTGCCAGGAGACCGATGGGGGACAGGCGTTGGTGGTGACTTCCCTCGAACGCGCCCGCGACCTGCAGACCGCCCCGGTCGTCATCCGCGCCGCGGCACAAGGATCTGGTGCGGGCCAGGACATGATGACGAGCTACTACCGCGATGACCTCCTCGGCTTGCCCGAGATGGCGGTGGTGGCCCGGCAGCTGTGGGAGACCTCTGGGCTCGGCCCCGACGACATGCAGGCGGCCATCCTCTACGACCATTTCACCCCGTACGTGCTCTACCAGCTCGAAGAACTCGGGTTCTGCGCCAAGGGCGAGGCCAAGGACTTCGTGAAAGACGGTCGCCTCGAGCTCGGAGGGGCACTCCCCATCAACACCCATGGGGGCCAGCTCGGGGAGGCCTACCTCCACGGCATGAACGGGATCGCCGAGGGCGCCCGCCTCGTGCGCGGTACCTCGGTGAACCAGGTTCACGGGCTCGAGAACGTGGTGGTGACCGCGGGCACCGGTGTGCCGACCAGCGGGCTGGTTCTCGGCGTCGATCGCTGAGCTGGCGCCGCGTCAGATTTCGGACGGCCGCAGCCCGTGATGGACGAGGCGGCGTCAGCTTCGGTGGGCATCGAGCCCGCGCTGCAAGCCGTTGAAATCGAAGATAGGTTTACCGTCTCAGAACATCTGTCGGGGTGCGTTTTCGAGGCGGGACGGTCCAGGGAAAGGGCGATGGCAAACTTCTCGGATCGTCGGCGAAGGGTCAGAATGTTGGAAGGAATTGGGAAGCGACGCGCCGGCCCGAGGAGACTCGTCCGGCGCAACGAGAAGAGACTGTGCGCCCTGCTCATCCTTGCAGGCCTGTCGATCGTGGCCGCAGCGTGCGGATCGACGCCCCAACCGTCCAGCACGTCGAACTCGACTGGGACCAAGCCAGTGCGCGTCGATGCGAAATACCTGTCGGAGGCCAAGGCGACGGTGCTCGTCAACGCGTCGGGCTATGCGTTGTACATGTTCGTACCCGACCACCAACGGTCGGTCACCTGCAACGTGACCTGTATTGCGAGTTGGCCCCCCGTGACGATCACCCCGGGCAATCGCCCCGAGGCCGGAACCGGAGTCAAGCAGGGCCTCCTGGGCACAGTGCCCCTTTCGTCTGGCTTTCGAGTTGTCACCTATAACCGGTGGCCGCTCTACACGTATCAAGATGACGTGAGTCCCGGCATGGTGACAGGGCAAGGTATCGATAACGACGGCGGGTTTTGGTATCTCATGAGTCCCGATGGGACGCCGCTCGTGCCGGCCGGCGATCCCACCCCGTAGATTGATCGCCCGGCACGCGCACGACGGTTATGGCAGACGACCCAGCACAGGGAAACGCCCTCAGTCGGAGACGGCTCCTTACCGCCGGTGGGATTGGACTCGCCATCGGCGTGGTTGGAACCGAGGTCGGCAATCTCGTCGCGGAATCCTCGCCCGCCCCGTCGGCCACGGTCCCGCCGGATGTGGATCTGATGCAGGAGCACGGAATTCTCAAACGGGTGCTTCTCATCTACCGGGAGGGCATCGATCGCATCGCCACGGGACAGCCGGCGCCCATGGCCGCCATCCACGACGGAGCCGAGATCATCCACGACTTCATAGAAGGCTTCCATGAGGCCTTGGAAGAGGGCTACGTGTTCCCACTGCTGCGCAAGGCGGGTCAGCTCGTCAGCACGGTGGACACACTGTTGGTGCAACACGCACGAGGTCGGCAGCTCACCCAGCTCATTCTCACCGGGTCGAGCAACGCGCAAGCCAGCAATGCCCAGCAGATCAGCGCCGACCTGGCTGCGTTCGTGCGGATGTACGAGCCACACGAGGCCCGGGAGGACACCGTCGTGTTTCCCAGGTTTCGCGCGCTCTCGACTCCCGAAGAGCTCGACCAGTTCGGTGTCACGTTTGCGGACCTTCAGCGTCAGCAGTTCGGGCCGAACGGGTTCACCGAGTACGTGGCCAAAGTGGCCGCAATTGAGCAGAGCCTCGGCATTTATGACCTCGACCAGTTCACGCCGGCGCCGACGGACGCGTGAGCTCTCTGGGCCACGACAACCGCATGCCCGCCAGTCGGAAGCCTTCGACGCGAGCTACGATCCTCGCCCTTCGAGTCGATCGACAGCTGCTCTGCCGCGGCCGCTGAGGAGAGAGGGAGTCATGCAGAGACATCTCAAGCGATCTTCGATCGCGTTGCTCGCAATCCTGATCGTTCTGGGCGTCGCCGACAGCACTGCATCAGCGGCGCCGAAGCCGGCGTCCGTGGGCAGCTCTCCGACAGCGACCTACGACGGGAACAACTCCCGCACCGGTTACACGGCCACCACGTCGATCACTCCGGCGAATGTGGCGGGGCTCACGCAGCGATGGAGCATTGCGGTCACCGCCCCCATCTCGGGTCAGCCGATCGTCGCCGACGGGGTCGTCTACTGGGGCGATTGGAACGGCAATATGCATGCTGTCAGGTTGTCATCGGGGAAGGCGCTGTGGTCGACGTCACTGGGCAGAACGCCGAAACCGCCCGGCTGCGTCTACGGTCTCGCGACACTCGGAGTTGCGAGCAGCGCCACGGTGGGCACCCTCAACGGCCGGAAAGTCTTGTGGGTCGGTGGGGGTGCGGGGCAACTCGTTGCCCTCAACGCCTCGGACGGCAGCATCATCTGGCGTACGCAATTGCGCACGGAAGCTGGAGACTCGATCTGGAGTTCACCAGCGCTCTACAAGGGGAGCATCTACGTGGGTGTCGCGTCGTTCCAGGGTTGTCCCGACCAGTTCGGCCGAATCGTACGGGTCAATGCGGCCACGGGTGCCCTGCAGAAGGCAATCAACTTCGCTTCCATCTTGCCGTCCAAGTGCAAGGGACCGGGCGCCTGGTCGTCGGCCTCGGTCGACCCTACCCAGAACTCGGTCTACATCGACACCTCCAACGACCTCTGCGAATCCCGGTATCAAGACGCCATCTTGAAGCTGGACCCTTCGACCTTGGGCATGCAGTCGATCTGGCAGGTGCCAGAAGACCAGCATCCCGCCGATTCGGACATGGGTGCCTCGCCGATGCTCTTCACTGCGACGATTGGCGGGGTCCAGCGCCAACTGGTCGGCGCGGAGAACAAGAACGGTGTCTACTACGTGCTCGATCGCAACGACCTCGCCGCCGGACCGTTGTGGCAGTACCAAGTCGAATCAGCGGCGACGTTCGCGGTGGGACTGTCCGTCTTCAGCCAGAATTGCAACAACACCGTCTCGACGTCGTCCTGGGCAGGCAACGGATCACCGATCATGGTGGCGGGCGTCTCGTTGAACGCCTCTGGCAAAGGCTGTATCGGGACGATGACGGCGCTCAACCCGGCCACGGGCCAAGTGCTCTGGCAGACGCCTCTCGCGGGAGGGGTAGAGGGGGCGGTCACCCAAGTACCCGGGTTGGTCGTTGTTGGAGCGGGCCGACAATTCGAAGTGCTGTCCAGCGCCTCCGGAAAGACACTCTTCTCGTATACGGAACCATCACTCAAGAGGCGAAACTCCGGCATTTTCGGCGCACCGACGTACTGGTTCTGGGCGCCACCCACAGTGTCTGGCAATACCATCCTCGTGGCGAACCAGGACGGGACACTGCGCGCGTTCACCACGTCGGCGAAGTGAACATGATGGACCTGCGCGATCTGCGCGGTCACTGGGCAGGATCCTGGCGGAATGCCCCGGCGGAGGAGAGCCGTCAGATAGGGCGGTCGCCCACGGCTTTCTCGAGGTCGGCCGCTTGCGCGTCGGTCAAGCGGCGATAGACCCCGCCCTTCTCGGACTGCCACAGCACCGGTTCGGTGCAGTTCCAGCGCTCGGCGCGGCAGTGAGCGTTTGAGCACCTTGTTGGTAGCCGTGGCGGGCAGTGCCGCGCTCATGCGGACGAAGCGGGGCGACCACTTCGTACCGAGGTCGGCCTGTGCGGCCAAGAATGCGCTCAACTCGTCGGCGTCGAGCGCGTCGGCCCCTGGCCGCAGCTGCACGGCGGCCATGACCTGGTCACCCACCACCGGATCGGGCACGGCGTAGACCGAGGCCAGCACGATGTCGGGGTGGCGCTGCAGGATGCGCTCGATCGGAGCCGAGGCGAAGTTCTCCCCGTCGACGCGGAGCCAGTCATGGTCCCTGCCCGCGAAGTAGAAAAAACCGGCGTCGTCCCGGTAGGCCAGGTCGCCCGTCCAGTACCAGCCCTCCCGCAGCCGGGCCGTCTCGGCCTCGCTGTTGCGCCAGTATCCCTCGAAGCCGGCGCCACCCGCTTTGGACACGAGCTCGCCGATGGCCTCTTCGGCGTTGAGCAACCGGCCACGTTCGTCGAAGCGGGCTGGGGGGCACTCGGTCCCTGTCGCCGGGTCGAGTACCACCGTACCCTCGGGCGCCCTTCCCAGGGCTCCTGGTGGCGTGTCCGGCGTCCGCTGCACCGTGGCGCCCCCTTCGGTCGAGCCGTAGGCATCGGTGACAGCGACGCCGAAGCGCTCCGCAAAGCGGGCGACGTCATCGGTCGTCCCCTCGTTGCCGAAGGCGCGCACGAGCGGGTTGTCGGCGTCGTCGGGCTGCTCGGGCGTGGCCAGAATGAAGGACAGCGGCTTTCCCACGTAGTTGAAGTAGGTCGCACCGGCCTTGCGCACATCGGGGAGGAAGCCCGAGGCGGAGAACCGGCCCGAAGAGGGGAGCGCGACGGCCGAGCCCGCCATCAGCGCCGGGCCCCAGCCGGCCATCAGCGCGTTGGAGTGGAACAGCGGCATGGAGAGGTAGCAGACGTCCGCCGGCTCGAGCGCGTACATCTGCGCCACGATCGCCCCGATGCGGGCCAGCCGGCCCTGGCTGCACAGGCAGGCCTTCGGCGCGCCCGAGGTCCCCGACGTGAAGAGGAGATAGCCGAGCGTCTCGGGGGTCACCGAGCGGTCGGCCACGTCGGCCGGCGCGGCGGACGCGTACGGCGCCAAGGTGCCCTGACCGACCGTGGTGTCGACCACCAACACCCGCTCGTTGTCGCGCCCGACCTCGCCGAGCGCATCGCCGATGCGGGACCCTTCCACCAGGGGGAGGTACGTCGAGTCCGTGATGAGGAACTGGCTCTCGGTGTGCGAGAGGTCCCGTACCAACTCGTCGCCGCGGTGCGTGGGATT
The DNA here is from genome assembly GCA_963744045.1 of uncultured Acidimicrobiaceae bacterium. Taxonomy (GTDB): domain Bacteria; phylum Actinomycetota; class Acidimicrobiia; order Acidimicrobiales; family RAAP-2; genus Bog-473. The sequence goes on from CAVUSB010000005.1 coordinate 382,556, forward strand.
GGCTCCGACCACCACCGCGCCGGCCAGGGCGGCCGCTTCGAGCCAGAAGACGAACTCGGGCACGTTGTCGAGCATCACGGCGACGTGGAAGGGGCCGTCGTGGCGGGTGGCCTGCAACCAGGCCGCCCGCGCCGCGGCCCGGCCCACCACCTCCCCGTGGCTCAGGCGGAGATCGTTCGCCACCAGCCCGAGTCCCGCGCCGTCGGCCCGGGCCAGGACCGCGCCGGTGATGGTTTCCGTGAGCGCCGACGGCGGGGCGCCGGGTGCGGACGATTGCGCCTCAGCAGGGCTCACTGCGTCTCCAAACTTCTCTGACCTGGGGTGGAAGTCCCATTACTGGAACACGTTGCATTTTAATCAGACCCGTGTTACCGTCGCTGGAGCGCCGGCGGAACGGACCGCGGCACCGTAGACGAGGACGTGCATCCCCATGGAATTCGGCATCTTCAACGCCGCGTGCCTGCTGCCCCGGTACGTCGAGCAGCACGGAGCATCGGCGGAGCACGACCGCATCATGGACGAGGTCGCGTTCATCGTGGCGGCGGACAAGGCCGGCTTCAAGTACACCTGGGCCTCGGAGCACCACTTCCTCACCGAGTACTCCCACCTGTCGGCCTCCGAGTCGTTCCTGGCCTTCTGCGCCGCCAAGACGAACAACATTCACATCGGCTCTGGCATCTTCAACATCACGCCGCCGGTGAACCACCCGGCCCGCATTGCCGAGCGGGTGGCCATGCTGGACCACCTCTCCGAGGGTCGCTTCGAGTTCGGCACCGGCCGCGGCTCTTCCACGACAGAGCAGAAAGGCTTCGGCATTCAGGACTCCGAGCTCACCCGCGAAATGGTGGCCGAGACCCTCCCGCAGATCGTCCGCATGTGGAAGGACGAGGACTACAGCTACGACGGCAAGTTCTTCTCCATGCCCTCGCGCAACGTCCTGCCCAAGCCCTACTCCAAGCCGCACCCCGCCATCTGGATGGCGGCCGGGAGCCCTTCGACGTTCGACCTGGCCGCCGAGCTCGGCGTGGGCGTCCTCTGCTTCGGCTTCTCGACGCCCGACCAGCTGACGCCGCTGGTCGCCCGCTACAAGGAGAAGATCGGCGATTGCACCAACCCGGTCGGCGGCTTCGTCAACGACAACGTCATGATCACGACGACCATGATCTGCATGGAGGACGGCGCCAAGGCGCGCAAGACGTTCCTCGAGGCGGATTCGAACTACCACCTGAGCCTGGTGTTCCGGTACCTCGACACGTTCCCGAAGCCCCCCGGTGTGCCCGAGTGGCCCGCCATCGTCCCCGCCATGGACGCCGCCTCGCTCGACTCGGTCATCGCATCGGGCGACGTCGCAGTGGGCACGCCCGACGAAGTCAGCAAGGCGATCGAGCGCTACACCGCGACCGGCGCCGACCAGCTCTCCTTCGGCATGCTGTCGAGTTCCATGTCGATCGAATCGTGCGAGGAAGCTGTCGAGACGTTCGGCAAGTACCTGCTGCCGACCTTCGACAAGGACCCGGTGCACAGCACCACCAAGCAGCGGCTCGCCGCCGGGGGCTCCTAACCGTCGGTCTCGAGCCGGAATTCGCCGGCCCGCAGCCGGCGGTCGATCTCCACGGCAACCTCGTGAGGGCCACGCCGGCCCACCTCGACCAGGTGGCGCGGGTCGACACCAAGGTCCTCGAACTGAGTCCAGAGGTCCTCGACGACCGTGGCATCGGCCAGCGCTCCTGCGTGCTCGGGCTCCGTCGTGCGGTCCCGGACCCGCTCCTGTACGACCGCAATGGGGGCCCGCAGCACCGCGTAGTCGAGTATGACGGCGTACCGGGCGCAGGCGGCCGCGAACAGATCGAGCATGAACGGGTAGAGGATGCCCTCGGCGACGGTGACGTAGCCCCCGGCGGCGAAGGCGGCCACCGCCTCGGCGGCGGCGTGCAGCACGACCCGGTTCTGCGCGTGCGCCTCTTCCCGCCAGGGGCTGATCGCCCCGTTCCGGAGCTTGGCGAAGAACCAGTCGAGATCGAGGCAGACCGACCGTTCGTGCCGGTCGGCCACCAGGGGCGCCACGGTGGTCTTGCCGCACCCGGGGGAGCCGGTCAGCAGGAGGAGGGGCGCCGGGCCGGAGCGCGCCTGCATGTTCGCGTTGGTCAGTCACAAAAGGCCTGCCGATGAGCCTCCGGCCGAGTCAGCCTTGCGCCGCGACTCCGACCACTGGCTTGTTCAACACGATACTGCCTTCGGATCCGCTGAAGTTGGAGTTCCCGTAGTTGAAGACGCCCCCGTCCGAAGCCGCGATCCAGTACCCGTGACCGTCAGGCGTCGGCGCCATGCCCACGGCCGCCTTGCGCAGTGGCAGGCCACCCCCCGATCCGTAGAAACCAGCGTCGCCGAAATTGAAGATGCCCGCGTCGGACGCGACGAGCCAGTACCCGAGCCCGTCCGAAGACGGGGCCATGCCGACAATTGGCTTGTTGAGTGGCTGGCCGCCCATCGATCCGTGGAAGCCGGCGTCCCCAAAACTGAAGACGCCGCCGTCAGACGCCACCAGCCAATAGCCCAGACCGTCATGGGACGCCGCCATGCCGACGATGGGTTTGTTCAGTGGCTTGCCGCCCATCGACCCGAAGAAAGCGGCGTCCCCGAAGCTGAAGATGCCGCCGTCCGACGCCACGAGCCAATAGCCGCCACCATCGGGGGTCGCCGCCATGCCGACGATGGGCTTGTTCAGCGGCTTGCCGCCCATCGACCCGATGGAAGGCGGCGTCACCGAAGCTGAAGATGCCGCCGTCCGACGCCACCAGCCAATAGCCGTCTCTCGATGGTGTCGGCGCCATGGCGACGATCGGCTGGTTCAGCCGACTGCCCCCGGTCGAGCCAAAGAAGCCGGCATTGCCGAAGGTGAAGATCCCTCCGTCAGAGGCGACGAGCCAATACGACGAATTCGGTGGTGCCGCCGGGGGAGGTGATGGTGGCCCCGGAATACCTGCTGAGCCTGCGAACGCGATGACCTGGTCGCTTGCCGGAGCGAGGAGTAGGCCGTCACCGACGGACGGCGTCGGAAAGTGGTTGGCCTGGCTCCCCACGGTGAGCTGCTCGACGGTGCCGCCGGTCGAAGGGTTGACTCCGTAGAGGGATGTCCCGCCGATCGACCAGACCAGTCCGCCCGCACTGATGGGAGGGCCGTGTGCGTTGCCGTTGGTCCACAGCACAGAGACCGACGCCGGCGACGCGCTGGTCTGGAGGGCCTGCAGCCCGTTCTCGCATGGCACGTACACCACGCTTCCGACGACGGCATCGCCACCACCGGCGATGGCCCCGGGGCAGACCGACGCCGTGGCGATCCCCGTGCCGGTGTTGCCGCCCAGGTCGGACTGGTTCATGAGGTAGGCGAGCTGATTCTTGCCGACCTGCAACACCGTCCCGTTCGACAGCAGCGCCGGAGCGGTCGACCCGAGGTCCTGGTCGTGTGAGTTCATGAACGACCAGTTGCTCGGCGCGAAGTACTGGCTGCGAACCAGACCCGCCGACAGTTGCAGGACCGAATCGCTGTAGTCGTATGGGGCTGACGACGACCCGTTCCCGGTCGCCAACCAGATATTCCCGGCGCCGTCGACCTCTGGTGCTGCGCCTCCCATCCACACGGCCCCGTCGTTACCGATTGGCACGGCCCGGTAGTAGCCCGGTGTGGCGCCGTCCTCAGGTGCCGACGCGACCCAGCCGCTGTACGTCGAGCAGTCGCCGTCGTTGCCCCCGTACCCGAACACCACGTTCCCGTTGCTGAGATTCAGGCCGGTCCGCTGCAAGATGGCCGAGGTGGACTGTCCGGGGGGGTCCACGTCTTCGTCCAACAGCGTCGTTCCGGTGTACATGTTCAATCCCACCATGACGTGGGCCTGCGTGCTTCCGCTGAGCTCGTCGGCAACCGCGAAGATCTCGCCCCGGGCGACGTCGAGCACGGGCGTGCCGGTGATGCCAACCGATGGGCTGATGTCGCCGCAGGGCAGATCGACCGAAGGAACCGGTGTCCCGACGTGGCTGGACCACAGGATGGCACCGGTATTGGCGGCCAGTGCATAGATCGTGTCGTTCTCGGTGGCGACGTACACGCGACCGGTGGCTTCGAGGGGCTCCCCGTAGACCTGCCCGTCGAGCACGGGCGAGGACCATGCGGTGGTGGCCGAGGAGAAGGAGACGCCCGACGTGTCGACGCCAGATCCGAGCGGATCACCGTGGTAGACGGTCCACGACGTGGTGGGATCCACGTGCGGCGTGGCCCCGCCGGCGCCGGATGGGCCAAGGGCGCCGATCGCTCCCGCCGAAGATACGCCGAGTGCGAGCAGGCTGATCACCGAGCACATCGTGAGGCCTCTGCGCCGCCTGCGATGCGCCCGTTCGTTCACTGGCCCGACAGGGCGTAGCGCGTTCGAAGTCCGTGGAATGGCGTCACCGTACCCGGCTGCGTGACGGGTGTCGACGAGAGTTGTGCGTGCTGTGTCGAACTAGCGTTGCCGGTCCGCTTGCACGATGGCCGCGGCCCACGTGTAGTCGGGCTTGCCCGAGGGCGATCGCTCCACGGCGTCGACGACGTAGAGCCGGCGTGGCAGCTTGTACCCCGCGATCGACTCCCGGCAGTGCTCCTGGAGGGACTCCAACGACGGGGCCTGGCGTCCCACCCGCGGCTGGATGATGGCCGCCACCGTCTGCCCCCAGCGCTCGTCCGGCGCCCCGCACACAATGGCGTCCATGACGTCGGGATGGGAGCGCACGGCGGACTCGACCTCCTCGGGGAAGATCTTCTCGCCGCCCGAGTTGATGACGATCGACCCGCGGCCGAGCAGCGTGATCGATCCGTCGGCCTCGACCGTGGCGTAGTCACCGGGCATGACGAAGCGGGTGCCGCGCACCTCAATGAACACCTCGGCCGTCTTCTTCGGGTCGTTGTAGTAGCCGAGTGGGATGTCGCCCGAGCGGCCGATTTTGCCGATGACGCCCGAGCCTGGCTCCACCGGGTTGAGGTCCTCGTCGAACACGACGGTCTCGCCGAGGAGATGCACGGTGGGCCCGCTCTTCATGGCCGTGTTGCCGGCGGTCACCACCGTCATGCCGTTGTTGCCGCCCTCGGAGGAGCCGATGGCATCGGTGATCACGAGGTTCGGCAGGCGCTCGAAGAACTGGTCCTTGACGGGCGCGGAGAAGAGAGCGGCCGACGACACGACGGCCAGCAGCGACGAGAGGTCGTGCGCGGTCCCCTCGTCGTCGAGCGACTCGATCAGGGGTTTGCCCATGGCGTCGCCGGTGATCATGACGGAGTTGACCTTCTCGTCACCGACCAGCCGCCACACCTCGTGCGGGTCGAACTTGGCCATCAGGACGATCTTGGCTCCGACAAAACTCTGCCCCATGACGCACCACTGGGTTGCGCCGTGCATCAGCGGCGCCACCGGCAGGTGCACGAGGCCACCGTTGGCACCCTTGGCGACCATTGCGGCGGGGTCGGTGGCCCGGACATTCGTGACGGGATCGGTCCCGCCGCCGAGCGCGTAGAAGACGTCCTCGTGCCGCCACACCACGCCCTTGGGCATGCCGGTCGTGCCGCCGGTGTAGAGGATGTAGAGGTCGTCCCCCGAGCGCGGGCCGAAGTCGCGCGCGGTCGACTGGCCGGCGAGCACGTCCTCGTAGGCGGCGGCGCCGGGCGCCGGGTCCACGTCGCTGCCGTCCTCTATGACGATCACGTGCCGCAACAGCGGGAGCTCGGGGAGTAGCGCCGCCACCAGCGGGGAGAACTCACGCTGGTAGACGAGCGCCTTCAGGTCGGCGTTGGTCAGGAGGTAACGGAGCTCGTCCTTGACGTAGCGGTAGTTGATGTTGATCCAGATCGCGCGCAGCTTGAACACGGCCCAGGCGGTCTCGACCCACTCGACCGAGTTGTACGCATAAATGCCGACGTGGTCTCCGGGACCGATGCCCTGGTCGGCCAAATGGTGCGCCAGCTGGTTGGCCCGCGCCTCCATTTCGGCGTAGGTGCGCCGCTTGCCGTCGGCCACCAGGTACTCCCGCTCGGGGTAGGCATCGACGGCCGCCTCGAACAGGTCGGCGAGGTTGAACTCCATCGGCCCGAGATTAGAACACGTTCTCGTTCCGAGGGGAATTGGCTACCCCGAGATCCCCACGATCGGCCTGTTGAGCACGATGGAGCCCGTGGAGCCGTAGAAGGTCGGCCCTCCCGTGGTCGGGTAGGTGAAGACCCCCCCGTCCGAACCGCTCAGGTAGTAGCCCCCGGCGACGGCCGTCATGCCCACGATCGGTTTGTTCAGCGTGATCGATCCCGTCGAGCCGTAGAAGGGCGGGCCCCCCGTGGTCGGGTAGGTGAAGATGCCCCCGTCGGAGGCCACGAGGTAGTAGCCGCCGCTCACCGGGGCGGCCACGCCGACCACGGGCTTGTTGAGGTGGAGGGAGCCGGCCGAGCCCTCGAACGTGGCGTCGCCGTAGGTGAAGATGCCCCCGTCGGAGGCCACCAGGTAGTAGCCCCGGCCATCGGGCGTGGCGGCCATGCCCACAATGGGCTTGTTCAGATGCAGCGATCCCGCCGAGCCGTAGAACTGGGCGTCGCCGTAGGTGAACACGCCCCCGTCGGAGGCCACGAGCCAATACCCGCCGCCGTCGGCGGTCAGCGCCATGCCGACGATCGGCGCGTTGAGATGAGTGCCGCCGGTCGAGCCGAAGAAGGTGGCGGAGCCGAAGCTGAAGATCCCGCCGTCCGCCGCCACGAGGTAGTAACCGTCACCGGCGGGCATGACGGCCATGCCGACGATCGGTTGGTTGAGCGGCGTGCCGCCCATGGAGCCGAGGAACGGCGCGCCGCTCCCGTAGGAGAACACACCGCCGTCGGAGGCCACGAAGCGGTAGCCCGAACGGGCGATCGGGGCGCTGACGACGAACGGACTGGTGACGGTGGTGGTGCCGGAACCTGTCGCCACGCACTGCCAGTCCGTGATGCAGGAGACGCCGTCGAGCCGGGTGTCGGTCGCCCCCTGCTGGTCCGGTGTCGTGGCGAGCGCCCAGGTCACTCCGTTCCACGTCAGGGACTCGGTGCTGTCACCCGCCGAGGGTGACGTGTAGCCGACGGCGGAGCAGGAGGTGGCGCTGAAACAGTCGATGCCCTGGACGTGGTTGCTGTCCGAACCGGCATTGGGGCTCGCGACGATGGTCCACGCCGCGCCGTTCCAGAGCTCGAACAATGTCTGATAGGTGTTGTCGAATCCCTCCCCGGCGGCCATGCACCACGAGGGGCCGATGCACGACACGGCGTTCAGCTCGACACTGGTCTGGCCGGTGGGATTGGGATTGGGAACGACCGTCCATGCGCTCCCGTTCCACTGCTCGGCCAGGCCAAGGTCACCGCCACTCGAGGTGCCGACGGCCATGCACACGGATGACGCGGTGCACGAGACGGCATTGAGGAATCCACCGCCGGCCGGGTTGGGCGTGGTGTCCAGTGTCCAGGTCGTTCCGTTCGAACTCAGTGCCACCGGCGTGTAGGTGCTGCTGCCGAAGTACGCCTGCCCGACCGCACTACAGAAGGTGGCGCTCACGCACGAGACTCCCATGAGGTACGTGCTGGTGGCCCCGGTCGCGACGGGGCTGTCGGCGACACTCCATGCAGTGCCGTTCCACTGCTCGACGAGGGTGCTGGTGCCCACGCCGCCCACGGCGACGCAGAACGTGGTGGAAGTGCAGCTGACCGCGGCGAGCGCCGACTGTCCGGCGGGCGGGGTGCTGGCCATGACGGTCCAGGACGAGCCGTCCCACTGCTCCATGAGCGGAGCAGGACCGGGTCCCTCTTGCCCCACCGCGACGCAGAAAGCGGCATTCACGCAAGAAACGTCGAACAGGTCGCCGTCGGCAACCGTCGGCGTGTTTCCCACGGTCCAGTTCGACGCAGTGACGGTGGCCGGGACGCTCGGCGTCGCCGCACCCGCAGGGACGACGTTGATCATGAGTCCGGCGCCCGCGAGAGCGACGGTAGAGATGGCTGCGAGAAGTGCGGGAACAGCACGGATCGAGGTCTTCACGTTTCCCCTTTGTCGAGGGGCCAGGCGGTGGCTCCCTGGGCGGTGACCCTACTTTCCAGTGCTCGGAAAGACGGTGATGCAGCGCAAATTGATGAAAGGGAGCGCGGGGCCCGGCTCGGGCACGTGCCGCGGGGCCTGCTCAGTCGAACAGGTCCGGCTCGCTGCGCGAGATCTCGTCCCACAAGGGTTGGAAGGAGAACCAGCCGGCGGCGTGCCCAGCCGAGTTGTCGCGCGTGTAGCGCGCTCCCTCGTCGTCGATGAGCACCGGAGTCCCGGCCGCCTCGGCCAAGAGCTGTGCCTGGCAGGAGCGCTCCATGGTGATGAACCACCACGCCGCCTCGTCGACGGAGTGCCCGACGGTGAAGAGCCCGTGGTTGCGGTGGATGGTGGCCTTGTGCGGGCCGAGCGCCGCGGCCAGCGCCTTGGCCGCGGCCTCCTCTACGACGATGGCGCCGCCGCCTTCGACGCAGACGGTGTGGTCCTCGTAGAAGACACAGGCGTCTTGCGTGATCGGATCGAGCGGGCGCCCGAGCGCGGACCACGCCTTGCCGTAGATGGAGTGGGCGTGGGCGGCGGCGATGACGTCGGGACGCGCCGCGTGCACGGCGGAGTGGATGGCGAACGCCGCCGGGTTGACCGGGCGGCTCCCCTCGACGACCTCACCGGTATGGCTCACGAGGATCAGGTCCGAGACGCGCACGTGGCGAAAGCTCATGCCGAGGGGGTTGACCCAGAAGTGGTCGGTCAGCTCCGGGTCGCGCGCTGTGATGTGGCCGGCGACGCCTTCGGAGAAGCCGAAGCGTCCGAACAGCCGCAGCGCACCGGCCAGCTTCTGCTTCCGGTGCAGGCGCTCCTCCTCCACGCTGTCGAACTTGGGCCGGGCCAGTACCCTGCGCGCGTCGGTGCCCGGCTGGCCGGTGTCGGAGAAAGCTTGTGCCATGACTCCAAACTATCGTCTGGCCCATGACCTATCCCACTGCTGTCACGCGGGACATCGCCGCGCCGAGCGAGAAAGTGTGGGCATTGGTCACCGACCTGCCCCGGATGGGGGAGTGGTCGCCCGAGAATGCGGGTGGCAAATGGGTGAAGGGCTCCACCGGACCGGCCCTCGGCTCCGTCTTCGTGGGCACCAACAAGAACGGGTTCCGGCGTTGGACGACCAGTGTGACGATCGTCGCCTGCGAGCCGAACAAGCTCTTCGAGTTCGCCGTGACGTCTGGGCCGCTGGCAGTGGCCACGTGGCGTTACGAATTCGAAGACACCAGCACCGGCTGCCGGGTGACGGAGTCCTGGGTGGATCAGCGCAAGCGGTGGTTCGCCATCCTCGCCCGGGTGGCGGGTGACCACAGCGCGCCGCACGCCGAGAAGGAGATGGCGGCGACGTTGGCCAAACTGGCGGCGGCGGTCGAATAGCGCCGGCCGGCGTACTCCCGGTCGCCGAAGTGATGATGCGGGGCACTCCCTCTGGCGCGAGCGGCACCCCCGGGGCGACCCGAGGCGATTGGCCCGTTCACTCAGTCGCGCCGCCGCGTCACGTCCCGATCCCGACGATCGGCGCGTTCAGCGGCGTGCCCCCCGCCGAGCCGAAGAACAGCGGCGCCGCCCCGCCCCCTGGGTAGTCGAAGATCCCGCCGTCGGAGCCGACGAGGTAGTACCCGCCGAGCGCCACGCCCACGCCGACGACCGGCTTGTTGAGTTTGAGGCTTCCGGCCGAGCCGAGCAGCGGGGCCCCGCCGAAGTTGAAGACCCCTCCATCCGATCCGACCAGGTAATAGCCCCCGGTCGCGGTCACCGCCATGCCGACGACCGGCTTGTTGAGGGGCTTGCCGGCCATGGAACCGGCGAAGGTCGCATTGCCGTAGCCGAATATCCCCCCGTCGGAGGCGACAAGGTAGTAGCCGAGTCCGTTCGGTGTGGCGGCCACGCCGACGATCGGCTTGTTGAGGGTGAGTCCGCCCGTCGACCCGTAGAACTGGGCGTCGCCGTAACTGAACAGACCCCCGTCGGAGGCGACCAGCCAGTAGCCGCCGCCGTCTGCGGTCACTGCCATGCCCACGACCGGCTTGTTGAGGCGCGTTCCTCCGGCCGAGCCGTAGAACTGCGCCGAGCCGAAGTTGAAGACCCCGCCGTCGGAGGCGACGAGGTAGTAACCGTCGCCGGAGGGCATGGGCGCCACGCCGACAATCGGTGCGTTCAGGTGTTGACCGCCCATCGAACCGGCAAAGGGCGCACCGAGGCTTGGTGCGCTGGGTCCATAGCTGAAGACACCGCCATCGGCGGCGGCCAGCCGGTAGCCGGTACGCCCGATGGGCGCCTGGTCATTGGTGGGAACCACGGTCTCGCTGCTGGCTGGGCCGGTCGCCAGAGCGCCGGTGGCGACGCAGTAGCCCGCGCTCAGACAGGAGATGCCGGTCCAGACTGCAGCAGTGGTCCCGGCGGGTGCGGTCAGCGGGTTGAGCACCCATCCGCTGCCGTCCCATGACCCCGAGACATAGGTTCCCCCGGCGCTGGGATCTGTGGTGAACGTTGTTTCGCCCACCGTCGTACAGGACGTCGGGCTGATGCAGCTGACCGCCTCCAACAGGACCGCGCCTCCTGTGGGTGACGCGGGAAGGGGGATTTCGGACCAGGTGTCGCCGCTCCACTCTTCGGAGAAGGAAGACACCGATGCCCCGACCGAGAGCCCGGTTGCCATGCAGAACCCGTTGCCGGCACAGGACACGCTCTCCAACTCCGGATCGGTGGCGTCCGCCGGAGCCGCGGCCGGACTGACTGTCCACGATGATCCGTCCCACTGCTCCGCCAGGACCTGGATCGCCGGGGGCGCATGCGGGTCTTCGTGCGGTCCGGCAGCCCCGCCGGCCTGCATTCCAAGGACACCGGGCCCGAAGGGTGTCCCGGCAGAGCCCGAGCTCTGTTGCGGCGACTCCGCCTTGGGAAGGACGAAGGCTCCGTTGTCCGGTGAGATGGCGCCGACTGCCATGCAATGCGTCGGCGCCGTGCAACTCACCGCGCTGAGAGCGTTGCTGGCCGAGCCAGCGACGGCGGGAAGGGAAGAGGGCGACCACGCCGACCCGTCCCACTGTTCACCGAGTGCCTGGCTGAACCCGGTGGAGGTGTTCGTCGCGTAGCCCACCGCCATGCACCATGCCGGGCCGGTGCACGAGACACCGGTCAGTTCGGCGTTGGTGTATCCATCGGGCACGCTCGGGCCATCGCTGATGGACCAGCTGCTCCCGTTCCATTCATCGGCGAACGGCACGAAGTCGCTGCTGATCGTCCCGCCCACACCTACCGCGACACAGAACGAGTCCGAGGTGCACGAGACCGACAAGAGCAAAGCACCCGCCGCACCCGACGGCGATGGAACGGCCACGGCGTTCCAGGTGGAGCCGTTCCAGACCTGCACGAATGCATTGGTGTCGTCGGTCGTGTCGAGCACGGTCGCCACGCAGAAGTTCGACGACACGCACGAGACCCTGTAGTCGTAGCCCGACCCGGATGGAAGGGACGGCGGGTTCATCGGTGTCCACTGTGTCGCGGCCACCTGGGATCCGAATGCAGCCGGCCCGGCAGCTGCGGCCATGCCCGCGGAACCGACCAGGCCGAGGGCGGCACACATGCCGAAGAGGATCGCGACAGGACTGCGCAGCAATGACCACCGCACGAGCAAACCCGCTCTCTTGATTCCGGACGCCGGGCACAGTCGGCTCGGCCGGCACGAGCAGCCTTGCGCAGGGGCGCGGCCATTACAAGGATTTCGCCCCTCCGGCCTTGTTGTACTCCGGCGTGGGGCGCTCCGGATCAAGGTGGCTCGACGTCCATCCGTCGCTGGACGTGCGCGGCGGCCGCAAAGTCGCCGGGAGCATCTCGCGCGCGCAAACGCTCCACCACCGCCCGGCGGTGTGGCTCGTCCACGTTGTCGCCGAACTTGAACTTGGCCGAGATCTGTTCGACGTCGATCTCAATCCCGAGGATTCCGAACAGTTGGGCGGCATGCGATTCGCCGGGGTCGGCCACGTCGAGCCCGGGTTGGAGCGTCGCCAGCTGTCGTCGCAGTATGGCCGCGACCGTGCCGGGCGCAGTCCGCTCGTCGTGCACCGTGGCCCGGCCGGTCAGTTGGACTGCGCCGTAGTAGGTCGTCGGGATCCCGAGCGTGGGGTCCTCGTCACCGATCGCTTTCCACGAGGATGGGATGAAGGCCCAGTCGTCGGCCACGCTCAGCAGCACCCGCGGGTTCTCCGCCAGTGCGGCAAAAACCGGGTTGGCGCGTACCAAGTGCAGCCAGACCGTTCTGTCCTCGAAGACGAACTGTGTCGGTACGACGACGGGCAAGTCGCGCCTGGGTCCTCCCGGCGCGACCAGGTGGCCGAATGGATGGGAGGTGACGAAGGGGCGCCACTCGTCCTCGCCGCGGGTGGCGTCGGCTGGGGCGATGAACATGGGCCCAGTCTGGCTGGTCCACGGTGTCGGACGCGCCGCCTCGCCGGCGACTCAGCTGGCGGCGACCCCGAACTCGTCGATCGACTCGGACCGATGACGGTTGTAGTCGACTTTGCCGTTGGCCGCACGCCCGATGGTGGGCACCGTGCGGACCCGCCGGGGAGCCTTGTACGAGGCCAGCTGCTCTTTCACGTGTGCGATCAATTCGGCCTCGGCCGGGGGCTCGTCCGACCTCCCTGGATGCAGCTCCACCACCGCCATCACCTGTTCGCCGTACGTTGGATGAGGGGTCCCGACCACGACGGCGTCGCGCACTGCGGCGTGCGTCTTGAGCGCTTCCTCGACCTCCTCGGGGAAGATCTTCTCGCCGCCCGAGTTGATGACGACCGACCCCCGCCCCAGCAGGTGGATGGTGCCGTCGGCGTCGACCTGGGCGAAGTCACCCGGGATGGAATAGCGCACCCCGTCGATCTCGCGGAAGGTGCGGTCCGACTTCTCCTCGTCCTTGTAGTAGCCGAGCGGGTTGCGCCCGGCGAGCGCCAGCACGCCGACTTCGTCGGAGCCGGGCGACACCTGCCGACCATCCTCGGTGAGCACCTTCACGTCGGGACCGAGCGTGAACGACGCCGTCTTGGCCGCAGCGCCGCTGGACGAGACCGACACCCCCATGCCGAGCGCCTCCGACGAGCTGAACGCGTCCACGAGCAGCATGCCCGGATGGTGAGCCAACAGGCCTTCCTTGACCGGCTCGCTCCACATGGCCCCCGATGAGATGATCATGAGGAGCGAGCTCAGGTCCCACTTCCCTGGATGGTCGTCGAGTTCAGCCAGCAGCGGGCGGCGCGAAGGGGTCGCCCACGAAGACGAGTGCGTTGACCTTCTCGCGCACAATGGTGTCGAGCAGCTCCGACGGGTCGTAGCGACGCGATTCGAGCAGGCAGACCCGCCCGCCCTCGGCTAACACGGTGTTCGAGGGGAAATTGCCGGTTCCGTGCATGAGCGGGCAGGCCGGCAGGATAGTGACGCCGCCTGGGCTGGCCTCGAGCGAGGTGCGCACGGCCTCGAGGCCGCCCTCGACCGGGTAGTGGCGCACCGCGCTGTCGATCAGCCGTGCGAAGAGATCGTCCTGCCGCCACATCACACCCTTGGGCATGCCGGTGGTGCCGCCGGTGTAGAGCATGTAGAGGTCGTCACCGCTGCGGCCCCACGGCGCGGCCACCCGCGCCATGGCGGACTTTGCGGCATCGTCGTACGGTGTGGCCCAATCAGGACAGGGCCCCGAGCCGTCGTCGACCCAGAGCCACCCGCGCACGCCGGGCACCCGGTCGAGGATGCCCTCGATGCGCTCGGTGAAGGCGCCGTGGAAGACCACGGCGACGGCGTCCGCGTTCTCCCACAGGTAGCTCAGCTCGTCGTCGCCGTAGCGGTAGTTGGTGTTGACCGGGACCAGGCCGACCTTGACCGCGGCAAAGGTGGTCTGCAGGTACTCGGGCGAGTTGTAGAGGTAGACGGCTACCTTGTCCTGCTGCACGCTGCCGAGGTCGAGGAGGAACTGTGCGATCCCGTCGGCCCCGCGGTCGAATTCGCGCCAGGTGACGTTGCGATCGCCCTGGGTCACGGCGATCAACTCGGGCTGCACGTCCGCCACCGTCTCCCAGACGTCTGCGTAGTTCCAGTTGCTCAATCCGACCACTCCCCATAGCGAGCCGACCCCCGCCCCAGCCGACAGGCGCGAAGCGAGGCGATGAGCCTACGCTCCGCGCGTGGACCTCGGCTTGCCCGGCGACGACGACCCCCGCCGGCGACGCGTCAGGACGTGGCTCGAGCAGCACCCGCATCCCACCGGTCGCCAGCTGGCCGAGGCCGGCTACGTGGCGCCCCATTGGGCTGCTCCCTACGGGCTTGATGCCGATCCGCTGACCCAGCTCATGATCGACGAGGAGTTGCGGGGGGCCGGCGTCAGGCGGCCGGTCAACCCCATCGGCATCGGATGGGCGGGGCCAACCCTCATGTATGCGGGCACGGAGGAGCAGAAGGACCGCTGGCTCTGGCCCCTGCTCAGCGGGGAGGACTTCTGGTGCCAGCTGTTCTCCGAGCCCGGTGCGGGCTCGGACCTGGCCGCGCTCAGCACCCGGGCCGAGCGCGACGGTGACCACTGGGTCGTCAACGGGCAGAAGGTGTGGACCAGCTACGCGCATATCGCCAAGTGGGGGATCCTGCTGGCCCGTACCGATCCGACCGCCACCAAACACATGGGGATCAGTTATTTCGTCTGCCCCATGGATGCGCCCGGGATCGACATCCGGCCGCTGATCGACATGACGGGTGAGCACGCCTTCAACGAGGTCTTCCTGACCGACGTCCGCATCCCGGCCGACCACCTGATCGGGCCCGAGCACGCCGGATGGGAGCTGGCCAAGGTCACGCTGGGGAACGAGCGTGTGTCGCTGTCGGGCGAGGGCGCCTTGTGGGGGATGGGCCCGACCGCCGAGGATCTCGTGGATCTGATCCGGGGCCGGAGTGCCGGCGGGGCAGGTGGGGCGCCGTCCGCCTCGAACCGCGACCGCTTGGTCGAAGTCTTCATAGAGGCCCAGATCCTGCGGGTCCTCCGCCTGCGGATGGTCTCGGCCGTCCTGGCGGGGCGGGCGCCCGGCGCCGAGGCCTCGGTCCGCAAGGCGATCGCCGATGCCCACGGTCAGCACATCATGGACCTGGCCCGTGACCTGGCCGGGGCCCACGGCATGCTGGCCGGGAACGGTCCGGTGGGCACGCTGGAGGACCCCACCTGGTCCCGGGGCTTCTTGTTCTCCCCGGCGCTGACCGTCGGCGGCGGTACCGCCGAGGTCCAACGCAACATCGTGGCCGAAAAGGTTCTCGGCCTCCCGCGAGATCCCTGACCCTCCGCCGGATCGTCGTTCTCGGTGAAGGATCGTCGTTCTCGGTGAAGTGGAACAACTCGTGAACAACTCGTCGTACGGGGATGCGGGCAACAGGACCGGGACCCGGGCCGGGGTGGGCGAGTCGCAGCCCGGCCCGGACCTCCGACGACCTGGACCTCCGACGACCTGGACCTCCGACGACCTGGACCTCTGACGAACTAGACCTCGAGCGGCCCGGCGTTGGCGAAGCCCTGCCGGACCCCTTGGCCTGCACGGGCGGTGAGCTGCTCGGGCTCGTAGAGCATCAGGTAGGCGTTGCGGGCGTGATCTCGTGAGCGGTTCCGGAAGACCATGGCCAGCTCGGCCGGGTCGTCGGACTCGTCCTCGTGGACGAAGACCTCCAGGATCGGCGTGTTGGTCATGAGCTGCGCCGTCATGATCCCGGTCGAGGCCTCGTGGGCGCAGACCTTGTCCACCTTCTCCCTGCCGGGCATGCCCAGGGCGACCACAATGCGGCAGCCGTCCTCCTCAATCATCTTCTTGGCCGCCACGGCCAGGTCCTTGAAGCCCGGGACGGTGCGGCGCAGGGTGGTGAATTGCGTGCCGTATCCAGGGCATTCGGAAAGCTCGTCCAGGGCCTCGCCACCCATGTCGTAGCGGGCGAACATGGTGTCAACCACGCCGATCAGGTCCATGACCCATTCTCGCGCAGAGCGTCGCCTGGTCCGGCCGGCGCCACTGGTCCACAATTGCCCGGTGAGCGCCCCCGATCCAGAGATGCAGCAGCGTGCCGGCCACGACTACGACCATGGCCACGACTCCGCCCACGGCCCAGGGACCCGGACCTGGGTGGAGCGCGACGCCGCCGTGGTCTGGCACGGATTCACGCAGATGGGGGCCTACGCCGGCAACGCGCCCCTCGTCATCGACCGGGCGGAGGGGCGCGAGCTGATCGACGCCGACGGCCGGCGCTATCTCGATGCCATTTCGTCGCTGTGGGTGAACACCCTCGGTCACCGCGTCCCCGAGCTCGACGCCGCGCTCGTGGCCCAGGCCGGCAAGGTCGCCCACTCGACCATGTTGGGCAACGGCAACACCGTTGTCGTCGAACTGGCGGAGGCTCTCGCCCCGGTGGTGCCGGTCGACGACCCCCACTTCCTCTTCGCGGCGGATGGTGCGGTCGCCGTCGAGCAAGCGCTCAAGATCGCGTTCCAGTACTGGGTCAACCGCGGCGTCGACGGTCGCAGGACCTTCCTCGCGCTCGGCGATGCGTACCACGGCGACACCATCGGGGCGCTCTCTCTCGGCGACGGCGGTGTCTTCAGCGCCGTGTTCGACCCGCTGTGTTTCCCGGTCGTCCGGACGCCGGGCTACGCCGACCCGGGTTGGGCCGACAAGGCGTGTGCGGTGATTGAGGCCCACGCCGGGGAACTGGCCGCGGTCGTCATCGAGCCCCTGGTGCAGGGCGCGTCCGGCATGTTGTGCGCCTCCGCATCCGACGTGCGGCGGCTGGGCGAGGCCTGCCGCCAGGCGGGCACCCTCCTCATTTGCGACGAGGTGGCGACCGGATTCGGGCGTACCGGGACGTTGTTCGCCTCCGAGCAGTGCGGCCTGCGGCCCGACCTCATGTGCGTGGGGAAGGGGATCACCGGCGGGTACCTGGCCATGTCGGCCACGGTGGCGTCGGACGAGGTCTTCGGCGCCTTCCTGGGCGCCGACCTCGGGCCCGAGACCTTCTACCACGGACATTCCTACGGCGGGAACGCGCTGGCGGCGGCGGTGGCGCTCGAGCACCTGCGGCTGATTGAGGCGTGGGATGTCTTGGGGAACGTGCGGGCGCGCGCCGACCAGTTGGCCTCACTGCTGGGAGAACGGGTCGCCGGTCGGGTCACCGTGCGCGAAGTCCGCCAGCGCGGCCTCATGGTGGGTGTCGAGCTGGACCCGCCGGCACCCGGGCTGCGTTGGGGCCGTCGGGTGTGTGCGGGCGCCGTCGCGCGGGGTGTGCTGCTGCGCCCGCTGGGTGACGTCGTGGTGCTGATGCCGCCGCTGACGACGACGGCGGAGGAGATCGTGCGGATCGTCGACGCGCTCGAGCGGGGACTCGACGATTTGGACGAGACCCCGTCCGTCCAGACGATGGCAGCCCCATCCACATGACCGACTCCGACAGCAGCTGGGACGCACGGATCCGGGCCTCCCTCGAGAGGGTCGTCGACGAGGGCCGCTGGCGCGCTCCCCGCGAGTTCGACGCCCTCGGCCCGGCGGGCATGCTCGAAGGCGGGCCGGTCGTCTCGTTCGCGTCCAACGACTATCTCGGATTGAGCGCGCACCCGGCCGTCGTGGCGGCCGCGCGACATGCGCTCACCCGCTGGGGTGCCGGCTCGGGGGCCTCGCGCCTGGTCACCGGGAGCCGCCCCATCCACAGCGAGCTCGAACAGGAGCTGGCCGCGTGGAAGGGGACCGAGGCAGCGGTGTGCTTCCCGACCGGGTTCGCCGCCAACCTGGGCGTGCTGTCGACGCTCGGCGGCCCGGGCGTCCGCATCCTTTCGGATGAGCTGAATCACGCCAGCATCATCGACGGCTGCCGGCTGTCCCGCTCAGCCCTCGCCGTCTACCGCCACCGTGACATGGCTCACCTGGCGGAGTTGCTCGCCGCCGCCCCGCCCGACGCCCATCACACCATCGTCGTCACCGACTCCGTGTTCTCCATGGATGGGGACATCGCCCCCGTTGACGACCTCGTCACCCTCTGCCGGCGTCACGACGCCCTCCTCATCCTCGATGAGGCCCACGCCGTCCTCGGCCCCAACCTCTCCGGCCGCCCCCGGGCGAGTCGAGGGCGGGGGGATGGGGGGCCAGGGCCGGGACGGTGCGCAAGGGGGAACGGTCGTTCGGGTCGGCACGATGTCCAAGACGTTGGGCTCGCTGGGCGGTTTCGTGGCGGCGTCGCGCGAGATCGTCGACCTCATCGTGAACCGGGCCCGCTCGTACATCTTCTCGACCGCACCGACGCCGGCCGACGCCGCGGCAGCGCTCGCCGCACTGCGCATCGTGCGGTCGGCCGAAGGCGCCGCACTGACGAGCCGCCTCGCCGCGCTGATCGAACGGGTCACGGAGGCCGGGTTCGCACAGCCAGGACATCCGAGCCCGATCATCCCCATCGTTCTCGGCAGCGAGCAGGCGGCACTCAACGCGTCGGCGACACTGCTCCAGGAGGGACTGTGGGTCCCCGCCATCCGCCCGCCCACGGTGCCGGTGGGAACGAGCAGGTTGCGGGTCACGCTGTCGGCCGCGCACACCGACGAGGATGTCACCCGGTTGCTTCATGCACTGGCTGTGCTCTCGACGCCAGCGCCGGCGCTGGCGCCGACGCCGACGCCCGCGGCGCTCTAGCCGGGCGTGCGCCCCCACCGCCTCGTTGCCGTGGTCGGCACGGGAACCGATGTCGGGAAGACGTGGGTGGCGGCGCGTCTCCTGGTGGACCTCCGCGCGGCGGGTCTGCGCGTTGCCGCCCGGAAACCCGCACAGTCCTTCGATCCCGACGACGATCCCGCCACGCTCGATGCCGCCGTCCTCGGCACCGCCACCGGCGAACCCCCCGAGGAGATCTGCCCGCCGCACCGCTGGTACGAGACTCCCATGGCGCCCCCCATGGCGGCCGAGAGGCTCGGTCGCCCGCCGTTCACCATCCGGGATCTCGTGTCGGAACTGCGCTGGCCGACGCCGGCAGAGGCGGGTGCGGCTCCGGTCGACGTGGGACTGGTCGAGACGGCCGGCGGCATCCGTTCGCCGTTGGCGATCGACGGTGACTGCCTCGCCCTGTGCGAGGCCCTATCTCCTGACGGCATCGTGTTGGTCGCCGACGCTGGATTGGGCACGATCAACGCGGTCCGCCTCACCTTCGACGCGCTGGGTCCACTGGCCGGCTCGGCCGTCGTGGTGCTGAACCGGTTCGACCCCGAGTCCGACCTCCACCGCCGCAATCTCGACTGGCTCAGAGGACGGGACGGGCGACGGGTTGTGACCCTTGCCGGGAGCGCCGCAGGACTGGTGGACTTCGTCCGCGGCTAGTACTTCCCGAATCCGGCTCTCGACCCGTCGGCTGCTCCGCAACTGCCGATCCCACGGCCGGCCGGGGCCGTCCTCCCACCGGCCGCCGGGCAGGGCACCTCGTGGGCCGGCCTCGCGCACGGAAACCCCTGGCGATGCGGATCGGGTCCCCGCCGGAACGACCCCAAACGCTTACGCTGAACGACTCAGTGAGACGGTCATCCGCGAGGCGGATCTCGGCCACGTGCAAGGGTCTGGTGGTTCTTTGGTGCGGGGCCCTTGTCCTCCTCGCCGGCTGCGGCACTGCCGGCTCGGGCCAGACCACCCGCCAGAGTTTCAGCGTCAAGCCCGAGCCCGCGGCCCGGGCCGGCCAGCTGCCCGTCCCCGCCGGCCGACTGCCGACGAAAGGGCCGATCGGTCTCGATCCCGCCAAGTCCGAAGGCGTGCAACTCGACGTCCTGAGCGGGTTGCTCGACGACACACCGATCTTCAACGGTGACTTCGCCGACCCGTTCGCGCTGCGAACGGCCGATGATCTGTACATCTACTCCTCGAACACCCAGACCACGCAGTACGCGTCCGGGGCACATGTGCCGGTGATCGAGCTCGCTCGCGATTCGGGATTCAAAGGTGAATATCTCGGGGACGCACTGCCGTCTCTGCCCAAATGGACCGTCTCGGGGTTCCAGTGGGCGCCGTCGGTGTGGACGCGACCGGACGGCACGTATGTCCTGTATTACTCGACGCCGGCGACGATTCCGCTCGGCTGTCTGGCCAAGACACCTCCGTCGGGGTGTGTCAAGACCACCAACGGGGAGTCCAGCGCGATGTGCATCTCGCGCGCGACCAGCGCCAACCCAGCGGGCCCCTTCGTCGACGACTCGTCGTCCGCCTTCGTGTGTCCTCTCGCGCAGGGGGGCGCCATTGACCCGAGCGTCTTCGTCGCACCCGACGGCACGCCGTGGCTGCTGTGGAAGAGCGACGGAGACTGTTGCACCATGGCCACCACGATCTATTCCCAGCAACTCTCGTCCGATGGACTCTCGGTGGTCGGTCCGGCCCACCGACTCATCGGGGCGACCCAGAGCTGGGAGGGGAATCTGGTCGAAGGGCCGTCGATGATAGAGAACGCAAACACGTTCTGGCTCTTCTATTCGGCCAATCTTTGGGGGACCCAGAACTACGGCATCGGCGTGGCGCGTTGTGCCACCGTCGTCGGACCCTGTAGCAAACCGCTCGATCATGCCTGGCTCTCATCGACAGTCTCCGGGGGGCAGAGTGACCCCGGTCCAGGGGGATCTGAGTTCTTCCAAGTTGGTGGTCTCATCTGGATGGTGCATCACGGCCTCGCGCCCGGGCAGAGCGGGGACGATGCCCAGCGACGGCTCTATGTCGACTTGCTCGCCTTCCCGGGCGACGAGACACCGCGTCTTGCCCCACGACCACCGGCGGCCGCCCTGGCCGAGGCGCTGCTCTACTTCGGAGACCCCAACGCGCCGCCCCAACCCGACGATGCGTTCCTGGCGCTGCTGCACAAGGTCCCGAGCGCGTTTGCTTCCGACACCGACCAGTCCCTGGAGGCCGACGGACGGCTTGCGTGCGACGGTCTGACACACGAGCAGGGCGCCAACGACGTCATCGATTCCCTGACCAGCCGAGGCCTGGATGAATTCGAAGCGAGCCTGGTCGGGATCACCGCCACCGAGTACTTCTGCCCACAAGATGCCCTGCAGGCACTCAAGGACGTGCAAGAGGCACTGACACAAGGGCCCGACTAGCAACCGTTCGTTCGCTGTGGGGACCGAACACGCTCCGACTGCGCCGGCAGTGCCAAATGGGAATTCGAAATCCGGTTCTCTTCGGCGGCGCCCGCCGTGTCGCAACTTCGGTGGCGACCCCCGCTCGAAGGAGCTGGCGGGGCGGATCGTGGAGCG
The DNA here is from genome assembly GCA_963744045.1 of uncultured Acidimicrobiaceae bacterium. Taxonomy (GTDB): domain Bacteria; phylum Actinomycetota; class Acidimicrobiia; order Acidimicrobiales; family RAAP-2; genus Bog-473. The sequence continues at coordinate 403,931 of CAVUSB010000005.1, forward strand.
GGCGGCACGGATCTCCGCGCTGCACCGGGAACAGCTCTCCGACATCGCCGAGTTCGACCGCAGCGAGAGCTGGCGTGGGGACGGCGCCGTCTCCATGATCGCCTGGGTCACCGCGCACTGCGGCGTCAGCACGTCGACGGCCCGGCAATGGGTGCGCGCGGCCGTCAACCTCGAATCCCTGCCCTGCCTGGCCGAGGGGCTGGCGTCGGGCGCACTGTCGCTGGACCTGGTCGAGCCCTTGGCGGAGGTCGCCTCGCCGTCCAGCGACGCCGCCCTACGGGAGGCATCCACGAGTTGGAGCGTGCGACAGGCCCGCGAGTTGGTGGCCTGGCACAGGGCGCGTGAGGAAGCAGCAGGAGAGGCAACGGCCCCGGCTCGGACCGGCGGTGCGGACACAGACGGCGGCGAGGCCGAGGCAGACGTGGCCGTGGGCGGATCGGCGGCCCGTGAGTTCGAGCGCCGGACATTGCGCTTCAACGACACGCGTCGATCGATATGGGTCGCTTTCACCAAGGACGACTACGCCGTGGCGAAGTCGTCCTTGGTGGCAAGAGTGTCGGCCGAGCAGCGTGAACGACAAGGGCACGGTGGAGCGGCGGGCGCGGCGCCGGCGCCAGATCCTGTCGGCTACGTGCCCTATGACCAACGGCTCTACGACGGACTGATGGAACTCTTCCTAATGGGGAGCGGGTCGGGGTCTGGGTCGGGGCCTGGGCGGGCCACCACATCGGCAGTGCGACCCCGCGTCGTGGTGCATGCGCCCCTCGAACTGCTCATCGGCTGCTCGGACGATGCCGTGGCCGAAATCGCCGGAGTCGGACCCGTTCCAGTCGAGGTGGTCCGTCGGCTGGCGTGCGACGCCGGCGTGGATCTCGCGGTGGAGGATCGAGAAGGGACGATCCTGGACCAGGGGCGGGCCCGCCGGGATCCGACCCCGGTGCAGCGGGTGGAAATCGACCGCCGGGACAAGGGCTGTCGCTTCGCTGGCTGCAGCTACAGCGAGTTCACCAATGTCCACCACATCGTGCACTGGGTCGATGGTGGCCTGACGGACCTCGACAACCTGGTCACGCTGTGCGGTCGGCACCATCGGGCCGTGCACGAGCTCGGCTGGACCGTGTCGGGCGATGCCAACGGCGTGTTGACCTTCACCGGTCCGCACGGGCGCTCCATGCAGTCAGCTCCCTCGCCGACATGGCGACCCTCATCGGTCGTCGGATCGGGGCAACCCGGTCGGAACGCGCCGATGCGTCGTTGAACGGATGCCTCGTTTGCGGCCGCCGCCGCGTACACCAGATGCCTCGTTGATCGGTCGGCGGGAAATCAGGCGGAGGAGAGCTCGGGGTGTCCCGAGTCGCGGCAGCGCGCCGTCCACCCGGTGGGGACAACGGTGACCGTCATGCGGCGCCCGCACTGGGGACAGAAGCGCGGAGGATCCAGTGCCCGACCACAACCAGGGCACTCGGTGGACGGCATGCCGCAGCCGGTGCAGTGCGCCGTCATGGAGAGGGACACGGGGAGAAGGCCGACGGCCGGAGGGTGATCGGGCGGATGATGGGGCCGACGGTGATCGGGCCGACGGTGACGGGTCTCAGATGGCGGCGGTGAGGGCGCCGATGGGCATGCGCAGGTCCTCGAGCATCTGGAGGTCCTCGCCGGCGGAGCGGCCGAGCGTCGTCAGGTAGTTGCCGACGATGAGGGCATTGATGCCGGCGGTCATGCCGATGGCCTGCAGGTCGCGCAGGGTCACCTCGCGGCCGCCGGCGTAACGGAGGATCACCGAGGGCAGCGCCAGGCGGAACAGCGCGATCCAGCGCACCGCTTCCCAGGCGCCCAGGATGGGCTGGTCGCCGAGCGGGGTGCCCGGCCGGGGGTTCAAGAAGTTGAGCGGCACCTCGGTCGGGTCCAGCTCTTGGAGCTGGGTCAGCAGCTCGACGCGTTGGGCGACGGTCTCGCCCACGTTGATCAGGGCGCCGCAGCACAGCTCCATCCCGTGCGCCTTCACCAGGCGGCAGGTGTCGGCGCGCTCGTCCCACTCGTGCGTGGTGACGATGTTCGGGAAGAACGAGCGTGACGTCTCGACGTTGTGGTTGTAGCGGTGCACCCCGCCGTCGGCCAGCCGGCGGGCCTGGTCCTCGCTCAGGATGCCGGCACTGACCGCGACGTTGAGGCCGGTCTCGTCGTGAATGACGGGAACGAGGTCGAGGATGCGCTCGCATGGTGCGTTCGTCGGGCCCGCGCACGGCGAGCACGATGCAGAACTCCGAGGCGCCGAGGGCGGCGGTCTCGCGGGCGGCGGCGAGGACTTCGTCCGGTATCGAGGAAGGGGGTGGCCTTGACCGGCGTGTCGAAGCGCGAGGACTGCGAGCAGAAGTGGCAGTCCTCGGGGCAGCCACCGGTCTTGGCCGACAGGATCCCCTCGATCTCGACTTCTGGGCCGCACCAGGCCAGCCGCACCTGGTGGGCGAGCGACGCCAGCGCCATCACGGCACCGTCGGGCAGCGCCGCCAGCGCGGACAGCTCGTCGCCGCTCAGGAGGCGGCGCTCGTCGAGGAGCGCGTGTTCGGCCGCGGCGATCACAGCCCTGTCCGCCGCACTCAGGGCGACTTGGGGAGGAGGCGGTGGCGCCGCGGCAGCGGCGGCGTGGCGGAAGGCAACAGGGCTCGTGGTGGTCACGGCGCCCACGGTAGTGGCAGGGTGTGGGCCGCCGGAAGTTGGCCGGCGCGCTGGGAGGAGTGGTCATGGCCTGGGATTTCTCGACCGAACCGGAGTTCGAGGAGAAGCTGGAGTGGATGCGCGGCTTCGTGCGGGACGAGGTGTTCCCGCTCGAGACGCTCGATCTCACGTACGACCAGGTGCGGGTACTGATCCGGCCGCTCCAGGAACAGGTCAAGGCGCAGGGGCTGTGGGCGGCGCACCTGCCGCCTGCATTGGGGGGCATGGGGTTCGGGCAGGTCAAGTTGGGGCTGATGCACGAGATCCTGGGGCAGTCGCCGTACGCACCGGTGGTGTTCGGCAACAACGCGCCCGACTCGGGGAACGCGGAGTTGCTGGCGGTCGGGATCGAAGCGTCCGGGAACGAGGCGCAGCGGGCGCAGTGGCTGCAGCCCTTGTTGGACGGGGAGTTGCGGTCGGCCTTCTCCATGACGGAGCCGGACACGGCTGGATCTGATCCGACGCTGTTGAAGACGTCCGCGGTGCGGGACGGCGAGGAGTGGGTGATCAACGGGCACAAGTGGTTCACATCCAACGGGTCCGTGGCTGACTTCCTGATCGTGATGGCGGTGACCAATCCAGACGTGCATCCGTATTCGGGCTCGTCGATGATCATCGTGCCGGTCGACACGCCGGGGGTCGACATCGTGCGGGACGTGTCGACCATGGAGGACCCGCACACCCCGTACGGGCGCTTCGGGAATCACGCCGAGATCAAGTACGTGGATGTGCGGGTGCCGGTCGACAACCTGATCGGTGTGGAGGGATCGGGGTTCGTGCTGGCGCAGCACCGGCTGGGGCCTGGGCGCATCCATCACTGCATGCGGTGGCTGGGGCAGTCGCGCCGTGCGTTCGACATGTTGTGCGAGCGGGCGGTGTCCCGGTATGCGCACGGATCGATGCTGGCCGAGAAGCAGACCATCCAGAACTGGGTGGCCGATTCGATGGCCGAGATGCAGGCGGCCCGCCTGATGACACTGCAGGCGGCCTGGAAGATGGACCAGGAGGGGGCGGCGGCGGCCCGGGTGGAGATCGCCATGATCAAGTACTTCGGCGCGAAGGTGTTGTACGACGTGATCGATCGCGCCATCCAGGTGCATGGGTCGCTGGGATTCTCTTCGGACTTGCCCCTCGAGTCGATGTACCGCAACGCCCGGGCGGCCCGGATCTACGACGGGCCCGACGAGGTCCACCGCCAGACGGTGGCCCGGCGTGTGCTGAAGGGGTACTCGCCGCACGAGGTGCCGACCGAGCACATCCCGACCCGGAAGTCCGAGGCGCAGCGCCGGTTCGCCGATCTGCTGGCGGACCTGACGGTGGACGCGTAGGGGGTGTCTCGGCGGGGGAGGTTGGCGGGTTCGGTGGTCCTGGCGGCAGTCGGCGCGCTGGTGCTGGCGGCCTGTGGGTCGTCGGGTCCGAGTTCGAAGAGTGCGACGAGTTCGACGAGTTCGACGATCCATCCAAAGCGCGGCACGACGACGTCAACCACGAAGGCCACGGGGTCGGGTTCGTCGCCGACGTCGGCGTCAAGCACCTCGACCACCACGTCGGGTCCCATGGTGACCGCGACGCTGCCCGTGGTGGTGTGTCAGACGACGTCGGGCGTCGTCCACCACCACGACGTCGCTCCCCGCGTCGGTCCCGGTCAGCGTCCCTGCATCGCAGGCACAGCAAGGGAACCTGGCCGTCTACAGCGACTTGACCGGCCGGCTGATGCTCGTGGGTCCGACGGTCGGCTGGACGTGCACCGGCACCTTCGGGGCCGACGGCAGCGGGATGTTGGCCCTCTCGCCGGTCGGGACAACCGTGCCGGCGTCCGGGACCACGTGGCACCTCGCGGCATCCTCGCCGACCCAGGCGATCGTGGCCATGGAGAGCGGGGGGAGCACCGTGCAGGGCGCGGCACTGGCCTGTCCGCTCTTCAGCGCCGCCAAGGCCGCAACGCAGCAGGACCTCGGTACGGGTTGTGCGGTGACGAGTCCTCCCCAAGAGCGGGTCGTGCGGACCTCAGCGGTTCAGGTCGGGTTCCAAGACCCGGCGGGCGTGGCGGGGGTCGGGTATCCCTCGGGCGGTCTGAACCCGGCGAACGGGGTCGTGCTGTACCAGCCCAAGGCGACCGAGGCGTCCGCCTACCAGGCCACATGCACGCTGCCGGCGGCCCAGCAGGATCTGTGCACGGCGGTGCTGAACCAGTTCACGACGACATTCGGATGAATCCGCCGCACAATGCGATGAGCACCCGAACGGGCGGGAGTCAGCCGCGGCTGTGGGTCATGGCCTCGATGTTGTTCCCATCGGGATCGCGCACGAACGCTCCGTAATAGGTCGCGTGGTACTGGGGCCAGAACTGCGGTTCGTGGAGCGGCTCGGCCCCGGTGGCGAGGGCGGCGTCGAAGAATGCCCGCACGGCGGCCTGGTCGGGCGCTTGGAAGGCGATGTGGGTCTCCCGGAAGCCGTCGCCCGTCTGCTGCTGCCCGATCCAGAAGGATGCCGTGGGCGGGATGCCGTAGCCGATGGCGTCACCGGCCTCCATGACGCGGACGCTGCCCAGCGGGGCGAGGACGGCGTCGTAGAAGGCTGCACTCCGAGCCATGTCGGCGCACTGGATGGAGACGTGGGCGAGCATGCACACAGTCTGTCAGTCACCGGGACCGGCCGTGCCGGTGCCGTGTGGGCGGGCCAGTGCCGTGTGGGCGGGCCAGTGCCGTGTGGTGCTGGCGTGCCGCCGCTCCGAACCTTCTTCCATGATTGTGCGCCGGTCGCAGCCGGCCTCAAGGTCGTTCGTCCTCGCTGCGCTCGGGCGCTCCACCTTGACCCCGCCTGCTCCATGGCGCATCCCCGCGATCAGAAGGTCGTTCGGGACGCCCTGCCGTGTGAGGCGGGGGTCTGACCTAATCTGCCGCCACGGGCGCAGAGGGACCTTGCCTCGACCGGGTGACATCGGGTTCTGGCAGCCGGCCATCCGTGAGTCAGACGATCCGGATTATCCCGGACCGCGCCGGTGCATTCAGCACGAGGAGCCCTTCACTCTCGAGTTGCTCTACGTGACCACGAGGGCGGTCAGCGTACGATCACCCGCTTCGGCATGATCCCGCGGCGCGTCGACGACGAGACGAAGTGGTTCCCTGCGGTGGCGCGGCAGTGGAATTTGGATCGGCCGGACCCCGGTAGGCACGCCGGAAGGAGTCCGGTGGATCAGGGGCGGAGACCCCGCAGCAAAGCCTCACAAAGTCGGTCGTACCAGACCTCGTGATCGTCCACGAAGCCGAAACCGAGCAGTTCGAGGGAGACCCAGCCGTGGATGCTGGCCCAGATCATCTGCGCGGTCTCGGTGGGGGAGCCCGGGGCGATGGCACCCGCCCGGATGGCGCGCTGGACGGTGGCGACGAGATGGTCGAAGCCGCGGGTGCAGCTGGTAAGGGCAGGGTCACTCGGTTCGAAGCCGGGGACGGCACGGAGGAACATCACCTGGTACTCCATCGGATGGGCGAGGGCGAGGGCCCGGTAGGCGCGGGCGCCCTCTTGCAGTGCCTCGACGGGATCGTCGATCTGGGCCATGGCAGCCATGGCGTCGCCGAGGCGATTGAAGCCTTGTACGTAGAGGGCCTCCACGATCCCGAACTTCGACTCGAAGTGGTTGTAGACGCCCATGGGGGCGACCCCGGCGGCGGCCGCGATCCGGCGGACCGAGAGGGCGTCGGGGCCCTCGGTTTCGAGGATCTCTGAGGCCGAGGTGAGGAGCGCTCCTTCCATCCCGGCGCTCGGAGTCCTGGTCCGGCGGATTTCTGTCATGGATCTAGCCTACTGAAGAACATCGTGCTATAACTCTAGCACAGCGTTCTACAAAAATGTCTGCAACCGCCGAGTGTTCAAGGAGCCTTCGATGTCCGGATCACCTGATGAAACCAAGGTCATGGCGCCCGTCGGAGGTGCCGCCCCATCCGGGGGATCGGCGGGCTCGGCGGGCTCGGCTGATCGGCGTTGGATCGTCCTCCCGGTCCTGTGCCTGTCCGTCTTCTTGGTCGTGGTCGACAACACCATCGTCAATGTGGCGTTGCCCACGCTGAACCGCACGCTGGGGGCGTCCATCACGTCGCTGCAATGGATCGTCGACGCCTACAGCCTCGCCTTCGCCGGCCTGCTGCTGGCCGGCGGCGGCATCGGAGACCGGCTCGGGCGCAAGGGAACCATGCAGGTCGGGCTCGTCTTCTTCGGGCTGTTCTCGGCGGCGGCGGCCTTCTCCGACTCGACCGGCACGCTCATAGCCACGAGGACACTCATGGGCGTCGCCGCGGCGTTCATCTTCCCGGCCAGCCTCGCCATCCTCACGAGCGTCTTCCCGGACCCATCCGAGCGGCAGAAAGCGCTCGGGATCTGGGGCGCCACGTCGGGCATCGCCGTCGCCTTCGGGCCGATCGTCGGCGGGGCACTGCTCGAGCACTTCTGGTACGGGTCGATCTTCTTGGTCAACGTGCCCATCGTTGCCGTGACGCTGATCGCCGGCGGGTTGCTGATCCCGCAGCTGCCGCGAGTGCGCCAGCATCCCTTCGACAGCCGGGGCGTCGTCGTCTCGACGGCGGGGATCTTGTTGTTGGTGCTGGCCATCATTGAGGGGCCGCAGTGGGGCTGGGCCTCGGCGGGGACGCTGGTCTGCTTCGGCGGCGCGGCGGTGTTGCTGACGGCATTCACGCTGCTCGAGCTGCGCACCGAGGGACCGTTGCTCGACGTGCGGGTCTTCAAGATCCCCCGCTTCACCGGCGGCGCGCTGTCGATCTCGGTGGCCTTCTTCTGCCTCTTCGGCTTCATCTTCCTCATCACGCAGTACTTCCAGTTCGTCAAGGGCTACTCGACGCTGTCGGCGGGGCTGCACACGCTGCCGTTCGCCATCGTGGCCGCCGTGTTCACCCCCATCGCCGCCGTGGTGGCATTGCGAGTGGGCACGCGGCTTGTCGTGAGCCTGGGGTTGTTGCTGATGGGAGGCGGCCTCGTCGTGGCGGCGTTCAACTCGTCGGCGGACACCACCTACTTCGGCCCGATCATCGTCGCCATGGTCTTGTTGGCGCTGGGGTTGTCGTCGATCACGGCGCCCACGGCGGAGGCCGTCATGGGCTCGGTGTCCGACGAGCAGCGCGGCGCCGCTGCCGGCGTGAACAACACGACCCGGGAACTGGGCGGCACGCTCGGGGTGGCGGTCTTCGGCTCCATCTTCGCCTCGTCGTACGCGCCGAAGATCATCAGCGCCTTCCGACCGCTGCCCATCCCGGCTGGGCCGAAGGCCGAGTCGCACCAGTCGATGGCGGCAGCGCTGGCGGTGGTGGGCCATGCGCCGCGGGCGGCGCGGCCAGCTTTGGAGTCGATCGCCTTCAGCGCCTTCCACAGTGGCCTGCAGGTGGCCTGCATCGCGGGTGCCGGCGTGGCCGTTTTCGGTGCGCTGGTCGCTTTCAGGCTGCTGCCGGGACGGGGTGCGCCCGAGGTGCAGGTCGCGGCCGAGCCGGAGACGGCGGCGTCCGACCGCGACCGTTATCCGGAATACGTGCCCTACGTCAGCGCGTGAAGGGCGCTGTGCCGCGTCACATCCAACCCTTCGTGTGCCCCGCTTGCTCGATCCACTTCAGCAGGTCCGGTCGCTGCGTCTCTTCCAGGCTGGTGACCTTGACGTAGCGGGTCCGGTCGGCCGTTCCGAGTGGCGGCGGGGACTCGAAGTCGGCGCCGCCGAAGAAGACGACATTCACGGAGACGTCGTAGGCGGCAATTTCAATGAGCCACCCGAGTTCTGGGAGCCCGTAATGCGGCCTCTTCCACTTGACGGCGTAGTGAAGGCCCGGGATTGTCGCTCGGATCACGTCATCCAGCCTCTTGACGATGGGTTGCAGGTCCGGCACCAGGCGCCGACTCCATTCGTCAATGGCGGCATGGTCGGCCGAGGGCTCTGGTGGCTTTCGACCTGCATTTCCCTTGATCTCTTTCGGCATCGCGTGTCGTGCTCCGGCTTGTTACGAAAACATCAACGAGGCGCGCCGGACGCCGGCGATGACCGGGCTCGGAGTGCGCTCCACGGGGCCGGCCAGGGACAGGGCGTCGAAGCGCTCGAGCAGCCCGCCGAGAACGACGCGGCCCTCCAGCCGGGCCAGCGCCGCCCCGAGGCAGAAGTGCGGCCCGAAGCCGAAGCTCACGTGCGGGTTGGGATGGCGGTCGATGCGCAGCTCGCCGGCGTCGGGCCCGAAGACCTCCTCGTCCCGGTTGGCCGAGGCGTAGACCAACAGGACCGGGTCGCCGGCGGCCACCTCGACGCCGCGAATGGTGGTGGCGGCCGTCGCGGTGCGCATGAACGAGATCACGGGGGTCGTCCAGCGCAGCAGCTCCTCGATGGCGGCGGGGATCAGCGAGCGGTCAGCCTGCAACGCGGCCCACTGATCCGGGTTCTCGGCCAGCGCCACCAGGCCGCCGGAGATCAGGTTGCGGGTGGTCTCGTTCCCGGCCACCAGCAGCTGGATCAAGAACATGGCCAGCTCCGCCTCGCTCAGCTCCTCGCCCCCGCTGTCGGGATCTGATCCGACAGTGGCGAGGACGGACACAAGATCGTCGGCCGGCGCCTTGCGTCGTTCCTCGGCCACGCCGATCAGGTACTCCCACATTTCGATCTGGTAGGCCGCGCGCTGCTCCTCTGTCTGCTCGACCTCACCGGGGATGACGGCCTCGGACCAGTCGAAGAAACGCGGCCACTGCGACCCGTCCACCCCGAGGAGCTCGCAGATCACCAGCAGTGGGAACGGGATGGAGAGGTTCTGCACGACGTCGTACGCGAGGCCGCCCTGGATCTCATCCAAGAGGGCCGTTGCCTTCGCGGTCACACCCGCTTCCATGAGCCGCACCATCGAGGGCTTGAAGCCGGGCTGCACGAGCCGTCGGTAGCGGGTGTGCTGCGGCGGGTCGGTGTGCATCATGGTCGGCGGCGTCTCGTAGGTGGTGCCGATCTCGTCGGTGAGGATGCCGCGCGATGAGCAGAAGCCGCTCGGATCGGCTCCGATGTGCGACACCTCGGGATGCGTGGTGACGGCCCAGAACCCGCCACGTTCGTGATCGACCCAGCAGACGGGCTCCGTTCGTCGGAGCGCGGCGTACAGGGCGAAGGGGTCGCCGCTGGCGTAGAGGGCCGGATCGAGCAGGAGACCGGCGTCGGCGGGTGGGGTCATGGGCTCGGGCTCAGACGATCAGGCCGTTGGGGCGAGGATCACCCTGGGCCTCGAGCAGCGCGTAGTAGGCCTCGAGCGTGCTCGGCCCGTCGGAGACCGATTCCACAGAGCCGTCCGCGGCGAGGTTCAAGAGCGCGCCCTCGATGATGAAGCAGATGTCGGTGTCCACCGTGTTGTCCTCGGGCACGTGCAGCGTGTGCACCGAGTTGGCCGGCTCGTAGAGATAGGAGCCGGGAAGGATGTAGAAGTCGTACTCGAGGTAGTGCCACCGACCGGCCGAGGTGTAGGCGTCGACCGATCCGGTGTGGCGGTGCGTCTGCAGCTGCACGCCCGGCTTGAAGCGGTTGAGGATCACCCAGGTGCCGTGGTTCGAGTCGTAGCGGACGACCTTGAGCAGGACGCCGGTGCCGGTGTCGGCCCAGGGTGCGTCCTCGACGGAGACGAGACGAACGGCATCGGCCGGATTGGCGGGGGTGGTGATCGACATGGGAACGGCTCCTTCGTGGATGTCTGTGCGGTGTGGATGTCTGTGCGGTGTGGATGTCTGTCTAGTCGGTGAGTCGGCGGATTCAGTCGGGCAGGGGGGCGAGGAAGTCGAGGTCGATGGCCGCCTCGAGTGCGGCGGCCGTGCGCAGGACGACGAGATCGCCATGTTGTGGCCCCACCAGCTGCAGGCCGATCGGCAGTCCACTGCTGCTCATGGCGACGGGCACGCTGGCGGCGGGGGAGCGGGTCATGTTGAAGGGATAGGTGAACTGCACCCAGTTGGCGGTGTTCACCCCGTTGACGGGACTGACCATGTCGTCGGCGAGCGGCGCCAGGGCAGAGCACGTCGGCGTGACCAGGATGCGGCAGCCGTGGAACAGCTCGACCAGACGCAGGTTCATGCGGTGGTAGTTGTCGAAGACCAACAGCAACTGCTCCGCTGTCGTCGCTTGCGCGGCCTCGACGTAGTGCCGCAGTACCGGATGCACCTCCTCCCAGCGCGGGTGACCCATGAAGGGTCGCAGGGTGCGCAAGGTGGCCGCCCCCGTCACGGTGAGGAAATCACCGACGGGGTCGCCATCAAAAACAGAATCCAGCACGACGACGTCGGCGCCGAGTGACTCGAGCACTCCGACGGCGCGCTCGCAGGCCGTGGCCACCTCGTCGTCGACAGTGGCGTAACCGAGAGTGGGGGCGTAGGCGACCCTGACCGGGACATGGGCGTCGTCGAGGGCGTCCAGCCAGTTGGCCTCGGGCCGGGGGAGCGAGCGCAGGTCGGAGGGGTCGGGACCGACGGCGACATCGAGGGCGCGGGCGACGTCGGCGACGCGGCGGGCCATGGGGCCGTTGGTCGAAAGGTCCGGCCAGCCCGGCGGATTGGGGCCGCCGGAGGGGACGCGGCCGAGGCTCGGCTTCATGCCCGCCAGGCCACAGCAGGCGCTCGGGATACGGATGGACCCGCCGCCGTCGGATCCCGTGGCGAGCGGGACCATGCCTGCCGCCAGCGCCGCCGCCGCACCGCCCGACGATCCGCCGGGTCCCCGGGAATGGTCGAACGGGTTCAGCGAGGGGCCGAAGATGGAATTGGTGGTGTTACCCATCCAGCCGAACTCGGGCGTGTTGGTCTTGCCCACGACCACGCAGCCGGCCGCCCGCAGGCGGGCGACGAAGGGATCGTCGGCGGTGGCGGGTGAGTCGTCCGCATGGAGGGCCGAGCCGTAGGTGGTGGTGTAGCCGATGGCGCTCTGCAGGTCCTTGACCCCGAGCGGGATCCCCGCCAGCGGCCCGGGGTCGGCGCCTTCGGCGATCTGGGCGTCGATCCCGTCTGCTTCGGCCAGGGCCCGCTCCCCATCCACGGCGACGAAGGCGTTGTAGGTCGGGTCGAGTCTGTGGATCCGGTCCAGGGCGGCCTGGGTCAGCTCCCGTGCGCTGATCTCCTTGGTGCGGACCGAGCGCGTGAGGTCGGCCAGCGACGTGGTGCGAAAGTCGATCTCTGCCATGTGGCCAGGCCCCCTGTCTTCCCCTGCAGTTTTCCCTGCCGGGACGAGTCCGGCCAGCCCAGCGCAGTCAGCTGCCCGAACCCAGCTCCTCGGCTCGGCCTACCCGGCCGACGGCGACAGACCCGCCACGGCGTCGGCGAGGTCGATACCGATCGGAATCACCGCCGGGGCCGGGACCGTGATGCCGTTGTCGACGTATCTCTGGATATGGGCCCGGCACTCCGCGACCGACCCGTGCACCACGAGGTCGTCCACCACCTCGTCGGGGATGGCCGCCAGCGCGCCCTTGCGGTCGCCGGCGGCCCAGGCGTCCCACATGGGCTGGAGCGCCGGCCCCCGGCCGAGCCAGCGGTGGAACTCGGCGTAGGCGTGCACGTTCAGGTAGGCCGTGATCATGCGGCGCCCGATGGTGCGGGCGACGGTGGCGTCCTCGGTGACGATGACGAAGATCCGGGCGACGATCTCGCGGGGCGCCCCGCCGGCCGCCTTCTCGCACCTCTGCCACGGATGTGGCGACATCGTCGGCGCTGAGCCAGTTGAGGATGGCCCCGTCGGCCTCCCTCCCGGCCAGGTGCAGCATGCCGGGCCGCAGCGCCGCCAAGTACACGGGCGGCAGTTGCTCGGGGATCCGGGCCAGGCGGAACCCCTTCACCCTGAACGTCTCGAAGTCTTCGGTGACCTTGTCACCGCTGAAGGCCAGGCGGAGGAAGCGCAGCGTGTCCCGAATGCGGCGGTATTGGTTCTCGAAGGCCAGGCCGTTCCAGTCGGCCACGATGACCTGGGAGGAGGCACCCAGCCCGCAGAAGAAGCGGCCCGGTGCGGCGTCGGCCATGGAGGCGAGGCTCTGGGCCAAGAGCGCCGGTCCCCGGGTGTAGGCGGGGGTGATGGCCACCCCGAGATTCAGCTCCGGCTCCCAGGCGGCGGCCAGGGCCAGTGGCGTGAACCCATCGGAGCCGTCGACCTCGGCCGACCACAGGTCCGTGTACCCCAACTCCCGCAGCCGGGCGAACCACTCACGGTGCGCGTGGAGGGGGATCCCGTCGAACGGGATCGTGATGCCCGGCCGGGCCGGCGGAATCCCCGGAGCCCGGCTCATCGGATGGGGCTCATGCGCTGAGGTGCTCTGCGGCCCACACCGCTCGCATCGCCGGCACGGCCCGCAGTACCGGTGCCTGCACCGGCGCCGGCACCGGTGCGATCACCCGTGCCACCCGCGCCGTTCGACCCGAACGACGCCGGATCGTGCTGGAACTCGGCATCGTCAAAGGACAGGGCGAGCTCGGTCTGCTCCTCGTCGTCACTGTGGGGCACGGGGACGCCCCAGCGTTCCATCCCGGCCTCCATGTGGCGGATCACCGTCTCGATGACCTCGACCCGCCCGTTGCGCTTACTCTCCGAAGAGACCACGTCCCAGGGCGCCAAGGGGCCATTCGTCAGACGCAGCATGTCCGCCACCGCTTCGTCGTACTGCGGCCGCTTCTCGCGGTTGCGCCAGTCCTCGTCGGTCAGCTTCCACGCCTTGAGGGGATCGTCGCGCCTTCGTTCGAACCGGCGTAACTGTTCCTCGTCGGACATGTGCATCCAGAGCTTGATCACGACCATTCCTTCTTCGGCCAAGGAGTGCTCGAAGTCGGTGATCTCCTGGTAGGCGCGGCGCCACTGCACCTCGGTGGCGAAGTTCTCGACCCGCTCGACGAGCACACGCCCGTACCAGCTGCGGTCGAAGATGGTCATGCCGCCCCATCCGGGAAGCGGCGGCCAGAACCGCCACAAGAAGTGGTGGCGCAACTCGTCGGGCGTCGGCGCGGCGAACGGGGCGACGTGCACGTGCCGGGGGTCGAGGGGCTCGACCAGCCGCTTGATGGCGCCTCCCTTGCCGGCGGCGTCCCAGCCCTCGAAGACGATGCAGACCGGAGGACCGAGGACGCCGTTGTTGAGCTGACCGCCGTTGATCAGCCGCAGGTGCAACAGGCGGCGTTGCGCCTTGCCGAGGCGCTTGGCCTCCTCGTCCTTGGAGAGCTTGAGCGAGAGGTCGCAGTCCTCCAACCGTGGATATGGGCGCTCAGCGCGGTCAGCGCGGTCAGCGCGGTCAGCATCATCGATGGGGGCCGTGTGGCCCGGTTTCGTAGAACCTGCCGTGGCGTCACGGCCGTCGTGGGATCCGTTGTCGTGGCCGCCGTGATCGTGCTTGCTCACGTCGCCTGTTGTAGCCGATCGACCAGGCCCGCGGCGACCACAGCGGGTGCACCCTCGGATGCAGCGCCCGTGGCGGCCACGGTGCCCCCGACGGTGCCCCCGAAGGTGGCGCCGAAGGTGGCGCCGTCGCCAGCGGCCTCGACCACCCGGCGCACCAGCGCCGGCTCGCCGGCGATCACCACCAGTTCCTGGTTGGAGAGATGGCTGCACGCGGCCGACCTTGCGCCCGGAAGGGTCGAAGATGCCGATGCGGGCGCCGACGTAGCGAGCCGAGTCGAAGGAGAGCGTCGCCACTGCACGCTGCGTTCGGGATCCACCAGACCCGCCCGATGACGAGGCCTGTATGGAGCACATCGCTTCGAGCTCCTCCAACGCCAGCCACGACTCGTTGTTGTAGGAGAGCACGAGCAGGTCGCAGTCCACCGATTGGACCACCGAGGCCAGCGCCGCCGGCATCGTCTTTTTGGAATTGAACACGGAGTGTGTGGATGGGTCCCGGGCATCGAGCCGCTTGCGGGCCACGCCGTACGCCTCGGGCGCATCCCAGGCCACCAGCGTCTCCCACACGTGATAGTTGGTGAAGTACCGGTGCTGGTTGTACGGCGGGTCCATGTACGCCAGGTCGAAGTGGCCCAAGCCCGGGCCGGATGTGGAGATCAGCTCGACGGCGTCGCCCTGGATGGCACGCCCCGGCCCGTTCAGCAATTCCGGCACCCGCAGTTCCAACGGCTTGGCCGATCGGGGAGCCCATTGCTTCACGTACGCCATCTGCACGCCCGTGGTCGAGTCGACCCGGTCCGCCGCCTCGATGAGCGACGTCAACAGGAGGGGGAACAGAGGTGACCCCGCATACTCCGAGTCGATGGCGTCGCGCACGGCATCTATCCGAGCCGCATTGTGCGGTTGGAAGAAACGGGCCTCGTGGCTGAACGTCTCGGTCACGTAGCCCGGCTTGCCGGGGAGGGCGTTGAGGTGGGCGACCGCCGCCTGCAGAGCGGCGGCGTCGGTGGCGGCGGCGTCGGTCTCGATGTAGGTACGGGCGAAGGTGTGCGCATAGCGGGCGCTGTCGACGGCGGTGACGTGCAGGCCCTGGGCCTTGAAGGCCTGGGCGACGCGGGTGGTGCCGGTGAACAGATCGAGCGCGGTGCGGGCGCCCGAGGCCTGGCAGATCCGAGCGAGGACCGGGACGAGGCGGCGCTTCGAGCCGATGTATTTGATCATTCTGGGCTCACGGCGGTCACGGCGGTCCACCCTACGATGGGCGGTCATGGTGCTCGGGGACCATCCAGAGGAGGCCGGAATGGGCGCCGGCGGGTCTGCGGACGGGGGCGCGGACTGGAGTGCAGACGGGGGTGCGCAGTCGGCCGGGGCTTCGCACTGGGTGCGTTGGCATGCGCCGTACGAGGATCCGTCGTCGAGCCTGTCGCAGCGGCTGGTCGCGGTGCAGACCATGGTGCGGGCGGCGCTCGACGAGATCCCGGATGCGGCCGCCCATGCAGGGCCGATCCGGATGGTGAGCCTGTGCGCGGGCCAGGGGCGTGACGTGATCGACGTCGTGGCGACCCATCCAAGGGGTCCGGAGGTCTCGGCGCTGCTGGTCGAGCTCGATCCCGCCCTCGTCGCCTTCGCCCGCGAACGGGCCGCCGCCGCCGGCCCGGCCGTGGCCGAGCGGGTCCGGGTCTTCGAGGGCGATGCCTCGCAGTCCCGCTGGTACGCCGACGACGTGCCGGCAGACATCGTCCTGGTGTGCGGGGTGTTCGGGAACATCAGCCCGGCGGACATCACGCGGACGATCGAGGCCATGCGGGGTTTCCTCGTCCACGGCGGCCACGTGGTGTGGACCCGGCACCGGCTCCCGCCTGACCTGACGCCGGCGATCCGGGCCGATTTCGCCGCCGCCGGGTTCACCGAGCTGGCCTTCGAGGCCCCCGAGGGCACCGTTCAGACGATCGGTCACCACCGCCTGGATGGGGCAACGGTACCCTTCGACCCCGACCAGCATCTCTTCGACTTCGTCGGCGACGGGTGGAACCCCGTATGAGCGCAGGCGACCCGGGGGCGGCACCGCACTCGAGGCCGCCCCGCCACCGCCTCCACCCCCTGACGCTCGCCGCCACGTCGTGGCGCACCGCCAAGATGGAGCCGGCCCGCGTCATCGTGCCCGGATTGGTCATCTTCGGCCTCGACGCGATCCAGGGGACCTTCTACACCGAGCTCGCCGTCGACCATCTCGGCATCGGGTCGATCATCGGCGCAGTCCTCTTCGGCGCCTCTTCGCTGGGGCTGACCTTCTACGCCGGCATGCTCGAGCGCCTGGTCGGCTCCGTGGAGCGCGGCGAGCCCGCCCAGCCGGTCTTCACGGTGCTGCGGACGCTGCCCTGGGGGCGCCTGCTGCTGGCCGAGGCCATCCTGATCCTCTTCAGCGCCTTGGCGTCGGTGGCGCTGGTCGTGCCCGGACTGATCGTCGGGACGATCTTTGCCCTGGTCGGTCCGCTCATCAACCTGCTCGACTCCTCGGTGCCCAAGGCGTTCAAGCGTTCGCTGCAGCTGGTGTGGCCGCATTTCATGCTGGTCTTCCTGATCATCACGTTGCCGCTGGCGGTCGAGCACGAAGTCGTGGTGTTCGTTGCCGAGCTGATCCCCCACGAGCACATCTGGGCGGTCTTCCTCACGAACTTCATTCTCGGCGACCTCTTCGGCATGGCGTTGGGCCTCATGGAGGTGACCCTGGCCGAGCGGCTCGTGACGGGAGCGCAGGGGCCCGGTCAGGGCCTACTGTCGGCGGACGTGGAGCAGCCGCAGCAACCCAAATTAACCGAGACAGCCGAAAGAGCCGAAGTAACGAATGCTGCCGAAGTAACGAATGCTGCCGAAGTAACGAACGCAACGTACGAGCGACACCCATCCAGACCCATCCGAGGAGGCCCACCATGGAAGAGACGATCCACGGAACCACGATGCCGGTGCTCGAGCTCTCGCTCGCCGACGGCGAGTCCATCGTGTCCGAAGCCGGCGAATTCTCCTGGATGTCAGATTCCATCCAGATGGCCACCAACACCGGCGGCGGCATGGGCGGCAAGGGCCTCATGGGTGCCGTCAAGCGGGCGGTCTCCGGCGCCTCGTTCATGATGACGACCTATACGGCCCAGGGTGGTCCCGGATCCGTGGCGTTCGCGTCGAAGGTGCCGGGGCACATTCTGCCGATCGACGTGGCGCCGGGGAACGAGTTCATGGTGCACCGCCACGGCTTCATGGCGGCCACGCCGGGGATCGAGCTGTCCATGGGATTCCAGCAGTCGTTCCGTGGCGGCATCTTCGGGGGCGAGGGCTTCATTCTGCAGAAGATCGCCGGCACCGGTCGCGCCTTCGTCGACCTCTCGGGCGAAGTGATCATTTACGACCTGGCGCCCGGCCAGACCATGCGGGTCCACCCGGGCCACGCCGGCCTCTTCCAGGCCTCGGTGCAATTCACGACGCAGAAGGTGCAGGGGCTGGCCAACCGCTACATGGGCTCCGACGGCCACCACTTCGCCGTGCTGACGGGGCCGGGTCGGATTTGGCTGCAGTCGATGCCCCTCCCGATCCTCGCCGGCGTGATCGGTGAGTACATGCCCGATCGCGACGACCATCGTGGCGCGGAGGGCGCTGCGGCCGGCATCGGCGCGGCCAAGGTGCTCGGCGACATGTTCAAGTAGCCGCGCGACCTTTCCCCCAGGGGTGGGCGGGTGGCTGCGGTCCGGCCGCCGGAATCGGTCCGGCACGAAGGGCTCGGTGAGCCGTCCCCGGTTCAGGTGAGGTTGATGGCGTTGGGCGGGACGGTGAGCGTGGCGCCCTTGCCGTAGTGGTCGAAGACGACCGTGCTCACGTGGCCCGGGGTTTCGTCGACGATCTTGTACACGAGGGCCGGGCCCGTGGCGGCGATGTACATGAGGCCCGTGCTCGTCTTCCCGTTGTTCGTGACGGTGTCCTTGACGACCACGACCTTGTGGCCGGCGAACGTGGTGGGGCGGCTGACGGTGAGCGGTGCCGTGTGGCCCTGGAAGGCCGCCACGACGAGGTCGGCCGCATCGAGGAACTGGTCGAAGGAAGTGAAGCGGGGGTCGACCGCCGACAGCTCGATCCACTTCCCGCCGTACGTCTTGGTCTGCGCCGTGCTGGCGTGGGCCGTCCAGAACTTGGCCGGCGCGTTGAAGTAGAGGAGGGGCCCGACCCGCTCGATCTTGATGAGGCTGCCCTGTTGGATGAACTCACCGCCGCCTTCACCGTCGCCGTTGACGAGAAGCTGGAGGAGGATCTGTGACTTGCCCTGGGTTATTTTGCCGGCGACCTGGACGCTGCCGACGTGCTGCTCGGCGGCGACGGCCTTGAGGACCCATGTGTCGGCGGTCGGCGTTGCCGGGGGAGTGGTCGTGGTCGTTGTCGTTGTCGTGGTCGCTTTCGCGGCGGCTGCTGCTGCCGCCGGGGCTGGTGCCTCGGTGGTCAGCATCCAGGGAAGGGTGACGGCGAAGGTGGCCAAGGCGGCGAGTGCGCTCAGCCGGTGCCTGGTACATGGTCAGCCCATGATGGCGACGGCGGCGCGCGACGTCGGCCGCGACGGCGGCGGGACCCGCGGGGAGGGCGAAGGGCCGCACACGAGAACGAGCGCGTGGGGCGGACCGGCGTTTCCTTGGCTTCATCCACGACATGGGAACCCGCCAGGACGCCGAATATGGCGTCTGGGGCCCCAAGCCATTGCAGATGTTGTGGATTCGGTGTCTTAGCGACTCGGTCTACGGGCGGTGCGGCCCCTCAGCGGTACACCGCACGATCCACGTTGAGCCGACGACCGCTCATTTCGGGATCGCCGCAACCCTGACTGTCCAGATGCAGTCCGAGTTGATTTCGAGAGCGAACGTGCCGGTGTCGTGGTAGGTGTTGGTGGTGCCGCCTCCAGTGCCCTGCGCGCTCGGCCCTTCGTCGGTCGTCGCTGACTCGGCGCCGTACCCGTTGATATCGACGATGAAGCTGCCCGAGCCGGTCGTGCCCTCTTCACCTGCCGACCCTGCGGTCGCTCGGTTTGAGCAGTTGTACATGGAGGTGAGGATCCATCCCTTCGATGATGCAGGAACGGTGAACTGCGGCAGGTTCTGCACGCCCTCGCCGCTCTTGGACTGGAGCACTGCCTCCGACGCCGAGACCGTGGTCGTCGACGGCGCTGTCGTCGGCGGCGCTGTCGTTGGCGGCGCTGTCGTTGGCGGCGCTGTCGTTGGAGGAGTGGTGGTGGATGCCGTGGCCCCAGCCCCCGACGCAGCTGCCGTGGTGGTCGGTGCGGAGCCACCAGTCGTGCCCTTCCCGCCAACCCACGCAGCGACGGACACGATGATGACGACGACCACCGCGGCGGCGACTGCCCAGGGCCACCGAGGTGTCTTCGTGGCGACGAGTGGCTGCGCGGGATCCGCCGGATCCACCGGATCCACCTGATCCATCGGATCCGCGGGATCCGCGGGTTCCGGCGACAACGAGGGCGGGGCCGAACGTGTGGGTGGCGATGGCGGGTGCTGGTAGTCGGGATGCTGCTCCGGTGGATACCACTCGCCGTCGCTTGCCGCCCACCAACCAGGACTCGGAGCCGCCGACGGGGGAGGGCCCGACTGCAGATCCGGTGGATACCACTTGCCGTCGCTGGCCAGCCACCAACCCGGACCGCCAGACACATCGCTCACTGTGCCTCCTTCGTGCGAAGATCTCGCCGATCGACCCCGCTCTGCCGACCTAAGGGCGGCCGGCCACCAGCACGTCGCTAGCGAGCGTGAGTGCTCGTCCTGGTCATCCGGGCTGATTCCACTCGATCCACCCGGCGCCCGTGCGGCCGTCGTCGGTCCGGCAGGTGACCATGGCCCGGGGGAACCGGCTGGTGCGGCCGTCGTCGTTGCGCAAGAGGACGGGTCCGAAGGCGACCGGCGTCACGTCGAGGCCGATCTGCACGAGGTCGGAGCCGGCATCGGGGTTCCCGTCAGTGGCGGAGATTTCGATCCGGGCCGTGGACGGGAGTCCGTGGGGACCGGCGTCCTCGCTGACCGACAGCGCCGTCGCCGGGAGCACCAGCCCGTCCCCGGGTTGCTGGATATATCCGAAGAACACCGGCATGCCGGGGATTCCCATCCGGATGTCGGCCAGGTGGACCCGGGTGCCGTCGTCGAGGCGCATGGAGCACCAGCACCATCCAAAGGCCCACCAGTCCCGGACGCCCCACGAGTGGTCGCGCTGTCCTTGGCCGTCGACCGTGAACGTCTCGCCGTCGACCGTGACCGTTCCCGAGACGAGGCACGGGATCTCGTAACGGGTCGTGAGGTCGTAGTGGTAGGGGACACCGTCGGTCGTCCACGTGAGGTCCAGGTCGAGCCGGGCCGGGGTGCCGCTTTGCTCGCCCTGGGCGTAGACCTGCTCGGGCGGGTCGATGATGCGGGCGGGGGCGCTCGCCGCGAGGCGGAACTCCTCGAGTGGGCGGCGCAGGTCGATTGCGATGCGGGCGGAGGCGTCGGCAGCGGCACCGTTGCCGCCGGCGGTCGCCGTAGATGCGGAGACGAGGCCGTCACCGGGCGGGACCGGCGCCGCGTAGTCGACGGAGCACACGCCGGGACGGTCGGGCCAGACGATCCAGGTCGTCCACCAGGCCACCTGACGGTTCGGGTACAGGCCGAGCCGGAGCCAGCCGCCCATGGATCCGTCGTCGCGCACGAAGTCGCAGTAGTAGGACTCGTTCCACAGGTCGTCGCCGTCGGGCGTGTGCCGGGCTTCGTCGTCCGGCACGACGACGTGCTCCGCCGTCACCGGGTCCGTCCCGGATGCATGGCGGAGGCCCCCTCGGGGCCGGCCACCTCCACGATGGGATCGTCGCGGTCGTCGAACTCGGTGCGCAGCGCTTTGGACATCACGGCATGTTGAAAATACAGGGTCGTGATGTAGGTGAGCTCGAGGATGGCGACGTCGTCGAGGTGGCGGTGCAGCTCGGCGAAGAGTTCGTCGGGGACGCGGCCGTGGTCGTAGACGAGGGCGTCGGTGTAGGCGAGGACGGCCCGCTCGGCGGCGTCGTAGGTGCCCTCGGGGGCGACGCTCCAGGCGGGGATGTGCGTGATCTGCTCCTCGGACATGCCGAGCTCGCGCATGGACTTGGCGTGCTGGCTGTAGACGAACTGGCTGGCGGCGGCGTACCCGGCGCGGATTTGGCCCAGCTCGCGCAGTTTGGGGTCGAGGGTGCGCTCGGGCGATTGGTACAGCCCGAACCCCTTGACGCAGTGGTCGAGGATGTCGGGACTGTTGGCGAACACGGTCCACCAGTCGCCCGTGGTGCCATCCCAGCGGCCGGGCTCGGCGACGGGGTCGCGGCCTTCGAAGAGCCACTCGTACATGGTGGTCACGATGGGAGCGGTGGCTTCGTCCCTGGGGACCTGGCGGAGGCGGGGCATGTTCTGGATTGGGCGCAGACTCGGCTCGGACCCGACGCAGATCCGGCTCAGACCCGGCTCAGACCCGGATCGGCCGGGGCCGCGGGGGCTGCCAGCTCGGACTCGGCGGCCAGGTCGACGTCCTGGGCCTTCGCCGGCGCCTTCGCCGGCGCCTTCGCCGGCGCCTGGGCCGGCGCGTGGGCGACGTCGGACGGGGTGAAGGGGCGGATCCAGCAGGCGAACTCGAGCAGGATCCCGTCGGGATCTTGGAAGTAGACGCTGCGCACGAAGACGCCCTCGTGCAACTCCTCGCTGATGCCCCATTCGGAGTCGTCGTGATTGGCGACCTCGGTGCAGGGGATGCCGGCGGCGATGAGGCGGTCGCGGTACTCCTCGATCTTCTCCGGCGCCACGTCGAAGGCGACATGGTTCATGGAGCCGACCGCGCTCGTGAGGTCTCCCTGGTCGGGCCGCGCCGCCGGCGCGCTGATGCCCGGGACGCCGTCGGGCGCGTCGGGGAACCAGAAGAAGGCCAGGCAGTCACCGCCTCCGCAGTCGAAGAAGAAGTGCTGCCCCATGCCGGCCGGCAGCTCGATCGTCTTGACCAGCGGCATGCCGAGCACGTTCGTGTAGAAGTCGACCGTTCGCTCCATGTCGCGGCACACGAGAGCGAGGTGGTTGACACCGCGCAGCTCGAATCGTCCCGAGTCCCCGCCCGTGCTGTTCGTCATGTGCCTGCCCTCCCTCCGTGCCGCCGACGCCCGCCCAGGATAGGCCGCAATCCTGCCGGAGCCTCAGCCCGTATGACCTCGGGCAGACGGAACCACGAAAGGACCACTGGACATGGCGGCAACGAGACGCACGGACCACGGCGGGCACGGCGACGGTGCCCGAGAAGATCCAGGTGGCCAGAGGGTGGAGCGAGCGGCGGCAGTCGGGGCCGGACGTGTCTGGGGTCAGGTCGTTGCCGGGGCTCTCTCCGCCGCCGGGGTGGCCGCCGCGGCCCTCTCCCTCGCCCTGGTCCTGGCGGCGCCGGCCGGCTCCGCCGGGGCGGCGACCGCCACCGGCAAGACCGTCAAGATCTCGACGGCCAAGGTGGCCGGTGTCGGGACCGTGCTCACCAGCGCGTCGGGTCTCACGCTGTACCGCTTCACGATGGATTCGCCGGGCACGTCGACGTGCACCGGCGCCTGCGCCAGCGTCTGGCCGCCGCTCCTCGCGTCGAAGGGTGCGCACGTCTCGGGCCCGCACGGCGTGAAGGGACTCTCGCTGCTCAAGGTCGGGAACGGCCGCTGGCAGGTCGCCTTCGACAAGCTGCCGCTGTACCGCTTCGGGGGCGACAAGAAGAAGGGGCAGGCGCACGGACAGAACGTGGAGGGGGCGTGGTTCGCCGTGCTGAAGAGCGGCATCCCGGCCGCTGCGGCCTCCCCCGCCGCGATAGCGCCCACGGCGCCCGGCACCTCGACCACGCAGCCCGTGACGGCGACGACGCAGCCCGCGCAACCGAACGCGAGCACGGGGGCCAACGCGACCACACCGACGCGGGCGCCGGCGCCGGCGCCGACACCGGCGACCCAGCCGCCGACCCCGGTCACCTCGCCACCGCCACCGCCACCGCCACCGCCCTCGACCACGCCGCCGCCGACCTCTCCGCCTCCGCCCCCGACGACGCCCACGACCAGTGCCGGGGGCGGAGGGTACGGCTACTAGGCCCGCGCCGGGCTCGCTCGGGACCGACCGTGCTGCAGCGGCTCGACGGCGGCTTCACCCTGCATCCCTTTGGGGGCCAGTCGGCGCAGGCGCCGGGGCAGGGCCGGGGCGCCTCAGGTGGCGGCGATGCCCACCATGGGCGCGTTGAGGTGACGTCCCCCCATTGAGCCGTAGAACTCGGCCTGGCCGAACGTGAAGATGCCGCCGTCGGCGCCCTGGAGCCAGTAACCGGTCGCTCCGCCGTTCGCCGCCATTCCCACGACCGGCGCGTTCAGGTTGGTGCCGACCATGGAGCCGTAGGGCGCGGCGTCGCCGAAGTCGGCCACGTTGCCGTTCGCGCTGGCCAGCCAGTAGCCGTTCGAGTTGGCCGTGCCCGCCATCCCGGTGATGCGGTAGCCGCCCGGTGCGAACGGAGGCTGGCCCTCGTTCGGCGCGTCGCCGAAATTGAAGACCTGGCCGTTGGCATCGACGAGCCAGTAGCCGCCGTTGAGGAAGCTCGGTGCGGCCGCCGTGATGGGATAGGCCAGGTTGTCGCTCGCCGTGGAGCCGTAGAACTTGGCGTCGCCGTACGCGAAGACGCCGCCGTCGCTGGCAATCAACCAGTAGCCCCCGGCATCGAGGGTGGGGATCAGCCCGATGATCGGTTTGTTCAGCGTGATGCTGCCCGTCGAGCCGTAGAACTGCGCGTTGCCGTAGGCGAACACACCGCCGTCGCTGGCCACGAGCCAGTAGCCGTTGCCGTTTGGCGTCGCCGCCATGCCCACCACGGGCTTGTTGAGGTGCATCGAACCGGTCGAACCGTAGAACTGTGCGGCGCCGAAGCTGAAGATGCCGCCGTCGGAGGCGACTTGCCAGTACCCCGGTGCGGGCCTGGCCGGGGTGGGGCAGGACGGGTTCGCGGCGGGGGTCGCACCGGGGTTGGCGGGGGACAGTCCCGGGGTGCCGGTGTTGGGATCGAAACTCAGGTCGGCGAGGTACATGGGCCGGATGCCGCAGTCGAGGTAGCCGATCGTCGACCCCTGCCAGGCCGCGAATGCCATGACCAGTTGCGGAGACGAACCGCCCGCCGGTGGCAGGGAGTACACGTCGGGGCCGCCGGGTCCCGACATGCCCGAGGACGACGTGAGCAGCGGTCCGGTCGTCGACCTGTCGGTGCAGGTCGCGGCGGGGCCCGAGGGGCAGCTGGCCCAGCCGACGGCGTAGGTGGAGGCGCCTTCGTCGCTGCCGGAATAGAAGAGCGTGTAGGTGTTCGACGAGGTCTCGACCATGTCGGGACCCTCCACGATGCCGCTCTGCCAGGACGCGTCGTCCTGCATGAGCTCAGTGGCCTGGTTGCCGCCCGTCGGCAGGTAGTGGGCATTGAGCGGTATGGACCACAAGAAGGTGCTCACTGCCGGATTCAGGTGATTGCCGTCGCTCTTCCAGATCAACCAGTTGTTCCCGGACGAGTCCGTGAAGATGTCCGGGTCGATGCTGCCGCCGAGGTTCACCGTGCTGTCGACGGTCGGATCGCTGTAGCCGATGCTGTTCTGGCAGACGATGGGTTGGGTTTGGTTGTCGGTGTAGGGCCCCTGGGGGAGGGAGGAGGTCGCCACGCCGATGCACTGGTCGCCGGACTGGGTTTCTGTCGCGGTGTAGTACATGACGAAGTCGTTGTCGGTGTTGTCGCGCACCACGCTGGGGGCCCAGGTGTCGCCGGGCTTGGCCCACGAGCCGACGTGCGGCAGCGCATCGACGCCGTTCTGCTGGCTCCAGCCGACACCGTTGAACGAGGTCGAGACCTGGATGTTGATCGTCTGGCTCGGCGCAGCGAAATTCTGGGTGGCGAAGCCGTAGTAGACGCCGTTCCATTCGAGGACGCTCGGGTCCGGGAAGTCGCCCGCATGCACCGGCGCCCAGTTGGCGGCGTTGGCCGGTGGTGCGGCTGCAAGGGCAACGGACGCCGTGGCGCCGACGACGACGAAAAGAGCCCCCAGGACGGCGGACAGCGACCGCAGCCTGGCGACGAGACGTCGCCGCGTGCACATCGGTGAGAAGGTCATCGTCCTCCCTGTGGATCGTGATCGCCGTTCCCAACCGATGCCGTGTGAGGCGCCGGCTCCCATGGTACAGAGTGGGCTGGAGTTCCAGGGGGCGGGTGTGGGCCTTCACGGCAGGCTCGTGCCGGGCTTCGCTATAGGTTCGTCTGGAGCCACCAGAGGAGCCGGGACGACCGGAGAGGCACCCGGAGCACGAGCAGCACACACAACAAAGAGCACGAGCAGCACACACACAACAGACAGACGCATGGAGGCCGGATTTGGTTGCACGCGTCGGGTATCTGTAACGAAATTGAGACAAGGACGACAATGACCGAGCAGCGCAAACCCGTCGTCGATGCGGGATTCAAGCTCTTGAACCTCACCCACAAGGCGGTGCTGCGGCTGACGGGCGGCCGTTGGCCCAACGACCTCTTCGGCATGCCCGGTGTGGAGCTCCAGACGATCGGGACCAAGTCGGGCGAGCCCCGCACCGTCATGTTGACCTCGCCGATCCATGACGAGAGCCGGGTGGTGTTGATCGCCTCGAAGGGAGGCGACAGCCGCGACCCGCAGTGGTACCGGAACCTGACGGCGCACCCCGACGTGCGGGTCACCATGCACGGCGAGACCCGTGCCATGCGGGCCAGGACGGCGTCACCGGACGAGAAGGCGGCCCTGTGGCCCGACATCGTCGCCGTCTACAAGGGCTATGACAGCTACCAGAAGAAGGCCGGCAGGGATATCCCCGTGGTGATCTGCGAGCCCCTGCCGGCCTGACCGGCGGCCGGGAGGGCCCGAGGCGCAGGGCCGCCCACCGAAGGTGGCGGTACGATGCGCCCGATGTCAATGGAGCCCGCCGGCTCACCAGGTGGATCGATCGAGGGCGTGGGCGCTGGCGACACGGGCGCGGGCCTGGACGCGACCTGGGCGTCGGGGAGCGACGCCGGCACCGGTGCGCAGGGCGCCTCCTTCGACCTGAGCATGGCCGTGTCGCAACTGGCGTCGAACAGCACCGACCTCCGCATCATGCTCAAGCTGCTGGTGGCCCAGCTGTCCGATGCCCTGGGCGACCGGATCTCGGTGGAGCGGGCGGGGCGCTTCCGCAAGTCGGACGAGATCAAGTCGGTGCGGATCAGCCTGGGCGACGACACGCTCGAGGCGATCGTGGACGGGGGCACCGTGCGCTGCACCATCGGGCACTCCTCGGGCGGCATCCGGATCCGCAGCGAGCAGGTCGGCATGGATGTCTGGCTCACCCGGTTGCTGACGACCCTGCAGTCGGAGGCGGCCAACAGTGAGCAGACCCGTCTCGCCCTGGAGAACATTGTGATCGGAGGCCAATCGTGACCGAGGAAACGCAGCAGCCGGGGGGTGGTGAGGCGGAGGCGGCCCAAGCAGCCGCGGCACCCGTTCTCCGCGACCTCCCCAAGGACGCCGCACACCGGCTCGAGGAATTGGAGCACGGCCTCTTCACCTCGGACCTCTCGGTCAACGAGTTCCTCTTGGTCAAGGAGGCCGGTTTCCATCCTCTGGGCTTCGTGATGGGCTCGTCGATCTACCACATCGGCCTTCAGACCCGGAAGTGGGGGCAGAGCCAGGAGCTGACCAAGCTGACCGAGGCGATGTACACCGCGCGTGAGCTCGCCATGAACCGCATGGAGGAAGAGGCCCAGGAGCTCGGGGCCGACGGCGTGGTGGGTGTCCGCCTCGACGTCAACTACTACGAGTGGGGCAACGACTCGGCCGAGTTCATCGCGTTCGGCACGGCGGTCAAGGCCGAGGACGGGACCTCGTACCGCAACGTCCAGGGCAAGCCCTTCACGTCGGACCTCTCGGGGCAGGACTTCTGGACACTCATGCAGACCGGCCACGTGCCGCAGGGCCTCGTGATGGGGACGTGCGTGTTCCACATTGCCCACCGCAAGCTCACCCAGGCGCTCGGCTCCATGGGGCAGAACGTCGAGCTCCCCAACTTCACCCAGGCGCTGTACGAGGCCCGGGAGCTGGCCATGACGCGCATGCAGGACGAGGCGACCCAGCTGCAGGCCGGCGGCATCGTGGGCGTGCGCCTGGAGGAGAAGTCGCACCAGTGGGGCTCGCACACCATTGAGTTCCTGGCGCTCGGCACGGCCGTCACCAAGCGCGACGGGGAGGTCACCCTGCCCAAGCCGACCACCATCATTTCGCTCGACAACTGATGAGCGACCTCTCGGGCTCGGGCTCGGCCGACCCGTTCGAGGCCGCTGGCGCCGCCGGCACACCGGGCGGCCCGGACGGCGACCTCCCGGAGGCGGCGGTCCGGCGCCTGGAGTCCACCACGTTCTCCTCGGGATTGAGCGTGCCCGACTTCGCGGCGTGCCTCGACCTCGGCCTCGAACCCGTCGCCCTGGTACAGGGCTTCTGCGTCATGCAGTGGGGTTGGTACGGGGCGGGCTCGGGATTCGGGCGAGGCCTGTCGCCCTACATGGGCGGACAGCAGAACTCGGGCTCGTACTCGGAGACCTACCGCTGCCCGCACGGCTTCGTCTCGAACGAGCACCGTTCCTGGGGCCAGAACATCGAGCAGTCCTGGGTGGAGGACGCCTGGACGCAGGGCTACCACACCTCCTACGCCCGCATGCTCGAAGAGGCCCGCGCGCTCGGCGCCCACGGGGTGATCGGCGTCCTCGACAACATCGCCAACGTGGCCGACACCGGGACGACCGAGTTCCACTTCCTGGGCACCGCAGTGAAGGTGGAGGGCGGCCCGCCGCCCGCCGGCGGGGTGCCGTGGAGCACCTACCTGGCGGGGCAGCGCCTGACCAAGTCGATAGAGGCGGGGTTCATGCCGGTGGCGGTGGTGGCTTCACTGGCCTCGGTCCGGGTGTGGGCCTACTGCATGACCGAGTACTACATGGAGGGCACGATGGGGGGCTGGGGGAGCAACATGGGCCCCGCCCTGGTCGAGCAGGTGAGCAAGGCGCACATGGCGTCTCGACAGCTGGCCCGCAAGCACGTGCGCGAACAGCTGGCCGGCGACGAGCTGCACGGGGCGACCATCGACGTGGTCACGCGGGAGCTCTCCGCCGGCGACGAGGTCATCGACTGCACCTTGCGCGGCAACCGGATGCGGCGCTTCAAGGACTTCGACCCGGTGGCGTTGCCCCGGCCGACGGTGCGGCTGTCGTGAGCACGAGCTCGAGCCCACCACTGGGCGCCGGCGCCGCCCCGGCCCAGGACGTCCGGGCCGAGATGCTCAAAGGCGCCCAGGCACTGGCCACGCCGGCGCCCCCGTCGAGGGAGCGCGGCATCACCTCGGACCTCTCGGTCGACGAGGCGCTCCTGCTGCACGCGGCGGGCTGGGAGCCGCTGGACCTCGTGGTCGGCGTCGCCGTGGTGTCGGTCCCCGTCGGGGTGTGGAACTGGGGCAGAGGCGCCATCTCGCAGGCCTCCGATGCCCACAACGCCGCCGTGGATCAGGCCGCCCGCCTGTTGCGGGGGGAGTGCGGCAAAGTGCACGGGCACGGTGTCGTCGGGGTGCGGGTCGAGGTCTCGGTGCAGACCCACCACATCGACGTCGAGCTCGTGGGGACCGCGGTGCGGCCGATCGCCGGCCAGAGCGGCAAGGACGCCCGCGGCAACGACGCCGCGCTCGGCCGTGCCCTTCGTGTCCGACCTGTCGGCCCGTGACTTCACGCTGCTCCAGCGCGCCGGCTGGATGCCGGTCGGGCTCGCCTTCGGCGCCAGCTTCGTCTACGCCCCGCGGCGCAGCGCCGGCACGGCCATGAAGCAGACGAGGCAGAACGTGGAGCTGACCAACTACACCGAGGCCATGTACTCGGCCCGGGAGTCGGCCATGGAGAAGATGCAGCACTCCGCGCTGGAGGTCGGCGGGCAGGGCGTGGTCC
This sequence comes from uncultured Acidimicrobiaceae bacterium, assembly GCA_963744045.1. Lineage (GTDB taxonomy): Bacteria > Actinomycetota > Acidimicrobiia > Acidimicrobiales > RAAP-2 > Bog-473. The sequence goes on from CAVUSB010000005.1 coordinate 433,065, forward strand.
AGGTGAAGGTCACCGAGGGCCCGATGAGCTTCGCCCGCCATGCCATCGGGTTCACCGCCTGGGGCACGGCGGTCAAGCTCGTGGCCGAGGCACACCAGTTCGTCCAGCCCCACATGGTCCTGCCGCTCGACGACGCCGTCGTCACCTTCGACGCGGAGAGCCTGCGCAGCGCCGCACAAGGAAAGGGACGGAAGCGATGAGCACGCAGCAGGGCAAGACGGGAGCGCGGGACTGGGACGCCTGGGCGCGCACGTTCGAGTCGATCGACGGGCCGGAGGCGTTTGCCGCACTCTTCGCCCCGGGCGGGAAGTTCTCCGACCCGGTGACCCCGTGGACCACGGACCTGCACAAGGTGGCGCGGGACACCGACGCCATCTTCCCGGACTGGAACCAGCGGGTGGACCGGATCCGCGGCGGGGAGGACTGGGCCGTCTTCGAGTGGACGGGGACCGGGACCTTCCACGCCGGCGAGGGCAAGGCCGGCGTGCCGATCTCGATGACGGGCGCCACGGTCATTGACGTCGACGCCGAGGGCAAGGTCACGGCCTGGCGCGACTACCTCGACACCAACGAGCCGACCCAGCAGATTCAGAAAGGGCTCGAGCGGGCCATGGAAGGCGGCTGAGCCTCCTCCTCGCCGCTCAGTCCTGTTGCAGTTCGATGGTGTTTCCGGCCGGATCGTTGATCCAGATCTGCACCGTCCCCGCCCCCTGTACGGCCCGCTCGTAGGGGATGTTGCGGTCCTCGAGCTCGAGGATGGCCTTGTCCAGGTCCTCGACCGCCATACAGAAGTGGTTCCCGGTCGGGTCGATGGCCGTGCCGCGGGGTGCCGCACCGACGATGTGCAGCTCTTGATCGGAGACGTGGAACCAGTGGCCGGGGACGCCGGGGATCTCAGGGCGCTCCTTGGGATCCAACCCGAAGAGATCGCCGTAGAACGACACCATGTCGGACAGCGGGGTGTCGTCGCAGTTCACCGACACGTGATGGAACCTCGTGATCTTCAATGTCGCCTCCGCAGATGGAATCGTGGAACTACCCGATCGCGTGCCGTGGAACCGTACCGCCTCGGCGCCGGTTCGCCCGCCCGTGCTCGGCCTGTGACCGCGGCATGTGCGCCTGCGCTCAGGCTCCCGCCTGCCCGGCCACGGACGTCACGTGCGCCATGCGGGCGTCGTGCGCCTCGTCGAGGTCCTGCGCCGCCTTCTCGTCAGAGGCCATTTCGGCGTCGATGTCGGCGTCGGCCCAGCCGATGACACCCATCTCCGTGAAGGCATCTCGCAGCTTCGGCCCCCAGAGGCCGATGTCGCGCAGAATGGGCACGATGCGCATGAACAAGAAGTTCCGGAACTCCCGCAGCGTCTCGCTGTTCTCGACGTAGGTGCTGATCTCGGGCGGCAGCTCGAGGCGCTCCCAGACCTCGTTGCCCAGGAAGCGGTCGCGCATGAGGTAACAGGCCTCAATGCAGAAGGCCTCCCTCTCGGCGCGCTCGGCCTCGCTCAGCTGGGGGTAGTAGTCGCGCAGCGCCAGGCGCCCGAACATCACGTGCCGAGCCTCGTCCTGCATCACGTACGCGTTCAACGCCTTCGCCAGCGGATTCTGCGCGTTGTTGCGGATGACGCCGAAGGCGGCCAGGGCGAGCCCCTCAATGAGCACCTGCATGCCGAGATACGTCATGTCCCACCGGCTGTCGGCGATGACATCGTCGAGCAGCGCCTTGAGGTGCGGATTGAGCGGGTACACCAACTGCACCTTCTCGTGCAGGTAGCGGCTGTAGACCTCGACGTGGCGTGCCTCGTCAATGACCTGTGTCGCGGCGTAGAACTTGGAGTCGATGTCGGGCACCGTCTGCACGATCTTCGCCGTGCAGATCAACGCGCCTTGCTCGCCGTGCATGAACTGGCTGAACCGCCAGGCCTCGACGTGCCGGCGCAGCTCGCCGCGCCGCTCCTCGTCCATGGCGTCCCACCACGGCGTGCCGAAGATCGGCATGATCTCGTCGGGCATGCCGACCGGGTTGGACAGGTCGACGTCTGTGCTCCAGTCGAGCCGGTCGCTCCCGATCCACTGGCGCCGGGTGCCCTTGTCGTAGAGGCGCAGGAGCTGGTCGCGCCCTCCCGTGTAGTCGAAGTCGAACATGGTGGTCGACGGCGACTCGATGCCCCATTTGGGCTCGAAGGCGAGGTCCGAGTCGGTGCTGGACGGGCTCGTGGTCATGAGGCCCCCTTTGGGTCAGCTGGTGGCGTTGCCGGTCGCGACGTTACCGCTTTGCGTGCCTGGAGTCAGGCTGGTGAGCGCGCTCCGCTGTGCCCGGGCAGACCGGATGCCGGGAGCCGGCCGGGCCGCCCGGGCCCCGGGCCGCCCGAGCCGCCCGACCCGCCCGGCAAGGAGAAGCCGGGTCAGCGGAAGTCGAACGCGACCTTGATCGCGCCGCTCTCCTCCTGGTTCGCCAGGACCGTGAAGGCCTCGATCCAGTCGTCGAGCCGGAAGGTGTGGGTGAGCATGCCGGTCATGTCGATCCGTCCCTCCGACGCGAGGCGCAGGTACTGCGCAATGCCGTGCATGCGCACCCCGTCGACCTCCTCGACCCCGAAGGCATTCGATCCGACCCATGAGATCTCCTTGAAGTACAGCGGTGACCACTCCCAGCGCTCGGGTGCGTGCACGCCGCTCTTGACCATGGTGCCGCGTTGCTTGAGGAGACGGACTCCGATTTCGGCCGTCTGCGCCGTGCCGACCGTGTCGTAGACGACGTCGAATCCGCCGGGATGCGCCATCGGGAGCGTCGCGCCCTCGAACTTGTTGAGGACGCCGCCCGACCATGCCGCCGCCTCCTCGAGCAGTTGCTCGACAGGAAATGGGTCGACGACGGTGGCCCCGAGCCGGCGCGCCAATGCGGCCTGCGCGGGCCAGCGAGCGACCACCATGACCTCGACGTCGGGGTAGAGCGCCTTGATGATGGCGACCGCCGTGCTGCCCAGCGCGCCGGCGCCGTAGACGAGGACCTTGCCCCCGGGCGGTGGCGGATGCCGTGTCACCGAGTGCAGCGACACGGCGAAGGGGTCCCCGATGACGGCAACCTCGTCGCTGAGGTCGTCCGGCACGGGGATGAGCATCGACTCGTGGGCGGGCAGGTAGTCGGCGAAGCCACCGGGGGCGTCTTTCGACGTACCGGTGTGGATGCCTGCCGCGATGGGGCCCTGCGTGAAATGCCAACACAGGCTGTAGTCACCGTCCTGACATGACGGGCATGGAGGGTCGATGCCGCGTGGGCCACAGGAGAGCCAGGGGTTGAGGACGACGCGCTGGCCCACCTCGACCGTGGTGACAGCGGGGCCGACTTCGACGACGTCCGCCACCACTTCATGCCCGAAGACGGTGGGGAAGGTGAAGAATCCGTTCAGCGCGCCGTCGTCGCCGAAGTCGTCGCCGAAGTCCATGAAGACCATCTTGGCGTCGGAGCCACAGATACCGGTGAGCCGCGTCTTGGCCACGCACCAGTCGTCGCGCAGCAGCGTCGGGCGTTCGAGATCCTGGAGTCGCATCGGGGTGCGGGACAGCCCGCGCATCAGGCTGTTGGACCCTTCCGGCGGCGTCCAGCGGTCACCGCGGACGCCGTAGAGCAGACCTTGCATTCGAACGCTCCTCTTTCCTCGTGGCCTAGGTGAACAGGTGGGCGAGACGCAATTGCCCCAAGAGGATGGCAGAGTTGACGACACCGCTGTTGCCGTCGTGGGCGCGGGCCGCGCCGAGCGCGATGGACAGCACGAGGAGCGCCAGCCAGCCGAACCCGACGATGATGCCGGCGAGAGCCATGCCGTCACCTTTTTGCTGGCCGTTGGACCGTCTGATCTGCCCGCGGGCGATGAAGCCGAAGATGATGCCGAGGATGCCCGGGATGAACAACACGAAGCCGCCGCACCCACAGATCAACGCGGCGATGGCCAGCCCGTTCGTCTTCGCCTGGGCGACCTGGCCGTAGGGCGCGTAGGGGTTGCCGGCGCCGTAGTCGGCGGCGTAGCCCGGGGGGACGGAGCCGTACACGCCGCCGGAGGCGGGCCCTTGCACCGGGTACGTGGGCTGTGCGGGGAAGGCCGGTTGCCCCGATTGGGCCGTCGATCCGGCCGGCCTCTGGGCGGAGGGTCCGGTCCAGAGCTCGGGCGGGTACCACTTGCCGTCAGAGGCCAACCACCATCCGGGACCCTGTGAGGTAGTGCTCATGCCGTGACCGATCCGTCCCCCGCCGACTGCCGTCTGGAGCATAGGAGCCCACGAAACCACGCAGGCGCTGTTGCGAGCTGCGCACTGCTCCACGTGACCTGGTCGTTCACGAGACGTAGGGGCAGTGCCGGCAGCCGGACCCGCAGCAGGAGCCCCGGCGGGCGAGGTAGGCGGCCGTGAGCACGGTGTAGCCCGAGCGCGGATCCACATACGTGTCGGCACCGGCGGCCAGGGCGACGCCGTGCGCACGGACGATCCGGGAGAAGGCGGGATCGTCGGGCGACAACCGGTCCGGATGCGGCTCCGTGAGGGGCCGATCAGCCAGTGGTTCGGGAGGGGGAGCCGACGAGTCGGCTGCGTCCACCTCGTGACGCGGCTCGCCCATGTGGACCTGGGCGGCAGAAGGCCGGCCCCGGTGAGGGGACCGGCCTCGCTCGCTACCTCTTCGCGGCCCTCTTGGCGGGAGCCCGCTTGACGGTCTTCTTGGCCGGCGCGCGCCTGGCGGGAGCCTTCCGTGCCGTCGCGGCCTTGCGGGCCGGTGCCTTCTTGGCGGCAGCCCGGGCCGGGGCCTTCTTGGCGGCAACCGGGGCGGCGGACTTGCCTGCGGCGGCAACGGCGGCGTCGCTGGTCGGGTACGCGCCCTTGACCAGCTTCGGTGCCGTGGCGGGGGCCAGGACCGCGTCCTTGAACGCCTTGACCGGCGTGATGCGCGCCTTCTTGGAAGCCTTGATCCGAATGGCCTCACCGGTCGCCGGGTTGCGACCCATGCGCGCGGCACGGTTCACCTTGACGAACTTGGCGAAGCCGGGGATGGAAACCGGCTCGCCCTTCGATACCACGGCGGTGACGACGTCGGTGAATCCGTCAATGACGGAAACCACGGTCTTCAACTCGACGTCGGCCTGGACCGCGACTGCTTTTGCTAGTTCTCTTTTGTTCATGGCGCCCATAATGGCCGACGCGCGCCCACCAATGCACATCTTTCCGGGCACGAATGTAGATATTTGTGCTCAAACTTGCTCAAATATCACCCGAAAGCGTCAGATTGACGGGTCGTCGCGGCCTGCAACGGGTGACAGAACGGTGTTTGTGCCCTTCAGCGCGTCCATTGGCCCCAGTACGGAAGCGCGTCGTCGCGCTTCTCCATGATGATGATCACCGTCCCCCACGGGTCGTGGCACCACGTCGTCCGGAGCCCGGCCACGTCGGCGATTCCCGTCGTGAGGAACACCACCCCGCGCGCCTCGAGCTCCGTTCGCGTGGCATCGATGTCGTCGCACAGCATGCCGACGTGCGTGATCCCGACTCTGGTGATGGACGGCGGTTCCTGCTGCGTCGGGACGACATCAGCCGCCGGATATTCGATCAGCTCAATGACGCGGTCGTCTTTCCCGAAGCCCACGATGGCCGCGTGGACGACCACCGGCAACGGGAGGAGCTCACCCATATCGTGCTCGATCTGCGCACCTTCCATGCGATACGGGGGCGACAGCACCTCGAGGCCGAGGACCTCGGAATACCAGCGCGTGGCTGCCTCGACGTCGGGAACGCAGACGGCGGAGTGGGCGAATCCGGTCAGCACCGCGTCGGTGTGGGAGCGCTCAATTCCAGCGTGAGATCTCGTGCTGCAGCCGTTTGTTCCATTGGCGGAGGTGGGTGCGGCTGCGGCGGTGCACCTTGCGAAGAACGATCACGCCCACGAACACCAGCGGCGCAAGGAACCCTGAGAGTGCGCTGATGGCCACGACGCGCGGATGGTCCGAATTGCCCCCGCTGCGCTTCACACTCCTAGTCGTACACCCTGGTCATGCGTGCGCACCAGTCCAATTGGCCGAAGAAATGGCGGATGAGCCGCCACAAATGAGCGATACTGAACCCCAGATGCAGGATAACGACGCAGGCGAGGCCGAATCCGGCCCAGAGGTAGATCCCGAAACGTCCTCGAAGTCGGCCAAGATCACGGAGATCACGAAGGCCAAGACACGCCGTGGGCACCTGCCGCGGCGGATCTCGGCGTGGGTGCTCGTCGTGCTGGCGTCGATCCTGATCCCGGTGTCGGTCCTGTCGGTGTGGGCCATCAACACGGTGACCAACACCGACAAGTACGTCGAGACCATGGCGCCCCTGGCGCGCAACCCGGTCATTGTGGACGGGCTGGCGACGAGGGCGACCGACGCGCTCTTTTCGACGCACGTCGTGCAGAACAAGGTCACCCAGGCGCTCCCCAAGTCGGCGAAGCCGCTCGTCGCACCGATCGTGAACGCAAGTGCACTCCTACGTGTACACCCTGGCGCTCAAGGTCTTCTCGAGCCCGAAGTTCGGCACGCTGTGGGACACGCTCAACCGGCACAGTCACGAGGCCGTGGTGAACGTCCTCACCGGCAAGCAGACGCCCCTGCAGAAGAAACTCGCCAAGGGCGGCCAGATCGCCCTGAATCTCTCGCCGACCCTCAACACGCTGATCTCCGACCTGAATGCGCACGGTGTCACGCTCTTCAACCCGGTGAAGACGATTTCGACACAGGGGGTGAGCTTCACCGTCGTGTCGAAGCAGCAGGTCTCGAAGTTCTCGGGGCTGTTCAACCTGGTCGTGAAGGGTAAGTGGATCGTCCCGGTCATCGCGCTCGTGCTGGCGATCCTCGCCGTGGCGCTCGCCATGGAGCGCCGCAAGACACTGGTGCGCCTGGCGGTCGGGGTGGCCTTGATGACCCTGCTGTTGCTGGGCGCGCTGTCGACGGGCCGGGGCATCTTCATCGGTCAGGCCGCCGGCGGTGGGTTCCAAGCAACGGGTGCCGCTGCCGTGTGGGACACCGTGTTGCGCTTCCTCAAGGCGGATCTGCGATGGACCCTCTTGATCGCGGTACTGGTCGCCTTCGGCGGCTGGGTCGCCGGGCCGGCCCGCTACGCCGTGTGGATCCGCACGACGACCGTTGCCGGCGCCCGCTGGGTGGGAGCCCAGGCGAAGGAGCTGTCCTCGGGTGCCGGTCGCACCGGACGGGCCGTGGCCGAGTCGGGCCGGGTCCGTCGTTCCGCCGGCTGGATCCTGGAGCACCTCAACGGCCTCCGGATCGTCGGGGTGATCGTGGCGGGGCTCTTCCTGGTCTTCGGCGGCAACCTGACCGGATGGAGCCTGCTGGTCATTGTGATCGTGCTGGCCGTGTATGTCGGGCTGCTGCAACTGGTGGCCGCCTGGGCCAAGAAGGCGTCCGAGGCCGGCCCAGGTCCGGGCCCCGGCTCGGGCCCGGCGGTGACCTCGGGGACCGCGTGAGAGCTTCTCTGGAAGGGGCGCTTTGTCACTGGTTCCGCTGGGACCGCAGCTGGGTATGCCGATATCCTGGCGCGGCGGCCGTGGCGGAATGTTCCTCGCGGCGGTGGTACGCGCGGTGGCGCAGGCGGTCGCGAGCGCCCTCGAGCGGGTGCCGGTGCGCACGGATCGGGCGGCGCTGGTGGTTCGCCGCGGTTCGGACCCCCCGGGCACCTCCCGCTAGGAGGGCACCGGCGCCGAGTGGCGCCAGTGACTCCGCGTCCAGCCCGGTTTTCTTATGGCATGTTTATCCGCCACCCATAACCTGGTCGGCATGTCCACGCGGTGGCGGATCGGTCTGGCGGCGATCGTCGCTGCCGTCGTCGTCGGTGGCTTCGTGCCGCACGCCGTGCTGTCGGGGGCCGACACCTCGGTCACCCAGGTCGTCCAGATCGCGGAGGCTCCCGTCTCGGGGCCTGTCGGTTGCCTCGATGCCACGTGCGGGAAGGGCAGTCCGGCTCCGGCGGCACCCGCACCGGGTGTCGCCTTGGCCGCGGCCATCGTGGGCGTCGTGACCGCCGCGGCCGCGGTCGCGGTCGTCCGGCGGCGCCGAGGGAGGATCCTCGCGCTTCCCGCTGGAACACGGGACGCCCTGTTCCACCCGCCTCAGTTCTCCTAGCTCGAACAGCGCGGCGACGCGCCGCCCGACCGCCCCGCCGTGCGGGCGCGGCCACCCGCACGTCGCCTCCATCAGCCCGGGAAGCCGCCAGCGGCCTCCCTTTCGAGCCTTCGAGCACGTGCGACCCGTCGCCGTGCCCGCCTCATTCAGGAGAAACACAATGTCGAAATCCCCATCGGGGTCGTCGCGTCCGGCGCGGCCCACCACCAACAAGCAACAACAAGAACAACCAGAAAGCGAACAGCAAGAACAGCACCGCCAGAGGGTCCACGTCCACGTCGCGCCCGGGTCCCGGAGCCACAGGGTCGTCCAACGCCAAGGTCAAGGAGGCGCCGGCTCCGCCAAGATTCCGCTCCCGCCATCCGGTCATCACCGCACTGGTCCCGGTCGGGTTGGTGGTGGCCGCCATCGCCGACCATGGTCGTGGTCAAGGCCGCCGGGACCTCGAACCCGCCGGCGGCGGCGTCCTCACACCTCGCGGCAACCGCAGGATCGCTCGGCCACGGGCACCACGGCGCTGTCGCCGCAGGTCGTGGCCGCGCTCTCGGTGCCCGCGGCCACCCTCGACGCCGTAGGAAGCCCATCGGGAGACGTCCTGCCCACCAAGATCGGGAACGGCACCGTCCTCAAAGGCGCGGACGGCAAGCCGTTGATCACGTACATCGGCGCCGAGTACTGCCCGTTCTGCGCCGCCGAGCGCTGGGCCCTGGCCGTCGCGCTGTCGCGCTTCGGGACGTTCTCGAACCTGTCGGGCACGCATTCGTCGGATTCCGACGAGTTCCCCGGCACGCAGACGCTCTCGTTCTACGGATCGAGCTACTCCAGCCCCTTCCTCGACTTCCAGCCCGTCGAGGAGGCCACGAACCAACCCGCCGGAGCCGGTTACCAGACCCTGCAGGCACCGACGGCGGCCCAGAGCGCGCTGGTGGCGAAGTACGACCCGCAGGGGAGCATCCCGTTCCTCGACATCGCCAATCGCTACCTGATCACGGGTTCGAGCTTCTCGCCACAGGTGCTGCAGGGGCTGTCCCGCAGCCAGATCGCGGCTGACCTGTCCGAGCCGGACAGCGCCGTGGCGCAGGCGATCGACGGGACGGCGAACGACATCACCGCCGCCATCGCCTCGGTCACCGGGAACCAGCCCTCCAGTGTCGGGAGCTCGGCGACGATTGCGGCGATCGCCCAGAAGCTGGCGGCGTGACGTGGCGCGCACCGTCGTCCGGCGCGTGCCCGGCTGGGTGTCGCTCACGTCGCTCGGATTGTCCCTGGCCGCGCTGGCCATCGCGTCGTATCTCACGGTGACGCACTACACCGACCCTGCCGCGCTGGCCTGCCCCGATACCGGCATCGTCAACTGCACGCTGGTGACCACCAGCTCGTGGTCGGTCCTCGTCGGCGTCCCGCTCGCCGTCCTCGGCGTGGTGTGGGCTGTCCTCATGACAGCGCTCACCACGCCCTGGGCCTGGCGTTCGGCGGCGCGCTGGGTCGACGGTGCCCGGCTGGCGGTCTCGGGTGCCGGCGCGGCCATGGTGCTCTACCTGGTGTACGTGGAGCTCTTCCGGATCGGCGCCATCTGCCTGTGGTGCACGGCCATGCATGTCACTGCGGTCTGCCTCTTCGGGGTGATCCTCGCCGGGCGGGCCGCCTCGTTGCACCCGGTCCCAGCCTCTTCCTGAGGCCGGAACCGCTGTGTCGGGCGGCGATGGTGCGAATGAGGACTTTCGCCTCTCAAGGGGGCACGGCGCGTCCCGCACACTCGCGGCAGACGTGTCAGCTCTCGGTGGCGGGAGGGACGCCCGGCGGCAGGGGAGGGCAGTGTGCACGACAGCGAGCAGGACGCGGGCTACGGGACGATCGCCGTGGAGTCCGAGGCCTTCCTCTCCGGCAGCCTGGTCGAATACTGGGACGACAAAGGCATTGCTGTCCCGGTCTGGGCCTGGATGAACCTTTTGGCCCACGGCACAGCGCGCCAGATCGCCGAGTGCGTCTTCCGACCGGACAGGCGCCGGAGAGTCATGCGCAGTTGGCGTGTCGCCCGCTCCTACCTGGCCCTCGACGTCCTCGACCTCACGGATGTGGAGTTCACACTGGCCGGGTTGCAGCTGTCGGTCCTGATCCCCCTCGAACTCGAGATGGCCGGCCGGCCCGACGTCGCCGGCTGGACACCGCGGCAGTGGGTGGACCTGGTCGAGGACGCGCTGCGCAACGAGCTGCGGGCCCTGGGTCAGTAGAGGCGCTGGCGCCCGCTCACGAGGAGCGGCGAGCCACCCAGCGCTCGACGGTGCGGGCCAGCGCCGGCAGCGGAAGGATCCCGGCCCGCAGCACGAGGTCGTGGAATTCCCGCAGGTCGAAGCGCTCCCCCAACCGCTGCGCCGCCTCGGCGCGGAGTCGCACGATTTCGCGCCGGCCCACCATGTAGGCCAGCGCCTGCCCCGGAAAGGAGATGTACCGGTCGATTTCGGCTTCGACTTCGAGGCGGGGGAGGGGGGTGTGCGCGGCCAACCAGTCGACGGCGTGCCGGCGGCTCCAGCCCAACGCGTGCAGGCCCGTGTCGAGAACGAGCCGGCTGGCCCGCCAGGAGTCGGCGGTGAACAGGCCCATGCGGGACAGATCGTCGCTGTAGAGGCCCATGTCGTCCGCCAACCGCTCGGCGTAGAGGCCCCAGCCCTCGGCGCAGGCGGTGTCGAAGAGGAGCTGGCGCGCGGGAGCCAGGTCGTGGGACTGCATGGCGATGGTGAGCTGGAAGTGATGGCCGGGGACGGCCTCGTGGAAGGCGATGTCCTCGGCCGCGTAGCGGTGGCGCTTCTCGGGCTGCGACGTGTTCAGGTAGTAGGTCCCTGCCCGCGAGCCGTCGACGGCGCCGGGCATGTAGTAGGCGGCGGTCATCCCCACTTCTTCCGCCTCGGGCACCGGCGCCACCGTGCACGGCACGTCGGGGACCGTGGCGAACCACTTGGGCGCTTCGGCCTCGGCGGCGGCGACGACGCGCCGGGCGTGCTCCAGCATCTCCTCCCGGCTCTGGTACCGCAGCGAGGGGTCGGACAGGCGAGCGAAGATGTCGGGCACGTCGGTGGTCCCGAAGAGGCGGGAACCGGTCTCGACGATCTCCTCGAGCACCTGGTCGACGATCTCGCGGCCCATGGCGTGGAGCTCCTCAGCCGAGTAGCGCATGGACGTGTGGTGTCGGGCCATGGCCTCGTACATCGCGTCGCCGTCGGGGAGGTAGCAGATGCCCGGATGCTCGTCGTCGCGGGCCGTGGGGAGCACCGAGGCGTGCAGCGCGTCTCGATAGACGGCCAGCGCCGGGCGGGCGTGGTCGTCGACGGCGACGGCGACCGCCTCGGAGAAGGCGCCACCGGCGTCGGTCCGGACGATGGCACCCACGGTGGGATCCCTCAGCAACAGGTCCAGCTTGGTGATGGCGGCCTCCACGAGGCGCGCCACCGCCGTCCGCCCCTCGCGCGCACCTTCGTGGTGGCGCTGCGCCACTGTCGTGAGCGTGCCGGAGAGCCCACGTAGCCGTGTGAGGTAGCCCTCGCGACGCTCTTCGGTGTCGAGCGGGATCTTGGGCAGCGAGCTCAGGATCTGCCCGACCGGTGCCGCGAACGTGTCGCTGATGGTGAACTCGACGATGGGCACGGTGGCCGCGTCGGCCATGCCGCGCGCCAGGCAGCGCACGAAGTCGAGCGTCTGGAGTTCGGTCTCCTCGAGGCCGGCATCGGGTGAGTTCTCCGCGCGTGTCGCGATGGATGCCAGCGTCCGCGCGTGCGCGCTCTGGGACTCCGCACTGAAGTCGGGCAGCCAGCGCGTCGTAGCCCGACATGCCGTAGAGCGAGCCGGTCAGGGGATCGGCGTCGAGGACCGACGTCAGCAGCTCGGCAGCGAGCTCGTCTCCGGGCATCGGGGGAGGCTACCCCGGGGCACTCCGCCCGGGAGCTCCGTGACCAGGGGTGAAGCCATCGCACGAACGGCGTTGGTCGGACCCGCGGGACGCCTGAGGCGAGCTTGTTGCAGCGGGTCTGCAACGACTTTCGTGGCAGGGCACGGCCCGGGCGCGCCGACAGGCACGGATCGGCCTCAGCCGATGACGTCGTGGCGTGCCGAGAGGATGGCGTGGAGGCGCGCTTCGACCTCAGGTGTGCTGTGGTCGTCGGTGAAGACGTAGCTGCGCCGGCGCCGCAGGGCGTCCAGCACGTTGGCGGCCACCGTGGCCGACGAGACGGTGCCGACGGGGTTCATGCCGGTCTTGATCATGCCGGGCATGACCACGCTGACCCCGACCGGCGCCCCGAGGGCCGCCAGCTCGGCCCGCAGGACATCGGAGAGCCCGAGCACGCCGTGCTTGGCGACGGTGTAGGGCCCGAGGCGGGCCAACGACAGGACGGCCGCCATGGACGCCGTGTTGACGATGTGTCCCTCGTCCCCCGAGGCGAGGATGCGCGGCACGAAGGAGTGGATGCCGTGGATGACGCCCCACAAGTCGATGTCGAGGACACGGTGCCAATCCTCGAGGGGTATTTCCCAGGAATAGCCGCCGTTGACGACGCCGGCGTTGTTCACCGCGACGTGGAGCTTGCCGAAGTGCTCGAGGGCCGCGGCGCCGACGCTTTCGACGGCGTCAGGATCCCGGACGTCCGCGGTGACGGCGAGCACCTCGGCGCCCTGCTCGGCCAGCCTGGCCGCGTGCGAGCGGAGGTTGTCCTCGTCGACGTCGGCCATGACGACACGCATGCCGGCGCCGACGAAGGCTTCGGCGACGGACAGCCCGATACCACTGGCCGCACCAGTGACCACGGCCGTCCGCCCCTTGAGCTGTTCCATTGCGAGCAGATCGTACCGGAGGACGTCTCGATCGCCCCAGTGCACCGGCACCCCGGCCCGTCGGCGAAGATGGAGGACATGACGGAGTGCCGTGGCTGATTCGAGCATCTCGGGCGCCCGAAGGCTGAGTCCGCTCCGCAGAGCTCTCCCGGGGCGCAAGGTGGACGACGAGGGCGAGCTCCTCACGGTGCCCCTCCCGCTCACCTTCGTGTGGCTGGTGCTCGGCGTGCTCACGGTACTCGAAGCGGCGAACGACATCTTCGGTGTCGCGGGACCGGACTGGCTCTACGACAACTGGGTGCACAATGCGATCCTGGGCGTGTGTGCGGCGCTCGTCCTCGCACGCGCCGCCTTCGAGCCGGTGGCGCGTAAGGCCTGGGTCGCCTTCGGGCTGGGTCTGCTGCTCTGGTTCATCGGCAGCGCCGCCTGGGCGGTGTTCTATTCCGGGAGCGCCAACGCCCCGTACCCCTCGTTCGCTGACGCGTTCTGGCTGGCGTGGTATCCCCTCATGGGGGTCGGGATCTTCTACCTGATCCTCGTCCGCGTCCCCCTGTTCGAACTGCATCGCTGGATGGACGGGATTGCCGTGACGTTGCTCGTGCTGGCTGTGGGTTTCGCCCTGGTGATTCAGCCCGCGGCAGCGCACAAGACGGTCGGGTCCCTCGCCACGTTCGTCGCCTTCCTCTACCCGGTCCTCGACGTGCTGCTGATCGGCGCCATCCTCGGCGTCTACGGGCTCCTGGCGTGGCGGCCCGACACCATGTGGGTCCTGGTCGGGTTGGCCGTCGTCAGCTCGTCCGTGGCCGACGCCGTCTTTGCCGTCCAGGAGGCGGACGCGCGGGCCGTCGTGTCCGGAGACAGCTATGACTTCATCTGGACGGCGGCCGCGCTGGCGCTCGCGCTCGCGGCCTGGGCCCGGGCCCCGGAGGCCGACGAAAGCCCCGAGGCGGTCACGGGGATGCGCGCGGTGGCGCTCGCCCTCTTCGCGCAGGCGCTGGCCATCGGCATTCAGATCTACGCCATCTTCAGGGAAGTCGGGAAGAGCGAACGAATCGTCACCATCGTGGTGCTCGTCGTGGCGTCCGTGCAGATCATCCTGACCCGGCCACGGCGGAAGGAGCCCGCTGGTTCCCGCCTCGGTGACGCCGGCGCACCCGACCCCTCGCGCACCATCGGGGTGGCGAACCGGGACGGCCAAGACTCCAGCGCTGAACCGATCACAGCGGGGAGGACTGGCCCGGCAGGCGCCGGAAAAGGCCCTTAGTGTGGCGCCGTGCCACCCGAATTGATGCCTGCGGCCGTCTACGTGGGCGACGGCAGGATCGAGGTCGACGAGGTCCCGCGGCCAGAGCCCGGGCCGGGCGAGGTGCTCATCGAGATCGCCGCCTGTGGCATCTGCGGTTCCGACCTGCACATGGTCCTGGAGCGCTATGCCAGACCGGGTGCCATTCTCGGCCACGAGTGGTCGGGCATTGTCGCCGATGCGCCGAGGGACTCCGGATGGGCCGCGGGTGACCGGGTGGTGGGAAACGCCGCCCCGGGATGCGGGGTGTGCCGCCCCTGCCGGAGGGGGCGCCCCTCGGTGTGCCTGCGGCGTGCCTCGGCGGACTTCGCGGGGTACCGCGGTGCGTTCTGCCAGTACAAGACGGCGGCGGCAGACGGCCTGATCCGGATTCCCGACGCGCTGGCGACGCGGCCGGCGGCCCTGGCCGAGCCCACGGCGATCACGCTGCACGCGCTGCGGCTCGCCGACGTCCGGCCCGACGATCGGGTGCTCGTCACCGGCGCCGGTCCGGTCGGGCTTCTGATCATCGCCGTGCTGCGCGCCCAGGGAGTCTCCGACATCACCGTGAGCGAGCCGTCGCCCGTCCGCCGGCAACAGGCCCTCGACGTCGGGGCCACCCGCGTGGTGGGGCCCGACACGCTGGGGGAACCACCCATGACCCAACCGGTGGCCGAACCGTTCGCGGTCGCGTTCGAATGCTCGGGTCACGCCAGTGCCGCCGAGACTGCGCTCGGTCAGCTGGACTATGCGGGCACGCTGGTGATCGTCGGCACCGGGTTCGAACCGCCCCGCTTCAACCAGAACCGCTTGATCATCTTCGAGCTCGAGGTCATCGGGGCCTACAACTACAACGATGACGGCTTCGGACCCGCGGTGGATCTCCTCGGCAGCGGAACGTTGCCGCTCGGTTCGTTGATCGAACCCACCGACATCGCACTCAGCGAGGTGATGGATGCCATGGAACGTCTCGCCCGAGGGGAAATCCCGAGCAAGGTGATGGTGCAGCCGGGTCTGGTGGCATGAGCGGGAAGCCCTTTGCGCCCAGGATCAACCACGTGGCGATCAGCGTCGACGCCGATCTCATGGACGAGGCGGGCCGGGCCGCCATCCTCGACTTCTTCTCCGAGATCTTCGGATGGACGGAGGGAGACAACAGCACGGAGAAGGGCAATCCTCTGATCCTCTACACGGGGTCAATGGGCCAGTTCCTCTACCTTTTGCCGGCGCAGGACGAATTCATGGTCACGCCGAACATGGACCATTTCGGGTTGGAGGTCTCGTCCAAGGAGGAGCTGACCGAAATCCTGGACCGGGTCAAGGCGTACCAGGTCAAGGACGACCGTGTCCGTGTGACCGAAGTCGGCGCCATGGTGACCCGCTACGGCGACCGCGAGTACACACTGACGAACGCCTACATCTGGTTCGTCATCCCGCTGTGGATTGAGTTGCAGCACATCGAACAGCGTTCCGCGCTCTGACGGCCGCCTGATCGCCGGGGATGCTCGAAGTGTTCAGTTGGCGATCGTGATCTGGACGCCCGCGCTCGAGCCGGTGTTGCCGGCCGTGTCCGAGGCGAGGCTCTGCAAGGTGTAGGTCCCGTTGGGCACCGTCGTCGTGTTCAGCTCGAGGATGTAGCCGTACACCGTCGGCACCGCAGTGCCCACGACCGTCTGGTTCAGCGTTCCGCCCGTGAGGGCGAACTGGACCTTGGCCACCCCTCCCGCGTCAGCGGCGCTCGCGTCCAGGACGGCCGTGTTGCTCAGCGTGACGCCGCTCGAGGAGGGGATGAGCACGGCTGTGCTCGGTGGCGGATTGGCGATCGTGATCTGGACGCCCGCGCTCGAGCCGGTGTTGCCGGCCGTGTCCGAGGCGAGGCTCTGCAAGGTGTAGGTCCCGTTGGGCACCGTCGTCGTGTTCAGCTCGAGGATGTAGCCGTACACCGTCGGCACCGCAGTGCCCACGACCGTCTGGTTCAGCGTTCCGCCCGTGAGGGCGAACTGGACCTTGGCCACCCCTCCCGCGTCAGCGGCGCTCGCGTCCAGGACGGCCGTGTTGCTCAGCGTGACGCCGCTCGAGGAGGGGATGAGCACGGCTGTGCTCGGTGGCGGATTGGCGATCGTGATCTGGACGCCCGCGCTCGAGCCGGTGTTGCCGGCCGTGTCCGAGGCGAGGCTCTGCAAGGTGTAGGTCCCGTTGGGCACCGTCGTCGTGTTCAGCTCGAGGATGTAGCCGTACACCGTCGGCACCGCAGTGCCCACGACCGTCTGGTTCAGCGTTCCGCCCGTGAGGGCGAACTGGACCTTGGCCACGAGACCGGCGTCGCCGACGCTGGCATCGAGCAGCGCAGTGCCGCTCACCGTGGCGCCGCTCGAGGGGATGAGGACGGATGTCGTCGGCGCTCGGTCGATGACCGCTTCGAAGGCCAGCGCGAGTTCGGCGTGGCCCTGGTCGTTCGTATGAATGTTGTTCTCGCTGCACATGAGCGTCCACGCGCAGATCAGCGCAACGTTCTCCGGCACCGTCGTGCCGTTGTAGGAACCGGTCAACGCGAAGTTGGTGGTCTGGAAAAGACGTCGCCGGATCAGCCATAGCTGCCTGGTGGGCGCTGTAGATCTGGCCGAGTTGGTCGTTGAGAACGACGGCATCCGTCTCGGACTGCTGCGCCACAGTCTGCCCACTGGTGCCGCTCAGCCACTGGTCCAGGAAGGGGTCGTAGTAGTCCATGCCGTAAATGGCCAGAGTGGGATCAGCCGCCCGGAGGCCACTGAGGATCAGGGGCAGATTGGTGGTGATCTGGCTCAGACCCGTCTGCAGGCACGACGTGTTGATACCCGAGGACCCGAGGCACCCGTCGACGTCGTTCGCCCCAATGTCGATGGTCAGCATCTCCACCTGCCCGGGGTGGGAACGCAGGAACGCCTCGGCGTCGCCCAATTGCGTGCCGGTCGTGTACGAGCAGCCCGGCCCATGGATGACCGACGTGGTCGTCGCCCCCCCGCAGCCCAAATTCTCCAACTGGAGGCCTGGGTGCCGGGTGAGTTCGTGCTGGTAGACCAAGCTCACGTAGTCGTTCGCCGTGGTGCTGGCGCCAGTTCCTGCGGCAAGGGAGTCCCCCATGGCCACGTCGTACTCGACCGGGGTGGTGGCCGCTCGGGCGGAAGTGGGGGATTCCGCGAGCGAGACCGTCCCGACCATGAGGGTCCCCAGCAGACCCAGCATCGCCAGAACGAGAGGCGTCCGGCGACCAGCGACGCGGCGCGGGGACGCTGCAGTAGCTCGATGCCATGGATCCACTCGTGTCATGCCACCCTCCATCGTCGTGCTCGGACTGCTGGAGCACTTGCAGCCGCGTGGAAGACCTTACGTCGAAGCCGGGAGGAAATGCTCGCCGCCAAGGCCTGCGACAGCCTCGGAACTCACAACCCGCCGAGCGGAATCAAGAATCGAGCCAGGACGAAGATGTCCACCGCCAACATGGCGGCCGGCCAGGCGAACGGTGTGCAGCGAGACAGCCCCGGCAGACGTCGTGAGCTGATGGACGACGCCCCCGTGACGAGAACGATGGCGAGGCCCGAGAGCCCGACATAGGCGAGCCGTGGATCGCTGTACCCAACGTTCTTGATGATGAGGACAACGGCGACGATGCCGCCGAGAATCACCGCGAAGAGGCTCAGAAGTGACAGGCGTTGCCCGAACGGCATGCCGCGCGGGCTGATCAGCATGAACCACACCGCGAGCACGACACAGCCGAGCGCAAAGATGCCGAGCACCGTGTTCAAGAAGACCGGAAGTTCCAGGTTGGGTTGCAGATACCACAGGCTCAACCAGAACTCACGGAAGACCTCATGGGCGAAGTAGCTCACATTCCACGGCACCGAATGGAAGAAGGCCAAATAGCGTAGATAGTTCTGGCTGGCATTCGTGGCGAGGTACTGCCCATAAAGGTGCTTGTTCCGAAGGAACCACCAGGCCGAAGGAACGAAGAAGCTGACCACCGCCAAGGCGGCATAGAGCGCTTGTCGTGGATTGAGTGGAAGAGCACTCCGGCGGAGCTCAACCGAGGACGCGTCGGCAGCCACCGCTTCCTCGCCCTGCGGGGCGAAGGCCCGGGCGAAGCTCAGAGCGAGGAGTATCGCAGCAACCGGCAGGCTGCTGAACTTGGTGATGGCGGCCAAGCCGAGCGAGAGGCCCAGAAGGACCGTGCTGACGCACTGCGCTGCTCGTCGTCGGTTGGTCCGGTAGTGCTCTGCCAGCAAGAAGCACATGAGCGCCACGGAGCACAGCGGGATCACGAGCGCATCGTTCGTGACGGCCGACGTCACCACCAACTCGCGCGGGAGGAGGGCGACGAACAACCCGGAGCACAGGGCCACGGTGTGGTTCTGCTTCACGAGCCGTGCGCAGATGTAGGTC
This sequence comes from uncultured Acidimicrobiaceae bacterium, assembly GCA_963744045.1. Taxonomy (GTDB): domain Bacteria; phylum Actinomycetota; class Acidimicrobiia; order Acidimicrobiales; family RAAP-2; genus Bog-473. The sequence goes on from CAVUSB010000005.1 coordinate 451,728, forward strand.
GAGATCACGGTGATGAGGCCGAGAACGACCGAGAGCAGCCGTAACTCGTGGAGGTCCACGGCTGCGCTGTGCTGGGCGGGGGTGTAGTCGTGGTTGTCGACCAATCGGTCGTGAATGTAGATGTCCTTGTAGTGCTGCGGAACCACATCAGGTTGGAACGCCGGGATGCCGAGAGCCCGCTGCCAGCCGGCAGCGATCAGGTAGTACAGGGGCGGCTGGTGGGACTCAATGCCATTGGAGGCACTGATGTGCGGGAGCGCGTCGTGCTTGACGATGTACTCCACGTAGTCCACGTGAGATGCCTCGTCGTCCGCCTCCCAGGCCCGCGTCAACAAGCTGTAGGTGAGCGCTGCGAAGAGGTAGACGATGACGAGGATGATCAGGGAACTTCGGGTGGACAACGCCAGCCGGAAGCTTCGGCTTTGACGCGAGTCGCGGGGCTCATGCGCAAGAGTCTGAATCGTTCACCCCCATGCCTCGTGTATCGGCGCCTCGGTGCAGGGGAACAACGTCGTCATCAGCACTGAGGACCCTGAGCTACCGCCTAGGCCGGGGCCAGCCGGCCAGGGGTTCGTTCTGCCGCCACCGTATCAGCGGAACGGATAGGGTCCCCAACGTCCACCGGCGAGGGATTCATCAATCAGGGAGAGTCATGCTCCATTCGGGGGCGTCGTCACCAGCGACAGAGGATGCGGAATCTCCTAGCCACGGAACCGGCGCGGATTCGCCCGCCGCCCGGTGGTCCTGGCTGATCCCCGTCGCGACAGTCCTCGGCTTTGCCATCCCGATCGTGGCCTATCTGTGGATGATTCACGCTTACGGGGTCAACGTCGTCTATCTCGACCAATGGACCGACGTGATCCTGATCGGTCATGCGCACTCCGGGACCCTCCACCTTGCAACGCTGTGGTCCCAGCACTACGAGAACCGCACCTTCTTTCCGGACCTGATCGTCCTGGCCCTGGCCTACACCACGCACTTCAACGTGCTGACCGAGGAGTACCTGAGCGCCTTTATGTTGTTCGGGGCCACGGCACTCCTCGTCTGTGCCCACAAGCGTCGATCACCGGAGAGGCGGTGGATCTGGTACTGCCCGGTGGCGTTCCTCCTCCTGTCGCTCGCCCAGGCCGTCAATGCACTGTTTGGCTTCCAGATGGCGTGGTACCTCGTGCTCCTCATGATCACGCTGGCCTTGTTCCTGCTGGATAGAGAACCGCAGCGATGGCCCGTCTTCGGATGCGCCATCGGTGCAGCGGTCATCGCGAGCTTCTCTTCGGTCCAGGGCCTACTGGTGTGGCCGGCGGGACTGCTCCTCATCTACCTGAGGCGGCGCCCCCCACGCCTCGCCGTCGCCTGGATCGGCGCCGCCGTGCTGGCCGGCGTGATCTACTTCGCCGGCTTCAATTTCAACGTCTCCCAGGCGCCCACCCCGGGTCCGGCGGCCGTGCTCACCTTCCTCGTCCGGGTTGTGGGCGACATCGTGGGGGAGGCGCAGCCCGGCGTCCTGGTGACACTCTTCGGCGTCGTGCTGGTCGTCCTGGCGATCTGGGTGCTGGTGCGGTTCGCTCTTCTGGAGCGGACGACCACCGGAGGTCGACCCCTCGCCCTTGCACTGATCCTCTTCGGGCTCCTCTTCTCGGGATTGACCGCGTACGGTCGATCCGGTGCGGGCGCTCTCAACGTGGAGGATCGCTACACGGTCTTTGCCATCCTCGTCTTGGTCGGTTTGTACCTTGCCGTGTTGGATCCACCTGCCGACGCCGAGTCGGGAGCGCCGCTACATGGTGCTCCATCACCACGGCGCGGTGCTGGTCGAGGACGGCACCTCCCCTCCGACCCCCTGTTGGCTCTCGCCCGCGTGGTCGTCGGGGTCGGCATCGTTCTCACCGTGCTCTTCGGATCGGCCAACGGGATCTCCCAGGCGCGAGCGATCCACCAGAACCGGGTCTATCTGGGACGGGTGACCGTCAGGGCCAGCCAGTACCCGGACCCGATCGTTGCGGGGCTCTCCTGGTTGCAACCGGCCCAGTCCATACGTCGTTGGATCGCGATCGCCAGGGACGACAACCTCAGCCTCTTCGCCACAGGCGACGCGGCAAAATATCTGCGCGAGCCGCCGATCCACTTTCGGCTTGGGCCAACCCGCGCGTCCGTGATCCTTCCCCACGACGGGTCGACCGTGCACGGCAAACAGGTCCTTGACGTGTCCACCTCGGGCCCCTACGACATCACGAGAGTCGACTACTTCCTGAGTGGACCAGGGCTCGCAAAGCACTCGTTCGCCGCTGGTGTGTACACCCACTACGGATGGATCGCGAAATGGAACACGTCAACGGTGCCCAACGGCAGCTATGCGGTCGACGCCACCGTCAGCGACGCGGGAGGTCGAACGGTCACGACCCCTCCGATTGAGGTGCGCGTGGAGAACGCGCAGTAGGGACACGAGCTCCGTTTCCCGTCGTCGCTTCACGACCAGAGGCGCCCACTCTTGCCGACTCGTCCACCTCACCCCCTGCGTTCTCACTGATCGGTCGGCCCACACGCAGCTTCTTGAGTCGCAATGCATGCTTCTCGACCAGCCACCAGCTGGCACAGGCGAAGGCCAGGGTGACCGACGCAGTGAGCAACATGAAGGGCCAAAAGCCAGCTTGCTTGGCTCCGAGCGAGAGCAGTAACTGGGTCAAGGGGAAGGCGTAGATGTAGACGCCATAGCTGTAGTCGTTTTTCGAGCCGATCCAAGAGAACGGCAGGTGCGCCCCCAGCCAGAGCAGGGGATAGGCGATCAGGAAGACGCCAAAACTGGACGGGGTCAGGCGCAATGTCGGCGAGTGGCCGTAGGTGGGCAGGTGGAGCGATGCGATGAACGCGACGAAACAGACGAGAGCCAAGAGAGCAGAGTCAGGCACCCGCTCTCGATAGAGGTAGATCAACGTGCCACCCAAAAACCCGAGGGACAACACCATGAAGTTCATCGGAATGAAGTTGCGGTAGACGTTGAACATCGAGTTGAGACTCGGGTCCAGGGTTGTGACCAGAAGCGCAACGAAGATAGCCAGCGTGATAAAGGCGACCCACGCCCGGTGCCGCAATATTCCGAGGAACGACAGGGCGGCCAAGAGCAAGTAGCACAAGAACTCGAAGAACAGGGTCCAGAGCGAGGCATCCTCGAGATTCAGCACTGGGGCGGCGACAGCGACCTGGTTCACCTTCAAGTACGCGTTGGAGTAGACGAAGCTGAAGGGTCCGGGGTGGAGTTTGAGGTAGCAGACGTAACCACAATGAGGCACGGGGTCGATGGCCAACGCGAATGCAGCGAGCGCAAAGCCCGTCACGACCAAGCACACCCAAAAAGCAGGATAGATGCGGAGGAACCGCTGCCAGAGGTAGCGACCCACACTGTTCCTCGACGCGCTCCCTGCAACCAGGTATCCGCTGATCCCGAAGAAGCCGTACACCGCGATGCCGCCCAGCTCGGTTCCGTTGACAGACACGTCATGGAGTCCATACCAGCCCAGGTCGCAGGCGTGGGCATAGACAACGCAAAACGCCAGGACGAGGCGCAGGAAGTTCAGGCTGTTTTTCTTCGGGTCGAGAGCTACGCCGATTGCCTTGCTCCGCACGATCCGAAGAGTAGCGAGCGTTGGCCCGCGGCGCTCTGAGAGAGTCTTCGTCCGCAGCCCCTCCGCTTGTCAGTGCGCAGGGGCACCTCGACCCGGCGTAGCGGGCACCCGAACGGGTCCCCGTCGGCAACGGTCAACCCTGCCGGACTGCCTCGCTGACCTCTTGCGCCGTCACGTCCGTGCATGAAAATGCGGACCCGACCGGTTACCGGACAAATGTTGACAATGATGAATTGTTGACACGGACCTCCACGGCTTTGCTCTGTGCTCGATGAGATCCTTGGTCATACGCGATGCTCTGTACTCGGTACTCTCCGTCCGTCGTGAGGCGTGAGTTCCACATGGCAATCCATCCGTACCTGGTGTCCCTGGCACTCACCGTCTCGCCGCTGCCGGTTGCCCCCGCGATCTCGAACTCCACCTTGGCGACACCGAAGTCGCTCTGGGCAGACGCAATGAGAGCAACGACGCCCTTTTCGTTCGCGCCACCTCGGGGCACCAAGACAGTGGTCATGAGAGAGGTGGCGTCGTAGGGAAGCCCGGCGCGTCGGTAGCGTTCTGCGGTCGATGGATTCGCAAACAGACTCAGACGGTTCTGCCGGGCGAAGGCGACAAGCTGTCTGGTGTACCCCACGGCGTAGGGGTCATCGCCGATCAGGATTCTTTCGATCATGGAATCTGGTGTCTTCTGAATGTTGGTGATGACTCGTGCCGTTTGTATCTGTGCGCTCTGCCACGAGTCGGCATCATCAAGGCCGTTGACAGTGCCGAGGATCAGCGTGAGGCACACACCCAATCCGACGCTGCCCAAGCTGGCCCACCAGAGGACCTTGTGCCACCGTCGATCCGTGGCTGCGTCACCTCGGCGAGCCAGGAGCACGAAGTAGCAGCCGACGAGAGTCAACAGGTCGAACGTTGTATATCGACTGCCGCCGCCGGCGTCCAAACCCGGGCCCGCACGTCCCATCGTGATGGTCACGGCAAAGAGGAGGCCGAAACAGATCAGTCCCACGCCGAGCGGTGAGCCGTCGTTCTCTCCAGCCCGTACCACGGTAGAGAAGATCAACCAAAGGGCCGTGAAGACGATGAGGACCCCCAGCGCGACTGCCAAATCTCCACCATGCGCGCCAATGACGTCACCGACGGTGAAGAAGAAGAACCGGACGCCTTGGGTCGGGTGACGAAACGCGTAGCCGTTGGACCCTCCAAGCTGCCAATTGAAATTCACGAAGTAAATGGCAGCCGTCGTGGCTCCGGCCACGATCCACGAAACCACGAAGCGCAGACTCTGGCGCCTGAGCAAGAGAACGATGAGGCAGCTGGGCCAAATCAAGAGGCCCTGCAGCGACGAGTAGCTGCCCACCACAGCAGCGCCGATCGCTGCGGCGGCGATCAGCCAGCTCCATCGCGCCTTGTCGCAGAGAACCAAGGCCACGCTCAGCGCCAACAGAACGAGATACCAGGCGAACTGGAATCCCCACAGCGTATTGCCGTTCTGCACGAACGAAAGCATCAGGATCGCAACGGGCAGATAAAGGATCCAAGGAGTGCCCGGTGTACGGCGACGGTGGCCGACAATCAACAGCGCTGTTGCGGTCATGAGAGTGAAGGCACTGAGGAACTCTTCGTCAACGACATTGAAGTGGGTCGACTTTGCGAGCAGAAGAACCACTAAGTTCGGAAACAGGATGCGATTGTCGGTGTGCTGCGCCCACAGCACCGACAGCGTCAGATGGCCCGAATATGCGTGATCTATGAGCCCCAAGTCACTCCACTGATCGACCCAGATCGTGTTGACGGCGTAGGCGTCGATGAACCAGAGATATGCGATGACAAGTGCCGCATAGCCGGCGATGGTCAATACCCGAAGGGCCATCTGTTTCGATGGTCCGTAGGTGGTGTCCCGCCGTGATGGTGCAGTCACCGAGGCTGGCGTCACCGAACAATCCTGGCACTGTCACCAATGCAATGCGGTGACGAAATCGGGAAGCCTTCGGATCGTCACGTGGTCGAAGACGTGCCGGAGCCGGCCTGGACCTGACTCGAATCAGGTTCGGCTCTGGGCTCCGAGAGCCGGAGCGTCCTCTCCTGCACCTCAGATGTTCTGGGGATGACGCATCCCGGCCCTGACCGCCTCAAATGAGGTGCGTTGCGAGACGAAGGTGACCGCGGGCGGTCAGTTCTTGACAGTGATGCTGACACCCGTACTACTGAAAGCACTCCCACCGGCGCCGGAGGCCTCAGACACCAGGGCGTAGGAGCCGTTTTGCACAGTCGTCGTATTCCAACTGCAGATCCAGCCGAACTGCGTCGCCGTGGCTGTGCACACCACTGGTGCTGCGTAGCCGTACGTGCCGCCGAAGAGCAGGAACTGCACACTGGTGGCATTCGACGCCGAGGCGTCGAGGTACGTCGACCCGGACAGCGTCGACCCACTCGAAGGGATGAGAACGCTCGTGGTTGGTGGTGGGTTATTGACCTTCATGTTGACACCCGAGCTGGCAGTGCTTCCAGCCGGACCTGAGGCGTAGGACACCAGGGTGTAGGAGCCGCTGGGGACCGTTGTGGTGTTCCATGAGCACACCCATCCGTAGTAGGTCAGCGTGGCCGTACAGATCACTGGAGGGTTCAGGCCGTAAATGCCCCCGAAGAGAAGAAACTCGACGCTGGTGGCGTTCGATGCCGAGGCGTCCAAGGTGACAGATGTGCCCGAGAGTGTTGCCCCCTTCGAGGGGACAAGGATGCTCGTCGTCGGAACGTGTTGAACCGTCAAGGTGAATGACTGCGTCGCTTGCGGGCTGATTCCATTGGCCGCTTGAATACTGAAGGTGTAGTCGCCCACTGCCACCTGATCAGTTCCCGACAGAGTCGCCGTACCATCGGCGTTGTCCTTCAGGGTCACGCCATTCGGCAGGCTCGAGCCACCGGCCACCGTGATGGTCGCGAGAGGAGCCCCGGTCGTCGTCACTGAGTAGGTGAACGCGGCTCCGGCAGCAGTAGTCAAGCTCTGCGCGCTCGTGATGGCCGGAGCTTGACCGATCACCACAGTGTTCGATGCATCAGAGGACGGACCGGTCCCCGCCGCGTTCGTCGCGGTGACACTGAACGTATAAGCGTCCCCATTCGCCAAGCCGCTCACGCTGATTGGACTGCCTGACCCCGTGGCGCTCTGGCCACCATTCGCGGAGTCAGTGGTGTCGGTCGCAGTGACGGTGTAGCCGGTGATGCCGCCCCCACCACTGCTGGGTGGGTCGAATGTCACCGTTGCCTCGGCGTTCCCACCCGTCGCCGTTCCGATCATGGGGGCACCCGGGATGCCGGGGGATTGAGCGTCGTCGGGCGCATAGCCCAACAATGTGGGGACTCCTGACCCTTCACAATTTGGAGTAGGGACTGAGGAAATAGTCGGGTGCTCCTTCAATGACGTGGTAACACCGCCAGACGGCTGCGGTCCCCGTACCGTCCGTTGGAGGTGTCGTGTACAGGTAGCCTTCAAGGCCGGAGTTTTGTGTGACGCTGTGGCCGTCGAGGAGTCCGTCAGAGCAGTCAGCGGTCGTCGAGATGTAGTTACCTGGCTGCCCGCTCTGTTGGCAGTCGTAGAGCGCGACCTGGTCCGCACCTCCATTGGTGAGATTCCAGATGTCTTCGAGGATGTCCGGCAAGAATGCCGCCGGGATCTCGGACGGGTCGGTTGTTGCCCAATGGAAGCTGTAATCGGGCTGGCCGACAAACCTTTCTAGCTGTGGGCCAGGATCGGCCTCCGCCGTGCTCGAGTTGGCAGAATCGAGGGCCACGGTGGCCGGGTTGGTTCCGACAGCGACTTGCGACACCGAGTGGCCGGCCGCACCAGCCGCGCCTGCTCCGGCGACGAGGAGCAAGGATGCAGAGCCAAGGATCAAAGAGCCGGTCAATCTGATTAGACGCCGCCGCGCCGACACCATGCACATCCTCCTCGCCAAGGACCACATAACCACTGTGTACCGATCAGTGCTGATCCGACACCGCGGTGACCCGTTCGAGTGCGAACGATAGCGTGGACCGGGCCGCCGGTCAGTCCGAAACGCGAGGACCGGGAGGGCAAAGGCTATGGGGTCAGCGCCGCCAGAGCTTTCGGTCATCGCTATGGACGGCGAGCACCTCGCGTTCGAGGTACGGGATGTCGATCCGGCACTGTTCCAGAGAGTCCGAAGTTCCCATTCTCAGGGTCTCCGTCGACAAACGGCTCACAAAGTCGCTCACGGTACACAAGCGATTCATTCCAGAAGTGCACGTTCACGAGGAAGAAACGAGTGGAGGCGATGGGACTTGAACCCACGAACCTCCTGACTGCCAGTCAGGCGCTCTACCAGCTGAGCTACGCCCCCAGTGGTGGAGGACAACGCTAGCAGTCGGGAACACCCGCCCCATCCGGTTCCAGGGGTCCGGGGAGGACAAGATCGACCCCGGCCCGGGGCCGCGAGCCCCCCTCATACGGCTCAGAACCCACCAGGGTGTCGCCTACCCTGGTGGGATGGCACGCGCGTACGACGTCGATGCGGTGGAGCGCAAATGGCAACGTCACTGGGACGACGAGGGCACCTACCAGATCGACAACGACGATCCCCGGGAGAAGTTCTACGCGCTGTGCATGTACCCGTACCCTTCGGGGGCGGCGCACCAGGGCCACGTCAGGAACTACACCTTCGGGGACCTGACCGTCCGGTACCAGACCATGCAGGGCAAGGGGGTCCTGAGCCCGATCGGGTTCGACTCCTTCGGGCTGCCGGCCGAGAACGCCGCCATCAAGACCGGGACCCATCCGCGGATCTTCACCGACGCCAGGATCGCCGAGCTCACGGCGTCGCTGCGCCGGCTCGGGGCCGTCTATGACTGGCGCCGCGAAATCCACAGCCACGACCCCGCCTACATCAAGTGGAATCAGGCCATCTTCCTGCGCTTTTGGGAGGCGGGCTTGGCGTATCGGGCCCTCGCCCCGGTCAATTGGTGTCCGGGGTGTCAGACAGTGCTGGCCAATGAGCAGGTGCTTCCCGACGGCACCTGCGACCGCTCCGGCGACGTCGTCATCAAGCGTGACCTCGAGCAGTGGTTCTTCCGCATCACCCGGTACGCCGACGAGCTCCTCGAGGCCCTGGACGATCTGGAGTGGCCGGAGCGGGCGAAGACGATGCAGCGCAACTGGATCGGACGGTCCGAGGGGGCCGAGTTCGACCTGCCCGTCCAGGGTCACGACGGCCTGAGCGTGCGGGTCTTCACGACGAGGCCCGACACCAGCTTCGGCATGACCTATGCCGTCATGGCACCCGAGCACCCCCTCGTGGACGAGTTGACCACCGACGACCAGCGGGTCGCGGTCGAGGCCCTGCGGACGCGTGCCGCCGCCGCCACCGACATTGAGCGGATGACGGAAGGCGATGCCGCCGCCCTGGGCAAGCGGGGCGCCTTCACCGGGAGCCACGTCATCAACCCGTTCACCGGCCGTCCCGTCCCGCTCTACGTGGCCGACTACGTGCTCATGGGTTATGGGACCGGAGCGATCATGGCCGTGCCCGCCGAGGACGAGCGCGACTGGGCGTTCGCCACGCAGCACGAACTGCCCATCGTGCGTACCGTGCAGCCCCCGGCGGATTGGGACGCCGACGGGGGGCAGGCCTATACGGGCGACGGCACCAAAATCAACAGCGGCTTCCTCGACGGGCTCGACATCGACACGGCGAAGGCCCGGGCTCTCGACTGGCTCGAGGAGGAGGGCATCGGCGAGCGCAAGGTGAACTACCGGCTGCGCGACTGGTTGGTGTCGCGCCAGCGCTTCTGGGGCTGTCCCATCCCGGCCGTGTACTGCCCCGACCACGGTGTGGTGCCCGTCCCCGAGGACCAGCTCCCGATCGTGGCGCCCGACGACGTGGAATTCCTGCCGACGGGGCAGTCGCCGCTGGCGTCCCACGAAGGCTTTTTGCACACCACGTGCCCGATCTGCGGCGGGCCGGCCCGGCGCGAGACGGACACCATGGACACCTTCGTGGACTCGTCGTGGTACTTCCTGCGGTTCTGCGATCCGTGGAACACCGAGCAGCCCTTCGCTCCGGTCGCGGCGCAGCACTTCATGCCCGTCGACCAGTACATCGGCGGGATTGAGCACGCGATCCTCCACCTGCTCTATGCGCGCTTCTACACCCGGGCCCTCATCGACGTCGGGTTGGCGCCCGGCGTCGACCGGGAGCCCTTCAAGCACTACCTCGCCCAGGGCATGATCCGCATGGACGGGACCAAGATGTCAAAGTCCAAGGGCAACCTCATCGCGCCGGAGCACTACTTCGACACGGTGGGCGCCGACGCGCTTCGCCTCTTTCATCTCTTCGTTGGCCCGCCCTTCGACGACATGGATTGGTCGGAGCAGACCGAGCAGGTCATTGACGGGTGTGGACGCTTCTTCGACCGGCTGTGGCGCACCTGCACGGCCGCACACCACCTGCGGACGGGGCAGCAGACGCCTGCCGATCTGGCGATGCGGCAGGCCGTGCACCGCGCCATCGCCGACGTGACGAGGGACCTGGAGCGCTGGTCCTACAACACCGCCGTGGCGCACTGCATGGAGTTGCTCAATGTGGTGCAGCGCTACGGCCGGGACGCCCGTGCCGATGCGGGGGCCACCCGCAGCGGCGACCCGGACAGCGCCGGGACCGCGCCCCACGCCGACGTGTGGAACGAGGCGCTCGATGTGCTCCTCCTGCTGCTTGCCGTCATGTCCCCGCACGTGACCGCAGAGCTCTGGGAGCGCCGGCATCCCGGTGAGCCCTCGGTGCACCTGCAGCCCTGGCCGTCCTTCGACCCCGATCTCGTCCGCCAGGACACCGTGACGATGGTCATTCAGGTCAATGGAAAAGTACGCGACCGTATGGAGGTGGACGCCGGGATCTCCGAGGGCGACGCCGAAGCGGCCGCACTGGCCTCGGCCAAGGTGATCGACGCCCTGGGGGGCGCCACACCGAAGCGGGTGGTGGCTCGGCCGCCCAGGCTCGTCAACGTGGTCGCGTAGCGCCTCGACGACCGGCGCGCCCGAGCCGCGCCTGGACTCGGCGCTCCGCCTGGGCGACAGATGACGACACCCGAGCTCGCCGACCTCACCTCGCTGGCAGTCAGGCATCGCAATGGGCCGTCTGCACGGAGCGATCGCATCACGCCGCCGCGCGCACCTTGGCGACCAGTTGATCGAACATCGGGTAGGCGCTCCTGCCTCCGATCGCCTCGATCGTCGGTTGCCACATGTCCCATCGGTCGATGAGGCGCTGGCCCAGGAGCGACCTGATCAACTCGAAGTCGAAACCACCGTGCTTCTCCAGGGCGCCCAGCTGCTCGAAATAGTCGAGTTCCCGGTACAACACGTAGGCCCGTTCTGAGTTCTCTGCGATGAACCGGACCATGGCGTCGCGCAACGCCTCGCTCGTCTCGAACTGCGCGACAAGACGACGCGTCTCCTCCAGCGAGCTCTCGTTCCAGCGCCTGAAGAATTCGACGGCTGTCTCGGCCTGGCGTCCGATGCGGGTCTCGCGTGCCTGTCTCGCTGCGAAGATGACGGCGCCGATCGCGCTGAGGAGTGCAAGGGAGCTCACTGCGGTGGCGATCGCCGTGACCTGTTCAGCCCAGTTGGGCATTGAGCCGTCCTCCCATCACATTGAGTCCAGCCGAACGTAGCGTCCGCGGACCGTTTGCGGTCGACGTCCGGCGGAGGGTGGCGCGACCGGGCCCATCGGTTGCGGGGCAACGCTGATGGCGGTGGGACCGGCCGCCCCGCAAACGACCCCTAGTGGAACCCCGCCAGCACGCCCTTCCACATTTCCGGGTCCACCTTGTAGGGCGCGTAGAAGCTGAAGCGGTCGACCACGTCCTCGAAGCGCTTGCGCACCTCGGTCGCCACCTGGTCGAGCGGGGCCACCACGGCGAAGGTGTTGAGAATGTCGTCGTTGATGAGCTCGCCCATCTGCTCCCACTCGCCGCGCTTGGAGAGCGTGTTGAGCTCGGGTTGCAGGTCGCCCCACCCGTGGAGCTCGAGCACGGGGCGGTAGGCCGGCGTCGAACCGTAGAAGGCGATCTGCTCGCGCACGCCCTTGGCGGCCGCAGCCATGGTCTTGTCGTCGGGACCGGTGACGACGAAGCCGGGATAGGAGACGGTGAGATCAGCGCGGGTCTTGCCCGCCTTGGCCGCGCCGCGTTCGAGGGCCGGCAGGCTCACCTCGCGGAGATAGCGCTCGGTGGAGAAGCCGTGGACCAAGAAGCCGTCGCCGACCTCGCCCGCGACCTCGGTCATGAGCTCGCCCACGGCGGCCAGCAGGATCTTGGGGTTGCCGTAGGGGTTCGGCCCGGGGTTGAAGAAGGGCGTCATCAAGGTGTGCGTGTAGAACTCGCCGCGGAAGGCGAGCGGCTCACCGGTCTCCCACGTCTTCCAGATCGCCCGGATGGCCAGAACGAGCTCCCGCATCCGGGGCGCCGGGTGCGACCACGGCATGGAGAAGCGCTTGGTGATGTGCGGCTTGATCTGGCTGCCCATGCCGAGCATGAACCGGCCCTTGCTCAGCAGCTGCAGGTCGTTGGCCAGGACGGCGAGTGTCATGGGATTGCGAGCGAACGCCACCGCGATGCCGGTCCCGAACTCCAGCCTCTCGGTGGCGGACGCGCCGACCGCAATGGGGAGGAAGGGATCGTGGTTCGTCTCGGCCGACCAGACGCCGTCATACCCGCTCTCCTCGGCCTTCATGGCCTGCGCCGCCATGCCGCTGGGGTCGAACCCGATCCCGCCGTCGATCTTCATGCCCGACTTCTCCCTCTCGCTCGGTCCGTTCGACCTACCGGTCCCACCCGTCGCACGCTCGGCACCCTCACTGCTCCTCGCCCCGCAGGAAGCGCTCCAGCTCCGCGGCGATCTCGTCGCCGGAGGGGACGGCATCGACCCCCATGGCGTTGCCCTCCGAGGCGTCGATGTTCTCCTCGAGCTTGCGCACCATGGCCTGGTGCTCGTCGTTGTCGGCGATGAGCTGGTCGACCTGCCGGCGCGAGCTGTCGCCCGCCCGCCGCAGCGCGGAGGAGTCGAGCGAGAGCGAGCCGACGGCGGCCAGCCCCTCGATCAGTGCCGCGCTGGCTTCGGGGAACGGCATGCCCGCCACGTAGTGGGGGACCCGGGCCCACAGGCTCACGACTGGCGTCCCGATCGCACCGAAGGCCATTTCCAAAGCGGCCTGGACGCCGGCGGGCACCTCGAGCTCGCCCTGCACGATCCCGACCTGCTCAATCAGGTTGGCGGACTCCGAGGGGGCGGTGGCGGCCAGCTTCACCGGCCGCGTGTGCGGCGCCGGCGCCGGGAAGGCTCCGAGGCCCACGACCATGCGCACGCGCCAGGAGCGGGCCAGGCCCACCACCGCGTCGGTGAAGGCCCGCCAGTGGAAGTCGGGCTCGGGCCCGACCAGGAAGAGCATGTCGCGGCCCGATTCGTCCGACCCGTGCCGCACGACGGTGCGGGGCCAGCTCAGGTCGGTCGTGATCCCGTTGACGATGCGCGCCACCGGGCGCCGGGCCCGCTGGTCGAGGAAGTGCTCGCCGTTGAACGTCACGATGGGTTCGGTGTGACCCTGTCCGAGCAGGGTCGAGATGGCGGTGGTGGCACCGAGTCCGGCGTCGACCCAGCCCTCCAGCGCCACGACCAGGATCGGTTCGCGCAGCGCAGGCTCCTGGTTGATTTCGAAGATCTCGGTGAGGCCCCCGCCCCCGCCCTCGGGGCTCACGGCGTGGCCTCCAGCGCAGCGGCCGCCATCTCGAAGAGGCGTCCGATCTGCACGGGGAACCCGTCGACACTGCCCTGATCGCCCGCCCCCGCCCCGGCGACGTAGCGGGCGTACACGCCCTGCAGAATGCAGGCCAGCTTCCAGTACCCGAAGGCCTGGTAGTAGCCGATCCCCGAGACGTCGAGATCGGAGACCGCGTCGTAGCGCTCCAGGATCTGGGCCTTGGTGGAGAACCCGGGAGCGGTGGTCGGCGAGAGCCCGAGCACGCCCATGGAGTCGCCGGGGTCGGCCCAGTAGTCCATGAGCAGACCGAGGTCGGCCAAGGGATCTCCGAGGGTGCAGATCTCCCAGTCGAGGATGGCCCGGACGGTCCCGTCGTCGGCCAGCACCACGTTGTCCATCCGGTAGTCGCCGTGGACGACCGCTGTCCGCTGCTGCTTGGGGACGCGCCGGGCGAGCTCGTCGCTCACCCGCTCGACGAGGCCGCCGTGGTCGACGCCGTCGACCTGCATCTGGTCGTACTGCCCGCGCCAGCGCTTGAGCTGCCGCTCGATGTAGCCCTCGTGCCTTCCCAGATCACCCAGCCCGACGGCATCGGGGTCGACGTCGTGCAGCGCAGCCAGCGTGTCGGCCATGTGGCCGGCGACGCCGCGCCGGGTCGCCTCGTCGAATGCGGCTTCGGCCTCGGCCGCGCTGCGCAGGATGTGACCCTCGACGAATTCCATCACGTAGAAGGGCCGGTCGTTGACCGCCTCGTCGGTGCAGAGGCCGATGGTGACCGGAACGGGAATGCCCGCCGGCCCGAGCGCGTGCATGAGCCGGTACTCACGGGACATATCGTGCGCGGTCGGCAGGACATGGTGTAACGGTGGTCGGCGCAGCGCCCAGGCCCGCCCCTCGGCGTCCTCGACGCGGTAGGTGAGGTTGGAGCGGCCGCCGGCGATCAGCGTGAAGGCGAGCGGCGGACTGATCTCGGGAATGTTCGTCACCATCCACTCGGTGACCTCGGCCTGGTGGATGCCCTCTGGCGCCTGCGACACGCGAACGACGCTACCTGGTGCCGTGCGCCCCGGTCGGACGCCCGGGCACTCAGCGGCGACCCAGATCCGGCGGACCGAGGCGTCTTCACCTGGACCAATGCTGCACGCGACGTGGGGCGTCGTTCCGGGGCAGAACTCCCATTAGCGTCTGGCCGATGGACGTCACAGACGAGACATTCCAGGCGGCCGTGCTCGACCGCAGCGCGACGGTGCCGGTGATCGTGGACCTCTGGGCCCCGTGGTGCGGTCCGTGCAAGACCCTCGGGCCCATGATTGAGAAAGCCGTCGCCGACACCGGCGGCGCGGTCGAACTGGCCAAGGTCAACGTGGACGACAACCCGGCGGTGGCCCGGGCCTTCAACGTGCAGTCGATCCCCGCCGTCTTTGCCCTCAGCCAGGGCCAGGTCGTGGACCAGTTCATCGGCGCCGTCCCCGAGGCGCAGATCACGGCCTTCGTCCAGCGGCTCGCGCCGCCGCCGAGCGAGGCGGACACCCTGGCCGACGCGGGCGACGAGGCCTCCCTGCGCAAGGCCCTCGAGCTCGAGCCGGATCACGTCGGTGCCACCGAGGGCCTCGCCCGGCTCCTCGTCGACCGCGGCGAGCCGGCCGAGGCACTGGCCCTGCTGCAGCGCCTGCCCGAGACGGAGAACGGCCGGGCGCTGGCCGCCGAGGCGCGCCTCTTGGAAGCGGGGGTCGACGTGTCGGCCACGGGCCGTTCCGACATCGAGGCCAAGTTGAACGAGCTGCTGGAGCGGGTGCGCGACGACGACGCCGCCCGCCAGGAGTTCGTGGACCTCCTGGCGGCACTGGGCCCCGACGACCCGAGCACCAAGGAATACCGGCGAGCGTTGACGGCGCGCCTGTACTGATGGCCGCACCGGCCACCGGGACGCCGACCTCCGACACCGACACCGACCCCGAAACCACGACCACCCCCACGCCGGCAGCCGCACCGGCACCCGTGCTCGACCTCGGCGGCCGGCGCTACGACCTGACACACCGGGCCCTGGTCATGGGGATCCTCAACCGCACCCCCGACTCGTTCTACGACAAGGGCGCCACCTTCGAGCTCGACAAGCTGTACGGGCGGGCCGAGCAGCTGGTGGCCGACGGGGCCGACATCCTCGACATCGGTGGGGTCAAGGCGGGCCCGGGACCCGAGGTGACCGAGGCCGAGGAGCTCGACCGCGTGGTCCCGGTCGTGGCCGGCCTGGTGGCGCGCTTCGACACGCCGGTCTCGGTGGACACCTGGCGCGCCGCGGTCGCACGCGCCTGTTACGCCGAGGGTGCGCTGATGGGCAACGACATCAGCGGCCTGGCCGATGCTGACTACGCGCCCGCCGCCGCCGAGCACCAGGCCGCCGTCGTCATCACGCACATCCGCCTGGCCCCGCGGGTGGCCGACCCCGACCCGCACTACGGCGACGTCGTGGCCGATGTCGGCCGCTTCCTCACCGAGCGCGCCGAGGGTGCGCGCGCCGCCGGCATCCCCGCCGAGCGGATCGTGCTCGATGCGGGCCTCGACCTGGGCAAGACCGCCGAGCAGTCGCTGACGCTGCTGCGCGCCTCGGCGACGCTGGCCGCGCTGGGCTACCCGCTGCTGCTCTCGGCCTCCAACAAGACCTTCCTGGGCAAGATCCTCGATCTGGAGCTCACCGGGCGGCGCGAGGCTTCCATCGGCGCGGCGGCCCTCGGCATCGCCTGGGGCTGCCGCATCGTGCGCGTGCACGACGTCAAGGGCACCTGCCGGGCCCGCGACGCCTTGGCCGCGGTCAGCGAGGCCGAGTGAGCGCCGCCGGCACCCGGTCCCAGTCGGTGTACCTGGTCAAGGGCGACGACGCCGCCCTGGTCGCGCAGGCCGTCCGCGAGCTGCTCGACGACGTGGTGGGCGACGGAGACCATGCGCTCATCGTCGAGGAGGTCGGCGGGGGGGCGGGTGACGAGCTGAACGTCGGGGCCGTCGTGGACGCCTGCTTGACGCCTCCCTTCCTGATCGACCGCAGGGTCGTCGTCGTCCGTGAGGCCGGGCGGTTGCTGACCGCCGATGCGCCGCGGTTGGTCGAAGTCGTCCAAGACCCCCTCCCGTCGACCGTCCTGATTCTGGTGGGAGGCGGCGGGACGGTTCCCGCGCCGCTCGTCAAGGCCGTCAGCGCCGCAGGCCAGATCATCGACGTCACGACGAGCAAGGCGGGGGACCGCAAGGCCTGGTTGCACGACCACCTCCGCTCGGCGCCGGTCAAGCTCGAGCCGCGGGCCGCCGATCTGCTGGCGGCCCACGTCGGCGAGGATCTCGGTCGCGTCGAGGGCCTGCTCAGCGCGCTGAGCGCCGCCTACGGCGAGGGAGCCCGGGTGACCGTCGACGAGCTCGCGCCGTATTTGGGCGAAGCCGGCAACGTCCCGCGCTACGAGTTGACCGACGCCATCGACAAGGGCGAGCCGGGGAAGGCGCTGATCGTGCTGCGCCGCATGCTCGAGGCGGGTGGCCTGGCCCCCGTGCAGGTGCTGACCACGTTGCACATCCACTTCTCCAGCATGCTCCTCCTCGACGGTGAGGACGTGGCCACCGACCAAGATGCTGCTGCCATCCTCGGCACCGCGCCCTTCGTGGCCAAGAAGGCGCTGCAGCAATCGCGACGGCTCGGGAGCACGAGGGTCGCGGAGGCGATCAATCTGATTGCGGCAGCCGACCTCGATGTGCGCGGGGCGAGCGGCATGGACCCCGACGTGGTGATCGAAATCCTGGTGGCGCGGTTGGCCCGCCAGACCCGGCCCGTGCGCGCCTCGCGGCCCCGTGCCGGCGCCCGCCGCTAGGGCCTCACTCCAAGGGCGTGGAGAACCACCACCGGTGGTTCTCGAGGTCCCGTACGCCGTACTCGCGTAGGCCGTAGGGCTGGTCCGTGGGCTCGCCCTCGACCCGAGCGCCGGCTGCCTGCAGGCGGGCGTAGTGCGCGTCGACGTCGGCTATGCGGACCGACAGCCCACCCTGCGACGTGGCGGCGTGCCGAGGCGAGTCCATCTCGGCATCGGCGGTGACCCGGTGCAACCAAATGGGAGCGTCGCCGTTGCGCACCTCGCCGTGGACGACGGTGCCGTCCTCGAGGCGGTGCAGCCCGCCCGAGGTGAGGCCGAACGTGCCGACGAGGAAGTCGTGGGCGGCCTCGATGTCCTCGTAGACGAGGATGGGGACGATGGCGGGCGTCGGAGTCGTGTGCATGCGTTCACTCTGCCCTCGGCGCCTCAGGTGTACACCCTGGCCCCGGCATCATGGGTCAACGTCGAGTGGTCGTCCGGCGATGGCGCTCCGCAGGACGTTGAGTTGCTCGACGGAGGTCTGGGCTCGAACCGGTTGGTTCGCCGCCATCGACAGGGCCAGGGCTTCTATGAGGACGATCGTCGTCGCATGCGACGCGAACTTCTCGAGAGGCCCCCGTCCGCTCAACAGCCGCGCGCCAACCTCCTCGTCGGCCGGGAGCGACACGGAATCTGTGACGAAGACGACGTCGGCGCCCACCCGCTTGGCTCGCTCGAGGAGCACCCGGACATGGCGATGCAGTCTGCCGTAGGCAAGCACGATCACGGCGTGACCCCGTTTCAGGTTCAAGAGCTCATCGGCGCCGTCGAATCCCGCATGGATCAGTGAGCCCGAGTCCTTTCCGAGCCGGCGGAAGAGAAACGCGGCATACCCGGCGAGGAAGGCAGAGGGCCCGACCCCGCTCCACCAGACGCACGAGGCACGCTCGATGATGCGGTTGGCGGCGCGGAACTCTGACTCCGAAATTCGTTGCTCCATCGCCGTGAGGGCATCGTGTTGCCGCTCGATAGTGACCCCCAACTCGGCGTCGGGATCCTCGACGCCGACCAGACTCTGACGGAGCCGCTCTTCGATCGGCACCTCGGCCGCCTGGTTCGCCATGAAGCGCCTCAGATCCCGGTAGCCGTCGAATCCAAGCGACCGGGCGGTCCGAATGACCGTCGCATCACTCGTCCCGACCGCCTGCGCGAGCTCCCGTGCGGACATCGCCCCGGCCCGAGGTCCTGCCGCCAACAAGAACGCGGCGACGGTTCGCTCAATCGGAGTGTTCAGATGGGCCGACCTCGCCGCCAGCGTTGAGGCCGGAGTGTTCTCGTCCGGCTTCCAGACCATTTGTCGCGAATGCTACATGGGGTGCGCGCGTCGCAACATCGGTGACCACGCGGGCCGCGACCCGGAGAAGCTCGACGCTGAGCTCCTACACCGCTTCCACGGTGCCGGGGCGGCGGCGGCGCTTGCGCTCGACGAAGACCCCGCTCCCGGCGACGACGGCAAGTCCGGCCAACGGAAGCAGGAGTGCCACGGGAACCTCTGGAGTCGCCACCGGCGGCACCGTCTGCGGGGTGAAGGACACGCCACGGATCACCTGGCCGTACGTCGCGGGCATCACGGTCGAGAAGCTCTCGTTGTTCGGGAGGGACGTGCTGGCGAGGTTGTCGGTGATCGACACCAGTTGGTTGGGATCGGCGCCCTGGTCGCCGTCGCCGCTGACCGTCGAGGTCGTGGCCCAGATGTTCACCGTGCCGTTGCCGTTCACCTGTCCGACGAGGTTGCGCAAGCCATCGGTGGCGGGCGACCACGGAAGGCCAGTGCCTCCGTCGGTGTTGTTCAAGCCGGTCGGGTAGGCGTTGCCGCCAGAGTTGGCGACCGAGTAGGGAACGCCCAGGTTGAGACCGCCTTGAAGGGTGTAGTCGAGGCTCCAGGTGTTCGTCGTCGTGTTCAACGTCCACTTCTGTAGGCCGGCCGTCGTGGATGCGGCGGCGGCTGTGTACGAGTTCGTGGACGCCGAGTAGGTGCTGTCTCCGGCGCCCTCGTCGGCGACGTACAAGGTGGTGGGATTGGCGAACCAGATCCCGAACGGGTAGTCGCTCGAATCGGTGGCGTTCTTGGCGATCGCCGTCGGGAATCCCTTCAAGATGCAGGCGTTGGTGGGCGTGAGGCCCGGGTTCGACGTCTTGAGGCCGAGCGCGGCGTTGCTCGTCGAATACGTCGGCGACGTGAAGGTGGACGCGCTGGGCAGGGTGGCTGACGACGAGGGCACGCCGGATCCCGCCGGGCACGTGCCGCCAGTCGTGTCGAGGTAGTACACGGTGTCGACCCCGTTGCTCCCGCTCCCCTTGGTGAAGTAGATGACGTTGTTGCTCTGCGTCAGACCCCGGTAGTTGTTGTCCTTGGCCGACTTGTCGGCGGTGTCCCCGAGCTGCGTCACGTTGAAGTTCGCGAGGGGGTGGGTGCACCGGGGCTCTGCGCCGATTCGGACGCCGTCGATGGGGCCAGGATCTGGGAACCGGCTCCCGTGACGATGCCCTGGGGCTCGGGGTTGGCCCCGTTGCCGGCGTTGCCGACCGAGTAGATCGAATTGGTCGTCGGGTCCAAGATCGCGGCGCGCCCGTTGTTGCCGCTGTACGCATTGGTTTCGGTGAACTGGAAGTTGCTGTTGCCGTCCAATTGGGCAACGGCCCTGTAGTACGGGGTGGTGCCGGCAGAGTTCGTCGGGTCCACCGCTCCAGGTGTGTTCGAGTTCGAGACGTCGATGGCGCCGACCGGGGCGACGTAGCCCATGAACGTGACGTCTTGACCGTCGGTCGACTGGTTGAGGGCGATCTCCGATTTCGACGAGAAGCTGGTCACCAGCTGGTCGGAGCTGGCAGTAATGCCGTTCTGGGTGCTGTTGGGCACCGTGAGCGAGGCAATCTTGGTGCCGTCGGTCGGGTCGATCTCATCGAGCACGATGGGTTGGGTCACACCGAAACTCGGATCGGGTCCATCGTTGTTGAAGACCAACGGGTACGTGCCGGGTGCGACGGCGGTGACACAGGGGTCGTCAGCCAAGGTGCCACAGTTCGGCGGCAGCGACGTTGATCCTGCAGTGATCGGCGCATCCTGGGACCAGACGCTGGTCGAGACGAGCAGATTGCCCGAATTCAGGACTCCCGCACCCGAGGCGATCCCCGATCCGGCCAACAGGGCGAGCGAACTGGCCGCGGTCGCCACCGATGCCACGATGGTGATGGTGCGTCGACGCCGGATTGCTCGCGTCACGAAGCTCATTTCGATTGGCCTCTTCTCGGATTGTTCCAGTAGGTGGTTGCTATGGAGAACGTGATCAGCGCTGCGTGACCGAGTTCCGTTTTCGATCTTTCGAGTGCTCTGCGACCGCTCGGCCGCCACGCGTTCGGGGTCGGTGCTGAGCCTCACCTGAACATTAAGAATCTGCTGGGAAGAGGACAACACGCTTGGTCGAACGCAGCATGATCTTCTGGTGACGTTGCGCGACCACCGTGTGATGCAGACGTGAACTGCGTTTGGCGCGCCTCCAATTTGTTGCTTTTGCGACCAAAATGCCTTCTTTTGCGACCGGACGATGTCTGGCCCGACCGGCATGGAGGCATGCGGGTGGGGTTCTCCCGCCGTGCTGCGATGACGCGCAGAGTCGGCTCGCACGAGGTGCGCGGCTGCTCGCGGATGGGTCCTGGTGGTGTTGTGCGGTGCCGTCGGAGTTCGTGTGGTGCGGGTTGCGCCGACCAAGTCGATGACGGCAGCGCAGGGGTCAAGGTGACCGCCGCGATGCGCTCAGCGAGGCGAACCTGGTGTCGTCGTGGCCGGATCGTGACTCGACCGGGCCAGATCGTGGGAGGACGGAGAGCCGCCCTGGCCTACGCGCGCCGGGACGAAACGGGCGCCGCTGTGCTCCTCACCACGGATGGACGTGCAGAACGGGACCAGTGGGTCCGGCGATGACGAGGCCGGCGCTTCGAGTCCGCTCCGGTGGTCTGAGGGGGAGGAGCCGGGGTGCGGCGAGGTGCGGCTATTCGGCGGCTGACGCCTCGATGGCGGCGACCCGCCGCACCAGGCGCGACTTGTGGTTTGCAGCCGTGTTCTTGTGGATGACGCCCTTGGCGGCGGCCTTGTCGATCCGCTTCACGGCCAGGCGCAGCGCTTCGACGCTGTCCTCGGCGCCGGTCTCGGCGGCCGTCACGGCCGACTTGGTGCGCGTGCGCAGCTCGGCCCGTACCGACTTGTTGCGCAGTCGGAGCTTCTCGTTCTGGCGGTTCCGCTTGATCTGGCTCTTGATGTTGGCCACGTGTCGATCCTCAGTCTTCTTCGAAAGGGGGCGGCGGCGGGCCGAGGCCTCACCGTGCGAGGGACAACTGTAGCAGGTGGTGGGCCTATTTCGGCCGGCGGCACTCGGACGGGTCAGAGCCAAGTTCCCTGGCCAGACGACCGGCGGCGCCGACCCGGGCCGGTACGATCGACGGACCGTGCCGCCCCCCCTCACCGCAACCGGACCCGTTGCGATAGAGCAGATTCGCAACTTCTCCATCATCAGCCACGTCGACCACGGCAAGTCCACCCTGTCCGACCGCATTCTCGAAATGACCGGGGCCGTCGACCCCCGCCTCATGCGGGAGCAATACCTCGACTCCATGGACATCGAGCGTGAGCGGGGGATCACCATCAAGGCCCAGAACGTCAGGGTGGTGCACGCCGGCCACATCCTCCACCTGATCGACACCCCCGGCCACGTCGACTTCGGCTACGAGGTCTCCCGCTCCCTGGCGGCCTGCGAGGGGGCGGTGCTCCTGGTCGACGCCTCCCAGGGCATTCAGGCCCAGACACTGGCCAACTGTTACCAGGCCCTCGAGAACGATCTCGAGATCGTTCCCGTCCTCAACAAGATCGACCTGCCGGCCGCCGACCCGGTTCGCTGCGCGCTCGAGATCGAGCACGTCCTGGGACTGCCGGCCGAGTCCATCCTCCACATCTCGGCCAAGACGGGGGAGGGGGTGCCCGAGCTGCTCGACGCCATCATCGCCCGCATCCCACCGCCCAAGGGCGACCCGGCGGCGCCGCTGCGCGCCCTGATCTTCGACTCCTCCTACGACCAGTACCGGGGCGTCGTCAGCTCCATCCGCATCGTCGACGGCTCGCTCCACACCGGTGCCCGCCTGCGCTTCATGCAGGCCAACGCCGTGCACGACATCGAGGAGGTGGGCGTGCGCACGCCCGTCGCCGTTCCCGTCGAGGGGCTGGGCCCGGGGGAGGTGGGGTACCTCATCGCCGGGATCAAGGACGTGGGCGAGGCGCGCTCCGGCGAGACCGTCACCACGGCGCAGCACGGCGCCAGTGAGGCCCTCGCCGGTTACCGCGATCCCAAGCCCATGGTGTTCTGTGGCCTCTATCCGATCGACGGCGACGAGCTGCCCGACCTGCGTGACGCCCTGGACCGGCTGAAGCTCAACGACGCCAGCTTCACCTTCGAGCCCGAATCGTCCCACGCCCTGGGGATCGGGTTCCGCTGCGGCTTCTTGGGCCTGCTGCACATGGAGATCGTGCGGGAGCGGCTCGAGCGGGAGTTCAACCTTTCCCTTATCGCCACCGCCCCGAGCGTGGAGTATCGGGCCTTCCTCACCGACGGGACCGAGCTCGACGTCGACAACCCGACCGAGCTCCCCGACGCCAGCCGCATCGACCACATCGACGAGCCCATGCTGTCGGCGACCATCATCACGCCCACCGAGTACACGGGCACCGTCATGGAGCTCTGCCAGAGCCGGCGCGGCGAGATGACCCGCATGGAGTACCTCTCGCCCGAGCGGGTCGAGCTCGTCTACACGCTTCCGTTGGCGGAGGTCGTCATCGACTTCTTCGACCAGCTCAAGAGCCGGACCAAGGGCTACGCCAGCCTGGACTACGAGCCCGAGGACTACGCCACGGGCAACCTGGTGCGGGTGGACATCCTCATCAACCACGCCCCGGTCGACGCCTTCTCGACCATCGTGCACAGGGCCACGGCGGACACCTACGGGCGCAAGATGGCCGAGAAGCTGCGAGAGCTCATTCCCCGCCAGATGTTCGACGTCCCGATTCAGGCGGCCATCGGCGGGCGCATCGTGGCCCGCGAGACGGTCAAGGCCAAGCGCAAGGACGTGCTGGCCAAGTGCTACGGCGGTGACATCACCCGCAAGCGCAAGCTGCTCGAGAAGCAGAAAGAGGGCAAGAAGAAGATGAAGAACATCGGCCGGGTGGAGGTGCCCCAGGAGGCCTTCGTCTCGGCGTTGCGCCTGGGTGACGACTGAGACCGGGCGGTCACGGCCGTCCCGGGCCCGCAACCGCCACTGCCGGCCACTGGTACGGGCCTGGCACTCGGTAGACTTGAGTGCCAGGCACCCGATGACCCCGCCCACTGACTCCACTCCGCGCACCGACGTCGCCGACGAGGAGCGCGCCCTCAACGCCCGCCGGGCGGCCATTTTGGAGGCGGTGGTCACCGAGTACATCGGGACCGCCGAGCCTGTCGGCTCCTCCCACGTGGCCAGTTCTCCGGGGGTGCAGGTGTCCTCCGCTACGGTCCGCTCCGAAATGGTGGCCCTCGAGCGAGAGGGCTATCTGGTCCAGCCCCACACCAGCGCAGGCCGTATCCCCACCGACAAGGGCTATCGCTTCTTCGTGGACCACCTGACCGGGCCCGGCGTCCTCGGTCCGATCCAGCGCAAGCAGGTCTCGCAGTTCTTCGAGCAGGTCCACGGCGAAATGGAGACGGTGCTCGAGCGCGCCTCGGGCCTGCTCTCCGAGCTGACCTCCTACGCCGCCGTCGTCGTCGGTCCCTCCCACGAGACCGCCACCATCCGGTCGGTCCAGCTCGTCGGCCTCTCGCCGCTGCACGCGTTGCTCGTCGTGGTGCTCTCCGACGGCGCCGTGGAGAAGCGGACCATCGAGCTGGAGGGCGAGACCGCGGACGACACCCTCGCCCGCGCCGGGACCCTGCTCGCCTCCTTCCTCGTCGGACGCACCCTCGCCCAGCCGTGGGCCGTCCCGGCCAGCGGATCCGCCGACGTCGACCAGCTCGTCGTGGCGGCGCACATGGCCTTCGACTCCCTCGAGGGCTCCATGGAGTCCGACCAGGTGTTCGTCGGCGGCCCGGCCCGCCTGGCCGAGTCCTTCGACGCGGTGGAGACGGTGCGCTCCGTCCTGGCCATCCTCGAACAGCAGCTGGTGGTCGTGACCCTGCTGCGCGACGTCCTCGACAGCGGGCTCTCGGTCGCCATCGGCACCGAGCACGGCTTCGAGCCGCTCTCGTCGTGTGCCGTCGTGGTGGCCCCCGTCTCCATCGACGGGCAGGACCTCGGCGCGGTGGGGCTGCTCGGCCCGACGCGCATGGACTACGCCCGCGCCATGGCCGCAGCCCACGTCGTGGGCGAGCGCCTCGGGCAACGCATCGCCGGGGGGCACGATGGCCGTCACTGACGGGTTGGGCGACCTCTACGCGCTGCTCGGGGTCGGCCCCGAGGCCAGCGACGACGACATCAAACGCGCCTATCGCGCCCGCGCCCGCGAGCTGCACCCCGATACCAACCAGGGCGACCCCGAGGCCGAGGCCCGCTTCAAGCAGGTCACCGTTGCCTACGAGGTCCTGCGCGACCCCGAGCGACGGGCCCGCTACGACCGCTTCGGCCCCGAGGGTGTCTTTGGCGCCCAGCCTGGCGGTGGTGCGGGCTTCGGCTTCGAGGGAGGCCTGGGCGACATCTTCGAGGCGTTCTTCGGGCAGATGGGCGGGTCCGGGGGCCGCCGGCGTGGCCCCCAGGTGGGTGCCGACGCCGAGGTGCGCCTCGAGCTCGAGTTCGCCGAGGCGGTGTTCGGCAGCCGCAAGGAGATCACCGTCCGGCTCCCCGCCACCTGCGCGACATGCGACGGCAGGGGAACGGCTGCAGGCACCGAGCCCGTCACCTGTGTCGACTGCCAGGGCAGCGGGGAGCTCCGCCGGGTACGCCAGTCCCTGCTCGGGCAGGTGGTGACGAGCGTCGCCTGCACGCGCTGCAGCGGCACCGGCGAAATGATCCCCAACCCGTGCCCCGAGTGCCGCGGTGAGGGTCGCCGCATGGAGGAGAGCACCTTCACCGTCGAGGTGCCCGCCGGCGTGGAGGAAGGGTCGACGCTGCGGCTCGCCGGGCGCGGTGCGGCCGGGCAGCGCGGTGGCCCGAACGGCTCGCTCTTCGTGCATCTCGTGATCAATCCCGATCAGCGCTACGAGCGCCAGGCCGACAACCTCCACACCACGCTGACCATCAGCGTGGCCCAGGCCGCGCTGGGCACCGAGGCCGACGTGGAGACACTGGACGGTCCCCAGCACATGACGATCGGGCCGGGCACCCAGCACGGGCACATCGAACGGATCCGCGGGCTCGGCGTGCCGCACCTGCGGGGCCGCGGGCGCGGCGACTTCTACGTGCACGTGCTGGTGGCCACGCCGACCGACCTCACTCCAGAGCAGGACGAGCTGCTCCGCCAGTTCGCCGCTGCCCGCGGCGAGCAGGTCTCCGCCCCCGGTGCCGGGGGCGGCGAGGGCGTGTTCTCGCGCCTGCGCTCTGCCTTTGGCTAGCGCCGCCATCACCGCCGCCGCCGTCGCCGTGCGCGCCGCGGCGGCCAGCCAGGTGTTCGTGGACGATCCGGCCCGGCCGCTGCTCTCCGAGGGCGACGTCCACCACCTGGGCCGCGTGCTGCGGCTGCGCGACGGCGAAGAGGTCATTGCGGCCGACGGGCGCGGCCGCTGGGCGCGCGCCCTGTGGCGCGGCACGCCGACCCTCGAGCCGCTTGCGGCCGGGAGCGGCATCGGGGGCGACGGCTCGGTGCAGTCAGAGGCGCGCGACGAGCCCGCACTGACCGTGGCTTTCGCGCCCGTCAAGGGAGAACGCCCCGAGTGGGTGGTGCAGAAGCTGACCGAGCTCGGCATCGACCGGATCGTGCCGTTGCGGAGCGAGCGCAGCGTCGTTCGCTGGAGCGGTGCCCGCGGGCAGGCCAGCGTCGAGAAGCTCCGCCGCGTGGCGCGCGAGGCCGCCGCCCAGTGCCGGCGCGTCTGGCTGCCCGAGATCACCGAGACGGTGGCGTTCGCCGATCTGCGGGCCTTGGGGGGCCCGGGCGAGGTCGTCCTGGCGCAACTGAGCGGGCACCGGCCCACGCTGGCCCAGCACGTCGTGGCCGTCGGGCCCGAGGGTGGCTGGAGCACCGACGAGCTCGCGTCGGACCTGCCCACGGTGGGGTTCGGGTTGAGCGTCCTGCGAGCCGAGACGGCGGCCGTCACCGCCGGGGCCCTCCTGGCCTCGCTGCGGACGGGAACCGTGGCGGCGGCCGAAGGGCCGCCGGAATGACGGGCCCCCATGGTCACGGGCGCCACCCGGGGACCGGTAAGTTCGGACCAGTGATCAGGCTGGCGCAGAGGCAGGGCGACCCCCGGGCATGACCGACGCCAGCGACTGCCTGTTCTGCAGAATCGTGGCGGGCGAGGTGCCGTCCGAGACGGTG
Source organism: uncultured Acidimicrobiaceae bacterium (assembly GCA_963744045.1). GTDB lineage: Bacteria > Actinomycetota > Acidimicrobiia > Acidimicrobiales > RAAP-2 > Bog-473. The sequence goes on from CAVUSB010000005.1 coordinate 478,489, forward strand.
CACGAGACCCCGAACACGGTGGCCTTCAAGGACATCACCCCGGCCGCGCCGCTCCACGTGCTCGTCGTGCCCCGCCGCCACATCGTCGACGCCTCGACGGTCACCCCCGAGGACGGGCCGGTCCTGGCCGAAATGCTGCTGGCGGCCCGGGCCGTTGCCGACGCCGCCGGAGTGGCCACACCGGACCGGGGCTACCGCCTCGTCTTCAATATCGGGCCCGACGCGCTGATGTCGATCCCGCACCTCCACCTCCACGTTCTGGGAGGCGAACCACTGAAAGGACACCTTGGTATCGAGTGACCGCACCATGACCACGGCCCTGCGTGCCGAATGCTTCGTCCCCGGCAACCACCTCATGGCGGGCCTCCTCGGCACGCGGGACGAGCACCTTCGCCAGATCGAGCAGGCCTTCCCCGACGACCAGATCGTGGTGCAGGGCGATCGCATCTCCGTCGAGGGACCGCACGCCGAGCTCGTGGTGCAGTTGTTCGAGGAGCTCATCTTGATGGTGCAGGCCGGCCGGAGTCTCGACCTCTCGACCGTCGCCCGGGCCATCGACATGGTGCGGGAAGACATCCGCCCGAGCGATGTCCTGCGCTCCGAAGTGGTGCGGGCGGCCGGCGGCAAGACGGTGCGACCCAACACCGCGGGGCAGAAGCGCTATGTCGACGCCATTTCGCAGAGCATCATCACCTTCGGCATCGGGCCGGCGGGCACGGGCAAGTCGTACCTGGCGGTGGCTCAGGCGGTGCACGCGCTGCAGTCCCGCCAGGTGACGCGCATCATCTTGACCCGCCCCGCCGTCGAGGCCGGCGAGCGGCTCGGCTTCTTGCCCGGCGATCTGATGGCGAAGGTGGACCCGTACCTGCGGCCGCTCTACGACGCGCTCTACGACCTGCTCGAGCCGGAGGGCGCGCAGCGGCTGTTGGACCGCGGGACCATTGAGGTGGCACCGCTCGCCTTCATGCGAGGGCGCACGCTCAACAGCTCGTTCATCATTCTGGACGAGGCACAGAACACGACGCCCGAGCAGATGAAGATGTTCCTGACCCGGATCGGGTTCGGCTCCAAGTGCGTGGTGACCGGTGACGTGACGCAGATCGACGTGCCCGGGGGCCGTTCGGGACTGATCGGCCTGGAACCCGTGCTCGGGGGGATCGACGACATCACGTTCGTCCACTTGAGCCGACGCGACGTCGTGCGTCACAAAATCGTGGCCGACATCGTCGATGCCTACGAGGTGGCAGAAGGGCGGGCGGGTCCCACCCAGTGACGATCGACGTCTTCGCCGCCGACGAGCAGCAAGATCATCCGATCGGCGTCGCTCTCTGGGCGGACTTGGCGCGCAAGGTGTTGACGGCGCGCGGCATAAAGGGTGAGACCGAGGTCTCGCTCCTCTTCGTCGACGAAGACGCCATCGCCGCCCTCAACGAGCAGTTCCTCGGCAAGAGCGGTCCGACAGACGTGCTGTCGTTCCCCATCGAGGACGACCCGGGGCCGACGGGTCGCTCACCGGACTTCGGGGGCAGCGGGCCCGGATCCACCCCTGAGCAGGGTGCGCTCATGTTGCTGGGCGACGTCGTGATCTGCCCGGCGGTGGCGGCGCGCAACGCGGTCGAGCACGAGGTGCCCTTCGAGGACGAGGTGGCGCTGTTGGTCGTCCACGGGCTGTTGCACCTGCTGGGCATGGACCACGAGAACGAGGCGGAGGCCGAGCGGATGGAGGCGATCGAGCAGGAACTGCTCACGCGCTTCTACCGCGTCACTCGCCGGGCCTGAGCATGGTGATCCTGTTCGCCGCATCGGGTTTCCACGTCGAGGATGCCATCCTCGTCCTCGTCATCGCACTGCTGCTCGCCGCCTCGGGCGTCCTGGCCATGGCCGAGACGAGCCTCGTCCGGATGAACCGCATCAAGGCCAAGTCGCTGGTCGACGAGAAGAAGCGCGGGGCCCGGCAGTTGGCCCGGCTGGTCGAGAACCCGGCCAATTTCCTCAACCCGATCCTGCTCCTCGTGCTGATCTGCCAGTTGGTGTCGGCCACCCTGGTCGGCATCGTGGCCGAGCACCTCTTCGGCGGTCTCGGCGTGGTGTTCGGCATTGTGTTCGAAATCGTGGTGATCTTCGTCTTCTTCGAGGCCGTGCCGAAGAACTGGGCGGTGCAGCACGCTGACCGAGCAGCGCTGCTCAGTGCGCCCTTCGTCAGCACGTTGATCCGCTTCCCGCCCATCCGCTGGCTCTCGACCGTCTTGATCGGCTTGGCCAACCTCATCATCGGGGCCAGTGACGACGGGGAGGGGATGCCGCGCTCGTACATCACCGACTCCGAGCTCAAGGCCATGGCCGACGTGGCGCACGAGGAGAAGGTGATCGAGAACGACGAGCGGACCTTCATCCACTCCATCATCGACTTCGGCGACACGGTGACCCGTGAAGTGATGACGCCGCGCCCCGACATGGTGACGGTCGAGGGTGACGTCACCGTCCGCGACGCGGTGGAGGCGGCCCTGGGCGCGGGGTACAGCCGCATACCCGTCGAGGCGGACGGCATCGACGACATCATCGGCATCGCGTACACGAAGGACCTCGTCCGCGCCGAGCGGGTCGGCAAGGCGGATCAGCCCGTGCGTGAGAGCATGCGGCCCGCCAAGTTCATCCCCGAGTCCAAGGAGGTCTCGGACCTCCTGCGCGAAATGCAGGAGGAGAAGTTCCACCTGGCCATCGTCGTCGACGAGTACGGGGGCACGGCCGGGCTGGTCACGCTCGAAGACCTCCTAGAAGAGCTGGTCGGCGACATCGTCGACGAATTCGACGAGGAGGAGCCAACGGTCGAGCGCCTCGAGGACGGGTCGCTCCTGGTCGAGCGCGTCGTACTCGGTGGACGATGCCGACGAGCTGCTGGGCGCCGAATTGCCGCAAGGCACGTGGGACACGGTGGGCGGGCTCATGTTGGACCTGGTCGGGCGGGTGCCCGATCCCGGCGACTGCGGTCGAGGTGGACGGGTTTCGCCTCACGGCGCTGGACGTGCGTGGTCGGCGCATCGAGCGCGTCCGGATCGAGGCGACCGGCGCCGCCCCCGACACCGACGAAGAGGATCGGGACGCCGCCGCCGACAACCTGTCGCACAACGAGAGCTGAGGCCGTGCGCTCGGGCTTCGTGGCTGTCGTCGGACGCCCCAACGTCGGCAAGTCGACCCTCGTGAACGCCATGGTCGGGACCAAGGTGGCGATCACCTCTTCGCGGCCGAACACGACGCGGCATCGCATCCTCGGCGTGCTGCACGATCCGGGCGCCGATGCCCAGGTGGTCTTCGTCGACACGCCGGGCATCCACCGGCCCCGCAGCACGCTGGGCTCGCGGCTCAACGAGACCGCGACCGATGCGTTGAACGACGTCGACGTCATCATGGTCATCGTCGACGGGACCGCGGCCATCGGCCCGGGAGACCGCACCGTCCTGGAGCGTTCGGTGCGCCAGGTGCAGCGCGTCAGCGCCGCCGCAGCCCGGTCCCGCGACGCCGACCGCGTCGACCCTGACCGCATCGACCCCGGCGCCCGACGACCCCGATGACGACGAAGCAGCCGACGTCCCACCCGGCCTGATCGTCGTGGTGAACAAGGCCGACAAGGCCAACAACGCCCAGGTGATGGAGCGCCTCCTGCAGGCCAAGGCGGCGGTCGACGCGCTCACCGGCCCCGACGAGCTCGCCGACGTCGAGTACTTCCCCGTCTCGGCCCGCACGGGCAAGGGTGTCGACGGCTTGACGGCCTACTTGATCGCCCGTCTGCCCGAGGGCCCCCCGTTCTTCCCCGACGACGTGGTCACCGACACGCCCGAGGCGCTCTGGGTGGCCGAGCTCGTGCGCGAGCAGCTGCTGGCCAAGACCCGCGACGAGCTCCCGCACGCCATCACCTGCCGGGTGACCGAGTGGGAGTGGCCCCACATCCGCGTCGAAATCATCGTCGAGCGTGACTCGCAGAAGGCCATCGTCATCGGCAAGGGGGGCGAGGTCCTCAAGGCGGTCGGGATCGCCGTGCGCGAGGAGTTGCCCGAGGGGACGTACCTCGACCTCCACGTGAAGGTCGAGCGCCACTGGCAGAACCGCGACGACATGCTCAACCGCCTCGGCTACTGACGCCCGCCGCGGGCCGCGCCCGCCGACCCGGCCAGCCTCTAAGCACGGTCGTTTAGGGTCTGGACCATGGCGAACGCCCGCAGCGTCCCCGAATTCAGCGTCGGCCGGATCAATCCTCCGACCCTCGCCGACGTGGCCGATGCGGACACCGTGGACCGGGTGTTCAAGGCGTTGGCGAACGAGGTCCGGCGCGGCATCCTCGCCGCGTTGCACGACCACGGCGGGTCGCTGAGCTCCCATGCCATCGCCCGCCGATTCGAGATCCCGTGGCAGGGCATCTCGCGCCATCTCCGCATCCTCTCGGAGGCCGGCTTGCTCGACTGCGACGTGCGCAAGAACGAGCGCGCCTACAGCCTCAACAGGAGCCACCTCGAGCACGTGGCAGGCCGTTGGGTGTTGCGGGTGGCGGCGGAGGGGACCCGCACCCAGGAGGGGACGCTCGTCTTCGACTTCGACGAGTAGCGCGAGGCGCCGCGAGACGCCGCTGGCGCCGCTACGCCGTCTCGTCCTCCAGCGCCCGCCGCAGGAAGGACTCCACCTCGTGCATGTCCACCGAGCGTCGCATGGGCGGCAACGCCGCCAGCAGAACGCCGCGGTAGGACGCCGTCGCCAGCCGCGGGTCGAGGACCGCGACCACGCCGCGGTCGTCCGCGTTGCGGATGAGCCGGCCCGAGCCCTGGGCCAGCAGCGTGGCCGCCCGCGGCAGGTCGACCAGTGAGAAGGCGCCGCTGCCGGCCCGGTCCCGGCGAGCCTGCAGGAGCGGGTCGTCGGGGCGGGGGAAGGGGAGCTTGTCGATCGTCACCAGCGACAGGGCCCGACCGGGGACGTCCACGCCCTGCCAGAAACCCATCGTGGCGAACAGGCAAGAGGTCTCGTCCGTGGCGAACTTCTCGAGCAACAGGCTCTTGGGGAGATCGCCCTGCAACAGCACGGTGTAGGGGAGCTCGGGGGCCAGCGCCTCCGCCGCCGCCTCGGTGGCGCGCCTGCTCGTGAAGAGCGCCAAGGTGCGCCCGCCCGCCGCCTCCAGCAACTGGGACAGCTCTTCGTGCAGGGCTTCCTCCGCCCCTGCGGCACGACGATCGGGCAGATGGCGGGCGACGTAGAGGAGCGCGTGGGAGCGGTAGTCGAACGGGCTCCCCACATTGAGCTCTTCGGTCGGGAACGCCTGGAGCCCGACGCGCTCGACGATGCGTGGCGGGATGGTGGCGCTGGTGAGCACCGACGTGACCTCGCCCCAGAGCATGGTGGCGAGCACGGGACCGACGTCGATGGGGGAGAGGCGGAGTCGGACGTTGCGCCGCGTGCCGTCGACCCAGGCGACCTCGCCGTCGCCGCGCGTCTCGAACCGGTGCAGATCCTCGGAGAGGTGCACCGCGGCCTGCAGGGTCCGCGTCTTGCGGCTGGCGCGGTCGGGGTCGGGCGTGGACCCCTCGTCCTCGGCGAGGAACGAACGCTGCGCTCCGCTCCGGCGCAGCGCGTCGGTGACGCGCCGGCTGACCTCGGCACCGCGGCTGAGGAGCTCGGCCAGCTCGCGGTCGTCCACGGGCGGCCGGGCCTCGTCGTGCAGGCACGCGCGTCCCGACCCGATCGCCGAGGAGCGCGCCGAGTTGATCGCCGACCGACGCCAGGGAATCGAGCAGATCGGCATCGCGGGCTTCGACGAGCGCCCGGGCCGAGGTCACGAGCGAACGGAACCGGCCCGGGGTCACCTCCACCCCGAGGCTCGACGTCATGACCTCCTCGAGCTCGTGCGCCTCGTCGAAGATGACCACGTCGTGCTCGGGGAGCACCACGCCTCCGCTGGCCAGGTGCGCCCCGTAGAGGTGGGTGTTGACCACGACGACATCGGCGACCGACGCCCGCTCGCGGGCGGCCTCGGCGAAGCAGCGACCACCGGACGGGCAGTTGTAGGCGCCGGGGCACTCCCGTGGGCCGACGCTGACCATGTTCCAGGCCCGGTCGGTGGGCTCGAAGCTCAGGTCTGCCCGGTCGCCGCTCTGCGACTTCTGCGACCAGGCCACCAGCTGGCGGACTTCTTCGACGATGCCCTTCGGGCGCCGCCGCAGCACCGTCCTTGCGGTCGGTCTCCTCGACCGGTGCCGGCTCGTCGGCCCGGCCACCCTGGTCGCCGAGCTCGGCCTGAATCCCGCCCGAGCCCACCTCGGCGACCCGCTGGAGGCAGACGTAGTTGCTGCGTCCCTTGAGCACGGCGAAATCCAGCGGCGCCGGCAGGCCGAGACCCTCCTCGACCTGGGGCAGGTCCTTCTCGGCCAACTGGTCCTGCAACGCCTTCGTGGCGGTGGCCACGACCACCTTCTTGCCGCTGAGCGCAGCCGGGACGAGGTAGGCGAGCGACTTGCCCGTCCCGGTCCCGGCCTGGACCACGAGGTGGGTCCGCGTGGCCATCGCCTCGGCCACGGCGCGGCACATCTCTTGTTGCTCGGGCCTGTGCTCGCCGCCTGACATCTGGGCCGTGATCTTGTCCAGGCCCGCCACGCCATCGTCGCCGGCCTGGCGTGCGTCAGCCTCGGAGCCACCCGAGGAGCCGAAGACGTCGAGCTCGTCGAGGCCGTCCGGTTCGGCGAAGGAGTCGAAGTCCTCGTCCGTCATGGCAGATGACGCTATCGCCGGGGTGGTGAACCTGACTTCCGGCCCTGGTCATGCCCTTGCCGTGGCCTGCATCATGAGAGGTGAGGGGTAGGCGGGCGACCAGCGGGAGGCGGGGTCGGTGAGCGACGGGGAGACCACTGCAGCGCCACCACCGCCACCGCCGCGGCTGGTACCCGGTGCCGGGCAAACCGAACTACCAGCATTTCTGGGACGGGCAAAAGTGGGTCTCGCAGCGCTACTGGGGCGGCGCAGGCGAGACGGACCCGTCGTTGCGTGCCCGAACGTCTGGGCCCCCGGGTTGGGCCGCGCCCGACCCTCCACCCGGTCACCTCCGGCCGTCGTTCGATGCACCCGTCCAGCGCCGCGGGTTCTTCGGTCCGCCGCTCAACCCGAGGAGCCCGGCACGTCAGGTCGCGGTGGCCGCTCTCTCCTTGGTCCTTCTGCTCGTGTACCTGTCATTGCACATCTTTCCCGCCAGGGTCGTCATCGTGTTGTGCGCTTTGAGCGTCGTGTTGCTGTTGGTCCAACTGCCCGCCCGGCTCCGCTTCCTCCGGGATCCGGCGCGGCGAGCGGCCATCCGCGAGCCGATCACGTTCCAATCGAATGTGTGGCTGCGGTTCAGGTATGCCCCCAGTCGGGTGCCGTACTTCCAGATCGGGCAGCGTTGTTTGGCCGTGCGAACAGATTCGTTCCAGCTGACGACATGGATCTTCGGATCGCGCGATCGGGCACGCAGCACCTTCTTCAATGCTGCCGAGGCGGTCATGTGGTCCGAAGTCGTCGACGGTCGCCCGTGCATCGGGGTGTCCGGCCCGACGTACAACCGCACCAAGGTCGAGTTCGTGTTCTGCCGCGCAAGCCGACAACGCCGCGGCGTGGAATGCACTGGCGGCTGCCGGCGTGCGGCCGGCGCCGGCGCCGGCGCCGCCCGATGCCAACGGCAGCGGGGACGCCACGACCGCACCACCCGACGCAACCGGCTCCGACCCGGCAGCACGCCGGTTCACCCGCCTCGGATCGGACCTCGGAACGACACGTTCGACGCGCGTCGACTCCTCGGCGACAGGTCGTTCTCCCGGCACGGCCGACCCCGAGGGGCGAACCGCGCCCGCGGTCGGCCGTCGCCGGCGCAAGGCACCGATCCCCGCGGGCCGATGGACGCCGGCCTTCGTGATCGGGGCGGTGGTCTTCGTCGTCGTGGCTCCGCTCCTGCTCGCCACCGTGACGCGGGCGACCTTCGGGCACAACGGTGTTCCGGCCGCCACGACGCCCGTCCTCTCGACCACCCAGTGCGCGCTCGCACCCGGGGCGGCCCAGGTTGTCTGGAGCGGCAGCGTCACGAAGACGAGTGTCCTCGCGGCGCAGGGTCATGTCGACGTGGTCGTCGAGGCGGTCACGCCCGAGCACGGCGAGTTGGGCGTCGCCCGCCAAGAGCTGCCCATCCCGACCGACGCCGCCGCGGTCGTCCCGCTCGGGCCGGTCGAGGTCGCGGTGCCACCCGGCACCCCCGGGCCGGTCACCTGTCAGGCCCTCTTCGCCTTTCCGTCAGGGACCGGTTGAACCCCCCACACCTCAGGCCCATTCCTCAGGCGCATTCCTCAGGCGCATTCCTCAGGCACAGCTCTCAGGCGTGGTTGACGACCGCCACCTCGACCACCGAGGAGTAGTCCTCGAAGGCCTGCTGGCCGAAGCCGGTCCACATCTCGAGTGCCGGCGGCGGCATGTGCGCCGTCATGGCGGCCCGCTGCTCCTCGGTCATCCGCTCCCTGATCAGGCCCAGGATCAGCCAGATCTTGTCGCCGTGGAAGTTGGCCATCCCGTGGCCCGGCAGGGCGCCCCACTCCTCCATGGAGAGGTACTCGGCCGCCAAAGGAAGCACCTTCGCCTCCTCCTCGTCGAGGTGCTCGCAGAGGTGGCTGCCCAGTGCGTCCAGCCGCTCCTCGGCTGCCTTCTGTGCCGCGGCGTCCCCTCCGGGCCACGCCTCCAGCGCCGCCTTGGCCTCTTCGAGCAGGGCAAGGGCTTCGTGGTGCTGCTCGGTCATGTCGTCCATCAGCGCGGCGGCACCGGCGTCAGCGGTCCCGCAACAGGGGGAAGACCAGGTGCTCCTCGCCGTCGTGGTGGGCTTCGAGGAAGGAGAGGATGTTCTCGTAGTAGTTGGCGATGAGCGCCACCCGCTCTGCGTCGCCGGGCGCAATGCTCCCGACCAGGGTCGGTGCGGCACCGAGGGTGTCCCGGAAGACCCCGTGCACGGCGTACATGTCGCTCGTGTCGGGGCGTGGTGCGATTCCTGCCTCTGGCATGGCGCCTCCTCGATTTCTCCACCCGCGCCGGCCGGCCCGGATGCCCCATAGTGCAACACGGATGTCGGGGTCCGTGCCAGAAATCCGGTGGTGGCGGGCCGCGGTAGGTTCATCCGGTGACTCGCCGTCCGTAACCCGGGGGGTGACCGGGGACGGGACCAGGGCCAGGACCCGAAGAACGGCACCGACCCGGCCACGCCCGATCCGGTCCCTCCGGAACTGGACCTCACCCGCGTGCCCGTCCATGTCGCCTGCGTCATGGACGGCAACGGCCGCTGGGCCAACGCGCGGGGGCTGCCCCGTACCGAGGGGCACGGCGCGGGGGAGACCGCGCTGCTCGATGTGGTGAACGGCGCCCTCGAGATCGGCATCAAGTGGATCACCCTCTACGCGTTCTCCACCGAGAACTGGCGCCGCCCGCCCGACGAGGTGCGCTACCTCATGAACTTCAACCAGTCGCTCCTCATGCGCCGCGCCGACGAGCTCAACGAGAAGGGCGTGCAGATCCGCTTCGCCGGCCGGCGCGACTGGCGGGTGCCCCGGCGGGTGCTCAAGCGCATGGACGAGTCGATCGAGCTCACGAAGCACAACCGGCGCATGGTGATGACGATGGCGTTCAACTACGGCGGCCGGGCCGAGATCATCGACGCCGTGCGCGCCCTGGTCGAAGAGGGCACCTCCGCCAACAAGATCGACGAGAAGGCGATCCGCCGACACCTGTACTTCCCGGACATGCCCGATCCCGACCTCGTGATCAGGACGTCGGGCGAGACGCGGATCTCGAATTTCCTGCTGTGGGAGATCGCCTACAGCGAGCTGGTCTTCCCCGAGACCCTGTGGCCCGACATGCGCCGCCGTCACCTCTACGAGGCGGTCATCGACTACCAGCGCCGGGTGCGCCGCTTCGGAGCCGTCAACCCGTGACCGGAGGGGCGGACGGCTCCGCCCCACCGCGCCCGGGTCCCGGAGACGCACCACCGATGTCACCGGAAGCACCCAGCGGTGCCTGACCCGACCTCGACCGCCTGACTGCGAGAATGGTGGTGTGAGGATCTTCAGCCGGATCGCCATGGCCGTCGGCGTCCTCCTCGTGACCGCCTTCGCCGTCGTGGTGATCGCCGAGGGGCATGCCGGCGCCGGCGCGGCCGTCGTTGCCTTCGTCGCCATCGCGGTGCTGGTCGGTGCCGGGAACGCCCTCTACGGCCGCCACTCGCACGGCAAGAAGGCCGTCGATCGCATCCGGCCCGCGCAAGAGGCTCAGAACAGAGCGGCCGACCTGGCGGCCGAGGCCCGCCGGGCCGTGGCCGAGGCGGCGCGCCGGGGTGAGCGCTACTGCCCCCTCGATCCCTCGCCGCGGGCGACGCCGACCGGCACGACCACCACCGACGCCACCACATGAGCCTGTTCCGCGACAAGGGCGTCGTCCTGCGCACCTACCGCCTTGGCGAGGCCGACAAGATCATCGTCTTCTTGACCGAGCGCCACGGCAAGGTGCGCGCCGTGGCCAAGGGCATCCGCAAGACCACCTCCAAGTTCGGCGGCCGCCTGGAGCCGCTGACCCAGGTCGACCTGCTCTTGTGGCAGGGGAGGAGCGACCTCGACATCGTCAACCAGGTGGAGGTCGTGAACGCCTTCCGCCCCATACGCGAGGACCTCGACCGCATGCCGCGGGGCGTCGCGCTCTTGGAGGTGACGGACCAGATGGCCCAGGAGCGCCATCCCGACCCCCGGCTCTACTCCATGCTGGTGGGCGCGCTCAGCGCCATGGCCGACGCCGACGCAGCCCCGACGCTCGTGGCGCCGTCGTTCTTCTTGAAGGCGCTCGTGCTCGAAGGCGCCGGTCCCGTCCTCGACGAGTGCGCCTCGTGCGGCGAGCCCGACGGCGTCGTGGAACTGGTGGCCTTCGACCTCGTGGCGGGGGGCACGCTGTGCCGGTCCCATCGCAGCGGGCGCCACATGAGCCCGGGCGCGCTGGTGCTGCTGCGCCGCATCCTCGGCGGCGACCTGGCCGCCGTGCTGGCGGGGCCGCCGCCGCCCTCCGCCGAGGAGGTGGCCGAGCTGGCCACGGAGGCGATGGAGGCGCACCTCGACCGGCGCATCCGCTCCGTGCGCTCCACCGCCGGCCTTTGAATCCCTTCGGCGTCTACGTCCACGTCCCCTTCTGCCGGGAGCGCTGCGACTACTGCGCCTTCGCCACCTACACCGACCGCGACCATCTCATGGAGCGCTACGCCGACGCCTGCGTGCGCGAGCTGGGGCAGGTCTTCGGGGCAGCCGACCTCCCGCTGCCGACGTCGGTCTTCTTCGGAGGCGGCACCCCGTCCCGCCTCCACCCCGACACCCTGTGCCGGATCCTCGAGGCCATCCCGCGCGCGCCCGGCGCCGAGGTCACCGTCGAGTGCAATCCCGAGGATGCCGACGAGGCCCATCTCGGCACGTACCGCGCGCGCCGGCGTCACCCGCGTCTCCTTCGGCCTGCAGTCCACCCAGGCCCACGTGCTGGCCGGACTGGGCCGGCGCAACGTGCCGCAGGCGGCCGAGACCATCGCCGCCGCGGTGCACCAGGCCGGCTTCGCGACCTGGAACCTCGATCTGATCTTCGGGGCCGCCACCGAGAGCGACGACGACTGGGCCGCCACGCTCGACCACGTCCTCGCGTTGGACCATCCGCCGCCGCACCTGAGCGCGTACGGCCTCACCGTCGAGCCGGGCACCCCGCTCGCGGCCGACGCGGCGCGCCATCCCGACGACGACGTCGAGGCGCGGCGCTACGAGCACGCCGAGGCCGTGCTGGTGGCCGCGGGCTACCACTGGGAGGAGATCTCCAACTGGGCGCGGCCCGGGCACGAGTGCCGGCACAACCACCTCTACTGGGAGCAGGGCGACTACGTCGGCATCGGCTCGGCCGCCCACTCGCACCGCGCCGGCACGCGCTGGTGGAACGTCCGGACGCCCGACCGCTACATCGCCGCCGTCGACGCGGGGCGCCCGCCCGAGGCCGCCCGCGAGGAGCTGACCGCGGAGCAGCGGGACTTCGAGGCGCTCTCGCTCTCGTTGCGCACGCCGCGCGGCGTGCCCTGGGAGAGCCTGGAGCGACCCGAGGAGCTCGAGGGCCTCGTCGAGGACAGCGACGGCCGGGCCACCCTCACGCTGCGGGGCCGGCTGCTGGCCAACGAGGTCAGCGCCAGAATCCGCTCCGGTATCCTGCACCGATGACAGAGACCGCCGAGGCGCCCGGAGCTGGCACCGACGACCTGATGGAGAAGGTGGTGCGGCTCTGCCGCCACCGCGGCTTCATCTTCCCCTCGGCCGAGATCTACGGCGGCTTCCGCTCCACCTACGACTACGGCCCGCTCGGGGTCAACATGCTGCGCAACGTCAAGAACGCCTGGTGGCGCGCCATGGTCCAAGAGCGCGACGACGTGGTCGGCCTCGATGCCGCCATCCTGGGCCCGCCCGCCGTCTGGGCCGCCTCGGGCCACCTCGCCACCTTCACCGACCCGCTGGTCGACTGCAAGAACTGCCACGAGCGCTGGCGCGCCGACAAGATCGACGGCGTCTGCCCCAACTGCGGATCGTCGGACCTCACCGAGGCCCGGGCCTTCAATCTCATGTTCAAGACCCACGCCGGCCCGGTGGAGGACGAGGGCCACGTGGCCTACCTGCGGCCCGAGACGGCCCAGGGCATGTTCACCAACTTCGCCAACGTGCTCGGGACGACGCGCAAGAAGCCGCCCTTCGGCATCGCCCAGGTCGGCAAGTCCTTCCGCAACGAGATCACGCCCCAGAACTTCGTCTTCCGCACCCGCGAGTTCGAGCAGATGGAGATGGAGTACTTCGTCCCGCCCGACGAGGCCCAGAAGTGGTTCGACTACTGGCTCGAGGAGCGCATGCGCTGGTACCTCGAGCTCGGCATTCCGGCCGACAAGCTGCACCTGCGCCACCACGAGCCGAGCGAGCTCTCGCACTACTCGCGCGGCACGGCCGACGTGGAGTTCCTGTTCCCCTGGGGCTGGGACGAGCTCGAGGGCATCGCCAACCGGGGCGACTTCGACCTCACGGCCCATGCCGCCGCGTCGGGCGTGAAGCTGGACTACTTCGATCCCCAGACCAACGAGCGCTACACGCCCTACGTGATTGAGCCGGCCGCCGGGGCGACGCGGACGATGATGGCCTTCCTCCTCGCCGCCTACGACGAGGACGAGGTCGGGGGAGAGGCGCGCACCGTGCTGCGCCTGCACTGGCGGCTGGCGCCCTACCAGGTGGCCGGTCCACATCCCTTCTGCAGGGAGCGCTGCGACTACTGCGCCTTCGCCACCTACACCGACCGCGACCACTTGATGGAGCGCTACGCCGACGCCTGCGTGACGCGAGCTGCAACGGGTCTACGAGGCAGGCGACTCCCGCTGCCGACCCGCGTCTTCTTCGGTGGCGGCACGCCGTCCCGCCTCGCACGCGACACGCTGTGCCGGATCCTCGACGCGATCCCGCGCGCGGCTGAAGCCGAGGTCACGTCGAGTGCAATCCCGAGGACGCCGACGAGGCGGACCTCGACACTTACCGCCGCGCCGGGGTCAACCGGTCTCCTTCGGCCTGCAGTCCACCCAGGCCCACGTGCTGGCTGGACTGGGCCGCCGCCACGTGCCGCGACGCCGCCGAGCACGCATCGCGGCGGCGGTGCACGCGGCCGGCTTCGCCACCTGGAACCTCGATCTGATCTTCGGCGGAGGCCGGCGAGACCGACGACGACTGGGCGGCCACCCTCGCCACGTACTCGCCCTGGCCCACCCGCCGCCGCATCTCAGCGCCTATGCCCTGACGATCGAGCCCGGGCACCCCGCTGGCCGCGACGCGGCGCGCCATCCCGACGACGACGACGTGGCCGGCGCTACGAGCGTGGCCGACGACGTGCTCGCCGGCCGCCGGCTACGACTGGGAGGAGATCTCCAACTGGGCCAAGCCCGGTCATGAGTGCCGCCACAACCATCTCTACTGGGAGCAGGGCGACTACGTGGGCATCGGCTCGGCCGCCCACTCCCACCGCGACGGGAAGCGCTGGTGGAACGTCCGCACGCCCGAGCGCTACATCGAGGCCGTCGAGGCGGCCGCCCGCCCGAGGCCGGCCGCGAGGAGCTGACCGCGGAGCAGCGAGCCTTCGAGGCACTGACGCTGTCGTTGCGCACGCCGGGCGGCGTGCCCTGGGAGCGCCTCGAGCGACCCGAGGAGCTCGACGGGCCTCGTCGAGCGCCAGCGACGACCGGGCCGTGCTCACCGTGCGGGGCCGCCTGCTGGCCAACGAGGTCAGCACCAGAATTCGCTCCGGTAGTCCTGCACTGATGACTGACGCCGCCGAGGCGCCCCGAGGCCTGCCACCAACGACCTGATGGAGAAGGTGGTGCGCCTGTGCCGCCACCGCGGCTTCATCTTCCCCTCGGCCGAGATCTACGGCGGGTTCCGCTCCACCTACGACTACGGCCCGCTCGGCGTCAACATGCTGCGCAACGTCAAGAACGCCTGGTGGCGGGCCATGGTCCAAGCTGCGCGACGACGTGGTCGGCCTCGACGCGGCCATCCTGCGGCCCGCCCGCCGTCTGGGCGGCCTCGGGCCACCTGGCCACCTTCACCGACCCGCTGGTCGACTGCAAGCAACTGCCACGAGCGCTGGCGCGAGGACAAGATCGACGGCGTCTGCCCCAACTGCGGCTCGCACGGACCTGACCGAGGCCCGGGCCTTCAACCTGATGTTCAAGACCCATGCCGGCCCGGTCGAGGACGAGGGCCACGTGGCCTACCTGCGGCCCGAGACGGCCCAGGGCATGTTCACCAACTTCGCCAACGTGCTCAAGACCACGCGCAAGAAGCCGCCCTTCGGCATCGCCCAGGTGGGCAAGTCGTTCCGCAACGAGATCACCCCGCAGAACTTCGTCTTCCGCACCCGCGAGTTCGAGCAGATGGAGATGGAGTACTTCGTGCCGCCGGACGAGGCCAGAAGTGGTTCGAGTACTGGCTCGAGGAGCGTTTGCGCTGGTACCTCGACCTCGGCATCCCGGCCGACAAGCTGCACCTGCGCCACCACGAGCCGAGCGAGCTCTCGCACTACTCGCGGGGCACGGCCGACGTGGAGTTCCTGTTCCCCTGGGGCTGGGACGAGCTCGAGGGCATCGCCAACCGGGGCGACTTCGACCTGACCGCCCACGCCAGGCCTCGGGCGAGAAGCTCGACTACTTCGACCCGCCGACCAACGAGCGCTACACGCCGTACGTGATCGAGCCGGCCGCCGGCGCCACGCGCACGATGATGGCCTTCCTCCTCGCCGCCTACGACGAGGACGAGGTCGGCGGCGAGGCGCGCACCGTGCTGCGCCTGCACTGGCGGCTGGCGCCCTACCAGGTGGCCGTGCTGCCGCTCTCGAAGAAGGACACCCTCGAGCCGCTCGCCCGCCAGGTGCTCACGTCCCTGCAGCCGCACTTCATGTGCGACTACGACGTCACCCAGGGCATCGGCAAGCGCTACCGGCGCCAGGACGAGGTCGGGACGCCGTGGTGCGTCACCGTCGACTTCGACTCGCTCGAGGACAACGCCGTCACCGTGCGCGACCGGGACACCACCGACCAGGTGCGGGTGCCCATCGCCGAGCTGCTGGGCGAGCTGCGCCGGCGCACCGGCGAGGAGTAGCGCCCGGCCTCAGGCCACCTGGCGGTACTTGCGCACCGCGATCGGGGCGAGCACGACCAGGAGGCCGCCGACCACAGCAGGGCCGACCACACGGCGCCCGGGTCGTGCAGCGTGCCGCCGACCATGAGCGAGCGCGAGGCGTTCACGACCTGGGTGACCGGCTGGTGCTCGGCGAAGACCTGCAGCCAACCGGGCATGGACGCCACCGGCACGAAGGCCGACGAGGCGAAGAGCAGCGGGAAGATCAGGGGAACACCATGACCTGTGCCGTCTCCGCGTTGGGCGCGGAGAGGCCGATGGTAGGCGAAGCCCCAACTCAGCGCGTAGGCGAAGAAGAGGATCACCAGCACCCCGCAGACGAACAGCCCGAAGTTGGTCGCCGATCCGGAAACCGACGGCGAAGGCCCACCAGCGTGATGAGGATCATCACGAAGAAGTTGCGCACGAGGTCGGACGTGGTGCGGCCGGCCAGCACGGCCGAGCGGCTCATCGGGCAGGGCGCGGAAGCGCTCGATGATCCCCTTGTGCAGGTCTTCGGCGAGGCCGGCCGACGAGGCCATGGCGCCGAAGATCACGGTCTGCACGAAGACGCCCGGCATCAGGAAGTCGATGTAGTGCGCCGCCGGGGACGTGGATGGCCCCGCCGAAGACGTAGGTGAAGAGCAGCACGAACATGATGGGCTGCAGCGTCGTGAAGAACAGTGCCTCGGGCGTCCGCAGGACGGCCAGGATGTTGCGCTTGGCCATCGTCACGATGTCCGCCAGGGCCCACGACAGGCGGTGGCCCTGATCGGGCTTGAGGAGCTGCACCGGTGGGACGGTGATTGTCGTCATGCGGCATCCTTTCCGTCGGTCACGTCGGCTTTGCGGCCCCGGCCGAAGCCCCTCTTCGGCTTCGCCGCACCCGGTGCGTCGTCCTCGTCGATGGTCGGTCTTGTGGCCGGTGAGGCTCAGGAACACGTCGTCGAGGCTGGGCTCGCGCAGCGCCAGGCCGGCGATGGTGATCTCCGCCGCGTCCAGGGAGCGCAGCACCTCGGCGCCCGCCTTGGGGCCGTCGTTGACCGTCAGCTCGACCACGAGGTCCTCGACGATCGGCGGCTTCTCCGACAGGGGCTCGAGCAGCTGGACCGCCCGGCCACCGCGGCGCGGTCGCCCAGCGTCACCGAGACCACCGAGGTCCCCAGGTCGGCCTTGAGCTGTGCCGGGGTGCCCTCGGCGATGACGCGCCCGTGGTCGATCACGACGATGTCGCGGGCCAGCCGGTCGGCCTCTTCGAGGTACTGGGTGGTCAGCAGGACCGTGGTGCCCTCGCTGACCAGTTCTTCGATGGAGGCCCACAGCCCCTGGCGGCTCTGGGGGTCCAGGCCGGTCGTCGGTTCGTCGAGGAAGAGGACGGGCGGGTTGGCCACCAACGCGGCCGCCAGGTCGAGCCGCCGGCGCATGCCGCCCGAGTAGGTCTTGAGGACGCGGTCCCCGGCGTCGGACAGGCCGAACTCCTCGAGCAGCTCGTCGGCCCGCTGGGCCGCCACCTTGCGGCTCAGGTGGGACAGGCGCGCCACCATGTGGATGTTCTCCCGGCCGGTGAGGTTCTCGTCGACGGCGGCGTACTGGCCGGCCAGCCCGATGATGCGCCGCACGGCGTCGGCCTCGGGTGACCACGTCGAGCCCGAGGACGGAGGCGTGTCCCGCGTCGGGGCTCGAGGATGGTGGAGAGGATGCGCACGACGGTCGTCTTGCCCGCCCCGTTGGGGCCGAGCAGCCCGAGCACGGTGCCGGCCTCGACCTCCAGGGAGACGCCGTCGAGCGCCCGGACGTTGCCGCGGGGGAAGACCTTGACCAGGTCGTGGGCCTCCACCGCCAGCGATGGGTGCGAAGAATTAGCCATTACCCAAGAAACTTAGTGATAAAGTTATTTACGTGTCAAGACAATGGTCGCGTGCAGAGCTGGCCCAGCAGCTGCGCGCCGAGATCATGGGGTACCTCGGCGCCGCCAGCGAGTTCGACGAGGGACTGGCCAAGAAGCTCAAGCTGAGCCGGACCGACATGCGCTGCCTGGACCTGATCGGCCGCCTCGGTCCGCTCACCGCCGGCCGGCTGGCCGAGGAGAGCGGGCTGACCACCGGCGCCGTGACCTTCATCCTCGACCGCCTCGAAGAGGCGGGCATGGTGACCCGCCGGCGCGACACCGAGGACCGCCGCCGCGTCTGGGTCGAGATCGTCCCGGCGGCCCAGGAGCGCCTGCAGGGCCTGCAGCAGCCCG
The DNA here is from genome assembly GCA_963744045.1 of uncultured Acidimicrobiaceae bacterium. Lineage (GTDB taxonomy): Bacteria > Actinomycetota > Acidimicrobiia > Acidimicrobiales > RAAP-2 > Bog-473. Next base: position 496,468 of record CAVUSB010000005.1, read on the forward strand.
TCGCCGAGGAGATGCGCCAGGTGGCGCAGCGCTTCAAGGCCGACGAGCTGGCCGTCGTGCGCGACTTCATGCGCCAGGCGAAGGAGGTCTTCGAGCGCCAGGTCGCCGCGGCGGTCATGGGAGATGCCGTGGCCCGCGAGGGCGATCCGGGTGGCGGCACGCAGCACTGAAGCGATCCGGAGGTGCGCCGGGGGGAAAGTAGGCTGGGGTGGCCCGTCCCAAGTGGGGAGGGCGACCATTTCGAGTGAACGCGCTCGCTACGCGGTTCGTTCGTCCAGGGCAAGGAGGCCCGATGCCGTTCGTCTTCGATTTCGACCACACGCACGCCCGACCGCCGATGGAGCTCAAGGACCTCCTGGGTGGCAAGGGCGCCAACCTGGCCGAGATGACGTCGGTACTCGAGCTCCCGGTGCCTCCCGGGTTCACCATTTCGACCGACGCCTGCCGCGCCTACATGGCCGGCGGCTGGCCCAAGGAGCTCGACGCCGAGGTGGCGAGCGCCCGCACCCGGCTCGAGAAGGCCATGGGCAAGTCCATCGGCGACGCCGGCGACCCCCTGCTCGTGTCGGTGCGCTCGGGTGCCAAGTTCTCCATGCCCGGCATGATGGACACGGTCCTCAACCTCGGCCTCAACGACGAGTCCGTGGAGGGGCTGGCCAAGCAGACGGGGGACGAGCGCTTCGCCTTCGACTCGTACCGCCGCTTCATCGCCATGTACGCCCGGATCGTGCTGGAGCTGCCCGGCGAGGAGTTCGACTCGCTCTTCGACGCCGCCAAGGAACTGGCCGGGACCACCTCGGACGCCAAGGTGCCGACCGAGCTGCTGCGCTACCTCGTCGACTCGTACCAGCAGATCGTCGAGCGCCACACCGGCAAGCCCTTCCCGCAGAAGCCCGCCGAGCAGCTGCGTGGCGCCATCGAGGCCGTGTTCCGCAGCTGGAACGGCCCTCGCGCCATCGCCTACCGCGACCGCGAGCACATCGCCCACGACCTCGGCACCGCCGTCAACGTGCAGGCCATGGTCTTCGGCAACCGCGACGACAACTCGGGCACCGGCGTGGGCTTCACCCGTGACCCGGCCACCGGCGCCAAGGGTGCCTACGGCGACTTCCTGGTCAACGCCCAGGGCGAGGACGTCGTGGCCGGCATCCGCAACACCGAGCCCATCGCGGAGCTGAAGAAGCAGTTCCCCAAGGTGCACGCCGAGCTCTTGAAGATCTTCAGCCGGCTCGAGGGCCACTACCAGGACATGTGCGACACCGAGTTCACCATCGACCAGGGCAAGCTGTGGATGCTCCAGACCCGGGTGGGCAAGCGCACCGGGGCCGCCGCGCTGAAGATGGCGGTCGACATGGTGCGCCCGAGCGATCTCGGGATCTCCAAGGAAGAGGCCGTCTCGCGCATCACCGAGGACCACCTCGATTCGGTCCTCCACCCGCAGTTCGCCGAGCTCGGGCCACGTCACCTGGGCCAAGGGCCTCGGTGCGAGCCCCGGCGCCGCCGTCGGCCGCATCTATTTCACCGCCAACGACGCCGCAGCGGCGGCGGAGCGCGGCGAGGCCGTGGTGCTGGTGCGCAACGAGACCTCGCCCGAGGACGTGCACGGGATGCTCGCCTCCGAGGGCATCCTGACCGCCCGGGGCGGCCTGGTCAGCCACGCCGCCGTCGTGGCCCGCGGCTGGGGCAAGCCGGCCGTGGTGGGCGCCGAGGTGCTGCGGCTGGGCGACCGGCAGGTGACGGCCAACGGCATCACGCTCACCGAGGGGGACTGGGTCTCGCTCGACGGGGGAGCGGGCATCGTCGTGGCCGGTGAGGTGCCGCTCACGGCGGCCAAGCCCCCCGCCGCCTTCGACACGGTGCTGTCGTGGGCCGACGCCATCCGCAAGGGCAAGCTGGCCGTGCGCGCCAACGCCGACACCGGCGACGACGCGGCCAACGCGCGCAAGCTCGGGGCCGAGGGCATCGGCCTGTGCCGCACGGAGCACATGTTCCTCGGCGAGGACCGCCTGCCCGTGGTGCGACGCATGATCCTGGCCGACACCCCGGCCGAGGAAACCGAGGCGCTCGAGGAGCTGCGCGTCGTGCAGCGTGAGGACTTCATCGCCATCCTGGCCGCCATGGACGGGCTGCCGGTGACGGTGCGCCTGCTCGACCCGCCGCTGCACGAGTTCCTCCCCTCCACCGAGGAGTTGGCGCACAAGGAGGACACCGTCGGGCTGAACCCCGAGGAGCGGCGCATGTACGAGGCGGCGCTGTCGTGGCGCGAGTCCAACCCCATGCTCGGCACCCGTGGCGTGCGGCTCGGGGTGATCAAGCCCGGCCTCTATGCCATGCAGGTGCGGGCGCTGATGGAGGCGGCCCGCCAGCGGGTGGCCGACGGCGGCCATCCCATCGTCGAGATCATGATCCCGCTGACCGTCACCCGGGCCGAGCTGGCGCTCGCCCGGGGCTGGGTCGAGGACGCCGTGGCCGACGTCAACAAGGAGCCCGCTCCCGCGCCTCGCGCGGCGCCAAGGCGGGCACGGCGAAGCGGGGCACGCTCGAGGTGACCATCGGGACGATGATTGAGACGCCGCGGGCCGCCCTGCGGGCCGCCGAGATCGCCGAGGTCGCCGACTTCTTCTCGTTCGGGACCAACGACCTGACGCAGATGACCTTCGGCTTCTCGCGCGACGACGTCGAGGGCCGCATGATGGACGCCTACCTGGAGCTCGGCCTCCTGCCGCGCAACCCTTTCGACGTGGTCGACTTCGACGGCGTGGGCGAGCTCGTGCGCCTCGGCACCGAGCGGGGACGGTCCACGCGGCCGGGTCTCAAGGTCGGGGTCTGCGGCGAGCACGGGGGGGACCCCCAGTCGATCGGCCTCTTCTACGACGCCGGGCTCGACTACGTGAGCTGCTCGCCCTTCCGGGTCCCGGTGGCCCGCCTGGCCGCCGCCCAGGCCGTCCTGGCCGAGAAGGGGTAGCCCCC